>CAWCJN010000004.1:0-657563 GCA_963795945.1 uncultured Pseudomonadota bacterium
GAAATACTCAGTTATCCGGACGTGCCCGCCCGATGGCGTGAACCGGATCTTGAAGCGCCGCATGATCTGATCCTGTCGATGAAATTAAATTTGGACGGCAAGATCGCGCGAATGTTTAGCACGGTCACAACCATCGCAACGCCGCACGACGTAACACTTCAGGAACTTCACGTCGAGGTCTTCTATCCCGCCGACGCTGAAACCGAATCAGTGCTTCAACAGTATCAGAAGCAGCTGGAGACGCGGCTCCCTCGATTCGAAAAGTCTTGAGGTTCTCTCAAGTTAGATCCGCAACTCGCGGCATCACCTTCGTCCAGAATAACTCCATAATCTTGAGAATGCGATCATTTGGGACGAGGCCATTGTACATCCACGCGAACAGCCATCGGGCCGGCAATCGCTGGAGCAGCCGTTCCAGTTGGCGCGTCACCGTATCTACCGAGCCAACTAATGCCAGACTGTTCTCCCATAGATCGGGGGTCTCGCCGGTCTTGGGGTCTTCCATCCCTTTCGAAAAGCCGAACGGCTCGAACCATTCACGACCGCAAAAATAGCCACTATCACGCCAGATGGCTTTCGCCTCGTCGTCTGTATCCGCGATGATGATGTCGCGCAGGACGCCCATCCCCTCGCCGAGCGGCTTGCCGGAGGCTTCCGCATAGATGTTACAAAGTTGCCGCTCGTAATCGGGAAAGAGCGGCGGCAGAATCGCGGTTACGTTTTCCGCCGCGCACCATCGGATACTGCGCTCGGATGACGCGAACGGCTGAAACACTGGCGGATGCGGTTTCTGGACCGGCTTGGGCACGACGCTCACCGCTTTGACAATGCCGTTTTCGACTCCCCTGCCCCATTTGTTGGTTGCGTCGATATTCCATGGCGTCTCACCCGGCGGCACGCGCCAGTATTTGCCCTCATAGCTGAGCGTATCTTGGATCCATGCCTGCTTGATAATACGATAGCATTCCTCGAAAGCCGCGCGATTCGCATCGTCGATCGCGTCGTGTTGATGCGGCTGCGCGCCATGAATCCCATGCGTCTGCTGCGCCATGATATCGACCCATCGGCGCTGATACCCACGCGCAAAACCGGCATTGGCGCGCCCTCCAGTCATGTGATCCAGCATCGCGATATCCTCTGCGACCCGGATCGGATTATTCGCCGGCAGCACGACGCCCAATTGTCCAACCCGCAACCGCTTGGTCTGCATCCCGATATATAGGTCGAGTAAGACCGGATTGTTCGACAGCTCGAAACCTTCGGCATGAAAATGATGCTCGGTAAAGGATATCGAATCGTACCCGAGCGCGTCAGCCAACTTGGCCTGCTCGGTCAGATCATGCAGCATCTGGTCGTAAAGCTCACCACGTAATCCGACCATCCCTTTTTCGATTTCTGTCCGATTTCCGACCGAAGGTAGATAAAAGAGTGAGACTTTCATGCCGACTCCCGAAGTTCAGTTGCGTCGATACTACAATGCGCGCCGCACCTCTGGCGACCGCCCGCAGCTTGCGACGACGCGAATCGAGCGGCTATCGTAGCGCGCGCGGCGGAACAGCCGAAGCGAATCGATCATCGGGAGGGACACAGATGTTCAAAGAATTCAAAGAATTTGCGATGCGCGGCAACGTTCTGGATATGGCGGTCGGAATCGTGCTTGGTATTGCCTTCGGCAGGATCGTCTCGTCACTCGTCAATGACATTATCATGCCCCCGATAGGATTAGTCCTCGGCCGTGTTGATTTTAACAATCTATTCGTCAATCTAAGCGGAACGGCTTATCGATCGCTCGCAGCTGCCAAGGCGGCCGGAGCGCCAACAATTAACTACGGCAGCTTTATCAATGCGATCATTGATTTCATTATTGTTTCTTTCGTGATGTTCATGGTGGTGCGGCAAATGAATCGGCTGTTCCCACCCGCTCCAGCCGAGCCAGCGGCAGCACCCAAGGAATGCCCCTACTGCGCCTCGATGATCCCGGTGAAAGCCACGCGATGTCCTAACTGTACGTCGCAACTCGCGACCTAATCGTAAGTATGGAAGCGCCACAACGGTTCCCCGCTTCGATGCGGCGTAACTCTTTAGAGTGAGTTGCTATGACGTCTCAGGCCGAGGAAAGCCGAAAAAAATCCAGTTCGGCAAATCCGCGATGGACTTTGAATAACGAGAATCCTTCAAGCATAGCAGGATTGCAGAAATCAGCATTATATATTCACTTCGTCACGACCACTCATTGGCGCATCACTTTATTCGACGCGGGCTGCGCGTTGTCGGCCATGCTTTATTTGTGATTACAGTCAGTTTATTTGAATTCCTGACGTTGCAAGTTTGAGAACGAACGCTCTTTGCCGTGCTATCTGTGCCGGACCACAACAAGGTCCATGCCATGCAGCTCAATCCCGAAAACAACGCGGCTAAAATGCAATCAAGCTTTAGTCTAGGACTATAAGACATATCGGGAGCCGCAGGCGGGTCCACTATCCGGAAGGCGAAATCCGGCTCGGCTTGCGCCAGTAATTTGCGTTGCAGTTCTATAGCAACGAGGTCATAGAGTCGAGCGCGAGCCGCCGGATCGCTCGTATTGTTGATTTCGGTGTAGAGCGTCTCGACCGCGGCAGATGAATCTTTAACTTCTCGGTCTCGAATAAAGCGGCGAAGATCATGGATATAGTAATGAAGGATTCTCGTCGCGGTGCCTCGATCTTGAGCGATGAACCCGATTACTACATTCTCCGGATAGTTTGACGCCTTACAAGTGAGACGCTGGCTGAGCGCTTCATAGATCGCCTGATTGCGTGAAGCACCATCGCTATTCCATAACTTCAATCGATGTAAGAGACTGGGTGATTCAGACAGCAATTCATCCGCAAGCTGATGTCGCGCAGCCAAATCCACATTGAATTGAAAGTCGGGCAATAACGTCCTGCATATCTCCTCTCTGTATGAGGCTGTCGGCGATTCGCCTGCTTTGGTTCTGACATATTCCGTTTCGCCAGGACCGAGGACGGCAGTGGCGTGAAACCACTAGGCTCTTGCAAACAGATCAATCGCCGCAATGATTATAACTGCGAGCGTGACAAGCCCGATTACCGGCAGCGACGGCGCTTCACGATTCCTTGCCGCTTAACAACTGGTCGAGGGCGGAGTCACGGACTATCAGGCGGGAAGCCGCAATTGCTGGATTCATTGACCACATTTCCAGGAATGGAGTTCCTTGCACAAGGCGGCAGACCCTTTGCCCAAACCCTCACAGGCGCTGGCCATAGATACTCCATTCGCCACTGATTTACAGTCGACACAATAGAGCTCGTCGCCTGCCCTGCACCTATCAGGCAATTTTGCGAAAGTTGTGACTCCCAAATTAAACGCTCCCTGAGCCGCAGGTGCGGTTGGATTGTCAGGGCTGATGTGCAGTCCGCTCCAGGATTTTGCACCATTAATCCATTTCGGCATCGTTACGAGGGTATTATAACCTTTAACACTCGCAATGTTGACGAGTTGTCTCGCGACAGGAGAAGCAAGATTTACTATTTGCGATACCGGATGATTCGAGCCGAAAACTGCGTGTGAGATAGTCAACTGATCGAGAGGGCCACGCATATTGAAGAATTAAGCCGTTACACCGCTGGTTTCATCCTCTAAGAACTCACTTCCGTCAAATAGCATTGATGAATTACCCGAGCGCTCTGAACTGCTCGTCTCAATGAAAGGGCCGCGAGCTTGCTCAAAGTGGCAGCCGTAAAACGTCGCAAAAAGAAATTCACCGGTTGAGGGGCGGAAATTGAAATCAAACGATGTGCCATAGAAGTATGTATCCCCAAAAACGTTGTTTAGTTCGATAGGTATCGCGTTGTTATTGAACTGTCCGCCGAAAAAGCGCACATTTTCACCCGCATTTCCGATTCCAGCCGGCTCGAAAAATCCATGCCTCACCGCGCTGTAGATCAACACATTACCGAACGTCTCGAGAAACGAGTTGTTACCTAATTGGATATTGTTCCCAAAACCGGTGACCTCGACATTTTGGATCGCGATATCATCACCGAACCAATCCCGTGGCGAGACTATTCCGGCTGGGTCGCCGCCTAGATACACCCCGACGCTACTCGTACCATTGCCGCTCAGAGTGAGATCCCGCAGACCACCCTGCATTATTCTCGGCAGTGAACCGCCTCCGTGGTCTGCAAAGACGATGCACGCTTTTATCGGGTCTATGCATCGCAGTACGCTGACGTTAATACCATCGCCTTCAATAGTGATGCCTCGCGGCAGCATTAGCGTCGAGTTTAGATTGCAGGGCGCGACCCTTCCAGGAACATGGATCATACCATTACCATTCAGAGCCATGGCCGCTCTTTGAAGGGCCTTTAGGTCATCGGTCAAACCGTTGCACTTCGCGCCATAATCTCTAATATCCACCCACGTCCTCCGATCCCGGTTCAGCGGACGCGTAGCTGAGCCTATTATCTTCGTTTCCGCGACTGCATAGTCATCGACGATCTCGGTCAACGCCGCCATCCGGCAGAAAGCAGACCCTAATTGACCTTCAACCAGGACCCGAAATACCAGAAGAACTATCGCGAGGAATCGGGCTACAGTCACTCTCAACTCCACATGTCAACACGGCTCAGTATCATAGTGAAGATTTGCCGCGAAAATTGGTTCGCAGTGTCTGATAGGTGGCTATGCAATACTACGATGCGCACCATACGTCGCGCGATATTGACATCAGTTGACAGAAGACGAAAGAACGCGTGCTACTTTCAGTCTCAATCGAATACCCTATAGCTGCGACTTGATTCTCGCTAACTACCAGTTGCGATCGTACCCGCTGGTGGTTAAATTATGGACGGCGCAATAGTTGAAGAGACACTAAAGTTGACCGCTAAATGTGGGCCGGCGACGTTTTGTCTCGCCCGGCACTATAGAAAATTCATCAGTGAAGCGGAGATGTCTATCCGCGAAAGGCGGCTCTAATATGGAAGTGGACCGTCAGCTAACCTCAGCAAAAAAACTGCTACATCAGCAGCAAAGCCCATCTCACTCTCGCGATCAGCTGAAGCGTGGCTTTGATCAATGGTTTGCTAATATGGTTTGCTAATGAGGAATATATAGACCTCCGACCCTACGCATCAAAGGTGCTCAGGCATTGGCCCGTCATCGTCATCGGCGCGGCTGTCGGATTTGTGCTTACCTTCTTTGTGACCCGACAGTTAGCGAAACAATATCAGGCGAATGCCATTATCCATCCAATCTCGACATCGGGGGTAGAAAGTAGAATCGGCGGCTTCGTCGGAGGTCTTGGAGGCGGTCTCGAAGCCAGCACGTTAGGAGGATTGGCGGCTTCATTTGGCGCAGCTTCAAACGACGCTGACGAATATGTCTCGATCCTGACAGGCTTCCAATTCAACACCATAATGGTACAAAAACATCATCTGGAACGTGATCTGTTGGACGAAGAATCCCCTTTGGACCATTTTTTGCCATCGAGTAACTCACAACCAAAATGGCGAATCTATGGGCTTTTGACAAAGCGATTCGATTGTGAGGTCTCGCCCAAGACTGGGAATATCCAACTTTCGTTTGCAGCTCACAGCCAAAAACAAGCAGAAGTCATCCTTAATTACTATATCGATGATCTTCGTGACTTGCTGCGCAAGCGCGCGATCAATGGCTCAAGCGCCGCGATAGCGTCACTTGAATCAGAAGCCGCATCAACTGCCGACCCATTGCTGCGCGATCAGCTCTACAATCTTGCCGCCAAGCAGTTGCTTCGTGAGAAAATGGCGCAGGTAGAGGCGGATTTCGCATTCAGAGTTTTGTTTTGGATAGTCCCGCGGCGTCAGACAGACCATGTCGGCCCCGCGTACTTTTGGATTGCATCATTGCCGGCTTCTTAATGGCAATCGCAATCATAGCAGTTATCCCGCTCATCGATTTTCCGCGAACGGCTGAGGGCCGCTCCGCCCAGGAGCCGGACCACATTGAAGAATTGACGGAAATTTCGGCTCGAATATAAGTCCGAACACCGAATGAGTGATAAGCGCGTGTGGCGAGTGCGATAATGCCTCACTGCCACAGCGGGGCTTCGGCACGATGAGCTTCGCCACCAATCTAACCGCCTCATGCGAGTTGATCCGCGAAGTCTCCATTGACTAGCTTACCGTTAGTTTCTGCAATGGGTGCCGCAGCCGAACTCGCGCGACACTCCGCGAGGAGCAGGGCTAAGATAATCCAGAACGGCGGCCACATCAACTCGGAAATCGCCAAAATCATCGCGAATAGATTAGCTAGAAACGCGCCTCGCAGCGCCCTAATCCGGGCATCTCCAGGCTCGCTGTCACCACCTCTCCTTGCGATGGCCAAAGCTCGATACAAAATAAAAATGAAGAGGCACGTCCCCGGAATCCCTAAGTTCGCGAGAAGCGAGGTCGCAAAACTAGACGAATTGTCCGAGCCTAATCCTACGCCCAAACCGAACGTGGCAGCGAACAAGCGAAGCGCGTCGGCATCGCCGCTGAGGCGGGATATTGTCGATATTGAAGCGACTTTCTCAAAAAATGTAAATGAAAGCGCCTCCAGCGGATGATGAACAGCGACAGCCATCGCACCTACTGTGAAGACTAGCATTACCATTAGGGCGAGGCCGCGCCGCGATATGCGGAGTCGGCTTAGAGTGGACCGACCCGATCGTGTCATCAATATGGACAGCGCAGTGGCAAATGCCGCATATCCGATAGATGATACCGTCATCGCCAGAGCTAACAAACCTGCCAACGACTGCGAGCCGGGGTGCTTTACGCAAGTGCCGCGACGAGGTGACAGTAAGACAAAGACCAGCCAAGCGGCCAAAAATGCGCCGGCGAATGACGGCTCACTGAAAGTAGCGGATAGCCGTTCGATTCCTAAATTCGCAAGGACGATTCGATAAAGCTGGGTTCCCGCCGTATTGCTGTTGAAAAACTCTGACGGAAAAGGAAGCCCGAAATTAAAAGCGGCTTCCTGATAAATACCCACGCCGATAACAATCATGCCCGACCAGTAAAACATTCGAACCCAGCGATATAGCTGATTCTCACGCCTGGCTCTCGCGACTATCGCTGTGACGAGACCGAAATTTATGGTCAGGTAGATCGCTTGCGCTAAATTACTTACGCTCCATTTAAGCGGAGTCTGATAGCTCACATAGATGTCACGGCCAGCTCGCCAATTATCGACCATAAGATGATCGTGAATTTGTGGCAGGAGAAAGCTGGTGCCGATTGCATAGGGCGTAAACAACAAGAGTGGAGTAAGATAAGTGTGATTTGTGTCCGATAGGACAGAAAAGCTCTCTCCTACAAGCATGCTATGCAGAATCGCAAGTGACGCCGCGAAGTAATAGGGCGCAATGCCGATCGTGGAATTACCGCTCCCCCAATTAAGGACCGACGCGCCTTGGAAGACTGCCAGCAGAATAGTCCAGCCAATCAGTCCGGTCGGGCGAACAAAAAAAATCGCCAGGGTTAATGGGATGACTACCCATCCCATTAAGGTGATCGTCATTTGATCCCTGTTCTGTCCGAAAAGCAGCTACTTAAATACGTTCGGGAGCAGCGTAAGTCCACCTCCTCAAGACCGCGCAATACTGTATTGACCACCCAAGCTCGGAATTTTCGGCAGAAAATCGGTCTCACCGCCTATGCTCCGTCTATTTTATGCTTACGCGACGAAGCCGAGACCCAATCAGCCAAAATAATCCATTGAATTTAGCGGGTTTTGGCGCGCCCTGAGGGATTTGAACCCCCGACCCTCAGATCCGTAGTCTGATGCTCTAATCCACTGAGCTAAGGGCGCGCTCTGCTGGAAGGTCTCCCATTTTCCATATCCCAGACGCGCATCGCAAGCGACCCGTCTGAATGGGGTTTTGATGGCCCATCTGCTCGATAACAGAAACTCTCAGCATTGCTGATCGTCAGCTGCAAGTTTCGGCGGCTGGGAGCCAGATGATGACGGTTGTGCCCTCGCGAATCCGGCTTTCAATTCTCATGGTTCCACGATGAAGCTGCACGATATGCTTCACAATCGCGAGACCCAGACCGGTGCCGCCCAGTTCGCGTGAGCGCGCGCGATCGACCCGATAAAAGCGTTCGGTCAGCCGCGGAATATGGTGTGCGGGAATTCCTTCACCGGTATCAGTAACGACAAATTCAGCGCCATGCGCGCTCAAACCTTCTACCGGAATTCCACCGGAAAGCTGGGAGCGCAAATGCACAATGCCGCCGCGCGGCGTGTACTTGAGCGCATTGTCGATCAAGTTAATCATCACCTGATGGAGTCGATCACGATCAGCCGAAATCCGCGGCAGATCAGCCGGACAGTCAACCCTCAGCGCAATCCCGCTGGTGCGCGCCTGCTCCTGCATCAGTTCCGCAGCTTCTTCAAGCACTTGAAGTGGCGCCAGACTCTCAAGCTTGAGCGGAGTGAGTCCGCGTTCGAGGTCTGAAAGCGAAACCAGATCGTCAATCAGCCGCGCCAATCGTCGTGACTGACGCGCGATGATGTTGAGAAACCGTCGTTCGGTATCTTGATCATCAACGCCTTTGGCCAGTGTTTCCGTGTAGCCGTACAGTGCGGTCAAAGGAGTGCGTAGCTCGTGAGTCAAATTTACGATGAAATCACTGCGCGCGGTTTCGTATGATTTAAGCCGACTAATATCGTGAAAAACAAAGACTCGCGCCGCGATAGCGGGATGCTGATGTACCGGCGCGGCGCTCACCTCGAATGCACGGGGCGCCGGTATCTGCATCTGAAGCTCGGCTGTCAATAATTCGGTTTGTCCGGAGGCGGTTGCGCGTCCCACAAACTCCTGGAGCCGCGGATCGCGACATAATTCGACAAAGTCGCGCCCCCGGTAATCCCCTCCCGCGGAGAGGTCGAAGATCCGGCGGGCCGCGCCATTCAGCATCACGATCTCGCGCCGCGCGCCGGTTACAACTACCGCCTCCGACATACTGCGCAGGATTGCTTCAAATTCGGCGCGCTGCCGCGCCGAGCTTCTAAGTTCGCTGACTACTGCGTCTGCGGCTTCCAGCAGGCGACGCTCCGCCGCACTCATCGCGTCGTTATCGTCGGGAACCAAATGTGAGGGGCTCGAACGGCGTGTAAGCGAGGCGGCGATCGCTTCAAGGCGTTCCGCTCTAAAGCGCCACGAGCGCGCGAGCGCACGCGCAGCCAGCAGCGCCGTCCCGACGCTGAGGATCAGGACTGCCGCGATCCATTCGGGCGACGCGCGACCCTTGAGAACCAATACCGCTAACGCAATCGCAGCTGGCAGAAGGCCAAGTATCGCTGCACCGGCGAAGCGGGGAGTAGGCGGTCTAGTCAAGCCCGTCGGGATTAAATCGATAGCCGACGCTACGCACGGTCAAGATAAGCTCCGGGTTGGCATCGTCGAGTTCGATTTGCTGGCGCAACCGGCGAACGTGTACGTCAACCGTGCGCGGCTCGACAAAAGTATCACGGCCCCAAACCAGATCGAGGAGCTGTTCGCGGCTATACACGCGAGTTGGATGCTGGACGAAGAAGCGCAACAGCTCGAATTCGCGCAAGGCGAGGTCGCGCGGCTCTTCGTTCACAAATACTTCATAGGTGCTGAAGTCTATCCGTAGTCGGCCACGCTGATAAACACCGCCATGTCCCGGTTCGCGTGCCGCGTGCGTCCGCCGCAGCAATGCTTTAACCCGGGCCACGACCTCCCGCGGGCTAAATGGCTTGACTACATAATCGTCGGCGCCCATCTCAAGGCCTAAAATGCGATCGACTTCAGCGCCTTTGGCCGTAACGACGATTACGGGCAAAGTTGCAGTATCGGCGCCGGCGCGCAGTCGGCGGCAGAGTTCTAGGCCCGACATCCGCGGCAACATCAGATCGAGCAATACAAGGTCCGGGGCGCGTCGCGTGATACGGTCGAGCGCTTCGGCTCCGTCCGCGGCCTCTTCAACCGCATAACCCTCCTGCGTGAGACTGTAGCGCAGCAACTCGCGGATATCGGCCTCGTCTTCGACGACGAGGATCTTGTGACGGATTCGCTCCCGCGCCTGTTCTGCTACCTGACTCATGAGTGTGGCTTCTTCTCCGCGTGCCGGATTGTGCGACCCTTGACCATATAAACCACCATCTCCGCGATATTCGTTGCGTGATCGGCGACCCGTTCGAGGTACTTCGAAACGAATAGGACGCGTGTGGCTCGCGCGATAGTGCTCGGGTCCTCAGCCATGTAACTGAGTAACTCCCGATATATCTGATAATTCAGACCATCCACTTCGTCATCGCGTTCGCACACCTCGGTCGCGAGCACCGGATCATCACGCATAAAAGCATCGACGCTGTCCTTGACCATCGATTGCGCAATTGCCGCCATCCGCGGGATATCAATATATGGCTTGAGCTGCGGTTCCTCATTTAATTCCAGTACTCGCTCGCAGATGTTCACAGCATTGTCGCCGATTCGTTCGAGGTCGGTCGTGATTTTCAGGCTGGTCGTGATAAAACGCAGGTCGCTGGCGGCAGGCTGATGAAGCGCCAGCAAGCGAATCGCACGCTCGTCATTCTCAACGTCCATTCGGTTGACTTCGGCGTCGCGTGCAATCGTCGCACGGGCACGGACCGTGTCGCGATCAACCAGCGCTTCAATCGCCTCGGCGATCTGGCTCTCGGCCAAACCGCCCATCTCGATCAGCCCGGCGCGCAGACCGCGCAACTCTTCCTCGTACTGTCGATTAGTATGCTGGGTCTGTGTCACGTCCATTGCTGTACCTCGGTAGGCTTATCCGAAACGGCCTGTAATATAATCCTCAGTCTCTCGCCGGGACGGATTGGTGAAAATCTGGCGCGTTTCGCCGTATTCGATCAGCTCCCCCGTGTACATAAAAGCGGTGAAATCCGCCGTGCGGCCCGCCTGCTGCATATTGTGCGTGACGATCACGATTGTGTAGTTCGCCTTCAGCTCCAGCAGAAGCTCTTCGATCCGCGCCGTCGAGATTGGATCGAGCGCTGAGCACGGTTCATCCATCAACAGCACTTCGGGTTCCACCGCCAAAGCACGCGCAACGCACAGGCGTTGTTGCTGCCCGCCGGACAAGCTGATTCCAGGACTATGCAAGCGGTCCTTGACTTCGTCCCACAGCGCCGCGCGTTGCAGGCTCCACTCCACAAGATGATCACGCTCGGCGCGCGAGAGTGAAACCCCATTTAAGGTCAGCCCTGCCACTACGTTGTCTTCAACCGACATCGTGGGAAACGGCGTCGGTTTCTGAAAGACCATTCCAATGCGCCGTCTGACGTCTGCCGGATCAATACCCGGTGCATAAATATTTTCCTCATCGAGCAGCACTTCGCCTTCCGCGACCGCCCCCGGCACGACCTCGTGCATTCGATTAAGGCAGCGGACCAAAGTGGATTTCCCGCATCCCGACGGCCCGATGATCGCGGTCACCTGATTAGGCGCAATGCCGATATTGATGTCGTGCAGAGCGCGCGTCTTGCCAAACCACGCGCTGAGATGCCGCGTGACCAGCTTGTCCGCCATCGCTTTACCTTGCCACCCGAACGTTGCCCTTGGTAATCCATCTTACTCCCAGCTCCAAGGCTAAAACGATAGCGGTAAGCACCAGCGCGCCTGCCCAAGCTTGCCGTTGCCAATCCGCGAACGGCGAAATCGCATAAGTGTAAACCTGTACTGTCAGCGAAGCGATCGGCTGAGTGAGCGAGGTGGACCAGAAGCGATTACCAAAGGCGGTGAAGAGCAGCGGTGCGGTCTCGCCCGCCACCCGCGCGATCGCCAAAATCACGCCGGTCGCGATTCCGCTCGCGGCGGACCGCGTTACGACCGAAAGCGTGGTGCGCCAGCGTGGGACTCCCAAGGCCAGCGCGGCTTCGCGCAATTCATGTGGCACCAGCAAAATCATCTCCTCCGCCGTGCGCGTAACGAGCGGAATCATGATGATCGCGAGTGCGAGTGCCCCCGAGAGAGTCGAAAATCCTCCGAACGGCCGTACAAACAAGGCATAGGCAAAGATTCCAATCACGATCGACGGCACACCCATCATGACGTCGGCGGCGAATCTTACGAACTGCGTAAAGAAGTGGCCGCGATTTTCCGCAAGATAAATCCCGGCCCCAATTCCGCTCGGTACTCCAATTAGCGCGGCAATTCCAATCAGCTCCAAGGTGCCGACAATCGCGTTCGCCATTCCGCCGCCGTTTTGTCCGACCGGTGCTGGCATTCGGGTGAAAAAAGCCCAATTGATGCTCGAAGCGCCCTTGCTCACTAGATAGCTGAGCACCAGGAACAGCGGCGCTAAGGCGATAATAGTCGCTGTCACTGTTGCCCCAACCATCAGATTACTCTTCAACTTGCGGTAGGCATGATGACGTCGTGAGAACGGCGGAGGTTCGCGCATCAGGCTCTCCGGAATCGGCGATGCGTCGCGCCAAACACCAAAGCGCGCGCAACCACATTTAGAATCAAACCCAGCACGAGCAGCACTAAGGCCAATTCGATCAGGGCAGCGAGATTGAGGGTAGAAGTAGCTTCGACAAATTCATTTGCGATCACACTGGCCAACGTGGATGAAGGCTGGAAAAGCGACGCCGAGATCTGCGGCGTATTTCCGATCACCATCGCGACCGCGATCGTTTCGCCGAGCGCGCGCCCTAAGCCTAGAATGATCGCGCCGATCACTCCTGACGTGCCGACCGGCAACACTGATAATCGCACCATCTCCCATTGGGTCGCGCCGAGCGCCAACGCCGCTTCGCGATTGGCCTGCGGCACCGCGCGGAATACGTCAGTACAGACTGCCGCGATATACGGCAGCACCATAATCGCCAGCACTACGCCGGCAGTCATCATTCCGACCGAAACTCTGGGTCCCTGAAATAAAGGCAGAAAGCCGAGATAATGACTTAGCCATGGCTCGATATGATCGCGTAACCAGGGTCCCAGAATAAAGATCGCCCAAAGTCCATAAACTACGCTAGGAATCGCTGCCAACAACTCGACCAGAAAGCCGAGGCGAGCGCTCAGCCATGCCGGCACCATCTCACTTAGACACAGTCCGATGCCCAGACTGAGCGGCACCGCGATAACCAGGGCAAGCGCCGAAGAGACAATCGTCCCATAGATAAATGGCAGCGCACCATACACGTCATTAGTCGGATCCCAATCGGTGCTGAGCAAAAAATGAAAGCCGAATTGCCGAATCGAGGGCATCGCCTCGACGACCAGTACCGCCGCGAGCGCGAATAGGATCGCAAGTATGAGTATCGCTAGCAGTGCCGTCGTTATACCGAAGAGCCGGTCGCCTACCGCGCTGATACGCAGGCGGTATCGATGCCGCTCCCGCGTTCCTACCGCTAATCTCTGTCCCACCGCGTCCGCAATTTCGCTCAAAGCTGCATCACCTCGCTCTGACCATCTCATCGGTCGAGCACTAGAAAGTACAAGCAGGCTTTGTTACGGATATGTTAAAAGATGCTATGAGGCTGAGCTTCGAATAACATTCTCGCCACCCAGATAGAGGCGTAGAACATCAGGAATGACCACGCTGCCGTCCTTCTGCTGATAATTTTCCAGCACTGCGATCAGCGTTCTCGGCAGTCCCAGTCCCGAACCATTAAGCGCGTGGACGAACTCAGTCTTGTCGCCCGCTTGCGGGCGATAGCGGATATTCGCACGCCTCATCTGAAAGTCAGTGCAATTCGAGCAGGAGCTGACTTCGAGCCACTCCCCTAATCCCGGCGCCCACATCTCGATATCGTAGGTAGCCGCACTCGCGACATTCAGATCAGCCGTGCAGAGTTGGACGACTCGATACGGGATCGCTAGTTGCCGGCATACTTCCGAGGCATTCTCGACTAGTGAGTTGAGTTCTTCGTCGGACGTTTCCGGACGCACCAGCTTGACCATCTCGACCTTGTCAAACTGATGGCCTCGCTTGATACCCCGGACGTCGCGTCCCGCCGACATCTTCTCGCGTCGAAAGCATGGCGTGTAGGCGGTCAAGAAGATCGGCAACTGGGCCGCGTCAATTATTTCGTCACGATACATACTGGTGAGCGGGACTTCGGCGGTCGGAATGAACCAGAAATCTTCCTCGCTATCGCGATACATTGTATCGGCGTTCTTCGGCAGATGCCCGGTGCTGGTCGCCGTCGCCGTCGTGACCATCAGCGGCGGGATAATCTCGACGTAGCCCTGCGCACGCTTCAGATCGAGCATCCACGCAATCAATGCGCGTTCGAGCCGCGCACCGGCGCCACGCAGCAGATAGAAGCGCGTGCCCGACAGCTTAACTCCCCGTTCGAAATCGATAATCCCGAGCTGCTCGCCGATCTCCCAATGCGGTCGCGGAGTAAAATCGAATTTGCGCGGCTCGCCCTCAGTCCGTATGATCTTGTTGTCCGCTTCACTGGTACCGGTAGGTACGTGCTCGCGCGGAATATTGCGGATTTCGAGCATCGCCGCTTGAAACTGTCGCTCGATTTTCGCCAGCCGATGCTCCCCTGCGCTAATCTGTTCGCCAAGTTCACGCATCGCGAGCCGACGCGGTTCGCGCATTTCGGGCGTCAGCTTGCCGAGTTCCTTTGATTCGCGGGTGCGGCGCGCGCGTAGCTCGTCCATTTCGTGCTGGAGATGACGCCGCTCGGTATCCAATTCGAGCACACGATCAACGTCGCCCGGCTCCACTCCGGCGCGGCCCAGTTCCGTTTTGACGTAGTCAGGTTGCTCACGAATCAATTTTATATCGAGCATTCAGAATGCGTCCTTGATCAGTTCAAGTTTGCGTCCGCGCCCCGCACCCGTAATCGCAATTACATCGAAACGAGTCTTAATCCCTCGCACATGACGGGAAGCGATATACGAATCGGCGGCGCGTCGAATATGCACCTGCTTATTTTCATTGACAGCTTCTTGCGGTATGCCCAGATGGTCGGTCGTACACGTCTTCACTTCGACGAATACCAACTCTTTGTGATCAAGCGCGACCAGATCAAGCTCGGCGCCCGCCGCGCGATAATTCTGCGCCGGAATAAGATAGCCACATCGTCGCAGGTAGCGCCGCGCGATCTGCTCACCGCGCAATCCCAGCGGCATTCGCGCGCGCCACGGCAGCTCTTCGTACCAACGATCAAGCCACTCGCCTCCATAGATGTAGGGAGTCCTAATCCATTGGAGAAAACCGCGGCGATAATGTCCCATTTTTGCTGCGACCGACCTCAGCTCATCTTATCGGCACACTTTGCGCTGCGCGAACTCTGGCGGATGGAATGTTCCGCCGGTGCTACCTGACATCAATCATCGCGGATGTTACCATTCGATAATATGGCCGACCGAATCGATCTCGAACAGGTGCGCCACGTTGCGCGCTTGGCGCGGCTCGAGCTGGACCTCGAAGCTGAGCGCAGTCTCGCCGGTGATCTCAGCGCGATTCTCACTTATATCGATAAGCTTAATCAGCTTGATACGGAGAATATCGAACCGACCGCACAAGTCGGCGAGGCCGGAACTCCGATGCGTAGCGACGACATTACTAACCCGCACGCCCCTGACGAGATGCTCGCCAATGCGCCCGCGCAACAGGAAAACTTCTTCCGTGTACCGAAAATTATCGAGTAATCTCCAGTGGCGATAAGTGGAGAACTCTTTGCCCTGACGATCGCGCAAGCGCGCGATTTGCTCCGCCGACGCGAAATGTCTGCGGTTGAGCTGACTCGTGCCTGCCTTGAACGGATGAACGAAGTCGAGCGTCGCCTCAACGCGTTCATCACGCTCTGCCCGCGTGAGGCGCTTGAACAGGCCGAGGCTGCGGATCAACGCCTCGCCCAGGGGGAAGCGTCCGCGATGTGCGGTATCCCGCTCGCAATCAAGGACATCTTCTTGACCCGCGGCATCCGGACGACTTGCGCATCCAAAATCCTCGGTAATTTCGTCCCGCCCTACGATTCAACCGTGATCGCGCGACTACGCGACTCAGGCGCAATCTTCATGGGGAAGGCCAACATGGACGAATTTGCGATGGGTTCCTCGACCGAGAATTCAGCTTTCGGCCCGACTCGGAATCCCCACAATCGCGAGCGCGTCCCAGGCGGCTCGTCAGGTGGTTCAGCCGCGGCAGTAGCCGCCAACGAATGTCTTGCCGCCCTCGGAACTGATACCGGCGGTTCGATTCGCGAACCCGCCGCATTTTGTGGCGTTGTCGGTATAAAGCCGACCTACAGCCGGGTGAGCCGTTATGGCGTGATCGCCTTCGCGTCGTCGCTTGATCAGGTGGGGCCATTTACCAAAACCGTCCGCGATTCCGCGATCATGTTGCGCGCCATGGCCGGCGTTGACCCACGCGACTCAACCTGCTCGGCGCGACCGGTACCGGACTACGAACAGGCACTGACTGGCGAAATCAAAGGCTTGCGCGTCGGAGTTCCTCGCGAGTATTTCGTGGCGGGTATCGCTTCCGAAGTGGAAAACGCTGTACGTGACGCCCTCAAGCAACTGGAAATGCTGGGCGCTCAAATTGTCGAAATCTCACTGCCCCACACTGAGTATGCGACAGCGACCTACTACATTCTCGCCACTGCGGAAGCGAGCGCCAATCTCGCGCGTTACGACGGGATTCGCTATGGGATGCGTGTGGAGGCAGAGAATAATATCGAGCTATATAGCCGCACTCGCGCGCAAGGCTTCGGCGCTGAAGTCAAGCGGCGGATCATGCTCGGCACCTTCGCCCTTTCGAGTGGCTATTACGACGCCTACTACCTGAAGGCGCAAAAGGTTCGTACCCTGATTCGACAGGATTTCGAACTCGCCTTTACGAATTGCGACGTAATCGCGACACCGGTGGCGCCAACTACCGCCTTTCGCCTCGGTGAAAAAATGTCCGACCCGCTACAGATGTACCTCTCCGACATTTTCACGATCTCAGTCAATCTCGCCGGACTGCCCGGACTCTCGATGCCTTGCGGGTACGATCGTGATGAAATGCCAATCGGTTTGCAGTTAATCGGTGCGCCGTTCGACGAAGAGAAGGTCTTACGCGTCGCCGACGTTTATGAGAATTCAGGCGCTTGTCCGCGCCGCCCCATTCCCCTTTAAGTGAACTGTTATGGCTAGTGACACATACGAAGCAGTAATCGGACTCGAAGTTCACGCTCATCTCGCTACCCGCTCGAAACTGTTCTGCGGATGCGCCAATGGCTTCGGCGCCGGTCCTAACGAAAACGTCTGCCCGGTGTGCATGGCAATGCCGGGCGTCTTGCCGGTGCTCAATCGGGAAGCAGTGGAACTCGCGATCCGGATGGGACTGGCGGCGCATTGCACGATTGCGCCGTATTCGGTTTTTGCGCGCAAAAGTTATTTCTATCCCGACCTCCCAAAGGGATACCAAATTAGTATGTACGAGCAGCCACTCTGTATTGGTGGACATATTGACATTCCAGCCAACCGCGGTAAGCGTCCGATCCGTCTCGTGCGAATCCACATGGAAGAGGATGCCGGCAAGAATATCCATGAAGGCGATTTCAGCCTCGTCGATTTTAATCGTTCAGGCGTTCCGCTGGTCGAAATTGTCAGCGAGCCCGATATCCGCAGCGCCGAAGAAGCCGCTGCCTACCTGCACGAGCTTCGCACAACTCTACGTTACGTCGGCGCGTCCGAAGCCCGCATGGAGGAAGGCAATTTCCGCTGTGACGTGAATATCTCGGTCCGCCCAAAAGGAACTGAGAAATTGGGCGTTAAAACGGAGATCAAAAATCTCAATTCGATTCGCTTCGTCGAGAAGGCGATCGCGCATGAGGTTGCCCGCCAAATCGATCTGCTCGAATCCGGGGGCCGCGTCTCTCAGGAGACCCACCTGTGGGACCCGGTCCACGAAGAAACCCGCCCAATGCGCTCGAAGGAATTCGCGAACGATTATCGTTATTTCCCGGAGCCGGACCTTCCGCCACTGCGTGTTACGCCGGATATAGTTGAGCGTCTGAGGGCCTCAATACCTGAATTGCCGGATTCCCGCCGCACGCGATTGATGAATGATCTCGGACTCTCGGAGTATGAAGCTACGATCTTAACTGAGAATATTGATCTAGGACGCCATTTCGATGAACTCGTTACGATGGGCAAAACTCCCAAGCGTGCAGCAGGTTGGGTGATAAACAGCATTTTGAGATGGGAAACGGAGAGACCCGAAATCGTCAGTTCAGCTGCCGCTCCGATTTCTGGGGCACTTCTCACCATGATTGAAGACGGAGAGTTGAGTCTTAACGCCGCTAACACTGCGCTCGCCGAACTGGTGAGTGACTGGGCTGCAAACGCAAGTATTTTGATCGATGTCGGCGCTAGAAATAGAGCCTTAGCTAAGATTCTTTCGGAGAAGAGCCAAGTTTCTGATGAAGCTGAGATTGCGGCGGTTTGCGATCGCATCCTTGCTGCAGAGCCTGCCAAGATCGCTGAGTATCGCGCCGGTCGCGATAAGCTGTTCGGCTATTTTGTCGGAACTGTCATGAAGACGATGGGCGGCAAAGGAAATCCGCGCATAATTAATGACCTCCTCAAGCACAAGCTCGCCGGCTAAATCTAAAGTGATGGATGAGCTTGAATCGAGCCCCGGTCAGCCGCCGCAGCCCAGTGACCCCGTTTCGAAATACACCTCGCGCTCGATTCTCGTGAAGGAGGTTAACTGGCTCGGAGATCTGGTCATGAGTCTGCCCGCGCTTCGTGCGATTCGCAGAGCTTATCCTCTCGCCCGCCTGAGTGTTCTGGTGAAAAGTGGTTTGGCCGGATTCTTCGATGGGATTGACTGGCTTGACGAAGTGATCAGTTATCCCGACCAGCCACGGAGTTTGAAGCATAAGTTGAACATCGTCAGGGATATCCGCTCCCGCGAATTTGATCTCGCCATCCTCTTCCCGAACAGCTTTGAGTCCGCTCTTTGGGTCATGCTCGCCGGAATCCCTCGGCGCGCGGGCTATGCAACAGACGCACGCGGATTCCTATTGACTGACCGGGTGAATCCCTCCGATGACGCCCTGACCCGGCATCAGTCCCGATATTGGCTGGGAATGCTGCGCGATACTCTCGGAATTCCTATCGGTGAAGAGGCTCCGTACTGCGGACTCGGATATCAACGACCTCCATCGAGATCGGATGCGTTCATGGCTGAAACAACGTCGTGCTCGCCCCGACTCACCGCTGATTGCGCTCGCCCCGATCGCGGCTTACGGACCGGCCAAGGAATGGCCGCTCGATCGATACGCCTTTTTAATCGATCAGCTCGCGCATAGGTTTAATACCGAATGTGTCATCCTCGGTACATTCTCGGAACGCTCGCGATGCGACGCGCTCGCGGCGACCACTCATTCGAATCCGCTGGTGGCCGCTGGGCATATCAGTCTAGGTGAGCTGATCGCCCTACTCTCGCTTTGTGATGGCTTCATCGGCAACGATTCCGGCGCGATGCATCTGGCGGGCTCTCTCGGTATTCCGACAATAGGCCTATTCGGCTCAACCAATCCAATTCGAACCGGTGCGCTCGGCCCAAAAGTTCGCTCACTAATTCGCCGCGTACCATGCAACCCTTGTCTCGCCCGAAGCTGTCGCTTTGGTCACTATGATTGTCTGACCGCGATTACTCCTAACGAGATCATCCACGCGCTGGCCGAGCTCGGAGTTTTTCACAGCCGTAATTGAATCAATACTTGAGATTCCGCGATCGTCTAAACGGCACGATATACGGAGCACTGATGCATGAAGCTATCTGAATTGGCCAAGCAACTGAAGCTCGAGCTTCGCGGCGAAAGCTCCACCGAGGTCGTCTCCCCGGCTGCGATTGAAAGTGCCGCCCCCGGAACAATCACCTTTGCCGCCGGAGTAAAGTATGCCGCCGCATTGAAGGCTTGCCGCGCCGCAGCCGCAATCGTTCCGCCCGATCTTGCCGAAGAAGCCCCTTGCCCGGTCCTGCTCAGTAATAATCCCGCGCTAGACTTTGCGCGCGTATTGGAAATCTTTTTCCCCCCATATCGTCCTCCGATCGGAATCCATCCGAGCGCGATCATCGCGCCCACTGCCCATATCGGCGATCACGCCTTTATTGGCGCTTATTGTGTAATCGGCGACCAAGTTGAAATCGGCGCGCGGGCGGTGATTCATCCCCACGTCACGATCTATCCGCAGGCGCGCATCGGCGACGACTTTACCTGCCATAGCCAGGTTTCGATTCGCGAGGGCGTGATAATTGGGAATCGGGTCACACTCCTCAATGGCGCAGTAATTGGCGCTGATGGATTTGGGTTCGTCGAGTACTGTGAGAGCCTCATGAAAGTGCCTCAAGTCGGTAATGTCGTAATCGAAGACGACGTCGAAATCGGCGCTAACACCACGGTCGATCGCGCAACAATGGGCGCTACGCTAATCCGGCGCGGCGTCAAGCTCGATAACTTGATCCAGGTCGGCCATAACTGCGAAGTAGGTGAGTTTTCGCGGATGGCGGCTCAATCGGGTTTAGCTGGCTCGGTCCGCGTTGGACGATGGTGCCAGTTCGGTGGACAATCCGGATGCGCTGATCATGCGCGGATCGGCGATCGTGCGCGAGTTATTGCCCAGGCTGGCGTGCACAATGATCTGCCCGGTGACGCTCTAGTCGGTGGAGCCCCCGCTATCGATCTCCGTGTGTTTCGCCGGATGGTCGCGGTCGAACCGCGCCTTCCCGAGCTCGCCCGCCGCTTGCGTGCCCTCGAAAAGGTAATTAGAGACCGAGTGTCAAATCCGGCGATTCGATGAATAATGGTTAGTCGTTGCGGGAAGCACGAGTCGCGTTTTAAGCGAGATATATTTCGGGAAACGTTGCGGCGATGCGACGGGAATGTATCAAAAGCGGCACAGGTAATTGGTATCTCACGTGTTCAACTCCAGCGTAAGATAAAAGAATATGGCTTCTGATAGCAAGAGATAGCATCGATACACAATCGCCTTGGGACTGTAGCTCTCTCGATATATTAATCGCTGCTCCTGAACTATTATGCGATTTTGTAAAGTTTAGCTCATCAATGTTCAATGGCGTAAGTTTTGCTTTAGCATAATGATGGCACAGGTTCGGATATTCCGAACCACAAGGGGGCCATTGACTGATATGCAAGAAACACCAGAAGACCTCTCGATTGCGGCGGCATTAATCGAGATTGCAAGAATTCGCTACGAAGCTTTCCGTGAGCGCTTTGGCGCGACCCGGAGCCGGATGAACCACTTTTATTTGATCCAACTGTGGATGAACCTACCGCCGCCAATTCCTCTGATCGCATGTTGCAGGTCGTCAGCGCCGCCATGCTATGCAACGTTGATGCGGATATCGTTTTAAACTATTTGGGCATGGAGTACGCCCACTGAGGAGCGAGAGCCGCACATAAAGCGTATCTGTGAATCCGATGACTCATAATGAGAGGCCGCGGGCAGCAGGATGGCGTCGTAAGCAGACCAGTGAATGACGCGCGATTGCTATCGCGGCCGCCTCGCGCACCGCTTCAAAGCTGGGCCAATCGTTGAAATCAATAATTGAAAAATTGCCGTTCCCGATTACCGCGTCGCCACCCCACACTTGGAGACCGAGCGCGCTCGCTGCGATACCTCCGGCGCGCGCGAGCGAACGCCGCACTGATTCGTTCACCCCCGCCTTCCCCTCCATCGGAAGCAACGAAAAATAATCAGAACCATTACCAATGCCGTAGAATTTTACCATCTGCCCAACTGATTCTTGCTGTAGATAGACGACCTCAATCCCGCGTCCGGCGAATTCCATTAATACCGTCTCAAGTTCCGCCATATCTTCTGTGCGTTGTACGTCTTGAGGCCCTAACGCATGTAAATCTCCTCGCTTGACATATATCGGATTTGACAGATCGAGCTTACCGAGGACTCGTTCATCAATAGCGGTCGCGGTGCGAACTACCACACCTTCAGGGGACGGAACGCCCGCGCTACTCAAACCCGGCCCCAGCAAGTCGCGATAGCAGTTGCGGATTGCTAAGGCGGAATTGATTACGACAGCGCCGGCCTGTTCGAGTGCCGCTAAATGGTCAATTGCCGGTCCCGACTGGCACATCGCCAGTGCTAAATGAACACTTGGCAATGGTAAAGAGATGAACGACGGTACTTCTATCGTCGAAGTCTGCGCGCCTATCGAGCGGAGATTATCCAGAACGGCATCCATGATTAATCGATCAGCGCTCTCCTTGCCAGGAGAAAATTCCGCTTCTCGATAGATACCGACAACTCGTATATTCATTATTCGCTTGCTCTCGCTCGGCTTTGACGTTCGAAAAATATACGAGCGGCTATGAGATCGGCTTCTTCGTCAATATCAATTGCGCTCAGCAACTCATAAGCGCCAAGCTGCAGGCCTCGTTCGAGGAGCAAGCTGAGAAATTCGCGTAACGCGCCGAGTTTTAGCAGCCGCGCTTCTTGGGCATAAGTAAAAATCCGCGCCGGGAGAAAATAGACGCCTGCCGTGACCAGCGCTTGTGTTTGCTCACCAACACGCGTGATCAAGCCGCCTTGATTGATTTCGGCGAAGAGCGGGCGCCGATCGCCGCGCCACTTCACTACGCCGAGGACCCCATCCAGCAGATACGGCTGTACGGTAACGCGCCGGCCATAATCTACGAAGCGCTGAAATTCTTCCGGATCGACTATCGAGTCAACTGTCGCGAGTACAAATTGCTGCGAAGTTACGCACTCGCCGAGGACGAGCAATGACTCCATTGAACTGCCTGTATCGGCAATTATCAGATCGACTTCTCTGGGCAATGCGAGCTTGCGCCTATCCATCAGGTCGGCGGTCTCGCAATTCACGATGATGTGAATCGGGTGCAAGCCCGTGCGCAGCATCAAACACGCCTGACGCGTCAGCAGCGATTCATTGTCGATTTCCACGAGCGGCTTGGGCAAGCCACCGGTGGCGGAGCGCAGACGTTCACCACGACCGGCGGCGATAATCGCGCCACTTAAGAAATTCGACATAACAACTCTACTAACTCATCCAGCGTAGAGATTGTGAAATTAGCGCGCTCCCGCCAATTCGTCTCGTCAGGAGTGCAACTATGCCTGAGCCAGACAGTTTTCATCCCTAGTTGACGGGCCGGAAAGCAGTCTTTGATTAAAGAATCACCAATCATGATCGTATCGGACGCTTCAGCAGCCAGCATTGCCAGCGCCGCTCGATAGATTTGCAAATCCGGCTTGTAAATTCCAAGGCAACCCGAGTCGGCGACCGCCTTGATTACATGGCCGAATCCGGCTTCAGCTAAAACAAAGCTTAGATTGCCGTAGAAGTTTGATACGATCCCAATCGTAAAGTGTTGCGCCAGCGAATTAAGCAGCTTGTGACTTCGGGATAATCCGAGTTGTGATTCACGCACGAAGCTGTCGCTGATGAGCTTCGCCAGTTCATCGGATTCCACTAAAACTGGCGAATCCCATACGTGCTTGCTTTTCAATAGGAAATCGATCTGAAGACGAACAAGATGTCGAACCAGGTCATGCAAACCGTAATTCTGGAGATTTGTGGACTGACGATAAGCAGCTTGGGTTGCAGCGTCAAACGCCGGATCGAGCTCCGCCCGCGTGATGGTTAAACCGCAAGCTTGATAGTGGTTTATGAAACGATCCAACCAATGAAGTGGCCAATCGAGCGTTCCGCCAAAATCGAAGAGAAGAGAACGCATAATTCGCCCGATTTTAGCAGCCAATCGGGAATAACAACCAGTAGCGCCATTGTGATGAGCTCCATAGAGAGAGATGGGATAGAACATCAAATCTGCATATTGCTCTATAAAGTATCTCAACGAATTGTGCCAAAGGCATTAACCTGTAGTTGTGCTCATGTTACATTGACTGCTCGGTCAGAAACTTGGAAAAACTGTCAGAACCTATCGTGGTAAAAGCAGCGCTGATCACCGCGCCTTCCCAAGCAAACGACCTGATCTTCGGGAAAACTCTACTGGAGCGGCTAATTATCCTTTGCGAGCGTGCCGGAATCCGGCGTTTTGTGATCGAAGCCCCTGAGGACTCGCGCGAGGCAGTTGTTTCGGCGCTCGGTAGTCTCAGTCATAGGCCTGAAATCGGACTGGTGTACTCATTCACATCAATTGCCGACGGAAACAGTCTAAACCTCGATCCGGGGAGCCAGTGTATCAGATTTTTCGGCAATCTAGTGTTCGCACAATCCCACCTACGGCGAGCATTGACGCGGGACGCTGCTGGAACGAGCGACACCATTAATATGTTCAGTGCCGACGCCGAGCACGGCGGAATGATCATGGTCGGCCCTCTTCAGAGTCTTCTGACAACCGCACCTCGCGTTGAGACCGCGCTCAAGCCAACCGGAATCCTGCCCTTCGCACTCAATGGACGGCCTGCCGACCGTGAAGAGGCCGAAGTGCGGCTCGCGCGGTCCGTACGCAACGAGAGTTTGAGCACCGATTCATTTATGGCGCGGGCTCTCGATCGTCGGCTCTCGTGGCAAATCAGTTTATGGCTTGCGCGAGCCCGAATTGCCCCGAATGCCGTCACGATCTCGAATACGATTTTGGGGTTCAGCTGTGCTGCGATGCTTGCCTCGACGAGCTATTGGATACGACTAATCGGCGCAGTTCTTTTCTTGGTCTCAATAACGCTCGATGGCGTTGATGGCGAACTCGCCCGATTGCGGATGGTCGAATCGAAGTTCGGCGGCAAGCTCGACGTGTTTACTGACAATATTGTGCATATCGCAATTTTCGCCGGAGTGATGATCGGCTGTTATCGCGTGAGTCATAGTGACGCTTACATCTATCTCTCGCTACTACTGCTGATTGGTTTTGGCCTTTGCGCAGTTTCGGTGAATCGAGCACTGACAATTTCCGGCGAAGCTGCTAACCGATGGATCAGCCGTGTCGAGCGTGTCACCGGGCGCGACTTCGCCTACATCGTCGTCGTCCTGGCGATTATAAATCGCCTTTCCTGGTTCGCTTGGGGGACGGCGTTCGGCACTTATGTATTCGCTATAACGCTTTGGATTTTGACTAGCCGACAGCTTCGTCGAGCTTGAAAAAGGTTAATCCTGCGGAGTGTTGGGGAAGCATTTAGTAAACAAGGGAGAATCCGTGAAGAAACCGCGTATCCTGCTCGTTCAACCCACGACTATCCATCTTGATGGGACGCCGCATAAAACCCGTTGGCGCCTGATCATGGGCCTGATGGTTCCGTTGATGGCCGGTCTCACGCCGTCGGAATACGACGTGACTCTATGCGATGAGCGGCTCGAAAACCTCGATTTTGACGCGGGCTGGGACTTGGTCGGGATGACCACCACGATTGGCGCGTCGCTGCGCGCCTATCAGTTAGGTGACGAGTTCCGCAAACGCGGAGTCCCGGTCGTAATGGGCGGCTTTCATGCCACCTTACAGACCGACGAGGCCCTCAAACATGCGGACGCCGTCGTGCAGGGGGAAGCCGACCTTGTATGGGAAGGGCTATTACAGGATTGGCGCGACGGCAAACTCAAAAAGATTTACAAGTCGGATAAGCTTCACGACCTGAAGAACCTGCCGCGCCCACGTCACGAATTACTCAAACTTAACAAGTATCTATTCAAGGCCGTTCCCGTGCAGGCCAGCCGCGGATGCCCTTATCGATGCTCATTTTGCGAGATTCCGGTTTTCTACGGCGGTAGTTATCGCACGCGCCCGATTGCCGACATCATCGAAGAGATCAAGCAGGTTATGGAAGTAACCGGCTTTCGCCGCTTTCAGTTCATCGACGACCAAATCACCGGCAAGCACAAGTTCGCGAAAGAGCTATTCAAGGCGTTGGAACCCTTGAAAATTCGCTTTTCGTGTCTATGGACGGTCAACTCAAATCACGACGAGGACCTGCTGGAATTAGCGGCTAAAGCCGGAGTTTTCCATGTCAATATCGGCGTGGAATCGATCAGCCAGGATAGCCTGCTCTCGATGAACAAGATTCAGAATCACGCCAAGGACTACAAAAAGCTGCTGAAGCGGCTTGAGCATTATGGCATTTACTATTCGTTGAATTTCTTGTTTGGCCTCGAAGAAGACCATCCGAGCATCTTCGAAGATACGATGAAATTCCTGCACGACGTCAAAGCGCCTGAGGCCTTCTTCAATACCGTGACGCCGCGCGTCGGCACCCCAATGCGTACCAAACTCGAATCTGAGGGTCGTGTCATCATTCCCGACGCCGACATGTACACGAATAATTTTCGCTGCATGTTCGTGCCTAAAAATCTCTCGCCGCAACAGGTCGAGGAAGGCGTATGGAATTGCACAAAGGAGTTCTACTCCTTGAAGTCGATGTTCAAGCGGCTGCTGATGCCGCCGGGTAAATTCACCTGGCAGGGTCTGACCGAGAACATACTTTTCTGGTACGGTGCGAAGCGCCAGATCGATCCGGTCGATTATTATTGAGCAGCCTGCTGACTCCGGCAGTACGCAAAATCAATCGCGAGATGCAGCTCTCGCGAGCATCTCGATAAGTGAGCGAAAGAAAATCGCTGAGGTGCTTCTCTGACTAGGTCAAGCCTGTCCATCGCGCGCATGGGATATGGTAGGTCGTCTTTGGGCTAACTCCTGATACTGAACTTGGCCGCGCTCATCGCGGCAACCTTGGGTGTTAGGCGAATCAGGCGCCTATGGCTGTTAGAAGGAAGTCCAGCTATGGGAGTTATCGAATTGCGTTATTGGTTGAAGACCTAGGTTTGAGATTCTGATATGGTCGCGCCTATCATCCCGCTTTTGCGACGTGCAGCTCGCGCGGGCGGTTGTGCTCATCCACATGAATCACCTTGGGCGAACAGCGCCGCGCGCTCGCCTCGTCCATCGGCGCGAACGTCGCGACGATAATTATGTCGCCCGGTTTGCCCCGCAGCGCCGCAGCTCCATTCAGTGCGACCTCGCCCGAACCCGCCGGCGCTTTGATCGCGTAGGTTTCCAGCCGCTCACCATTGGTCACGTTCCAGACATGAACCATCTCATACTCGAGGATTCCCGCCGCTCCGAGCAGTTCCGAATCGATTGCGATGCTTCCCTCGTAATCCGGATCAGCTCCAGTCAAATGCAATCGATGAAGCTTCGCGCGTAACATTATCCTCATAACATTGACTCTCTGTGTGGCTGAAAAACCATATTGTCTATAAGCCGCGTCGTCCCGATCTTCGCCGCAATCGCAACTACTACCGGACGGTTAATTGATTCAAGCGGCTGCAGCGTCTCGGCATCCACCGCTTCGATATATTCAATCGCGACGCCCGGCGTGCTTTCGAGCAGATGCCGCGCGCTCCGCACTAGTTCAGCCGGGGTGCGCGCGCCGGCTTTGAGACTTGCTCCGGCGGCCCGAAGTGCACAACTCAACGAGAGTGCTTTACGGCGCTCGTCCGGTGAGAGATAGGCATTACGCGAGCTCATCGCCAGCCCGTCAGCTTCTCGCACCGTCGGCACCGGTATAATCTCGAGGCTGAAATTCAGATCCCTGACCATTCTTTCGATTGCACGAAGTTGCTGGAAATCCTTCTCGCCGAACAACGCGCAGTGCGGTTTCACGATATTAAAAAGCTTTGCGACAACCGTTGTCACACCGCGAAAATGGCCTGGCCGATGATCACCACATAATCCGCGTGTGATTTCCGTCGCTTCGACCCAAGTTTGCGAGCCTGCCGGAAACATCACCTCGGGCTCAGGCGTGAACAGCACATCGACTGGGACCATCCGCATCATTGCGCAGTCGCCCTCGAAATTGCGCGGATAACGCGAGAAATCCTCGTTAGGACCAAACTGGGTCGGATTGACGAAAAGTGAACTCGCCAGCCGCGACGCGTGCTTGCGACCTTCCCGCATCAAGGTCAAATGCCCTTCGTGCAGGAATCCCATCGTGGGCACGAATGCGATCGTCTCACCGCGCTGACGCGCAGCTTCCGACCACTCCTGCATCTCGCACGGAGACTCGATAATCTCCATTCCGGTCAAGCCCCCTTAGTATGATAACTGTGCTCATCGCCGGGAAAGACGCGCTCGCGCACTTCCCGAATATAGCTTGCCGCCGCAGCCGCGGAATCACGCCATAAATTCGCGTAAGGTTTGGCGAAGCGTGGCACGAAACCGTCGCTAAGCCCCAGTAGATCATGCATCACGAGTACTTGTCCGTCGCAAGCTGAACCGGCGCCGATCCCGATCGTTGGAATTGTTGCGCGCTGCGTAATTTCGCTTGCCAGCTCGGCCGGAATTCCTTCCAGAACCACCGCAAAACATCCCGCCTGTTCAACCGCCGCCGCGTCTTCGAGCAGCCGCTCGCGACATCCAGGGGCATTGCCGGAGCGTCGTCCTTGCACCCGATGGCCTCCCATCCGATGCACCGACTGGGGCGTCAGGCCAATATGGCCCATCACCGGAATGTCGATATCTACAAGGCGCTTGATCGTCTCAGCCATTGTGATCCCGCCTTCAAGCTTGACCGCCTCAGCGCCGCCCTCCTTGATCAATCGGCCAGCATTCAGCAGAGCTTGCTCGGCACTTACCTGATACGAAAGGAACGGAAGATCACCCACGACGAGCGCACGCTGACGTCCGCGCGCGACCATCCGCACGTGATAAAGGATTTCGTCCACCGTTACCGGTAACGTACTGTCCGCTCCCTGCACAACCATCCCAAGACTATCACCCACGAGCAGAACGTCGATTCCGGCCTGATCAAAGATGCGGGCAAATGGATAATCATACGCCGTCAGCATCGTGATCGGCATGTTGGCCGATTTCATCCGGGCCAAGTCGGTGATGCGAACCTTTTCTTTTCCCATGATGATGACGCTCGCTATTATCTCTACAAAATAAAAATGCGGAGTTACCTATTACGGCAACCCCGCAGAACTTTGCGCAAGCTTACCAAGCGCTCAAGTCTCGTTCGGGGTCCCGGTCCTCATTTCGGATCCAGGCTCGAGCCCAAGCCCATCATTTCTGTCGAGTCATTTCGCAACTCGACTGTGCCAATTTTAATCTCGCCGGGAATACTCCTCGACGGACCAGTCTTTCTAGCGCGAAGTGTGAATTTAGTAAAGACAGAGCGGAGCTTTAGGTTCAAGAAGCCGGATGGGACAAGGCGCCCGGCACCTGCACCGGAATCTGCATCCGATTGCCATTGCGTACAAGGCTCAGGTAAACGATCTCGCCCGGCTGTACGTCACGCATACGATCCTCGAAATCGAGAATGTTGCTGACACGAAACCCATCAACCCCGATAATCAGGTCGTAATCTTCGCCGAGATGACTCGATTCCATGATCGGCACTAGCATCATCGCCGGAGCAGCTAGGGGGACTAGCACCGACGCAATCACGGAAGCTGCTTCGAGGGCCCTCTTCACCGGGTGATTATAAGCCTTCAGGCCGGCTTTCGCGGCCGGGCCTCCTGCTTCTACACGAGTCACTATCAGACCTGCCGCTTCTTCGCCTGATTTGAGCTTGCGACGATCTTCCTGAACTTCAAAGCCGAGCGGCGACATTTCGTCCTGGCCGTCGATCATAAAATCCCGTATCGAGCCGACTCCTGGAGGCGAAACAGGACTCTCGGAGTTCTTCTCGTAATTAACTACTGGATCGCCCTCCCAATTACTCGGCGCAGGCGGGTACTCGCCGGAGCTGGAGGATGGAATTTGTCCGGTCGTACTGTTTGGTAGCGCCGAGGTGCTCGGCGGCATCGAGATCGAACCTGCTACGGCATACGACTCAATACCAATCGTCAACATCGTCACGCAGAGCGCGCGAATGGCCAGCTCTCTTAACTGCCTAGCGTATTTTCCAATTCCCTTCATGCTCCGCAACCCGTTTTTCGTTGCTCAACTTCTTGAGATGCGAGCGTACCGACTGGGCCGCCGCGGCGTGAAGGAATTCGGGGACGTCGGTGTAGATTGTTTTGACAATGGCCGGAACTTCTAATGGCCCGCCACGAAGCGCCGCAAGTATCTGTCGTTCGCGTAGTTCGCGATGAGCGATATACTCGCGAAGCTTTTGCTTTGCATTGCGAATCACCGGTCCATGCGCCGGATAGATTGTTTCGACCTCGAGCGCCAGCAGACGCCGCAACGAATCCATGTATTGACCAAGATCGCCGGTTTCATCGGGAATCACCGTTGTGCCTGCGCCCAGCACAACGTCGCCCGTAAATAGCGCCTTCTCCTCCGCCAAGTAGTAACAGAGATGGTCTGGGGCATGGCCAGGCGTAAACACGGCTTCCAGCGTCGCACCCTCGGTCGCGACCTTCGCGCCATGATCGATCTCGGTCAGTGGAACACCGGCGACTGCATCAGGTCCGGGCGTCGGCCATGGCTTCTTCAACACTTCAAGCTTGCCAAAAATGCGGTTGACGTCCTTCATCCCGCCGATATGATCCTGATGAGCATGGGTCAGGACCACGCGTCCGAGCTGATCGGTATGCGACAATTCTCTCAAGCCTATCGGTAATAGCTCCGCCCATTTCGGGACGCCGATCCCGGTATCGAGAAGAATCGGGCGTTCACCCGTACCGATGATGTAAGTATTGGTGCCTGGTCCAGTGAACGGTCCTGGATTGTGGCCCAGAACCGTAGCGACAAGCGGCGAGAGCCGAGCATAGTCCGGCAACTTGAGCCCCATCATCGAATCGGTCACAACCCGCAAAGGCTCCGCCATTGTTGTCCCCTTTCCGCGACTAGCTGCGCGGCTACATCCGTCGGTTCCGTTCGAAAATCAGCCGCAATCCCTTCAAAGTCAAGAATTCATCTATATCTTCGATCGTTGCGGACTCCGGTGCAATCAATTCCGCTAGTCCGCCGGTCGCGATTACCCGGGTTTTTTCGCCGCGCTCTCGAATAATCCGTTCGACCAGCCCATCCACCAGTGCGGTGTAGCCGAAAACCAGTCCTGATTGTATTGCGCCAACTGTTGTACGGCCTACCACGTCACGCGGGCGCACTAATTCGACTCGATAGAGCTTTGCCGCATGCTCAACCAATGCATTCATCGAAATTCCCAGTCCCGGCGCGATCGCCCCGCCAACGTACTCACCGCGCCCGGTGACATAATCGAACGTGGTTGCTGTCCCAAAATCGACCACAATCACCGCCGATTCATAACGATCGTAAGCCGCCACCGCATTAACAATTCGGTCGGCGCCGACCTCTTTTGGGTTCTCGTAAAGAATTGGCATTCCAGTCTTAATTCCAGGTCCGACCGTCAACGGAGCGCATTGAAAGTACTGTCGCGCGAGATGCTCAATCGTGTGATTCAGAGGCGGCACAACACACGCGATCGCGACGCCTTCCGGTTTTAATGGTACGTCCAGTCCGGCGGATTGGAGCAGCACGTGCAGCAAGACTCCGTGCTCGTCGGCAGTTCGCTCTGGATCGGTCGAAATTCGCCAGTGATGAGCCAAATGCTCGCCATCATAGATTCCGATAACAGTGTGAGTATTTCCCACGTCAATTGCGACCAGCATGGAAGGCGATCGATGCTCCCGTAACGCGGATTTAGAGACCGCGTGGTATCGTTGATAGTACGCGTCCCGATGTGCGTGCGGAAGCGCTAAGTCGCTAGCGATGCGCGCGCTGCCACCATCCACCCATCATCGGGTGAGAGCCGCGCGGTATGGTCAGCATCGGACTGGTAGCCGGTATTGAATTCAATCCGCCCGGGCGCGCGACAATGATATTCGGTGGAATATAGGTCGAGTAATTCCGCACCGGACTGGCAGGATAGACAACTATGGGAGGAAAAGCCGTAACCATCGACGAGGAATTCGGCGGTTCAGACATAGCATTTACTCCCGCCGCCTGGTTTGCGTACTCGCTCGCATCTCCAGGCGAATCTGTCGAGTCTGCTACGTCCGCCGCGTCATCCGGGGATTCAGCATCAATCCCGGATTGCTCATTGGTAACTGCTACCTGCGGTACTTCGAGGACCTGATCACCCTGCGAATCTGTCGTTGCATCCGCCGGGCCGGTAGCGCTGCCCGGATCGGTTGCCGTAGTGGCGTCCGCCGATTCGCGATCCTGCGCATAGAGCAGGTTTGCCTTGAAGCTCAGCGCCATCGCGATAATCAGAGCACAGAATAAAGATAGTAGGCTCGGCTTCATGCAGACCTGAAACATGCGGCACTAGCGAATGATTTGTTCAGCATACCACGCCCGCTGTCGCGAGCGACAGCGGCGAATCAAAGCCGCGCGCCGCACTTGGTATGTAATGGTCCTCTCGCTAAGATGCGCCTCATGTCAGACGCCAAAATTGCATTAATCACTGGAGCGGGCCGTGGTATTGGCCGCGATATAGCGCAGCGGCTCGGACGTGAAGGTTACGCCTGTGGTCTTATCGCCCGGACTAAATCTCAGCTCGATGAGACCGCCGAATTGATTCGCCAGGCCGGCGGTAAAGCCCTAGTCACGCCGACCGACGTCTCGAAACGCGAGCAGGTCATTGCTTCGGTCGAAGCAATTGAGCGCGAATTGGGACCGATCAGTGTTTTGATCAATAATGCCGGCGCTTATCTGCGCAAGCCTTTCACCGAGATCACCGAAGAGGATTTCGATTTTCAGTTGAAGGTCAACTGTTATGGACCGTTCTTCGCGACGCAGGCCGTCGTTGGAAAGATGGCCGAGCGTGGTCACGGTACGATCATTTTTGTGCTCGGCTCTGAGACGCGCGGCGGCCCAGCTCAGTATGCCGCATATAATGCGTCGAAGGTCGCGCAGCGCGCGCTAGCCGAATCATGCGCATACGAGTTCATGCATCGCGGCGTACATTCAATTGCGCTCGACGTGGACGGTGCAGTCGGACTGCCCCGCATCACCGAAGGCGCGCCCGAGGAGGATCCGGATCACTTCGTCGCAACGGAATCGATTTGCAACGAAATCGTGCATTTGATCAATCAGCCGCGCAATGCATGGACATTTTCCGTCGATCTACGTTCATATTGGCAGTGGCGCCCGCGCATTGTCGCGAAGAAAAAGGCTTAGACGCGATTCGCAGCGAATCGCGCCAGCGGTTATAGTGAGTCGTCCAATGATTCACGCGCGATAGTCGCACCGGTCGGGGTGTGGCGCAGCCTGGTAGCGCACACGCTTGGGGTGCGTGTGGTCGCCGGTTCAAATCCGGCCACCCCGACCAATAATAATCTCCCGTAATTTCAAAGACTTACGGTCCGTTTCAATTCAGGACCGGCTTAGCGCCATCTTCTGATTGTGGGGGATTTTGTGGGGAGTCTGCCTCAATTTCCGGTGTTTCCGCCATCCCGAGAGGTTCCAGCGTGGCGATCGCGTCGCGGCGCGCCTGCGCCCGGATATGCGCGTATCGGGCAAGCATCCTGGGCGAGACGTGGCCCGCAAGCTGGCGGATGGTTTCCTCTGAGACGGCCGGGTTCTCGGCCAGCCGCGTGATGAAGCTGTGGCGCGCATCGTAGAACCGGCAATCGACTTTGGCGGCCTTGCGTGCGGTATTGAAGGCGGTCTTGTAGCTGTAGGTACTCATCGGCCAGTTGAGGTCGATTCCCCACAGATGCGGTTTGCGGCCGCTGCCGGCCAGTCCGACGTGATGAAACGGAAATAGGAAGGCGGCATCCGGTCCGGCTTCCCCGATGCGCGACAGCCAAAGCGTGAGCGCCCCGCAAGCGCGTTGCGTGAGCGGGACGCAGCGCCCGCTTCCAGCTTCTGTCTTTGAGCGGCCGACGATCACTTCCCCACGCGTGATCACTCCACCTTGCCAAGTGAGGTTGAGATCGTGCCGTCTGAGCGAGCGCGTTTCGGCCGGCCGCAATCCCGCATCGAGACTCAGAATAAAAAACGGGTAGAGCGCGGCCGACGGGCTTTGCGCGATCGCGTCAAGCACTCCGGCTTCATCTCCCGGCGAAAGCGCGCGGCCGATATCCGTCCGCTCCTTGAGCATCTTCACGCGATGGGAAATTCCCGCCCACAGTCCGAAGTGGCGCAGCACGCATCGCAGCGTCGCGACTTCGCAATTGATCTGGCGGCCGGAAAGCTTCTCGACCTGGCGCTTACGCTGAAGCGCCGCGATATCGTCCGCGGTTATATCCGAAACCAGCCGATTGCCGAAGTGACGCTTGAGCTTGCGGACGTACTGATCATAGTAGGCTCGGCCGAGCGGGGTCAGCGCGGTTTTCGAGTCGAGCCATTGCTTTGCGGCGAGAGGGAACAGCGGCGGCCGCTCGCGCTTGGTTAACCCGTTGATGCTGAGCGCCAGATCGCGGCGGCGTTTTAGCTCGGCCGCTTTCGCGATGGCCTTGCTCGAAGTCCTGGCCGATTCGCGCACGCGCGCGCCGTTGAACGAAAATTCGTACCAGTAAATTTCTCCGCGTCGAAAAGTGCTCATTTCTCACGCTCCCTTGTTCGGTTCATCTTTGACTTTTTGCTTAAATTCGCGCCCGAGCTTGCGCTGTTTGAGACGCCAGCTTGCCCGCGCGGTTTTGCGATGCTCCGCCCGGTACACATCGCCGCGTTCGCGCTTGTAGCGCTCGAAGGTGGCGGCATTAGCACATCGACGGCCGCAAAAAATCTGTTTCGGCCGTGTAGCAAGGAAGATCCGCCGGCATTTCTCCTGACCGGACCGATCTTTTGAACCAACTGAAGTGAGAGACTTCATATCGCATGTAGCGCCGTGAAAGTCGAGGATTCTAGCGAGCGGAACCTTCCAGCGCGGGTGGACGATAGCCGAGGGCGGAATGCGGCCGCCTGGTATTGTACTCGATCCGCCATTGTTCGATGATGATCTGGGCTTCACGCAGCGAATAGAAGATCTCGCCGTTAAGGCATTCATCGCGTAGCTTGCCGTTGAAACTTTCGCAGTAGCCATTCTCCCAGGGGCTGCCCGGCTCGATGTAGAGCGGCGCCGCGCCGACTCCGCTCAACCAGTGACGCAATGCGCTTGCAATAAATTCCGGCCCATTGTCCGAACGCAGATATGCCGGAATGCCGTGCGTGGTCATCACCGTGGCGAGGGTTTCAATGACCTCCTCACTCCCTAACCGCCGTGCCACCCGCCGCGCAAGGCACTCGCGGGTGTATTCGTCGAGCAGCGTCAGGAGCTTTAGCTTGCGCCCATCATGGGTGAGCGCGGCCACGAAATCGTAGCTCCAGACCTGGTGGGGACGTTCGGGCCGGAGCCGCACACAGGAACCGTGGTTAAGCCATAACCGTCTTCGTGGTCGCTGCTTCTGCGGCACTTTCAGCCCTTCCCGCCGCCAGATCCGCTGCACCCGATCCTTGCCGACCGGCCAGCCGCCGTGGTTTAACAACGCAGTTACCCGGCGATAGCCGTAGCGACCGTACTGGCCCGCCAAGGCGATAACCGCAGTCGTCAACGCATCCTCGTCGACTCGTCGCAAGGGCGTGTAATGCTGGGCGCCCCGCCACTGGTGTAGCAGGCGACAGGCCCAGCGCTCGCTGATGCCATACTTCGCGCGTGCCTGTGCTACTGCGCCCCGCGGGGCTTACAAGTTTCCCGCCGCCACGTCCTGCAGGATCTGCTTTTCCAGCGAGAGCTCCGCGACCAGCCGCTTGAGCTTGGCGTTCTCCTGCTCCAGCGCCTTAAGCCGTTTCGCCTGGTCCAGCTTCAACCCGCCGTACTCTTTGCGCCAGCGGTAAAACGTCTGCTCGCTAATGCCGGCTTCCCGGCACGCCTGCGGGGTCGTCTGGCCATTGGCGATCACCACTTCCACCTGGCGCAACAACGCCATGATCTGTTCCGGCTTGTATTGTTTCGTTGGCATACCAGCGCTCCTTCGCATGAGATTCTCTCTCACTCCCGCTGGTACAAAAATCCCCGTCACGTCATGTACGCTGCGCTACACCGATACATTCATACGTTGAACCCATCGCAAAAAGCAGAATATGCGCGCATCGAACAAGAATTTGACTCTGAAATTAAAGAACATCACCGGCAATTGGATGGACTGGATTCCCTCCCGACCGATGCAGAGCCTAATGAGGTGAGAGAATATGGCGCGCGCGCCGCTGCTATATTTGAGCGACATTTTGAAGCCCTCTCTCGGCTCATTAAAGAGTATGCCGCTTTACTCTCAGAAGTGAGCGGCTAGCGTTTATGAGATAATAATGCGCCCCTGCGATGCTCATTTCTTCTAGGCGCGAATAATCGTAAATCCCTAGCTAGGCTGGAGCGCCAGCAAAGTGCGCGATTATCGGCTTTTCTGTATAGAGCGGCTCAATAATCTGAAAGAAAGGTTCAGCACGCTTGTCGCCAATACAGTGCATTTTCAGAAAGAAATTGGCATAGTCTGCCATTTGGACGCCGAGCGACCGTTTTGAATTCTGAAACAGAATCATATCGATAAACGCATCGATTGCTGGAATCTCGACCTCAGGAACCCCTAGGCGTAAGTCGCGAATTGCCAGATGCATCGCATTTTCATTACGACCCTGGTCGGCGATACATAAGGCTCCTTCATCGCCTGCATTTTCTTTGAGCCACGCTGCAACAAAGATCGCGCAACTCGCAAAGGCGTAGTCGTATATATCTAGCCGTCCGCCTGAAGCGATGTTGTAACCTTTTCGCTCGATCGCCACCTCAACAATCGGAACTTCGTTCTTAGCCATCATTTGCAGAAAAGCACGCATCATGCGCCCATAAATAGATTCCTCGCCGAAACTGCGATAATGAGCAAACATATTATCTGCCTTGAATTCAAAGCGTCGTCGTTTGTTAGGCGGTAGCTGCTCGCGTATCACACGCGCTTGGGCGTTGAGGGTTGGCATCTGTTTGTCGCCATGCACGATTACCGCAGCGGCAGTGACAATGGGTTCTGAACCCTTTCCAGCGTCATCGAAATAAACGAGACGCACGAGATTAGGCGGAAATCCTTCCTCGATAAATTGACGATTGGCGAGGTCCATAGCGAACCTCGCTCATGCTCGCCATCAGATGCTGAGCTTCCTGTGCGTGAATTGCAACAGAATTGCTATCGCCCGCGGGACAGTCATCGTGGTTATGACGGAGTGGCGCACGGGGAGCGGCTGCGAAGGTAAGCACGGGCACGACGATAAGCAGTACGGCAGCCGATACATCACGCGACCGCCCGAGCAGCGCACGGACCAGACCTCTTGCGTGTCGCATTGGGTCCGCGTGCTACAGCTGCACGTCAGACCACAACCCGCGCCTGCCATGAACCAAATAGGTGCGTCTCACTCATCCTTCTGCGGCTCCTTGTGGAGTGAACCCTTCGAGCTGGACACCTATCAGGCGGGAGATTGGACCGGCTGCCGGGTGTGTTCCTCCTCGAATCGCACAGGCGCCAGGTAACCCAGCGCTGAGTGCAATCTGCGCGCGTTGTACACTTCGTCGATAAAACGGGGAAGCCGTTCGATCACGTCGGCGAAAGTTCGGTAGTCACTCAGGTAGACTTCTTCGCACTTGAGGGTTTTCATAAAACTTTCGGCTTTCGCGTTGTCGTAGGGATTACCGCGCCGTCCCATTGATCCCCGCAGCCCATAATCCTTCAGCGCCTGTCGATAGGCGGCTGACGTGTACTGCCCGCCACGGTCCGAATGGTGGATGCAGCCGGGTGGAGGCCGGCGCGAGTCGACGGCCGTACGTAGCGCTGCCAGCGTCAGTCGCGTATCGATGCGCTTCGATAGTGCGTAGCCTAACACCCGCCGCGACCAGGCATCGAGGATCACGGCGACGTACACGAAACCCGCCGCGATCGCCACGTAGGTCAGATCGCATACCCATAGTTGATCGGGTGCCCGTCGGAATAAAACCGCGCGTCAGGTCGGGAAAGATCGGGTCTTGATGGTCGCTCTGGGTGGTGCGCACGAAGCGACGCAAAGGCCGCACCTGGAGCCCGTTTTCGCGCATGATCCGCGCTACCGCCTTGTGATTGATATGCAGCCTTTCGGCGCGCAGCTGATGGGTAATCCGCCGATAGCCGTAGCGCGGAAATTCCGCGCTGAGTTCCGCAATGCGCTGGTGCAGGACTACTTTCTCCGTCGCAGAGCGGCGGCTGCGGTAATAATAGGTTGAGCGCGCCAGCTTCATGAGTCGGCATCCTCCCGCAACCGAGATGGTTGCGGACCGCTCACGATCGAGGAACTCTCGCCGCTCGGCCGACGTGCCCAGCGCGCCCCTTTTTTCAGGAGGTCAACCTCCATTGTCAACTGGCCGACCTTGCGCTCGAGCTCGCTATCGTGGTCTCGTATTCCGCGATGCGGGTGGCGTCAGCCACTTCATCATTGAGCTGCCCCGCCTCGTACTTCTGGATCCACAGGCGGATGAGATGTCGTGAAAGGCTGTGCTGACGTGCCAGCCCGCGCAACTCCGCGCGGCCCTCCAGAAAGTCCAATACCACTTGTCGCTTGAACTCGAAGCTGAAGCTCCGGTGCCTTGCCATAGCCTCTCCTCCGATAAGCCCGGCCGCCCGGTCCAATTCGTCCGCCTCCAGCTGTCCAGATTTTGGGGTTCATTCCAATCTGGGTCAGTTCATTGTACCGTCCGCGAAGAACGCGAGCGGCGTCACTATGCCTGCCAATGACTACACTGACGGCGACGTCGAGTTCATGCTCACCAATTTTTTTCAGAGCAACCCGAACGTCTCGCCAGCCAATGGGCATAATAGATTTTACGCAGTGATCTCGCCGCCCGGCCTCAATAACTCTCTTTCTTCCTTCGGAGGCCAACACCAGCATTTCACGTTCAACAGCATCGGCTGTGTGTACGCCTGGGTCGATGGACACGATCGCCTTAGCGACGTAGCTGTGTTCGGTCACGAGCTCGTCGAAGGCTGCAGTAACCCCACCTTAGGCGGATCCTCATCCGGAAATGGGATCAAGGTTCCCGGAACCGATAGTAGAGGCAACGCCATACAGGACGGTAGCGATGAGATCGGTGACGCTTGCGAGCAAGGCTCCGGCTTCGCGACCGTTTGGGTCAACCAACTTCAATGTACTTTGCAGGGTTACTGGAGCGAGGCCGACAAAGCCTGCGTCCTGCCGCTTGGCGCGGTAACCCTGTTGATGAATAAGAACACTTTCGGAAAGGACGAAGTCCAGGAGGCCATCAATAACGCACTTCCTGGAGCCACGCAGGCCATCTTCGCGAATGCCTTTTGGGTGGCTTTGGATGAGTACAGTCAAAACACTTTGAGTTCATTCAATATCACGATCCCGACGCCAACCTTCTCCGATTTGAGCGGCAACCCGGTGACCATCCCCGGAGTGACCATTCGGCTTACCCCGGCGACGTCGTCCGCGCCCAACCCGGTGCTGGAAGCTCCGGCTGACCGCACGTCCATACAGCGCATGCGATGGTCGTTCGACGTCGTGTTCGATATCCCTCTGCAGCCAACCTTTCCGTCGCAATATCTTTTGAACGCAACCTTCCTAATGGATGGCAATCAGCCTCCGGGGGGCACGCGGGGGCATTCGCAGGATGTTGTCAACTTTGATTTGCTGGCCGGCGCGGATCCCTATTTCTCAAACATCGATGTCGAAGACAGGAGCGCCGTCTCATACTTAAGCCAGGACCTGCGGGTATGCACAGTTGTCGCAGGGGGGTCCGCCCTGCCCAACGATCCCAACGCGCCCGTCTTTTCGGCCAGCGACTCGCCCTACACTTATATTCAAACTTTGCTGGCCTATTTGAACCATTCCACGGCCTATACGGTTCCCATGCCCCCGACCTCGCCCGATCCCCTGAATGGTCTGACCAATCAGTTCGGGATACGAAACCGGCCTCACCTCGGTGACGGCGCTGGATGGCGCCGGCAATCAGAACTACAATTTTGCCATCGCCCGCTTGCGAATGACCAGCAATGCTCAGGGCATGCCGGGAGAGGCGTTGAACACTCGCGTATTCTTCCGCTTGTGGACCGCTCCTTCCTTTGACACCGACTACAATCCCAACACGACCTATCTCAGTACGCTCGGCACCACGTCCGGCAGCCCAGATTTCAACTTGCCCATCACGCCGCTGCCATCTGGCAACCTGACCGACCCTTCCGGGCAGAACCTTCAAACCACGCCCTTCTTTGCGACCGCAGGAGGCGGCAGCGACTACGACCCCACCTTCAACACCTCCACGCGGAACAACAATATCCAGACGATCGAGATACCCACGACGCCAGGCCAGGACAGCGTGTGGACCTATTATGGCTGTTATCTCGATGTCTATAGCGCGAGCAACAATTCGCTCTACCCTGGTACGCACCATTGTCTTGTAGGGCAAATTGCATACGATAACGCCCCGATCCCGTTTTCCAGCTCCACCACGACCACCACCGGCAATTGCGATAAACTTGCCCAACGAAACCTAGAGGTCACCAGGTCGGGAAACCCCGGTCCGGCCTCCACTCACCGCGTGCCGCAGGTGTTCGACACCAGGCCAAGCCAGCCATTCACAAGCGCTGCTGGGAGAATGACGGGCGTCCCCGACGAGATCATGATCGATTGGGGCTCCACTCCGCCTGGAAGCACCGCGTACATTTACTGGCCCCAGGTCCTGGCGTCGGAAGTGATCGACCTCGCCTCGCGGCTTTACGTCACACATTTCCTTACGGCGGCGGACGCCAACACAATAAAATGCAGGACGGTGAAGGGCGTGACATACATCCCCGTGCCGTCGGCGACCAACCAGAATTTTTCCGGGCTTTTTACAATCGATCTGCCGATTGGCGTCACTCAAGGCGAAGTTTTTAAAATCGTAGTCAGACGGCTCACCACCAAGACCGTGCCGTCCTCGTCAGCCCTAGCAAGCAGCGCTAGGAGTGCAAGGTTGCCGTTCCTTCTCCCCGTCCGCACGGTGACCGGGGCATTCCAGGTGACCATTCCCGTCACTACAGAGGCGGATCTGCTCGCGGGCGATGAAAACACCCTGGCCGTATTGAAGTGGCGTTTGCAGCAAATGTCGCCGGTGTACCGCTGGTACCCTGTCGTCAAGAGGTACATCGACTACCTGTCTTCCAGGATCGACGCCTCGGGAGGCAATGCCTCGTCTATTCCGCCGTCACTTAACGGCTGGCCCGTGGGCACGGGGAGAGGTCCGCATCCAGTCGGAGAGAAGGATTGCACCGGCAAGGTTGTCGAAGTCATCTTCGACTGTTTCGGTGATTTCGAGGGATTCGTTATCGAGGGTTGCTGCTCCAGCCGGCATCGTTTCAAATCCCGAGAGAGGGTCGTCGGAGAGCTAGTGCTGCGCGCCTGCAGACTTCGCTGGACAATAAGCATCTGCTCTGTGGAGCACGGCAATAAGATCTGTGGAATAAGGGTGCTTGGCTGAGCCGCGTCCACCGCCAGAGAAAACCAAAAGCCTGTGAATTGTCTGCCTTGTTCCTCCATTTGAAAACACCACAACGGCTTAGTTTTCCGATGGAGGCACACTGCAAATATTAGCGGCAGCATCTTCACCGCAGTTTTAGCGTCGCCTTGATCCATGCTCCGTGCGATCAAGAGAGCAGGGAGCTCGCGATGAATTAGACTTTCGACCTTCTTAGTCGCGTACACGGAGCGCCGCCACTTCATTGGCAATAACCAATGCAGGCGCTCCTGCACCTCACGAAAATCCCATTAGAGGATCTAAACAACTCCCATAAAGAATTGGACCAAACGGGCCGGAGCTGCCTGGGAAATCGGCATTTAGAGAGTAGCTCTCAGCGACGTTGCATTAAGGACCGATGGTGTTGAAAAAGGCCGACGAACCCAAGATTCGCGACGGCTAAGCATTCTTAGGATCTTAAGAGCATGCATTGGATCAGCGGTATCCATGGTCAAAAACCCTTTTTCAACAGCATCGACCCTATCTGCAACGGCCAGTTAGCGCGACTTCAAAACACGCACATTCCCCAGTCCATTGGCGAAGTGGTGGCGGCTGCACACATTAATAGATGTGTCCGAAACGCAGTTTCGGGCGATGACGTGCACCGCAAAAGGAGCCTCGATGTGATCTCGGGCCTGCTCGACTCATCTACATCTCGCTGTAGCCCACAAACCAATAAGGGCGGGGATCAATCCCCTCCCCGATTGGTTTGCTGAAATAAACTGTTAGTGCATGGGCGCCGCGGCAGCAGCCGGCTGGGTGCTGTTGCTCAAGCCATTGAGCGCCGCGCATGACTCCAGCAGCCAAGTCGTGGTAGACAGTTCGTCCTGCTGGAATAGTTTCAGCATTTCCTTGGTCTGCTGGTCGTCTTTGAGCTTCTCGGCGAACTCCCCGATAAAGCTGACGGCCTCTTGCGGATTCGGGAAGAGCGCCGTCAGCCGGAGCAATTTATCGCTGTCGCTGAGATTGGGATCGCCGAAGTATTCGTGGAACTGGTTGACTTCTTCGGCTTCGACCGCCTGCTTCTCAGCCCCAAGCTCTTTCAGGCGCTGCTCGAAAACCCGCGCATGATAGCTTTCACGCTCGGCGATCATCGAGAGCCCGCTCCGGATGCAAGCGGTCTTGCACACCGCCGCCCATTTCGGAAAGGCGAGACCCGCGCAGAACTCGTTGGCGCGCGCATTATCAATGAAAGCAATGACCGCCGCCCGCTCTGACGGATAGCTTTTGCCGTTCGCGCTGAAGCCGCCACCGTTCGCGCCCGCGCCGCGCTCCAGTTCGGCCATCTCACGCTCGAACGCCGCTTCGCTTATAATTCCGCGCCGATAGGCCCGCAGTAACTGGCTGAATGCAAAATCCTGGTTCATTCAGGTCGCTCCTAAGACAACTTCAATTTCCTGTAAGGCTAGTCCTCTACCCGCCCTTATACGAGCTTGGCCCTCATCGGGAATTGTCCCCGAAAGCGCCGAACCAGCGTTTTGCATTCCGTAAATTTGGAAAACCCAATCTTCGATCTATGAACAGCGCCAGAGCATTTTCACCTTGGCTCGTTTGGACGCCTGCTCACGGCTGTCCGTTGGCCTCACAATCCGCGTTGCACTAAGAACCGATGCTGTTGAAAAAGGGTTTTTGACCATGGATACCGCTGATCCAATGCATGCTCTTAAGATCCTAAGAATGCTTAGCCGTCGCGAATCTTGGGTTCGTCGGCCTTTTTCAACACCATCGACCCTTTGTGATGAGCTGGACGGCCCCTTCTCAAACGGCATCCAGGTGCCATAGGGGTTGATCGTTGCAACCACTAACGATGAAGGAGCCATCCATGCAGGGGATTACCACAATCGGGCTTGACCTGGCCAAGCGAGTTTTTCAGGTACATGCGATCGACGAGCAGGGGCAAGTTGTCATAAAGAAGCGCCTTCAACGATCAGAAGTGCTGAGTTGGTTCGCCAGACTCGCGCCGTGCCTGGTGGGCATCGAATGCTGTGCAAGTTCGAATTATTGGGCGCGCGAATTGAGTAAACTGGGTCATCGGGTCAAATTGATCCCTCCGGCCTATGTAAAACCCTATGTCCGGCGGCAGAAGAACGATCGGGCCGATGCCGCGGCCATCTGCGAAGTCGTGAGTCGGCCATCGATGCGCTTTGTTGAAATTAAAACGCTCGACCAACAAGCGCTTCAGGTGTTGCATCGCGGCCGCGAGCTACTGGTAGCCCAACAAACTCAGCTGATTAATGCGCTGCGCGCCCATCTGGCCGAATTCGGGCACATATTTCCTCAAGGGAATCCGGGCGTTCTCCAGGCAATTGCCCTGGTTAGAGGAACGCAGAAGATGAGATACTGCCAGCTTTGGCCCGGCAGGTGGTGTTGTCCCTGATCGAGCAGCTCGAGCGCCTCAAAGTGGAGATCGCCAAGCTCAATCGGCAATTGCTCACCTGGCACCGCGCGCACGCTGAAAGTCTAAGACTGGCGACCATTCCGGGTATCGGCCATATTACCGCGTCAGCCATCGTGGCAGCCATAGGCAATGGCAAGCAGTTTCATTCTGCCCGGGAATTTGCTGCCTGGATTGGTCTCGTCCCGCGCCAGCACTCAACTGGCGGTAAAATCCGACTGGGTCGAATTTCCAAGCAGGGCAACCGCTACTTGCGCCAGCTGCTGGTTTTGGGGGCCACTTCATGTTTGCGCGGTCACCGTGAACGAACCCCATGGTTCGAACAACTCGTGCGGCGCAAAGCGGCCCGGGTCGCCAGCGTTGCGCTGGCCAATAAGCTGGCGCGTATCGCCTGGGCCATCCTTACCAAAAATGAAGTCTATCAATCCCGTGTGGTGGACCAGGCGCGGACGGTCACGCGAATAAGCTTAGTGGTAGCGCATAGCACTACTTCCCGGATTTCCGGAAGCACGGGGCGATGAAGTTGCCAAGGGAGATGATGACGAGATCCAAATGGAGTGGAACCGCTGATCGGATGATACCGCATGTTGCAGAGCGCCCTGTCAGGAGCGCGTCTTTGTGATTGGTGCTCCGATACGCGGATCTCATCAGGGCCAGTAGCTCGCTTCGGCAGGCTTGCTTGCCGAACCTCAGGGCTACACCAGTAGGCCGTACACATGACCGCAACGTTCGCGTTGTGATCTCAGATCAATATCTCCTTGACACGGGAGGGGCCGTCCACACATGTGCAACATGGCGCGGGCTTCGTCGAGCGGGGGGTCGCGTCCGCCGCTGTCTCGGCCACAAACTATGCTCAGATTTTATGCTTAAGAATCTATAAATATAAGAAATTAAGAGAATTTTATGGAAGCCATGCGAACCTATGGGTTGTTCAACAAAACATAGGTAATAAAAAATGCGCTCTTCATTGCCAGCATGGTTGCTCCCCGGTTTAGCGGCTTTGCTCTTCAGCGGGATTTATTGTTCGCCGGCCTCGGCCGCCTGCATCACTATTACTTCGCCCGCCACCAATGCGACGGTGAGCGGCACCATAGCTGTCATCACCACCGATACCTGTTCCCGCAACTGGTTCGAGAGGCTTTATGTCGATAACGTCGCTAAGGGCGACTTCATCACCGGCAAGGTGGTTTTCGATACCTCGACCGTAACGCCGGGTTTGCACAGTCTCTCGGTGTCCAGCCAGAGCGAAAATCCAAATAGTGTTACGCTGGGCGCCGCCACCATCGCCGTGAATGTCACGAACTGCCTCAGCATTACAGCGCCCGCGCCCGGGGCAACCGTGAGCGGTTCAAACGTAGCCATCACCACGAATGACACCTGCTCCGGCAATTGGTTCGAGTCACTCTATATTGACGCCGCCTATATAGGCGACTTTGCAACGGGCAAGATCGTTTTCAACGCTTCGGCCGTGTCGCCCGGTATGCATATCATCAAGGTGACGAGCCAGAGTGAAAATCCGAACATCACTGTACTAGGAACTGCGTCCGAATCCGTGAATGTGCAAGCCTCAACCCCTTATTTCGGCACCCTGCCGCCAGGCGCGACCTTGCCCGACGATTTGCAGTGCCAAGCGCAGATTGCGCCGACGGCTGAGACTATTCCATCTAACGCGCCTTTCAATGTTCCGCCTACGGCGGCTCAGCTGGCGTCATTAGCAGCCGATGGCTACAATTATGGCCCGATCGATAATATGACCTGGTACAAGCGCGTCGACGGCAGTTACATCGGTTCAACTATGAATATCCTGCAATGGGCCGCCTGCAAATATGGGATAGATCAGAACTTGGTTTTCGGGCAGGCTTGGCAGGAAAGTCGGTGGCAACAAGGGGCCGCCGGGGACCAGCAATCCTCCTCCAGCCAGTGCATCCAGACTGTGGCGCATCCGGGGACCGCGCTCAATCCGCCCTTTTCAGCTTTATGGAATACCACCATAACTGAACCCGGCGGCGCTACGGTGAGTTGCCCCAACTGCTGCCGCCAATCGTGGTCGATTGCCCAGACGAAAGTTTTCTACGACTGGATGACGTGGCCGGAGATCATGCAATCCACACCGTTTGCTGCTGAGTACCGCTACGCGGAGACGCGGACCTGCATGGAAGGCGGGTTCACGACTTACTTCTCATGGCATCCGGCTAATAGTTACGCAGCGGATCAAGCGGCGGCCGCTTCAAACCCGAACGGGGCTTCCGTGCACGACGCCAGCAAAACCAATCTGGTGTGGCTGGTGCGAGGTTGCATCGGAAGCCACTATTCGGGGGGATGGTATGATTCCGGTGCACTGAGCTATCTGGCTGATATCGACGGCAATATCGCCAACCAGCGTTGGCTAACGCCGACGGTCCACGTGACTGGTCCATGAGTTAGGGTACAAGCCTGGGTGGGCGAGCCTCCACGGCCTTACCAATGAAAAGCCGCGCGGAAGGCGGCGCGCACCCGTTGCCGCCAAGCTGGCCGTGTTGGTTGGGGTTCCCCCCAAGACCAGACCAACGGGTCGGCGACCGTGCAGCTATCCCTCTTTTGGCGTAAATCTCTGCTAAGCGTTCTTCGCGCCGCGCGAGAAAAGTCTCATCGAGTAGCCCATAGGATCGGGCATAAGCGGCAAAGATATCATTGACCCGTTTATGGTCTTGCGGGGCGACTTCTTTGAGCACGCGCTTAAGCCGTGACCAGTGACTTACCTCCCATTGCGTAGCGACAAGATTAAAATCATCGCAGGGGTCGGTAACCTGGCGGGCGCGCGCTTTATAAGTTCCCTGACAGTTTAAGCGGTTCGCCAGCCAGTCGAGATCAGACTTGTACTGCTGAACCGCCTCGCGATAACTGGGGTCGTCGCTTTTGCAGCGCTGCTCATGGGCGGCACGATCAGCCAAGTCGATTTCGCCGCCTTGGTTGCGCCGCCGTTGGACCGTATTCAAGTAGTCGGCCGCGGCTTGCTGCGCCTGCTGGTCTTGCCCCCCGGTCATATGTTCCCCCCGTTTTTGTGGCGGGGCTTTTTACGACGGCAATGGCGGCAGCCTCAATTAGAAAAATACTTTCACCGTCGGAAAGGCCGCATCCGGCGTAGTTGCCGCTAAAAACGCGGCCATCTGACCCGCGGGTAGGATTAATTCAGCCAGCTACGGAGTGACGAGACGCTGGGCCAATCCTCGACAAAAATTATTAGGTCGAGCTTGAGCCGTCCTGCTGCGCTTTAAGGTAGGCTAATCGCTTGTGTGAGGTGTCCGGGGGCGAGGCGCGTCGATCTCGCCCGAGATTACCAGCTGCGGCACGCTAAAGGTTGAGGCGCGCGGCGCGTGGATGTTTCTGGCCACGCGCAGTTGCGGCGCAAGGAATTTCGTAACCCAAGGGGCGTGGATGTCACCCGCACAGCTCACAAGCGCCGGCGCCTCGAAGGTCCTTGCCTCGGTATGGAGTTCGGCGTCCACATGCGGGGGCAGTCGGGCAAGATCAAGGCTGGTCACATCGAGCCTGAGATAGGCGTCCTGGGCCAGTTCATTGAGCTTTGATTGCTCGGTCGTATTATTGACAGTCGCGCGCCGCATGCCCATGGTTTCCCCCCTGGAGCCTTTGGGTAATGCTGTCTTTCTACTTTCCCAAAATGTGAATCAACTTAAATAGCATGAAGGTGACGATCAACAGGGCCAAGACGACGATAATATAAACCTTGGTCAAGACTTGCAGCTCCAGTAAGCCCGGCAATTATTCGTTTCTAGCAAAGAAAGGTTAAAAATTTGACTACTTTTGCCGCGGACAACTTCACGCACAGATCCGCGGCCATTTTGACCATAAGATTTTCAACGTTTGGTTGCCGTTCTATTTAGCGTCGTCTCGGTTCATCCCGCGGCAGAAAACGATCTATCAGCTTCACTAAATTAGGCGGGGCAGGCCGCTTCGACCGGGCGGCCTTCGACGCTCTAGCAGCGTCAGGTCGAAAGCGTGAGCGCCGACACTGGCAAAAGCATGTGGGCTGGGATTGACATCACGCACCTTGCTATATCGCTCATTGAAAAGCGCCTACGAGACGTGCGCGGCTGTCCAGTCGGCGAATGCGGCTATACAACACCGACGCTATGGATCAGGGAGTTCGCGCAAGAAACTATCCAGATCAACGACTTTGACTGAGTCGTTGCTTACGCCGCCTCCACCTGAGAGCTAGTCAGATCCTGCCAGCCGACCAATCAGCGTAGCCGCACTGACCGCTGCGCAGGAGGCCGAAGAGCAGGAACAGTACGGCCCTTCACTGGGCAGCGAAGCGCCTCGAGACTATTGATGTGCACATCGATCTGCCAGCCCGAGTGCAACGTACTTTTTTGACATGGCAGGCAATGATCTTAACAAAGTTGGGACTACCAAACCTTATGGATATTCAATCCGAGCTTGGGAAGAATGGAGAGGAATTGCCATTCTCAATTCGACAATAAAGGCCAGTTTTGTTTCCGAATTAGAGCAGCACCGGCATCCTCGAGCTACCGAGATCGCCCCGATGCAGTACTTACTTCACAGCCTTCAACGCTACAAATGTCTTCGGCGATATAATGCGCGTAGCCTTGTGGCGGGCAAGAGCTAGTACTCCATCCTTATCGCCCGATACCAAATAGTCGGCTTGGCCCATTTCGCACAACGCCAGTAGAAAATTGTCCGCTGGATCAGGCGAGCGCTCGACGCGGGGCAATGGACCAACGTTTTCGGCAAGTTGCCTGATCTGATTGACTAGGCGGCCTCCCCGGTGTGGTTTGATCAGTTCAGCGATTTTCGGCTTGTACAATGTGGCTCGCAACTCATTGAGCTGCTCTGCGCAGGTTAAGAGCGTAAACTTACCGTCTTCCCAGGCGCTGTAAATAGCGGCTGGAGGGCCAGTCGGGGAGAGCAGGGCGGACACCAGGATGTTGGTGTCGAGCACCACCCGCATTAGGTTTTGGCAGCCTTCTTACCGGCCGGACGTTCGGCGCGGACTTCGCGGACGGCGTCATCAATGAGACGCTCCAGTTCTGCCGGATCGACTTCAGCATTGCGTGCCTTAATGTCTTGGACCATGCAATGAAAGACACGCCAGCGAACTGCTTCTTCGACGAATTTCGAGAGGTCGCCTTTTTTCATACCGTGCGCACCAAGGAAGGTGCGCAGGGTAAGATCGATTTCTTTGGAAACCTTGAGGCTCCAGCGGACAGCTTGATCTTCCATGAGCTTTATGCGTTTAAGCGTACAAACGCTTATACGTCATCATAAGAAAATTTAGCATGCAAGCCAAGCTTCAGGCGTAAAAAGGCCCTCGCCTCCCGTCGAGAGTTTTAAACCTGATAATAGATTATCATGTTAAAGATGACGGGGCGGGGCGCATGGCCAGCCGCCGGTCGATCCTGAAGCAAGCCGCATGCATCGCCCGGCTGTCCGCCAGCACTGAGCCTGATTTCGATAGTATTCATGTACTGGATGAGATTCATTGGACATACCCAGCCTGAACCAATTCTGGTTGTAGCAACTGCGAGCTCGGCGGCGCCCGCTCACTGCTAATCCTCTGCACGATTCCTTGAAAACTGGCGCATCGGTCGCCAATGCAGGCCGGAAAGGGTTGCGCGAGTTCCCTCACGAAAGCTCGATACGGTGTTGCGTGAAACATTCAGCAGCCGCGCGATCTCGCGAATGCCCTGGCCTTGCCGTCTGAGTACCCGGATCTCCACTGCTTCCTCCGCCACCAGCATGAGGTCCTCCATTGTGGAGTACCCCACGCCGGGGTGGGTCAACTTTCAATCGGCGACCCTGGGTCAGTTTCCACCGGCGGCAACACCGTGAAGAAGAGACCGCTAAATTCCCGTGATCAGATCGCCTTTCCTTGCAGTTCGAGACTTTGTATAAAATGTCAGTCCAAGCATTTTCGCGTAGGACACGGCAGAAGATTGTGCGGCAAGGAGCATCCGATGGAGTGGCCGTTGCCATTATGGATTGTGCTGGAGGAAGAGTCCGAAGCACTTCGACGTCAGCGCGGACTGTCGGCCGATTTCTCCAACCTGATCGATTGGGAGTTTGCTCTGGCCGACCTCATCGATCCAGCCTCGGTGATCGCTGGATTGACCGGCCGTCGTAACCACCTGGGTATGATTGCCCTGAGTGCGCTCGCTCGGTTTCACCTTAATGCGCTTGACGCCCAACTTCCCGCTGATGCGCAGCTCACCTCAGCGGTCGATCTGCTGAACGAATTACTTCAAGTTCGCGAGCTATATCAACCTTTTTGGGATATCGCAGACGCCTCCTGGGTCCGATACGTGGTCATAAGCCGTGCACCGGGCAGTTCGCCAAGACGCGTAAACCGATATCTGCTGGAATCAGCATTTCCCGCTGTACTGAGCGCATGGAGCGCTTCGAGGCAAACCAGATCGGAGATCTCAGATCCTTACTCGAACAAATCAGGGCGCCGGAGCGTCGCTCAAAACTGCGCGAGTTAGTGCAAGGATTGCCCAATGGACCACAAAGGGCGACCGCGCTTGATGTAACTGACCCCAACATTGGGGGCGTAAACGCCAATGATGTGGCAGTCGCGCTGAACACCATGCTCGGAATCAGGGGTCTCGCCAAAGCCTTCAATGATATCGAAGAGGCGAAATGGATGCTCGAGTGGCTGTCGCCGCCTTCAGTAGCCACGGTGGATGTACCACCCGCTGGCACTCATCCCCAACGAGACGCGCACGCCGCTTACGATTCATCGCATGGCAACCGAGTGATTCTTGAAGCGGCATTCCCGCAACTTAAAAAGCTGGACGATGTATTGTTGGCGCCAACCTACAGCAAAATTCATCGTCGTCCGTCGACCGCAGTGCTCTGTCTTTCTGGCGGCGGGATCAGAAGCGCAACTTTTGCGCTCGGAGTAGTACAAGCACTGGCCGGGCACAACCTGCTGACAGAATTTGATTACCTGTCCACGGTGTCTGGTGGGGGTTACCTGGGCGGCTGGCTTTCAGCCTGGATTCACCGGCGGGGTATTGCTGAGGTCAACCAGCGACTTTCTCATCCTAAAGACGCGAAGCGCGAACCGGAGCACGATCCAATTCACTATTTGCGTGAATTCAGTAATTATCTGGCACCCCGGGTAGGAGTCTTTTCAGGTGATACATGGACTCTCGCTGCGATCTATCTGCGCAACCTGTTCCTCAACTGGTTAGTGCTCATTCCACTGTTCTCACTCATCTTGTTGCTTCCACAGATCGCGCTCCAGATTATGCGCCTGCGGGTCAATTGGCCGCCGCTCCGCGCGGATCGCGCTTTACCTGCTCCAATAGACGAATGGTGGTTGGCGGCGGCATCGCTCGCGCTTGGTATAGCTGCGATTGGATATTCAAGCTTGGCTGCACCAGGTTCCAGTGATTCCCGCACCCTAAGACAGTGGCTTATTCAAGAAGGCAGCCAGAGCAGATTCCTTTTCTGCGGTCTTTTGCCACGAATATCGGCGGCGGTGATGTTCTCGGTCTTCTGGTACTGGCATGCGTTAAGCGGTCATGTTACGGCGCCGACTTGGCTGCCGAGCTTTGGGCAACGGATTCTAAGCGTCCCTCGGCTGTATAAATTCATAGCGTACAGCGCCATTTTGGGTACAGCGGGATCGAGTTTCCTTATTGTCGCCTTACGAAGAAGATGGTTGCTGAAATTCATATTGCTTCTTTGCCTAACGATCAGCGGAGCACTCGGAGGCTTGTTCCTTTACTGGATGTCACTACTTGCGCCGGTCAGGGCCGATTTTGGAATTGCCGATCGCCTCTACGTCTGTCTGTCTGGCCCGTTGTTTCTTCTCGCAATGGTGGGTGGCGATGCAATTTTTCAGGGTCTGGCCAGCAGGTGGATGGATGATGCAGATCGTGAGTGGGTTGCCCGTTCGGCAGCATGGATTTTCATTGCTGCGGTGATATGGCTCTTCCTCGCCTTGATGGCGCTATTTGGCCCGGCCGGATTGCTATGGCTCAAAATGGTGGCAATACCGGCTGGGGTGATCTCAGGGCTTTTGTCGCTGATTGGAGGATGGAGTTCCAAGACGCCCGCATCAGCCAGCGATAATAAAGAAACGCAAGCCCCGGGTCTGAGCAGTTGGGCGTTGGATTATGCACTTCCAATTATCGGCTTTCTGTTTATCGTGATTCTTGGCGCGACCGTGGCGCTGGCAGATGAAAAATTGCTTACGATTGTGGGATCAAGGCTTATTCCGCTGGACTGGCGCACGGGATGGTATCCTGCTCTAGGCGATACAGAGCATATGATCTGGCCCCTGGCCGCACCTGCAATTTTGGTTGCAATTCTTGCCTTAATTCTGCTCACCGCTGGCTGGTCCGTAGATATAAATAAGTTCTCGATGCATGCGATGTATCGAGAGCGACTGATCCGCGCCTATTTAGGTGCATCGCGTGAGCGCGGCGAGCGAAAGCCGAATTTGTTCACCGGTTTTGATCCGCGCGACGATCTCGCGATGGAAGAGCTGCGCAATCAGAAACCGATTCCGTTGCTTAACATCACACTCAATCTGGTCAGCGGTACCTCGAAACGGTTGGCGTGGCAGGAGCGCAAGGCTGAAAGCTTCACGATTTCCCCATTCCACAGCGGCAATTTGTGGTCCGGGTATCGTGGAACCGATCAGTATGGAGGCGATGACGCGGGAATACATCTCGGGACGGCGATTGCGATCTCGGGCGCAGCCGCAAGTCCTAACTGCGGCTATGCTTCCTCCGCCGTGCTGACCTTTCTATTGGCGCTGTTCAACGCACGACTCGGTTGGTGGCTGGGGAATCCTGGGCCGGCAGGCGGCAACAAGTTTAGCCGTTCCGCACCTCTGTTTGCGCCCGGCCCACTGATTGGCGAGGCGCTAGGCGCGACTACTGACGACCGCCCTTATGTTTACCTGTCTGATGGAGGACATTTCGAAAACCTCGGGTTATACGAAGCAGTTCTGCGCCGCTGTCACTACGTCGTGGCGGTGGATGCTTCCGCCGATCCCAACTTTGAGTTTACTGATCTGGCGGGAGCGCTACGCAAGATCCGTATCAACCTCGGCATTCCCATTGAATTCAATAGCTCAGGTAAGGACTTGAGCCGCCTGCGCAAGTACAAGACGGCAGTGATTGAGACGTCAACTTCGGTTAACATTCTGCAGAATCAGAAAAGAGCTACCATTGAGTCTGAAATCAAATATTGCGCTGTAGCGTGCATCCGATATTCCGAGATCGACTCCAATGCAGCTGATGGATATCTCATTTACATCAAGCCAACGATGCGGGGGACTGAGCCGCCTGACGTGATCAAATACGAGAGCGCGCACACCAGCTTTCCTCACGAGAGTACAGTAGAGTAGTTTTTTACGGAGTCGCAGTTCGAAAGCTATCGGATGCTGGGTATCCATGAAGGGAAAACCATTTTGCGCAACCCGCAGAATGGTTCAGACAACGATGCGCTAAGTGTTGAACAGCTATTCGAACGAGTAGCCGGCTACCTCGATGTGTGAGTACCTGCTTAATATTGAGTTTCTGGAGTCGCTGTTTTGATGGTAACAAGGGTTGGGCGTTGCGGTGAAAATCCAGGAACTCCTTTTGACCGTTCATGAAGCTCCCTACACTCGTGGTTCGTGTAATTTCAACGCCCGTGCACGACCGGAGAGATTGAGATGGCCATTATTTTCCAAGCCGTATGCTGCGGCTGCCGAGTGGAGATCAAATCAAACCTAAAGCTGAACTTGAAATCTAAGCCGTTCAACTTCGTCGAGCGGAGTCTCATCTTATGCGACCGTATACCTTGATGGTGCGGACGCCTGCTGCCCGCGATCTGCTGGGCAGGCTCGAGCGCAGCGCCATTATGCAGATAAGCGCTGATGCCGCTCGCGCGGAAAAGTATTGCAGCGAGTCGAGTAGCGACTGTCTCCAACGTCAATTTCCGCAGAAAAAACGCTAGTGGCTCCGCCTGCGCGAGAAAAACGGCAAGCTCAACGAAATGCCCTGCCACCACAAACTCGAAGCCTATATAGACGCAGCGGGCATTAGCACGGATCGCAAGTCTGGTGATCAATGCGATGCATTCTGTGCCCGTCCCCTTGGAAATGTTGCCAAGAGCTGCCGTTTGGTCTAGTAGCCGAGTTGAAATCGGAACGCGGAATTAAAAATGCTTTGCAAAAACCCTCTCTGCCGCGCGAGCGAGGAAGCGGGACCGAAAGCAACGGCAGGCGCCGATAAGCAGGGCCAAGCCACGGAAATCGTGGAAGTAATCTATGAGCGTTTCGGATTCTGAGCCTGGAGATGCGGCGGTTGAATGACGGCAGTATCGGCTTCACTGGCGAGCAATCGCAGGCATTGATCGTGAGCAAAATGCATGAGCAATAAAGTGACGAAAGCAGCTCCCGAGCTTCAGCATGAAATCGAGCAATACTACTACGCCGAAGCCGAATTGCTCGATGATCACCGGTACGTGGAATGGCTCGATCTCTTTGCCGACGAAGTCCACTACTGGATGCCGACACGGGCAAATCGACTCCTGCGGGAACATGACAAGGAAGCGTCCGTTGAAGGGGAGTTCGCGCTCTTTGACGACAATAAGAGAACTCTGGGCTGGCGCGTCAGACAGATGGAGTCACTTACACACTGGGCAGAGAATCCGCGCAGCCGCACGCGCCACCTGTTCACCAACGTGCGTATCGCGCCGACCAAACTCGACGGCGAATATGAGGTGAAGTCTAACTTCATCTGCTATCGCAATCGCCTTGAGGACGAGGTTGACATCTGGGTGGGTGAGCGCACTGACTTGCTTCGCCGCGGCGAAGAGCACCAATTGCGCATTGTCCGCCGTAAGATCCTGCTTGATCAAAACGTTGTCTTGTCGAAGAATCTGAGCGTGTTTTTCTAACTGAATGAATGACGGTGAGGCAAATGACCATTCGCGCAAACAAGACCGAATCACTTGAGCAACTGGTCGATTGGAAGCGTGGGCTCATCACCGCTCGCATTTTCACCGACAATGAGATCTACGAGGAGGAGGCTAAGAGACTGTTCCTCCGAACCTGGATCTACCTGGCTCACGAAGACCAACTGAAAAATTACGGTGATTTCCTTAGCACCTATATCGGCGGTGACCGGATCCTCGTCGTGCGGCAACGCGATGGCTCGATAAAGGCGCTGCTCAATGCTTGCCGGCATCGCGGTATGAGTGTCTGTCGGGCCGACGTCGGCAATGCCAAATCCTTTCTTTGTTCTTTTCACGGCTGGACCTATGATGCTGCCGGCAATCTGAAATCGGCACCTAATTTCGAAGGCGCCTATCATGGCAAGCTCGACAAATCGCAATGGGGATTGATCCCCGTCGCGCGGGTAGAGAGCTACAAAGGTCTCATCTTCGGATGTTTTGATCTAGAAGCGCCGTCACTGGTCGACTATCTCGAAGAGATGGCCTGGTACCTTGATTGCCTGCTTGATCGCCGCGAAGGCGGGACCGAGATCATTGGCGGCGTCCACAAGATGCGCACGCGAGGAAACTGGAAACTTGCCGCCGAGCAGTTCGCGGGCGACAACTATCACGCGATCATGACCCACGTCTCAGTCCGCGACGCCTGGGCGGATCCACGGGCAGGCAGATCACCGGGTGGTTTCTCCCAAGTCATGACACTGCCGGGGCGCCAGTTCAGTTCTCGGCAAGGCCATGGCATGGCGGGCTTCCTCTTGAAAGACTCAGGGGTGCCAAGCTTCTCCGGTGATCCGTCGATCAGTGAAGATCAGGGAATTGTCGCGGATTATTACAAAGCCACGCGCAATGAAGTGGCGAACCGCCTCGGCGCCGAGCGTGCCGATGGACCCGCCGATGGCGCCGGTCTGGTATTTCCGAATTTCGCTTTCCTGGCGGGGGTCTTGGGGAGCTCGACCATCGCCGTCTTTCAGCCAAGGGGGCCGCATCTGTTTGAGCATTGGCGCTGGGGTATCGTGGATAAGGCCGCTCCTAAAGAAGTGAAGGAAGCGATGGGGCGCTGCCTCCACGTCTGGCCGATTGGAGTGGCGGATGCAGATGATGGGGAGAACTGGGGTGGAATCCAGGCCAGCCTTAGCGGTCCAATGGCGCAAAGTCTGAAGCTTAACTATCAAATGGGAATGGGCAACGAGGGTGCGGACACCGTCTATCCGGGGGCGGTCAATCCCAATATGCTCGGCGAATTTCCGCAACGTCGGTTCTATCGACGCTGGCTGGAATACATGACTTCGGACAGCTGGCCTTTCCTCGACGAAGTGGACGGATCGGAGCAATGAAAGCCGGATTCATCGGGCTTGGCCAGCAGGGCAAGTACCTCGCTATTAACCTGGCCGAGGCCGGCCACGATTTAATGGTGTATGACGTCCGTCGCGAGCCGCTCGAAGAACTCGCTCGTGCGGGAGCGACGATCGCGAACTCGCCACGAGCGGTCGGCCATCATGCCGAAATCACCGCGATTTGCGTATTGGATGATGCGCAGCTTAAAGCCGCCATGTTCGGACCCGAAGGACTATTGGCGGGCGCTGCACCACGAAGCATAGTCGTGATTCACAGCACTGTTGAACCCTCCTCTATCGTGAAGATTGCGGCGGCAGCCGCGGCTTTGAAAGTCGAAGTAGTTGACGCGCCGGTTAGCGGAGGTGAGCCCGGCGCGAAGGCCAAGACCATGTCCTATATGGCCGGGGGCAGCGACGAAGCGGTTGAGCGATGCTTACCCTTGTTCCGGACCTCCGGGCGGAGCATTACGCAACCGGCCCTTCGGGCACCGGGATACGCGCCAAGCTCGCACATCAGCTAATCGTATGCATCAATATGCTGGCGGCTTACGAAGGCATGCAGCTTGGGCGCGAAGCCGGACTGCCTAGCGCGATTATCGAACAGGTGGTGCATGAGGGTGCCGCTCAGAGCCGAATTGCTGATCAATGGTCGCGGCTGTCCCTGAAATCTGCGACGCCGGTTTTCTTCAAAGATCTCCAGATCTGCCTGAAGTTTGCCCATGAGCTTGGCCTGTCCGTTCCAGGCGCCGCGATGGTCCAGCAATTACTCGAACTAATAGTGCCTTGATTCGTCCCTCGAGAGACGCCCTTCAGAGATTTTCCGAACCACCAGAGAGCAGCTCACAATTCGAGTGCTCGGTAAATCCGAGCTCCTGCAGGTTCGCGCTGTCGAGGCATGGCCCCGGAAGCGCACAGTGAATCTTATGGCGACCGAAAACATTCATATTGATGCATGCCCATAGAACGAGGAAGCCCAAGTCGTTTGAAGCACGCCGCATTTTTAGCCCGCAGGCTTCGGAGTTCCGCCAAGTTATGTCACTGCCTCATCCCGAAGGAGCATTCCGTCCATCGATCTTGCGTTGCCGTTCGTCCTGGGTGTTCTGACGACGTACAGCCGCAGCAAGTCCGGATAGTATGATTCGCGACATGCTGAATTATTGCAGAGCGCCGACGCTGCCGCGCAGAGGACGGATATACATGCTGATCGGTAGAGATATATGCGCAACGTCAACTTGCATGAGAGCGTATACCGAACTGCCATTCACATTTATACTCGATGCGACTCCGCCAACGTCGATTCCCATTGCTCGTAGCTCAAATCGAGCGAGTACAGAATTGAGCCCATACGCACCGCACGGCCATCGATCCCCAAGTCAAATCCTGGCGTCGTGCGTGCCGAGGACCCATGTGCCGCTTCAAGGTCCAGGGAGCTGGCGCCCGGCTCCGTGCCATCCATCAGGGTCAGAGGAATGTTCAACGAAGCGCCGCAACTGTTCTCTTCATGTTCGCACAAGCTATTGTTCGAAAGGGCCGGGTGCGCCGGAGCTGCTCGGTATGCGTTTGGAACTACAAGGTGGGTCTGATCAACCATCGCCAGCAGGGATGAATTAGACATTGCGAGTAATGTTTTATCAGGCAACCACCCCCCGGTCTGGTTGGACTGGTGTTCATAGAAACCCTGCGCGTGGACAATCGAGGTGAGGGACGAAAGACTCATGAACATGACCATCGTAAAAACCAGCCTGACGAGTAGGCGAACCATTCGAGACAGCCCCCTTCGAAGTGACAAAAGGGGCGTAGAGCAACCGCTATACCGTCATGGTCTGGCGCCGCTTCATGGGCGATTTACGTTGCTTTATGGTGAAATTGTCTCTGGAGAGAAACTGTGCTCTCAGAGCTGAGATTTTGTCTTACCATTGTTCCACTCCTCAACACCGCAACATTCCTACTGTTCTGAGGTTCGTTGGAAGATCAGTCCGACTGCTAGCGTGAGAGACGCCAGAAGAACGCAGACGGCTTGCGGAAGCCATGAAGAAACGCGGGCCGGGACGCCGGAAGAAGCGCGTCCGATCACCCGCACGCCTGTTTTCTGAGAGCACTGGAACTGACGTTGGCTATGGAGGATGTGCATCAGGAAAAACTCATGCATCGGTTTAGGCATAGCTTGATCTCTTCAGATCTTTCGTATCGTCCAGCAGTCATTCAGAGCTGAGTCGACTGGTTCACTCCCGAAGGATTTACTGCGCGCCCGCGTCGCGCGGCGACAAAAGCAGGCCACCCCCATATTCGGCGGGTACCTTTCCGGCCGTAAGGATCGCGGCTATGGAGCAACACTTTGAAAGGTCAATAGCCCCAGGAGCTTACTGTCCACCGCGCCTAGATGCGTATGAAGATGCTCATCTGTTTTGAATTCCATCGAGCATTTCGCGGCAAAGAGGCGTGATTGCTTTTTTTCTCGGGGCGAAGGATTCAAACTGTATGATATGGCTTTTCCACTCTTTGATGCGTTTCTTGCGCTCTTTAATGCATGAGAAGCAAGGAATGCATGACACCAAAATCTTAAATTCTCGCCACAGCGATGGCGTTGTATCTGTATCCCTCCTAGGAATGTTGAAAACGCCCAGCAGTATCAAGCCGCACACGGCTGCTACGACAGTTTCACGGAATCCCTGAGGCAAGCCGGCGATCTTAAACAGGACTGCCGCGCGCGGTGATAGATGATTAGGTCCGAAGCAGCGGCAAGTACGATGAACGAGATCGTACCTGAGGCAATTTTCTTGAACGTCTGCACCGTTGGCATTTATGCCGCGAGCGGCAGTTGGATCAAGACGAGCCACCAGGTTTGAGAGGGTCTTCGAGAGTCGATTTTGTTCCTCTCCGCGCCCCGCTCTTCCTGCTCTTATGAATATAACATAAAGGACATCATGTCGTACTCCGCTGGTTATTAAGGACACTTGAAGCATCAGTGGAACACCAGCCGGAACTACCGGCGCTCATTATCAGGGAAGGGTAGTATGACGCATAGTGCCTTCCGAAAGGGACGCGTTGCTCGCCGGATAGTTGACCTGCACGATTGCACTGGAAGAGGCTGCCCTGCGGGCAAAATTGAGACTACGCGAGTTCGCGCAAAGTCAAAGCCATGAGCAGGCGCGTGGCCGCATGCGAGAGATGGTCTTGCTGCTGGTCGCCTTCGCTCAACCACCGCAGATGTTCTTCGGCACGGCTGATGTGATATTCGGGCGGGCGTTCAATCCAATCGTTATCGGGATGGCTGGCCGCCCCATCACGCATAATCCCGGCAATCGCTTCGAGAGCTTTAGTGAAGGGTTCCATAGACTAATTTCCTCCGTTCGAGTCGCTTTGCCTCCAAATCAATGCAGATCATCACGCAGCTGTCATTACATTGCAGAACAAAGCTACAAAATCCGGTGGACCGAGCAGAAGATGGGCGGCTTACCGTTCCACACCTGCAGTAGACTATTGAACACCAGGAATTTACCGCGCGCACCGCGTACGCGCGGCGGTAAGGCGCGCCAATGGGGCGTGGCAGTTAAGAATCGATAGAGCAGGGCGGATAACTATCCTGCTCTGGGAAAGCTGAAAGCCATAAACCCGATCACGCCCAGTCTCACAAGCCGAACAATTGCATCTCGCAACTGCCGGAACTCAGCAGCCGCGCGGACCCGGCTTTTCCGCTGGACGCGTCCTTCGGGCGGCGCACCGCAGCCACCGGATAAATCTGGAATCCGCCGTTATCCTCGCGCGGTGAAGAACTCGAGCACCCCCGGGCGGCTTGCGGAGTTGGCGCGAACAGCCGGTCGGGCAGCGTCGCAAGCGATATTGGGTAACCAGTACCGGCGCAGCCATATTGCCGCGGCTGTACACCAATACCTTGGTTGGCGGTCAGGTCGGCGCGATGCTTCCTGTCGAGAGTCCTCAGGCCGACAAAGCTGAATGTCTACCGATGTAGAACTCGAAATTGCTGATCAGAAACTGGATCCAACTGCAAGTAGAACAGCAGGGGCCTCAGAATGTAAAAATTCATGGTTTTTCTCGCATTTATGTCTAACTTCTGATATAAGGCCGCAAACCCAGCTATAGTTTTTCCTAATTCAGGATAATGGCGCTGCCTTAAAGAAGTTTGTGATCGAGAATTTTCCTTATTGAGGATAATTTTTCCTTATTGAGGATAATGGCTTTTCCCAGCCGAGCGGCAGCCGAGAATCGATATAAAGGTCTGTCAGGGCCTTGGTTTAGCTTGCAGTTGTCGATGATTTCTAATCTAGCACTGCAGCTGCAGGGGCTTTCCGAAGCTGTCGTTTTTTCTACTTGAGTATTAACCGACATTTACGAATTTCGAGGCAGCGCACGGGCTGATGCCTGCGATATGTAGGACTGGAATCCGTCCTTTAATCAAATTTTCTGTGCAAGGCCGGTGATACCCGCAATTAACATGGACGTAAAGAAATAGCCTGCAAGGACATGAAACCAGAGATACCATCGCAGGTGCTTGCCGAAGGCCGGTCCAAACTGAAGCTGATATTTGGACAGCGGTCTGAATAAAGTAAGTGGAACCTTAGGGCGATTCTGACGCAATTCGGGATCGGGACCCCAATGCTTGGCCTGGTGTAACTCCACCAATGGAACGAACAGCTCTAGCGAATAGACGAAAGCATTGAACCACAAAAAGTGTTCCGTGCTTTCTTTATCGATCTGCACAATCGCTTCTGAATTATAGCCCCAAAAAAACAGAAGCGTACCAAGTATTAGAAAGCCAGCAATAAACCATAAAACCCGCCAAAGCTCGTAGCCATACCCAATAGTTACCCATAAAATCCAGCTCCAACAACGATCCCAAAATCCGATGCTTCCGTGCCACCAGCGGGCATTCTCCATTGCGATCAGAACGTTTTTCGCTCCCGCGTCATCGCCATTCTCGCGCAGGACTTTCGCCAATTGCTCATAAGGCTGCGGTCTAAACTCGACGTGTAATTTCTCGGAGTCCCGCTGTTCTTCTCCGCTGAATAATCGGCACATGTAGGCAACGAATCGCTGATACGCAGAGGTTATCTTTGGGCGTTGTAGGTCAAGCCATTGTATGCGGCTTTGTGCATCTGTATTCCCATCGCCGAATCGACTATAAATGAAACCATCGAGAATCAGATGCCCTTGCTGAGGCCACTGCTTGTTTCGGTCGAACAGAGGCCCTACTACTGTATGGCTAAGGTCTAGCTCCGTCCTGTCGCTATGCGTTGGTTCCCAAAAGAATTGTCCCTTTACCTGGGCTGATATAAAATCCACTTTGCCCACGGCAGTCAAAGCCATAAAATATATATCACCCGCTACATTGGTACGGTTTCCATCAAATGCGGTTAGCTGAGGATTTCTAAATACCGCGCCCATCGTGACCAAATCCCCTTCGAGCGTGGCGCCCAGCAGATGTACTTTACCCTTAGCGTTGAACCCGTCAGTAAAGTATACGTTCGCTGCCTTGAATTGATCAGCGTTCAAGGCGTCTTGGCCAGGATTTTTAAACGTACCGTCGTCGGCGTTCAGATCACCATTGAGCTTGGCTCCCTGTAAATCAACTTTGCCGTCGGCGTTGAACTTATCAGCGAATGAAACATTGGCTGCCTTGAGGTTCTGAGCATTCAGTGCAATTTTGCCGGCATTCTTCAACGTACCTCTATCAGCGTTCAGAACGCCTTCGAGCGTGGCGCCCCATAAGTTAACTTCGCCATCGGCATTGAAGTCCGCAGCAAATAAGTTGGTGGCTGTGAGGTTCTCAGCATTCAATGCGATTTTACCGGTGTTTTTAAATATCCCGCCATTGGCGTTCAGAGCGCCGTCGAGTTTGGCGCCCTTTAAATCAACTTCGCCATCAGCGCTGAAGCCTTGATCGAGAAAGACGCGGCTTGCATTGAGGTTCTCAGCGAATAGCGCAAAATCGTCGGGATGTTTAAGAGTCCCTCCGGTAACTCTCAAATCACCGCTGAGCGTAGCATCCCATAAATCAACTTTGCCGCCGGCGTTGAATTTGCCAGTGAATAAAACATTCACCGCCTTGAGGTTCGCAGCATACAGTGCAATTTTGCCGGTGTTCTTGAAGGTCCCATTGTCGGCATCCAGGCTGCCTTCAAGTGTGGCATCTGACAAATCAACTTCGCCATCGGCGTTGAATTTGCCAGTCAATGAAACCTTGGCTGCTTTGAGGTTCTCAGCATTCAGTGCGATTTTACCGGGGTTCTTGAAGGTCCCGTCGTTGGCGTTCAGAATGCCTTCGAGCCTGGCATTCTGTAGATTAACTGTGCCGTCAGCACTGAAATCATTATAAAGATAGATATTCAGTGCCTTGAGGGTCGCGGCATTCAGTGCGATTTTGCCGGGGTTCTTAAAGGTCGCGCCAATAGCGTCCAAATCGCCGCCAAGGTTAGCCTCCGTGAGACTGACCTCGCCCTTTGCCCGAGTATTCATTAGAATAAAATCGCTATGTACGGTTATATTGTAAGCTGCTATTCCGCGAATCTTACCGCCGGTCAAAATAAAATTGGCCAACTGACTACGAGTGAGATTAATGTCTTTGTCAAAGCGAGAATTCTCGAAAGTTAGGGGAAAATCGACCGTGGCAAAAGAGAGGTCCAATTGACCAACGATACGGGCAGCATGGAGCCGAATTCCTCTCGGATCGATCAGTTTAATCGCTATACGGTCAGTGCAGAGCCATCGTATTAGCTCGGCATCGACATCGAATGGCATCCTTTTCTTACCGGAGTACTCCGGTGTCTGATCTTCCTCATTATGCCTTGCGCCACAGTACGCTACTTCACCAATCGTAATCTGCTTCAGCAAATTCGTTTCACACTCAGTCCACCGAATTTGGGAAAAATAACGTTGCGCCAGTATTTCGATCTGATTTTCCTTCGCCCAAGCCGGATTCACTATCCAACTCAAAACAGATAAGGCTAGGATTATGATCGTGCTGCAAAGAGGCAGCCGAGCAAATGTTTTGTGCACCGAGAATCCCACTTCTGCTGTTACGTCCTGTTTTCTGTTGAATCCGGATTTCCTTTTTGACTTTCCAACTTCAACTCGTTTCATAGGTCGAAGGGCTCTCCGCCAGCAGCAACCAGTAGTAGCGTGCATGCTTGATCAGCCGTCCGCCGGTCTTCACCAACCGCTGCTGCAAGCTGGTCAGCGACCAGTTGCCGATCCGCGTCGGCAGCGCCAGCCGCCGCCACAAGTTGCCCGAGGTTATAGGCGATGACGGCTCAGCCACAGCCGCACCTCGTTGGCGCGAAAGCGGTGGCAGGAAAGCCGCGTCATCTTGACCGCCTGCTTGCCTTCCTTGATCCACTGCTCGGCCGTGCCGCGCTTGTTGTAGAAGCGCACCACCGCCCGGCTTGAAGTCCCAAGATTGGTCACGATGAAGCCCACGCGGGGGAACAACTCCCCGCAATGGAACTCGACTTTCGCCACCACCCGCCGGGCCATCGTCCAACTCGCCGCCTGATAGAGAAAGCTTTTGTACCGCACCACCGGCTTGTAGCTCGGCCGTCCCACTGGCCGCGTCAACAACTCCGTAATGTTCCGCTGCAGATTGTCGTTCGCGGGAAGGCGGATCGCGTACTTCACGTCCCGTTCTTCCAGCGCCTCGTAGAGCTCCGGCTTGGCAAAGGCCGCGTCGCCGCGGAAGGCCACCTCTTTGCCCTGCGCCTGCTGCCGGTCGATCTCGGGCAGCAGCAGTTCCTCCCAGCCGTCGGCGCTATGGACGTTGCCGGGCCGCAACTTGGCGGCCAGGCAGTCGCCCTCGCGGTTGAACAGCAGCAACGGATGATAACAGGTGGACTCGAAGTGGCCGTTGTAGGCACTCTGCTCCTGCCGGCCATGGACCCGGACTTCAGTGCTGTCCATATCCAGCACTACCCGTCGCGGTGAAGCGATGGCCTCCGCCCTGGCGACCAACTCCCGGTTGAGCGCGGCCAGCCCGGCAAGGTTTTCCTCCTGCGTCAGCACTTCGGTCTCGAACGACTGCAAACGCGAGGTTAAGGCCGCGCCACGCTCCCAAATCTTCCGCGAGCCGATCAGCCGGAAGGTCGGATCCTGGGACAGCCGCGCGGCGTCGTTAACATCCTCATAACCCGCCAATCGGCTGTAGATCGACTGCCGCAGCAGATCGGCCAAAGGCAATTGGATATTCTTGCCCCGGCGCGAATCGCTCAGGTGTCGGTCCATGAGTTCGCTCAAGCCGAGACGTTCGTCCAGCTCGCGCACCAGAATCAAACCACCGTCGGAGGTAAGCCGCCCATCTTCTGCTCGGTCCACCGGATTTTGTAGCTTTGTCTCCAACGTAATGACAGCTGCGTGATGATCTGCATTGATTTGGAGGCAAAGCGACTCGAACGGAGGAAATTAGTCTATGGAACCCTTCACTAAAGCTCTCGAAGCGATTGCCGGGATTATGCGTGATGGGGCGGCCAGCCATCCCGATAACGATTGGATTGAACGCCCGCCCGAATATCACATCAGCCGTGCCGAAGAACATCTGCGGTGGTTGAGCGAAGGCGACCAGCAGCAAGACCATCTCTCGCATGCGGCCACGCGCCTGCTCATGGCTTTGACTTTGCGCGAACTCGCGTAGGCTTAGAATGTGTCGCTCAATTGAATGAAGCCACTGCCCTACTCTATTTGGATTTTCACTTTCTTTTTTTCGGTCCTTTATGCGGAGGAGGAATCCGATGCGCATGCCATGGGCTCTCTCGATCTTAATCTGTTTTTGCTCAGGGCTAACCGGAGCGGTCGGCGCCGCATCGAGTTCGCCGCCGCCTGCATCAATGCTGCTCTTCAAGGGGCTCGGCCCGGTGCATCATCCGGTCACCACTAAATCGGAGCTCGCGCAGCGGTACTTCGATCAGGGCCTGAAGTTTAATTATGGCTTCAATCACGATGAGGCGGAGCGCTCGTTCAGGGGTGCGGCAAAAGCCGATCCAAGCCTCGCGATGGCCTATTGGGGAATCGCGCTGGTGCTCGGCCCCAACTACAACCTCCCCGGCGACAAAGATCGTGGCCGCAACGCGGATGCCTCGATTAAGCATGCTCAAGCACTAGCGCCCGCAGCCTCTCCAGTTGATCGCGATCTGATTGACGCTCTCGCGCATCGCTACGGTGCGAATGGCGAACCGAGCACGGAACGCGATCGTGCGTACGCAAACGCCATGCGTACCGTCGCCCATCATTATCCGGATGATCCGGACGTGCAGGTGCTGTTCGCGGAATCGCTAATGGACCTGCATCCATGGGAGCTGTGGGCCGCCGACGGCACACCGGGCGAGAACACGGACGAGATTCTCCACACCCTCGAAGCCGTCCTGAAAAAGCACCCGGATCACATTGGGGCCAATCACTACTATATCCATGCAGTCGAAGCCTCATCCGATCCGGCCCGCGCGATCCCCAGCGCCGATCGTCTAGGCAAGCTGGCGCCGGGCGCCGGTCATTTGGTGCATATGCCCTCGCATATCTACATCCGTATTGGCCGCTACCACGATGCGGAAGTGGTCAATACCCGCGCGATCCAGATCGATACCGCTTTCCTTAAGCAGACCGGCGAAAGCGGGTACTATGTGCTCGGCTACTACACGCACAATTACCACTTTCTGTGTTACGCCCAGATGTCGGAAGGACGTGGCGCCGCCGCCCTGAATACTTCACGCGAACTCGTCCGGCGCCTCCCGCTCGTCGCAGTGCGGGCGATGCCGATGGCGGAATATCTGGTGCCAACTCCTTTATTTGTCGAAGCGCGGTTCGGGATGTGGGACGCGATCATTAAGGAGCCGCCTGTCCCCCAAGACCTTCCATTCGTAAACGGCAGTTGGCATTACGCCCGCGGATTGGCCTTCGCGAACAAGGGCCAATTCAATCAGGCGACTTCCGAGCGAAGCGCGCTGGAAAAGATCATCGCGCGAACCCCGTCCGATCGTCCGCTCGGGACTTCGAACCATGCTAGAGATGTTCTGACACTCGCCTCGACGATCCTCGCCGGCCAGATCGCCGCCAATCAAAGGAACCATACGGAGGCGATCGCGAAGTTTCAGCAAGCGGTGAAGGACCAGGACATGCTAATTTATGACGAGCCGCCGGACTGGTATTACCCGGTGCGTGAATCGCTGGGCGCGGAGCTGCTCGCCAGCGGTGACGCCGCCGGCGCCGAGCGCGTCTATCGAGAGGATCTCGAAATCAATCCTGGCAATCCGCGCTCACTGCACGGCCTCGTGATAGCTCTGAGAATGGAGGGCAAAAACCAAGACGCCGCTGAAGCCGAGAAGCAGTTCCGAAACGCATGGCAATATGCAGATACCCAGCTAACCCAGCCCGTACAGGAATCCGCGACTGACACTTTCCGCCATGTAGCACAAAAGGTAGATGCCGTTGAAAAACTCCCGCAGCGGCAACCCTCAGCCGCTTCGAGGCCCTGAGTTTTTCATCAAAATGGGTAGTTTCCCCTCCCGTCACGTTCAGAGGTTGACGGAAAGGCACTTATGCGAAGCGCTGTTTTCGGACTAGACGACGCAATTCGAACGCCTTAAACCCGAACCCATGATTGACGGATTGGGCCACTTCCTCGATGCCTATCAGTACGAATACGGCTGTCCGAACGGCACTTGGACGGGACGACTTGACCACAGGGCATGGGGCAAAAGCACAAACCTTATCCTGTATTTTTCCGACATCGAGAGCGGCCAAAAATACTGGCTGTCGGTTTTTTGGGACGACGGCTACAAGTCTAACAACGGACAGGATTTTCGCTCCGACGCTCGGCCCGGCGACCTGTTTGAGTTGACCACAGGCAAGACAAAGACCGGAAAGCCCAAGCTTGTTGCAGCCGTGAAAATCCAAGCGAGCGTTCCGCTCACAACCGAGGCCCGGCCAAGACAGCAAACCCGCGACCGGCAGGAAATCCTTCAAAAGAGGTTTGAGGCTATCCGGGAACGATATGCCGCGCTGAAAAAGGAAATCGTCAAGGGGGAGGATTGAGCCCCGGTTCTCCCTCCCCTTTTTATTTGGCATTCGGGCCGGGCGGTTCACCGTTTTGGCGGTTTCCTCCGGATGCAGCATCGGGAGCAGGCAGGGCAGGAAGGAGGGCGCGGTCAGCCGGGCGAGAAGGCAAACAGCAGCCCGCGCCAGTGTTCCAAAATAAAGTTCGCAGCTAAAAAATCGTTGCCAGTGCGGAAAATTCCATCGCCTCGATTCCAGCACTGCTAAGGAGAGCAGGGGGAAGGCGTCGAATTGTATGGCGGAGATGTTGGTGCCAGGATGGAGAGAAGTGGATTGCAGAAAGGTAGTAGCAAGTGGGGCGCGTATACTGCGCGCCCTTGGCAAGGGGGCTACGCCCCGTTGCATCCCCCGCCAGAGCGGCCAGCACACGCACCAGTGCGGCACCTATTCCGGGCGAGCGCCCGCGTTGCGGTGGGCCGGGGCGTTGCCGTGACGGAACCAGCCGCCAGAGCCAAGCGCCGAAGCGGCAGCCAGAAGCGGCAGCGCATCCGGCATATCGCAGCGTACTGCACGGATGAACAATTCGCGGCGATTAGCGAGAAAGCACGGATGGCGGGAGTAAGCCACTCCGCCTATATGCTGATGGCGGCACTCGATGCGCCGGCTCCGCGCAAGCGGCGCTTGCCGGTGGTCAACGGCGAATTGCTGGCCGAGGGCATTACGGCGCTTAATCGCGCGGGCAACATCACCAACCAAATCGCGCGCGAGTTGAACCAGCAGAAATTCCAGCCGGATGGCGGCTTGCTCGCCCGCGCCCTGCGCGGCGAGTGGCGCTGTCCAGCTTGCACCGCCGAAGTGAAAAGTCCCGAGGCGCGGTTTTGCACCAAGTGCGGTAGTGCGCTGAGCGGCAAACTGGCGGCTCAGGACAACGGCTCTATGCTGGCGGTCGAAGCGTTGCGGCGGGTCTTGGAGCCAGCGTGCGCGAAGCTGGAAAACGCGGCGGAAGCAATTATGCTGGCCGCTGGCTACAACGATGTTCGCGGGCGGTAATCTGCATGGCAATGGCCGCGCTCTCGCCGCCTATCTCACCCGAGTAAAAGAAGGTGAACGGGTAGAACTGGCGGAACTGCGCGGCTTCGTTTTCAATGACATTCATAACGCTCTGCTCAGCGCCGAGCTTGAAGCGTTCGAGAAAACCAACTGCGAATATCCGTTTTTTCACGGCTATATGCGGGCGGCCCCGGCGAGCGTCTCACTGAGGAACAATGGTTCCACTGCATCGACGAGTACGAAAAGACTTTGGGCTTTAGCGGCCAGCCGCGCGCGGTGTCGTTTCACATCGACGAGCAAAACGGGGAGATGCACCCGCATATCGCATGGTCGCGCATCGACAGCGAGCACGAGAAATATTTTGCGATTGACCCCGGCTTGTACATTGCCAAGGGCATCGAAGTTGCGCGGGAAGTTGAGATTGAGCTTGACCTGAAGAGGGTCAGCAGCGAACGCAATCCCGAGTACAAAACCCAATCGCCCACGCGCGACGAGTTTGAGGAAGCCCGCCGCCTCAAGACCGACCTGAGAGAAATCCGCGAAACCATTCGCGACTGTTTCGATCATTCCGATAACGGCCAGAGCTTCAAGGCGGCGATTGAGCAGGAAGGGTTTGTACTGGCGAACGGCGACAAGCGCGATTGCTTCGTAGTGATTGACCAAGAGGGCGGGCATCACGCGCTGAACAAGAAGCTTACCGGCCTGACGCTGGCGCAGACCCGCGAACAGCTAGGCGACCTCGAGCGCGAGCATTTGCCGAGCGTCGAGCAGGCGCAGGCGCAACAGGTCGAACGCCGGATTGCCGGACTTGAGCAGGAGCGCGAACAGGGCGCGGCGGATGCCGCGAAAGGGCGGACCACCGAACCGCCCGCGCCAAGGTTTGACCGCGATGTAGCCGAGCGCGAATGGAACGAGCGGCTTATCCAGGCGGCCATTGCTTACGGACAAAACCGCGAGCAGCGGGCCGACCCGGCGGAAGTGCGCCAGTTTGCCGGGGCGCAATCACAGGCGGAAAGGACAGCGGCGGCAGAAAGGCCGCTAGGCCGCGCCGCAGGCGAGGTGCGCGTTGCGTACAGCCTCAGCGACAGCGCCCACGGTTTCATCGAAGGGCTGGAGGAGCGCGGCTTGCGGTTAAGCCGCGTCAGCGCCGAGGATGTGACGCGCAACGAGGCGATGCGGGCGGGCTATCAGCAATACGCGCATGACCACCCCGAAGAGGCCAACGCCTACGGCATCAAGGAACCGCCGCGCCTACAGGAAGGCGAGCTGGTTGCCGTGTCGCTCTACAAAGACGAGCCGCGCCTGTGCTTTCTCAACGAACGCACGACCGGCGATCGTCCCGCCGACATCCGAAAATTTCTCGGCACCTTGCAGGAAGCCAATTTGCCCGACATCGCGGGCGCGGCGCATGACCTGCGCGAAGCCAAAGAACACGAAGCGGAGAAGGTTGTCGAGCCGCCATTAAGCAAGACGGCCGGAGAAATCCGGCTGGCTTACGGCCTGAGCCGCAGCGCCGAGGAATTTGTCGAAGGGCTGGAAGCGCGTGATTTGAAAGTCGCGCGCGTTCATCTGCGCGATGTTCACCAGAACATCTACGAACGCGAAGCCGCGGAGCAATTCGGGTTAAGACGGGCCGCCGAGCTTGAGCTTGGCGAAATCGTCGCCGTCAACCGCTACGGCGCGGTTTATTTCATCAACGAACGGACGACCGGCGACAGCCGCGCAGAGATAGCCAAGTACCTGAGCACCCTCGAGGGCCGCGAATTGCCGAGCGTTTACGAGGCCCGTCAGGAACATCACCGCGCGCGCGAAATCGTGCACGACCCCGCGCTCGATGACAAATATATTTACGAACTGCGCGAGCTACGCGCCGAGTTGAAACAGACGCGGCGCGATTTGCGCGCACAGCTGGCCGATGAAGAATTGCTCCCGCAGCAGCGCGCCGAGCTTGAGCAAAGACAGGTCGAAACCGGAATGCGGCTGCTGGATGTGCGTTCGACCATGCAGGAAATATGCGCTGCCGACCTGATGCTGGCGCGCGATGAATTCGCGCCCTTCCGCAGCAGCGAAGGCCGCGAATTGGGCGAGAGCGTACCCCGCAGTCTCGCGGATAGCGCCCTGGGCGCGGGCAAGGAAATGGCCGATTTAGCCTCGGGCGTGGCCGATTTAGCCTCGGGCGTGGCCGATGTTGCGCTGAAACTGTTCGATGCCGTAGTCGATTTCTTTATCACGCCGAGCTTGCCGACGCCGGAAGTTATGCATGCGCGGCGCGAGGCCAAAGAAGACGCCGCCGAGGCGCAACAGGTCAAGGCCAAGACCAACGAGCAGGACGATCGGCGGAGAGCCACCGAAGACATCATGCGGCAGATGAAGGAAGCCGAGGAGCAATACAAACGCTTGCGCGACAATGAGCCAGGACGGGAGCGCGAGCGGGAACGATGAAGCGCCGGGCGGCCAGCGGGGCCACCCGGCGCACAAAAGACCGCCGCGCAGAGCGCGACTTCCGCGAGCAAGCGCAACGCGCCATGCTCGCCTTGCGTTGCGCCCAATACGACCGCGCCGCCGCGCAGCTCAGACGCCCGCCCAACCGTCACCGCAGCAATCCGCACCAACCCCGAAATTGGGTGATACTGACCAATGGCTGCCAATATTCATCTTGACTATGGTAACGTATATGGTACCTTAGTAAATGACCGACGTTCGAGAATATCTCGACCGGGAAGGCCGCAATCTCTACAGAGGGTGGTTTGACCGATTGAACGCGCAGGCTGCTGCGAAAGTAGCGACCGCTGTAACCAGGCTCGCCTTGGGTAATTTCTCGAACGTCAAAGGGGTCGGTTCCGGCGTGTTCGAACTGCGGATCGATTTTGGTCCCGGCTATCGGGTTTATTTCGGCAAGGACGGCGAACGGCTGATTATTTTACTCGGCGGCGGCATCAAGAAGCGCCAGCAGCAGGACATCAACGCTGCGGGTGCGAATTGGGAGGATTACAAACGGAGAAAACAGGAGAGATAGCTATGGCCTTGACCCGTGATTTCAAAGACACCATTCGGGACCGTGTACAGCGTGACCCGAAGTTTCGCAAAGAGCTTCTCCGCGAAGGCTTGGAGGCCATGCTGTCCGGTGAGATTGACGTGGCGAAAACTATTTTGCGCGACTACATCAACGCCACAGTTGGCTTCACGGGCCTTGCCCAGGCCACGCACATTCCGCCAAAAAGCTTGATGCGGATGTTCGGTCCTTCCGGCAATCCTCGTGCGGATAATCTCTTTGAAGTCGTCAGCTTCCTGCAGCGCCGCGAACGGGTGCGCTTCCACGTCAAGAGCGGCCCAGCTTAGTTGTCCTCCTAGAAGTTGTCGTAAGTGCGAATTATGCGAAGTTGACGAAGGCCAGTTACACGAAGCTGGCCGCCCCCGCCAAGTGTTCAGATATCAAACTGGAACCTGACGCTCCCGAAGGGTTTGCCCGAAATAGGCCGTGTTCCAAAAACGGAGGACGCAAATTATCGAAGCACTAAGCCGCAAAGCAGCTAGCTAAGGTCGGGGCGCAGTTCGCGGCTGTCGTCGTTTTCGATCAGCCGCAAAAGCCCTCTATATACGGTATAACCGTACACTCCACCGATGATAATCCGGAGCGTTACGCATGTTCGGCTGCGGTGTGCAAACAAGTACAATAACCGCTGTGTGAACTGTCCGAAGTATATGCAGTGCATTGGCAACCAGGGTGATTACACTTTCCCCGCCCCATGAATATTCTTGATTTCACCTCGCCGTAATTTTCGCGCGTATTTTCGGAGACACCATGTTCGATGATTTCCATTTTACGGTTCTCCTATTTAGATCAATGATATTTTTTCCTAGCTGACCCGTATCAAAGCGTATGATGGTCCGTCAACTCAACTACGCGCCTTTAATTACAGGGGCCAAGTCCTATCGCCAATCCTTTTCAACCGCTCAGCGCGTGCGGTCTGTCGCCGCGCTTGAGCGCACGCGGCCCTGACGTTTCACAAAGGGTCCTTTCTGCTCGACCAGCGCGACTAAAACCGCGCACAATGTGCAGAATTTCAAGCGGACGCGCTAATCTCTTGCCATGAACTTGAGTGAAGTTTTAAGCAGCCCGGTGCTAAGGGCACTCCTTGGAACGGGAATTTTCCCTATCCTGCAGCTCATACTCACTAAGTGGCTAATGGGTCGCAGAGCCAAACAAACCGCCCTTTTTGAAAGGTTTACTAAACAGGTCGCTGCTATGGACGCGCTCTTGAAACTGAAGCTTTCGGTATCGGAGCCGCACAGTCCGCAAGAAGCGAGTGCCAAAGAGGCGGCGTACAAACAGGCCGAAGAAGCAGAGGCAAACTTCAAGCGAGAATTTGACCGACTAATTTTTCCAGAAAAATTAGAATCACCATGGTGGCAAGATACTTCACTCAGAAAGAGGTTAATTCCTCCTCTTGACGAAAGAAAAAATCTGAACGCGGGCGCCCGACGTGGCTGGTGGGCATACATCATTGTCTATTATATAGACATGCTGTATTCCGCAGTGTTCATGTTCGTATACCTGAACTTTCTCTATCATATGAACTCTGTTCCGACTAACAAATTGCTATACTATTACTTAGTGCTCGCTGGGTGGGGGGCGCTAGTCTTCTTTTTCCTGTCCATCGCAATGTGGAACCGCCGTAACGCATACGCACTCTCGATCCGCGAAGCCTAATTCTCAAAATCCCATTTTTCTATCAACTTACGCCTCCGCTGTTACAGAAAGGGTATATGCGGGGCACTCGCCCTCCGTTTGTAATGCCACCCCATGAATGCGTCTCGACGTTGCAAATAGGGTGGTTTTTGCAACGCTACCGACATCTTCTTTCCCCGTCTACTTATCTGTGGATGAATAGCTTCTAGCGGCAATTGAAAAGACCCTCTTAAGTCGAGCGGTACTCGGCAATAGAATAAATCACCGGGGGAGATATCCCGCTTCAAGGATTATGTGATCGGAATGCCGTAATATAACGCGCACGTTTTGGCCTATGTTCTCAACATTCGTATGTATTTCCCACGCGGGCTGGCCCTGATAGAAGACGGAACTGATATTGACCGGATCATGCCAACTCCACCCGTGTTCTAAAGCCAGCTTCTTGGCGGACTCGATTAGTTGTTCGCGTAGTATGTCGTCGGGAATTGTCACCGCTGGGGTACCGTCTCTTTCCACGCAAATTAATGTAAGTGGTGATGTGAATGATGGCTTCGATGTGATGATGTCGGTATGAACGTTACATGGAATAACTGTCCCCCGGCCATAATTGTGCCGATCACCGACGCCTCGAACTTTAGGGCAGTGATTGTCATATATCCATTCTTGACCGGAAACTTCACGCCCGTGAGCAGGCCTCTGAAGCCATTTATTCTAAGCTGAGCAATAGTCTCTGCAAGCGCTTCCTCCAAGTATTTGAGAAGCATTGTACGCATATAGCCGCTTGCTCTGAGTTGGACGCGAAATGTTCGTAGCACACCAAGTCTCGGCGTGAGGAATTGGTGTACAAGTTCATGTGCCCGAGCCAATGCTTGTTCCGTGATTGAACCGAGGGGGGAGAGCCTCACTTCACCGAACCACGAGGTGCTTCCTTCGCCTGCAGGCATCGTGGGATCTATAGTAATGCTAGGTTTACTCCATTGTTGTCCTGCGAAAGGGTTGACTCCAACACGCTGTAGCCCGGGAGAACGTCGCAGCCGTATTGCATCAAGCGCATTAGTGCCGCGCACTGCCTGAATTTCTTTCACGCTCTTGTGCAATAAAATAGCCATTATAACTGTCATGCCGGCCAAGGTTACTGCATGTGCAAACGCTTGCGCAGCTAGATCAAGGTCTCTGTCATTATTGCCCTTAATTGTCAGGCGCGCGAATTCATACAAATCTTTGGCAACATCTGTAATTGACCATCCAATGCTGAATGCACCAACTGCCAGTAATAATACGTCTACAATCTCGCCAACACCAAAGGCTTGAGACGTGATCCAGATCAGCAGTGATCCACTGATTATTCCCAAGTTAGTTGGCGAGATTAGAGAATCGATCATTTGTATAACGTCAGGGCCACAATATTTTTTGGACCGCGTCAGCACTTCTCTTAAGCGTTCTTGTGGGGACATCGTTTTGACGTTTTGCATTCTTTTCGCTCTACCACAGATTGCTCGGCGAAATCACTGAAATGGAGTTAATGATTGTCCGTCGTTGGCTTTTGTCTTGGTGGGAACCGTGTATCGAAAAGGGTAAGTTTTGAAACATCGCCCCAGGCGCCTTGCCAGAACACGGCGCGCACATCGGGGTCGTTCGAGCGGGCAATGGCGCAGCCGTACTGATCCTCAAACTCATCGTTCGTGATTCGGCCGTTGGCTAAATGCCTAACGCCTTCGGCGAGTCGTCGCCGCGCCGCCTGGTCGATCACTCCGGTTTTCCTCCGTGCCGACACGCCAACCGTCCTGCCATCGCTGAATTGGCGCGGTCGCCGGATCGTCGGCCTGGCGCTATTGCCTCGCCATAGTAGATCAGGAACTCTTGCGGGGACCATCTCGCTTGAGGGGTTGTGGAAGGTGATGGAATGAGATCAACGCGCGAAGTCATCTACAACGCGGATGGCCTGACCATGATCGCCTATTTGGCACGGCCGCAGGGTGAAGGGCCGTGGCCGGCAGTGCTTATTGGACACGACGGGGTGGGCCTTGAGAGCTACCAACGTAGTCGCGCCGACGAATTGGCCACGCGCGGTTATTTGACGTTCGCGATGGGCTATCATGGTGGTGAGGTCTTCTTGGGAAGACCTGAAGCGATGCTCGCCCGGACAATGCCCCTCATGGCCGATGTCGGACGCATGCGGGCTATCGGCCTCACCGCGCTTGATAATCTTCTCGCGGAGCCTGGAGTTGATCCAGATCGACTGGTCGCCCTCGGATACGGCGCTGGCGGCCGTATCTTGCTCGAGCTTGCCAGGGCGGGGGCGCCGTTCAAGGCTATTGCTCTCGTCCATCCCGGTCTTCCAGGAGCCGATGCTAAGGATTGGACCGAGGTGAGGAGCTCTTTTCTTCTGTGTACCGGCTCTGAAGACCCACTTTGCACCCCCGACCAGATCTTGAGCTTCGGTCGGACACTTCAGAATGCTGGGTCGGACTGGCGCGTAAATATCTATGGCGGAGCGAAGCACGCTTTCTGGGCGAGCCCAGAAAGCGTCGTCGCGTCACGCGGCCACCGTGCCAGGCGTCGGCCCCCATCCAATTCACGCAGCGCGCGCGTGGCAAGCGGTGCTAGATCAGTTTGAAGAGACACTCGAGGCTTTACCTAAATTGGCCTGAGCAGATCACCTCTCCCCGGTACTGCCGGCGCCTTGGTCGTGGGTACTCAGAGCGCGCACGTCACTGTGCTTGCCGCGGCGCGACATGCGCTGTTGAAGCGGGTGGGCTGGGACGTTGAGCAGCACGGTAAAGAGATTCGTCCAATCGACATCGGGATAGGCCGGCCCTGGCGTCAAGGCATCGCCGTTAGGACAGGAGATCCTATAAAGGGTAAGTGACGCACCATTCACGAAAGCCCATGAATGAAGGGCTTCGCGTGTTTCAAATCTCAGGTGCAAAATGAAACGCTTTTCAGACTCTCAACAGATGACATACTTCTGTTGAAAGTTCGGCGCTCGCATGTAGGGGTAGAAACACGGCGGGAGTAAAATCTCTGTCGTTATGGCCGAGCGAATTTCGTCAGATGTGCTTGCGACCTTCGAAAGCAAAGCCCTTCGCGGAGACTATAGGGTCTACTTCGAGAGAAAGCGCGAAAACTTTCGCGCGAGCATCAACAATCTGCCGCTACTTCGGGACTGTTTTCAGCTCCTTGACGAGATATGGGTTCGCGAACTGATGGACACCCAACAGATTAAAGACCCCAATCTCGCGCTTCCAGCGGCTCTTTTCAGAGATGCGCACGCGCGTTTACGCATTGCGATGGAACTCGCTTTCTCTTGCTGTATGCACGAAGCGTTAAACTCCTTGCGGCTGGGGATTGAAGGCGTGTATCACGCCTGCAAAATCCTCAACAATCCGAAGGAGACCGAACAACGAGCCCGAGTGTGGATCGAGACCGCCAATAGGACGCGGGAGGCCGAGAAAGCGTTCGCTGAACTTTTCGAGAAGAACAAGAGGCAATCTTTCGAGGAATGTGGCATAAATGGCCTCTACCGCTATTGGGCCGATTTCTCCCGATATAGCCACTCAAACATGGATTCGTTTTCCATTCGGCTAGAAAGTGTGCAATCGCCAACGGGCATCACTTGGAACGTACACTACTTCGAGACCAGACCGCCCAATATCGCCGGGACACTCTTCTGGCTGCTGCTCGCCTCTGTGGAAATGGAGAAGGCCTTATTTGAACGCTTCAAGACCCGACTCAGTCTTGACCCCTTTCTCGCTGACCTTCGCACGCGCTTCGAGGAAGCAAAGGAAAAAGCGCGACGAGACATTATTCAACGATTCAATTGGAAACCTCCGACTAGCTTACGCGACAAGCTTCACCGACAGTAGATTCCAGCAACTATCGACATTTTGTACCCATTGGTCGAATCTTGATTTTGCCGGTACAGGGTTTATAAGGGTTTTCGGCACCTCCGGCAGGCTCAACTCTCGACAAAATAATAAACAGGCGCAAAAAGCGAAACCCGGTTCCTATCGTCGTTCGACGAAAGCGCGCGATGCTAATGTTGCGTACTTACATCGACGATAGCGGAAGTAACACGCCGCCAATGTTTGTACTCGCTGGTTGGGTGTCGCGCGGTGAACTTTGGGAAACGTTTTCGGATAGTTGGGATCAGGCCTTAAAAGCGATTCCGCGCATCAACTGTTTCAAAATGCACGATGCTCATCGTTTAGAAGGTGAATTCAAGGGATGGGCACCAGAAGTGAGGGATGCAAAACTCGAAAGCTTGCTGATGGTTATCAAGTCCCACGCAATCTTTGGCGTCCATTGCGCGATCCCGCATGCGGCATATGCGACTCTAGTAAGCAGCAAATTTGCCCGTCAGTTGGACCGCGCTTACGTAGTTGCTTTTTACATAATTATGATCGAGATGATCGGCTTCTTGCATCTTAGCAAATGGAATGAGCCTATTGATTTCGTGTTCGACGAACAGGGCATCGATGCGATTCTATGCACTTGCGGCTTACGATGTATTCCTGAAGTTTGCGCCCGATGAATTGCGGCCACTCATCGGCAGTAGGCCGATTCACCGTTGCGACAGCGATGTACTACCGCTTCAGGCCGCTGACTTAATTGCATGGCAGACGCGGCGTTACTATGCCGAACGCGAAAAGGATAAGCCCTACAATAATTGGGTATGCGCTGGATCAATGAGAAATTCGGATAGTTAAGTACGAAGTGACTAGGGAGCGGATCGAAAGTATAGTACACGAGACGAAGATCATAAATTTCATTGAAGGTAAGGTATTTCCTTACGAACTAAGACCGTCAAAGCGCAAACGAAAGTAGCTCTCTAAGAGGACCCCGGCAAGGACACGGTAATTTCAGCAGCATACCCTTGATTCGATGGATGGATGGATCACACCTCTTACAGTGTAAACTCGGTCCTTAACTCTAACCTGCTCGCCTATAGCAGGCACTTGCGAAAAGTTAATTTCATAACTGTCACTGCCCGTGTTCACTAGCACTTTGATGTTGTCCATATTCTCCACCGGGAAGGCGGGCGGTCCAGAGACTTCTTGGCTCACCCTAAAGGAGATTGTGACTTCCATTTGATGAGCCAAGAGATGACTACCCATTCTTTTTCTTTATCGGTGCAATAACTGGCATTAGTGGTTTAAGCAGTCGCTTGAACTTGCCGATGTCTGCATTTCGGAGTTCTTCTCTTAGCCGTTCGTCCTCGGCGCGAGTTTTTTCGCTTATAGATTTGCGAGCGCGGATGATAGCCACCTCGGTATTTTAGCGCGTCGATTCTGACTCGGCTACTTGCCGACGCTTTGGATTAAATCCGAAAGGGCGCGGGGATTTTTCCGATTATTGAAGCGCCATGAAAACTCGTTCATGTAGAACGGCAGATACTCCTTGGAAACATGGTGATATGAACCCATGATCCCGCGCTTCAACAGGCTCCAGAAATTCTCAATCGTATTGGTGTGGACAATGCCTCTGACGTATTCGCCCTGACTGTGCTTGATCACTTCATGCGGTAGAGGCGCATCGCCTGCGCTCAAGAGCCGATAGCCCGAATGTTCATCGGTCGCAACAAGCTCCACCTTGTCGCCGACGGCCTTGCGGACGAAACCATCAAGGGTTGCGGTATCCGTGTTCTCGATCACTTTGGCGACCACCATGCCTTTCCGAGCAATCGCGCCGATCACGGCAACTTTTCCGCCAATGCCGACTACACCTTTGCGCTTACTGCGATGTCGATTGGCTTCCTTGCCGCCGACAAAGGCTTCATCAACCTCGACAATGCCGGTCAAAGACGGCAGAGCGTCGCCCTTCATCGCGGCTCGCCAGCGCATCACCATGTACCAGCTTGTGTGATAGGCAGAGCCGGAATCTTCAAAAATTGTCCGATGGATTTGCAGAGCTGAGATGCCTTTTTTGCTCGACAGAATCAGATAGCCGACTTTGAACCAGAGCCGGAGAGAGATTTTCGTGTTCTCGAAAATCGTATGAGTGATTACCGAAAAGCGATAACCATTGCGTCCGCCACAATCCTTGGCCTTGCAAATCCAATGGAAGGGACGCGCCTTGAGCGAGTAGATTTTCTCTTTCTCACCACAACGCGGACAGGTCACGCCTTCCGGCCAGCGCATCGCAGTTAGGAACCGCTTGCAGGCTCCCTCAGTCGCGAACTCTCTATCGAAGGCATCTATCGTCTGCATGACGTAAGATTAGCTGAGATTATATTGGGTGTCAACAGTCGCCCAATCGCATTTTTTATTGGGGTGTCGGCGCGCGGTGAAACCAAGTACGTATGCGGGGATCGCGGACGGGTCATGTCCCCCCCATCGAGCTATCTGTCTCGCGCCGGAGCGCCTGGCTACCGCGCAGGGAAGCCCGCCGAGACTGTGGGGGATTTTGTGGGGAGTCTCAATCAATCCTGGTATCGCTCAGTAGCGGGCGGCGTAGCGGCCCGAGGATTGGAAACGCCTTGCCGCCGTTGATGTTGACGCATGTTGAACGCTACCAGGCGATACCGGGAAATCTCGCCTATAACGCTTGGGGTGCGTGTGGTCGCCGGTTCAAATCCGGCCACCCCGACCAATAAAAACCCCCTTCGCTAAAGGCGATTTTGTTGCAATCGACACCGAGTCGGTGTACGGTCGCATTATGAAGCAAAAATTGGGGGTTCGCTATGAACCCTTCAGATTATTCAGCGTTCGGCCATTTGGCATCGGCTTTGTTTCTCAGAGGGAGTGACCTCGTGTTGATCCTCGCGCCCGATCCGCCAACGCTCTATTGCGATCGAAGCAAAAATGGACAGTTCACGGTCGTAGCCGGTGCGATTGCGTCGGTAAAGGACTGGAACGACTTCGACAATGAATGGCGTCCGGCTCTGAAGGATAATGGCATCCAGTATTTCAGGATGAGCGAATTTGCGCACAGCACAGGACAATTTCAAAAGGGATGGAAAAATAACGAAGATCGGCGGCGTAAGTTCTTAGAGAGACTAGCTAAGATAATCTCGGAACATATAGCAAGTTGGGTCGGGGTATGTGTATCTCAGAAAGACTACGATGCCGCCGATCTGAAATATCAACTTAGAGAATATTTACGACCTTATCCGTTGTGCGGTGTGACCTGCGTTGAGATGGCCCATAAATGGCAGAAAGCGAGTAAATTGGATTATTTGTCAATGGAATATATCTTTGAGGATGGGGACGACTACTCAGATCAGTTGCGTAAACGGATAAAGCAAGCTTTTGGTAAGGAACCTATCTTTCGACCTAAAATCCTAACACGCGACAGCCCTAATGAGCGACCAGTCACACCATTACAAGTGGGCGATTTGGGCTTACGAAATTGGGAAATTTTATTCCTTCATCGATCCTGAGGTGCAAAGACTGTTCGAGAGGTTTCGCGGATCGTTCAGGCTTCTTGGAAATATTCCGCAACAGTGGGGACAACTTGGGTAAGAAGCAATTCGAGTAGGGGCAAATCTACGCGAAGTGCCCCGGCGATAAATTCTCTATGATTTAGGTGTGGAGCTTGGTTTGATCGCTTTATCTAGCAACTTTCTAAATTTCTCAAGATCGGCGTGGCGAAGTTCTTCCTTTAGCCGCTCGTCGGCAACGCGAGTTTTTTCGCTTATAGGCTTGCGGGCTTTCGAGAACGCGGGGGTGGTAACCACCTTTGTATTTTAGCGCGTCAAGATCGATGGTGCTACTTGTCGCACGTCGTAATCATTGCGCCGAAAGCGTCTGGATTATGCCGGTTGTTATGGCGAAAGGAAAATTCATTGACATAGAGCGGGAGATAATCCTTGCTCACCTTGTGATACGAGCCGACAATTCCGCGCTTGAGCAAGCTCCAGAAGCCTTCGATTGTGTTGGTGTGGATGTTCCCGCGAACATACTCACCGGAACTATGACCGATCACTTCATGCGGCAGAGGCGCATCACCTTTGCTCAACAGCCGGTAGCCCGAATGTTCATCGGTCGCAACCAGCGACACTTTGTCAGAAACCGCCTTGCGAACAAATCCATCAAGGGTGCGAGTATCGGTATTCTCAATTACCTTCGCGACAACCATACCCTTACGCGAGATCGCGCCGATTACCGCGACTTTACCGGCAGTGCCATGGCCGATGGGCTTCTTAAATTTACCGCCGTGCTTATTCGCAGCCTTGCCGCCGATATAAGTTTCGTCAACCTCAACTTCACCTTCCAGCGAAAAGGCATCGCCTTTCATGGCCGCACGCCAGCGATGACACATAAACCAGCTTGTGCGCCAATCCGAACCAGAGTCCTCACCGAAGATGGTTCGATGAATCTGCAAAGAGCTAATGCCCTTCTTGCTAACCAGCATCAGGTATCCGACTTTGAACCAAAGGCGAAGCGGTATCTTGGTATCCTGAAAGATAGTGTGGGTGATAACGCTGAACCGATAGCCGTTCTTACCGCCGCAGTCCGCATTTTTGCACGCCCAATGATATGGGCGTGCCTTGAGTGCATAGACCTTTTCCTTGTGATGACAGCGCGGGCACTTCACGACGCCATCCGGCCAGCGACGCCGGATGATGAAGTCCTTGCAAGCTTCATCGGTCGCAAACTGGCGGTCAAATACATCTAGTACATCTAGGGTTTGCATGAACAGGGTTTTAGCGCATGAAAGGTCCGGTGTCAATACCAACAAAATCGCCTTCGCTAAACGGATTGGATTCAAAGACGTCAACAGCCTTTAGGCCGGGTGAGCTCGCATCTCCAAACCAGAATCTTATTTTGAACTCGACTTTGGCGATGTCACAGACGGCCCGCGGCTGTGTGGATAGTGTCAATAGCCGATAAGCGCGAGCGTCTCGGCCTGCCCATGTTTAACGGACGCGTTCGCGCTCCCCAACTCTCGATTTTTCGGCAAAAACAAATTTGTGGGAAAGCCTGTGAAATTTGATTAAATTTATTCAGGGCAACAATTTCAGAAAGGTTTTGCGCCGTTCGCTTCGAAAAACACTATTTATCAGGCTCTCGGCGGCAGTGGCCATCGCAATTCCTCTGTGTGACATTACAGGCTTTATCGTGAGTCTGGGGTGGCTTTAATTGAGAAATTCAGGCGCTAAACTGACATTCCGAAATGGAGCTTCCACCTACTCATGCGCGAGATATGGCCTAACTTCTTTCTGGTGGGAGCAGCTAAAGCGGGTACGACTTCGATTTATGAATACCTCTCGCAGCATCCGGAAGTCTTCTTTCCTCGTATTAAGGAGCCTCATTTCTTCACGCAAGTGCGTCCATCGCATCAACAGCGATTTTTCACTGACACGATCAGCGATCGTACGGAATATGCCCATCTTTATGAGAAAGCGTGCGGATACACAATAATCGGTGATGCCAGCCCATCATATCTTTGGCATCCTGAAGTTCCGAGCCGGATTCGCACTCAGGTTCCGGAGGCACGCATAGTAATAATTTTGCGCGATCCGGTGGAACGCGCTTACTCTCATTATTTGATGGACTATCGCGAAGGAGTTCAAAATCTATCTTTTTACGATGCGCTGATTGATGACATGGCTCGTGAAGAAAAAGGCTGGGGTATCTCATCTCTCTATTTCGAGCTTGGCCAATATGCTGAGCAAGTAAAGCGTTATTTGAAAACCTTTCCTTCTCAACAAATCCGAATTATCTTTTTTGACGATTTACGCCGGGATATACGATGCGTACTGAATGAGCTCGCTAAGTTCCTCCAGATTGATACTTCTATCATCCAAAGTCTCGACACATCCAAAAAGCACAATGCTTATGCGGCGCCCCGCAACGAACTGATGCGGCGAATCGCGGGAGCGAAGCTGTCGCGCATTCTCGGCCGTACTCTCACCCCGAGAGCCGGCCAACTAGTATATGAGAAGTTCTTCCTTCGCCATGATCACAAACCGCCGATCGAGCCGCGTGCCCGGGACTTTCTCTGCACACTTTATGATCCGGAAATAACCAAACTCGAGCGAGTTCTCGGCGGCCAGTTGCCTCAGCTACGTGGATCATGGTCTCAAGCTTAGAGACCATGACACGTCCGCCCGCAATGCAAAGTCCAACCTCTCGGTTCTCAAAGTTCAGCAGGATTCACGGCACCATAATTAACCTCGGCGCTTACGCAATTGCACTGCTAATCATCTGGATGCTTGCGCGGGATATCTCGATCCGGCGGTTCGCACAGAGCCTGTTGCACGCCCGGCTTAGTCTCTTTATTCCGGCCGCGATCGCATCTATGCTGCTTTGGTTTATCGGCGACACTATCACTTATGCGCGATTATTCAGCTATCTCCAGGTGCCGACACGCTTTCGAGAGATGCTGCCGGGAACAGCAGCCCACGAGTTTCTCCAGGTCGTGAATGGCGTGCTCGCTGGCGTGTCGCTGGTCTGGTTCATCCAAGGCCGCAAACGCATCAGCTGGTTAGCGGCCGGAGGCACCCTGGGATTTTTGGGCTTTGTCGATCTACAGGTGTTGGCGGGGATACTCCTCTTTGCGACACTGATAAAACCTAAGCTCTTGGTCGGAATCGCTTGGTACTATCCCGCAGCGTTTCTCGCGATTTCCTGCACATTCGCTACTTTCTACAGCCGCTCACGACTGCGGATCGCACAATGGATTTATGGGCGTTCCCTGCTAACCGCGATTCGGCAGATACGACTGGTGGATTATTTTAGACTAAGCTTAATTAGAATTTTCCTGTTTATCACACAGGGACTTCTGCTTTATCTCGAAATGATCGCTTTTGGAATTCGCGCGCCGTTCTCGATCGTCATGGCGATGTTACCTATCGTCTTGATCGCAGGCGCTTTGCCGCTCGCGCCTTCGGGGCTGGGTACTCGTCAGGCCGCCATTGTTTTTTGCTTTCACGAATTTGGTTCACGCGCGTCGCTGCTGACCATGGCGCTTGCTCATAGCTGGCTCGTGATCGCAATTCGTCTCGTGCTTGGTTTCGTAATAGGCGGCGCCATCATCAAAAAAATTTCTTCCCTCCAATTATCGCAGACGTTTTCTGCAGAGGAAAACTGACCGCGAGGGCGCGTCGGCGCAGACCACGCTTGCGCAAGAGAGGACATATCATTTGACAACTTCAACTGTGTGAAGCGAGAATTCGAATATCGTAATACCGAGGAGTCACGGCATCTAAATGCAGGTAGGTTATTTTACCGAACGGCCGTATCGATGGCTTCCTGAGGAAGAAATTCTCAAAAATCGCGGATTTTTTGGAATATCCAATCGGCTTTTCAACCGCGAGAAGGCCGCTGACGACTACAATTATTACCTCGACGAATACTGCTATGCCGAAGACCTCGGATTTGACGTAGTTGCCCTTAACGAGCATCACGGTAACCCGATCTGCATGGGATCAGTGATGAATGTAGAGGCGGCGGTGCTGGCGTATCGTACTAAGCGGGTACGACTCGTTTTGATCGGGAATCCCTTGCCTGTGATCAAACATCCGTTGCGAATGGCCGAGGAACTGGCTGAAATCGATTTAATCTCGCGCGGTCGCCTAATCACCGGATGGGTGCGCGGTGCGGGCGCCGAACAATTTTTCAACAACGCCAATCCTGCTTACAATCGTGAGATGTTCAATGAAGCGCACGATTTTATCGTGCAGGCATGGACCAGACCGGGCCCGTGGCGCTATGAAGGCAAGCATTTCCATTATCGTCATGTGAATCCGTGGGCCTTGCCGTACCAGAAGCCGTATCCGCCGATGTGGATTCCAGGCACGCTCAGTCCCGAAACTGTGCAATGGTGCGCCGAGCATCGCTATCCGTATATTGGTCTCGGCACCCAACTCGCGCCTACCTGCGATCTGTGGGACTACTATGCTGATGAAGCCGCCAAGCATGGTTATCAGGCCGGTCCTGAGAATTTCGGCTACATGATCGCCACGGTGCTTGCGGAGAATGAAGAAAAGGCTCAGGAGCTGGCTCATGGTTTCGTTTATGGCGGGGGTCAGAACGCCTTTTCCGCACCACAGTTTACGATGCCGCCCGGCTATAACTCAAAAGCCGCGATTCGGATTCTCGCCAAGACCCAGACCAGCGCGTGGCTCGGGATCAGCGGCGAGAAGATGAAAGAGCAAATGCATGGCGCGGACGCTGGCGCGGTTGATTACGACGAGGTCCGCCGCAAGCTGCACGCCGCGTTGTTGAGGGGTCAGCAGAACTTACAGGTGATTGCCGGAACACCAACAACTGTCGTTCCGAAAATCAAAACCATTATGAGTGTGCTGCGCACCGGCATATTCATCATACTGCACATCCAAGGTCCGGTCGGTAATGACGATCGGCGCACCAGCATGCGGTTGTTCGCCGAAGAGGTAATTCCAGCGCTCAAGGAGCATGCGCGAGAGATCAATCTTCCAGATCCATTCGAGCGCACGCCCGGTTCCGTAAAGCTGATTCCGGGAACGGCACGCGCGCCGGTAGTCGATCGCTTTCCGCTCGCTGCCTTGAGGGTTAACTGAGGATCGGATGTCGCTCAAAGATCAGCTGGTTGTAATTCTCGGTGGTAGCTCGGGGATTGGACTCGCTACTGCAAAGATTGCTTTGGCCGAAGGCGCCCGGGTAATCATGACCGGACGTTCAGGCGAGCGGCTCGAACAGGCTCGGATGGCCCTTGAAAGTGATGTCCGTACAGTCGCACTCGACGTCACTGATGAGACTGGCACGCGTGCACTGTTTTCTAGCGTGGATCACGTCGATCATGTCTTCATAACGGCGGGGATTGTCGCCTTCGACCCAAAGCTCGCACCGGACAGCTCCACTATACGTCCCGCAATCGAAACACGTTTTTGGGGCGCGCTTTATGCGGCTAAGTACGCTGCAACCAAAATGGGCGTTGGCGGTTCAATCACGTTCATGTCCGGCACGACTTCAATCCGCCCGCTCCCCGGTGCTTCCGTAGCTACAGCTTCATGTGCGGCAGTCGAGGCTTTCGCGCGTTCGCTCGCAGTTGATCTGGCGCCGATTCGCGTCAATACAATTCAGCCCGGTCTGGTTGATACGCCATTTCTCGACGTGCTCGGGGATAAGCGCGACGCGATAATAGCAGAATACTCGCGCCGTTTACCCGTGAAACGTCCTGGACGCCCGGAAGAAATCGCCGACGCCGTGATATTCCTCATGCAGAATGGCTTCGTCACCGGCATTACGTTGACCGTTGATGGTGGCGGCGTATTGACCTAGCCGGAGTCGAATTGATCAACTCTGGTCGTGAAAACGAGCAAAGGAGACCTCTGTGCCGGAGCTTGCTTATCTCTCTGCGATCGAGTTGGCGAAACTGATTCATCAGCGGAAAATCTCGAGTCTAGAGATGGTGGATTATTTTGCCAGCCGCATTGAGCAACTGGACAAAAGCATCAACAGTGTAGTTACGTTGAATATCGAGCGCGCTTGGCTCGAAGCGGCTGCCGCCGACGCCGCATTGGCGCGAGACGAAACTTGTGGACCACTTCACGGAGTCCCGATCACGATCAAGGATTCGTTTCAGACTAAAGGACTCCGCACGACCTCCGGTGCGCCTGAATTGGCTGAGTTCATCCCGGACGAAGATGCGTGGCCGGTCGCGCGACTACGCGAGGCCGGCGCCATCATCCTCGGTAAAACGAATCTACCGATCTATGCGGGCGACCTGCAGAGCTATAACGAAGTCTTCGGGACGACCAACAATCCGTACGATCAGTCGCGTACTCCCGGCGGTTCTTCGGGCGGCTCGGCGGCCGCGCTCGCGGGTGGATTTACCCCGCTGGAACTCGGTAGCGATATTGGCGGCTCGATTCGCTTGCCGTCACATATGTCAGGGGTCGCCGGCCACAAGCCGAGTTATGGAATCGTACCCGCGCATGGGCAGATACCAGGTCCACCGAAAACACTGACTTTGGCTGACCTGGCGGTAGCTGGACCGATGGCGCGCAGCGTCGAGGACCTCGAACTTGGTCTCGATATTCTAGCCGGTCCGAACCGATGGGAGTCACCGGCGTGGCGACTGGAATTGCCACCGCCTCGCCATCGATCATTGAAAGAATATCGCGTGGCCGCCTGGCTGGATGATCCCTATTGCCGGATTGAGCCAGAGCTGCACGATTTGTTGCAGAAGACTGCGCAAGCGCTTGCTGCTGAGGGCGCTCGGGTCGATTTCGAAGCGCGTCCTGGCTTCTCGCTTGAAAAAGTAACTGATACCTTTTTCGCTCTGCTTCAGGCGGCGCTGGCTGGTGGCGTAGCGCGCGACCGGCTCGAAGAATACGCGATGACCGCCGGTGACAACCCGACGGCTCGGACGCGCCGACTGCTCGCGATGCGTCATCGCGAATGGCTCAGTTACAACGAGCGCCGTTTACAAATGCGCAAGAGCTGGGAGGCGTTCTTCAAGGAATGGGACGTGATGCTCTTGCCGGTTATGCCCTGCGCCGCTATTCCGCACGACCATTCAGAGCCGATCGCCAGTCGAACCGCGTGGGTCGGCGGTGAACCGCGGCCGTACTGGGACCTGGTCACCTGGATGGCGCCAGCCGGAGCTTGCTATTTGCCCGTCACGGTAGTTCCGGTCGGTCGTCTGAATAATGGCTTGCCGATCGGCATACAGATTGTAGGACCGTATTTGGAAGATCGAACAACTCTCGATCTTGCCAAGCATCTTCTTGCGCTCATCGGCGGATGCCCACACCCCCACTGGCTTTGACTCGTAAGTAACTGCCCTGCCATTTCTACTTTGAGAATAAAGCGACGGGCGGACGCTCAGATGAGTATCCGCCCGTTTTGTGTTGATCGATTATCCCGTGAGTGGCTCTTATGCTACCGCCTCCAGCATGGACGCGTTGCCGACTGCTTCGTAACCACTGCCGGACAGTTTGCGACCGCCCGGGGCCACCTGGAATGGATCGGTGAGTCCAAGCTCTTTGCCGATTTCATGTAATGCGGGCATCACTTCCTTGCCCAACAGCGTCACGCATCGCTTGCGATCCTCGTGCGAGTACGGGCCGTCGAGCCAGAACGAGAAAATCCCGGGCGCAGCACTTCCAGGACATAGCGCAGTTTCTTGACCAGCGTCTTGGGCGAACCTGTGATGATCTGGCCCTGCTTCTGCCAGTCCGGATAGCTGTCGTAGAAACGTTGCTTAAGTTTCTGCACCTCAGCGTCACTCTCCGGATCATGATCGAGGTCGGAACGCCCCGGCAGGTTCGGATTGGCGAACTGGCTGGCGAGGCGTCGGGTCGCCTCCTTCGAATTGTAGCCGGGCGGGAACATCCATTCCGGCTCGGCAAAATGCGAGAATCCGCCGCCGAATAGGAAAGCTTTGCCGAACTCCTCAGCTTTCTCATCGGTCTCATGCGCAAAACACCGGCTGCAGGTAGCCGAAATTCTCCGGGCCCGCCTGATAGCCCTGCTCGGCGGCGACCTTGGCGTACATGTTCCACAGTTCAAGCGTCGGCTTGAGCATCGTGGCTAGAGCGACATAAGGATATTTGTGATGCGCCGTCCACATCACTGTCTCCGGGCTGATCAGGCCCGGAATCCAAATCGGCGGATGTGGTTTTTGCAGCGGCAGCACCCACGGATTCACAAAGCGATAATGGAAATGCTTGCCCTCGAAGCGGAACGGACCGGGCTGCGTCCATGCCTGGATAATAAAGTCATGAGCCTCGTCGAAATATTCGCGATTGTACGCTGGGTTGGCATTGTTGAAGAGCTGCTCGCTGCCCGCGCCGCGGATAAAACCTGGCACCAAGCGGCCGCCGGATAACATATCGATCATTGCCAGCTCTTCGGCTAGTCGCAGAGGGTTTGATACCACCGGAGTGGGATTGCCGAGCAGCACAATCTTGACGTTCTTGGTCGCACGCGCCAGCACCGATGCTTCAACGTCCATCACGGCGCCCATGCAAAATGGCGTGCCGTGATGCTCATTCAGCATCACGCCGTCAAATCCTAGTTCATCGCAATAGATCTTCTCGTCGATATATTCGTTGAGAAGCTGCGCGCCCTTTTGCGCATCAAAGAACTTATTGGGCACGCCGAAGAAGCTGCGGCGCTTGAGGATCTCGTCTTCGAGGCTCCGGATTTCCATGATAGGCGCGTTCAGTGAAGAACATTATATGCATACTCGGAAACCTCCGAATCGGTCCTTTTCTTTAATTGTTATCAAATCGGCAAGCACATCGCGATGGAGCCCTTTGGCCTGTCACCGCTCAAGGTTAGCCGAGAAAGTTTGTGATCTCGCGAATAAAGTCGTCAGGACGATCAACCTCCGGCATATGGCCGGCCTTGTCGATCGTTACGAGCTTCGAACCCGCGATATTCTTATGGTAAAGTTCCGCGGCGGCTAATGGAACTACATCATCCTGTTTGCCCCAGACCAGCAAAGTCGGCAAACCAACAACATTGCCGAGCAGATGCGACATGCTCTGAGTGAACATGTACGGCCTCCACGCGATGCGCGCAGTCTCGGCGCGAGCATCTTCCCAGGCTTCGTACTGCTCCGGAGTCTGTTCGCCGCCAAACAATTTGCGGAACTCCTCACCCTGAGTATCGACGACGTTCTTGTTGAGATAGGCCCGCGCGGTGACTATGAACATATCCATGATTTCGCCCTGTGGAGGACGGAGTCCGGTCGCGCCCACTAGTACCATTTTGCTGAACTGGGCTGAATTGGCCGCCGCCATCTCAGCGGCGATCCATCCGCCGAGCGAGAATCCAATCACATCAACAGGCGTCATTTTTTGCTCGCGAATGAATCTCGGGTAGAAAGATGCAAGGTCGCGCACATCCATGATCCAGTCGGCCATCGGCGACTTGCCGAACCCAGGGTGAAGGGGGATACACAGCGTGCGCTTTTGCATCAATGCCGCAGTCCATTTGATCGAGCCCGGAAAGCCCAATTCACTATGCAGCACCAGCAAGGGCTTACCAGTCCCGCCAGTCAGTACCTGAAGTTCGTTCTCTCCGACTTTGAATTTGACTTCTTTCAAATCTTGGTCCGCCATGTCAGCTCCATTTTCGCTTGAATTTTTCTGCGTACGAGCTTTCCCGCGCGCTTGCTTCCTGTCGCGCGACGATGGCGCACTGGCCGTACGTCCCGCAAGCCGCCGGAAAATATATCCTGAGGAAAAGAAAAAAGGAAAGGGAAAACGTGGGCCACTCACGTGACAACGCGCCGGGCCGAATTCAATCACAAACGCAATTTGAGCACAGTTGTGTTTGGCCGGAGGTCGAAAGATTCACGGTGTTGGGTAGTTGCGTAACCGTCCCAGCCTGATTGACGGCGCTGAACCCCGGTGGGAGCGGCACTGACGGCGATTGGGCGGCTAAGGAAGCCACGCCGTTCTCTCCCAAAACAGGCGGTGCTGGTTGCTTTTGCTCGTTATAGGCGAGACACGCGCCGGTGGCAGTTTGCCGCGCTGCAAAATAGCCGGTCGAACTTACCTGACCTATCCAGTGAGTTCCGCTCGCCGGACCGAAGCAACTGCAGTTGAAAGTCCGGCTTACCGGTGTCGGCGAGGCAGCCGGCGGCGAGGGAACCGCGACCAATACAGGCGCAATATTAGTCTGAACTGGCGCAGGAAGCTGCGCCGGTCCGCTCGGCGTTGGCAAAGGAGCAACTAGCGGATTGGCCGGCGGCAATTGAGCGCGCACCTCCGGCAGTGCTCGGAAAGTCCCCCTTAGCACCATGCAGAGAGCAAATCCGAGAACTGTGATCGTAACTTTCCGATTGTGCATAGCCGAAAACTTTCGCACTGTTTGTTTCAGTAGAAGAATGCCGGAGCCTTTGGCTATAATCGCGCCGCTGGCGCGTTGCAAGTTTTCGTAAAGCAACGTGCCCCGATTCTCTCCTCGCCGAATTTCGCATACTCAAAATAGGGCGAAGGGACGGTCCGCTTCGTGGTGACAAGGATTGTAAGGAGGCTGCGTTGATGTCACGGAAGAGAAATGCTCGTGCCAGCGCTATTGTTGAAGAGAAATGCTCTGCCAGCGCTATTGTTAATGATGCTGCTGGTAGTGACGATGGGAGTTTACGCCAAGGCTCAAATGAGCCCCGCTGGTAATGGAGGCCCGTCGTCTCCGGTCGGTGCACAGAACGGATCATCGGGCGGATTAATCCCGCCGTCGGTCAATTCCACCAACGCCGCGGCTCAGCGCTTTGAAAATAATTTGAATCTGTCGCTGCCCGGAGTCTTGGTCCGCCAGAATACTCCTGGTGAAGCGATCCCACCCGAATCGCTAATCAGTGAACAGTATCTACGGACCTTTGACGGTACTGCCCGTTCGCTGACCTTAAAGGAGGCAATTTACACCGCGATCCGCAATAATCCCGGACTCGCCGCGACTCAACTCGATCCGATCGCATCACTCGAGAGCGTTAAGCAGGCTAACGCAGCCTTCGATCCCGACTTGACCTCGCAGCTCGATGTTGAAAAATCGGTCGCGCCGGTCTCGTCCGTGTTCCAGGTGCTGCACGGCGACGCCTTCACGCAGAAGTTCTATGACTGGAATTTCGGCGTCAACAAAGTGCTCGCCAATACCAACGGGACCTTGGGCCTGACGTTCGACAACAATCGCACGTTTACTAATTCGGCATTTTCGTCAGTAAATCCGTCATACACGCCATCGCTCGATATGTCGCTGGTGCAGCCGCTGCTGCGGAATTTCGGATGGGATTTTGCACGCCTCAATGTGCATTTGGCTGAGTCAGCGCAGCGCAATGCGCAGTGGAGTTATGGATTGGCACTGAATGACTTCGTGCAACGAATCGGCGGTGACTATTGGGGTGTAGTTGGCGCGGTCGAGAACCTGCAAGTGGCCGAGTCGGCTCTGCGCTTCAACAGTGATCTAGTTCGGGTCAATCGAATCAGCCTGAACGTCGGCACTCTGGCGCCAATCGATTTGCAGGAGGCACAATCCGCCGCTTCTACAGCGGAGGCGAATGTCTATGCTGCTCAGGCTGCCTTGAAAAGCACTCGCGCGCAGCTTCGGCAGGACGTGATGCTCAATCCCAACGGCACTTTTATCCCCGAAGATGTGATCCCGAGCGATCAGCCTAATCCAAGCGCTGAAATTCATGATAACGAAGAGAGCGCGCTAGAAAAAATGGTCGAGTTCAGCCCGGCGCTGGGAGGGCTACGCGAAGCGATCCGCACTGCATTACTGCAGGTCAAATTCGCCGAGAATCAGACGCTGCCGCAGATGAATCTTGGAGCGCAGTTCGGGGTTACTGCGATCGCGGGAACCACGCCATGCATTCGCAGCTTCTCGGTTACCTCGAGCGGGACTTCTTCGGGAAACTGCGTCGTTTCCGACACCGTTCCCACTCCGCCAGCCAAGTTCAATGGCAATGTGCTACCCTTCACCGGAATTTACGGCAATGCACTGAACCGGATGCTCGATGCCCGTTTCTACAACTATGCCGGCGTATTGAGCTTCGAGATGCCGCTCGACAATGCGGCGGCAAAGGCTGCACTTGCGCAGGCTCGGGTCAGTTACGAAAGCGCGCGTTTGCAATATCGCGCCGCGCTGTCTCAGTCAGTCGCACAAATCGAGGGCGCCTTGGCCAACGTCATCGCCGATGTGAAGCGGGCTCAAGCGACGCGAGATGCGGTGTTCTACGCGGCCAAGTCCCTGCACGACGAGCAGGTGCGCTTCCGCGTGGGCCTCGCGACCACTCACGACCTGCTCCAGTTCCAAAGCGAGTTGGTTACAGCGCAGGGCAACCAGGTCTCGTCGAATGTTGACCTCGAAAACGCGCGGCTGGCGCTCTGGCACGCCGAGGGAACTCTGCTAAGCGCGTTCAATATCGATTTCCAGCCGCAGGACCTGCGTCAGTACCCGTGGTATTCGAAGTTCTAGGGGCCGATTAGACATTGCGGCAGATGCAATACGTCTGGGTCGCCTTCGGTGGTGCGCTCGGGAGCATGGCGCGATATGGGATGAGCGGTTGGGTCTCGCGACTGGCAGATGGTGCATTTCCGTTCGGCACGATGGTGGTTAACGTGACCGGCGCGGTCCTGATCGGATTTCTTGCCGCGTTAAGTCTGCCGGACGGGAGAGTACTGCTGCCGCCCTCGGCACGGCTCTTCGCCATGACCGGAATCTGCGGCGGCTATACGACTTTTTCGACTTTTAGTCTTGAGACCTTCAACCTGATACGCGATGGAGAGTTGATTCAGGCTAGCGCAAACGTGTTGTTTTCCGTCGTGCTATGCTTGATCGGCGTGGCGCTTGGCTATGTTCTGGGGCTGAGAATCACGCGTGGAGGCGCATAGCGATGCAAGTGCCCAAAGACGCCACGCTGCTTCGAATCTTCATCGGTGAAAGCGACCATCACGAGGGCAAGCCGCTGTATGAAGTGTTGGTAATGAAGGCCCGCGAGATACATCTGGGCGGCGCAACCGTGCTGCGAGGTCCGCTCGGCTTCGGCAAGTCCAGCCGGCTTCACTCAGCGAAAATCCTGCGGCTTTCGGAAGACCTGCCAATCGTAGTCGAAATGATGGATAGCCGCGCTAAAATTGACGAATTCCTTGCCGCCGCCAATGGAATGATACGTTCCGGCTTGGTCACGCTGGAGAAGGTGCAGGTGCTTCAGTATGGCGAGGAACCGCCGCTCAATTAAAGAGGAACCGCCGCCCAATTAAAATTGATCAGACCGGGATACGATGGCCAATCTGATTATTCGCTTTGCGATGCCGCAGGATACCCCCGCGATACTGCGCTTCATCAAAGCCTTAGCCGAATATGAGCACGAGCCGGACGCGGTCGAAGTCACTGCGGATCAGTTATCGGCTCAGATGCGCGATCCGAATCCGCCGTTTGAATGTCTCCTCGCGGAATACGACGCCGAGCCAGTCGGCTTTGCCCTTTTCTTCCGCAATTACTCGACCTGGCGGGGAAAACCCGGGATGTATCTCGAAGATTTATTCGTCCAGGAACAATATCGCGGCCGCGGCATTGCCGGCGCGTTAATGCGCCGCCTGTGCGAGATCGCAGTCGAGCGCGGCTGGAGCCGGATCGAATGGGCCGTCCTCAACTGGAACACCCCTGCGCAGTCCTTTTATCGCGAGCAGGGCGCTCTCCCGATGAGTGAATGGACCCTGTGGCGGCGGGATTTGAGTGTTGGATAGTTATCCCTTAAACGGGCGACGCGGCGCATGTTGACTTCCAGAATTTGGTGCTTGCCAGATGAAATGAAAATCTGTGCCAAAGAGGCCAGGCACCTACCGATCTTGATACATAGAGCTATACGAGCTAGCGTGCGACGATGTAGAATATCGTTCGGCATCTTGAGTGATATCGAGCATTTCACGAACTGTTCGTAGCGCCAGGGCTGGCCGAGCACGGTACGTCGCGCATGAGGGCTGCGGCCGAAGCGGTATGCTCTTGGCTCGAGAACCCTTATCACGGAAAGGAACTCACAAGGAACGCAAATGAACGAAGCAATGCGTATCGACCCCGAGACAGGCCTGAAAGTCTTCAACACGCGAGCGGCCAAGGCATCCGAAAAGATCGCTGGCAAAGGCTATTCCGTCCTTACCGACCAGAAGCTGAAGGAGCTGCCGGAAATGCCGGCTGGCGCAACCTTCAATGCGGAAGAACAGGCCAAGTACCGCGCGTTCAAGGAAACTCGCCGCGGCGCCGCCGATTACATGGCGATGGAAGGCACGTTCAAGAAATATCTGGACGACGTCTATTCGGAACCGCCGATCCCGCGCGAAGCGCTGGCCGACGAGTGCGAAATCCTGGTGGTCGGTGCTGGCTTCGGCGGGCTGCTGCTCTGGCACAAGCTGAGAGAAGCCGGCTTTACCGACGTGCGCTTCTGCGAGAAGGGCGGCGACGTCGGCGGCACTTGGTACTGGAACCGCTATCCCGGTATCGCTTGCGACGTCGAATCCTACAGCTACTTGCCGTTGCTTGAAGAGATGGGTTACGTTCCATCGATGAAGTTCGCCTCGGGTTTCGAGATCCTCGAATACTGCCAGAACATGGCCGAGAAGTTCGGGTTCTACGATCACTGCCTGTTTCACACCACGGTCGAGGCGACGACCTGGGACGAGGCATCCGGCCGCTGGATCGTCGAGACTGATCGGGGCGACAAGATGCATGCGCGTTTTGTACTCTTGGCCAACGGCATCCTGACGACGCCGAAACTGGCGCGCATTTCCGGCATGGAGAAATTCAAGGGCGAATCTTTCCATACGTCACGCTGGAACTACGACATCGACTTGCGCGGCAAGACCGTAGGCATTATCGGCACCGGTGCGACCGCAGTACAGGCGATCCCGGAGCTTGCTAAGACGGTCGGGCAGCTTTATGTGTTCCAGCGCACGCCGTCCTCGATCGACGTGCGCGATCAGCGCGCGACCACCGACGAGGAGCGGGCGACTTGGGCCAACGAGCCGGGCTGGGCGCGCGCAAGACGTCAGCGCTTCGCGCAAGATCTCGGCTGGCCGCACCGCCATCCAGGCCAATGATGACTACTCTGGCGGGCAAGATTCAGGAGATCAAGCAGCCCAAAAAACACGACCGTAAGCTGACACCGGAAGAGCTGATCCAGAAGCAGCTCGACGCCAACTTCCGCATCATGGAGAAGATCCGCGCGCGCGTGGACGCGATCGTGAGGGATCCGAAGACCGCGGCGGCGCTCAAGCCCTACTATCCTTATGGCTGCAAGCGGCCGACCTTCCATGACGAATACCTGCCGACGTTCAATCTGCCGCATGTCCATCTGGTGGATACTGCGCCTCGCGGCGTGCGCGAGATCAACGAGCGCGGCGTCGTCCATGAGGGAGTCGAATATCCGCTCGACGTGCTGATCTACGCGACCGGGTTCCAGTGGATGGGCACCTCGACCTTCAACAAGGTCACCGGGCGCGGCGGCCGCACCCTGAAGGAGAAGTGGGAGACCGAGGGAACCAAGACCTTCCTCGGCCTGCATAGCCACGGCTTCCCCAATTTGTTCATCATCACCGGTCCGCAGGGTGGAGGCGGCAGTTTCAACTTCACCGACGCGATCGATGCGCACGGCGACTACGTCGTGTGGTTGCTAAAGACCATGCGCGAGCGCGGCGCGCAAATCGTCGATGTCCTCCAGAGAGTCGAGGATGAGTATGCCAACCATTGCCGCGCGTCGATATCGACAACCGCGCCGTTGCGCGATTGCATTTCCTACTACAATGGTGAGGGCAACGCGGCGCCTGGCAGCCTCGCCTATTATGGCGGCGGCAAGTGGCACAAGCACCGCATCGCGGCGCAGTCGTCGCTGGAGCCCTATGTCTTCGAGGAAGAAGAGCCGGCGCTTTCGATAGCCGCCGAATGAGAGGGCAGCTGGGAGGCGCTGCCTATACGCGCAGCAGCGCCTCCCAGCACATTTCCAATAACGCGAACTCGGGAAGGTATTGCCAGTTTCCGCGAGTGCGGCTTGCGTTGACAAGGCCCATTCTTTGAATCTGCGGGAATCAGAGCTTCATATGGCCTTGGCAGTGCGGAGTCGGGGATTGAGGCAGGCGCACGAGATCAATGATGCGGGCGGGCAATAGCTGAGAGCGGAACGTCAATTGATTACCCCGCACAGGGTTGGGGGTGTTTTCGGGGAGCAGGCTAAAATACAGCCCTAAGTGATTATCGCTCGATGCGGGCGACGCGGCGCTTACCCACTTCGAGGATTTTGTGCTCGCCCGGCACAAAGTGGAAGTTCGAATCAGTGACTGTTTGTCCATCGACGCGCACCGCGCCCTGCCCTAACAAGCGACGCGCCTCGCTGGTGGAAGACGCAAAGCGCAGCTGTTTCATCAGTTCGCAAATCCATAAATCTTGCGCGAGCTTAAAGACCGGGATATCGGCGGGCACTTGATGACGTTGAAACTTGGTCTCGAAATATCGCTGCGCACGCGCCGCCGCTTCTGTGTCGTGGTACTCGGTGACAATAGAGGTCGCCAGCCGTTTCTTCGCTTCCATCGGATGGACCGCACCGGATTTGATGCCGGCGAGGGTAGCGGGATCAGTATCCGTCAGCAGCTCGTAATATTTGAGCATCAGCCGGTCTGAAATCGACATCAGCTTGCCGAACATTTCTTCAGGGGCTTCGGTCAGACCGACATAATTGCCGTAGGATTTCGACATTTTGCGGACGCCGTCCAAACCTTCTAGGAGCGGCATCGTCATCACCACCTGGGCTGGCTGTCCATAGGCGCGCTGCAGGTCGCGACCGACCAGCATGTTGAATTTCTGATCGGTGCCGCCGATTTCAACGTCAGCGTTGAGTGCGACTGAGTCGTACCCTTGGATAAGTGGATAAAGAATCTCGTGCAGGAACAGCGGCTCCTGATTTTCGAGCCGCTTTTCAAAATCGTCCCGCTCGAGCATTCGTGCGACACTGAGCTTGGCTGCGATTTCGATGAGCTTGCGAGTATCGATCTGGCTCATCCACTCGCTATTGAAGCGCACCTCGGTTCGCGCCGGATCGAGCACTTTGGCGACCTGGCTCTGATAAGTCGCGGCGTTAGCTTTGATCTGCTCGGGCGAAAGCGGTTTACGAGTCTCGGAGCGGCCCGTTGGATCGCCAATCATCGCGGTAAAGTCGCCGACCAGAAAAATCACTATATGGCCGTGCTGTTGAAAATCCCGCAACTTCTTGAGCGAGATTGAATGTCCGAGATGTAGGTCCGGTGCGGTCGGGTCCATCCCGAGCTTGATACGCAAGGGACGGCCCTCGGCGAGTTTCGCGCTAAACTCGGCCGGGGAGATTACTTCGGCGGCATGTCGAGACAGGTCGGCGGCCTGTTCTTTCGCTTCGTGATCGTCGAGCGGCAAACTCTTTGTCCTTTCAAGATGATCGGGAGCTGTCCGGCAGATTATCGAAAACCGCGGGTCAGGCAAAATCGGTTATTATGGTCGCTCCTGAGCCGATGGTCGGCGCATAGAACGCAATTTTCCCGAATTTATCTGCCGCCAGAGGCGGTTTTAGAAGGACAGTTTATCGCCAGTTGACGAAATCATTAACTCGCTCTAGACTTGCGGCGTTCTAGCCAGATCCAGTTGCAAATTTAATGGCCGTTTATACCGAGCTCAGCCAACCATTTATCGAGGAGCTAGCCAACGAATATAATTTCGGGCGCGTTGCTAAGGTCGTCGGTATTCCCGAGGGGTCAGTCAATTCGAATTACGTGATTGAAGCCGCGCGCGGCCGCTTCCTCGTGCGGGTTGACGAGGTCAAAAGCGAGAGCGAAGTCCGGCGCGAGATCGATTTATTAGCTTTTCTGCGCAAGCACTCATTCCCATGTCCCCATCCTTTGCAGGATCGCACCGGCCGCTTTTATCGCGATTATGACAGCAAATGCGCGTCCGTGTTCCGCTATCACGACGGACGAGTTCTACTGGCGGAGCGCCTCCGTCCGAGCCAGCTTGAGACTATTGGCCGAACATTAGCCGATCTGCACGTTATTGGGCGCGGATATAAGAAGGGAATCGATAATCGTTTCAGCTTCGAGCGCGTTGCAGATCTCTATCTTAGTGTGCGTAATCGGCTGCCGAACTACTTTCGCAAGGTAATGCGAACGATTGAAGACGAAATTCAGTATCTGACTCAATATCTCGAAGGCAAGCTGCCCAAAGGAATTATTCACGGCGACCTGTTTGCGGATAATCTGCTATTTCGTGGTGAAAAACTCACTGCCGTGCTCGACTTCGAAGCTGCCTGCCGTGGTAAGTTTATCTTCGATATCGCAACCGCAGTAAACGCGCTGTGCTTCATCGATGGATACTATTCACTTGACCGGTTTCGCTGTCTTTTGCAAGGTTATGAATCAGTAAGAACTTTGTCGTTAGCGGAATGGGATGCTTTCCCGAATGAATTACGCTATTCGTCATTGCGCTTCACAATCACACGGCTGCACGATTTCTTTTTGCGACCGGTCAATGGCGAGCAACGCACCAACAAAGATTTTGAAGAATTTTTTGAACGCTTACGGGTGCTGCGCCGGGAAAAAGAAGGCGGTATGGAAGCCTTATTGATGGCCATGGCGACCGGCTATGACTACCGCAAATATCAAAAGGTGAAGGCGAGCGACCGCCTGAGAGCCTGAGCCACTGTAAATCGAGCCGCTGCCATTCGACAAAGTCACACCAGCAAGCCTGCGCCACGCTTACTGCGGGCGGCAAAAAACCGCGCGGGTCGATAAATTGAAGAATCTGCTCGAAAATGCCGCAGGGTACCCAAGCCTGTGGCTTGAGGTCTCGCCGCCCCGCGGTATCGCAGTCGAATCGTTACTCGGCAAGCTCGGCGCGATCGCCGCGCATATCGACGCGGTAAATCTGGCCGACAATGCCTTGGGTCGAGTCAAAATGTCGGCGCTAGTATTTGCGTCAATGGTCAAAGCGCGCCATCAGATTCCGGTCGTGCTGAACATCTCGTGTCGCGATCGCAACCGCTTCGCCTTGCGCTCGGACCTGCTTGGGGCCGCCGCACTTGCAATCGATGGGGTGGTTGCGTTGCAAGGAGACAAACTGCCCCTCGACGGCAGCGCGGGAGCGCGTCCGGTGCACGATCTCAACACCTTCGAGCTGCTAGAAATGATTGCCGCTTTGAATCGCGGCGATACTGGCGAGGGTAAACGCTTACTCAAGACCCTGCCAGCCCTCCTCGGTGGGGTCGTCGGTAATCCGAATCGGGGAAATATCGAACGCGAGTTTGAGCTGCTGCAACGTAAAGCGGCTGCCGGTGCACGGTTCGTGATCACTCAACCAGTATTCGACCGCGACATCGCGCTACGCTTCATCGAGCGGGCACATCGGCATAGCTTGGAAGCTGTAATCGGAATTCTGCCGGTAAAGCGCGAGTCGATGGCCGCCTACATGAAGCAGAATATAAAAGACCTCAGCAGCGCTGTCCATCATTTCGATCATTACGCGGGGATGAGCGAAGACGATACGCGCCGCGCGTCGCTCGATCGCAACCTCGCCTTGATGGATCAGCTGGCAACCTCCGTTGCCGGATTCAATATCATGAGTGGGGGCGGCCCGTCGCTCGCGATCGAGCTGGCGCTCGCCTGGCGACGTCATCGGGATCAACTCCGGAATTAAGGTATAGACGCGGACACCCCGCCTTCAGATAAAATCAATCCTGAGATGGCCAAGCAGATGGATCAAGCACGCAGCACGGCGGAAAACGCCGTTCGGCAGATACTTCGCCATATCGGCGAGGACCCCGAGCGCGAAGGGCTGGCTCGCACCCCTACCCGGGTCGTGCAGGCCTACGAGTTTCTGACGCGCGGCTATAATCAGGATCCCAAGGACGCGATTAACGGCGCACTCTTCACTGAGGAAGATTATCAGGAGATGATCCTGTGCAAGGACCTCGACTTTTACTCCCTCTGTGAGCATCATTTGCTGCCCTTCAACGGCAAAGCGCATATTGCGTATCTACCGAATCGACATATCGTCGGACTTTCGAAGATTGCGCGGATGGTTGAAATCTATGCGCGCCGCCTGCAGGTGCAGGAACGCATGACTACGCAGATCGCCCATACCATTATGGAGGAGATCAAGCCACTGGGCGTTGCTGTCGTGCTCGAAGCGGAGCATCTCTGTATGCGGATGCGGGGTGTTGAGAAACAAAATTGCTATGTCACGACCTCGGCGATGTTGGGGCGATTCCGTACGCATCTTGAGACTCGTCAGGAATTCATGAATCTCTTGCGCAACGGTAAGAGTTGATCGCGGCTCAAGCAGACCCCTTGGACATCTCGGCTGATTCCGCAAATCTGGAAGCGCTTGGCCATTTCGCGCTGCGCTACGTCAAGGCAGGCCAAACAATCGGGCTCGGAACCGGGCGAGCCGCAAGCGCTTTTATTCGGGCGCTGGGGGACGCGAAGCTCCCAGTCCGCGGCGTAGCCACCTCCAAAGCCAGCGAGCAACTCGCGCTGTCATTAGGTATTGAGGTTGCTGATCTGCGAACGATTGCAAAAATCGATGTTGATTTCGACGGCGCAGACGAAGTCGATCCGGCGCTCAATCTGATCAAGGGCCTGGGCGGCGCGATGGTGCGTGAGAAGATTGTCGCCGCCGCATCAAAGAAGCGGATATTTCTCATCACTGAAGAAAAACTGGTGAAGCGGCTCGGCGCGCGCGGCAATCTGCCGGTCGAGGTAATCCCATGCGCCAGTAACTACGTGTCCCGAGAAATTGCCAAGCTTGGACTTAAGCCCATTGTACGTAGAAACTCCAACGCTGAGTATGTGAGCGATAATGGCAACTGCGTGCTCGATTGCGCGGTTAAGAAAATCGGCAACGCCGCGCGGCTCGAGCGCGCGCTGCGCGCGATTCCCGGAGTTGTCGGCACCGGGTTGTTCCTGGGCCTGACTGATATGGTCCTGGTCGCGATGAACAATGGCCGTATCAAGACACTGCGACGTCCCACCGCACGAAGCTGAACTGACTCGAACTGCTGATCATAAACTCATGCACCGCCTGAATCGGCGCGCATGATTGCCCAGGTCGAGGTCGCGCGAACCGCCGGTTTGTCATCCGCGATCAGCACCTCGGCTTCGAGAAAGGCGAGCGTGCTGCCGCGTCGAATCACCCTTCCCTCGCCCACCAGTTCACCCGGACGGACGGGTCGCAGATACGAGAGCTTCAACTCCGCCGTTACTGACCATTCTCCTTCTTTAAGAATCGAGGCGATCGCGGTCGAGAAGAGTTCATCAACAAAGATCGCCAGATAACCGCCCTGCACGAAGCCGAAGGGATTAAGGATGTGAGCGGGCTGATTCGACCATCGCCATCGCGAAGCGCCTAAGCTGAACTCAACCGGACACATTCCCAGCGTCAGATTTGGCGAGGAATATTCCGCGACATGACCTTCACGAACAATCCGATTGATTTCGTCGAGCGAGCGGGGTTGATTGATCATCGTCATGTGATCACTCGCTGGAAGTCATTCCTCATTGGCATTTTGTTGCTTCATCCCAAAGGCGATCCCGCGCTTGCTCTCGCGGATAAAGGCGACCATCTCGGCGACTTCCGGCGCCATTAGTCCTGAGTTCTCCAGTCGCTCCAATGCGGATTTGAGATTCTGCCGCTCACCAAACAGCACCTTATAAGCATTGCGCAGTGCGCGAATCGACGCGGCGCTGATCCCCGCCCGGCGCAGGCCCACAACATTGATTCCGCGCAGTGTATGCGTCAAATCCATGATACAAAATGGCGGTACATCGCGGCTGGTGCGGCTCAGCCCACGCATCATCGCCAGCCGTCCGATGCGGACGTACTGATGCACCACGCAATTGCCCGAGACCAGCGCCTGATTGCCGACCTGAGCCCATCCAGCGAGCAGCGCGCCGCCCGCGATAATCGTATTATCGCCAACGCGGCAGTCATGCGCAGCGTGCGCGTTATGCATGAAGAAGTTGTCATTCCCGACAATCGTAATATCGCCATGCTCGCTGCCGCGATGAATTGTCACGCCCTCGCGGAAAACATTGCGGTCGCCGATCTTCACTCGCCGCGATCCACCGGTATAGGCGATATCTTGCGGCTCGTCGCCAATCACGACATTAGGATGAAGCACGTTGTCAGCGCCGATCTCGCTTTCGCCCAGAATTGTGACGTGGGCAACAAGTCGGGTACGCGGACCAATCCTGATCGTTCCGCTGAGCAGGCAAAACGGCCCAATCTCGACGCCTTCAGCTAGCTCGATCGTGCCGTCGAGCACGACGCTCGGATGTATGCGCGCGCCCTGCCCCATCTGTTAGAGCATCGGGTCGCGCACTTCGAGTCCGAGCAGAATCTGACCGACCGTCTCCTGCAACTTCAGTGAATTCATCGTGTGCTGGTTAATCGTGATTAGATCACGCAGCGGTCTATCAAATGGCGCAGACGAGTACACCGACGATCCGCCGAACGCTTTATACAATCCCTCGACCGCTTCAACGCACGCCGTATGGGCGTTAGCGACGGCCAGCCGGTAGAGCGCGCGCTGTTTGAGGGCCAGACGTTGGCCCGCGACCAGCGTCCGCCAGATATCCTCCATCCGCTCGAAAACATAGGCGCGCGCGGCACCGACCAAGCCCTCGGCCCGCGCGATCATGGTTTGAGCATAAACCTCGTCACGCAGTAGTACCGGGCGTCCGCTGGCGAGGCTGATGGTAACCTGTTTGCGCGACGCGATCTCGGCGAAGGTGTTAATCACACCGCGCGCGATGCCGAGTGTCACCGCGGGGACGTTATAGGTGAACATCATCGGCCAGACATACAAGGGCGTTTTGCGGATCGCGCGGAAGGGAAAAGCTGCGCTGCGCTGGTCGGGTACGAACACATCGTTGATCGCGACGTCGTTGCTGCCGCTGCCGCGCAGTCCGGTCGTGTGCCAGGTATCGAGCACCTCGCATTCAGACGCCGGCACGAAGCAGACCCGTCGCTCCGACATGCCGTCTGCCACCATGCGCTGGGCATCGTTTTCGTAAACCATGCAGGTTCCGGCGATCCAATCACTATGCTGACAGCCGCTGACGAACGGCCAGCGGCCATTGACGCGATAGCCGCCGGGAACCTTCTCCGCTCGACCAGTGAACACGAGACTACTGCCGGTAGGCGCTTCGAGATCACGATACATTTCGCGTGCAATCGCTTGATCGAGGAAAGCGCTGTAATAGCCGCCGTCGCTATTGATCATCGCGCACCAGCCGACCGAGCCGTCGGCCTCGGCCAGCGCTTCGATCACTCGCATCTGCATCATTGGGTCAAGTTCCGGGCCGCCCCATTCACGCGGCATCGTCATCCCGAACACGCCCGCTCTTTTCAGAGCCTGAACGATCTCAGGCGTGAGCCGACGACCCCGATCGATCTCCGGCGCGGCGTCCCGGATTTGCGGGGTAAGCGCCCGCGCCATGTCCAACACCGGGCAACTTGTTTGATCCGCGTCAGCGCTCATCCGTGATGCTCCATCGCATGATGTTAACCGTAAGCGGTCAAATTGCTTCCTTCAAGCCTGCGCTCTAGGATTCCACCAAATCTTGATTGAGGGGGAATGAGATGCCGAAAGACACCAAAACGTCCAAACCGAAGAATACTGCCTCAGAAAAAGACGCCGCCGGAAGCCTATCTCCGGGTAAAAAGGCGCCGAGCTTCAAGCTCGCCGACGAAACCGGGAAGCAGGTCGCGTTAAAAGAGCTAATCGCAGACAGCAATCTCGTGCTCTATTTCTATCCGAAGGATATGACCCCCGGATGCACCACTGAGGCATGCGACTTCCGCGATAACGTTGGAATGCTACGCAAGACTGGGGCGCGAGTCGTTGGAATCAGTGCGGATTCGTCCATTTCGCATCAGAAGTTTATCGCAAAACACGAGCTAAATTTCCCCTTGCTGGTCGATACCGATAATGAAGTGGCGAAGATCTATGGCGTCTATAAGATGAAATCGCTTTATGGACGCCAGTACATGGGTGTCGAGCGCACGACGTTCATCATCGATCGTGATGGCAAAATCCGCAAAGTCTTCCCCAAGGTTAAGGTCAACGGTCACACCGCGGAAGTGCTCTCAGCGCTGAAAGAACTAGCGTGACCACGGGCTTGATTACCGTTCTAATTCTTCGCGAATCGAGTACATCTTCTGCCGCGCCTCGGCGATGTTAGCATCGAGATTGCGCCGATGGTTCGCGAAGAGTCCCGTGGGCGAACCATTGAGCACGATCAGCGGTTTCATGGTCGCCGCCTTTTGTAGCGGATCGAGCGCTTCCTCCATTAGCGTACTGAGCACTGGCTTGGTTTTTTGCGTCTGATTGTATTCGCGAATAACGGCCTGAAGCATATAGTACATCACGTGCGCATAACCCTGCGCATGGTAGAAGTAGTCGTCATCGATCCACGCATGAATCCGAGTACCGTCAGACTGCGTCGTGCGATAGAGCATCGCGTGCGCATCACCCAGTAGATCGGTCCACGACTGAAATAATCGGATTAGTTCAACGTTGCGCTGATTTAATTGACTCGAGGTCGGCGGATTCGAATGCAGCCCAGCGACGTACATCCGCAAATGCTTGATCCCGTCCTCATATTTCGACTCGGCTGACGGAAGCGCCCATTTTGCGGCGTCGTTGCGGAAATCCGTGTCGACGATCACGAGATTCGGATCGTATTCGTTCGAGGAGATCTTCGTGAGATGGTCCTTGAAGACGCGCATCGTCTCACGCACCGCCATGATAATTCCCAGTTGCCGATTCGCATTATTGTCGGCCATTACGCGCGGCCCCCACAGGAAAAAGTCATTGGGCCGCCAGCCGAAGCCTGAGTGCAGCTCCTGATCCATGATCTCGGCGAGTGTCGTCGCATAGACCTCGCCGGGGATAAATGGCTTGTCGGGCGGAAATGCCTGCTCGACCTTATAAGAAAGTTGGTCATGGCTTTCTTGGCCGAAATGCAAGGCCAGGATGATCGCAAACCAGACCGTGAGAACCGCGGCGATAGCAACGGCTATTCTTTTACGATGCATCGGCAGATTGTGACGAGCCTGACGCGGCCAGCCAAGCATGCCATCGATCATCCCTGACCGCGATATAGCTTTTCACGGCTTGGGAGGAATCTGGATCGCACCGACCGCGTAAGTAGTCGCGGCGCTGGCGGTCAACAAGTCGGCGGTCGATTGAATCATCGTATAGCGCGCGTTGGCGAGGTCCCGTTCGGCGCTGAGCAACTCCACAATCGTGCTGAGTCCCTGCCGATAAGTATCGATCAGCGCGCGATAGGATTCACCGGACGCCGCAAGGAGAGCTTTCGCATAATTGTAACGTTTGCGTGAAGACTGAAATTCGTAATAGGCACGCCACACTTCCGTGACCGCGGTCAGCTCCCGCGATCGCAACTCTGCTTCGCTGGCGCGTTTATGAGCTTCCGCCTCGCGGAGCGAATTTACCCGCGAGAAGCCAGTAAAAATGCTCCACTTGAGGGCGAGCAAGGCTGAATATTCAGGTGTATTGGCGTTGATTTGGTGACCATTGTTAAAAATGTATCCCCAGTTTTGTTCGCCGTAGCTGCCAAGCACGTCAATTTCCGGCATGAACTCGGCGCGCGCCCGAGTAGCTTCCGCTTCGTTCGCGCGGACCGCCGCGACATTTGCCGCGAGGTCGGGACGCGATCGGATAGATTGCCGGATTAGTTCATCGAGCTTGCCGTCCAGCTCAACCGGCACCATCTGATGCTCGAGTCCGGCGACCCGAATCCGTTGATTTGCCGGGATGCCGAGCGCCAATGCTAGGCTCGCCTGCGCGTCCTCAACCAGCAGTTCTGCGTTGGCGACGTCATATTCCGCCTGCGCCACCCGCTGGCGCGACAGTAACAGCTCGGGTTTGGTCGCAAGTCCGTGGTCAACGCGCTTCGCAACGGCATCATCGTCGGTGCGCGCCAGTTCGAGATTCTGATGAGCGGCTTCGACCGCCGCGCGGGACGCCGCAAGCGCATAGAAGAAGCGCTCGGCCCCAAAGACGACTTCCTGCAACTGGCGGTTGAAGGTGAAATTGGCGATAGCCAATTGATCGCGCGCCACCGCATTTTCACTTTTACGCCGCCCAAAATCGAGCAACGTGTAGGTCAGCTCAACCAGCGGAGTAATCTGGGCGGTCTTGATCCGGCCGGTTGAACCGGGAACTTGAAAGAGCACCCGCGAATACTCGAAATCGGTCTCCGTCGAAATCTTCGGATAGTATTGCGCGCGGGTAATGGCCCATGCTGCTGCCTGCGCGCGTGCTTGCTCCCACGCGACGCGAGTATCGGGATTACTGCTCAGCGCGAGGTTGATGAGATCGCCGAGGCTATAGACTTGTCCGCTTTGACCGGTTCGGACTGACGTAGGTTGCGGCACGACCGGGGATAGTTGCGGAGGCACATAGGAACGAGCCTCGGAATTTGGCGGCGACCACGATTGGTTTACAGAGGGGGCAACATAATGATCAGGACTTAATTCAGGCGCTCTCGTGATTTCATTACAGCCGTTAGCAGCTAATATCAGGGCCATTGAGCATCCGGCGAGCACCGCTATCGATACGAGCGGGGAAGAAAAGCAGTGCTTCAAAAAATCAATTAAGGTCCGCATATTCTCTCCGCCTCCGTCACAACCCATCGCACTATCACGCGGCACGTTGCCTTAATGAATTGGCTCGGTCAAAATTCTGCCGACTAATATAGTGAAGCGGTTACGATCGATCAGAATACTTGGCGCCTTCACGATGCTGATGCTTTCCGCGTTCGCGTTGGCATCCTGCGACCCAATTATCAACATCGCCGGCGCGAACTTTCCGGCATGGCTACTCTGCACGATTATTGGGGCCGCTAGTCTCGCGATTCTTCGCGTGCTGTTTCTTCAAATCGGACTTGAACCCTTCCTATGGTGGTCGCCAGGAGTTTATGCGAGCGCTGCGATCTTATCGGCTTGCCTGGTGTGGATTATTTTCTTCAATCGAATTTGAAGCGCTGATGGACGCGACAGCACAGACTTCCCCCTCCCAGCGCGTGTGCCGCGTAATGGCGCATCTGGTCAGCGCGATAATATACGTTGCAGCGGTACTGGCCTTAATCTATGTAACGCGCCAGTACTACGTTTATCCGCGCACTGACGACGCTTACGTGCGCGCCAACACCATCGGACTGGCTCCCCATGTCAGCGGACCAATTATCGAGCTGCCGATCGTGGATAATCAACATGTCCATGCCGGACAGCTACTGTTCGTCGTTGACCCGCGCCCCTATCAGGCTGCATACGACAATGCTTTCGCGAAGTTGCAACTTACTCAGCTCCAAGTGCGCGCACTCGAGAATTCAATTCATGCGGCGCATGCCCAGCAGCAACAGCATCAGGCGAATGCATCTTACGCCAAGCAATACCTCGATCGCATCGAGCCGTTGTTACCGCAACATTATGTGACGGCCAACGACGTCTATAACGCGCGCACGCAGTACGAGGCGGAACAGGCCAATGTCGCCAGCGCGCATGCCGACCTGAACAAGGCGCAAAATGATCTCGGCCAGCTCGGCAATATCAACGCACGGATGAAGGCCGCAGAAGCGGACGCCTATAATGCGAAACTCAATCTTGATTACTGTCGCGTGGTCGCGCCGTTCGACGGCTACGTGACGAATCTCAATATCGCGGTCGGCCAATATGCCAACGAGGGGCGCGACGTATTAAGTCTCGTCGATAATCGGAAGTGGTATGTGATCGCGAATTTTCGCGAGAATTTCCTTGCGCATATCCGGCAAGGAATGACGGCGGATGTCTTCCTGCTCGCTTACCCGGGTCACAGCTTTCGCGGTCACGTGCAAGGCGTCGGATGGGCGCTCTATCAGCAAAATGGCGCGACCGTCGAGGGGCTGCCGGCCATCGAACCGACACTCAACTGGGTACGGCTTTCGCAGCGCTTTCCAGTGCGGATCACGCTCGATCAGGTCGATCCACGATTTCCCTTCCGGATGGGCGCGACGGCGGTCGTCACAATCCAAGGATTTCGATGATCGGGCAGCCTCATCAAGTCACGGCTCGGCGAGGCTAATCCGCTATGGCGGCCACTGCGCCCTATCCCGCTGTTAAACCACGAACTCCATCGCGGCTCGGAGCCTTCGCATCGCGGATACAGAACGAGTTCGCGCTCCGCCCCCATCGGGTGCGCTCGGCGCTGCGTTCCGCGACAATCGGCGCCATCGGCGCTGGAATCATGACTGCGGCCCATATCGCCTCGCCGCTCGGACCTTACGTTGTATGGATGCTGGCCGGTACGCCCACATCGATGATGTCGTGGCGTATCGCGGTAATTTTCACAGTCGCTGAGGCGGCGCTCATTGCCGCCTCGGTAATCGTCGCGCGCACGCTCTCGCAGAGTCCGCCGCTGATGTTGCTCTTCCTCGGCGCATTCGGCTTTGCAGCAACCTATCTGGTAAATCGCTACAAGCTGGGCTCGTTTGGAATTATCGGCGAAGTACTAGTGCTCGATAATTTGTACGGCGTGATGTTCGCGCCGGAGCAGCTCGGCTGGCGTGCCGGTTCCGGCTTTGCCGCAGTTGCGGTCGCGATCGGCCTACTCGCCTTATTCGACAATCTGCTGTGGCCTGACCCGGCAGACGCAATCCTGCTCGAATCGCTCGCCGCTAATCTCTGCCATATTCGGCTGCGCATCCTCGAAAGTACGCGATACTACCTCGACGAGCATCGCGGCCCAATTCCTCCGAAGATCGCGAACTGGCGCGAACTGAGTGGACGCTTGACGCTGCTCGCACGCGCTCAGGCCGAGGGCATCTCCGAGCATCGCCGGGGCGTCTTGCTCGCTATTATTACCCGCGTCGCCCGAATCGAATCCGAATCCGACGTAATCGCGCTGCTCGCCGCCGAAAATCGCATTGCAGGAGCTGCGGGCGCGCTGTTGTTCCCTGAGATCGAGGCCGTGGTGGAAGCAATTGGCGCGGCGCTCGATGAAGTCGCGAACGATCCCGCGACAATGCTGCGCACCGGACCCGACGATTCGCCCGCTCCAGCAGCTACACAGGTGACGGCCGTAATTCGGATGCTCGACAGCCGTATAGAGGAGCAGCGACCGAACTACATCAAGCGCGTTGACGCTACCGAGCTAACTAATTTGAGTGCATTTCTCTCGAGCCTGCGCGCGATCGCACGACTTATCGAGCGGCCCCTCGACGAACCAGCGGCTGCTCCGGAAGGCGGCCGTGCGACTGCCAGCGCTGACGACACCGGAAGTGGACTCGAACATTACTCTTTGAAGGTCGCGATCAGCGTGGTTGCCGCTTTCGTCCTCGGCCTAGCTTCGCAACGGGCCGATCTATCCACGATCATGACTACCGTGATTATTGCCGGACTGCCGACCTATGGCGCGTCGCGGCGCAAGATGAATTTGCGGATTATCGGCTCGGTGCTGGGCGGCGCAATTACGGTCGCGGCGATCATCATCACTACGCCAAATTTCGAGACCTTGCCCTCCTACATAATGGTTTTTTTTGTCGTCCTGCTGATCTCCGCCTATGCGGGTCAAGGCAGCGAGCGAATTGCCTATGCTGGCAAGCAGATCGGGACGACCATGGCGCTGGTTTTCGTAGGGCTTAGCCCATCAACTGCAATCGACGCGCCGCTGTGGCGAATTTGGGGAATTTTGCTGGGTACTAGCGTGGTCGCGTTGGTCTTCCTCTTTCTATGGCCGGAATATTCCGGCAAGTCATTGCTGCCGCGATTGCGCAAGGCGCTCGGCCTCGCAATCATGCTTGATCCTCGAGAAGGCCTGAGCGAAGTCATGATCCGCCAACGTGATGCAGAACTCGCCGGTCTGCTCGAACAGCTTCTCGCGATTGCCGAGGATGCGCGGATGGAAGGCCGCGCCAGTGGCCTCAATCCCGACGCAGTAATTAATGCGGCTGGCAACTTGCGTCGCGTTGCACATCGTTTCGAGCGAATCGCGCTGATTCGGATGCGGCAACCGCGCCCGCAACTCGATCGTGAGACGGAGGCCCTGGAAGAAGCTGCATTAGGTGGGATCGTCAAGCAACTTGAAGCGTGGCACGCGCATTTCGTGTACCCCGATTTATTAGAGGGCGACCCTTCTATGCCTAATTCGACGGAGAGTATTACTGTGGTTCTTGAAAATTTTTCGGCACGCGTTGAGGCGGACAGCTTCGCGCGGTTGGCGAACTGGGACACCAAAGCGCGGCGGACATTGCTCGCGGAACTGCAATCGCTCCGCCGGCTGGATTTTTTAATGACTGAGTTGAATAACGAACTATCCAGAATCGTACAGCAAACAAAAATGATGTAAGACGTAAACGGATACTTTTCAATCAAGCTGCATTTCTTGATAAAGATGAAAAACTCAACCAGGAAGCTGTGAGTTGTTGCGTTCAAGGACGTACGCGCAGTAGGAATCTTGTATTTTGAGTTCGGCTTAGCATTACTGATGCTTTACGCGGAACATCGATTCAGCTATTTCGCAGCCAGACGATTCCGCCGATTATCAATCCGACCGCCATCAGCCGTGAGGGCGGGCAGGCTTCATCGAGAACAAATACGCTCAAAGCGAGCGCCGCCACCGCTTCTAATCCCAGCACCATAATATACGCGACGCCCAGATCCTCCCGTCGCATCCCAAGCGTCTGCAAAGTCGCGCCGACGATAAACAGCACAAACAATATTGCAGTCGGCAGCGGCTTGGTCAGACCGAGCGAGAGCTTCATGCACAATCCCCCGGCGGCGTAGCAGGCCGCCGCCAAGATCAATTCAAAGAGTGTGATATCGATTTGATTCTGCATTGTGTCGATTCTGCTTTGCGGCAAAGAAAAAGCGGCGAGCCAATAGTGGCCCGCCGCTCGCTAACTTCCAATATCCAGATTTTTTACTTGCCAATCACGAACGCGCAACTGGTCGTACCACTGCCGCCGATATTCAGCATCGCGAATTTTTGCGCATCTTCAACCTGATACTCTCCGGCAGTATTCGTCACCTGTCGATAGCAATCGAGCATCTGGCGTACACCGGTCGCTCCGACCGGATGGCCTGCGCCGATGAGCCCGCCGCTCGGATTTATCGGCATCTTGTTCCCGAGCTCGATTACGCCCTCTTCGATTGCTTTCCAGGACTCGCCCGGTTTGGTCAGTCCGAAATGATCGATGGCCATATATTCGGAAGTCGTAAAGCAGTCGTGCGTCTCAATACCGTTTACGGCAAAGACATCTTTGATGCCGGCCCGCTCGAACGCATCGACGATCGCCTGTCGCGTATGTGGCAACACGTACGCATTGTCCTTACTCTCAGCGACTTTCGTATCGAATTCCATCGGCGCAGTATGATGGCCCCAGCCGAGGATCCGCGGCAGCTCTTCGAGTTTTATCCCGTGGCGCTTGGCATAACTGGCGGCGAACTCTTCCGACGCGAGGAACAGCACACTACAACCATCGGTGACCTGCGAGCAGTCACCCACGCGGATACGACCCGCGAGCACCTGTTTGAACTTCTCACGCTGTTGCGGATCGCTTTCGCTACGAGGCCATCCGCGGGTCTGTGCAAGCGGGTTACGGCGCGCATTGGAGTAATTTACTGATGAGATCTGTGCGAGGTACTCATCCTTCAGTCCGAAGCGTTTGTCGTACTCGTCGCCCAGTCGCCCGAATAGCCGGGGAAAGGATAGTCTTTGCCCTTGCACTCGCGCTCGTACCATCCGGCAGTGCCAAGAAAATCACCACCTGTAACAGTATCGACGGTTTTCATCTGTTCGAGTCCGACCACTGCAGCACAGTCGTACCGTCCCGCCTCAATTTCGGCGGAAGCTGCCAGAATCGCGACTGAGCCCGAGGCACAGGCGGCCTCGTGGCGCGTTGTCGGCAGTCCTCGGAAAGCGGTATCGATCTCAAGAAAGAAAGCACCGAGCTGACCCTGCTTCGCATAAAGCTCCGCGGCGAAGTTGCCCACGTGAGCAGTCTCGACTTCACGTGATTCAAGTTGAGCGGCGATGAGGCCATCCAGAGCCGTCTGACGCATCACCTCAACGAAATGTTTTCCCTCTTTGGTCCAGTTGCGAGCGAAATCGCTTTGTGCGCCACCGAGGATATAAACTGCCGTTTGCTTCATTTTCGATTCGCTCCTGAGCTCCAACCGACTGTTATCTACTTAGAATATAATCACGGATTCCGCCAGACGCGGCCATCGTTGTGAATCATCACGTCGGCTGCGGAAGGACCGAAGCTGCCGGCAGAATAATCGTGAATCCGCAAGACTGGGTCGGCCTTCCATTGATCAAGAATCGATTGCACGAATTCCCATGATTTTTCGACAAACTCGGAGCTGACGAAAAGCGTGTGGTCGCCGGTCATCACTTCGAGCAGCAGACGCTCGTATGCCTCGGGCGGCGCCCCGGCAAATTCGCTCTGATAGCGCAGGTTCATCTGCACTGGACGTAATACGAGATCGAGGCCGGGCTGCTTGGCAAGAACTTCGAAAGAGAAACCCTCGTCCGGCTGAATTCGGATCGTAAGGGCGTTCGGCGGCAATTCGTCTCCGCGATTGAACAGGATCCGTGGAGCAGCTTTGAATTCGACATGGATCATGCTTTCGCGGACCGCCAGCCGCTTGCCAGTTCGCAAATAGAACGGCACTCCGGCCCAGCGCCAATTATCGACGTATGCCTTGAGCGCGACGAAGGTCTCAGTATGTGAGCTCTGCGGGATACCCTCTTCCTGAAGATAGCCGTGCACGACTTCATTGCCCACTGCACCGGCGCCGTACCGTCCACGAACGACCAACTTCTTGGCGTCACCGGGACTGAGCGGGCGCAGCGCCCGCAGCGCGTTAAGCTTGGCGTCGTTGATCGCATTGGCGTCGAGCGCAACCGGCGGGTCCATCGCGATTAGTGCGAGCAATTGCAGGATATGGTTTTGCACCATGTCGCGCAGCGCTCCGGCCGGATCATAATACATCGCGCGCGAGCCGACGCCTTCGCTTTCGGCCACGGTGATTTGGACGTGATCGACGTTGCGCGCCCCCCACATCCGCTCGAAGATCGCGTTGGCGAAGCGGAGCACCAGCAGATTCTGCACGGTTTCTTTACCGAGATAATGGTCGATGCGAAAGACCTGCGACTCGTCGAAATACTGGTGCACGAGCCGGTTCAGGTGCAGCGCGCTCTCGAGATCGTGACCGATCGGTTTTTCGAGAACGATGCGGGTGAAATTAGCTTGGCCGGGGGATGCGATCAGTCCGGCCTTCGCAATTCGCTCGACGCATTCCTCGACCGCCTCGGGCGGCACCGAGAGATAGTACACGCGGTTCGGCGGCAGGCGGCGTTCAGATTCAATTTGCTCGAGGCGTTGTTTCAGTCGATCAAATCCATCCGGATGATCGAGACCAGAAACATACTCGAGGCTCGCGGCAAAGTCGTTCCAAGCCTCCGGATCGACCTTAAGTCGGGAATAACGTGAAGCCCATTCGTGCGCATCGTGGCGAAACTTATCGAGTGGAATTTCGCGGCGGGCGAAGCCGAGCACGGCAAAATCGCGCGGCGCCAGTCCATGAGCGGAAGCACGCAAATTATAGAGCGCAGGGATCAATTTGCGCTTGGCGAGATCGCCCGATGCGCCGAAGATAACAACGGTGCAAGGCGGGGCAGACTGCGCTGCCGAGATATGAATCGTCTGGTCCATACGAAAAGTATATCGAGGCGCGAAAACTCAAGCATTAGGCGGAGTGCCGGAATAAAACTTTGAGGTCACGCGGCATAACAGGCGAGTAGTCGGATAACTCGTGGCTGTTGAAAAACAATTTTAACAGCTTTATTTATACGCAGCTCGCAGACTCGCCTGCTCGCCACGCGCGGCAACCCCGCCCCAATAGCGCAATAGGAAGAAAAATAGAGGAAGCTGCATTCTTTCCATGAGATCGAGAAGAGCATAACCGGAATCCTCAAAGTCTCACCTTCCCAATACCTTACTAGACAGCTTGTTCTACCGCGAAAGCGACCGCGAGCACGATCAGAATGCCGCCCGCCAGCGCTTCGGCCCGGCGTTCGTAACGTTCTCCCAGACGAGCACCGAAAGCGAGCCCGAGTAAGCTGAAACTGGTCGTGGTGATGGATACCGTGATGAGCAGCGGCACGAGAGTGATTCCGGCGGCTGGCAACGCGACCCCTACTGCTAGCGAATCGAGACTGATCGAGAGCGCCATAAGCACCAATGCCCCGCCTCTGCCGGCATTAAACCTCTCGTATTGTTCAGGTTGCCATGATGATCGCAGCATCAGAATCCCTACCATAGCGAGCACGGCGAATCCCGCATAAGTAGCGATTTCACCAAACCAACGGCCCAAAGCCGAGCCGAATCCATATCCGATCAACTGCATTATAATTTCCGCGATTGCGAAGATTAATCCGACCCGCAAACGGGAGCCTCGCTCTATTCCTGCGACTCCAACCCCGACAGAAATTGCCAATACATCGAGCCCGACAGCGACCGCGACTGCCGCCACTTTGCCGATTTCCATGAGATTAACCGACGACAGCAATTAGGCCTACACGCAAGGTGACGTGCGAGCGACTGCGAACGATAGCACTGGAACGGTAGCTTCGAGATATGGCAGTCTCCCCTCCACCTGCTAACCTAGTTATTTGATGTTTCCAGCGGTCAAAGCGCTTGACCCAATAATAGAACATTGGCGCGCTGATAATGATCGGAGGATAAGCTGCATTGCCGACTCAAGTGACAGTCGAACCAAGCCACCGCTCACGATTTGCCGAATGGGCGCTCCCATTTTTCTGGATTATTGCTCTGTTCGTGCTTTCGAGTTCACTCTTTTCTGCGAGCAACACGTCGAGATTTTTTGAGCCGTTCCTAAGATGGCTGCTGCCCTCGGCCTCTGCTGCAATGATCGGCTTACTGCATGGATTAATTCGCAAAACTGCACACTTTATTAATTACGGCATTCTGTTCTGGCTGCTCATCCGCGGGCCATTGGCGGGGAGACCTTACATAGCTTTTTCGCTTTGCGTGCTCTACGCGCTGCTCGACGAAGGACATCAGATTTTAGTGCCGGGTCGTACCCCCTCGCTCTACGATGTAGCGCTCGATTCGAGTGGCGCGCTGTTTAGTCGATTTCTCAACGCAGCCGTCACCGAAATCGCATAAAGCGTAGATATAGGCACATTTATGCGTCGTTTTCCAATCTGGAGGAGATTCGATCTATCCTCTGATAATAGGCGCGTAGATTAGGTAAATCTGTGGGAATCTTCAACTCACCAATAAGAGCAAGCAGGCTGAGTTGCCCATAAAGCGCGAAATCTGCGTATCCGATTCGACCGAGCAGAAATGCACGGTTGGTGAGGTCGCAGTCGAGAGGCTCCAGCATCGCGCGCGCACGCTCTAGATTGCGAGAATGATTATGCACCATCTGGTCGCAGAAGCCGCTTCCATATTTGCGCTCGCAGATTAAGCGCCACAAAGCTTCGTGAGCGACTCCGCGCCGTCGATAATAGACAACTTCATCGGGAACAGTTGTGCGAAATAAAATATCTTCTAATTCAGTATCGAAATAATGCCCGAGCGCGAGATGAGTTCCGCGCCATTTCATCGGAAAAATGGCAGGTTCAGGATACAGTTCTTCGAGCCGAAAGGCGATTCGCTCGGAGTCTATAAGAGTTTCGCCGCTCTCAATCGTTAGTGCCGGAACCATAATTTGTCCTGAAGCTTCGAGCAGATTGCGGCGATCGAGATAATCCACTTCGACGACTTCGGGCTCAATCCCTTTATAGTCGAGAATTTTTCGAACCTTCGCGCAAAATGGACTTGTTGCGAACTGGTAGAGGCGAAGTTTCATTGATTCTTGGAGCAAACCTAAGCTTGAATACCGTAACAATTATGGAATGCGCTGATAAGAATCTTATGATAGAGCATATGATAGCGCCCTCTAGTTTCTATATGTATTAGCATCTATCACGCCCGCTGGTCAGACGGGCATTAATCAAGCCGGTAATTTTTTCGTAACGAGTTTGTCGGTTCATCTCCTTAATTCTATTAAATTTCAAGATTCCGGCTTTTCATATTTAGCACGGATGTTGCTTCATTAAGCAATAACTGCTTTTAGAGCAATACACCGAGGAAATTTATTATGGGATATGGAATCGCTTGGTTGCTAGGAGTGCCTATATCAGTACTCGTAATCTGGTTTCTGGTGAGTCATCTGCTCTAGCTCTAAATGAACATGATGAAGTCTCTCCAGAATAGCCTGATCGGACACTTCCCAGCGAGTTTAACTGGCGATCAAATAGGTGGTCGCCACCATTAAGTAAGAAGGAGAAACGTAAATGCCCGTAAAACATCCAGCATCAAAGCACCATATGGACGCCGCAGACCGACATCATGAAGCCGCAAAGCATCATCATGCTGCGGCCACTCACCATGAGGCCGGAGACCACGAAAAGGCGCGAGAGCACGCCAGCAAGGCACGCGAACATGGAAATGCTGCGGTTGAGCACGGTAAGAAGGGACATGAGGAATCGCACAAATAGCCAGTACTAGCACCATCATCCGTGCGGCCTGAGCCGTACGGATGAGTTGTAATTCACTCCGTCTGGACTTTTGTTATCAGCTCGGGAGAAGCGCAGCCAGCCTGAGGGGCCTTGCTTCCGCTTCTAACTGATCAATCGTACATTGACGCGGGCTTTTGTCACATCGCCATCGGACTAATCGAGTACCATGCCGAAATCGCTTTCCCGTGATGTGATCGTACTGCACTTCCACGACAAGTTTTGGAGTGAGCGGAGTCCAACACTTGGAGCGTTCGGTGGACCAACGACCGGGGCCACCCGGCGCGTCGCCGGTGAAGCCTGGTGGTTTAATCAATTTCTCGAGTCGTCGAGTCAATGACGCTCGCTCCGCGTCGGAAATCCCCGATGTGAATCCCACATGATCGAGTTTGCCCGTCCTATCATAGAGACCAAGCAGTAATGATCCGACCTGACAGCTATTGCTTGCATAACGGAATCCGCCAACCACACAATCAGCTGTTCGCATCCGCTTGACTTTCAGCATCGCTCGCATACCCGACTGGTAAGAGCCGTCGAGTAATTTGGCAACCACTCCGTCCAACATGCCGCCAGCTTGATCGAGCCAATGCTGCGCGCCCCTCCGCTCCCGCGTGTATGGCGTGAGTTTGAGATCCGCGTTACCGACTCCCAGCATGTGGAAAAACTCCTCGAGAACTTTTCGACGTTCGCTCAAAGAACTTCCAAGCAGACTCGCGCTGCCACGCATTGCGAGACAATCAAATGCAATATATTTGGCGGGAGTTTCATGCGCGAGCTTGCGGATTCGGCTCGCAGCTGGATGCAACCGCGCTTGCAATGAATCGAATGAAAGCGAAGAACCGAGTGGAACTATCAGTTCCCCATCGAGGACAAATTCGCGGCAGGGAACATGACGCAGAACCTCGACCATCTCCGGAAAATAGCGAGAGAGCGACTTGCCGGATTTCCCGATTAATTCCACTGCCATTCCGGCGCGGAAAGCCAAACAACGAAAGCCGTCCCACTTAGGCTCGAATTGCCAGCCCGCCTCGGCAGGTAAGGCATCAACTACTCGTGCCTCCATTGGCGCCAGATCCAGTGGTACGCGGAGTGACTCGAAACCCTCCGCCTGCTTTCTGCGTGACAAATTATACAACCCTTTATCTAGTTAGCCGCTTAATCGCTTGTGCCAGCGGACGACCCGAATCCTGATAATTACTCCACGGATCATTTTTCGTCAGATAACGAATCGCAGTGCGAATCGTAAAGCGGCTCGGAGCCAGATTGGATCGCACTTGCGACCAAAGTAATGGCATAGAAACCGGTGCGCCGGGTCGCGCACGCGGCGAAAGCGGGGCAACCGCCGTCGCGCTCCGATCATTACGCAAATAGTCCAGAAAAATCTTGCCGAAGCGAGCCTCCTTGGACATTGTGATCAAGTATCTTCCCGGATTATCAGTCGCCATTTGCGCACAGAGCTCGCGCGCGAAAGCCTTTGCTTCGGGCCATTCAACCGGCCTCTTTGGATTTTGCGTCACCGGGGTGACAACGTGCAGACCCTTTCCGCCGGTCGTCTTGCAAAAACTGATCAGACCGAGCTTATCAAGACGATCGCGGAGTTCCTGCGCTGCTTCAATTACTGCTTTGAAATCGACGTCGGGAGCCGGATCAAGATCGAAAACGAAGCGGCCGGGTATCTCGGGATAATCGGGTTCGCAATTCCACGGGTGCAGCTCGACTGCAGCGAGTTGAGCCAACGCCGCGAAGGCTGCAAGCTCGTCAATCTCCAGGTATGGCTTGGGTTCGCCCGACACCTTGCGTAAATAGAACAGCTTCGGTGCACCGGGCATCGCGTGACGCTGGAAGAAATGCTCGCCGTCAATTCCGTCAGGCGCTCGAATAATAGAACATGGCCGACCCCTGATATGCTGCAAAATCCATTCGCCGGTCGCTTCGTAATAGCGGGCCAAATCCAGCTTGGTGACCGATTTACCACCGCCATCGTTATCCCAGAGCGCCTTTTCCGGCCGCGTGAGCATTACACCCATAATAACCACCGACTGAGTTTCGCGTCTTGACTGTATCTTAGGCTCCTGGGCAACGGTCGGGACGGGATCACTGGACGGCGAAACAGATACGCCCTCGGGCGAGATTGGTTGTTCCAGCGTCACGTCTAGGCGCGCTTGTCCAGACGCAATCCCTTGAAAGCCGCCTGACGCACTATGCCATCATGTGTAAAGCCCGCGAATTCTATTTCAGCTACCAGCTCTGGCTCTACCCAATGTACCAGTGGACTTCTGGCGGGGATTCGATCAGCAACGAACGGACTTTTCTGACTATTCAGTATTTTAAGGCGCTGTAGAAGCCGATTGGCGATATCATGGGTGAAGCCGGTGCCGACACGTCCGCAGTAGGCCAATCCATTGTCACGGTAGATTCCGACCAGTAATGACCGTAACTGACCAGCGTTTTCGCTCCATCCGCCGATCACAACTTCCTGACTCGGCCGACACTTCGACTTGGTCCACCCACCATTGCGACTAGCCTTATAAGGAGCATCTCGAAGCTTCGATATAATGCCCTCAAGCCCCATTTGACACGCCATTTCGAGGACTCGTTTGCCGTCGTCCTCATAGTATTCGACGTATCGGAGCGGTGATTCCGGTTCGCGCGCGTTACTTTCCTCAAGCATTGTGTGCAGTCGCTGCTTGCGCGTAATCAGCGAAGCACTACGCAAGTCAAGATTGCCATCAAATAGAAGATCGAATGCCAGAAGGAACAATTCGCCGGAAGCACCCTCTGAGAGCGCCGCTTGAAGCAGACTAAAATTAGAGACGCCCTTCTTATTGAGCGCGACTATCTCGCCATCAATGATCGAGTCCGGAAGCGACTGCGCCGAGCGGGCGATGCGCGGAAACTTATCAGTCCAGTCGAGTCCAGTACGCGTGAGCAGCGCTATCTTACCATCGCGAACGTGGAGCTGCGTGCGATAACCGTCGAATTTGATCTCATGGACCCATTCCGGACCGGAAGGGACTGAATCGACTAATCTACAGAGTTGCGGCGGGATGAATTTGAAAGGCTTATGCCGGTGGCACGCAGCGGGTTTGGGCGGCTGGACTAATTTTGCATTTTTGGTCGAGCCCGCACCGTCGTGCTCCGACTCCTGAGGTTTGCGATCAGCCTTGGAATTCCAAACCGCATTCGCGGCGGGCGCGATCGCGAGCATAAAAGGACGAGGTCGCCGCCCGGTTCCTTTTGCGATCTCGGCGATGGTTCGGCCGGACGCAACCGAAGCGTCGTCGCTGAGCAGGGTGTCACAATCATTTTCGCGCGCACTCTCATCGCGATGTTTGATCAGCAGCCAATTAGTACGTTTGCCGCCGGCTCGATCATGTTTCATGCGCACCAGCACCCAGCTTCCGTGAAGGCGTTGTCCATCGAGCTGGAATTTCAAATCGCCCAACGCCAAGGCCTGCTGCGGCGTGACTTCATTTTCGGCTATCCAATAGCCCCGGTCCCATAATTGAACGGTCCCGCCGCCGTATTGACCAGCAGGTATGGTGCCTTCGAAATCGCCGTATTCAAGTGGATGGTCCTCGACTTCGACTGCGAGCCGTTTGTCACGAGGATCAAGCGAAGGTCCGCGCGTGACCGCCCACGATTTGAATACGCCGTCTAATTCCAGTCGCAAATCATAGTGTAATCGTCGTGCCGCGTGTTTTTGAATTACAAAGCGGAGCCGCGAAGCTGGCGCTATTGGTCGTTCGCCGCTCGGTTCGCTGGTTTTCTCGAAGTTCCGTTTGGCTCGGTAAGTGGTGAGCTGCTTCTTCAAAGAGTGCCTTGCTCCCTCGATCGATTCCGAGCACTCAGCACATTCAATGTTATGATCTTATTCGACCTGATTTCGTAGAAGAACGGCTTTTCTTTCGAGTTCCGCCGTGTGCATCGAGTATTCGACGATGCACCAGCTTTGCCGCTGAACCCGGACTCGAGCGCTGACCTCGACGGGCGGGCGAGTCAAAATTAACCTCCGTTGATTTCTGAATATCGGCTTTGAGCACCAGCTTCATCTGCGACAAAGAATAATTGGTATCTTCCAGCGTGTTAGCAGCTACACAGTCACGCGGAACATACAGCCGGTAATCACGCATATAAGCATCATTAGCCGTGAACAGCACACATATATTGGCGGCCATTCCGGTCAAAATCAGAGTCTTAATCCCAAGATATTCCAGCAGGATTTCGAGTGTGGTGGCGTGAAAACCTGAATGCTTCGGTTTGAGCACAAAGTAGTCATCTTCATCCGGTCTTAGGAGCTCGACGATTGGTGCGCCGATGGTATCGTCATCGACGCAATGACCGATTATGCGACGGAAATCAGATTTCCACTGGCCAAAGTTGTCATTAACGTATATGCACGGCACCCTATGTTGCTTGGCGCGTCGTTTAAGAGTCGCGAGATTCCGAGCCATTGGCAGCGCCTGCATGAGCAGTTTTTCAGAGCCCGGAAAATCCAAGTCATTAATAACATCGATTAGGACTAACGCGATGGTCGAAGTTTTGACGGGTGTCTCGGTCGCCAAGCTTAAGTACCTTTATGACTGGAGTAAGAACGAATATATTCAGTGAAGCCGTACGCCCGCCAAGTCGATAAGTAATGCGCCATTAAGTGTAATCACTAGAGCAGTGGCAACCATCGCGAGCGCAGACGTCAACCACCCATTCGTGAACGATTTCATCAGGTCGGGCTTTGACGTAAGTATCAACAGCGAGACCATCGGGACCGGCAGCACCAGACTGAGTACCACTTGACTGAGGATAAGCACTTCCGTTGGATTGAAGCTCAAGCCGACCACAATAAACGCCGGTACCATAGTGAGCAATCTGCGTAGCCAGACTGGAATCCGGAAGCCGACAAAACCCTGCATAATCACCTGGCCAGCCATCGTTCCCACCGTTGAACTCGAGATTCCTGAGGCGATCAGTGATATTATGAAGATTCCGGCAGCACCGCCACCTAAAATTGGAATCAGCGCACGATAGGCCGATTCAAGATCGGGCGCGGTTCCATGTTCACGGTTATAGAAAGCAACCGCCGCTGTCGTTATCATCGCGAGGTTAATTAGTCCGGCAATAGTTAATGCCACTATTACCTCGCGATTCGAAAACTTCAGCAGCTTTCGCTGCTCAGCGTGGTTATGCGGAACGATCCGATCCTGCACGAGACCTGAATGTAGGTAGATTGCGTGAGGCATGACCGTCGCCCCGACAATACCAACGGCAAGAGTTAATGCCCTGCTCCCGCTAAACACAGGAACCAAAATATGATCAGCGACTTTCGCCCACGATGGCGGCGCCAGAAATAATTCGAGCAAATAACTAGTTCCAACTATTCCGATGAGACCTATTATGACGAATTCGAGTGGGCGAAACCCCCGGCTTTGCAGACTCAAAATCAGACATGTGATCACGCCTGCAAGTAACATCCCATCAAATAACGAAACCTGCAAAAGCAGCGACAATCCAATTGCAGCGCCGAGAAATTCAGCCAAATCCGTGGCCATTGCGGCGAGTTCAGTTGATCCCCACATTGCCCACACAATGACTTGGGGAAAATGCTCGCGACTCAATTCGGCCAAATTACGTCCGGTTACAATGCCGAGCTTGGCCGATTGGCTTTGTAGAAACATCGCGATCAGCGACGCAACCACGACGATAGATAGTAAGTCGTAATTATAACGCGCCCCAGCCTGTAAGTTCGTCGCTAGATTGCCCGGATCAATATAAGCAATCGAGGCGATTATAGCGGGACCGACAAACGGAAGCGCCGCGCGCAAACCTCGCCTTTCGCCGCACAGCGCTTGGCGGCCGGCATCAATAGTTCGTTCGGTGAGGTTGCTTCGGACTTCCGACGCACGGGAAAGCTCGTCTTTGAAAATCTCGAACTTTCCCGCACTCGAAACGCATCTAGCTAAGGACACAGATCACCCGCTAAATGCTAACTACGTTTGCCGCCGTCCACTGGCTTACTCTCTACCGAAGGATGTGGATCGAGCGGGGGCGGCATCTCCGCATCTTTGTTAGAAGGCTGTAACTTGAAGCCCCATGGCGAGGAAGAAACTAATTCAAAGCCGGAAACTTTTTTGCCCTGCTCACCCGAATCATCGAAGTAGGCGTGCGCAAATTCCTGAATACCAGCGAACTTGCCGGGTGGAAAATTATTAACGATCGCGTCGAGCGCTGCTTCAAACATTTTCTGATGAGCAATTTCGCGCGTCATCAGAAAATTCAATGTCTCGCGGCAGCTACTGTCATTGGAAAGCTTGATAAGTCGCTCATAAACGAGTTTCGCGCGCGCTTCAGCCGCGATGTCCGATCGCAGGTCCGCTGTCGGTTCGCCGATCGTGTCTATGTATGCGGCAGTCCAGGGAGTACCCATGGAATCCGTCAGCCTCGGTCCCGCCCCGCCTACGAGAGTTTGACCACTACTGAGCGAGGCCTCGATAAACTTTTCATGTTTGCCATCCAGCAATTGACCGAGATACCCGCTTTCGACTTCATCAATTTGTGCGCCGGGACTTCCCTTTAATAATTGAACCAGTGTTTGGCCGACCATCTCGAGATGCGAAAGCTCCTCGGTAGCGATATCCAACAGCATGTCGCGGCGCTTCACGTCGGGTTCAGCCCACCCTTGGGTGAAGTAACGCATCGCAGCGGCTAATTCGCCGTTTGGCCCACCGAATTGCTCTAATAGCATCTTTGCAAATTCAGGATTTGGTTCGTCCACTCGCACAGTAAACATCATTTTTTGGTTATGGAGGAACATCGATTACTCTCCCATATTTTGTAACTGTTTAATCAGAAAATTTTGAAAGCGGAGTTTTTAGCCAAACAGCTTAACGACTCAGATATTAACCTCCTTAATCGGCCTGCATTAATGAATTCGAATATCAGTAATTCAGTCTCGCCATTTGCCAAGGTGAACGACAACCACAGCGCAATCGATGTGCCATGACTGCAATTCGCCTATAGGATGCTGAAACGCGATCAATAGTCATCAAGATTAGATAGAGGTAAGTTTTACTCTGGTCTTTGGCATACTGCTGAGCGCGTTTAATAGAATTGAATCTTCGAATTGAGAAGAGCCGGCTTCCAATCTGATTGGAGCACATCTGAGAGAATTCCGAGACGTCACAGGAGATGACGTCTGATTGAATCGATAGGCAAGTCTCGATGGAAAGGGCTGCAATATGTCTGCCCAACACTGGTACTTGGCAACGCATCTTCGGATCGCTAGGGAGTGCAATCAAAAATTGTGCAATGTGTGGAAGATAAGGTCATGGTGCCGAGGGCGGGACTTGAACCCGCATGTGGTTGCCCACGGTGGATTTTGAGTCCACTGCGTCTGCCATTTCGCCACCTCGGCACAAGGCGACCGCTTGATTGAAACAGCTTCATGGCGTTTGGGCAATGGCTTGGCGTTCCGCTGCTAAACGAGTATGTGGTGAAAAGCGTAGTCCGTCCGAAAAACGTGAGGTACCGAACATGCCGGAACGATCATCGCAAATCGATAGTGATAAAGCTCAGAAATTAGCGGAGCTGGTCTTCGGATTATTAGGAGGAGCGTACGTCTCCGCGATGGTGTATCTGGGCGATCGCATGGGTTTGTATCAAGCGATGAGCGGCCAAGGTCGGTTGACGAGTGAGGAGTTGGCGCGCAAGACCGGATTACACGAACGTTGGCTCCGGGAATGGCTGCACGGACAGGTGGCGGCCGGGCTGATCGATTATGCAGGCGAAGGAAAGTTTGCACTTAGCGCCGAAGCTGCGTTCGTGCTGGCAGACGAGAATAGTCCGCTATTTCTGGCAGGCGGATTTTGCAGTCTGCCACAACAGATGGCCGTGCTGGACAAGCTGCCGGAATCATTCAAGAGCGGCATTGGGCTTACCTATGATCAGCTTGGGCCGGAGGTGAATCGCGGAGTAGAGCGATTGCTCGCGCCGTGGTTCCGCACGCAATTGGTGCCGGTGGCGCTGCCTAAGCTCGACGGGGTAGCGAACAAGCTTGAACACGGGGCAAAAGTCGCCGACGTGGGATGCGGCTCAGGCGTCGCGTTGATCGAAATGGCAAAAGCGTATCCGCGTTCGAGCTTCCACGGATATGATATTGCGAAGATTCCGTTGGCCCGAGCAGTCGAAAATGCTACACAGGCCGGAGTATCGAACATCAAATTTCATGATGCTGTGCGAGAGCCTCTGCCGACGGATGGCAGCTTCGATTTCATCACAACATTCGACTGCCTGCATGATATGACTCGTCCCGACCTCGTGATGCTGGCGATTCGGAAGGCGATCAAGCCGGATGGCACGTGGCTGATCGCAGATGTGCACGGCCAACCGACCTTTGAAAAGAATTTGACGGATAATCCATTGGCAGCGTTCATGTACAGCATCTCTGTGATGTGCTGCATGTCGTCGGCGTTGTCGGAGGCAGGGGGCCTTGGTCTCGGCACATTAGGTTTTCCCGAGCCGGTCGCGCGCAAAATGACTGCCGCTGCGGGATTCAGCCGTTTCGTGACGCGCGACTTCGAGAATCCGATCAATGCCTACTACGAGGTGCGCGTGTAAGCAGGCTTAAGGCCAGCCGGCGCTGGCGACTGCCACATCCATCGTGTCGATATGCGCGCTGCGCTTTTCGCGACACTCTTCGGGATGGATGCTGTCGGAAAAAAGGACAAAGAGAGTTTTGCGTGCGGGACCACCGAGCGCGCATGCAATCGGCATCGAGTCACATCGGATGCGATCGGTGACCGCCCCACCCTCCTTCACTCGTATCAGTTCCTTACTGAGTGGCGAGGCGACCCATACTGCATTTTCAGCGTCGAGTGCGATGCCGTCGGGTACGGCTTCGCCAAGCTCGGCAAAGATACGCCGGTCGATTAGCGAGCCATCGGGTTGAATTGTAAAGGACGTGAGCCGATGGCCCATCGACTCGCCGACGATAAGCGTCTTTTCATCGGGGGTGATAACTGTTCCGTTAGGAAAATCGAGACCCTCGGCAACAATGCGCGCAGAACCGTCGGAATTAACCAGCACCAGCTCGGCTGGTTTTTGCGGCGCATTAGAGAGCAGGTCATAACCGAAATTGCCGACGTAAGCCCGCCCTTTCCCATCCACCACCATGTCGTTGCAGTGGAAGGACGCTAGATGACTGATATGGGCGTGAGTCTTAAGCTGACCGTCCTCCAGCCGTAGCAGTTTGCGATCAGTCATTGAGACTATGAGCAGGCGGCCATCCGGGAGCCATCCGAGGCCGGAAGGCCAAGTAGGAACTTCGACGATGTCGTGCGCCTGACCGTTGAGATCAACAGTGCGGACCTTGTGCCCATGCATGTCCGAAAACCACAGTTTGCCGTCGTGCCAGCGCGGTCCTTCGGGAAAGATCAGATTGTTGAGCAATGTCTTGAATTGAGCCATAGATAAATCTCCTTCGACCGCGACACTGTAAGCTCCGCTTAGCATAAAAGTGGCTGGCGCATAAACATTTCGGCAGTTAAGCGATATTCACATACAGATGCTCCGCCGTCATGGCGAGGCTCCTTACTGAGCAATGAAACGTTTCACCCTTATCTTAGTTCACGCATTTTGGCAGATGGTGCTGATGCATTCTTTACTCAGATGGTTCAGAGACTGGCTATTGCCGGAACTAAGGTTGAGTACACGACCGCTGCTGATAATCGGCGGGATCGGAAGCGCTCTAACTTGGGCAACGACATCATATGCCGGCAACATCATTAATTTTGCGACAACTGGAGCGGCCGGCACTGCGATCGTGATATCGAATACTACGCCAACGCAACTGCTCAAGGCCGGCAGCGCCCGCTACGGATGGACCGTCTTCTGTAGTGGAACGGCCGGCTCGATCGCAGTGATGGTTGAACCGGGCGACTCCGTGGGTAATCCAGCGGGGATGGCGGCCAACACCGTTGCTCCATCACAAACGATCGGTTTCCCGATTCCAGCGAATACTCTTGTCAGCGATCAAGATTTTCCGCTGCGTGGACTCGACGCGCTCCATCAGCGGCTCGATGCTGAAGCGCAAGGCGGCGCTCCGACCAACTGTTACACGTGGGAGGAGCAATAAATCATGTACGCAAATTTCGCGCGACACGGTTCATTGGCATTAAGCGCAAAGACTCGCCGCGACAGAACTAATACCTGGGCGCTCGCGATCGCAGTAGTTGCAATGGTGCTAACCTCATCGCTCATCGCGAACGCGGCTCCGTGGGGCAATGGCGGAGCCGGGGGTGCTGGTGGCGCGAGTGGCACCATTAACTCTGGTGTAACTGGTCAGCTTGCCTATTATCCGGGGAATGGAGCAGCAATCAGTGGGGCGACGGTTGGCGGCGACTGCGCATTCAGTTCACCGAGTAATTTTCTTTGCACGAAGACTAACGGTTGTGTCTTCGCAGCATCTGCAACGACGGACACCACCAACGCTTCGAACATCTCTGCAGGAACATTGCCGACAGGACGCATGCCGGCACTGAGCGGTGATTGCATCACCACGGTCGGTGGCGTCGCGACTACCTGTACAAAGACTAATGGGATAGCGTTCGCGCCGTCAGCGACAACTGATGCGACAAATGCCGCTAATATTTCGTCGGGTACGCTGAGCGCGGCGCGGCTGCCGACGCCAACCTCGTCAACTCTCGGCGGGGGCAGGCGTTCACGCCTGTCAGCCATCAATGGATCAATGGAGTGTCAGCGACTGGAGCGCACACCTCTTCACAGCCCGCGGCAAGCGATATCTCGGGATTAGCCGCGTCAGCGACGACCGACACTACTAACGCCGCAAACATCACGGCAGGAACCTTGGCAGCGACTCAAGGCGGAACTGGCGACCCGCTCTGCAAGGCGCTCGCGCAGAACTGGGTAATCGTTGCGACCGGGCAGACCACCACTGCCGGGCTATTGGTTAGGAACGTCTATGGAGTGAATCCCAACGGGACGACCGTGCAGACGGCTGCGGCAACAGACTTGTTGATTCGAGGCGTCGCGCAGACCAGTCAGACGGCGGGACAGAGTGTGTTGGTAACGTCATGGGGTCCGGCGAACTGTACCTTTGATAATCAGAATGTCGTGGGTGATACCGTCGTAAACGGAACGAGCGGGCAATGCCACGATACCGGCTCGAGCTCAGCACTAGCAGCCGGGACACAGTTTCTCGGTTTTTCGCGAACGCTCAACAGTGGTGCGGGAACTAGCGCTTCGGTGGATTTCCGAGTGGAAATGTACAACTCGAACGGATGTACCGTCGTGAAATGCATCACCAGTGCGACGGCGGTCTGCGGTAAGGGAACCGCCAATTGGACCCAGGTGTGCAGCGCGACGATCGGCCCATTTCAGCATCCGTCGGGAGCGGGAAATGTAGTGATTGGAATTAGGGACAATGCGGTTTTGTTTCAAACGGGAGCCACTCCGCCGACCTCAGCCGATTATCGAGTGTTTGCATCGAACTGCAACGGCGGATCGAACGCGGACCTGCATGGAATTCCCTCGGCGATGCTGACAGCGAATGCAAATCTGTTAATTCCGGTGCTGGGCGAGGTCACTTTGACAGCTAAGGACGCGATGTATCCGAACGGCTGTTCGATCGAGTTTGACTGCGCTGAGGGCGCCTCGGATGCTACCGGTGCGCTAAAGGTATTCAGCGGATCAACGGACTCAAATGGCGCGAATACGTCGTCGTCGGTCGAGTTCATGGCATGCCCGGGCGACAACCTGTAAAGAACCGGTTGTGTTCGGCGGATTACTCTAACGCTCCGTGGGCGCGCAACTTGGCAACTTCGTCGGAGCTGTAACCGAGCAGTTCAATGAGTATCTCGTCAGTATGTTGTCCGATCAGAGGTGCAGCAGCGCGGACGATAGTTTCGGTGCGGCTCATTTTCCAAGGAACGCCTGCATGCTGCTTTTTGCCGACCTCCGAGTGTTCTCGATAGACCCAGTAATCGCGAGCCGCCATATGAGAGTCTTCCTCGGAGAGATAGCGGTTATCGGCGACCACGGCCGCTGGGACACCGGCGCGCTGCAAGGCTTCGGCAACTTCTGCCGCGCGCTGAGTCATGGTCCATTGTTCAACGATCGCCTCGAGCTCGTCCTCGTTCGTTTTCCGTGACTGCAGCTTAGTGAATTTCGGATCATCAGCGAGCTCGGGGCGTCCCATCGCACGCGCGAGGCGCCCCCAATCGAGATCATTTTCGCAGGTAATCGCGACAAACTGATCAATCGTGTTGCCGAGAATCTTTTCCGGACGATCTAGGCATTGGAAGACTCCATGCGGCGCCATCAGCGGATCGCGATTCCCCATACGTGTGGGCTCGATGCCATTAAAGGTGTAATCGAGAATCCCTTCCGGCAGCAGCGCCATTGCGCATTCCCACTGGCTCATATCGATGTACTGGCCTTCGCCGGTCTTCTTGCGATGGAACAGCGCGGCCAAGATCGCGAATGCGCCATGCACGCCGGCATTGGGATCCGCATAACTGAAACCGGAATGCATCGGTGGCCAATCCTTGTAGCCAGTCAGCGATGAAAGGCCGGAGAGCGGGACCTGGGCAGGCCCGTAAGCGATATAGTCGCGGTAGGGGCCGTTGTCGCCATAGCCGGAAAGCGAGATCATGATGATGTCCGGCTTGATTTGCTTGAGCGCGTCGTAACCGAAACCCATCTTGTCCATCACACCATGCGCGAAGTTATTAACAACAACGTCGCTTTTGGCGATCAGCTTGCGCGCGACCTCGTGCGCGGCGGGGTCCTTAAAATTAAGCGTCAGCGAGCGTTTGCCTTGACTATATTGATTGAAATAGCCGGAGCGATTGAGGGTGCCGCCTTTGCCCTCGGGCCAAGGTGGAAGTTGGCGCGTTACGCAGGGTCGCGTGCGGGTCTCGATTTTGACCACATCCGCGCCGAGATGAGCCAATTGAAGCGTGCAGTAGGGTCCAGCCCAGACCCAAGTGAAATCGGCAATACGAATACCGTCGAGCGGAGGCTTAGGCATCAGATCACACCTGATTGTTTCAATTCGGTGAGGCGCGCTGGACTAAGCTCGAGGCGTTTACCGAAGATTTCGTCGTTATGCTGTCCAAGCGCCGGCGCGGGAATCCGAATCGCCCACGGAGCTGCACCATATTTCAGCGGCGCGCCGGGATATTTGTAAGTACCCGCTATCGGGTGCGCAATTTCGACAAAGAAGCCGCGGGCTTTAAGGTGTTCGGAATTGAGGAGATCGCCCATCGTCGAAACTGGCGCGAAGGGAACCCGCTTGCGCCTGCACCTTTCGGTAGAGATCGAGTACGGTTTGTTGCGAGACCCATTCCTCGAGGAAGATTTTGAGCGCCTCCCAGTTCTCGGCACGTTTGAGTCGGTCCGAAAAAATCTCCTCGTCGGCCCACTCAGGATTGCCCATCACCTCGACGAAGCCGCGCCACTGATGCTCCTCGACACAGCAGAGATAAATCCAGCCGTCTTTGCATTGCATCGCCTCGAGCGGCTGGATCGGCTTGCGTCCTAGCCGATTAGCGATCAATCCCATGTACGGCCAGTATTCGAAGAATAGTTCGAGCTGAGATGCGAGCGTCTCCTGAATCGAAACATCGACATGCTGCCCCTTGTCGTCACGTATCGCGGCCATCACCGCGCCCATCGTGGCAAGCGCGGCATGAACGCCGCCCTGGAAGCCGGACTGGTTGCCGAAAGTCTTGAGCGGCGGCATCTCGGGATGGTCCATCCCGCCACCGTTAATCGCGCAAATCCCGCCGGCGCACCACAGACTGAGATCAGACGCTCGCCAATCCCGATGCGGTCCAGTTATACCGTAGGGAGTAATCGACGTCATGACGAGGCGCGGATTAGCTGTGTGCATCCGCTCGAAAGTCAGACCGATGCGGTCCATATCGGGAGGGGCGGCGTTGTGCATCAGCACGTCGGCGTCTCGGACCAGCTTTTCGAGCAGGTCCATTCCTTCCGGTTTGGCCAAGTCGAGAGTGATGCCGTACTTGTTCGCATTGAGATAAAGGAATAGGCCGCTCTTTTCGGGATGCGGCGTGCCGCCCGGAAAAGGGCCGCGCACGCGGGCATGGTCGCCGACGTGTGGACGCTCGATCTTGATCACTTCCGCGCCAAGGTCGGCCATCAGCTTAGTCGCGTAAGGCGCGGAGACTAGCTCGCCAACTTCAATAATTTTGAGACTCGATAGTGCTCCGGGCATGGTCACTCCAGCGCGAATTTAGGGGACAACTTTACGGAAAGGCCGGACTTCGATGCTAGCGAAGACGCCCTGTGTCAAATAAGGGTCATGGTTAGCAAATTCGACCGCCTCCGCCTCACTCTCCATATCGACGATCATCAGACTGCCGCTCCCGTCAGTAAAGGGGCCGCCGATAATCATCCGGCCCGCCTCGACCAGCGGTTCCAGGTTTTTGAGATGAGAGGGACGGACGCTGGGGCGCAATCGCGCGCCGTCCGGTCCGTCATAGCCGATAATCACGAAGAGCATTGTACATCCTCAAACCAAGCGGCGGTTCGATTTTAAGCAGTCGTAAGTTATCAGGGTTTTTCAAACACCGCAGCGCAATTGTCAATCCTCACCCAATGACTGATCATCGCTGTGGCATAAGAGATTGTCATGTCTCGCCAGCGACCTCTGCGAGAAGCCCTTCGCTCCATGCAGTCGCCTCTGCTTCGCATGCCGCATCACGGCCCATCGCGTGACGGCTTACCTTCGCGAATTGCGACAGAATCGTTTTCTACAAAATATCGCGCAAAATCATTTGCGTCAGCGGTAATGCGATCCTCGGCTTGATGGCGAGAGTCCGACCATGGTGCGGTATAGCAATAGTTGAGGCGCGAGCCAGGAGTCGTCAGCCACTGTAGTAGTTCAGTCCGGTGTGACGACTAATGCTGTGAATGCAACCAAAACGATCTCAATAGAGAGTTTAATCATGCATTTCATATCGCAAGTAACTATCAACCAAAGCTTATAGCGATCGTAACTTATTTAGGCGAGATTGTGCCGTAACCTGTCAAATAAATTACGAAGTAAGCCGCTGCGATCCCGATCAGCACAGCGAATGCGAGGAAGTCGCAGTGACCCAACTCGCTCTCGTCGAGGCTAGTCGGGCGCGCGCCGATACCGAAACCACGCGCTTCAAGCGCCATCGCCATGTTGTTCGCACGTCGCAGTGCACCCATGAAAACCGGAATTAGCGCGGGCACATATCGGCGCATTCGCTCAAATACGTTACCGCAATCGAACTCATAGCCGCGCAGACGTTGCGCCTGAAGGACCGTAAAGGCCGAGTCGATAAACAGTGGAACTAGGCGGAACGCAAGACTCATCGCGAAAGCGAGCCGATAGGGCACGCGCAGGCTGACGAGGCTAGTCGTGAACTCCTCGATGGTCGTGGTTGATAGAAACAGAATCGAAGCGGAAAGAAGCTCGGCGAGTTTCAGACCCTTGCCAAGTCCGAACAAAATCGATGGCCGGCTGAGGTGGATGAACCATAGATCGATGAGCGGCGCGCCTTGCCGATAAACCGCCATCCATTCGATCATGGTCGGCGGGATCATCAGCAAGATGAACCAGCGGAACGCGTAGAAATTTGGCCAGGCGCGGCTGATCTGAGCAGTCACGACCATCAGGAGCGCGAGGGGAACCAGTGCGAGCGGCTGATCGACCCAGAAAACCGACCAGAACATCACGAAGAGCGCAATAAGCTTAACCACCGGATGGAGTCGATGAATCGCGCTGGCGCGGTCGAGATAGAGCGAGGTCAACATGGCAAAAGGTAGTTCAGAGCTAAGAGTGTGACATCTCGGCGGCGCGAAATTGCGCGACGAATTCTTCGACCGACAGCGCAGAAAATCCGAAGCGCCGCGCGAGACGGGTGATTTCGGGCGGGCGAAATGACGAATCCTGCAGGAGTACGTCAGCGGCGAAGAAGTCGCGTACCGGACCATCGAATAGAATCCGGCCTTTGCGCATCAGCACCACGCGTCGCGCGTATTCAGCTACGAGCCAAGGAGTATGAGTAATAATCACAATTGCGAGACTGGCTCGATTTAGATCGGCAATCAGTCCCATCATGCGCCGCTGTTCACGATAGTCGAGGCCAGTCGTTGGCTCGTCGAGAATTAGTAGGCAAGGCCGCAGTGCGATCACGCTGGCGACGGCTAATCGCTGCCGTTCACCCTTGCTCAGCAGAAAAGGATCGCGACCACGCATTGTATCGAGACTAACTGCTTGCAGGACTTCTGCAACTCGATGGGCGACTTCGTCCGGCGCGAGTCCGAAATTACGCGGACCGAAAGCGACCTCCTCCTCGACGGTCGCGGCGAAAATTTGATGGTCAGGATTCTGAAACACATAACCGATCTGGGCTGCATTAGCGGATGCATTCAGCGCAGCGCGATCGCGTCCGGAAAGCAGGATCGTTCCGGACAATGGTTTGAGTAATCCGACCAGATGCTTAGCGAGGGTACTCTTGCCTGACCCGTTATGGCCGACAATCGCGACGCATTCGCCCGCGTTGATCCTCAAATTAATCGCGTCGAGCGCCAGTGCACCCGAGGAATATGCAAAGCTCACAGCACGAGCCTCGGCGAGGGGCGGTTTGGGATTAGGCTTTGGTTCCGTCTCCTCCGACGAGTCGGCGGGACTGAGCGCAGCGCGCCCATGGAGATGAGGCAGCCTGGCGCGTAGGACCCGTTCGGCCTCGTCGATACTCGCCGGATGATCGACAATCCTAAGATTTGCGAACAGACGGTTCAAATCCGGCGGATGGACCCCGCAGCTTTCGAGCAGTTCGAGCCGCGTCAGGATAGCGGCGGGCGCTCCCTGCGCTACGATCTCGCCAGCGCGCATCACGAGCAGGCGATCGGCGGCGCGTAATTCGTCAACTTCGTGTTCGATCACGACCAGGCTCAAGCCTTGCGCTCGCAGGCGCTGAATCAGCTCAAGCACCTCGGCGCGTCCTGCGGGATCGAGATCGGTAGTCGGCTCGTCGAAAACGATGACGCGAGGCTGGAGCGCCAGCATTGCGGCAATCGCGAGCCGCTGTTTTTCGCCGCCGGAGAGCGACGTGGGATCGCGCTTCTCAAAACCTGCGAGTCCGACTGCTACCAGCGCGGGGCCAATTCGCGAAATAATCTCGTCGCGCGGCATCCCGGTCTGCTGCATCGCAAAGGCGACTTCGAGTCTTACGTTAGTCGAGAAGAGTTGGGCCTCAAAATCCTGAAAGACCATCCCGACTTGAGGCGCGAGATCGCAGACTCGCGCGCCGTCGAGTGGACGTCCGCTCAGATAGACGAGGCCGCGAAATTCTCCATCCTCGAAGCCGGGGACCAGCCGGTTGAGGCATTTGATCAGCGTCGATTTGCCCGCGCCCGACGCGCCGATAATCCCGACCATCTCACCAGGCCTCAGCACGAGATCAGTGTCGCGGAGTGCGGGAGCCTCGGCGCCGCGATAAGTGAAAGTGACCCGTTCGAGCGCAGCGAGCGGCGTCGCGTCGGCAGCTTTCATAGGAGCAGCATGCCGGCGAAGGCGATCATAATGAATGGACTGACCACGACCGCGATCGCCTTATCATAGGGAGTTTGCGCGAAGCTGATGGGCAGAAAATGGGGCATCCAGCGTCCGGTCGAGATCAGGTTGCCCGCAAGCCAAGCGGCGAATTCGCCGCCGATTAACATGACGAATCCGAGGAGCCGAAGCGGTCGCGGGCGCGAGCGAACCTCGGGCATCAGGTCAGTATAAAGCAAATGGCCGGCGCGAACGCGCGGATAGACGGCAATCAAAAGCAACGGCGAGAGGACGATTGCCGCCAGCATATTATTAAAGATGATGACATTGCCGAGCACCCAAAAAGGCCGCAGCGCGAGCAGGTTATCACCCCATCCGACAAAGTCGGCACAGAGCATACTGGCGCTCAGACAGGCGGCGACGTACTTGGTTAGAGTGCGAGCCGAGAGATCGATGGGGCTTTCGCCGGAAGCAGCAAGCATCGTCCATACCTTGTACGGGATATAGCCGTAGGCGAGATTGCCGAAAAACCCGAAGACGTCGCCGGGGCCGACTCCGCCAAAAAAGTCGCCGATCATATTGCCGATCGCCGCTCCCCACGCGGCGGCAGGCCCAAATAGCAGCGAGCACACCACCGGAATGGCGTTGCCGGGACGCAGTTCGGTAACACCCGGGATCAGCGGGATTACCTTGAAAGGTATCAGCACCGCCGCGTACAAAGCCGCCGAAAGCACGCATAACACGACCATCCGAGTATTACGCCACATCAGGCGCAGCTCGTGTCCGGCTTGAGACACGCTCGGCGCGCGAGAGACCGTGTTGTTGTTAGGTACGGAGTCGATCAAACTGGTATCTTAGCTAGCGTCACATCGTACGATTACTGGTTTTCTGTCGCCTCGGCCATCAAATCATGATCTTATGTCCACTCTCAACGGCATAGACCTTCAGCGCTGAGAGCCAGCCGAATAGAGGGCTTTAACATACTTGACAAACCATGTCCTGTTTGCTGGATTGGAAGCATGGACGCTAGATACCCACGGTCCCTTACTGACGCGATTGTTTACTTCAAGGACTATGAGAACTGCCGCGCATTTATGATCGAAATGCGTTGGCCGGATGGCATCGTCAGATGCCCGACGTGTGATTCGGAAAAGGTCACTTACTTGGCGAACGTTCGACGCTGGAAGTGCTACAGCAAGCACTTGCGGCCGCAGTTCACGCTCAAAGTTGGAACGATCTTCGAGGATAGTCCGCTCCCGCTTGAGAAGTGGCTACCAGCTATGTGGCTTCTCTCTAACTGCAAGAACGGAATCAGCAGCTATGAACTGGCGGATGCTTTGGAAGTCACGCAAAAAACTGCGTGGTTCATGCTGTAACGCCTGCGGTTCGCGATGAATGATGGATCGCCGGACAAGCTCCCAAGCGAAATGGACCTGCTCCAGCGCCACAACAAAGACGAAGTTAGCAAAGTCCGCGCGAAGGTTCTGCGCAATCTCAAACGGGCATCGCTGCAAGACAACTTTCGGGAGAACGTCGAGGCTGGTTCCGAAATGTTTACGGACTCGTTTCTCAGCTATGAAGGCATTAATCCAGAGTACGCACACAATGTCATCAATCATGCGGAGAAGTACGTAGACGGGCACATGCATGTGAACGGGATCGAGAACTTCTGGGCGCTCTTGAAGCGATGCCTCAAAGGAACTTACGTCAGTGTTGAGCCATTTCAGCTATTCCGCTATCTCGATGAACAAGTATTCCGTTTCAACAACCGCAAGCTGTCAAGCAGCGCGCGCTTCGTACAGTCACTGAAACACGTCGCGGGCCGCCGCCTGACGTATAAAGATCTAATCGGCAAAACGCCGAATTCACCTGAACCCTTATTGGCCTAGACAATCCAGAGGACGAAAGCACGACCATGAAACCTGATAATAAGTTAGATAAGTTGCGATTCGAGCCGCAACCAGCAATGGAGAATTTGCGAATGCTTACACGCTGCGTCTTGGCCGTACCGAAAAGTACTACCGTCAATGCTCCTAAAGAGAAAAGACGAAAAGATAAAGGCAGATCTAGTCCTCTACTTTCTTCCCGCGCTCGCGCAATTGTCTGACATGCTCAGCACGCATTTGTCGTAATGACTCTGAGCCGAAAACCACAACTTTGTAGGGAATTCGGTTGCTCGTGTATTCTCTGATAAGTGAGTCGACGTCGGATAGCTGCTTGCGCTCCGTCGCGCCCTTCATCACACCGTAGCAAAGTAGATCAGCCGCTTGTAGCGGAACAAATTCTTTGTCATCATCAAAGGTTAGCCCGCCCAGATTGTACCATTCAGCAAGCAGCGGATGCTTTTTTGATTTTTGATATGCGGCGAGGAAATCGGCAGCATGGGCATTACCCTCATCGAAGATGACAGCGATCTTCTCGGACTTAAGCGCCTCGTCGGTCCATTTTGCTGAGAGCCAACAACAGCCGGTGCAGGCGATAGTATAAGCTGTTCCTACGCTCATTTTAACAATGTCGTGCTTCGGGAACACTTCTTTGTAAATGGGTTTCGATAGGATCGAGATGACCGCGACATTGGGTCTGCTCTCATTTGCCCAAACGACCGCTAGCAAATCAATTACAAACCGATTCCGGTTTGCTTCATCGTCCCTCATTCAGTGCCAAGCGCCACGGCCCTTCGGTCATAAAACTCGACACTATGGAAATACGCCACTTTATTGTGCGCGAGGACTAGCCGCCAATTGGTTTCAAGGGACTCCCATCGATTGGCCGGAGCGATTAGTCCAGCAACCACAAGAATTTGAGACGAGGGTTCCTCACTTTCATCGCAATACCCTCTATAAACCGCCATTACTCGCTCCCGCGCCGACGTAGGAATATCGCCTCTGCCGTCCAGCGCACAAAGCTTGACTCCTTATCCGGTGGGTAAGCATTTTAGCGTCCCCTCTTTGCGGTTCGTCAAGTATATTAATACCGAAATCAGGATAATTATACTTCAGGTACGGACGCATTTGATCATCACGAAGAATCTTAATAGTGTCGCTGTGGGCGCGAAAACTCCAACAATAATTGAATTGGCTTGCTGGCGCGCCAACCACAAGCGAGGCGAGCGGCTCTATCGCGAAGAAAGGCTGTCGCTGCGTCGATGGCGGCGCAAATGGCTGAGTCCTCTACGTATTGTGCGCGAGCGGCCGGCAGGGCCACTCAAACCTGGGCGGTCGATTTCATTCACGACAACCTGATCAGCGGTCGCCGCGTTCGCACCTTCTGTACTCGATGAGTGGAGCCGCGAGAGTCTAGTGATCGAAGTCGAGGTCTCGCTAACCGGAGAGCGCCTGACCAGAGGGTTGGCGCGCCGGCGCGCGGGGCGAGGTCTGCCGAGCGTGATTCAGGCGGATCATGGCCCGGAACTGCGCGGCCGGGTTTCTCGACCGGTGGGCCTATGATAACCGCGTGCGGTTGCAGTTCATTGAGCCGGGCAAGCCGATCCAGAACGCGCATATCGAGAGCTTCAATGCGCGGGTTACGCGAGGAATGGTTCCACGAGCATGTCTTTGTCTTGCTCGACGACGCCCGCAACCAGATCGAAAAGTGGCGCGTCTAATACAATCGCGAACGCCCCCATTCCAGCCTCGGCAACCTGACGCCAGAGGAGTTCGCGGCAAAGAATCAGATGAGCGCGGCCGTCGCGGCGCACCGCGCTCCGGCCGCGGAGCCAAAACTTGATCGTTTTTCGACTGCCCTCAGATCATGAAGGGCGGTCCGAACTCGACATGAAGAGATGAATCAAAACCCGGCAGACACTAACTTACGAATAGGATACCCAAATGGGAAAGACCAACCTGACTCGGGCGATTCCGCGAGGGCGGGTCTGGCGCCGGCCCGCCGGGATGACCGGGGCGGCGCCGGTCCAGCGCACGGTTGAACTGTTGCGCGAGGTGCGGGGGTAACCGATAATACCGCAGATTTGGTATCTACCTTTCGAGAGCAGTCCGAATTCTCAGTAATCTATCTATGGCAGCCGCACGGTCATAAGAAGACGGCCTTCAACTTCGCGGTGCGCGAGGCTCGCGGTACGTTATTTTCGACTCTCGATAGCGATGACGAATGTGTGCCAACGGCGCTTGAACGATTCTGGTGGCATTGGAACAATATTCCAATCGCGGAGCGTGCCCATTTTTCAGCGGTAACCGCGCTGTGCGCTTATGCGGACGGCAGCATTGTTGGAAAGCGGTTTCCGGCGCCAGAATGGCTTGACTCTGATTCGATTGAGCTCGTGCACCGATGGAAAATGTCCGGAGACAAATGGGGATTCCAGTGCACCGACGTGATGCGACGATTTCCTTTTCCAGAAAATATCGATGGCTTCGTGCCTGAAGGCGTTGTATGGACGCAGATCTCGCTTCATTACAAAACGCGATTTATCAACGAGGTCCTTCTTACGGTTCATCAAAGTCCTGACGGGCTCACGCGATCATCCGGCCCACGAAAACAATCTGCGCGCGGCACTGCTTACTGGATGGACTCGACATTTCGCTATGAGGCGCAGTATTTCCATTACAATCCAAAATGGTTTGTCAGGTGTGCGATCAATTTCACCCGGTTTCACTTGCATTGTAGCGATTCTCCCCTCCGCAAGGCGTTCGATTTTCCAAAGACGACAATGGCTCTGCTGCTCGCAATGTATCCGCTCGGGTGCTTAGCTTATCTTGTCGATAAAGGCCGTGAACAGTTAAGGTCGTTACAGTTCTTAAATCGTACTGAAACTGCTAAGGTTTAGAGACTACCAATTTTTCACTATTTATAAGTACAGTCTCAGACGACGGTGACCTACTCTACAAATTTAGACTGTGACCTGCCGTGAAAGCATACCGACCCGTGCAGCTGATTTTGCCTTGGTACAGGTTTTCTCGCTCGGTGGATAATACTAGGATAGATGACTACTAACGGTTCAGTAGTTATGTAGCTCACTGGATGTGTCATTACAAATTTCTATCAATGATCCAGATGTAACGAGACCACCTTCACTGGCCGAAAGCATCGCCTGGATTATCGTCTTACCTAAGCGGTTACAACTTTTGCATCAATGTAGAGGTCAAATACAAGGCCGTAACCGCAACTCTTCTGACCATTTTTCCAAAATTCCCGCAGAATGGTCTGTAGCCCGTTTTTTGTCTAGCAGCTCTATATCAACCGTTTACATATCTATTAGCTATAGCGCTTGTGGGCAATTTTCGTACAGACGCCGCTCAAGGCAGCTATCAAAGCGGGAGGTAATCCCGTCCCTAGTAAAAATCTCTTCAACGATAGCACGTGACAGCTGAGCAGTATTATGAGAACCGGAATTAATCAAGGGTAGTCGCAGTTGCGATAAACTATCGGAATACGCAAGATTTGCCCTGAGACTCATCTCGAGGAGGACCTTATGCCGATCTACGAATATGAATGCGGCCAATGTCATCGCCGCACCAGTATTTTAACGTTACGAGTCAGTGAAAACGCCGAGGCAGTTTGCGACAAATGCGGAAGCAAAGAAATGCATCGCCTGATGTCGCGCTTCGCGATGCCGCGCAGTGAAGAAGCTCGGATGGATCGACTGGCAGACCCGTCCAATTTCAGCGGCCTCGACGAGAACGATCCCAAAAGCCTCGCGCGGGCAATGCGCAAGATGGGTCGCGAGATGGGCGATGAGTTTGGCGGGGATGATTTCGACGACGCGATCAATGAACTGGAGAGCGGCGGTGATCTCGGCGGCGATGACGATGGTAATGGGGACGAAGATTTTTAGCTCGAAGAACCAAAGAAACGCATCCGTGGGCGTATCGTAAGATCGGGGTCGGAACCTTAAGTGACGAACATGCAGGGAGGGAGTTCATGAGCAGGAAAACGCTTTTCTTTGGGCTATCGACGGCACTCGTAGGAATGGCGCTCGGGGCCGCCGGGACGATCGCACTGGCGAAGCAGGGGCACATGGAGGAAGCCTACCATCATTTACAGGGCGCGAAGGAAGAATTGCAGAAAGCCGACCATGATAAGGGAGGCCATCGCGACAAGGCGCTCGAACTGGTCAATCGAGCAATGGCGGAGGTGCAGACCGGGATGCAATTCGCCCACAATCATCCCGAAAATGATCAGCACTGATTAGCCTTCTTTTCCAACCAAACCTAGCGACGGGCTGCGCTTCCCATCGGGTGCGGCAGCAGGTGTCTTCGTCCTGCGCCGCGTCGATGCGAGACGCCCTCGCATTTGCATATTTTCGTTAGATCGGACCATAAAGAGGACTTCCCGTGGGGAGTGGAGGGTTTATACATGCCGGGGATTCTACAAGGTAAAGTCGCGCTTATAATGGGCGGAGGCTGGGAATTGGGCGCGCCACTGCTATCCAGATGGCGAAAGAAGGCGCGAAAATCATGATCGCCGATTATGTCCCGGAAGGCGCTCAGCGAGTAGTCACGACGATCAAAGACGCCGGCGGCGCGGCGAGCTCTGTGGCGGCGGATGTTTCAGTTGGCAAGCAAGTCGAGATGGCGGTTAACAAGACGGTCGAAACCTACGGGCGACTCGATTGTGCCTTCAACAACGCCGGTATCGAGGGAACGATTGCCGAGACTATCGAATACCCGGAAGACAGCTTCGATCGGACGATCGCGATCAATTTGAAAGGCGTCTGGTTGGGCATGAAATACGAGATCGCGCAGATGCTCAAAAATGGCGGTGGCGCGATCGTCAACACAGCATCGACGCTGGGCCTCGTGGCGCTCGAAGGAGCGTCGGCGTATAACGCGGCGAAACATGGGGTGGTCGGACTGACCAAGACGGCCGCGCTCGAATTCGCACAAAAGAATATCCGGGTGAATTGCGTCTGTCCGGGATTCATTCGCACTGCGATGGTTGAACGCGCAATGGACAAAGGCGCAGTCGCCGAAGAGCAGATGATCGCAATCGAGCCGATCGGGCGGCTCGGCAAGCCCGAAGAAATCGCGGCAGGTGTGGTCTGGCTGTTCTCGGATGCGGCTTCGTTCGTGACCGGACATTCACTCACGATCGATGGCGGCTGGACCGCGCGCTGATACTAGTGGAGGCGCACTGCGCGCCAGAGCGAGCAAGCGAGTCTTACTTATGCGCGGCTCGCAGACTCGCTCGCCTTCGCAAACGAAGTCTGATGGAGCTGCGTAAAACCTTTAGATAAAAACTTAGTCGGGGAGCGGAAACATGGCGGGACAATTGGACGGCAAAGTAGCGCTGGTAACTGGCGGCGGGTCGGGAATCGGGCGGGCCACCTCGCTGCTGCTGGCAAAAGAAGGCGCAAAGATCATGATTGCAGATTACGTGCCGGAGGGAGCTGAAAAGACGGTCAAGATGATCAAGGACGCCGGCGGTATAGCGAGCTGTCTCGCTGCTGACGTATCGGTCACCAAACAAGTCCAGATGATGGTCAACAAGACCGTCGAGACTTTCGGGCGGCTTGATTGCGCCTACAACAACGCAGGCATCGAGGGCAAGTTCTCGGATACCGTGCAGTGTACCGAGGAGAACTTCGACCGCGTGATCGCGATTGATCTGAAGGCAGTCTGGCTCTGCATGAAGTACGAAATTCCGCAGATGCTCAAGCAGGGCGGCGGCACGATCGTTAATACTGCGTCGATCGCCGGGTTGCTCGGCTTCAATGGCATACCGGCCTACGTTGCAGCCAAGCACGGCGTGGTCGGCCTGACGAGAACCGCGGCACTCGAATACGCGACGAAGAACATTCGCGTAAACTGCGTCTGCCCGGGAGTAATTCGCACTCCAATGGTCGAGCGGGCAATCGATGGCGGCGGCTTCACCGAGGCGGAAGTCACCGCAGCCGAACCGATCGGGCGTTTGGGTAAACCCGAGGAGATCGCCGCGGGAGTGCTGTGGTTGCTGTCAGATGCGTCCTCATTCGTTACCGGTCATCCGCTGACGATCGACGGCGGCTGGGCGGCTCGCTAAATCCAGTAACTCCGCGAGGCGAAAATCATGGCGGGACAATTAGACGGAAAAGTCGTGCTCGTGACTGGTGGCGGTTCAGGGATTGGGCGCGCCACTTCGCTCTTGCTGGCGAAAGCCGACGCGAAGGTGATGATCGCCGACTACGTTCCGGAGAGCGCCGAGCGCACGGTCAAGATGATCAAGGAAGCCGGCGGAACGGCGAGCTGTATTGGCGCTGACGTTTCGGTTCCAAAGCAGGTGGAGGCGATGGTGGCCAAAACCGTCGAGACCTATGGCCGCCTCGATGGAGCGTTCAATAATGCCGGGATCGAAGGCGCGATGCGTCGACACGGTCGAGATCCCGAAGAAGTTTTTGACCGCGTCACCGCGATCAACCTCAAGGGCGTCTGGCTCTGCATGAAATACGAGATTCCGCAGATGCTTAAGACCGGCGGCGTCGATCGTCAACACGGCGTCTGCGGCGGGATTAGTTGGTGTGCCGATGCTCTCGGCCTACAACGCCTCTAAACACGGCGTCGTCGGGCTGACGAAAACCGCCGCGCTGGAATATGCCCAAAAGAATATCCGCGTCAATTGCGTCTGCCCGGGACTGATCAACACGCCGATGGTCGCGCGCATGATCGATAGCGGCGGGATGAACGAGCAGGAGTTCGTTGCGTCTGAACCGGTCAAACGGATGGGCCAGCCGCACGAAATCGGCGCGGGCGTCGTCTGGCTGCTCTCTGACGCGGCCTCGTTTGTAACCGGTCATTCGATGTCAATCGATGGCGGTTTCATAGCTCAATAGCCACCACGCATTTTGAACACCAATCGGGGAGAAAAATGGCAGGACAACTGGACGGCAAGGTAATTCTGGTGACGGGCGGCGGCTCGGGCATCGGCCGCGCGACTTCGCTCAGGCTGGCGCAGGAAGGCGCGAAAATCATGATCGCGGATTACGTTCCTGCTGGGGCCGAGCAGACCGTCAAGATGATCAAAGAGGCCGGCGGTACGGCGAGCTGCCTCGCCGCTGACGTCTCGATCACCAAGCAGGTCGAGATGATGATCGCCAAGACCGTCGAGACCTATGGGCGCATCGACGGGGCGTACAATAACGCCGGCGTCGAAGGCAAAATGGGCACTGATACCGCCACCTCTGACGAGGCCAACTTCGACCGTACCATCGCGATCAATCTCAAAGGTGTCTGGCTCTGCATGAAATACGAGATCCCACAGATGCTGAAGCAGGGCGGTGGCGCCATCGTCAACACCGCGTCAATCGCTGGCCTGGTTGGATTCGAGGGCAACTCTGCGTATAACGCTTCCAAGCATGGAGTGATCGGCCTGACCAAAACTGCGGCGCTGGAATACGCGCAAAAGAATATACGCGTCAATTGCGTTTGCCCAGGCGTGATCAATACGCCGATGGTTGCTCGAATCGTGGATAATGGAATGATGAATGAGAACGATCTCGCGGCGGGTGAGCCGATCGGCCGCATGGGTCAGCCACGCGAGATCGGCGAAGGCGTGGTCTGGCTGCTATCTGACGCCTCATCGTTCGTGACCGGTCATTCACTGGTGATCGACGGAGGGTGGATCGCGCGCTGACCCGATCACGCCTGTCACGCTTTGTTTAAGATTCCGGACGCGACTCCATCAGGTTTTCGCTAGCGAGGCCAAGCGGGCGAGTCTCCGAGCCCCATAGCCAGTCAGACTCGCCTGCTCGTGCCGCGCGGCAGCCGCGTTCGGCTGACTCGGATCCTTGACGCAGCTTGAAGACTCGCCCCGCTACTGTTCCATCAGCACGGTTGCGGCGGCGGCCATGCCGTCGCCGCGACCGAGTGCGCCGAGACCCTCAGGATTTGAGGCTTTGAGATTGACGAGTTCTTCTGGAACACCAAGCGCGCTCGCGAGCCGCGTGCGCATTGCCGGCAGGTGAGGCGCCAGCTTCGGGCGCTGCGCAAAGATTGTCACGTCAGCATTGCCGAGTCGCCAGCCCTTATCGACGGCGTGCTGCCAAACTGTCACGAGCAACTGGATACTGTCGGCGTCCTTATATCGAGGATCATGGTCTGGGAAGTGACGACCAAGATCGCCCGCGCCGATCGCGCCGAGAATCGCATTGGCCAATGCATGCGCCGCGACGTCAGCGTCGGAATGGCCGCGTAGCCCGTGCGTATGCTCGATCACCACACCGCCAAGTACCAATCGGCGGCCGGGTTCGAGTGGATGAAAATCGAAGCCCTGCCCTATTCGAAAGCGCATTGGTTGAGTTCAGCTCGTTGACAAGCGCTCGCGCGCCTTTCAAGCTCTAGAACCATGCTGGAGTTCTGGAAACGTCCCAAATTCTGGATCGGCTTGATCATCATTTTATGGCTCATCTACGTACTAAGCGGTAACCTGGAGCAGTCGGTTACAATTTTTGTTGTTCCGATTTTTCTTCACCCCATGGTGCGAGTTTCCGCAGTCGTCGGAGCTTCTATCCTGACAGGATGCTTATTGACCCTGCTGGTTCAATTCTCCTGGCGGAGGCGCGCCTCGAAGTACGCTGCGGCATCGGTCGCCGCGGCTGAGTCGAGCAGCAACACGGTCGCTTGATCTCCGGCGCGCAGCAGATTGATACTAGCCGGCCCGATCAGCAACGCATCCGCGCGCCCGAGCGAGCTCAGTACGCCTGAGCCTTGGTTGCCGGTCGAGACGGCAGACCAACTCCCCTCGCGTCTTTCCAGCTTTACCCGGATAAATTCAGTGAGTCCGTTAGCGATTTTGATATCGGAGGCGCATCGGACTCTCATTCGCGGGAGCCCAAGATCATGCCGCCCTGCCATCTTGCGCAGCGCCGGGCGCACGTAGAGATAAAAGCAAACCATCGTCGAAACCGGATTACCGGGTAGTCCGAAGACCGGCTTGCCGGCAATTGTGCCGAACTTGAGCGGACGACCCGGTTTTTGTGCAACTCCGTGAAAGAGCTGATGCAGGCCCAATTCGTCCATCACCTGCTTCACATAATCAAATTGACCCACCGAGACGCCGCCTGTAGATAGTACGACGTCGAAGGCCAGCGCTTCAGAAAAGCGTGAGCGAACTTCCATTGGATGGTCTCGCGCGACTTTGAGAATTGTGGCTTTCGCGCCGGGTTCCATAATCGCGGCGGCAAGCGCATAGGCGCTGGAATTTACTACCTGAGCACCGGCCGGAACCTGATCGATATCGACCAGCTCGTCGCCGGTGGCGACGATCGCGACGCGGGGACGCCGATATACATCGACCATCGAGCGATTCAGCGAGGCGAGCATCCCAATGTCCGCCGCGCTCAGCACTGTGTCTGGCGCAATAACGAGTTCGCCGCAGCGGAGGTCTTCACCGCACGGGCGGACGAAAGCGCCCGGCTCCGCCGGAGCGAGAATCTCGACCGTATCGCTCGTGCTGCGCGTGCGTTCGACCGGCACGATCGCGTCCGCGCCGGCAGCGAGTGGCGCGCCGGTCATCGTGCGGATAGCGTCACCTGGATTGAGTATTCTAGACGGCATCACTCCCGCACCGACCGTTTCGAGAACTCTCAGGCGTATCGGATTACTCTCGCTGGCGGTGATAATGTCAGCGGCACGGACGGCAAATCCATCCATCGCGGAGTTGTCAAAACCGGGGATATCACGCGGAGAACGGATTTCTTCAGCGAGCACCCGGGCAAGGGCCTGAACGATTGGAATGCGCTCGACCGCCAAAGGAGCAACAGCCTCAAGCACCATCCCGAGAGCTTCATCAACGCTAACCATATCGCAAGCATACGCCGCGCATATCTCGATGGAAAATCTTTCTGAAGCGTCGCTATTGAGGCAGCTGTAATCCTTGAATTTTCGCGTGAAAGAACGTAGCGATTCTGGCAGGTCAAACACTGGACGTCAGGAGACGAAACAATGGATTTACGCCTTGCAGGAAAGACGGCGATAGTGCTGGGCGGCAGTAAGGGACTTGGACGAGGAGTCGCACAGGCGCTCGCGGCGGAAGGCGTTGCGGTTTCAATTCTGGCGCGTGGCCAAGAGGCGATCGACAAGACGGTAGCAGAGATCAATCAGAATGATGGTCGAGCGACCGGCGTGGCGGCTGATCTGGCGAACTGGAAGAGTATCGAGCGAGCGGTTGATGAGACGCGGCGGCAACTCGGTCCGATTGACATTCTGCTCAATAATTCGGGAGGACCTCCGCCCTCCCCGGTTTTGGGTGTCGCTCCGGAGCTCTGGGAGGCTCAGTTCCACCAAATGGTTCTAGCGCTATTCCGCCTGACCGATCTGATCATCCCCGATATGAAGGCACGGAAGTGGGGACGCGTTATCAACGTGGCTTCGGAGTCAGTGGTGCAGCCAATCGCCGCGATCGGGATTTCGAGCACTTTGCGCGGAGCGGTCGTTGGATGGGCCAAAACGCTCGCCGGCGAGGTCGCGCGCGACGGGATTACGGTGAATACGCTCCTGCCGGGACCTTTCGCCACCGACCGCGTCGCGCAGGTCGCACGAGCGCGGGCGCAGCAGCAGAACATCAGCATCGAAGAGGTCAGTAAGCGGGTCGCAAATCAGGTTCCAGTCGGGCGGATTGGTGACCCGGCGGAGTTCGGCGCGGTAGCGGCGTTCCTCGCGAGTCCGCTCGCTGGCTATATCACGGGATCGATGATTCGGGTTGAGGGGGGAACGATTCGGTCGATTTAGGCTTGGATCAGGTCTTGTACTAAAAATTCATTGTGGGGAGGCTCGCCTCGGCTGCTCCCGAGGGAACCCTGACCGGATAGGTCTCATCGCCTGGGGGGCGCAATGCCGAACCAGCGCCGGATTCAGATAAAGCAAGGTCTCGAGCGACATGTGCTCGTGAGCGGCGCCGGTCTTGAGTGGCGTGCCGCCTTTGACCGGGAGTATTCGATAAATCGGAGTCGGACCATTGGCCATTGCGAGTTGGCCGGCGGCGCTTCGTTGGCGCGCGATGAGCGCTACTGCCATAAAACGATTAAGTAGCGAACTGGTGCGGCGCGGCAATCGCGTGAGCAAATGATCATAAGGGGTGTCATGCAACGTTATGTAGCGATCAACGCCACCCTCGCCGTTATTCCAAGCAACCAGTGTCATCCGCCAGTCGGAGCCGACCTGATCGTGTAATTCTTCCAGGTAATCAGCCGCTGCGCGAGTGGACTTAATCGGATCGCGGCGCTCGTCCACCCATCGATTGATCAGCAGGCCGAATCGCGCGCGGTATCGCGGTTAAGCTGCCATGGTCCGGCGCCTCAAGGAGAAAAACCACTCTCAGCGAAAGTCAGATAGACCAAATCTGACGGCAAGCCATGATGCTGCAACAGCGAAGTCATCTCGGTCATATATGGCTTGATCCGCTTAAACGACCGCTCGAGGCCGACCGGCTGGTTCAGATAGCTGTCCACGTACTGCTGCACTGCTTGATTAAGTTCGAGCGGAAATGGCGGAACCGTCTCGGGACTGTTGCGGAAAACGGCAACATCTGCGCGGAATCTGAGAAGCTTGGCTGAGCGGGAGCGACGACCTCTGCCTCGCCCGAGCGGAGCAGGTTTGCTGCGCTCGCATCAATGACGATCGGGCCACTAGTCGAAAGCTGGTTTGACGCGTTGTTTGAGGAGTCAATTGCGGAAGAGCATGCGGCGAGCGGCAACGCGAGCGCTGCGGCATAGATTAGCCTTAAGACCTTCCCCTGCATGGTGCCAGAATCCCCGAAGTCGGCTGCCTACCCTAACCTTCCGAATCACGCGGATCAATGCAGGAATCAGTAAAAAGTCTAATTTAAGAAATAAGTTAGTTTGATATTGCTAGGTCTAAGTTGGCCATCAGATGTCTAATTTCAGTCCAGCGCTGCGGTGTTGTGATAATCTGTCGCAAATTCGATGAAGCTGTGGCGCGAAATATTCGAGAGCCTGCCGGACGCGGTACTGGTGCTCTCAGGGGCGCGAGAACCATTGGCCAGCAATGCTGCGGCTGAAAATTTGCTTCAGGCTTCGCCCTTAGAGCGTTCGCGAATCGAGCGTCTGTTCGCTCTCAATGAGTGGTTGGCGCGAATGGTGAGGACCTGTTTTGAAACCGGGCAGAACCTCGACAGTCCGGAAGACGTTTTGATTCTCGAAAAGCGGCGAGTCAGCGTCGGAGCGGAGGTCTCGCCCATGGCTAGTCCGCGAGGCGAAATCAAGAGTGTAATCATCCTGCTGCATGACCTCTCGTATCAGCGGCGCATGGAACGGGCGATGGATTCCGAGCAGCAGGTTGCGAGACTATCTCCGGCGGGCTTAGCCCACGAGGTCAAGAATCCGTTGACCGGAATAAAGGGCGCGACAGAATTGCTCGCTGCCCTGTTCACAGGGAACCCGCGAGCGCAGCAATACTGCGAGGTTATCCTACATGGCGTCAATCGGATCACCGCACTAGTCGAGCAGGTCCTGTCGGCTTCGGGTCCCACCCGGCTGAAGCGCGCACCGGTCAACATCCATCAGATTCTGCATCAGGCACTACGGAGTGCCGGCTTGTTTGAACCTGCCCCTGAGGGATTGACGGTTGAGCAGCTTTTTGATCCAAGTCTGCCGGAGCTCAGCGGGGACGCGGAGGCGCTCGAACGGGTCTTTTTGAACCTACTTCGCAACGCGGTTGATGCTATCAGGATGAGCCCGGACCAAGGTAAGCATACGATTCGCGTGCGGACCGCGATTGAGACGCAGTTCCGGGTCGCTTCGTGGGGGAAGAAGCGGCAGTTCATGCGAATCGAAATCAGCGACAGCGGAAAAGGCATGACTGCTGACGAGATGAGCCAGCTTTTTGCACCATTTTTTACTACCAAGGCCGAGGGGACAGGACTCGGTCTCGTGTTGAGCCAGCGTACCGTCGCACTCCACGGCGGCAAGCTTTGGGCGGAACACGGCGGAATCGCGACGACTGATCCGGTCCACAGGCTAAGCGCGAGTGAGGCATCGACGGCACAACGCGGCATGACTTTCTGCGTAATCCTCCCGCTAGGGCTGGAGTGAGGCATCGTTCGAACGCACTTAGCGGCCTCACGTCGCCTTCGACCGGCGCCTTGTCACATCCAATGTCACGTATTCGATACGCCTGCATGTAAAGAATTAATCGCTAGCGAATCATCGTATGAGGGATCGGCATGAGGATTGCCCTACTACCCCTAAACTACTGAGAGTGTGTCATTTTCGATAATCCATATGATCAGCTGGGACAGCGAAGCATTCATAAAGGCGAGAAGCTATTTCGGTGCTTGGACGGCGCTCGATGCCCCCTCAAGGGATAGCGCCAGACCCGCCGAAGCAGACGCTTGGGCCACCAAGGTAATCCGGATTGGGATAGCTTGTACCCTGCCCTTTCAGCTCACGCATACGACGTTGATCTGGCTACGCTTCTCCAGCTTCACCCATTCGGTCATTCCCATTTTGATAGCCGATTTGGCGCTGACACTTCTGGTGCTCGGTTGGACGTGGGGGAACTCATTCACCCAGAACTGGCGCGAGGCACTATTCGCCTGGGCGTGCGCCCTCGTGCTCAGCGCATGCTCGGTAAGCCTGATAACCAACCAGACTACGGCGCTATACGTTGCACTAGTAATGATGCTCTTCGGGACGGCGGCGTTTGCGCCCTGGGATGCGCGATGGCAATCGGGGTTCATCGTAATAACTCTGGTAGGCGCGGTCGGAGCAGGTCTCATGGACCGCCGGCTGGACCCATTCGAGCCGTATCGGCTGATGGAGCTCGCGACGGCCGCAGGGATCTCGTTGTTTATCGCGACTTTGACCGAGCATTACCGGCAAGCTACTGCTGCGCGGTTTCAAGAATTAGAGGCGAATGAAGAAAAGCTTTGGCGAATTCTCGATGCCAATCCTGACGCTATGTCGGTTGCGCGACTCTCTGACGCTAAATATCTGAGCGTCAGCGCCGAGTTTTTGCGCAGCGGATACAGCCGGGGAGAGTTGCTCGGCGCTTCCGATGAAGAACTGAAGATCTGGGTAGATGATCAACGCCGTCGCGAGTATTGGGGCATAATCCGGACGCGCGGCCACGTGCGCAATCTAGAAGCTGATTTTCGGCTAAAGACGGGCCTCGTCGTGCATTGCCAAATTTCGGGTGTCGTAGTTGATCTAGGTCGCGGTCCCTGCGTTATCTCGGTTCTGCGCAATGTCGAAAAGTTAAAAGCCGCGGAGCGAGCAATTATCGCTGCTCGTGAAGCAGCCGAGGCGGCCTCTCAGTCAAAAAGCGAATTTCTCTCGAATATGTCCCATGAGATTCGCACCCCGATGAACGCCATTCTTGGAATGGCTGAGGTGCTGGCAGACAGTCCGCTTACGGTCGAGCAGCGCAAATACCTCAATGTCATGATGAACAACGGGACGGCGCTGCTGGACCTGATCAATGACATCCTGGATTTCGCCCGGGTTGAAAGCGGACGGATGAAGCTCAAAAGCACCAATTTTGAAATCGGCGAGCTAGCCGAGCGGGTCGCCGAGACCTTTGCCATCCGAGCTCATCAAAAGCAACTCGAACTGATCGTCGAGATCAACGCGGCGACTCCGCCGTGGTTGATCGGAGATCCGCTCCGATTACGCCAAATTCTCGTTAATCTTGTGGGCAATGCGATCAAATTTACCGATAAAGGTGAGATAAAGATCGAAATTCGCCCGCAAGACGAGAACGGAAACCTGCATTTCGTAGTAAGTGATACAGGTATCGGAATACCTCCAGAGCAGCGCGATCGAATTTTCGCAAGCTACACTCAGGCCGACTCTTCGACCGCGCGGAAGTACGGCGGAACCGGCCTCGGACTCGCTATTGTAAAGCAACTTACTGAATTGATGGGTGGCCGTATCTGGGTCGAGGGCGCGCCGGATTGCGGCAGCGCCTTCCATTTCACCGCGCAATTTGAGCTCCCGGCAGAAAACAGCGCCATCGTCACGACCCAGTTCGCAGAACTGGAAGGCCTCAAAGTTTTGGTAGTGGATGATAACGAAACAGTTTTGAGGGTCATCGCGGATATTCTGATCCGGCACGGAGTGACGGTTGAAGGCGCGACTGATTGCGACAGCGCCATCGGCCGTATTCGCCGTGGCGAATACTACGATACAATTCTGATTGACAGCCGGATGTCGGGAATCAATAGCTATGAGACTATTCAGCGCTTAAGCGCGGCAGGCTCGGACGTGACAAGAATGATTCCGATGCTGAATGCGAACGATCTCAATGTATGGTTACCGCGGCTGAAGATACTCGGCATGGGGCGCCATCTGATTAAGCCGATCCGGCGCACAGAGCTTTGCAACGCGATCGAAATCGCAGCTAAGGGATCGCCGATGGAAAAAAGTGAAAGCACCGGAATACGGGTTCCGGCAAAGACTTCAGGTAATTCAGTTCAACCGCCCAACCGCGACGAGGACACCGCGCCGGGCGAACGTTCGCTGCGGGTACTGGTCGCGGATGATTCGAGCGACAATCGATTGCTGATTGATCTATTTTTGAAAAAGGCCGGTTACAGCTTGGACGAAGCTGAGAATGGAAAGATAGCGGTCAAAAAGTTTACGCAAAGCCGCTACGACGTCGTCCTGATGGACATCCAGATGCCGGTGATGGATGGTTACGCAGCGGCACGGGAAATCCGAGAGTGGGAAAGTCAGCAGGGATTGCCTCGCACGCCGATTATTGCGTTAATCGCGTCGGTACTGGACTAAGCGGTGGGCAGAAGCTTCGCGGCCGGTTGCGATACGCACGTGAGTAAACCGGTTCGCCGCAACACCCTGATAACTTCAATTAATGAGGTGGTCGCCGCGAAATCGACCGCGGCGCAAAGCGCCGAAACGGCGGCTCCCGAGCCGGCGCGCCGACGTAACAAGCGGCTCTCAATACCCGATGTGGCGACCATCGCAAAGACCACTCGCGGTCCCAACAATGTTATCCCGCGTTAGCCGGTCACCTTTCCGTACTCTCGAACCGCTCTGCTTCACAAGGGGGCGATAGTGGCGGTGATTGCAGCCCTGCAACTCGGTTAAACTCGGCTTGACCTCACGGGCCGTTGAAGACAAAAATCCAGACAAGATTCGGCTCAATTGAAGTTGTCGCGAGGCATTACGAGTTATCGGCCAGTCGCGACAGAAAATATCGACGGCAACTAACGACTTTTGGGTAAAGACCCCAGACTAGCGATTAGCAGAGAGCATTAAATGAATCAGGAACGAGTAACAGTTGACGAGAAGAATCGCTGGCGTACCGAAACGCCGGGCCATCAAGGATGGAGTCGGACCGCGCAGCCAAATGATCCAGATCGTTATTTGATGATCTCGGCGGACTGCCATTGCAATGAGCCGGGGAATCTCTGGTGGACGCGCATCGACAAGAAGTTTCAGCCTCGATTGCCGCATGTCGAAGTCGATGCGAACGGCGAGAAGTGGATGGTAGTCGAGGGCTATCAGAAGTCGCGTATCCGCGCACGCAATATTCAGGACGCACCGAAAGGCGGCGAAGATCGACTGCGCGGCGACGCGGGCCGCGATCCGCTCGAGCGGATCAAGGATCATATTCGCGATGGGATCGATGCGGAAATCCTATTTCCCAATAAAGGTCTGTCGATGTGGGCGACCCAGGACGTGGAGTTCGGCGCGGCGCAGTGCCGGGTCTGGAACGATTGGGCATGGGAAACCTTTGGCCCTTACTACGATTTCATGTCGCCATTGGCCGCGATTATGACCGCCGACGTGGACGTCGCGATCGCGGAAATCAAACGGACGGCGAAGCTTGGATTCCGTGGCGTGACTTTGCCGTCAAAACCGATTTGGGGTGCGCACGATGCGCGTCATCCGAATTATAATCTGCCGATTTACGATCCGATGTGGGCGGTCATCCAGGATTGCGATATTCCGCTTACCTTTCATATCTCGACTGGCATGGACCCGCGCACCGCGCGCAAGGATGGCGGCGCGGTGATCAACTATGTCAGCCACGCCTGTACGACCGTGATCGAGCCGATGTCGTGCCTGTGCGCGTCGGGAGTGTTCGAGCGTTTTCCGAAGTTACGTTTCGCGTTAATCGAGTGCGGTATCGGATGGGTGCCGTGGGCGCTCGACGCGATGGACGAGGCTTATCGCAAGCATCATCTATGGGCCTATCCTAAGCTCAAGCAAATGCCGAGCGAGTACTTCCGGCAACACGGGGCAGCATCGTTTCAGGAGGATACGGCGGGCCTGAAACTAGCCGAGCCGTTCAATCTGGTCGATAACTTCTTATGGGCGAATGATTATCCGCACGCGGAGGGGACGTGGCCGCATTCGGCCGAGGCAATCGAGCGCCAGATGCAGCATCTTAGCGACGTCAATCGCGCGAAAATCCTCGGTCTGAACAGCGCAAAAATGTTCAACTTCGATGTCGAGAAGCTGCTCGCGCGACGTGCACAGCCACACGCGGTCGTTCATTAGGCCTGGTGCTTTGACATTGGATTCTCGTCAAAGAGCGCCGGTGGCTTTCGAGGATGGATAGCGCAGCGTTTCGATTAGTACGATGAAGGCAGGCATTATTTGGCGGCGGCTCGGGTAATAGAGATGGTAGCCGGGAAAGGATGGGCACCAGTCAGCAAGTACCCTGATCAACTTTCCCTCAGTGATCCTGGCCTGCACCAAATCCTCGGGCAGGTACGCCAGACCGAGCCCGGTCAGCGCAGCGTTTAGCATCATTCTAGTGGCGTTGAATACAAGCTGTCCGTCGACGCGAACCTTGAGCTCACGCCTGCCTTTCTGGAACTCCCACGTATAGAGGCTGCCGAGGGTTGGAAGCCGCAAATTGATGCAGTCGTGAGCGGTCAGGTCCTGCGGCGTCTTCGGCCGAGGCCGCCTTGCGAAGTAGGAAGGCGCACCGACGACCGCCATGCGCGCGTCCGGGCCGAGACGCACCGCGATCATGTCCTTCGCGACTTGCTCGCCAAGACGTACGCCCGCGTCATAGCGCTCGGCGACGATGTCAGTCAGGCCCTGTTCGATGATGATCTCAACCTTAATATCGGGATATTCCGGCAGCACTTTCGCGAGCTTTGGCCACAGGATCGTATAGGCTGCATGCTCGGTGGTCGTGATCCGGATTGTGCCGGCGGGCTTTTCCCGGAGTTCACTTAAGGCCGCTAGTTCGGCCTCGATTTCCTCAAACCGCGGACCTATGGTCTGAAGCAGGCGTTCGCCCGCCTCGGTTGGAGATACGCTGCGCGTCGTGCGCATGAGCAGTCGAAGTCCGAGCCGCTCCTCAAGTCCCCGAATGGTGTGACTCAGCGCCGATTGAGACACCCCGAGCTTTGCAGCCGCTCTGGTGGAAGCTCCACTCGTGCGCCACCGCGAGGAAGGCAAGTAGGTCATTGACATTTTGGCGCGGCATTTATGAATCTACTTCATAGGTTCATACGAATTCTATCACCTAGTCGCGGACTGTCACGCGTTCTAGATTGACGATCTAAGGCGTCCGGCGAGACCGCCGGATCAATTAGAAAAAGGGAGCGACGATGGAAATTAAGCGAAGCGGTTTACGGCCCTCCCGCAAGGGGCCAGCCGAAAATTTCACTGGCACGGTACGGATTGATCCTATGTTCGATCCGCCCGATCCCGCCCGTGCTTATGGCGCATTGGTGACGTTCGAACCCGGTGCACGCACGGCATGGCATACCCATCCGCTCGGGCAGACGCTGATCGTCACCTCTGGATGCGGTTGGACGCAGTGTTGGGGCGAACCCAAAGAGGAAATCCGGCCCGGCGACGTAATCTGGTGTCCTCCCGGAAAGAAGCATTGGCACGGCGCAACGGCAACCACCGCGATGTCGCATATCGCCATTGTGGAAAAGCTCAATGGCAAGGCGGTGGACTGGATGGAGAAGGTTAGCGACGAACAGTACCAGGCTGCATTAAGCGCCGAATAAAAGCGAAATCCTTTTAGATGGGTGGCCTCGGAGGATAAACAATGCAGAAGCGAAGACTCGGAAATCTGGAGGTCTCGGCGATCGGGTTTGGCTGCATGGGCATGAGCGCCAACTACGGTCCGTCCCCAAACGGGCAGGAAATGATCGCACTCATTCGGGCCGCGGTGGACCGCGGCATCACCTTTTTCGATACCGCCGAGGCCTATGGCCCGTTCATCAATGAAGAGCTGGTCGGCGAAGCCTTTGCCCCCATCCGTGACCAGGTAGCAATCGCCACCAAGTTCGACTTCGATCTTGAGACGAAGCAGCGTCAGGGTCTAAACAGCCGCCCGGAGCACGTCAAGCAGGTTGCCGAGGCCTCGCTCAAGCGGCTCAAGACCGACGTTATCGATCTGTTCTACCAGCACCGCGTCGACCCGATGGTACCGATCGAAGATGTGGCGAGCACGATGAAGGACCTGATCCGGGAAGGCAAGGTCAAGCACTTCGGCCTTTCCGAGGCAGCTGCGCAGACGATCCGTCGGGCGCACGCGGTACAGCCGGTCACTGCCGTCCAGAGCGAATATTCCCTTTGGGCGCGAGATCCAGAAGCGGAAGTGCTGCCGACTTGCGAAGAGCTCGGGATCGGCTTCGTTCCCTAGAGCCCCTTAGGCAGGGCTTCCTCACGGCGAAGATCGATACCGCCATGACCTTCGACGCTTCCGACGTGCGGTCCTGGTTCCCGCGCTTTACTCCCGATGCCCTCAAGGCCAACCGGCCAATCGTCGATCTGCTTAGCCAGATCGCAGCCCGGAAGAATGGAACGCCTGCTCAGATCGCGCTCGCTTGGTTGCTCGCTCAGAAGCCGTGGATCGTTCCGATCCCGGGCACGCGCAAGCTGGAGCGTCTGGACGAGAACCTTGGAGCAGTCGCAATCGAACTGACTTCCGACGACCTCCATGAGATCGATGCAGCCAGCTCAAAGATCAGAGTGCAGGGGGCTAGGGGGACTGGAAAAGAGCAATACGCCTGAGGCTCAAAAGGAAGAAAGACAATGCAGAAGCGCAAACTTGGAAAAAGCAATCTGGAAGTATCGGCGATCGGGCTCGGCTGCATGGGAATGAGCTTTGGCTATGGTCCGCCCGCGGACAAGCAAGAGATGATCTCTCTCATCCGGTCGGCCGTCGAATGTGGCGTGACCTTCTTCGATACCGCTGAAGTTTACGGTCCGTTCACAAACGAAGAGCTGGTGGGTGAAGCCCTCGCACCGTCCCGCAAACAGGTGGTGATCGCTACTAAATTTGGCTTCAAGATCGGTACTCCAGGGGCGCTCGATAGCCGCCCGGAGCACATCAAGCAGGTTGCCGAGGCTTCGCTCAAACGACTCAAGGTTGAGGCCATCGATCTCTTTTACCAACATCGGGTTGATCCGGACGTGCCGATCGAAGACGTGGCAGGAGCGGTAAGAAATTTGATTCAGGAAGGCAAAGTTAAGCACTTTGGCCTTTCCGAACCAGGCGCGCAAACCATCCGCCGCGCACATGCGGTCCAGCCAGTCACCGCGGTCCAGAGCGAATACTCGCTGTGGTGGAGAGAGCCTGAAAAGGAGATACTTCCCACGCTTGAGGAACTTGGAATCGGCTTCGTTCCATTCAGCCCGCTGGGTAAAGGCTTCCTCACCGGAAAGATCGACGAACGCACCACGTTCGACAGTTCCGATTTCCGCAACATCGTTCCTCGATTCACGCCGGACGCGCGCAAAGCGAATCAGGTCTTGGTTGATCTGCTCCGTACGATCGCCGAACGGAAGAAGGCGACCCCTGCTCAGATCGCGCTCGCGTGGTTGCTCGCCCAGAAGCCGTGGATCGTTCCGATCCCGGGCACGACGAAGCTCGCGCGGCTGGAAGAGAACATCGGCGCCGCGGCGATCAGACTTACGTCTGAAGATCTTAGTGAGATCGATAGCGCGGCTTCCCAGATCACGGTGCAGGGAGCGCGGTATCCCGAGCAGCTGCAGCGACTGGTAGGTCGTTGAGCGGCAAGGTTCACCATCGAATGCGAATATCGATTAGATGCTCGCATATCAGCAGAGAAATAATAGAGTCGTGAATATTTGATGCGAGGACCTGTGGCCGCATTCCGCGGACCAGTCGAGCGTCGTCAGATGCAGCATCTGCCCGGCGACAGCCGCGCGAAAATCCTCGGGCCTGAACAGTGCCAAGATGCTTGAATATCGCATTGATAAGCTATGCGGGCCAATCAGCAGTGCATCAGCGCATACTAGATCAGGTCCAGGCGTGGACCGCGGGATTCCTCGCCTCATCCTGTAGAATGCGCGGAAATCCTGACCCACTTCTCGTTTGCTTAGTATCTTACAGTAACTGGTTTTCGCTTCGCGCGAATGGAAGGCGACTCCGAAGATTCGTCGTGCTTCGGCGAGATTGCCGATAGTCGCAAATGAGGATAGGAATCAGGGAAAGGGCATACCGGAGGACTTCAGCGTGGAATATCGGGCATTCGGGAAAACGGGCATCCAGATTTCGGCAATCGGCTTCGGCTGTTGGGAGATCGGCGGCGGTTACGGCAGTATCGAGGAAACCGACTTTATCAAGGCGATCAATCGTGCACTCGAAGTGGGAATCAACAGTTTTGATACCGCCGAGGCTTACGGTTTCGGCGCGTCGGAAAAGTCGCTCGCCAAAGCGCTCGGCTCGCGGCGCAAAGAAGCGATTATCACGACCAAGTTCGGCGTGGGCTATCCGGAGGCAAAGGACAAGAACTTCCGCGCCAGCAGCCGCAAGCGCGTGATGGAATCGATCGACAAGAGCCTCAAGGCGCTCGAAACCGATTACGTCGATGTGTACCTGATTCACTGGCCCGATCGCTCGATTCCCTTCGAGGAGCCGATGCGTGCGCTCGACGATCTGGTGAAACAGGGCAAAGTGCGAGCAGTCGGACTCTCGAACTTTAAGCTCGAAGAGATCAAAGCCTGCGCGAGCGTCCGCCCGATCGACATCGTCCAATACTGTTGGAATATGTTCGACCGGCGCATGGCCAAGGAAATTTTCCCGTATTGCCGCGAAAACAATATCGGCGTGATGGCGTATGGCTCACTGGCCTATGGGATGCTCACCGGCACATTCAGCGAGGAGATGGACTTCGGCAAGAATGACTGGCGCTCGAAACGGGGCCAGCTGATGAATATTAACTTGTTCCAGCATCTGTTTGATTCAGAGCACTTCTTGAAGAATCTGCGCGCAGTGGAAGAACTGAAGGCGATGGCCAAGCGATATAATAAAACGCTGCCGCAGCTCGCGCTACGCTGGACGACCTCGAATCCGATCGTGAGTACGGCGCTGGTCGGCTGCCGGAATCCGAAGGAAGTGGACGACAATATCGGCGCGCTGGGGTGGTCCATTTCGGAGGCCGACATGAAAGAGATCGACGCGATTTTCGCGCGGCATGGAGCGGTCACAATGCCAGAAGTGTGGCTGGAGACGCTCTGAAGAAACCGTTAGTCTGGTTCTGTCAGCCAAGTTCAGGAGGCCCGTAATGCCCGTTCAGAAGTTCGCTCCAATGACGAAGAATTTTCCGACTTTCGACTGTGACGCGCACGTTACCGAACCGCCGTGGCTATGGGAGCGCGCCAAGGATTGGCTCACCAAAGATGAACTTGAAGCGTTGAAAAGCACGATCTGGTTCGATGCGGAAAGCCAACAACTGATCGTTAACGGTAAGGCCGGCACCGGTATAGGGTCCCAACGAATCCACGGTACGCCGGGCACCACCAACGTGCTTTCTCTCGCCGGGCCGGGTCTCAAGCACGATATTCAACGCGCGATCAATGTCCGCAATCTCAAACGCAGCACGGCGTTGACCGCCGAGCAAGCGGATTACATCGATCACAAGGGTTCTTATCTGCCCAAACCGCGCCTGCAGGATATGGATACGCAGGGGATCGATCAGGTGATGATCATTCCCACCGACATTGATACGTATCCGTGGCTGCAAAACGCGGTCGGCGCCAAAGCGATGTGCAAGGCTTACAACGACTGGGCCTACGAGTACTGCCAAGAAAATCCGGAGCGCCTGTTCTTCGCTGCGATGCTGCCGATGCAGGATCCGAAATTCGCCGAACAGGAAGTATATCGCGTAGCTGTCAAGGGATGCCGCGTTGGATTGGTCCGGCCAATCGATGCGATGGGCAATTATCCAATCCAGCCCAAATACGAACGGGTCTGGGAGGCGATGCAAGATACCGGCATGGTCTATGGGATGCATCCCTTTCCGGCTTTCGGATCACTCAAGCCGCCCGGCTATACGGAACAGCATTCGGGCGCGGAACTGATTAGCATCGCGGCTTTTTCGTCGGGTCTGCCGCACAACTTTTTGGTCAACGTGCAGGACTTTCAAGCGGAAGCCTCGTTGTGGGTCGCGATGGTCCTGATGACGGGCTTTTTCGAGGGCTATCCCAAATTACGCGCCGCGGTTTTCGAGGCGTCATCCACCTGGCTGAGCTTCGTGCTCGATGAGTGCGATAAGTACTATCGGCTATATCGCAACGAGCGGCAGTTGCCGCCTTTGAAACGGCTGCCTCGTGAGACCTTTTTCGAGCACTGCGTGACTGGGTTCGAGGGCGACGAAGCGCCACCATCACGCCTGCCGGAGTTCTATGAGAACATCCTCGCCTGGTCGTCCGACGTTTATCATCATGATGGCGACGACGCCTGGCGCGCGATCGAAACGATGCGTAAGTGCGAACTGCCGGAGAAGTATCAAGCCAAGTTCCTCGGAGAGAACGCGCGCAAACTGTACAAGATTGACGCACCAAAGAAATTCATCAGCGATCGCGTCACGGAGATCGAGCGCCCCGACTGGTGGCCGACCGCCGAAGAGGTCAAAGAATCGCTCAAGCCGGAAGCCGCCGTTTTGCCTCATCGCGCCAGCTTCTCTCTGGGTATCGGTCACGGACGCTAGGCACGCGGGATCTGACAGATGGCAAACAAGCGTTTCAGTATCTTTGACGCCGATTCTCACATCGTTGAACCGGCTGAAATCTGGACCAAATACCTCCAACCCGAGTATCGAGCTTTGGGTAAGCACGCGCTCTGGCGCGAAGAGGGGAAATTCGGCTCGTATCTAAAGATCAATGGCAAGATGTTCCGGGATACGATGAACTCGAATATCCCGCGTCACGCAATCTGGCGACCCGGGATGACTTGGGATCAGGTTGGCGAGCTCGATCCGCATCAGCGTCATCCGATGAACGAAGGCGCATCCGATCCCAAATCGCGCCTTCGGGATATGGATGCTATGGGTATTGATCAGGCGTTTCTTTACCCGACCTGGTTTGCGGAGGGGTTCCATTTGATCGAGGATCCCGACGTCGCCTACGCGTTGGCGCGCGCCTATAACGATTGGATCGCGGATTTCTGCCAAGCTGCGCCCAATCGATTGTTCGCCGCTGCGATGGTCCCGCTGCAGAGCATGGATTATACGGTCGAGGAACTGCGTCGAGTCGCAAAGATTCCTTGTTTTCGCGGCGCCTTCATCCGTCCAATGTTCGTCGAAGGGCACTACTTCACCCATCCATTTTATGATCCGCTCTGGGGCGAGCTGGAACGTCTCGGGCTAGTCGCCGCGGTCCATCCTGCCGCCGGGTTATGGAATCCCGAGTGGACCTCACACGCGCCCTTTTTTGAGAAGGTCAATCGCCGCTTCAACCAACGTTCGGTGATAGCCGACGCTGGGGGCGGACCCTTCGCAGGTGGCGGAGGCAGCCAGGGGTTCACCTTCGTCGCAACGCCTCCGCTGGGACATCCGATCGCGCCAATTCTGTCGCCATGGCTTGATAATCATATGTTTGTGGCGGCAACTCTGATCGGCTTCACTGTGATGCAGCGCTACCCGGAAATGAAAGTAGTGGTGGCGCACGGCAAGGCTTCGTGGATGGAAGAGGTGCTCGAAAAGATGGAGGCCTCGACCCGTACCTTTCCGCTACTCCACTTCTATCAGGTGCGGACTGACGTGGAAGAGATGTGGGAGGAAGGCAAGGTGATGCTCGGCTTCGACGCCGAGGAGCGGCTAATTCAAAAGCTCCCGGACGACTTCGCTGAAAAGATTGTCTGGGGTTCGCGGTACCCAAATCAGGACACGACTAGCGCGTTCCAAGCGATCGAAACATTGGCGCGTGCGCGAGTTGACGATCCCATTCTGGCGCGGATGTTCGGTGGGAATGCCGCTGCGCAATTCGGCGTCAAGCTGGAGTCGCAAATTCCAAACTGAGAGAGTGAATGACGGGCGGCGTTAACCGCCGCCCGCATGTATCGGAGCTCTACTTTCCTGAGTAGTGCGGTAGGACCTTGTTGCCGAACAGTTCGAGTTGTCGCTTGACGTCGTCTTTCGGCAGAAATCCCTGATCGCCTTGCCACGCGAACCACTCCGGATTAGCCATCTCGACTAGTTCGTCGAGGCCGCGGCGGACGTCATCAGGCGTTCCCATATAGATGAATTTCACTCGCGATAGGCGATCCGTAGTGACTTCGGAGGCTGGGAGATTCACCTTGCCGGTCGGGTACTTCGCTTCGTCAGCCGGCTCGCGCCACGCCTCAGTGAAGCCAAAATGATGAAAGAACTCGCGGAAACCGAGTACACAGGTGCTCTTGTCTGCGTATTGACGGGCCTGTTCGCGGGTATCGGCGATACTAATCCCGCGGACGACACCGACGCCCTCCCCTAGTTTCAGATCGCGGCCCGCCTTGCGCGACTCCTCCTGATAGACCTCGGCGAGCTTCCGTACGACTTCGGGCTGCGGGAGGATGATGGTCGGTTGAAGGCCCTCGCGCCCGCACCATCGGACGGTCTCTTCGCTCATCGAGAAGGCTTGAAACAATGGCGGATGAGGTCGCTGATACGGTTTCGGGACTACATTGATTTTCTGGATGCGTCCGAACTCGTCAACTTCACCCGGAAAACCGTATTGACGCGTCCATTCGTGGGCAAGCCACGGTGTGCCTTCTTGCGGATATGGATACTCCCAATGCTTGCCTTTGAAGGTGAAGGGTTCATCACGCCAGGCGAGCTTCAGGAATTGATAGACTTCCTCGAAGACCTCGCGATTGATGCGATCGGTATCACTCTTATCGCTGGTGGTGGCTTGTGCGTGAACCTTTTGCGCCATCTGATTGAGCCATCGCGCTTGATACCCACGCGCGAAACCGACAATCGTGCGGCCCTTGGTCAATTGGTCGAGCCAGGCGATTTCGAGCGCGAGCCGCAACGGATTCCATCCGGGGAGCACATAACCGATCGGCCCCGCCTTAATTCGTTTCGTGTGCTGGAGGACGTGTTGAGTGAGCACAGGCAGGCTGCCCATCTCGATGCCTTCGCTATGAAGGTGATGTTCGGGGAAGCCTACCGCCTCGAAGCCCACTTCTTCCGCCAGTTGAGAAATCTCGACAACCTCTTCGATCATCCGCTGCCATCGGTCAGGATGCATCGCGATTGGTCGTAGCGTGCGGCGCTCCTCAAGCGTCGCGGGCAGGGTCGGTAGGAAGAAATACAGGAACTTCATCGAAACGCCTCCATATATCGAGCATTCAATCTGAATATCAACTAGATTGAAAGATCGCTCGGGAGTCGGTAAACACCGAAACCACAAGCAGGATCATAGATGATTGAGTCTCGCCAGATGCTGAATGAAGTTATCGCGTCGTTGCGCAATGTGATCGCGCCAGCAATTGCCGATCCTTATCCGAAGACGCAAGCCTATATGGCGGCAGTGATTTTGGAGATGGTCGCGCGACAGGTAGAGGAGCGTACCGACTTGGGCACCGCCAAACGTGCGGCGATCGAGTTATCTTTTGAGGCGCTGGCGCGCAATGAAGCGGTGGGTCGCCTAGTCGCGGATCTGCCGCGCAACGAGGGCGGCTTGTGTCAATTGATCGAGCGACTTTATGCCGAGCGTCAACATCTTGGCGAAGAGCTATTCACGACCGCGAACAAAAGAGTGCGCGAGACGTTACGAGCGCTGCTGGATCAGGATCTGAAAGTTGCGGGCGGGAAAGCCGAGGGTTGAGTGATGGCGGACAAACGAACGATTCAAGAGAAGGTCGTCGATTATCTCAAGCGCAAGCTGCCGCAAGCGCGTGACCTGACTCTATCGGACTGGGTTCAGACGGCGGTCGGCTGGTCGCATGAGATTTTCGTGTTTTACGCCGATTGGACTGAAAATGGGCGCTCGGTGCGGCGCGGGTTCTGTCTCCGCCGCGACCCGGGTGTCGGTCTGCTGCGCGAGCTCTCCAGCCTCGAAGAACAGTTCCGCGTAATCAAGGCACTGGAAGAAACCTCCGCGCCGACTCCAGGGGCGTACTGGTACGAATCCGACGTTTCGATTCTCGATGCTCCTTTCATCGTGATGGAGAAGGTTGAAGGTGAGGCGGTCAATCCGTGGTCGAAAGTCGGCAAGCAGTTCTATGCCGAAGCAGCGAAGCGCGGGAAATTGCCACGCAGTTTCGTCGAAGCGTTAGCGGCGCTGCACAATCTCGACTGGCGTGCGGCAGGACTCGATTTTCTCGGCGTGCCGGCGGAGGGTAAGGATTTCGCGCGGCGCGAGATCGAAAAATGGGAAGGGCTGATTCGCCAATCGATCCAGAAACCGGAGCCCACATTGACGGAAGTTCTCGCGTGGCTGAAGGCGAATGCCCCGTCAGTCCAGCGGCTCGCGTTTGTGCATGGCGCGTATCGCACCGGCAACTTGATGATCAAGGACGACGAGATCTCGGCAGTAATTGACTGGGAGCTGCAAGTAATCGGCGATCCGATGTATGACGTCGCTTACGTGTTATCAGACCTGAACCGTGAGGGTTCGCCGTTACTGTCATGCGTGGTTGAACGCGATTTTTTTATCAAGTATTACGAGGAGCTGACCGGTCTGAAGGTCGATTTCGAGGCGTGCCGCTACTACCAAATCCTTTATATGATGCGCACGGCGGCATTCTGGCTGAGCGCTTCCGGATTGTTTGCGGAAGGCCGCAGCAAAGATTTGCGGCTCGCTCGCACAACCTACTCGGTGCCGGTCGTGCTTGATATGGCGGCGAAGTCGCTGGGTTTCTGAGCGCCGCCGCGCTTCGCGAGAAGGATCAAGGAGAGATGCAATGCTGAGTGCGTTTGACGAGATGATGTGCCATCAGTTGCCGGCCACGATGGACCATGTGCATACGGATAATCCGGAATGGACCGAGCGCATCTACGTCAGCATCTATAATGTTCGTGACAAGGAAACGATTATAGGTTTCGGCGTCGGCCAGTATCCAAACAAGAATGTGCAGGATGGTTTCACCACAGTGTGGCATCAGGGGAAGCAGTACAATTTTCGCGCCTCACGGACGCTGCGGCCTCGAATCGACGAAATAAAAATTGGACCGCTTTCGGTAGAGACACTCGAGGGTCTGCGGCGGTTTCGGATGCGGCTCGGCGATAACCCTTCAAGCCTGCGTGCCGATCTTGAATTCGTCGCGTCGATGAATCCGCACGAGGAGGAGCACGATTTCCGACAAAGCGGGGGTAAAGTCGTGCAGGATATCTCGCGGTTTGATCAGGTGGGATGGGTGCGCGGCATACTTGAGTTTGGCGACAAAAAGATCGTGCTGAACGAGCAGGATTGGTACGCGCATCGCGATCGCTCGTGGGGGACGCGGCGCCCATTGCGGACTGATACGTCCGATGCGAAGCGCACGACTTTCGCGCCATTTCTGTTCAGTTGGTCGGTGGCGCAATTCCGCGATTACGCTCTGCATTGGCGTTTCGTTGAGCGCGGCCCGGGCAAATACAGCTATTTCAGCGGCGAGCGGGTTTTACCGTTCGGCCAACCCGCCGATCCCGGTTGGCATATCGACAAGATTGAGCAGGAATTCCGCTGGGACGCATCGGGACCGATTCAGACACTCAAGGGCGGCGATCTTGATCTGAGCTTCAAAAATGGTGAGAAGCGGCACGTCTCATTTGTCACACATCGGCCACGATGGCATCTCAAGGGGGGCGGCTATGGTGGTTATCGTGGCTGGTATCACGGCGATAACAAGGGCGAATACTATTCCGAGCATGATGTATGGGACCTGAGCGATCTCAAAGTGCTCGCTGAAGCGAGCACGCTTAGTGATCATCTGATCGAGTGGCGCTGCGGCGACGATATCGGCTTCGGCATCATGGAGTACGGCGTCGGACCGGGTTACTACAAATATCAGGAGATCCAGCATCTACCGACGTTCTAAGGTGCTTTCCCACAATTGAACTTTCTAAAGCGGATTATCAATGCTGAGCGCAGTGAAGCATCTCGATTCGGGCAATGGACATCGATTCGAGATTCTCTTCGTCGGCTGCGCCTCCTCGAGGGCATGCTTCGGTCGCAGACTCCCTCAGAATGACTTGCCGGGCCTGCCGTTGAGTCAATTATAAGTCAGCACAGTGCGGGTGACCTCGCCGGCTTCCATCGCGCGGAAGGCCTCATTGATCTGATCCAGCGGCAGGCGGCGGCTGATCATGTCGTCGAGGTTCAAGCGGCCCTGTCGATAGAGATCGAGGTACTTCGGCATATCGAGATGGAACCGATTCGAGCCCATATAGCAGCCCTGAATCCGTTTCTCGACGAAAAGATGGCCCGCGTCAAATTCGACTTTTTGTCCCGGTGGAATCGCGCCGACCAGCGTCGCCAATCCGCGGGGAGCGAGACAATAGACGCATTGTTCGAGAACGCGTGGATTGCCGATCGCGTCGAACGAATAATCGACGCCGCCATTGCTCAGCCGCTTGATTTCGCGAACCGTATCAGCAGTCGAGCCATTGATAATCGCGGTCGCACCGAAGTGCTTAGCGGTATCCAACTTGTTCTCGCGAATATCGACTGCGATGATCTGCCTTGCACCAGCGATTCTTGCGCCCTGAATGACGGAAATACCGACGCCCCCAGCGCCGAAAACTGCCACTGACGAACCAGGCGTAACCTGCGCGGTGTTGAGAGCAGCACCGACGCCGGTTGTGACGGCGCATCCGAGCAACGCCGCTCGATCAGCGGGATATCATCAGCGATTTTAAGAACGGCACGCTCGTGCAAGAGCATCTGCTCGGCGAAGGCTCCTAAATCCGCGAATTGGCTGATGCGCGATCCCTTCTGCGAAAGACGCGGCGGCTCGTCACGCCCACGCTGGCAATCCGCGCGATTCGTGCACAAGTGCGGCCGGCCCATCAGGCATTGTGTGCAGTTGCCGCAATAGATCGAGGTACAGGCGATAACATGGTCGCCCGGCTTGACCGAGATGACGCGCTCGCCAACAGCTTCAACAATGCCAGCCGGTTCATGACCGAGGATGGCCGGCGCTTTCGCCGGTAGCGAGCCGTGGATGCAATGGAGATCGCTATGACAGACACCGGTCGCGACTGTTCGCACCAGAACCTCGTTGGACGCGGGTCGATCGATCTCGACTTCTTCGACGGTGAGGGGCTGACGCAGAGCACGGAAAATCGCGGCCTTCATAGTGGATAACCTCGTTCGCCAAGTATGTAGCACGAGCGCCCACGATTGTTATACTCGCGCATCGCGACGATCCAAATCTCTAATCTCTTGCAGCGCAAGGGTGGCTTGAATGAGCGCTAAATCGTGCGGGAGCGAGCGTAAGAATTTTCAATAGCGACGCTACCAATTTTCTCTATAATCAATGAGTGGCCAAGCCCAGTTCCGACCCTGACCGAATAGCGCAAAGTACGCCGTCTGATAGGACTGCGCCGGTCAACTTGCCGGCAATTGACAGCACCGAGATTCCGCTTGAGGAAGAATTCGAAGCTTCGCGGGCCACTCGTCCAATCGTCGCAATCATCGTTGCAACTGCGGTACTTTACCTCGCAAGAGATATCTTGGCGCCGATTACCGCCGCAGTCATTCTGGCGGTAATCTTCAGCCCCATAGTGAGCAGGCTGGAGCGATTTGTCGGGCGCATGGCCGCGTCCGCCCTGGTAGTGCTGATGGCGATCGCAATTCTTGGCGTCGCGATCTATTTCGTCACTGTTGAGCTTACGGTCGTAGCAGCCGAAGTCGCAGGCTATTCCAATAATGTCGCAGCCAAACTCACCGCTCTCGGGCAGCACACCCCCGAATGGCTGCAACGTGTCGAGTCCGGCATTGCCGACGTTGAGCATCAACTGCAAACGAATACCAGCAAAACAAGTAACCAGACGAAGACAGTCGTAGAAACGTCGAAGTCGTCAGTCACTGACATGTTGCAACCGGCAATTCCGGTGATAACAGCCATTATTGATATCTTTTTGATAATTATTCTACTTTTTTTCTTACTGGTCGGCAGCAGTGATTTACGCGAGCGATTTGTGCGCCTCGCTGCGCGCGCCAAAATCACGATTGCCGCTGAGGCGATCCAAACTGCCGTAGCTACAGTCAGTCGCTATCTTCTGTACTACGCGTTAATCAATCTTACGTTCGGAACCTTGGTGGGCTTAGTGCTGTGGTTAATTGGCCTTTCCCATCCAGCGTTCTGGGGTGGTTTTGCTTTTATGGCGCGGTTTATCCCATATATCGGCGCGGTTTTCTCAGCGCTCCTGCCGGCGTTAGTTGCATTCGCAATTTTTCCGGGATGGGCCCATACAATCGAGATTCTTGGAGCGTACATCGTGCTGGATCAAGTCTCAGCGCAGCTATTCGAGCCTTTCCTGATAGGCTCCGGCGTAGGTGTTGCGCCGGTCGCGCTGCTGATTTCGGCGATCTATTGGGCATGGCTATGGGGTCCAATCGGTCTATTGATCAGCACTCCCTTAGCCGCTTGTTTGAAAATCGCCGGTGATTACATTGAACCGCTGAATTTTCTTGCTCTGCTGCTCGGTGCGCACACCAAAGGCGAAGATCATCAAGTATATTATGGAAAATTGCTCGAGCTGGACTATGAGGGGGCGCGTGCGCTTGCGATCAAGTACTCCGACCAGCACGGATTAGAGCGGACGATCAAAGACCTATTATTGTCGACGCTCGAACTTGCACATACAGAACGAGAGCAAGATCACATCAGCCAGGAAGTCGCGACCTATGTTGTTACTAGCACGCGCGACATTGCGAAGGAGCTAGGAGACCGGCTGAATCCAGGACGTTTGCCGACACGAGCGCGATTGCTCGGCGTTTGCCCGCCAGGGGAGAAGCGCTTTGTCGAGCTATTATTGCTGCTCGAATTGCTGCGCCAGGAAGGAGTTGCAGCCGGTTTTGCCGGTGAGAACTCAACTATTCCGCAGATCCGAGAATTTGCCGCTCAATTTCATCCTGACCAAATTTATTTATTTTGCGCAACGCCCGATTGCTTACCTGCTGCAATCGAGCTGGCGCAGGATCTCCACACAGATTTTCCTGCGACAGTTATCGTCGCAACTGGTGCGGCGGTTCAGAGCGCTTCGGTTGAATTACTGAAAGCCGGTTGCGCGCGAATCAGTGAAGGATTTAATGAAACCCGCCGCATCGCACGTAGCCTGATCAGGCAACGGCGACCATCCGTGGTCCGCGTTCGTTAGGCACTCCCATTTCAATAAGTTTGAACGAGCCGCCGCGGCGACTCACGCATCTTTGTTTTTAGATTTACAACTATGTTTCAATAGGCACGGGGAACTACGCTTGGGCAAGAATCCCTTGATTCAGTGAAAGATGAACATAATATACGTGATAAAGGTTCAGATCTGAAGAAATAAGCATTAAATCTTAAGAACGTACAGTATATCCAATGTCACAATGAGCTCGTACTGGCGAGCGTGGTGCATCTGCTTAAGCTAGATCACGCGTCTTACACTTTCTGAGCGTCAAGGTGCTTCCTTTATGGCATCCAGAGCGACGACCGGACTAGCGCACGAAGAGAGAGCTCGGGGCAACCCTTTCAGATCGCAGAAAGTGCGTTCTAACATAATAACTGGCTGGTCTTGCCAATATTTGCCGCCTAATCGCCGTCATTTAATAAGCTCCATGACATCCGCGATTGCCGCAGGGCAAGCGCTGCTGGTTCTGGTTGGAGATCGAGGATGCGGCAAGAGTGAACTGCTAGATCGTGTCGTGAATGACCTCTATGATTCCGCACGATCGATTTTTCTGCGGTGCCGGGATGGGGGATCGGCCCAGCTGCCTGCATCGATCCTGGGCGCGCTCGGGGTTCTCTCAAGTCAGCCCACTCGTACGAAGATGCTCGACACTCTGACGGAAGCTGCACTTCAACAGCGGAGCGCAGGCAAGCGGCTGCTGTTGGTCCTGGATGATGCGAGCCAGCTTACCAATGAGTCGATTGAGGCCGTTCTCGAGATAGGGAAGTTGGAAAATGGGAATTGCCGGTTAATTCAAGTAGTACTGTCCGGTGAACCTGCCTTTTGCGACAGAGTTTCTTCTCTCGCAGGACCCACCTTCGGGCCCGCCGCGATCTGGACCTATAGGATTCCAGCATTTTCCGCGAGCGAAATTGGTGAATACATTGAGTATCGGCTGCAAACAGCCGGAGAAATTAGATCGGATGTTTTCGCTGCGACGGCCTGCGCAAGAATTGCCGAGATCAGCGGCGGTATTCCGGCCACAATTAATAGCCTATGCGAAAAAGCTCTCGACATTGCCTGGCGCGAGTCAAAAAGAATCGTCGACTCCAACCTTATTGCGCAAGTTGCCGTTCAGAGTCAATCCGACTTGTGGGATGCGCGAAATCAAGTCGTCGGTAATAGTCCGACAGCGCCGGCTTATTCGCTCAACTCCATTATTCCTGGAGAGCCGGACTTAAAACCGTTTAGCGCATTCGTTGGTCGGCGCCGATTGATATTTATGGGCGGAGGTATTGTAGCGCTCCTTCTGATTATCGCGGCGATTCTACACAACGGTACGTCGCCGGATGATTTCATCGCACAAAACAAGCCGCTGTCATCGCGCCATCAGCTCGACTTGAAAGCGCATACCGGCGGGCGCGCAGGATCGTCCTCTGCCGAGGGGAGTCGCGCGAACTTGAATTCCGGGGCATCAAAGAACTTCTCAGCATTTGTGCTTAGTCAGAATCGCCCGTTGACGTTATATAAAAGCCCCTCGCCGCTTCCGAAGATCACGCGATCGGGTGATGGCGAGCCGCAAAAGCCGCAGGAACGGTCAATTATCGGCCGACAATTATCAAAAGATGGTGCACGATTACTTAGTACCGGTAACTACGACGATGCTATCAAGACATTTCAAACTGCGCTGATCGCAGATCCAGGAAACCCCGATATACTTGGAGCAATCGAACGAGCGAATAAGGCCAAAGCTGCTGAACAAGCTATAGCTAGCGATCAGACTAACAAGTCAATCAAGGATGTTAATGGCTCTGTAAGTTCTTATAGGATTCCGACGCAGGCGGTTTCTCAACATCACAAGCAAAGGCCTGAGAGCGCCGTACAGGCGCAGGACGCGCTTCAAGTGGGCCAGAAACTACTTGCGCTCGGCAATTATGATGAGGCAATCAAGGCGTTTCGCGCTGGTTTAATGATTGACCCACAAAATGAACTGCTGCATATGGAAATGGCGCGTGCGCGCTCCGCTCAAACGGCTGAGGAGCAGGTCTTGGGCTCACCCTAATACCTGTTCGATTAAGAAATCGTTCAGTTTTGGCAATAGATCGATTCTAGCGTGTTCGTCGCGCGAAGCTATGTCATTGACTATGGGTATTGGCAATGGAGATTCCATGAAACCAGCGCTAGCCGTTCTGATCCTTCCGATTAGCTTGGCGATTTTCGCGGCAGGAACGAATGCCGGGCAGAGCCGGTCGCTCAGCCAAAATGATCTACTTAAGCTACTGGCGGGCGGAGTTTATCCGTCCCGGGTTGCCGACCTAGTAGAAGCGCGAGGCATAACCTTCACTCCGACACAGCGCGATCTCGCCTCGCTGCGCGATGCGGGTGGAGGTGATGTCGTAGAGAAAGCAGTAGTTATTGCCGGACACCTCACCACTCAACAGGAATTGAAATTGCCCAAGCCGCGACGACAGGTACCGCCTCATTCTCACAATTTCCAAAATCAGATACCACCGCCATCATCGCCAGCCTTGGTCGTTCATCAGGTTTCACCATCACAACCCGCACCAATAAAAGCGGCTGTGGTGAAACCTGTCAACAATTTGCCTGTGCCGCCGGACGTAGTCCGAAACTCGATTGCGATCGGTACTCGAATTGACGCACAAAATTGGCGAAATTATCAGCAATATATGCCGACGGGAATGATCAACTTGCTACGCGGCGGTTATTTCTGGCAAATGCCTGCCGATTTCGAGATGGAGATCAGCCCAACGAGCAGTCATCGGCCCTCACGCAGCTATGAGGAAGCGACCGCAAAATACAGCGGCGACGTGCGTATTGTGCAGCTTCCCGATGGACGACGCGATCTTAAGAATTATCGTGGAGGGGAGCCTTTCCCGAATCCTCAATCACCGGATAAAGGTTACAAGCTGCTTGCGGATTTGTGGTACGCCTACGTTCCATATCTGATTGCCGGCACACCTGATAATCCTCTGACGATTTGCTCAATGACGCGCCAATCTTATGCTAGCTGCGTGAAATTGTCTTATGTATTCCGCCAGATAGCATACAACACCGATCCGAGAGCTACGTCCACAAACGATGATTCCAATAAGTATTGGTACACCGAATGGATGTCTATCGAGCAGCCAGAGCAGTTAAGGTACACTACTCAACTAACGCTCTATCCCAAAAGCAGCCAGTCTCCGATTGAACAGTTCACTTTTATTCCATCGCTACGACGCTGGACGAGAGTTTCGTTGGCTGCGCGCTGTAGTCCAGTAGTAGGTACCGATTACACGCAGGATGATTTCAAGCGAGAAGGTTTTAATGGCGGGATAGGATCGTTTAATGCCGAATTTCTTGGTCATCAGAAACTGCTCGCATTAGACAGTACCGATGTCCCCGTACTGGGTGATTTTCCTTCTGGTTATTATGCGACAATCGGATGGCCAAGGCCGGCGTGGGTCAAATGGGAACTGCGCGACGTCGATGTAGTTGACGTGAGACGAAATTCTGCTGAACAGGCAGGCTACTGCTATGGCAAACGAATCATCTACGAAGATTCTGAATCGCACTATGCATTGTGGGAAGATGTTTACGACCGCAAGATGCGATTTTGGAAAACCGGGTTTATCGCGCAGCACACCATTCAATCGAGTGATTTGGGAACTGTTCCCGGTGCGTTCACCTCAACCGCATGGGACGTAAAGCAGGGGCATATCACTAATACTACCACGCGAAGTCCTGGCGGCCGCGATATGCTGGCCGGCGCCGACGTTCCCGCCGAGTACCGCGATTCACGCGCCTATTCGACTTTGTCCGGCCTCGCAGAAATAATGAAATAGATTCTCCAAAATTTTGCGCTCCTGCGTAAGCATGACCAGAGGGGCTTCGATTTATTTAGGCGGAGCCCTGTCACTCATCAGCTTGCTCGCAAGCGTGCTCCAATCCCGCCTCAAATGTTTGCCATTTATACAATCGTCACGAATTATCAACATCTCTGCTCAACAAGGGATCATATTAACGCCTTTATCCCACAAGCTGGATAAAAGTGGGACGCACGATCTCCATTCAAATAGTAGCATTTGCTCGCGGTTGGGGGTGGCAGGAACAAATTCTTCTAGCTTGGGAGGTTGAGCATGCCCTGAGCACAAGGGAGGGCGGACGCATGCATGAAGCAAGGCAATCGCAGTTACCGATAGTTTCAAGACACTCAATAAATGAAGCAATTAAATAGTGGTTACACGATCAAAGCGATCTATTAGCCTCTCTCATCTACTTCTGGGGCTAGGAATTTTGCTTGGATGTGGAAGCTCCGCCTTTCCACCTCAGACGCAAATTGAGTCTCCGGCTGTCCCTACAAACGGACAGGTGCCCAAAGATCAATCAAGCAACACTATATCGGCTAATGACAATATTGATGAAGCCTCGCTCGATGCACTCTGGAAGCATCGTATGGAGGAAAAATCCAGCGATAACCCCGCTCGCAATTTCACTCTTGGCGCGGGTGACTTGCTGCGCATTTCCGTTCCGCAGATCGATCAATTACGTGAGCGTACAGTCAGGGTCTCTGAGGATAACACTATAGCATTGCCACTTCTGGGAACATTCAGTGTGGCCGGTATGACAGAAGATGAGCTTCGCCTGCAGCTGACTCACCGTGTCGCCAAATATATGTATCATCCGCAGGTCGAGGTGTTCTTACAACATACTGAAAACCGGCAAGTGGCAATTATGGGTTCGGTGAAAAGACCTGGCCGCTATATGCTGGCCAGCCGCGAAGATACGCTAATGACTGTAATAAGCCGTTCCGGCGGGTTCGCCGACAATGCTTCATCACGTATTATACTTGTCCCTGCTCCTGTCTCGAGTAGCAGGGACAAGTTGACTCAAGCCAATAGACCTGAATCCGGCACTCCGACTTTACCGGTCCTCGCCGAAATCGATCCTGCCAAAAAAGCTGCCTTGGATGCGCCTGATACACTACTTGACGGAAAGAACCAGGGTGGGACGTCGTTGCAGTTCTCCAACGACGATCAGTATTTGATAGATCTCTCTCATCCGTCTAATCAACGTTATTTAGAAATGGCCGCAGAGCAAGGAGATGTCATTATTGTTCCGGCCGCGGGCCAGGTCACAGTCCAAGGTTGGGTGGACAAGCCAGGCGCCTTCACAATAACACCCGGTATGACAGTGCTGGGCAGCATTGCCGCCGCCGGCGGCGCCAACTTCACCACTTCCGCCACTCTTCTGCGTACGCAAGAGACTGGCGGAAAGCTTTCAATACCATTTGACTTATCAAAGCTTAAACGAGGCGAACAGCCTGACCTAGCCGTTCAAAGTGGCGACGTGTTAATTGTCAATAAATCGATAATAGGTGCAGTACCTTACACTTTATACTTTCTTATCGACAAGATTGGACTAGGTCTTCCGCTATTTTGATTCTTTCTCTTACCTATGGTTTGAGGCCGGATCTCTAAACACTTCCACTCTCTCTGGTATGTAGAACATAATCGGTAGAATTATTAGTGCAAGAACAATCACATTACTGGTTACAGGCTGTATCTCCAACTACGCCAGCCGACCCAAATCGAGCCACTGCAATACCCTTTGAGCCGGCAGCGGAGCCGTTCAATCCATGGAGCTATTGGCCAGTTGTACGGCGCCACCTGATTCCTATTTTATTGCTCTTTCTGATTGTGGAGATTTTAACTTTCTTAGTTCTTCTCACAAGACCTCAGCTTTATACAGCTGTCGGAACTATCCTTATTGATCGACAAACCCCCGAAGTCCTTGCATCGAAGTCGCAAGATCAACAGCCCGATCCGGACTCCGGGGAAACTTTTTATAATACGCAATATGAAATTCTTAGCAGTCGCAGTCTTGCAGCTACGGTAATACATGATCTCGGACTGGAGACTAATTCGAGCTTTGTCGGGATTACCGCACCGCCCAGCAGGCTGAGCGTCTTTTCCAGCTGGCTAACTTCGCTGATTTCTTCGACTCTCTTCGAGAAAAGTAAAAATCAGTCTTTCACTCGTCAGCAACCAGAGCTGTTCGGAGTCAAATCGCGCAGCATCGATCTTTATCTGCAAGATTTAACGATACGACCTCATCCCAATACCAGCGTAGCTTCGATCGCGATTACCACTGGAAGTCCGGTCCTATCGGCGGAAATAGCGAATGCCCACATTCATGCCTTTATCCGTCAGAACTATACAGAAAATTCTCGCAGTGGAGCTGAAGCCGAAAAATACTTGCTCGGCAAACTTGACGAACTTGAGAGACGAATCGAGAAATCGGAAGGGGCGCTGAACGACTATCGGCGCCAGCGGGGGGTTCTTGCATTCTCGCTTGACGATAAAGATCAGATGGTCAGTGACCGGATGGCCACTTTAAACCGTGACCTGGTGCAAGCCGAGGCGCAACGCATCGCCTTGGAAGCAGACGTCGCCACCATAAAGAATAGCGACGTTCAGTCGCTGCCGGCAGTTACTGAGAGTCCGCTTATCCAAAGATTGCGCGAGCAGGGCGCCACGCTAGAAGGCCAATATGCCAGTCTGTCGAATCAATTTACCCCAGACTATCCTCCTGTTGCACAGTTACATGCTCAACTGGCAGAGATTCGACAACAAGAGCAGCACGAGATCAAAAAGATCGTCGATAGTCTGACCACTAAATACCAAGTGGCAGTGGCGCAGGAACAAAAACTGAAAGACGATTTTGAGCACGAAAAAGCACAGGCAATGTCACTTAAGGACGCATCTTTGCATGATGTGGTCCTGAGTCGCGAAGTGGAAACTAATCGAGCACTCTACCAAAGCGTGCTTGAGAGAATAAAGGTTCTCGGTGTGGATCGAGATTCTCAGGTCACCAATGTTATGACGATCAATCCGGCGGAGGTCCCGACGACAGCTTCTAGTCCAAAAAAGAAGCTGAGTCTCGTCGTAAGTGGATTTCTCGCTCTTCTGATAGGTATCGGAATCGCGTTGATCCGAGAGGCTGGCGACAGTGGGCTCAAAAGTGCCGACGACGTCGAAACTTTTCTCCGGATGCCGAATCTCGCACGAATTCCTCACTTCAATGATCCATTAAAGCGGCGGGGGATGCTTGAGAGACTCACACAGCGAAAGCGTGAGCGGCTAAATGCTCCTGTGATCGATCGGGCTCTTCCGGTACCGGATGCGCTGGCTCTGGCTGGCGAAGCCTATCGGTCAATTCGGACAGGCATTCTTCTATCTCGCTCTGAGACGCGGCCAACTACGATATTACTCAGTAGCGCCGGTGCGAGAGAGGGCAAGACATTAACCGCAGTCAATACGGCCATAGTTTTCGCCCAGATGTTCGATCGGGTACTACTCATAGACGCCGATCTGCGACGGCCTCGCTGTCATGAAATTATCGGCTGTAATAATGGACCAGGTCTCACCGAAGTATTGACGGGTTTCAGCAGTCTTCACGAAGCCATCCAGACGACGAGAATGAAGGGGCTATTTCTGCTCAGCGCGGGAGTGGCAGCACCTAACCCGACGGAGCTTTTGAGCTCTAAGAAAATGAAAGAAATTTTGTCGGCCGCTGCCTCGTCCTATCAGCAGGTATTGATTGATTGTCCGCCAATTCTGCCGGTAAGCGATTCTATTCTTTTGTCTATTATCGTGGATGGTGTGGTGATTGTTGCAAACGGCCGAACGCCAAGGACTCTCGTTCGCGAAGCGTGCGGACGACTAATCTATGTTGGATCGAAAATCCTGGGTGTTGTCCTTAATGACGTTGAGCTGAATCATCGACAACATTATGAATCATATTATCTTTACGGCTCAAATCGCTAGTCTTTAGCCAACTTCTGGCAGCTTCTGCCTTTCCACATTTTAAGTTTGTAGATCAAAGCATCGTTGTGATTGCCAATTCTAAGCCTATCAGAATAGCAAGAATCATTACACGCTTTGGCGTAGGTGGCGTGGAACGACACGTGTCCACATTAACAGCTAATTTGGATCGCACGAAGTTTCACAGCTGGTTGATTACTGGTCGGGCAGAACAAAATGAACGAGAATGCATGGAACTTGCCGCCGAGGCCGGTATCGAGCCTGTAATTATCCAGCGCATGCGACGTAGACTAAGTCTCTGGGATGTCAGCGCCTCAGTTGCACTGTACTCAACTTTATCACGCATACGTCCGCAAATCGTTGAAACTCATCAGAGCAAAGCAGGCGCGCTCGGACGAACTATGGCTCGCCTCAGCTTTCATCCGCTTCGACCCAAGCCTGTGCTGATCCACACTTTTCACGGCCACCAGTTTCAAGGGTACTTTAAAAATTCAGTATCCAGAGTATTCGTGGCCGTCGAACGCAGGTTAGCTCGATTCACCGATATGATTATTACTGTTACGCCAACTATTCGCAGGCAGCTTCTTAATGAGTATCGAATAGCGTCGGCCGATAAGATTAGAGTTGTGCCGCTCGGCTTTGACTTTGCTTGGACTGACCAACTTCAGCAAGGTCGCGGCTGGCTTCGAGCGCTCGTTCAGGCAAATGAGTCGACGATTCTGTTCGGAACGGTGTGCCGTCTGACCGAGATAAAAAACCTTGCTTTTTTGTTACGTGCGTTCGCGCGCCTATCGGCTAAACACCCAACAAATACGCGTCTGGTTATTGTCGGTGATGGTGAACTGCGCGAGCGTCTTCAAGCTTTGGCGGCTGAATTGAATATTTCCCAGCATGTATCTTTTGTCGGTATAATTTATGATCGTTCACGAATCTTTGCTGACCTCGATGTGACTTGTCTTACATCACGCAATGAAGGGTCCCCGCTGTGCCTGATTGAGAGTATCGCAGCCGGTGTTCCTGTAGTTGCAACGAAAGTTGGCGGAGTCGCAGATGTTGTTACATCATCGTTCGATGGTGAATTGGTAGAGCCCAACAACGAGGAAGCGTTCGCTGCAGCTCTCGAACGAGTCGCTGCTCAACGTAATCGAATTTCAAGCGAGCGAAGTCTCTCTCTTAAAACTTATTATTCAATTCCACGATTGATTAAAAACATGGAAGAAATATATACCGAGTTGCTCGACCGATACCGTGTTCTGGCGATGGCGTCTTAACGCTTTCAAATTATTTTACGTTCAGACTGATGATGTTCGTCAATTTGCTCTCGCGCTGCACACTCTGGCTTCGCACTTCCCTTGCCGGGCGCATATTTAGCGCCGCTCTTCTCATCGCAGTCTTTTCAACCATAGTTAAAGCTATGGGCTTCGGTAAAGAAATACTTGTTGCGCGCTACTTTGGCGCGGATGATGCGCTTGATTCTTTCTATGCCGCCTTTGTGCTGCCCACATTTCTAATTGGAATAATTGCAAACTCATGCAACGATGCGTTTATACCTACTTATCTGCAAGTGTATGAGCATCACGGCCATGAATCTGCGCAGAGATTGCTATCTAGCATTTGCACTATTTATGTTCTCATCCTTTTCACAGTTTCGTTGTTACTTGCGCTCTCCCAAGGCTGGATACTGCCGCTTTTGGCCTCAGGCTTTGGGCCCGCAAAGCTTCATCGGACCCGGTTACTGTTTTACGTCCTAGTCAGTACTCTTGCATTGAGCGGCATTAGTGCCCTGTGGCGCGCGGTTTTGAATGCTCACGAGCGCTTCGCTCTCACCGCAATCGCACCAATTGCCTTTCCTGCATCGATCACGCTCTTATTAGTAGCACGAGCATCGATATGGGGAATATATGCTTTAGTAAGCGGTTCAATCATCGGCTTGATTATTGAGCTATCGGTTAATGGGTATGGGGTATCACGTTTGGGATTGCGACTACTGCCGCGCTGGCATGGTTATGACTCGCGTGTGCGTCAAGTGCTAAACCAATCTTTGCCTGCGGGCGCATCCGCTCTCTTGATGGGATCGACAGTTCTTGTGGATCAATCTATGGCTGCAATGTTGGGCCCCGGCAAAATCTCAGCATTGAATTATGCTAATCGGATTGTATCAATAGTTTTAAGTGTGGGAGCTACATCACTTTCCATCGCCATCTTTCCATCCCTTTCACGGCTTTGCGCAAACGGTAATTGGGAGAGCATCAGGCGAGTGATTTCGACTTACTGCTACATTATCCTTTTGATTACAATTCCAATCACACTTGTATTAATCGGCTTTTCAGACTCAATTGTCCGTCTCTCGTTTCAACGCGGGGCCTTTACGGTGCAAGTCGCGCATCTTGTTGCGCATGTTCAGTCGTTGCTGGCACTGGAAGTTCCGTTCTATGCACTTTGCATCTTATGCGCGAGCGCAATCTGTGCATTGAAGCGCAACAGCATTCTTCTGTATGGTACAGTCATCTGCGTCGTCGCAAATGTCACCTTAAACTATTGGTTTATGAAAGTACTAGGACTTCCCGGCATCGCGCTTTCGACTAGTGCTGTATATGTGCTTTCATTCATCTACTTGCGTCTAGCGCTTAATCGAGCTCTGAGTAGAGAAGAAACGAATGTCACGAAAGTCCCCGCAGGAGTTATTGAGCCGGAACCTGTTTAGCAATTGGTCTCGCAGCAGCCAGTAGTATTAATGCGTCGAGTGGCAGTTCCAATGAACAAGGCCGACGAGAGCTTTTCATTCAGCTTCGAGCAAGTAAACGATCTGGAGTGTTTGGCTATCCAGTGGCGAAAGCTTGAAAGCTCATCCAACGCATCTTTTTTTCAAAGCTGGGATTGGATTAATTGCTGGATCGCCGAGGCGCAAGTACAACCTTGGGTCTTAGTAGGGCGGCAATTCGGTTACATCGTACTGCTCGGATTGCTCTTACCATCACGTCAATGGCGCCATGGTATGATCCGCGCGGATACGCTCCTGCTGCATCAACTTGGAGACAAGGACAAGGACATAATTTCGATAGGTTATAATGGCTTTATTGTTGATTCGAATGCGAATGGCCAAATCATAGACGAAGCGATTGCGTTTTTGCGTCATATAAGCACGGTTGATTTTGTCGAATTGCAGCTTAAAAGTGTTTCACAAGATTATTGGAATCGTGCACAGTTATCCGGTTTCAGAAGGGTACTAATTTCACAAAATTGCTCATGGCAAGTGGATTTGCAAACAATTCGTCATTCCGGTCGAGCTTACATCGAACATCTGAGCGCAAATACACGGTACCAAATACGCAGAGCGACAAGATTATACATGACGCGGGGTGCAGTGACCATAACAGCTGCTCACGACAGAAGCGAAGCATTGCACTTTTTTGAAAGTCTGAAAGAACTGAACACCACTTACTGGTTGAATCGACAAAAAGTAGGATCCTTTACTTATCCATTTTTCGAGCGTTTTCATAGGCGCTTGATTCAAGATTGCCTATCTAAAGGAACCATAGAGCTGGTTCGGATCAGCGTTGGGAATGTCCCAATCGGCTACTTATACAACTTTGTTTATAATGGTACAGTATATGCTTACCAAAGTGGGTTCGCATATGAGAATGACTCTAAATTAAAGCCAGGTCTCGTCAGCCATCAGCTTTGCATCGAACAACATTTACATAATGGCGCTAATACGTACGATTTCCTTGCTGGCTATGGTCGCTATAAAACCAATCTTGGCATAGCTGGTCCTAGTATTTTTGATCTTTCGCTTCAGAAGCCGGCAATCTCACTTCGGGTCGAAGACTTGCTCAGAACGGCCAAACGCCGGGTCGTAAGTAAGATCTTCTCACGAGATATTGCGAATGGAAGTGCTATTGATTAGTTGCGAGGCGCTAGTTTACTTTCACGTGTGATGCTCTTTTGCGATGATTAAATCTGGCATCTGCACACTAGAGGATCTTCGAGCTATAAGTCTTAGCCGTGACTCTTCATCGAAAGCTTGCTTCATCGGTCTGTATCGCGAGCTCATGACAATGGAACCAGAGGCGGCATCACAGATGCGCGAGACTGTGCTACGAAGCTTTTCGGTTCGTAACGGAATCTTCAAGCGAACCAGTTGCAAAAGAATGTTGCAATTCGACCGTGAAATCCTGGACGTTATACACTCCAGCTTCGCCTCATCGGATCAGCATATCATACATGATATGGGCGTATCAGACGCACGCACTTCATGCGAGTTCTTTGAGGCTTTTTCCGCGTACGATGGAGTCGAACCAGAATTCTTCGCAACGGATCTATGCTTCACTGTTGTCGCGCTTCGGCGCGAGCACACGCGCACGACTGTTGTAGTTGATCACTGCAACAACGTTTTGCAGATAATGTTTCCACCGTTCGTTCTATCCTCACAATTTAGTATTCGGGATCGTTGCCTTTTTCCGATGAACACGCTTTTCTGGGTGCTATTAACACACACTTCCGTCAAGCAAACTCTTCATTTACACAAAACCGGCGATCATTCAGTCTCACGTACAGATATATCGCTAATAAGTCCAGAAGCTCAACGCCTCGCTGCCCGAACTTGCCGTTTTCACCTAGAGCAGTACGATGCATTCGACAATGCCCCGAGAAGATACTCCATTGTACGAGCCATGAACTTGTTCAACCGCAGTTACTTTTCAGATGCCATTATTTTCAAAGGAGTAGCGAACGTACTGGGATCCCTTTCAGAGGGGGGAGCATTCATAATTGGGTCCAATGGTGATACTGGTTCTGTGGTTAATGGATCAGTATACCTGAAGCGGAGAAATCGCTTCCATCGCATATATACGTCCGGAAAAGGTTCCGAGATCGACGAGCTCGTGTTGAAAGCGGGCAGCTATTGACTGCGACCTGATTCTTCGAGAGTCGAAATTATCTCGTCAGGACGCGACTACCTCTCCAGCGGCAGGATCACGAATGCTCGGTATACGACTTGCCCTAGTAGTATATTCTTTAAAGGCAGGAGGCGCCGAAAGAGTAGCCTCTACGCTGGTGAATTACTGGGCGGCATCAGGTGACCATATCACCATTATTACACTTGACTCAGCATCAGAAGATTTTTACGAACTCGATACTCGCGTGATCCGAGTAAGCCTAGACGCAGGTTATAAGTCCTTTAATAGCTGGCAGGTGATTAGAAACTGTATACGACGAGTCATGCAGTTGCGGAAATGTTTCCAATATAACCAATTTGATCTTATTTTAAGCTTTGGAGACAAGACAAACATTCAAGTATTGCTCGCAGGCTTGTGTTCGGATTTAAGAGTCATTGCTGCGGAACATAATGATCCAAGAAAGCACAAAATCGGCGCGATCGCAGATGGTTTGAGACGACTTCTTTATCGTAGAGCTGAAGCGATTATTGTTTTAACAGCAGGCATGCAAGCCTGGGGCAAACAAATTGCAAAGCGCCGGCCGGTACACGTCATTCCAAATCCTATCAGTCAGCAGTTTTTGGGAAATCATCAAACGCGCTCAGCTAGTCATGGTTCAATTCTCCTGGCAATGGGACGCTTAGCTCCGCAGAAAGGATTCGACATTTTGCTGGAAGCTTTTGCACGCTGCGCTAGACAGCATCCGAATTGGACTCTTCGGCTAATCGGCGAAGGTGAGGAGCGCTCACGCCTCGGCAAGATAGCGCACGATTTAGCAATTGACCGTCAAGTTGAATTTGCCTCAATTACACGATGCCCTGAAAAGGCGATGCGCGAAGCCGATCTATTTGTTCTTTCCTCACGGTACGAGGGATTCCCTATGGTATTATTAGAAGCGATGGCGTCGGGCCTACCAGTTATAAGTTTTGATTGCTTGAGCGGCCCTCGCGAGATGATCCGTAATGAAGTTGATGGTATTTTGGTTCCCCCCAACAATGTCGCTGAACTCGCACGAGCAATGGATAGATTGATGACCAGCGAGAGCGAACGTCGAAGGCTCGCGTCGCGCGGAATTGAAATTGCTGATCAATTCGGTGTCGAAACAATTGCTACTAAGTGGAAAAATGTTTTTAGCGAGGCACTCTGCTCATAGTGCACGCAAGGACATCTCGCTTCTCTCGCATATAAGGCTTCGGCTTTGCAACAGCAGGACCGAATTGAACCAGACAAACCATACTCGACGCGTCAAACTCGTATTTCTCATAAGATCGCTCGCGATCGGGGGAGCTGAGCGTCAACTGGCTGAGTTAGCCAAGAGCCTAGATCCAAACCGTTTCGACGTTACTGTTCTGTGCTTTTATGGAGGTGGCCAGTTTGCGAACGATCTCATTGAGGCAAACATCCCAGTGCTTTCGCTCGATAAGAAAGGCCGTTGGGATCTCGCTGGATTCGGCGTACGTCTCGTTAAGTATCTTCGTCACTTACAACCAGACATATTGCACTCCTACATGACTGGTTCAAATCTAGTAGCAGCTTTGGCCAAAGCGGCATTGCCCAAAGTGAAGATCGTGTGGGGTGTAGAAGCTGCCTATGTTGACCACAAGCAGTATGGCTGGTTGGAGCAAGTAACTTCACGAGCGGAGATATTGCTGTCGTTCGTACCGAGGCTGATCATCTTTAACTCGTTCGCCGGCAGAGACTACCATTTGTCGGCCGGATTCTCAGGATCTCATGCAATTGTTATTCAAAACGGAATTGATATGGCACGCTTTAGACCAGATCCAATCGCTCGTGCACAGCTTCGTTCAGATTGGAATATTCCGTCAGACGCTTTCTTGATCGGTCTGTCGGGTCGCTTGGACCCAATCAAGGATCATCCTACTTTTTTAAAGGCCGCAGCCTTGTTTGCTCAGCATAATAGAGGAGCACGATTCGTATGTATCGGGGACGGCCATAGTAGTTATTTACAGCGATTACAAACGTTGGCAAAGGAGCTCGATTTAACTGATAAGGTCGTCTGGGCTGGGTTTGTCAAGAATATGGTCGGAGCATATAACGCACTCGACCTCTGCTGCTCAGCTTCACACAGTGAAGGCACTTCGAACGCTATCGCAGAAGCAATGTCGTGCGGAATACCGTGTGTAGTCACTGACGTGGGCGATTCTCGATATATCGTCGGAAATACGGGCGTTCTTGTTCCGCCACGCGATCCTGAAGCTATGGCTGTAGGTTGGAGCGCAATGAGACATCAAATTCACCAACAACCTCAATTGAGCAGCCTGGTGCGACAACGCATCCAACAACATCTGAGTTTAGCACAGCTTGTTAATAACACCTCGAACGCACTACTTGGCACCTTATGATTAAAATCTTACATCTAACCTCTAGCTTCGGGCTGGGCGGTGGCGCTGAAGCAAACCTGTTGCGGCTTGTATCCAACATGGACCGCGCGCGCTTTCGAAATACGATCGTCACCATGACCGAAGGTGTTCAGCATGAAAGTCTATTCACTGATTTGACGCGGTCAGGAATTTCTGTTCACTCGCTCAAGATGTGTCGCGGCATACCTAATCTGGCGGCAACTGTACAATTGTTTAATATCATCAGACGCACACGGCCGCAGATTCTACAAACGTGGATGTACCATGCCGATCTGCTCGGCACTCTCGTCGGTAAGCTTGCGCGGGTCCCCTTTTTAGCCTGGAATCTTCGTTGCTCTTCGCTCAGTATTAACGATGAACGACGTAGGTCCAAGTTTATAGTTCAGATTCTCGCGAAGCTGTCCTGGTTCCCAGGAGTAATACTCGCTAATTCTCAAGCCGGAATTCAGTTTCATCGCTCCGTGGGTTACTCACCACACAGATGGTTATACATCCCCAACTCTCTCGATACCATAGCCTTTCGACCTGATCTAAATGCGGCCGCTTGGCTCCGCACTGAGCTCCGCCTTAATCCAGAGGCCAGACTTGTCGGACTTATCGCGCGATTTCATCCGTCCAAGGACCATATTACCTTCATCGAGGCTGCTCGAGAGCTTGCGGTAGACGAGCCGACTGCTCATTTTGTTCTGGCCGGAACCGGGATCACCATAAGTAATGATCATCTAATGTGCTTGATAAATTCAACGGGCTTCCCAGAAAGATTTCACTTACTAGGGCATCGAACCGATATCGGTCATATCACTGCAGGTCTCGATGTCTCTTGCTCTTCGTCTATTAGCGAAGGCTCTTCAAACATCATTACCGAAGCAATGGCCTGCGGGATTCCGTGTGTCGTCACTGACGTCGGCGATTCATCCGGAGTTTTAGATAAATTCGGCAGAACAGTGCCGCCACGCGACCCACACACATTTGCTCAGGCGTGTAAAGAGCTACTTAACTTATCGTTTGAGCAACGACACGCACTCGGACTTGCTGCTCGGGTGCGGGCTGAACAATACTTTTCACTGCCCAGCATAGTTGCTCAATACGAACAGTTATACGAAGACTGCCTCTCTTTAAAAAATCAACCGTCTAATTGCTATCGAGCTCCTACATTTTAGAATCAAAATAGTAGATCGCGTAAGAGCGTTAGATCATCAGATATTCATTATCGAAGTCACATAATAGTAACTTAGCATCGCTGTCGTGACGATACTATAGTTGTAGCAGACCACTCTTAGTTAGTTTCCTCTAGTTACACATAAATTACGTTTGAGCAAGGTGCAGATATGCGTCTAGTTGATCAAGTGTGTGGGCAATTTCGTAACCATAGCTCTGACATTGGAATCCTTGGCTTAGGATACGCCGGTTTACCGCTCGCCTGTAGCTTCGCAGAGGCTGGATTTCGCGTAATTGGATTCGACATTGATGAACGCAAAGTACAAGCTCTCCGTAATGGTGAAAGCTATATAGGGCATATCGACGACGCGCGTATCTATTCGCTCGTTTCTAGTGGACGTCTAAATCCTAGTTCGGATTTCCAGCGCTTGTCCAGCTGCGCCGCTGCAATAATTTGCGTGCCAACCCCTCTTGCTGAAGGACGGTCGCCAGATCTTCAATATGTGATAAACACCGCTCAAGCAGTGCGAGGACAGCTTCATCAAGGTCAACTTGTAGTCCTTGAAAGCACTACCTATCCTGGTACGACTGACGAAGTTCTGCTGCCAATATTGAGCGAGTCAGGCTTGCGTGTTGGCGACGATTACTTTTTGGCATATTCGCCGGAGAGAGAGGATCCGGCGAACAAGACGTATTCTACTAAGACCATCCCGAAAATTGTAGGAGGCATAACTTCCGATTGTCTAAAAGTAGCAATGTCGGCTTACGGCGAAGTGGTTGAACAGTTAATACCGGTTTCCTCGGCGCGTGTGGCTGAAGCTGCGAAGTTACTCGAAAATATCTATCGTTGCGTCAATATAGCAATGATCAATGAACTTAACCTGCTATTTGAACGCATGCAGATCGATACCTGGGAAGTAATCAAAGCTGCCGCGACAAAACCATTCGGATTCACGCCCTTTTACCCAGGACCCGGCTTGGGTGGTCATTGCATTCCTATCGATCCATTTTATCTGAGCTGGAAAGCACGTCAGTACGATTTTCCGACTCGCTTCATTGAGCTCGCCGGCGAGATCAATAGTTCTATGCCAGCTCATGTGGTTGATAGAATAGCAAACGGTCTTAATCTCTATGGGAAACCTCTGAAAGGAGCTGAAATTCTTCTGATAGGCGTTGCCTACAAAGCTGACGTGGACGACGTCCGTGAATCACCGGCACTCGCGATCATACAATCGCTTAACTCGAGGCTATCGCGTGTGTCATACCATGATCCCTTGGTTCCACTGTTGCGCTCGCGTCATCTTGAGCGGGCAATGGCGTCAACAGAGCTCACCGAGCGGTCAATCAAAGCTGCGGACGCGATCGTCATCGTCACTAACCATCGTGCGATCGATTATCAGCTGATCGTTCAACATGCTTCACTGGTTATCGATACACGGAACGCGACCGCTGACTATCGACAAGGCTATAACAGCATAATCCAAATCTGATGGCGGTTCAGGACAAGCGCGCCTTGCAGACTTTTTGAAAACATGACGATTAATTCGAATAGTGCTTTTCAAGTGCACAAAAACTATGGCGAATTTAACGCTCGCCAGCCATTAAGTTCGCGCCACACAGGCCAGCTTATTATTTCTCTGGACTTCGAACTCTATTGGGGCGTTAGACATCAGAGGAATGTCGCTAAATATCATGCAAATCTAGTGGGAGCCCGTCGCGCGATTCCTGAGCTCCTAGATCTTTTTACCGAATTTAAAATCCACGCCACTTGGGCGATAGTCGGTTTTCTTTTTTTCGATCGTACTCAAGCGCTACTCGACAATGCTCCTCGATTGCGACCTCGTTATGAGAATCCGGCGCTTTCTGCATACGAAAATCTTCCGGACATCGAATTGCGCGAACATTCCGATTCTATATTCTTTGCTCCAAGCTTAATTGAAAAAATCACGCGGACTCCACATCAGGAAATTGGCACCCACTCCTTTTCTCATTATTATTGCTTGGAAGCGGGTCAAACCTTCGAAACCTTTCAGCAAGATCTGCGCGCCGCTTGCGTGAGCGCGAGGATGCACGGGTCAGTGATCCGAAGTTTTGTATTCCCAAAGAACCAAGTAAGAAGTGACTATTTGAAGGCCTGTGCTGAACTAGGAATTGTTGCTTATCGAGGAAATCCTTTGTCATGGCTGTACAGGGCAGACCCTGATCACAAGCAGATTCTTGTCAGACGCTTTGCGCGGTTACTGGATGCATATGTGCCGATAACCGGTAATAATTGTAGTGCCGCCTCGTTCCAATCAGTAACGAAAGACTTGCCAGTCAATATTCCGGCAAGCCGATATCTTCGGCCCCATTCGCCTTTTCTCAGTATCCTCGAGCCATTACGTTTTTGGCGTATCAAGCGGGACATGATAATCGCGGCCAAATCGGCGCAGCGATTTCATTTATGGTGGCATCCACACGACTTTGGCGCGAATCTCGCCGTTAATCTGGCTTTTCTTCGGCGAATTCTGAATTGCTTCGCTTCGCTCCGTGAATCGTACGGAATGGAAAGTCTTAATATGGAAGAAGCCGCGGCCCGCTCTCTCGCCAACCCGTCTTAGAAGTCATTCGACTCCATGATAGCGAGTTTTGTCTATCTGTCATGTGAGGCTAGTCGATGCATTTAATGTCGTATTTATGTGTTGTGGAGTAAAGTTATGTCTATTAAGTCTTTTGAGGAAGCCCGATTAATAATGTCAGGGGCAGCCCAACGTCATGCTAAGCGAACTATATTAGTGACTGGCGGCGCCGGTTTTATCGGCTCCCATGTGGTACGCGCACTACTAAACGAAGGTCACACAGTTAGAGTGCTCGACAATTTTACTACTGGCAAGCGAGAGCGGATACATCGCTCTGCAGAGTTGTTCGAAGCTGATATTGGAGTACCTGATTCGATTGAACCTGCATTTCGCTCGATTGACTGTGTTTTTCACATGGCGGCGTTACCGCGCGTACCATTATCGATTGAGAAGCCATTAGACACTCACATGGTGAATGTAGTTGGAACTATCAATGTCCTGCTCGCTGCGAGACGAGCAGGCGTTCGCCGCGTGATATTTTCAGGATCGTCATCAGTTTACGGCAATCAAGTCAGTCTGCCGCTGGTCGAAACTATGACTCCCGATCCTCAGAGCCCTTACGCGTTACAGAAGCTGACCGCTGAGTATTACGTACGACTTTTCGCCAGGCTCTACGACATGCAGACGCTCACGCTAAGATATTTCAATGTATTTGGTCCGGATATGGCCACGGAGGGCGCGTATCTCACAGTGATCAGTGCGTTTCTGCAAGCACGCCAGGCGAGCTTGCCACTTCCAATCAATGGTGATGGTGAGCAGACTCGAGATTTTACTCACGTGCGTGACGTCGTAGATGCGAACCTTTTTGCAATGACCTCAACGATCGCGGACGGGCGCGCCATCAACATTGGCCAAGGAAATGCGGTAAGTGTGAAATGGATTGCTGATCGAATTGGTGGTCCAATGCTATTTCGACCTGCTCGTCCTGGAGACATCCGACATACTCTTGCCGATAATCGTGCTGCACGAGAACTTCTCCGATGGGTGCCGCGCATCAATACTTCCCAAGGCTTGCAAGAGTTACTCGAAATGCAGACGCCAGAACATAAAGTTTCGGAAATATCTAAGGAAATCCATCCATAAATCCGTAAGCTCGCTACTTGTCGACGAGTCTATCTAAACTAACTCTCTAGCGATCGTTGCACTGCAGTAGCCGCGCTGTATTCGAATGCGATTGCGCTACCCGCGCATCACATCCTGAGGCGCCAATCATTAATGTTTAACGAGACAACCGCTTCCCTATTTGTCCGCGATGCTGAAGCAACAGGCTAATACTTTCGAGGGACTCGCACGCGCCGCCGACCTCGGCGCTATCGCCATCTCATTCCTAGCTTCTGGAGCATTGTGCGCCCGATTAAAAAATCTCAAAGCGTCGGTCGCTTGGGTTCCCGGCCATACGCTATCGCCCTATCCTCCATCTTCCGATCAGTACGTACTTTTGCTTTTAACAAGTCTCGCAGCTTGGGTTCTCGTCTCGCAATGGCGAGTGACTTACTCATCAAGTCGGACAGAGCGGCTCGGTTCAATCTTAAAAAGCGACCTAACAACACAAGCTTGGTGGGTTCTGTCGGTCGGCTACATTGCTTTTTTCTTGAAATTAGATCTTCTTAGTCGGACTTTTTTCTTTGTTTATTTTCCGCTTGCAATCGTCGCACTGAACCTGCGGCAGACGGGCTCTCGAACTGTTTTGAGATATTTTCGATTCAAAGGCTTCAATCTTCGCGATGTAGTCATTATTGGTAACAAAACAGAATCCGAACAGCTCGGCGAACTGATTCAGGAAGACGCAAAGAATGGCTATCGAGTAGTATGTCAAGACGAACTTGATGCAAATGAGAATACACATTCGTTCGATGAAGCTTTCATTCTAACCAGCAATGGCACGGCTGAGCTTGCACTACGACTCGTTAAGCAAGGAAAACGGGTCCATTTTGTCCCATGTATTTTGGACGCGAGACAGTTTCGTCAAAGTTTGAGTGAGGTTGCGGGAATTCCGGTGTTATCACTCGGAGGTTATGGGCTAAGCCGTCCTGAAGCCATTGCGAAGCGCAGCTTTGATATACTAGGTTCGCTTGCGCTTCTTATAATTTTTTCGCCATTGTTCGCGTTAATTGGAGCGTTGATAAAGATATCATCCCGCGGACCGGTGCTTTTCAAGCAAGAGCGCGTCGGCGAAGGCGGGCGCCGATTTCGGATATATAAGTTTCGAACTATGAAGCAGGACGCTGAAGCCATTCTTCGATCTAGCCCGGCACTATATGCAGAATACGTCGAGAACAATTATAAGCTGCCGAAAGGCTGCGACCCCAGAATCACTCGCATCGGCGCACTGTTACGAACGTCTAGTCTCGATGAACTTCCACAGCTGTTCAATGTCTTAAAAGGCGATATGAGTCTGGTAGGACCTCGCCCTGTCGTCCCGCCTGAAATCGATAAATATGGTGACTACGCCCAATTGTTTCTGTGCGTCAAACCCGGCCTGACCGGCAACTGGCAAATCCACGGCCGGAGCGCAATTAGCGACTACTCACATCGCGCCGCTCTCGATATCGAATACATTCGCGATCAATCGCTTAAGAATGACGTCGATATACTTTTAAAGACTATTCCCGCTGTGCTGTTACGGAAAGGTGCTCATTAACGGCTACGCATGCGGGCCGTAGGCAATTTACTATACTCAGTTATATTGACGTGCTGTTTCGAGTTTTGTCGGCTTTTAGGACAACCGCATTAACAACTCATTAGAGGAGATCGCGATGGACCGTAACGCTCCGGCTACTATCCACGACCATAGTTCCGTCACTCTCAGTAGCAGTGCTGCAAGAACTGTAGTTAGTTCTGAAGCAGCCAAAGACATTCGCCCGCCTGCTTCCGCCGATCTATTTCCCGGTGTTGGTTTTCGGATCAGACAAGATATCCCTAGGCTTTCGATCGATGTTGCGCAAATGTTTAAGGATTTCGGCCTCGCCGACATTTCCGATCATCTAAATCGCTTGTATACAGTTGACCCCGGGATCCGTTGTCTTTCGGCAGAAGATCGCAGGCTAGTCGGCCCAGTTTGTACCGTGAAGGTTTATCCCGGCGACAATTTGATGGTTCACAAGGTATTGGATATCGCCAAGCCGGGCGATGTAGTTGTCATCGATGCACGGGGATCAACCGCTAATGCGGTGCTCGGCGATACTATCAGCATGAAAGCGCGACACCGCCGAATCGCTGGCTTTATTGTAGATGGGTATATACGGGATCTTGCGCCGATTCGGGCACTTAATTATCCGGTCTATGCTCGAGGGGAAACACCGATCGGGCCACTCCACCGAGCACCCGGGGAGATCAACTATCCAGTTTGCTGCGGCGGTGTGGTTGTTATGCCTGGTGATGTAGTTGTTGCCGATCACAGCGGCGTAGTCGTCATGCCGCAAGACTGCATCGAGGCGCTTTATGCGGAACTTGTGCGACACAACGAACGCGCAGCTAGTTACCTCGAACGCGTCCGCCAGGGGCACTTTTCGAATGCATGGGTAGATCAGCTGCTCGACAGCGCGCAATGCAAGTTCGATAGCTAGACTGGTCTATTATTCCGAAGTCATTTCTTCATTGTTGATAGGAGCTACAAGCATTGATACGATTTCCTTTGCAGCTGTTCAATTCTGGCCTCAATTCGTACGCCGTCGCCTTTCGCCAGCATGAGTATATTCTGGCGAAAGGCATAATCAGTGAAAGCTTTCTGCGTTTCGCCACAACGCAACTGGCTAACTGTCGATCATTTGGACATAACGAGTTATCCGCACGGGAAATCAAGGGTAAGAAAAAGCAGTATTTATTCGACTTACCAGCCAGCGGCGATATTTTAGGTGAGCTCGTGCGGGCTATTAGCCAACTGACAGGTACGCCCGTTGAGCAAATGATCGTTTCTGAGCGTCACATCATGATCTATGATGAGCACGCTGACCCCTTCCCGCCACCGCACAAGGATCGACTTGCCTCGCGATTTTCGATCGGCATTCCATTAGAGCCGTCTCCAGATGCCCGCATTATGCTATTGTCAAGCGGCTCGCGGGATCAAAACCTTCTTGACAGGGTGGTGTATTGCCCCAGCACGCCGCATACTCAGCCCGGTACTCAATTGAAGTTAGACGAAGGCGAGTGTGATGAAATCGACGACTTATCAAGCCGCGTCGAATTAGACGCTCAACCAGGTGATGCAGTTATTTTTGCCGGCTCATCCATATTCCATGGTAGATCTAATGCAGCGCGTTCATCTATACTCTACTTCAAAGTTAGTGATTTAAGACTCGATCCACTGTGTGAGGATCCGGCAACAGGATCGCAGCGAAATACGAGTCTCGCCATTCTTCAGCGTGCTAGTGACCAGTCACTGCTGGAGGCGCATCTCGAATTGTCACCTCGCCTACAACATATTAGTCGTGTCTATACGAGAGCGCACTGGGCTATAGTCCTTCGCGCGAGCGTGAGTGGCGAAGGTGATTTTACGATCTCCGAGCCGGAGCTAAATTTGTTGTTTAGGATACGTGGACGCCAACGTGTCAGTGAAATTCTGGATACTTCTAGTAGTCAACCTTCTACATTATGTCCCGATCTGACCAGTGTACGCAGGCTGGTTCAGCTTGGCGCGATCGACTTGCTGGATTAGAGTGGACCTTCTGTAGATTTTGACTGAATCGCGTACAGAACCTCTTCGGATCGAAACTATATCGGTGTTTAGACATAAGCCGAGCCTAGCGATAATGCCTCGCTTATTTGATGCCATCAGCAGCACTTCACATCAAACGGCCTTACGTGCGCTTTGTGTATATTGTTTCGCAAAACGCGTTCTATTGAGCAAATTTCGATTTGGTGTCTATACCATGCGCGATTCCAGAAAACAATTTTATCGCGCCATGTGGAAGGATTCAGCAGACTCAATAGATGCTGGCTATTCTGAAATGGCTCGTGGGATGGCTGAGATTCGACTCAATGGCCTTGCGGTGCGAGTATGCGAGAATAAAACCTCCTTCGAATGCAACGACACATTGCAACTCGCGCGTGACAAGTCGCGAGTACGTTTAATGCTCGCCGAAGCTTCACTTCCTATTCCAAGACAGGTCCAATTTAAAGTCGGCCAGTTTCAAACAGCGCTTGCTTTTCTCCGGAGCTCAAAGTTCTCTCTCGTTGTTAAACCGGCCGCTGATACCGGTGCCGGAGCTGGTGTGTCAACAAATATTAAAACATCTCGTCAGTTAAGAGACGCCGTCGCGTGGGCACGTGCTTATGGACCTAAAATCTTAGCTGAGGATCAGATCGAAGGTGATTGCTATCGTGTTCTGGTGATGGAGGGGGAAGTTGTTGACGTGGTCATCAGACGCCCGCCTTTGATCACTGGTGATGGGAGGTCAACGGTGAGGCAGTTAATTAAACGTGAGAACCTGCTTCGTCGCCGAGCTGGAATTGGACGCGCACAAGTCTTGATTCGATTCGATCCAGACTTGCGAAACACTTTGGCCACACAAAAGCTTCGGTTGACTTCACGCCCTGCGGCTGATGTCCCGATCGTTTTGAAGCGTGTCATTAATGATAATGGAACTGCGGACAATCGTCCGGCCAATAATATACTTTGCTCGGCCATTCTCGAATCAGCTTGTAAAGCAGCCCACGTCATTGGAGCGCGTCTCGCAGGTGTAGATCTTATTTGTTCTGATCCGAGTATTCCACTGGAGCACTCGGGTGGGGCAATCATTGAAGTAAATGTGAATCCGGGCCTTTACTATCATTACTCTTCAGAGCGAAACAATTATCCAATCACAAAAGAGGTCCTGAGTAGATTCTTTCGCAACACTTTGTATCCTTCAGTTGGCCAGATTAATGATTAAGTGCGACTGAGTGGGATTGTTGTACTAAAATAATAAAAGAATGGCCAGCAGCCATCACATATTTTGGAGTTCATTCGCTGATCTCTGCACCCGCGAACCGCGCAATATGATCGACGCAAATGTCCCTGCGATAGTCTTAGGCGGCTCTCAAAATGCTCTTTCGGTCGCGCGAAACCTTAGCCGCAATAATGTCGATGTGAACGCAATAAATTATCCTTATGAGGCTATTCGTTTTTCACGGTATGCACATTATGTGTCTTTAGGCGGTGGAGATCCGGCCGCGTGGGAGCGTTTTTTGCTTGGTCACGAGTCAAATTATCTTCGAGGGGCAATCTTGCTAGCTTGTAGCGATGAAGCAATTAACATCATCTGCAGCAACAATGATGTACTGAAGAATAAATTTCTACTAGAAGAAACCTCTTCGGTGACAAGACACGAACTATTAGATAAGTTCGTAATGTACCGGCGAGCAAAAGAAGCAGAAATTCCCACCGTTTGTTGTTGGTTAGTTAGCTCGCGTGACACACTTGAAGTGCTTATACCGGAATTCAAATTCCCTCTTGTTGTAAAGCCTGTTTATTCACCGCAATCTCGTGCGCTCAATGTAAAAGCTACAGTCGTCCCCAATCTTGACAGTCTCATTAAGCTACACAGTCTTGCTTCTCAACGAAATATTGACATTGTGTTGATGGATTACATTCCAGGTGGTGATGATCGTCTCTGTAGCTACTTCACCTATCTGGACGAATTCGGTAATCCTTTAGCTCATCTGACTAAGCGCGTAAAACGGCGGTACCCGGAACACGGTGACGGAACGTACCACTATACAGAATGGATTCCCGAAGCCGCCGCCTTGGGGCTTAGATTTTTTCGTCATTTGAACTACAAAGGTCTCGGAAATATTGAATTTAAATGGGACGAAAGAGACGGGAAACTCAAGATGATCGAGGCCAACGGACGTTTTGTCGCCTCTGATTGTCTGCTGACGAAGAGCGGTGTGAACCTAGCCCTGATTGCATACAACAGGATTCTGAATCGACCACAGCAGCCGATTCTAAGGTACAAGAAAAGTTTAGTTTTATGCCGTCCTATCGAGGATGCATGCGCTGCGTGGCGGCTCCATAAGCGAGGTGAGTTGCAACTGAATGATTGGATTCGCGAGGTCTGGTCAACTAATTTATTCCCATTTTTTGAATGGCGTGATCCGATTCCTGCCCTCGTCGTTTTGGTTCATCGATGCTGGAAGGCGGGAGCAGCGCTTCTCTCGCGCGTCAATTTAACGTGCGCTTCCTGGAAACGAGCTACTCAAGCGTGAGCCGAATTGGTATTTTGTATCCGGGCGGATTGGGCGCGACTCTCGGAAGAGCAATCGCGCAGACCGGAGGTACTCCTATCACCTGTATTTCCGATCGAAGCGAAGCCACCAAAAACCGCGCAATAGAATCAGGCTTCACCATTCTGCCGTCTCTTGAAGAATTGGTGCAAGAATGCGATCTACTGATCTCTGTAGTCGTGCCGGCGGCGGCACTTCAGGTCGCAGAAAGTCTTGCTAAGGCAGTCGATGCTGTACAACGGTTGAACTGTTCGACATACGGACTTCTTTTCGTCGAGGCCAACTCCATCTCGCCTCAGAGCAAGAAACGAATCAGCGACATCCTGTCGCAGAGGAACATCCGCTGCATTGATGCCGCCTACTTTGGCCCGAATAATCGTATTGGGCAGAAAAATGTACTTGCGTTGAGCGGTTTGGCCTCGCATGAAGCTGCCTACTTTTTGCGACCTATTGTTGATGTTCGAATCACAGGTAAAAAAGTGGGTGATGCCTGCGAATTGAAGATGGCCATGACGATTATTACTAAAGCCCTGCCTGCACTTTTTCTAGAAATGGTGTGCGCGTCTGCAGCTCATGGCCATCTCGACTCCTCGCTCGAATTGATGAGGCGCCTTTACCCAGGGATTCTTGAATTTCTTGAACGTACCTTGCCTACCTATCCGGCCCATGTGGCACGCCGAACACAAGAACTAGACGAAGTTGTACAATGGCTTGAACGGCAGGGTCAGCGCGGCACAATGACTCGAAGTGCTATTAAGGTTCTAGATCAATTTCGTCGCGCCAATCTCGAGCACCGACCGAACTGGCTGTTTGAAGATCTTTTACATCAAATCGCTGAGATCAAAATACTAGGCAATGAATAATCCAACGGCTGCTTAATAGTCAAACACTGTAATTGCCTTGGATACGCGACTGCACGTTTGGTGTCGGTAAGATCACGCGTGTAAAATCCCACTCAGTCATTTAGAATGACTTTTTTTGACGCATTTTTTGCTGTCATAAGCCGTCTTGATCAATTCGCGTCGCATCTAATCCGAAGAGACTTTTCTTCACATATTGTATCGCAGTTCCCTCTACTCATCACCAGTGCAGCGAAGCCTAAGAATCCAGAGCCCGATACTCACACTCGACGAGATGGCGCGCCTACTCCGCGTCCATCCATCGACGATTTATCGGCTGATTCGGCAACGCAAAGTTCCGGCGTTTAGGGTTGGTTCCGAGTGGCGTTTTGATCTAGATGAAGTGAATAAGTGGATTGAGAATCTGAACAGTAAAATTCTCCCGATATACCGAAGGAAAAGCTCTTGGAGCTGAGCTTACTTACACCAACAATGCATCGAAAGCGGCGAAAATAACTCCCATTTACATCCTGAGATTCATCCACCCGGGCGTGTATACGTTGACCTGAATTTCGCCGCAACTTAGATAGATTTACACTGCAGCTTTTCTTAAGGCCGTTGTCGGTCGCACGGCTCTCGAGCCAATTAATATCTTTAATTAGTAGGCAGAACGCGACACTCTCTATGTTTATTTATTCTCAGAACGAGGCCGACTTGCTGTTAGCCTCTCGCCAGTTTTTCGACAAATGAAGGTCATAATGTCAGATTTACTAATATTTCTATTTATGCGGATCGCATCGCGTGATGTTTTTCTGGCATTACGTCGGTACCCGTCTTCTCACGCTCATTTCCAACATGTTAAGTGATCTGAATGAGCGATATGGAAACCGGAATGAAAGCTTTTAGGAGTGACAAGCTGACAACTTTAAAGCTGACTGCCGATCGCTTCACTTTTGAGCCGGAAATCACTTATAAGAACGGACCAGCTCGCACCGACGAGCAGGCATCAGAATTTTTGCCAGCACGGCCTGTAACATGACCTGGTCCAGGCTCAGGTCCGCGACCACTGCTTGAGCCGCCGGTGGCTCTTTCTCCAGCAGTTTCAAACGCTTGATTTCCGATACATCTAAGCCCCCCTACTGCTAATTCCAGCGATAGAAAGTCTGTTCGCTCACGCCCATTTTACGACAGACCTGCAGCACTGCGGTTTCGGTCTTCGCCTGCTTCGGTCCGAACGCGATCTGCTCCTCACTCAGTGAATCGGCGTCGGCGCATCGGCACCGCCCCTCCTTCGAGGCATACAGCCGGCCGATCTTTCCCATTTTCGCCGGATCAAATTCCAGGGAGAACGTCAATTGTTCTAAGCATCCTTTGTCGCTCCGTTGCTGCCTTAACACGTGAATGGCTGTAACAAAATGAGTTGTCAGCCGCCATATAAGTGACGATTTATACGCTAAATTTCGAATGCAAGATGACTATCAAATTGCAATTAAGTAACAAAAGACGGTCTGCGTTTTACTCGCCTAACATCTACTCCATAATCGCTCTGGCAGTACTTTTACGATCGCTATTACCGGTCATCGGATATTTTCATGCACATACTACGATGATCTTTGATGATGCCGATACTCATACCTATGTCACACCTGCACGAGAGTTAGCTGCCCACTACCGCTTTTATTCTGATGGTAGTCCAGAGATCATTCGCACACCTGGCTACCCTCTTCTGTTAGTACCAGGCTTATTATTACATCATCTCAGTTTAATCACTCTCGCAATCCAGGTCACACTCAGCAGCTTAACAGTTTATCTAGTATATTTGACTGCTAAACTCTTGTTTATCCGCGAGCACGTGGCCTTGGTGGCTGCAATATTTTATGCAGTCGAACCTTTATCTATATTATATACGAGTCAGCTGCTCACCGAGACGTTGTTCACGACCTTAAGCACACTTTGGCTCTACTTTTTTTTGAAATATTTGAAATCATATTGTTTATCCTACCTAGCGATCTCTGCGATAGTTCTAGCTGCATCAGTGTACGCGCGGCCGATCGGCTATTTTCTGCCTATGATACTCGCAGCCGGATTGGCTACCATAGCGCTGATAGCGCCACATGCAAGCAGGTGCGTTCACATCGTCCACGCCATAATCTTCTCTGTCATTACAATTGGATTACTGATTCCTTGGCAATTAAGAAACAAATTTGAAACAGGCTATTCCGGATTCTCAGGCATCTCTGCCGTTAACATGTATTTTTATCTTGCAACCTCGGTACTAGCTGTTCAGCAACAGATGCCTTTCTTTCAGGAACAGCGCCAGCTCGGATATCTGAACAATAAAGTTTATTTTGCTCGCCATCCTGAACAGACATCATGGAGTCTCGCGCAAAGGCTGAATTTTATGAACAGCGAAGCGCATCGTGTGTTGCTTACGAACAAGTCAACTTATTTTTGGATTCATCTCGTCGGCATCGTGCGAGTTTTATTTGATTCCGGAGCAACAAACTTTTTGATCTTCTTCGGCTTTTATAAGCACGGCGGTGGGCTCCTAGGAAATCTGAACGATGGAGGTATCGTCAGGACTGTACGCGCTATTTCTCTACAACATCCGCTTCTTTTCTGGAGCAATGCTCTGCTCTTTCCTTTCGAGCTTGTTTATTTATTAGGTGCCGCGATTACCATATTTTCCAGGCGGATATTTGAACCTGCAATCATAACAACGACACTGATCGTGGTCTATTATCTGGTTATTTCTGGCGGACCGGCCGCACTTGGTCGGTTCAAGCATCCCGCCATGCCAATCATTAGCATTTTAGCCGGGTGCGGTTTGATTACGATAGGTGCGTGGCTGCGGAGCAGTTTAGAGCGACATTGGTTGCTTCATGTAAAACGGTCAGCGGTTAACGGCTATTCCAAACACGAGATGACCCTCAGTAAGCCCGCCAAGAACTAACTTGGCTGCCTGAATTGTGCATTTTTTGTATTTTACAGCTGTTCTGGCGCAAAAAACTGCCATCCATTACCACATTTGTCTAGCTATTGTTGATAACAGTAATGGCGAGCTTATTACTGCAATTATCGTTAAAATAAACATTTAGTAAGTCGAGAGAATCAGCATGGAATGGTATCTGGTGCGAACTAAAGCTGGCAAAGAGCGCTGGGTGCGCGATCAGTTAATTAATCAACTTTCTGAAGTATTTTTGCCGCTCTGGGAGGGTCGTGCACACCGATGGGGCAGAACAGTGGTAATGACAGCCGCGCTCTTCTCTGGATATCTTTTCGCTCGTCTCGATCCCCAGCAGCAATATTTTGACGTCCGCTATACACCCGGCGTTCAAGGCTTAGTATGTGCTGGTCAAGAGCCTGTAGTGGTGCCAGAGAGCGTGGTTGAGGAGATTCAGCGTCGCTGTGTCAATGGGCTCGTGAAAATTACAGAGAAACACTTTGATAAAGGCGACCGTCTGCTCATAACGGACGGGCCATTCAGGGGTTTTGAAGCAATTTTTGAACGGTATCTCTCAAATGCAGATCGTATCGCGATTCTACTCAGTGCTATCAACTCTCAAGGACTCCGTATGGTGTTGTCCTCATCCGCCGTAATGCATGTGTCTTAGCTAGTCACTTAATCAGCTCCCGCCTAAATTCCTTCAATACCGACCCGCTACTATTTCGCTGCTGACCCGACTAAAATTGAGTAACTCTCTTGGGCAGCGGCAACTCCCAGTTCTTTTTGTCAACATAAATTGATTCCGGTTATCAGCCATCGATAAAGCTAGCATCAGCTGCGATCGTAGTGGTCGCTTGAGATATGCGGTTGAGCGTCTTGTCCCATCTGAATTGCGCGAACGCCGCACGGATCTCGTCTGCCCAATCGCGATGACGATTAACGACTTCATCGCAATTTTCATTATATATTCGTTAATTTGATCAGTGAATTAAGCGTTCAATCGTGAGCAATTTAAAGATTCTATCATAGTTCGGTTATAGCATCACTGATTGAGCTGCAAGCATATTCTTACAACATTCGCCTCAGCCCCACTGTGTTGAGGACTTTCCTAGCCGGCTAGTTCAGCTGGGGAGGTATTGGGGAGTCTGCGCATCCCAACCCGGGGAGACATTTAATGTTATTAAGGGTTATACGTAGTTGGCCACCACGATTACTCTCGATCGGCTTTAAGCTAACTTTCTCAATCCGAGAGATTCACGAAAGCGAAGAACCTTACCGGACTGGCGCGATCCAGCATCACATCTGTTCGCAGGTTTCTGCGGCTTGGCGGTCCTGATGCTCATAGTCAGATTCACTATTCTGAAGCATCCGTCCCTTCGGCAATACTTCCCAATTTTAGCATATCAAGACCTTACAACCTGTACAGTAGTTGCGTGGCTATTCTATCTTGCTATTGTTGCAACCCAGCATTCATTCATGCGATACGCTGTAATCGCGTTAGGCTGGTCGATTTGTGTGATTTTGGCCAGTTATACCACACTCAGCACGATAGTTTATACTGTTATTCATGCTCCGGTTACTTACTCGTTATGGCTGGCGGGTGATTATCTCCGCGGCGCTCGCGCATCGGTATCCGCATCATTTTCGACGAATTCCCTGTTGATCTTTATTAAGGCTTTCGTAATTTTCCTAGGTGTTACAGAAGGTTTATGGCGTCTCGCGCCATATCTGGTCAAAAAGCCGCCAATTGGTTCTACTCACCAATCACTGCCTTGGTATTAATAACTTACTTTATAGTCGCCCATTTTTGGACCATTGATCACGTCCGTTATCTTCCGGCGGTCGCTAATCCGGAGTTAGCTCTCGTATCCTCATTCTTTACACCACTCGATCCTCTTGTGACTGACGCAGTGCCAAAAGAGTACTTTAACGAATTTATTAACGTTCGCAGGGCAGACAACCTCGCCGAGTCAGGTTTGACGATCGAGGCCCCATATTCGCTCATTCACTCTCCTGCCCAGTGGCATCCCCGAAATGTATTGATGGTGATCATGGAGTCCGTCGGAAACCGCCGGTTACAAATATACAACGCACCCTACTTCGATACTCCTGAAATGGAGCGACTTACTCAACACGCGATGATCTTTGATCGTATGTATGTGGCGCAAGCATATACCTCGGGCGCAATGAGTGCGATATTCTGCTCACTTTCTCCATAGCTAGGCTGGCAGCCCATCACTCGGTCGCAACCCGATATCGATGTATCCGGCATTGCTGATATCCTCAGTCAGCATGGCTATGCGGCAGCTTTCATGTTCCCGGGTCAACTAGACTTCGATCATGAGGGCGACTTTTTGGCCGATCATGGTTTCCGTGATCTGTTCCTTAAGCAAGACGACCTAAACGGCCCCACTAATGGCGACCTGTTGAAGAATGCGACTAGCTGGATACGTACCCATTTCCAAAGTCCCTTTTTTCTTGCTCTCTGGACAGAGGACACGCACCATCCCTACTTCGCAGCTGATTCGTGTATGACGAAGAAATGCGCATCCCACTTATTTTAATTAATCGTCGACTGTTCCCACATGGGCAACGTGTCGATCATTTGAGCCGTCAAATTGACATATCTCCTACGCTTCTCGCGTGTTGTTGGGATACCCTCAACCTTCTTCGTGGCAAGGAGAAAGTCTATTCAGCACGAAACTTGTGGATCATGCGTATCCATTTTCGAGATATGGTAACTACACATTTGGTCTTATCGATAGTCACTCAAAGTATGTGTATGATTTCAACCGCCGCCGCGCAGAATATTATAATCTAGCGTCTGATCCGATGGAGAAACACGATCTTAGTCTGGAACTCATCAACTCAACGATTCTAAAAACTGATCGTCTGAAAGTCGAAGCCTGGATTTTATATCAAAGAGACTACCTTAAAAGGCGTCACGATACGGTCAGCTCCTCGCCTCTCGCATAACATCCCGATGCGATTGCTAAGAAAACACCTTTGACCCTCGATCCGCAATCAAATCCAGCCAGCCAAGCGATAGCCCAAGAGTCCCCATAGCTCATGAAGTGCCGCCGTCGATACGCCAAGACTTCCCATGTTCGGCAAAACTTCGCCCGCTAACTCCACCATGTCTGATGATCCTGACGATGTACGTGTAATGAAATCAGTAGGTGCGGGGATAGGGTGGAAGCCGAGACGTCCGAAGACCGCCATCGCCCGCGGCATACGAATTGCCGAGGTGACCAACAATATTGTATGTACATTATGTGATAGAAGCGCCTGCTTCATGTCGAGCGCGGCGCCAAAGGTGTTTTGCAGATGCGTATCTTCTTCGAGCATTGATTCCCGGGGCACACCCATCATCTCCATGACCTCGGCCATTTCAGCCGACTCGTTTTGATCTCCACTAAATGCAATGAGCGGGGCTTTGCCCTTTTTGTATAGCTCCGTCGCATATACAAGACGATCACTACCTGATCCGAGATGCACGACCGGTTGAGGCGGATACGCTTTTCTAGTCACACCAGCGAGCACGACGATCGCATCAGCATGCGACATTTCTTGTAAGCCTGGATACCGCAATTCGAGCGTTCGTGCGGCTGTGCTGCTGACAATACCCGTGCCGGCAAACCACAGGATCAGCACTGCGACAAAATTACTGACTAATGCTACCCGCGAGCGCTTGCGGAACTGCGCTAGCAGCGAGATAACCATCATCAGCCACGATACCATTAGTGGCGTGATCATCAGGTTAATGATGTGCTCTAATGATAGAGGCATAATTACAAATACCCTTTCATTTCGTTGAACAGAAATGATGATAAATTGAGGGTGGATAGCAGCTTGATGCGCTTCTCAGTCGATAACACGTGACTAAATACCAACAAGTGTTCACCCGTGCGTGGAAACGATTCTTTCATTTACACAACTCCGCTCCATTAAATGAGTTCATCGGATCCTTTCGATTATCTAAGCGAAGCAACTTAGATGTTATTTGAATATAAATTCGCGAGATATATAAATGTGATTACGCGGAACAGTGCGCGCAGAAATCATCGGATTGCTCTTGCGAACTGGCTCGCTTCGATGCATTTAGATCAGCGAGGCCTCAACTTTCCCTGCAAAGTTTTATACTCTTTGTTACATGCCCCCTTAGCTCAGATGGATAGAGCACAGGATTCCTAATTCGATTAGCCATTGTCCGCCGATGTTCAATGAGCGGTAAACTGTTGGGCTTTTCGAGCGGTAAACTGTTGGGCTTTTCGACTCTCAACCTGCTATTCCGTCCGCCCTTCTCTGCCAGTGTTCAGCGCCGTGGCTGTCAAATTGGCTGTCAGACTGTCAACGCAAAAGGACGGTACTCACTCTCCCGGCCGGTCCCGGCGTAGTCATGGGGGGGCAGCATCCGCGCTACGATGATACCGATACACTTACTTGGTTTCACCGCGCGCCGACACCCTAATAAAAAACGTGCGCGTGCTGAGGCGCTGAAGGCGTAAGACGGGCTTTCGAGGGGAAGCCGTAGGTTGCTAGCGTCCCGGCGCGGTGGCCGTCTTAGCGGGCTTCTACCGCGAATCCCTGCACGGATGCTAAGCTGCGCCAAAGGGTTCTGGCAGATGGTGAACAATCAATACGACATCGATGAGGCGGCTCAACTCTCGGGCTTGGCGGCGCAGACGCTACGTAAGTACACCACGGGTGGGTGCTCGACGCTGGTGCGGGGTCGCGATTTCGTCGTGGTTCGCCGCAGTCGCTTCGGCCGAATCAATCGGAAGCTCTTATTTTCGCGCCGGGGCATGGAGAGAATTATCAGCCGCGATTTCGTCTCGATGTCCCATCAACCCGCGCGCCGGGTGCCTGACCGTGATCGTTCCATTATCGACCGCTGGATCGATGAGTGCCTCTCGGTCAACCTCGGCTCCCCGCGCACAGTCGAGGGCGGACGTAGGCGCTTTCAGTATCGCATCGCCCAACTTGCCCGTGCGCTGATGCAGCATCCCTGCGACGTTCCAGCGTGTATCTGTAAGTGCCATCGGCTGGTTTACAACGCTTACCGGGTTGAGCCGCGTCCCGAGATGGATTCATCAACATCACCCGGCACCGCGTAAGTAGGTTCATAAGGACCATGACGAATCTTGCGAGAGACGTTCTCACTGTGGACGATTGCCCCGGAAGTCCAAAAGATCCGTATGCATGATGAATCTCCGCGAATTTATGGCAACGTTCCCCGACGAAAACGCTTGTCGGGAATACCTGATGATGCGGCGTTGGCCGAATGGTCCGGTTTGTCCGCGTTGCAACAAGCGCGAGTTCGTCTACAACATCAATCTTCCGGTGGAAGTGGGAGTGTTCGAACAAAGAATGTCGCAAGGGCAACGCCTATCGTTTCTCGCTGACGGCTGGGACCATTTTCGAGAACACTAAGTATCCTCTGGATATTTGGTTTAAGGTACTCTGGACCATCTTGACAGCAAAAAAAGGGATTTACTTCGCTTCAACTTCGTCGTATGTATTTCGAGGAAACCGCTTCGCTGCGAACCGCGTGGTACATGGCGCATCGGCTTCGCGCTGCAATGCACGATCCGCGAGTTCCGCCAGCTTATGGGGATCGTCGAGGTTGACGAGACTTTCATTGGCGGTAAAGAGCGGAATCATCACAACAGCAAGCGCAAGCATACGGGAACGGGCGGGTTCGGGTCTGGCAAGGTTGGCGTTATCGGCGCGATTAGCTGCAAAGGCAACATCGTCTGCCAGATCATCGAGGATACTACTACAGAGACACTTGAAGGATTCGTTCGCAAAGCCGTCAGCGACAAGGTTGAACTTATAGCGACCGACCAATATACGAGCTATCGCCGCCTCCGGAATGAGTTCCGCCATGAAACCGTCGATCACAATAAGGGCGAGTATGTGCGCGGTGAAATTCACACCGCTAACCTCGATTCGTTTTGGGCACTCTTGAAGCGGGGGATCATCGGCACGTACCACAACGTCAGCAAGAAATACTTGCCACTCTCTCTGGCGGAGTTCCAATTCCGCCACAACAACCGCAAGAATCCCGATATCTTCGGTGAGGCGATAGCGGGGGCATAAAGCAGAAGCGTACTGACTGGCGGTCGCTTCTGTGGACTGAGAGCGACGCCAGCGAAGACCCCCAATTGGAATTGCCATTCCCATCTAAGCCTTGGATTCGGCCTGAGCGTCAGCTTGTTCTTGTTTTCGACGCTTCGCCAAGCGACGCTTCTGGCTCCGCAAATGCGAATGCATCTTCTCGTGATATTCCCTGCAAGTCCAGCATAGAAGTGAGTAATCTTCTGCGCGTATTTGGCAATTAAAATTTAAGGCGTTGCAGGTTGCCTAACTATTGCTTAGCGGAGAGCCCCCACACGAGCCAAGACTCGGAACACTTTCACTAAGAATCAGGCCGCCATAGCGAGGCACATCGGACAACGTTTTTATTTTGGCAATATCGAAATTCTTCGGAAGAAGCACGGTTTCAAACCATACGTCAACGGTCCCAGCAGTACCTACAGGTTTTCCCCTCAATTCTGCCTGCATTTGTTCTTTCAAGGTTTGGTCTAAACTTGGAGTGTACGGCGTGTAAATTTGTAGCGGCCAAGGATGGATATCGAACGGTCGGCTAATGGCTATGCGAGAGTCGCGAAAAAGGTCAATTGAAGGATCGTGCGGCTCGCATACCACAGCAACGTCGAATTGATCTCGCCATTTCGATAAAGCGAACCGTCGATAGTACTTTTGCATCCAGTTGCATCAGTACCCCAATAGGCAAGCACTTGACCACAATTTGGAGAGGTATAATGGTTGTAGATAACCGCTGTCCAAATCAGCACCATGAACAGCCCCGTCGCGATCATCGGCCAATATAATCGCAACGGATGTGTTGCCGTAGGAATTCGTTCCTCGTTACGAGTCAGGCGGTTTTGCTCTTTAAATTCACGAACCTCGGCCCACTGAAGATAAAGCCCCGGCAGCCCTATTAGCAGCGCCACAAGGACAGCAACAACATCACCTGTCGTCATAAGCGCGCACACTCCCAAGGCACATAAGAGCGCCAGTGGAACAGAAGGATAGCGCGCCATGGGTCTATCCGTCAACATTGATAAAGACCCTCTTGCGAGAGACGCTCTCACTGCATGGACGATTGCCGCCCTAATTAGCTTGGCGGGCTGCGCACCGGACGTTCAGCAAGCGGTCCGGCAGGCGCAGCGCCGGGAAGTAATGGCGGTCGCCGAGCTCTGCGGGATATCGGCGAAGAGTATGATCGAGACGGCTGCCAGGCCCGAGGATCCCGAGACGCCCGAGGCGTTACAAGCGCTGGAGGAAGCTTTGGTCGGCGAGCGCCGGAGGCTTAACGCCGTGGCTGTAAGCCGTGGCGATGACGAGTTCGTTCAGACCGTCGCCGATCTTTGCACGCCCGGCGGGCTGAACGACGTGCGGACTGTCGCGTATGTGTTTGGCAGGATCGCTGCGAGCGCTCCACTCCAGGCCGTCCTTGCCGACCCGGCAAGGATGAGCGAGTTCCGCCGCGACAATTAGATAATCGGCGGGGCGGCGTTGTTAATGGACTAAATTCAAAGCAGATGCGAGGCAGGCAACGCGGCTGTGGCGGAAGCCGGCGCGCAGGCGCAGATTCAAGTCCAACAGGCTCAACGAAAGCAGGATATCTTTTTTGCGCTGTTAGCCGCCCGTCTGAGCGCTTCCAGAACAAACGTCAATGTCATTCAGTCCCCATATACCTATTGCCCTCGCGGCACCGGAAGCGTGTCTCCAGGTGATGCGATGAAGCTCCACCACGCCGCCGCTCTCGCGCTTGTGGGCTGGTATCTGATGGTGCCCCCAGCTTTAGAAGAACACAGTAATCACCGAATTTATACGAAGGCAGCACCGCTCTCGGCGTGGCAAATGATTTCGAGTTTCGATACGGCCAACGAGTGCAAGCAAGCGATTCAAGACCTCGTAAAACCTCTATGGTCAGCTATCAACAAAGAACAGCATCTTTCTCTTGATGAAATGCGTCCAATTTACGCGAAGTGCTTTGCTAGCAACGATCCACGCTTGGCGAAATAGGAGCCGGTCAGGCCGCTCGCGAATGAAGCTCCATTACGCCGCTGCGCTCGCGCTTGTGGGTTGGTATCTGATGGTGCCGCCACTAAAATCCGGCTCCAGTATTGAAGCGGATTTGCGTTGGCCACTTACGCAGTGGTCTTCACTGCAAAGTCTCGATACAGCCGCAGATTGTGAACGCGCGAAAACAAATTTGCAGTTGAAAAACCCACGACCGTCTAGCGAAAGCAAAGTCTCCATATTCGAGATGGCGACTTGCATCGAAACAGATGATCCGCGCCTCAAATCAAATTAGGCCACTCAGCCTCAAATTAAGCCACTACCCTATTTTCCCCGCCGCTTTGATATGGGCCGTCTTCATGTTATCGGGATACCGGCAATACTGGTTTTGCTTCTCGGATGGGTTATTGCCGGAATTCGGAATCTCAATTCAAACTGACCCACTACCCGCGCCGCAGACTACTTTTCAAGAACGCAAAACTTGGCCTGGCAACGCTCCAGTATGCGCGCCGTCTTGATACAGGACTTCGCCATTAACAACAGTATATTCAATCCCTTTGGACCGGACCACGAATCGACGCCCAGCCCCGGGCAGGTCGTCAACGGATTCCCTGGTGCCACAGGAAATCTGATCATAGTCGAAAATTACAATATCGGCCGCGAGGCCCGGAGTAAGTCGTCCCCGGTCGCGAATTCCAAAAAAGTCCGCAGGTTCGGAGGTGGTTCGTTTGACCGCTTGCTCCAACGATAACATTTTCCGCTCGCGCACCCAGTGGCCGATAAGGTCGCTAGTATATCCCGCGGTACAGAAGTCAGCGACATGAGCGCCGCCGTCGGATTCGCCGAGCAGCACTCTGGAATCAGCGAGCAATTCGGTCGGGACCTCGGTCATGGCGCTGCAATAACGTGTTTCTAGATCATCTTCCAGTGGCAGATCGAAAAATGTGTCGAGCGGATCTTGCCCCCGTGCACGCGCAACTTCTTCAATGGTCTTGCCTTCCAAGGCGTGTATTCCTGGATTCCTCGCCCAATTGACAGTCACGCGATTCCAAATGTTGGTAAAGAGTCCCGGCCGCTTGGTCGCTTCTTCTCGAAAAGCGGCGCGAAATGCCGGGTCGCTATAAAGTTTTCTCTGTTCCTCCGGCGTCGCATTGAAGGCGGGTTTCCACGATGGATAGGTGGCCAATGCCAGCGATGGCTGACGAAAGCTGAATTCACCAATCAATTGCATGGTGGCGAGTTGAGGATGGGCACCACGTTTGATGACTTGATCTGCGACCCGCAGCATCTCTCGGTATGCATCAGGTGCATGGACAAACTTGCGTAGTACCAGCCAGGTGATCTGCCGTCCGCTCGCGGTTAGCAGCATATCGAGCAAATCACACTCCTCGGGTGTGATAGCGTCCACCCGGCGATTAATAATTATTTCGATAGTGCCCTTAGCCAAGTCCTTAAGCGTGCTGGCATAAGCTTTAAGTTCCGCTTGATCCGCCATTCGGCAAGCCAGCGGCCGGCCCTTATAACCTATATGCTGCGGAGCATTAGTAGTGCTGAAGCCAAGTGCACCCGCCTCAACTGCGTTCTTGATCAACGCCCTGATGCGAACGGTTTCATCCGGCGTTGCTGCCCGTTCCATAGATTCTTCACCCATGACGTAATGTCTAAACGGGGTTAGCGGCGCAAGAAAACCCAGATTAATCCCGGAACCTCGCCGAGCGGCGGCGTCCATGAATTGCGGAAACGTCTCCCAGTCCCAGGTTAATCCCTGATTGAGCACTTCGAATGGAATAGCTTCGACATTAACCAAGTCCCAAGTGGCAATTTCTCTGAATTCGGGTTTACAAGGGGCGAGTCCTACACCACAGTTGCCCATCACAACCGAAGTTACACCATGCCAGGAAGAGGCGGTCACGAGTGGATCCCAGCAGATCTGCCCGTCGTAATGCGTGTGGGGGTCGATGAACCCAGGGCTAACAATTAAGTCGGACGCATCTATAATTTTCGCCGCGCCATCCTTAATCTTGCCGATTTCAACAATTTTCCCTTGGTTTACTGCTAAATCGGCGAGATAGCCCGGGTTGCCGGTACCGTCCACAATTGTCCCATTTTTAATCACGATGTCATACGGCATGAGCGGATGGCCTCCAACTCGCATTCTCTGGCGTGGAATGCATTACCACTGAATCTGAAACACTACTGCCCGTTATAGTGCTATGTCGCTATTTCCGCCAGTATGGGCAAAGATTAAAAACCCAGTTTGAGTCCTCACACTTTCATTTTTTTACACCAAATAGTTTCTCTTTGCACGCGCCTCCAGCTTTAAGGATCTGCTTCCTCCGTGCGAACGGGCCACAGCTTCAATAACAATACACAGACAGGCGATAGCCGAGGCCGCAGCACTACAAGGCTCAGCTCGAGAGCGAATCTTTGACTTCCTCATGCGCACGTCGCAATCAGCGTGCGCAAGCGAGGCTGGGTCATGCTCGGAAAGAAGCACATCTCGCGAACCACCTATGATTATAGTCCCTTAGTAGATGCGATCACGGCGATCGCGAGAACACTCGCGACATTCGCTTTACTGTCCAAAGATTCTGGTCAAACAATGCTTCGTTCTCTCTACTCGTGCCGCCCTCTAATACAAGTGGCGTGCGCGCCAGGAACCTTGCTCCAGAATTCCTGCACCAGCGTAACATGAATAACCACCGTTCACTGAGCTATCCTGCAAATGTCCGGTGAAAATACATGCCGTACCGTCAGGCATCGCTACTCGGATCATCATTTGCCGATGATTCAGGGACGCCTCTATAATGCGTCCAGTGTCATTCTGACCAAGGCACGTCTGATTACCATAAGAACATCGATAGCTGCCTTTCCCACGCTCACTTTCGCGAAGCGTTATAATAACAATCTGCTGAGCACCGCATCGACCTGGTTGAGCGGCAAAGCAACTGTTCACATAAGTCGTGCCTTGCCAAACCCCTGTGATATCGCTCGGGGCGCTTTCGCGAGAACCGAATACGCTCTCGGAATTAGACTCTTCTTGGTGTGTATATGCCTGCGTGCCACCTCCGCTGGAACAGCCTGCAAGCAGCACTGCCAGCATCAGGCATCGACCGCAGATACCCCGTCGTTGACCACATGCAGCCATCTTGATCCTCTGCGATCAGGCGAGTGCTCCGAAGCTACTGGCGAACCGCTGATTGCTCAGAGCCCATTAAACGACGTAGCGGGGTTGAGCATGCAGATCTTGCTGAGTCGCCCTTCTGTCGCATGAAAACATCGCCGCCGCAGCTATAAATATCAGCCCTCCCGAGATCGCGAAGCTCTCCGTGTAACCACCAGTAAGATCAAACAGGCGTCCTGATAATATTGGCCCGACAGCCACGCCGAGTGTCTGAAACAAAATCAGCCATCCCATGAGTGTTCCCAGAGACCGGAGCCCAAATAAATCCTTCAGCACTACCGGAAGTAATGCTATCGCAGTGGCGAGCGTCATGCCATATAAGCATATAGCTGCCACTAATAACTGTACTTGACGGGCCTCCAGCATCATCAAGGTGCTTCCCCCGAATATGATCCACCCCAACGTTAAGGTTTGCCTGCCGCCAAATCGATCACCAAGAATACCCATGACAGGTTTGCCTACAACCATCAGCCCCAACGCCAAGCTTAGAGCGAAGGAAGCTTCTCTCTCGGAATATCCTGCATTACCTAGATACGGAACCAGATGAACAAACGACCCGCCCACGCCCAAACCGTATGCAAATAATGCTGCTGCTGCGAGCCAAAATGATATCGTTCGCACAGCCTCCGCCGCGGCTATCCCAGAGCCATTAGCTTGATTGTCAGCTTCCCGATCTCTCCCGGGTGCAAGCTCCACGACCGCTAATATTACCGGTACAACTATGACAAAAATTGGTATAGCCAGAATGAGGTATGCAATCCGCCAACCTGCGACTTGAATTTCATGAGCCGCCAATAACGTCATTAGCATTCCACCGAGTTCCATGCCTGCGGTGATAATGCCAAGTGCCGTACCCGGACGAGATCTATACCAATTAGTAATAACTATAGATGCCGGCAGCCATGTTGACGCACCAAGGCCAATGCCCAGCACTACATAACACAACGCTAGCCGCGTGAATGAGTCAGCCGCACTAATTCCGAGCAATGCCACACCCGCTAATAATGCGCCAGCGCTCATCACGAGCTTTGTTCCAACTCGTTCCAATAGCCAACCAGATAAAGGAGCAATCGCTCCCGACAACAACACTAGAATCGTCGATAAAAGCGACACCGATGCGTGCGTCACGTGAAATTCGTTGACCAAAGGCAAGAAGAAAACGCCGAAGGTATTAAAGCAGGATCCCCAAAGCAGAAACAACGACACAAATAATGCTGCGGCGACGAGCCGCGCTCGCCTCACGCTATGTAAGCCGTCGCCATTTCTCCGGTGCTTGCTCATTGCTAGCTCATCGTACTCAGGCGTAATCAGGAAAGGTGCCACTTAATACCGCGTGGGCGGTACGCAAGCTTGGCCTATATTCCGAGAACGTATCCACCCACCTCCGCTCCTTGTCGCGACTAAATCGTCGGCGCACATTTACTTCCATTAAATACAGACTCAGTCCAACCTATGCCGCGAGGTGGCTATGATCAGCGTCAGCGCGGCTCTGTTATACTGCTGTCTTACGTGAACGACCAACCATAGCGACCGATGCGAGCCCAGGCTGGGTGCAGAAAAGGCTTGCAATCGAACCAACCAAGCCAACTGCCGCTGCGAGCTTAAAGCCCGCTGTATAGCTGTGCGTTAAATCATACAACTTTCCAATCGCTATTGGCCCAATGAAGAACCCCACGGTAACGGCGAGTTGAATCCAGCCATAAAGCGTACCGAAGCGCTTCAAACCTAATGTCTCTGATAACACCAAGGGAACCAACGCAGCTGGCGCCGCTCCCGACACTCCAATCAGAATAAGATACAACCCAATTAGCCATCGGTGTGAGGCGAGCAAAAGCACAAAAATCGAAAGCGCCATTAGCAAGAGTGCTATGCACAGAGCATTCTTGCCGCCGATCCGATCGCCTAGCGCCCCCATAGTCGGTTTGCCTGCCGCCGCTAAGCCGATGAATACCCCGACGACCGCCGTGGCGAAACTCAACGAATAACCAAGGCCCATTAAAAACGCGACAATATGAATAAATACTCCCGCAGAAAAGCCCCACGCTACTTGCACTATAACCAATAGCCAGAAAACGCGGGTTTCCAGGGCCTGTCGGACCCCATACCCGGAGAGTACGTTCGTCACTGCCGCCCCTTTCATGTTTACCTGACCACCGGGGCGCGTTCTCACTATAGCAAGCAACAAAGGAACGATAAATATGAGAATTGGGAGGCTCAGGACGAAATACCCGGTACTCCATCTGTAGTGTGCAATGACGTAGCCCAGAACGAATGTCATCGCCATTCCGCCTAATTCCATGCCGGCGGTAGCCAGACCCAAAGCGATCCCGCGACGTTCTCCAAACCAGTTCGCAATCACCACCGAAGCCGGCAGCCAAGCGGAGGCGCCGAGCCCGGCGCCAACTAGCACGTTGAACAAAAGCAGATCGGCAAAGGTTGCGGACCGGCTGGCGCCGATCAGGCCGATTCCCACTAGCGCAGCGCCCAAAGGCATCACCAGACGTGCTTCGATACGATCTAGAAGCCAGCCTGCAACCGGACCCATACAGCCAACAGACAGTGCTAAACTGCTAGGAATCAGCGCTACCTGGGCATGGCTCCATTCCGGAAATGCCTTTAGCAAAGCACCCACGAAAACCGGCGAGGTGTTGTAGCATCCACCCCACAGAAAGAATAGCGATACGAATAGGCTGCCAGCGATAATCCAGGGCTGTCGCTCTTGTTTCATCTTGTGCTTCCAGCCCGTTCGCTTTCTGGCTCGCCAATCGACCTCTAACGGCCTTTGAAAATACCTCTGTTCATTTCGCTTGGATTGATTGAATGTAATCGACTATCAGCTTGATACGTGCATTTACCTGCTCCTGAGTTTTTGCGTTGCCGCCAGCTCCCATTGCTCCTTGCGTTGAACTAGGCAACGCGAAGATCCGGCCCCAGACCGGCATCTCGCGCGTCCCATGGGTGGATGCCACGTCAGTGCCGGCTATGGAGTTAAACACATATTGATATGGGAAAACGCCACCATGAGTTTTACTTAATACCGTCAAATCGGGCGGCTTGGTTTTGAGACTTGGCGCTACCGGCCCATCACCTTTCGCGTCGCGGCCATGGCATTGCGCACAGTAGGTTCGGAACTCGCGGCCGCCGGAGGTTAGCTGCCCTTGGGGCGTCAGGTGAAGCCCCGTCCCGCTCTGAGCTTCCGCGATTGTTCGAGCGCCCACGACTAAGACGAACGCGAATATTATGACGATCCCTTTCTGCTGACCTTTCGTCACAGCTTTTACCTCTTTCCCGCGCTCCTTCTGCCGACTCATTGAGTTCACTTGCTAAAGCCGGGCCTGCGAACCTCCGGCGCGGCGCCCACCAGAGTCTGTCACTTCGATGTCGGCCTCGTATCTTGAAACGAAGGAGGGGCGCGCCCAGGCAATATAGGCTGGTAATATGAGAACTCCAGCCACCATATTGGTGCACATCAAAAAGGTCAGCAATATACTCATGCTGTTGTGAAACAACATCGGGGAAAGCGCCCACGGGATGATGCCCGCAACCATTACGACAAAGGTCGTGAAAACTGCCGCGCCAGTCCCTCTAATCGATATTGCGATCGCGTGATCAATCGTCTTGCCATTCTTAACTTCGTCGCAAATCCGAGCTACAGTATAGATTCCATAGTCGATTCCCAGACCGATACCGAGCGATATTACTGGTATTGTGTCAATAGTTAGCCCAATGTCACGAACCCTCATATAAATAAAGGCAGCAAAATTCGCCAAGACGCACGCCAGAACAAACAGCACACCGGCCACCAAAGACCGAAAGGAGATTGCGGAAAACACGAAGACGACGCCGAGCACGAACACGATATTGATGATGTCGAGGCGAAATAGTACGTCATTTGCAGCAGCGTATAAGCCAGCACCTCCACCGAGATATCTGAACTGTATCTGCGACAACGCCGAATCTGTCGCTATTCGGCTCTTAGCAAACTCTGCCAATTCAGCTTGCAGCGCACTGAGTGCGGCAAAAGTGTGGCTACGAAGCAAGATACGAATACAAAGCGCACTGCCTTCATTATTCGCCCAGCGATCGGCCTCGCCCGGTGCAGTTCCCGCAAAAAACAAATGCCACAGATTCCCGCTCGCCTGGATATTTCTGGGTATTACGCGATATTTGGGGAAATCATCATGGAATACTTGGTTAAATGGCTTTTCAATTGTCGAGGCGAACGATACAACCTCTACAACGTTCCGATCGCGTGACAACAGAAATGGCCGAAGATCATCGGCCATCCGGATGACAGCAGGGCTTAAGACGTTATGCGGCGACGGGTAATCGTCGGGCGTAATTACCGCTATCCATCCTTCGTCGGTGGCAAATGACTGCGATATGGCGACTATATCCTGATTCACTTTCGCGGTCGGACGATAAAGCGGCGTGCCGACTGAAAAATAGCCAATCTTGGTTCCTGCTCCAGACACGATGCCAATCAATAGAAACGCTAGCGCTGCGCACAGTAATGCTCCCCGCAGCACCCCGGGAGTTGTAGGCAGCTGTACAATCCCATCCAGGAGCCGCCATAGGCCAGTGAAACGTCTCGCCGCCACACTGGCTTGCGATTTAATCGTAGGCATCGGTAGATAGCTCATGAGAATAGGCTGAAAGACAAACACCATCGTCAGGCTTGAAGCTAGCCATACCGCGCCGCCTAGGCCGATGTAGGTCAATACCGGTATCCCTCCGAACGACACGAACACGATGCCGGCTATGTCAACCACAATCGACAGTGCACCGGGGGGCAACATGTAGTTGGTGGTCTCGATGCAAGCCTTAATCTTGTCTTGCAGTCGATCTAGTTCATTGTAGTAACGGCCTTGCCATTGGATCCCATGGCTTAGATCTCTTGCTGTCAAGATCAGCGGAATCACCAGCATCGCGGGGTCAAAATTGTAACCCATCCATCCAATAAACCCGAGTCCCCAAAGTGCGGATAACGATCCCGTCACGATGGGCGCCCACCAGGTGCTACGCGACCGCAGGCTCAAATATAAAAGAAAAAGCATAGCTGATACGGATATCAGCAGTATGAAGCCTATGAGGCGAAGATAATGATATCCATAACCACGGACCAACGGCTCGCCTGCAACATAGATTTGATGGTCCTTGTCCTGATAGTGGCGGACAATCCCCTGAATCTTTGTGAACAACTCAGCATAGTTAAGTTGATATTCACTGAAGGTTGCCGTCACCACCGCGCTGCGATTATCGTCGCTTACCAACCCCTTGAGCTCCGGTTTGTGCTCCATGACCGCATGCTTCAACGCTTCGATATCTGCTACGGTCCGTGGGGTCTCCGGGTACATGTACGTCTTGGTAAGCAGCGCACCCTGCTCAGCTACCGCGTAGCTCACTCGATAAGAAGCTAACGACCGCAGCGACTGATGATCGACACCGGGCAGAAGATCAACAGCCCTATTGATCTCGGTGATTATTTTGAGTGTAGGATAATTGAAAATGTCACCCCTGGAGATATGAAGCATAAAGGTGAGGCTTTGTGCTCCGCCAAAGCTTCGGCTGAAATCGCGATAGAGCTTTACATTACGATGTTCTGTCGGAAAGAAGTCAACGAAGCGGGTAGCCATGTGAATGCGACTCGCCCCATAGGCCATAAAGATGGTGATCAATCCCAGGCCTATGCCAATAATAGCGCGAAAGCGTACAATCAGAGTGCCGATGTCCCGCTTCATTCTCCACCCACCGACTGCCAGGTATCGCCCCCGTTTGTGGTTCGCAGGATGGTTCCCCCCAAGCCCACCGCGACGCCATTGCGCCCGTCTATGCTGATATCTGTAATATCGCCAAAGGATATTTGGTCCTGACGCCAGTTGCCGGCCGGACTTAGCTCAAACAACGCGCCCCGCTTGCCGCCGAACCAGATGTTTGGCCACGCCTCACCGATCGCGAATAAGGACGGTCTTGAAGCAGGACTAGTTTGCTGCCAGGTCGCTCCGCCGTCCGTGGTATAAACGATTTCACCCGACAAGCCTGCAACCCAGCCGTGCAGCGCGTCTTTGAAGCCAACCGCAAAATACGATTCCTCGTCCAGTACCATCCGGTTGCCGCCTCGCTGAAGATGCCAGTGCTCGCCAGCGTCGTTGGTGCAAAGAATGGTTCGATATGCGCCGACTGCCCAACCATCGCGGCCAACGAAAGTCACGTCATTCAGATCGATGTAGTGATCGAACCTGCGGCTGTTCCAGTGCACACCCGCATCCGTGGTACACAGCAAGGTGCCTTCAGTCCCTACAGCGCACGCGCTAGCGGAATTGATTGGAGCGACGCGAAAAATATTCTGCTCCGACGATGGCGCATCGCGACGCGCCCACTTACGGCCGCCATCGTCGGTGTAATAGATGAGGCCATTCTCCCCACCGATCCAGCCAGTACTACCCTCCAATGCAAATCGAATAGACAGCAGATCGAGATCATGTCTTAGACCATCGCGGCTGTTTCCATCCCATCGTTGTCGCTGCCAATTCTGTCCCTCATCCGATGAGACCAACACAAGCCCTTTGCTTCCTACTGTCCATACCGCGCCTCGCGCGAAAGCGACGCTGAACAGATCCTCATAACTGTGAGCAGGCGTCTGTTCTTGGGCCGCCAGGCCAACGCCGATCCCAATCGCCAGAAAAGCGGCTACAATTCCAAATGCGAATATACCGGCTTGCCCAGTAGCGCTTTTGAACGCCTTCAGCAGCGATCCGTTCATTTCATTATTTCGAGCAATCCCGTTGGCGAACCATAGCGCTCGACGTTCCAATACTCCTTTGGAGCATCCTTATTGGCGAAGTTCGCAGTCATCTCCTCGGTTACACTCTGATGGCTGTTTTGCAAATCCATGACTGTAATAACGTAGTTGCCCGATCCCGTTTCGAAAACGCCACCATAGCTGTCCGGATGTTCTCGCGAAAACAGAAACAATACCTTCCACAGCTTGCCGGCCATGTCATATAAGTCTTCGCCTGACATATGATAATCAGAGGTGTCTATGTACATGCGCCGATTTCCATAACAATAGCCTGGGAGTTTTGATGGCACTCGCTTCGCATCTACAACATAGGTTTCTCGCAGCTCCCATTTCGACGGCGACGGAGGCCACGCCACACCTTTATCGAGCCCCCACTGGTGAAGCGTGCCCGAGTCATAAAAGTTCACGGGAGTCGGATACTTCGGTTCGAGATTGTTCATCATCAAGGTGAGCTTGTGAGCTATCACCTTCGCCGTCAGATCAGCCACCTGCATGTTAAATCCAGACTTTTGATCTTCGACCGTGCCATCGCTTCCTGCAGCGGGTGAACAGCGAGCCGATGCCGAAAGGCGCAACGGCCGCCTCAGACTGGGCACAAAGCTCCAAATCTCCTGCACTTTGGTCGGATCAAGAAAATAAAGAATCAGTGATACAGTGTACTTGGATTGCTCGGGCTCGGTGACCTCTAAATAGAGAGCTAAATCGATATTCGGAGCTTCCGGAGTATAAATCGGTAAGCCTGGCTCACTTACATGACCAAGGCGCATGTAGTCGTTGACTAGAGTCTGCCGAAAAATCTTCTTGTATTTGTCTATCAGCAAGGAGTGAATTGGCGTGTTTACTTCCACACGCGGAAGATAGCGGTACCAAAGATTCCAGACTAGTTTCTCGGCCAGATGAGGCTCGGCTGGATGTGGAAAAGGTAAGCCCGCGGTATAGTTGTGGATAAGAGTCGCTCCCTCAGGCAAGTCTGTAAGGTTCACCTGATCGCTATATTTCTCGGTATTATCGGCGAAGGTCTTGGGCAAGGGTTTGGGCACCGTTGGTCCGACAACGATCTGCTGATCTGGTGCGAGCTTGAATAGGTATTGGCCTGCAAAGAGAACTTGCATCCACTCCGGCATATAATCTTTGTACTGTTGCCAGTTCTGCGTATTTATGACTGTCCCTTCCGGAAGCGGCGCCTGCTTTTCCATTGGCATTTCCTGGCAAAACGCCCCGGTTGCGCCGAGGACGAGCGCAGACGCCACAAGGTAAATGAACAGTATCTTTGTGCGCATGATTGTGCCCTTTGCAGTCAAAACATAAACCTAAAGCAAGTTGAAATTATATTGAGCAGTCCACACGAACATGCTTTTGCCTTTGAACACACCGCCAGCGCCACCATATTTATTATTGCCAAACACCGAAATGTATTTGAAATCAAGTGTGTATTTATTTGTCCAATGCGGAGTCAGCAGAAGATCTGGAAATACTTCGAAAGTGGTTCCGTCCGGGTTGTAGATACCAGTGAGGGTTGGAGCTATTTCGTTCCATAACCAGGATGAACCGACGCTGAGTAGGACGTTTTCATCATTGTGATAGCGATGCATGGCACTGTTGCCATACACCATCAGCTTACTCGGACTGAGAATGGTGAAATTGTTCCACTCTAGATGCGCTGTTAAGGTGCCGGTTTGAGTGAGCCAGGGCTCATAGGCGGACGACAGATCGAGCGCCAGCAGCGTGTTGAGAGTACTGGAAGACTTGACTGCCGTCGGAGTCTTGAGATCTTGCGTATTGAACGGTGTGCGATCCTGCCACACCCCTTCTCCACGAAGAACGAAGGGAAGCAGCTCTCCTAGTCTGCCGGGCAAATAGACCGGCCGGTTCCCAGTTACACCGATATCATTGAGCTGTGGAAAGCGCTCTGAGATGAATTGGTGCCCCACGGGACCACTGACATAGGAGGTTGGGGCTATCTGGTGGGAATGCCAGTAGAATGCGGCTAACTCTGTATCATTCAGAAAGCTATGGAGACGTACTCCTTCTTCAGCGTTGGCCCAAGTGGCGGGAGGATAATACCAGTGGGTTGGTCCGGGAGCACCGACAATTTGAGGAAAGGCAAAGAGGCTTAATGGAGCGCCTGGCCTTTGGATCGGTACGGCAAAGGGATAGGGCCTTCCGGCGAATCTGGCTCCGGTGGCTGGAGGCAGTATATCAACCGATCCCAGAACATTTTGGCGGCCGAACTGGCGGTGATCGGGATATTGCGCGTTAGTATACAGAGGCTGAAGCCCCGGCACGAAGACGGCTTCGATGTCATTAGACGCTAGGGGTCCTATATTTGGAAGCTGAATTATCGGATGAAGCATCCATACGGGCATACGCGATTGCTCTAAATTGGCGAACCCGAAAGCGAAACTTAGATCCTGAGGATTGATCACGTCGCCGACGCGAAAAGAGAGGGATTCTCCCCATATTACAATTTGTCTGCCGGTGAAGAGTGTAAAAGGCCCTTCCTTCAACCTCCACCACGCATCGCGAACAGTCCACTGATTATAGAAGTCATAGATCCGATTGGTTGCTTGCCCGGGTTTGACGAGGTGGCTCTCGTTTGGATACGGCGGTTCGTAAACTCCCCAGAATCGAAGGAAAAATGAGTTCGGGCCAATATTGTAGTTGGCATCTATCTGGGTCCAATTACGTTCGGTAGCCAGACTGTTTGAATGATGAACTCCCGGAGGCGCAAACTCTCTTAATGCCGGAGGATTTACCCAAATACCTGATTGATTCTGTAAAAATCCGGTAAGGTGAAAATCTCCGAACTCACCGCTGTGATCACCAAATAGTGGACCGGTGGGGCCGCCGCGCACAATTGCATCCCACCAGTCCTCGGAGCCTGATTGGCCCTGGTCCAAGTTACCAGAGGTTACTGTAGAACCGGAGCCTGATGAGGAATCAGCATAGGCGGGCGCTCCAAAGATCAAGACCGCTAGTAAGCTGGCAACCCATCCGAAGGAGCTTTCAAGTAACCATCCGCTCTTGATTTTATTAACCATTCCACCTCTCTCCTGGAATGTGTTTTGACTCCTAAGCCACGGATTGAACGTTCGAAGTCGCTTCTATGCCCCGGCGCGCAACCACATGCCTAAGTCTTGAGTAACTATGCCGTTCGAGCTAAGGGGCCCGCGCAGCAACGCTCCAGGCGTGGCGCCTGTATGTTCATTGTTGCGCGGCACAACGGCGTCATTGACGATGGTCACCAATACACCTGTTGCTTTCTGTTTCAATCGCTGGACGCCAGCTGGCAGGTTATTTTCAAGCATAGGCATTTGAACTGCGATTCGATCAGGATCGAAGACAACGGTGTCTGCAATCTTCCCCGTGTGCAGTAGCCCATTGTCCCCAAGGCGGCGATGGGAGTCGTCCACGACCATGCCATCTCGAATAATCAAGTCGTAGGACATTTGCGGAGTCCTTCCCCTTGGGTGCTGAGCCGCCTCGCGGCAGCCGCGCCGGATCAATGTTTGCGTTGACCTAATTCGGAAACGAACGTGCGTCCGTTTGTTTAGAACTCACGCTCGTTCCTGTCAAAGCGGAAATAATGAACAAATCAATTTTTGTCAAATGCAACGGTATTTTTTATTTAGGGTTGCGCGGACCCGCCGCGCACCCCGTCAAAAATCAAAGGATACAACGAGTATTGGCTAAAGGATGCGTCAAAGGCACAATGTACAGAAACCAACTCAGGGAAGCGTTTCAGAAGACCTGGCGGAAATAGTGGGAATCTGGTTCAGATCTTTCAAAATGGCGCCAGCGTGCTGGTTCGCGAGTCATTGCGCGCCTATTCGATTAATTCGTACCTCCACATCTTTGCCCGGCGACTTCTGCGGATTTCTTCACAGTTTGCGACACCCCTCTTCCATCAATCGAGACATTCAAGATGCGTAAGCCAGGCTCAAGCGGGGACAAAACGCGGCGTCACCTGCGTTCAGCTGCAATCAGGCTGCTTTCCAAACATGGCTACGAAGACATGAACCTGCGCATGCTTGCCAAAAGAATTGGTGTTCGGGTTGGGTCACTCTACAACTACTTCGACAGCAAGCAAGGGCTATTATTCTGGCTGATGTCGGACACCCTTGAGGTTCTCCTTCTGGAAGTGGAGAAGATAAAGACGGATAGCAATGACCCGCAGTCACAACTGCGGGATTTTGTCGCCTTCCACCTGGGCTATCACCTTACACAACGTGAAGAAGCAACAGTTCTGTCGATGACAGAGGCCGCGCATCGATTATCACCAAAGAATTTGCGGGCTATCTTGAAACTGCAACGCCAGTATACCGATCATGTATATGCCATAATTCTAAGCGGCGTGCGGACTGGAAAATTCAAAACGCCGGATCCTAGGCTTGCAACATTTGCCCTAGTTCAAATGCTGACTACCGTGATCCGCTGGTACAAAGCTAATGGCAGGCTCAAACCTGATCAATTGATCGCTGTTTACACCGAATTGTCACTCACTATGCTCGGTGTTCCTATGATTAATTTAGGAGAATCGGGAGCCGCAACAGGCAAAAACTTGCCCGCTGGCGAGAAGAGTAAGCGGAGCTGTCCCATAGATCGGATAACGGCAGCTCTCTGAAACGATACTGGCGCGCGCCGCAGCCCGTCATGAATCTGACCTCTCCTGCGAAGGTATCTCAGTCTATACCAGCAAACGGACTCTTGGATGATCGGTCGGAGCATCAAACCAGCCTGGTTCATAGCTCCAGCGACTCAACTGGAAAACTTGTACGAGTCCGAGAATGATCACTCCTTTAAGATTGTGCGGCTTTAACGTGCATCCCGCCGCGCCTGCCCTAAGCGTCAGCGCTCGTTCGCTTGAGCAGCTCACTACTTTCGCTCTGGTAAAGCAGTAAATTTGCCGTCGAAAATGTAACAATGATGGCAGCGATCGTAGGAGGAGCCGCAGTAGCCAAGCCGTTCGACTTCGACCGGCATCTGCCGCACGCTCACCAACACGAGCTGATCTCCCACCTGTACATCATAGTGTTTCACCCACCTGCCTTCTAATCCGCATGGACGGGATATGGGCAGCCCAAATATTCTAATTCAAGGGATAAATCGATTGTCATTGCTTGCAAAAATAATCAGCTCGAACGCGGTGAACGTGCGGAAACGCGGGCGGATTGCCATCGGAACGGAGAGCGAGCAGAGAGAAAATGAAACAGGCGCGATAAGAAATCAATAACTCGTCAGGCCTGGCAAGGAATTCAAAAAATGAGCGCTGCGATTTCCTTCAGGACAGCGTTGGACAAAGCGCGCCAAAAGCACCGTCCTTCGTGGCTGTACCACTTGGCCGTTCCATTGATGCTACTGATGGGCATAGGCTTGGCCACTGCCCGTGGAGAGGGAAAGCTCGACCAGTTGTTCGGAGCGATTTCTTTTCTGTCGCTCGCCGTTTGGGCGATATCCGACAGTCACGTTTTCGGGTTGGCAGGGGATTTGGGGGCTGGCCTCGATGCCATCGAAGAAACCGTTAGCGTGCTCCAAAGCGAGATCGCCAGCCTGAAGAGTGAAGTAACCAGTCTCCGCGATGAGGCGGGCGAAGACTACTAGTGGTGAAAATCTAACGGATGGTGCTCTCGGCGACCATCCGCAAAACTAAGGTGTAGTCATTCAGCGGCGCGGCAGCGACCGCGCGCTGCTGACCCGGAGCCGACTTTCCGGCTCTTTGTCGGTTTGTGTTTAGTAAGGCGATCCGTCTTTGTGTACGACCTCCAACTTGCCTTCCGCAGTCTCAACCAGCTTGATATCGTCATCTGCGTAAGTCACGACATCGTTTAAACTGCGATCGCCAATCTCCAAGTAAACGACATCAATTTCACCTTTGTTGACAAGATGGTGAGCATCAGTACTTCCGGCCTTAAAACCTGCACACATACCTGGCTTCAGTTGCGTCTCCCCGCCATTCATGATCAGGGTAGGCGTACCTTCCAGAACAAAGACGAATTCGTCTTGGTTTGAATGATAATGGCGTGGCGCCGAAATGCCGCCTGGGGCCAAGCGTGTCAAATTGACACCAAAATTGGTCACTCCGAACAGATTGCCCAAAGCCCTCTTTTCGCGCTTTGCCATCAGGGAAGCCAGCGGTTCCGGAAACGTCCTTAAAGGCGACCGCAGCGGGACGGACTGAGCGTCGATTGCGATAGGAGGAACGTCAGTCATAGGATCGCCTCGGGAAAATATTCGTCAGAAACTATCCTGCATTATTACACCCAAGCTTGTCCGCTCCTAGACCATTGTACGCATAGAAGGCTTTGAGGCTAGACGACCGCTACCGGCGGCACAGCGGTCGTTAGCCAGGGCACCAAGCATCTGATTTTATCCACTAGATGCGGCTGGCGCCTTCGTAGGACGGCGGCGGGTTGCGGCCGGCGCGCAGAGGGCAGGGAGGATGCGACATGGCTGCGGAAGCGGAGCACGTTGCGATTTGTCGTGTAGCAGCAGCGCCGCGCAAAAGAGCCGCAGGCGGGAATTTTTACTGCGGCGGGCTGGCGACGTGGAGCAGAGAGAGAATCTCGCCGGGGTCTTGGCTCGAAGTCGGTCATTCAGTTTACGACGTGAAATTCCAAAGCGATGAGTTGAAAGCGCTGCGCACTCGCGCATTGCTTGGTACCGCAAAGCACCCGCCCGCCAGAGGCGAGCCAATAGCGGGCGGAGCCGCATTCTGGGCAAGGCGGAAACTCCGCAGCGGTTGACCCGGGCGCGGGCGCGCTCACGGGCACGAAAGTCGCCTCAATGATGCGCGCGGGTACGGGCAGGAGTATCCGCAATAGATCGGGCTTCGCCTGCCGGATGGCCGCACGATCGGTGTCGGATAGCCGCTCGGCTGGCTCGACGACGAGGTTGCCGCCTTCAGGAACTAGGCGGATGCCACGGGCTTGGAAGTCATTTAAGAGTTGATGCGCATCCATCAAAAAATCTCCTTTCTCATCTTTACGTGAGAACTCGCCGCCACACCGCCACAGTCCTTCTCTGAGTTGGCTAAAACCTCATTTTTCGATCCGCCACACGCCCCTCCTGTTGCGGTTTGAAAATCGCCATTTTCTCCTACGCCCCGTTGAGTTGTGGCGTTGTGGCGCTTTGAATCGTCGGATATGGCAATATTTTTCGAGTCGGTCAGGTAGCGGGTGAAGGCGTCCGCGAAATCTTTGCGCTCGTAGCCCTTGGGGGTTGTGCCGTCCGCGAGCCGGACCGAATGGGACCCAATCGTAAAGGGCTTGAGCAGCTTGGCAAGTTGATTCTGGCTGAGATTTTTTTGAGCCTTTCCGTATTCCGCCCAGGGCCGGCCTTCGATTTCGGCAAGAGCCTCGCAAAGCGCTCTTGACGAAAATCTGTCGGTGTTCTTTTCATCGAACAGCGTGCACACGTCTGAGAGCAGCGCAAGTTCGAGCGGCATATCGTCGGTGTCCCGCGCTCCCGATAGTGCCATTGCCAGCCGCGCCGCCTCGCCCGTCTCGCTGCCGAGCGCATCGGCGATCACGAGCAGCGGTTCCCACTTCTCCATATCGCGCCCCGACAGGCTGTCAGGAAACTTTGGCCGCACGTCTTTCAGCGCTTCCACGTTGTCCGCCGCCCACCGCGCACACTTGGCCGCGAGCGGAACGAGCACGGCCTTCAGTTCGCGGCGGCGGCCCTTGGCCAATGACCTCAGTTCTGTCGGGGTCGCGCGCTTCAGGCGAACGTGAATGCTGCGACTCTCGACGGTTTCCATCTTACGCAGTAGCCCAATGCTCACGAGCGCGATCGGGACGAACACATTGAATTCAGCCGGTATCCAATCGTCACCCGACTTGACCGACATCGAAATCTTCGCCGTGTCAGGGTCGTTGGCAGCGTCGAGGGCGTTACGCATGATCTCGTTTTCGTGCAGGAACGCATCACCTTCTCGAGTAACAGCGAACGCCGCTCGCGTTCCATGGTGCGGGTGAATGAGCTTGCGGTGATTTTGGAGACAAGCCAGCCGTCGCGGGCAAGAAATTTGATGACTTTCAAGAGCGTGCTTTTCCCGCACTCGGGAGCCGGGGAGATGATGCGAAGGTACGGATTCGTCTCCGCGATGTGCTCGAATACCCAAGTGAACAAAAGCCAAAGCGCCACGACCAGGGCGTCGGTCTGACTGAGCATCACGAAACGCCGAATCGCGGCGATCAGCTCAGCGAGTAATGGCGCGCCGACGACCGGCGTGTCCCAGACCTCCGCAACAGGCGACCATTGCGGAGGCTCCTTCGCGGCCGGCATCCGGGCGGAGTTTGCCACTGAGCGACGCTTTTGTACTTCTTCCCTGAGGGTCGCGATGCTCAGGCCCATCTTCTTTGCCGCGGCTTTCCTTTCGCGGTCGAACCCTACGGGCGAAAGGGCCGCCAGCCGGGTGAACTCCGCTTCGTCGGCTGCGTCGCGCAACTGCTTTTGCTGTTTGGCCTGAGCTTCGATAGCAGACGATCCACGATTCTGATCGGCAATTATCGAGTCAACCTGTTGCGGCTCTATGTCCATGTTTCTGCCACGTCAGCGACCACGGCGATGACGATTCGCTCGACAACCCGGTCCGTTAGGTGCCACGGAATCAGTCGCGATCTCGGCCGCGCACGTGCGATCGCGAGCAGGAGCTGATCGTGCAAAACCGGAGCGCTGAAAGAACCATCGGCGAGCATTCGCGTTGCGAGTCCACAGGCTTCAAAGGCCAGGTTCCATCTGCATCGCGCCACTATCATTGAAGCATCGAATTTACGGTCGGGCTCGGCGAAAGGAGTGGCATAATCAGAATTGGCTCGCTCGACCGTCGCCACGATGCTCTTCGCGGGCGCTATTTCAGCCGCACTTGGTTTGCTCAATTACGCGTCGCCCTTGGTGCCGTCCGCGGCGCGCATCGCGTCAGCCGCGAGGCGTTCGAGCGCAGCCGCGGGAACCCGCAAGAGGCCACGTCCACCGCGCCCGGCGAGCCGCACCGCTGGTAGCGAGCCACGTTGGATCAGATCGTACGCGGTTGTTCTTGAAATCCCGAGCCGGTCCGCAACTTCTGAAATTCGCAGGAACTCTTGCACAGCCATTTCCCACCTCATGCGCCTATCGCGCTGTCCACAGTGTCCGCGCTTGACCAACAAAGCGCCAATATAGTATGAGAATGATATGAGTGTCGGCGAATTTGGAGCGCTCCTCGACCCCGACACCGGCCAGTTGGAACGGGCGATGCTTGCCGGTCAATGGCCGGTATGGCCGAAAATAGAGGCGCGCGACGGCTTTCTGACGTGTCGCTTTTTTGGCGATAGCCCGAGCTACGTCGGCGAGGGGAAAGGTTTACTCGCAGATTTCCTTGCTCTTGCCAACGCGCCCGACTCGGACGTGGAAAAGTACGCCCGCAAGTGGGGCATTCTCGGCTTGTGCTGCCACGGGCTGCCGACCGGTCACGAATCTGTAAGGCTATTCATAGCGGGCGCTGAACTCGCCAAGGTTAAAACCGCCCTTATGGAACCAATTATCAGGGCCGGGAAGGAGCAAGGCGCCTCGATCATCGACGCGCCTTGTTGGTCCGGAAATCCTTCGGCCGGCTGGCGCGAACCGACCGAACTATGGCGATTTTACGCCGATCTGGCGCGCAACCTGCTCAGGAGCGCAAACCTGGCGCGCATCGCAGGGCGAGAATGCCCCCCTGCGCGGCTGGCCGCACTAAACTTACTTGCGGATGAATTGGATCGGTGGCTCACGCTGGCTCCGATGCAGGTGCGGTTTATTGTCGATCAAGGGCGACCTAGCATCAGGCTGGTGCCGCAAAACCCGATTTCGGCGCTCTCCGCAGTGCTAGCTGCGCAAGTCTGTTTCGCCGCGAGCGGGAGCAAAGACCTTCTGCTTTGCGCGAATTGCGGGCGTCCCTACTTCCCGAAACGCAAGCCACCGCGGGAAGGAACGCGCACTTACTGTCCAAGGTGCGGGAAGAAGGCGGCCCAGCGCTCCGCATCGGCAGGTCATTATGCGCGAAAGCGCGCCACGTTAAAGCTTCGCGATGAAGGCAAAAGCATCGTTCAAATCGCTACTCGGCTCGACATCAGCGAGAACCAAGTCGAGAGCTACCTACTAGACAAAAGGAGCAACGACCGTGGCACGCAAACGCAACGCGGGTGAAGGTTCGATCTTCGAGCGCGCGGACGGCCGTTGGTGCGCTCAGCTTGACTTGGGCTGGCAGAACGGCCGGCGGGTCAGGAAATACACCTACGGCGCGACGGCTCAGGAAGTCCAAGACGCGCTACTCAAGGCGCGCTCCGACCTCGCGGCCGGATTGCCAGTTAAGGTAGAGCGCCAGACAGTTGCTCAGTTCCTCCAGGCCTGGCTCGAAAATAGCGTCAAGCCCAGCGTCCGACCGCTCACGCATGAACAGTATAGTCAGCACGTCAAGCTGTACCTCGCGCCATTGCTCGGCCACACCGGCTCGCCAAGCTCGCGCCGCAACACGTCAGGACGTTCATCAACCAAAAACTCGCCGATGGCCTCAGTCCGCGAACGGTCCATCTGTCTCTTGTGATACTGCGCCAGGCGCTCGGGCAGGCGGTCAAGGATGGACTGATTGGACGTAACGTTGCCAAGCTGGTTGATACGCCTCGCTGGAAGCGACCGGAGGTGAAACCTTGGGAGCCCCCGGAAGCCGGCCGGTTCATAGATGCCATCAAGGGCGAGCGGCTGGAAACGGCCTATTTGGTTGCCTTGAGTCTTGGGCTGAGGCGCGGCAAAGTGCTGGGGCTACGGTGGGCGGACATAGACCTTGAGCTCAGGACCATCACGGTCGCCCAGGTGCTCGCGCGGATCGGCGGCAAGCTTCGGTTCATAGAACCCAAGAGTCGCCAATCCCGGCGCACGATACCGCTTCACGACGGCCTTGTCGTGGCCATCAAGAAACGTCGTCGCTGCCAGCTTGAAGAACGGCTTGCGGCAGGATTGCGATGGCAGGATAGCGGACTGGTGTTCACAACCAGCATCGGTACGCCGCTAGAACCCCGAGCGCTCAATGAAGACTTCAATCGCATCGTTGCCAACGCCGCCTTGCGGCGTGTCAGGCTCCACGATCTCCGCCATGCGTGCGCGAGCTTTCTGCTCGCTTAGGGCGTGCATCCTCGCGTCGTGATGGAACTGCTCGGACATTCCCAAATCAGCCTCACCATGAATACCTACAGTCACGTGATGCCGGACACCATGCGGGAAGCCGTGGAGCGCATGGGAGCCATTCTTGGCGGTTGAGAAAGCTACCGACAGGGCGGACGCCTATGCTATGTTCTGAACGTGGGCGGACACCTCATGCAGCTTGCAATCGAAATCGAGCGCGAACAGGACGGGCGGTTTTTAGCCGAAGTACCGACGCTTCCGGGAGTAATGGCGTATGGCCGTACGGAGGCCGAAGCGGCGGCCAAGGTTAAAGCGCTGGCCCTCCGCGTTCTTGCCGAGCGCATCGAGCACGGCGAGCCGCTTCCGGTCGAGGCTGAGCGGTTCTTTCTGACTTCACATGCGGCATGAGCGCGTGGCCGGCCGTCAAGGCCGAACGCCTACTCCGGGCCTTGCTGCACATCGGTTGGATCGTCAAGCGCAGTTCGGGTTCTCATCGCTTACTTTCCCGCCGCGGTTGACCGGACTATGTTTTTGCCTTCCACGATGGCGACGAAGTTGGGCCGCGAATGCTCGCTCGCGTTGCCAAACATACCGGGCTCAAGCCGGAAGACTTATAGCCGGGCGAAATATTGACGAAAGAAGAACCTTTTGGGAGCTGATGGCTGTCAAAACGTCTAAGGGCAAGGGTATCAGGCCGAAAAAGCTTTGAGTTTCCTAGCGCGCCCCCTTAGCTCAGAAGGATAGAGCACAGGATTCCTAATCCTGGGGCCGTGGGTTCGAATCCCGCAGGGGGCACCAAGACAATCAAGGATTTCCTTCCCAAGCATGACCAATAACATGATTTTGATACCAGCTTCACCACTTCGCATCACATAGCTACTGTTTTCGCTCCAATATCTTCGATAAGTACGCCTATACTATCCGCGGCTCGGCGGGCGGCCTAAGCTATTCAGGAACATCAATCTCTAATCTTCATATGCTGGCCCGAGCGAAAGACGCGCAACACTCTGCCACGCGCAATGAACCTTGAGCAGCTTAAGTAATGGTTGATTGACCCAAAGCGCGAAAATCCGACCGCCGCGAAGGTAAGTGAACGCCCTTTCGCGTGGTCCTCTGAAACAAACGAGGAGGACAGCGCGATAACGAAGCAGAGAGACACCCTGAGGAGCAGATCTTGCCGGCAGGGCGAGGGGTGGCACATGGGTAACCGATATCTGTCGCGAGCATAGCCTAAGCGAAGCTAGATATAAGCAGTCTACGTTGAATGAACTGCGCGGCGGTACAGCTCGGCGTCATCGTACCAAACTCCCAGTTCGTTCGCTCGAGCAGCATATGTGGCAGGCGATCGTGCAAAAGCGCTAAGGCCTCTCGGCGAGTTGGCTGCAAACCGAGTGCGTTTCGGCTACCGGCGGCTGACGGTACTGCTGAGGCGCGAAGGGTGGGCAGTTAATACTAAACGGATCTACCGGCTCTATACCGCGGACGGACTTGCGGTACGCACCAAGGTACGCAAGAAAATCCCGCGGCGCGCACGTACGCCGCTGGTTCAGCTGATCGCTCCGCATGCAGCGAGTAGCGCGCGAGCTTGACTCCCCTGAAGGACTTGACTGGCAGATGGTTGGCCCTTAACAAATCAACAGCGCCGACCGGAAGGGGATATCAATTATCGAAGAGCAGCCAACCCGAACTGGCGTGCGTCGCGCATGGAAATAAATGGGGAAGTTGATATTTAGCGATGTTGGAGGCGTATTTTGATGAAAGTGCCATGCACGATCAGTTTGGCTTATGCGCGGTACCGAGATCGCAGGATTCGATGATTCAGTTGCCAACGTTGAACAATGGAATCAATTAGAAACGATTAGCTTTAAGTGTTGAAAGAATTTCAGGTTGCTTTGGCCTCACGCCCATTCTTGTAAAGAAGGCGAGAAGCATTTCAAAGAGCGGCTTAAAGTTTGAAGTCGACAGTCGAAGAAGACACTGGTTTCGTCCTTGACGAGCACACTGAAGTCAAGAATTGGGGCGTTAGAATGATTACTCAGATTAAAAATTCAAAAACGATTAGTATCTCTAACTTTTACTACAAAAGCTCAACGAGTACCCGTCCAAGTCGCGAGCCTCATCATGATTGATTTGCGATGGAAAACTTCAGAGCTCCTCGTTTGAAAGAATTGGCGCAATATACAGCCGAGTAAATTGCGCTCTACAGCAAACGCGCCACGCCTAATCTATGAAAGCGGAGAAAAATACCACATTTGACGAATTTACGAAGCTTATAGATCGCGTGCTTTCCATTCCCTATATGGAGTTCTCCATCGCGAAAAGGAATATCAGGAGAAAGCAGCGCAGAACCCAAACGACGGGCCAAAGCGGAAGGTCAAGTCTTCCGCTATCAACACGAATCAATCGACATGGAACACCTGTTCATCCAACTACCATCTATAAGACCACCAGAAATTCAGTCGCGGATCGTGGTTCATGTACATCGTTGATAGCGTCTGATGTTCGAAGGAGAGCGTTTGTCTTTCTTCCTGATCGAGGCCGGCGAGCGGCACAATTGGCCGTGGGAGCCGGCCGGTCGCCGCTCCGCTTTCTTGCTTACTTTATAGAAATTTTAAGCTCCTTAAGGCTATCTCATGGCCTTATTCGCTACTCAACATAGCATTCTCTAGCGGCAACGGATAGCAGATTCAAGCAATTCGATTTGCAGCTTAAAACGAGCCGCCACATTGACAATTCAATAGGTGAAGGATTATTGTTTGTATTGAGAATCATTCTCATTTTCGAAAGCAACCGTGATGGCTACAACTGCTCTGCCCTATTTTCTTTATTCCTCAGGAATACTCTTCCGTGAGGGGCTCGAAGCTCTGCTGGTAATTATTGCGCTAGTAGCCGGCACACGACAGGCCGGGCAACTCGCCCGAGTGCGGGACATTTATCTCGGCGCGGGCGTGGCGGTAATTGCGAGTCTGATTTTGGCTTGGGCAGTGCGCTATCTGATCGGCGATAATACCAGTGATACTTTAGAGGGCATTTTTCAGATTTTTGCTGCGGCAACGTTATTCTATGTAAGCTCATGGCTGACTTCTAAAGGACAGGCAAAGCGCTGGAAGAGCTTCATTGATGCAAAAGTTGAGGCGGCGCGTAAAAGTCAGGGGCCAACTTTAGCGCTCGCGTTGACCGCATTTCTTGCCGTGATGCGTGAAGGCGCTGAAACCATCGTCTTCTTTCAGGCATTGCTCGCTGGAGCAACCGAGAATGTTGAGCGTCACGCAGTGATAATGGGCGTTGTTGCCGGAGCGATCGCGCTCGGAATTACCTTCCTAATCCTCCGCAAACTCACCTATATGATTCCGATTGGCCCGGTATTCACGGCCACCTCGATCCTGCTCTACGTACTGGCCGTAATCTTCGTGGGCCAAGGTATCGCGAGTTTCCAGGAATCAGGAGTGGTCAGCGCGACTTTCATAAGCTCCTCGATTCCGACGCTACCAATGCTAGGATTTTACCCGACAATTCAGACCCTCGTTGCACAATCCCTGCTGATTCTTCTCGCACTGGCGTCAGTGGCTCGTCCAGCACTCCGGCGTCCACATTTGTCAAATAGTTCAACCGGAACGCACGCTACGCCACACGTAACCTAAGCTTGTCTGATGACTCGATCCTCCAAACGCGATGGCGTCGCGGGGTGCTGTTGAGGTAGATCTTCGCCTGCATGACTCACGAGAACGATCTTGCGGAAGAGTTGGCAGTCGAAGAGCGGACAGTTTTAATCAGTCGTATCTGGGGAATCGGTGCGACCGCAGTTGCTGCCCTGGTCACTTTTATCTTGTGTCTTCCTGCTGCTGTGGTTTCGTCGCTCAAGCGCGATCATTGGGTTTCGCCGCTGATGCGCTTATGGGCATGGGCGATCTTTACCGTTTGCGGCATCAAGCCAGAGGTTCAAGGCCTCGAGAATTTGCATGGATTGGATTCGTGCATCTTCGTGATTAACCATCAAAGCCTTTTCGACATTCCGGCGATGGTCCGCTTGATCCCGCTCGAGACAAGGTTCGTTGCGAAACGCGAGCTCACGCGGGTTCCTCTAATGGGTTATGTGATTACGCGGTCGGGCAATATCGTTATTGATCGGGATAGCGGGGGACGCGCGATTCGTCACGCAATGAAAGCGATTCGCAATGGCTATAGCATTTGCGTATTCGCTGAGGGGCATCGTTATAGTGATAATCAGGTACATGAGTTCAGCGACGGTGCGGCGTGGCTGGCGCTTGCGACCAAGCAGCCCTGCGTGCCGGTTGCGATCAGTGGAACCATCGAGCTGGCGCCGCGTGGCGCCAGATCTGTTCAGCCAGGAAAAAGAATTCGCCTCTCAATTGGCGCGCCGATCTCGACGGAAGGGATGCGCAGCCATGATCGCGAGGAGCTAACTCATAGGCTCGAGCAGTCCGTACGCGACATGTTTTGTATCAGCGTCTAGTCCTTGTACTCACAACCTACGATCAAAGATGTAGAGCACGACCTGATTCGCTGCACCCGGATCAACCGCAATAACACGACGATCATCCTCGAGCCGGATCGGTTTGAACGGAATTTCAGCGCGAGTCAGAGCGGCAGCAGCCAAGTCAATGTCTTCGGTTTCCAGCCAAATCGCAGCTAGCCCTTCATCCGAAGCTGCGATCAGATCAGCTATCGAGCCGCCGCTACGTAAATGAATTTCTGCATCGCCCAATGCGATCTTTGCGCTATCGGCGCCCGCTCGCAGATTGAATCCGAAATTATGAAAATAAATGGAGCTCGCGTCGGCGAGGTCGTTAGTCGCTACATCGAGCCGGTCGAATCGTTTGATCATCGATGGTCCATTATCCTTCAACTCTAGCGATCAAGGGACTTTCGCGCTCATCACAAAATCCATATTCGTGGTCGCCCCCGACTTCACGGTAACTGTGCGGGTTTGCACACCTAGCTTTTCCTGCCATGCTTCCAGTTTGTACGTTCCAGCCGGAATGCCATCGATCTGATAATGGCCGTCCGTTCCAGTTAACGCATAATATGGATTGCCAGTCACGTACCACCACCCTTCCATCCAGTTGTGGGCATCACAGGTAACTTTGATTGCTTCCGGCTTTTCCAGCTTGAGTTTGATCATTTTCTTGAAGCCGGGCTGTGCCATGTCGATTACTGGATTGATGGTCGATTCAGTATGGATATTGTGCAGTATGCCGTCCGAGTTGATCACATCAACCATGCTGCCTGCAGGAAACACTGCAACGTGCGGTACGTACTCACAGCTTTTCTGATCGAATGTGACGTTCGTCTTAGGGCGCATAGCGATGCCATGATCAAGGTCCGGCAGAGTAACCACGGCATTGGCGACTCCACCTTTTTTGCCAACTATTAATGACGGATCATAGACTGGACGAGTGCCGCATACGTTTCGGTCCTTACTGATATCGAGCAGTGCGGGTTTCGGGGGACTCCCTCCGTACCGCACGGTTCCATCGATTGATCCCTGATTGGTTATTGTTTCGCTTTGATATGCATCTCCAGCAGCCGCGGCTGAGACTATTAAGCAAAACCCGAGAATCAGCTGGCCAACTAGCGCCGCGGACCTATGCAAGCTCAGGCCTCTTTGCGTGCAATGACAGCAAAATGAACAGCGAAGCGCGAAAACCGTTCGTTACGTTCCACCTGAATCTTCTGCCCATCAAGCACGTCACGGGAACGCAGCCGTGTGGTCCAGCCAAGCAATTTGGTCACCGGATTAACGATTATTCCTAAAAAATACAGCCAAGGTTTAGGACTAGCGAAATGGCTGATGACTACGATACGGCCGCCCGGTTTGCAGACCCGTACCATTTCGTCCATCATCCGCCGCGGTTCCGGCACGACCGTTATCACATGGAAACTGGTCACCCAGTCGAAGTGATTGTCGGGAAAATCGAGTTTGAGCGCATCGCCCGGCCGGATTTCAATATGGCCCCATTCGTTCTCCCGTGTCTTCACAATCGCGTGGTTCAGCATGTTGGTCGATGGATCAATTCCGGTGATATGTACATATGGCGGGTAAGCATCGAGCGAGATCCCAGTGCCGACACCAACTTCGAGAACCTGCTGCCCCGGACGAAATGGTAGCGATTCAATCATTTCGTGCTCATGATCCACGAAAGCTCGACCAAAAACCGAATCGTAAAGATGCGCAAGGTCCGAATAGATACGGCTCTGATGCGGCTCAGCCATCATTAAAGCTCCAGATGAATTCGCCGGGCAAAAACCCCCGGCGGCAAATGAATGTGGAAAATCTGTTATGTCCCCCGGGCGACCCATTCTCATCCGGCTTTCCGGATAGCCGCGTCCTCCATGCGGTCACTTCTTGTTCCGGCAAGCTTCGGTGCAACGGTCTATCTTCAGGCGGCTACATTGATGTCATGCAGCTGTCGCTTGAAGGACGCAATGTCACGTTTTCTAAAGCGCCACTGCCGACCCTTTTTGAAAGCGGGCAAAATATTGCGTCGCGCGAATTCGTTGACGGTATCGGGACTGAGATCGAGTAGAAATGCGACCTCACGTGAGTTCAATAGAATGTCGTCTTTATCGGCCATCATCGTTCAGCTAACAAGTAGTTGGGTGTCGGCGTCGCTCTTTTATTACCCGCTACGCCCACAGTCAAGATTGTGGCAAATCCGAATGCTCGCCGCTATTCAAATTGATGATTGAAGTGAAAGTAAATTTGAGAATATTCCGCCTATATAAGGCGTGGTTAGACGCTGATAGTGTTAAGTCTGCGTTGACTGATCCGCCAATCATACCAGGCTCTTGTCACGATGAAGCATGAAAAAACACCAGTTAATACCCCTATGCAGAGAGTAACTGCGAAACCTTTAACGGGTCCGGTACCGAATTGGAACAAGATCAGACCGGCAACAAAGGTCGAGATATTCGAATCGCGTATAGCTGACCAAGCTCGTTCATAGCCGACTTTTACGGCCTCGCGCGCCGATTTCCCGGCGCGTAATTCCTCGCGCATCCGCTCATTCACCAGTACGTTCGCATCGACCGACATCCCGAGCGTGAGTACGATTCCGGCAATCCCCGGGAGAGTGAGCGTCGCCTGCATCGCGGCCATCACACAGACCAGCAACAAGATATTCAGCGTAAGGCCAATATCGGCGAGTACTCCAGCGCCGCTGTAATAGAGCGCCATGAAAGCCAATACTGCGACCGCGCCGACGATGAAGGAGAGTTCCCCTTGCCGAATCGAATCGCGTCCGAGCGACGGACCGACCGTACGTTCCTCGATAATCTTGACTGGCGCAGGCAGCGAGCCGGAGCGCAATACGATCGCCAATGAATGGGCTTCTTCGATCGTGAAATTACCGGTGATCTGCACATGACCTCCCGGAATCGGTTCTTTAATCACCGGCGCTGAATAAACGGTATTATCGAGAATGATCGCGAGCTGACGGCCAACATTCTCTGCTGTGATATTCCCGAAGATTTGCGCTCCGCGGCTGTCCAAATCGACGGTCACATAAGTGCCTTCCAGACGGCTACCCGGACGCACCCGCGCGTCGGTCACGGTATCACCGGTCATCAACACCTCGGACTGAACGAGATAGGGCTGTGCGCCGCCAGCCTGCGGTTGTCCATAGAGAATTTCGTCACCTGGCGGAGCGCCGTCGCGCAAGGCATCGGCCAGATTGTGCTTATCGTCCACGACTTTGAACTCAAGTACTGCCGTCTTACCGATCAATTCCTTAGCGCGCTCGGGGTCCTGGATACCGGGCAACTGCACCAGAATGTCGTTATCACCCTCTTTCGCTACGGTTGTTTCACGGACACCCAACTGATCAATTCGATTGCGGATAGTTTCGAGCGCCTGATCCATTGCAGATGAACGTGTCGCGATAAGATCGCGCTGGCGAAAATTCGCGACATACGTAACTCCACCAGGATTCTCAACGGTTGAGAGCGCTAAATCAGGCGCAATTTTGCCCATCAGATCGAGAAAAGCCGACCGCTGATCGGGATTCTTCAGTTGAATCAGCAGCGCGCCGTCCTTCTGCTGGGTAATGATCGGAACGTCGAGCTTGTTCTCTTTAATCTGACGTTTGAGATCATCGCCGCGCCGCCGCAAGGCGGCATTTACAGCATCGTCGAGTTCGACTTCCAGCAGCAGATGCGTACCGCCTTGCAGGTCGAGGCCAAGCTGAATTTTCGGCAATGCGTCAAGGGGTCGCATCCAATCCGGGAGCGTGGGCCTGAAACTCGGAACAAGTAGTGCGAGGCTCGTAACGATAAGCAAGCCCGCCAGCGCGAGGCGGATTTTCCCGCTGCCATTAGTGAAATGCAGCCACAAAAAGACGACCGCAATCGTGAGTAGAATGATAATCGTAACTGGATTCTGATTTTCGAGATCCATAGAGCTTCCGGCGCCTCAGGACTGGTCGCCCTTCTCCCGTTTTGGCATCTTGCCGTATCCTGAGAGCGAAGCGACTTGCGAGCGTTCCACGCGCACACGAACGTTCGGTGCGATCTCCAGCGTGATTAGCCTGTCGCTTATTTCGGCGACCCGCCCGATCAGGCCCCCGGTAGTCACGACCTCGTCATTACGCTTGAGCGCGCCCAGCATCTTCTTGTGTTCGCTCGCTTTTTGCGTTTGTGGACGAATCATCCCAAAGTAAACCACCAGAGCAACGAACCCAAGCGGCAGGATCGGATTGGTTAAAATCGGTTGCAGAAAATCCGAAGCTCCACCGGCGGCTGGAGCGGCTGATTGCGCAAGTGCGATCCCTTCAAAAAGCATGGCTTTCGTCCGTAGTTGTTTGCAATAAATCCATTGTGTGAGTGGCAAATGCGCGATAAGTGCGCGACGCGATTGCAGCCTGCGCCTCGCGCATCAACCGCCCATAATAATAGAGATTGTGCTCGGTTAGGGCGCGCGCCGCCAGTATTTCGCCCGAAACATAGAGGTACCGCAAGTAGGCGCGCGAGAAAGTGCTGCAAGTACGGCAATCGCATCGTGGATCGAGCGGGCGCTCGTCGCGGATGTAAGCGGCGCGCTTAATTGCAAGCCGTCCCTCGCTGGTAAAGACGCCACCATTGCGAGCATTGCGGGTGGGCAACACGCAGTCGAACATATCATACCCGATCGCGATCGCTGCGAGCAGGTCTTCCGGCGTGCCCACACCCATCAGATAGCGCGGCCGATCTATGGGTAAGAATGAGAGTGACAACGCGGCCATCTCGCGCATCACTGGACGAGGTTCGCCGACCGACAGACCACCCGTCGCAAAACCATCAAATTCTAATGATGTGATCTGCTGAGCGCTGAGCTTCCGCAAATCCGGATAGATACCGCCCTGCACGATTCCAAACAGTGCTTGCGACTCGATAGTGCGCGCGACGAGACAGCGCTCGGCCCATCGCGCTGTGAGTTCGAGCGAGCGCTTTGCGCGGGGATGGTCTGCCGGATATGGCGTACATTCATCCAGCGCCATCATGATATCCGCGCCAAGCTGCTGCTGTATCGTGATTGCGCTCTCGGGCGTGAGCAGGAGCGATGCGCCGTCAAGATGAGAGCGAAAGTGGATGCCCTCCTCATCGAGTTTATTGATTTTCGCGAGGCTCATTGCCTGAAAGCCGCCGGAGTCAGTCAGGATTGCACCTTTGAAGCCCATGAAATGAGCGACTCCGCCGAACTCAGAAATTAGTTTGGGTCCGGGGCGGACCGCCAGATGGTAGGCATTAGCCAGCACTAGCCGATAGCCCATACCCCACAATTCATCCGGCGCCATCGCCTTAACCGACGCGCGGGTTCCGACCGGCATAAAAGCTGGCGTCGCGATATCGCCGTGGGGAGTGCCGAGGCTTCCCATTCGCGCCGCTTCATCCATGGCGCGAACCTGAAAAATTATTGGGGAAGTAATTTTCACAAGATCAGCATTGAATCGCCATAGCTGAGAAAGCGATAACGATGGCGGATTGCTTCATAGTACGCATTGAGGATTGTCTCGCGGCCCGCAAGCGCCATCACCAGCGCCAGCACCGTACTGCGCGGCATATGGAAGTTGGTAATCATCGCATTCACCAGCCGGAAGCGGAATCCGGGCGAGATAAAAAGTCCGGTGAAGCCTTCGTTATCGCCAGTGATCGCCCAGGATTCGAGCGCGCGAGTGCTGCTGGTACCGACCGCAATTATCCGCCCACCGACACGCCGAGCTAGCTCTATCGCGTTCAGCGCGGCGGTAGGAATCGTGTACCACTCGGCTTCCATCGAGTGTTGCTCGATTTCCGGTACGCGCACTGGCGTGAAGGTCCCCGGCCCAATATGCAACGTCAAAAAAGTACTATTTACTCCGATGTGGTTGAGCTCCTGAAGAAGTTCCTGAGTGAAGTGCAGACCGGCCGTTGGCGCAGCGATTGCTCCGGTCTCTTCCGCAAAAACAGTCTGGTAATCGTCGGCATCCGCCGCCGTTACTTGCCGATGAATATAATGCGGAAGAGCCAGCATCCCCGATTCGCGCATAATATTCTCAATCGGCCTACTGTCTGCGCTCGAGAGTATCAGCCGACCCGGCTGGCTATGACCGATGACCAACAAGCGGCGCCCATTATCGAGCAAGAGTTGAGTTCCGGGACGCAGGGGTCGGCGGGCTCGCGCCAGCGCGAGCCATGCTTCTGCCGGCTCTGCGGCTGGACGTATCATCAGGAGCTCGATCTGCGCGCCAGACTCCTTGCGCGCCATCAGACGTGCAGGCAGCACCCGGGTGTTGTTGAGAACCAGCAGGTCGCCTTCACGCAGATAGCGTGAGAGTTTGTAAAAACGCGAGTGCTCGATCTTTCCGGTGCGCCGCTCGATTACGAGCATCCGCGCCTGATCGCGTTGCGGCGCGGGTTCGGTCGCGATCAGCTCTTCGGGCAGATCATATTCTAGCTGACTTAGACGCATCTGACGGAAAAGTCTAACGCCATCTGGCAGCGACGGCGTATGGCTAAGAAATCTATCATCGCGATTAGCCGTCCGCGATACTCGACTTGGTGCGGTAATCGTAAAATCTCAGGCGAGCGTTCTTATGTAGCGCCGTGAGGAGTCGAGAGATGGACAAATCCTGCGGAAAAATCGAGACGCAGCTTATTCATGCCGGTGAGCCGTCGCCGTTGATCGAGGGCGCGGTCAGTATTCCGATCTTTCAGTCATCGACATTCGCTTATCGAGGCGAGAACGATTATCACGCGTTGCGTTACATAAGGCTGAACAATACGCCCAATCACGTTGCGCTACATCAGAAGCTGGCGGCGATTGAAGGGGCGGAGGCGGCTCTCGTGACCGGCAGCGGGATGGCCGCCATCTCCGCCACGCTGCTTACCCTGCTCGGCACTGGAGACCATCTGATCGCGCAGAACTGTCTGTATGGCGGCACGCATGATCTGTTGAACACTGAGTTTCCTCGACTGGATATCGAGCACGCTATAATCGATGGTGACCGCCCCGAGACTTGGGAACGCGCATTGCGTCCCACCACCAAGGCGCTCTATTTCGAATCGATCTCAAATCCGCTTATCCGAGTCGCTGACTTACGAGCGGCGGTAGAATTTGCGCACGCTCACGGCTTGCTTGCGATTATCGACAACACGTTCGCCAGTCCGATCAATTTTCGGCCAATCGAACTTGGCTTTGATCTGGCGATTCATAGCGGCACCAAATACCTCAACGGTCATTCCGATATTGTCGCGGGCGCGGTAATCGGGCGTGGTGCGATAATCGAGCGAATCAACCGGACGTTGGGCCATTTAGGCGGTGCGCTCGATCCGCACGCGTGTTTCTTACTGCATCGCGGAATGAAAACTCTGGCAGTGCGAGTCCGCTATCAATGAGAATGCGCCAATTCAAGGATCATCTCAATCCTTTGAAAACGTAAATAGTTTCCCCGCGACTAGTCAACCCGGCCTGGCAACGCCGTGGATGACTCAAACTCTAAAAACCGCGGCGATTCTGGGTGCGGTTTTCGATACAATCGAGCTGATTCTGGACGCAATAACGAGCGATCTGAGTTCAATCGCTCTCGTCCTCCATCTCATTTCGATCGTCGCACTGCTCGGTTTTGCAGCGATCGCCGGCCGCCGCTGGTTCGATCGCTATATGCATCTGGTAATTCTCGCGATCAGCGCTTTCGTGCTTATCGCAACTGAGAGCTCTTGCCTCGTCAGTGGTTCAGTTGATCGTTACGTCTTCGAAGCAGTCGTGTTGCTACTGACTACCGCGGCGATGGTGCCGTGGAGTATCGGATATCAACTGGCGCTCATTCTCATCTCGGTAATTGGTCTGACCATTGATGGAATACTGCCGCCACCCGACCCCCGATTAGCGGTTCACTGGACGGCGCTCGTTGGGACGGCAGCGCTAGCATACTGCATCGCGAAACTCGGCGAACGTTATCGCAAAGAACTCGCCGAGCGGCTGCGCGTAATCGAGCTCAAGTCGGCCGCCGAACGAGAGATGGCGCAGCGCGAGGCGCGATTGGCGGAACGTGAGCGCGCCACACAACAGATTCAGGAACGTGAGCGCTCGCTGCGGATGCTCTTCGATACGAGTCCGGACCCGATCGGGATTAGCAGCCTGAGCGACGGCACGTTCGTCGAGGTGAGTAATTTCTTCGACGACTTTCTCGGTTACAGCCGGGAAGAAGCGCTGAGCTTGGGCGCTCTCAAGATGGGTATCTGGGTGGCTCCTGAAGAACGCGACGAATATATTCGGCGGATCAAGGCCGAACGGACCGTGCACAATCTCGAAGTCAAGCTGCGCAAGAAAGACGGCTCGATCGTCCCCTGTCTGATGTCGGGCAGCATGATCGAAATGGATGGCAAGCCTTACGTTATCTCATTCCCGCGCGAAATCACGCGGTTCAAGCGGGCGCAGCAAGCCCTGATGGAAACACGCGAGCAACTCTCCGCGCAGGTCAGCGCATTGCGGGAGAGTCAGGCGCTCCTGCGCGAGGAAATCCGGGAGCGAGAAGCGGCGCAACAGCGACTCGAAGAAAATGAGGCGGTCGTCCGCAAGATTTTCGATACCACTCTCGAAACCATCACTATTAACCGCTTGCGAGATGGTGTGTTTGTCGAGGTCAACGAAGAATTCAGCCGACGCTACGGTTACACTCGCGAAGAAGTGATTGGTAAATCGGCCCCATTACTCAATTTATGGCCTGATCGGCTCCAGCTAAACGAGTTTATGCGTCAAGTGCGGACCGCCGGGATAATCCGGAATTTCGAGACCGCGCTCCGTGCCAAAGACGGTCATATAGTCCCGGTCGTGAGTTCAGCGGTAGTGATCGAGTTACGTGGCGAACTCTGCACGGTGGCTCTCGCGCACGACATCAGTGAGCATCGACGCGCCGAGCAGGCGATTCTCGCGGCGCGTGAGGCGGTGCTCGCCGCTTCACAGGCCAAATCGGAATTTCTCTCGAGCATGTCCCACGAAATTCGCACGCCGATGAACGCGATCCTAGGCATGACCGAGTTGATGGCCGAAACTCCGCTGAACGACGAGCAACGCCGGTACATCGATACGATGCGCAATAATGGTCAAGCGCTGCTCGGTCTAATCAACGATATTCTCGACCTCGCGAAGATCGAAAGTGGCCGTCTGAGTCTCGAAAGTTCCGAGTTCCATCTGCGCGATCTCACCGAACAGGTTCTCGAAACACTCGGCCAGCGTGCTTATCAAAAGAAATTAGAGTTGATCGGCCAGCTCCCGCCGGATTTGCCGGCGAATGTGATCGGCGATCAGATGCGATTGCGGCAGATTCTGATTAATCTCCTCGGCAATGCGATCAAATTCACTGAACGTGGCTCTGTAATTCTGACTATTACCATGGAGCTGCGCTCCGGCCCCGATCGCGATAACGCGTCAGCGCCTCGGTCGCACGGCGATTCGGACAAGTCGCGTATTCAAGAAGGCCCTGCGCCCTACGCTTGGATGCGCTTTGCGGTGGCCGACACCGGAATCGGGATCGCATCCGACAAATTGGATTATCTTTTCGCAGCTTTCACACAGGCCGATTCGTCCACCGCGCGCAAATATGGGGGTAGCGGCCTCGGACTGGCTATCGTGAAACGGTTGGTGGAGCTGATGCGTGGACGGATCAGTGTTGAAAGCGCAGTCGGCAAGGGCAGCAGCTTCGTTGTATTACTCCCGTTCGCGTTGGGAGTGCCGCGCCCTATCACTGCGATAAACAGCGGCCAGCCGAAAGAGGCTGCCCGCTTGAGCAGCAAACGCTTCCTGATCGCGGATAGTCATCCGACAAATTGCCGGATAATTCGCGAGTGGCTCGAATTTCATGGCGCTGAAGTAGTCGAAGTGGATAGCAGCAGATGCGCTCCCGAGGAGTTACAGTTCAATCTTTTTTCGAGTCGCCCTTACGATGCGATTTTTCTCGACAGCGCGATGAGCAACCTCGACGTTTTCAGTATCGCGCGTGAACAATTGTTCCTCGCTAATAATGGCGCGACTCGCTCGGGAAGAATCGTAGTCTTGATGCTCACCCCAGATGATCTCGGTGCGAGTCTTACGACCATGCGCACGCTCGACTTGGATGCTCACAATGGCTGTTATTATCTCGTCAAGCCGCTCAAAGTCTCCGAAATAGAGAATATCCTCACGACCGCATTCGCATATCATTCGGGCAGCGCCGAGCCTGTCACAGTATCAGACACAGCCGTCGAAGCCTCTGTCGCGCCGGTCAACGATCAACCCGACGCATTACGCATCTTGGTAGTTGACGACTCGCCGGATAATCGAATGCTGATCGGAGCGTATTGCCGCAAGTTGCCCCATCAGCTGGATTTTGCCGAAAACGGCCAAATCGCGATCGACTTCGCGAAAGCCAATGATTACGACCTTATCTTGGTGGACATTCAAATGCCCATCGTGGACGGTTACACCGCAGTTCGCGAGATTCGCCGATGGGAACGTGAGCTGGGCCGCGCGCCGATGCGAATTATCGCGGTCACCGCCGCGGCGATCGAGGACGCAGTGCGTGAGAGTCTCGATGCGGGTTGCGACGCGCACATGGCAAAACCGGTCCGCAAAGCTACTTTGCTCGATGCGATTCAGGCTTATGCTGTCGAGCGCCAGAACAGCGCTCAGCAATCTACCAGTCAAAATGCAAGGGGGGAGACAACCATGAAGAAGCTCATAGTCCAGGTGGACCCGGATATCAGCGATCTGATTCCCGGATTTCTGGCCAACAAACGGCGCGATGCGGGACAGATTATCGCGGCGGCTGAGTCCGCTGATTATCCCGCATTGCTGGGGATGGGACACAAGATCAAAGGCGAAGGCGGCAGCTATGGTCTGGACGGCATCAGCCTGCTTGGAGCGCAAATCGAGCTGGCGGCGCAACAAAAAGACCTCGCAGCAGTTCGACGCTGTGCACAGGAATTGTCAGTCTATCTCGATACAGTCGAGATCGTTTACGAATGACGTGACCGAATATCGAATGAGATGAAGCGGCGGAAGCGAGGTCGGCATGCTGCGCTTAAGCTTGGTTTTGCCGCGGCGATTTACTTGTTAAGCGCCTGCGCGGCCGCTAGCGCGGCCTCTCCTACGGCTCGCGCGACGCTCTCTGCGACCGTGCGGGAGCTTTCATTTCACAATGTGCACACGGGAGAGGACCTTCACGTCATCTATTGGCGAGACGGCGCATATGATCCGGCGGCGCTAATCGCGATCAATCATTTCTTTCGCGATTATCGCACCGGCCAAATCAAAGCGATCGATCCGCATCTGCTCGATCTGCTGTACGAAATCCATCAGGCGCTCGGCGCGAAGCAACCCTTTGATCTAATTTCAGGGTATCGCTCACCTGCGACCAATGCGTGGCTGGTTACTCATACTGCCGGAGTTTCGAGTCATAGTATGCACATGCTGGGGAAGGCCGCTGATATCCGGCTGCCGGAGGCGCCCCTCGTGACCGTACGGGATGCTGCGAAAAGCCTACACGCGGGCGGCGTCGGCTATTATCCCGCCTCCGATTTCGTGCACGTCGATACCGGTCGCGTCCGTTATTGGTAGCCGACTTTGCCCGCATTGCGGATCGTGCCACTGTTAAGCTTTGGAGGCGCGATCCCATGCCCGGAGCACTCGACGGTTTCCGCATAATCGACGCGACGCAGATGGTTTCCGGCCCGATGGCTACGATGATGCTTGCCGATCAGGGCTCCGACGTGATCAAGGTCGAGCCACCGGGTCTTGGCGATCTGACGCGCGCATTGGCCGGCAAGCGCCGTGGGATGTCGCCGGTGTTCGCTGTCGTCAATCGCAACAAACGCTCAATTGTGATCGATCTCAAGACGCCGCGCGGACTCGAGCTGCTCAAGGAACTGGTCGCGACTGCCGATGTCTTCGTACAGAATTTCCGGCCGGGCGCTGCCGAGCGGATGGGAATCGGCGAGACGGTGCTCCGTGCCGTCAAGCCCGATCTAATTTACGTGTCGATCAGCGGGTTCGGTGAGACTGGCCCGTATGTGCACAAGCGCACCTATGATCCGGTAATTCAGGCGCTCTCAGGACTTGCCTCGATTCAAGGCGATCCGGGCGGTCGTCCACGGATGATGCGGGTGATTGTGCCGGACAAGGTCACCGCCCTCACGGCGGCGCAAGCGATCACCGCAGCGCTACTCGCCCGCGAGCGCACTGGCAAAGGGCAGCATGTTCGACTCGCGATGCTCGATGCGGTCGTTGCTTTTCATTGGGCTGAATCGATGGCGTCATATACGTTCATCGACAGCACTCATCAGGCTACGCGACCGTTGAACACGCGCGACCTCATCTTCGAGACCACCGACGGTTACATCACGTGCGGCGCGATCTCGGACTCGGAATGGCAAGGGCTTTGCCGCGCCCTCGAACATCAGGAGTGGCTCGATGACGAGCGCTTCAAAACCCCCTCGGGACGCGTGAAATACGCCGACGCGCGCCTTGAACTCGCCGCTGAGGTGCTCAAGTTACGCACCTCCGAAGAATGGCTCGCACAGCTCGACGCCGAGCAGGTTCCGTGCGCGCCAATTCTGACGCGCGAGGATCTCCTAAGCGATCCGCAAGTGGCAGCTAACCATTTAATCGTTGAGAGTACGCATCCGCATGCCGGTGCGATGCGTCAGCCACGCCCCGCCGCGCGTTTCGCCGGAACTCCGTCGGAGTTGCGCAGCTTCGCCCCAACTCTCGGCGAGCACACCGACGCGGTACTCAGTGAGATCGGTATTGACGCAGACCAAATAGCGCAGATGCACGCCGCGCACATCGTCACGTGAGGTAATCACCAGATTAGAGGAGGCGGGAATACAGCAAGCCGTCGAGGAAGCGGCTGTCTTTGAAAATGCTGCGCCGCAAACGTCCTTCAAAGCTGTACCCGTTTTTTTCGAGCACCCGCGCGGATGCCGTGTTGTGATCGAAGACCATCGCTTCGATGCGTTGGAGATTCAATCGATTGAACCCATAGTCGGTTGCGCGACGCAGTGCCGCGCTCGCGATACCCTTCCCCCAGAATGGCTCCGCGATCCAGTAACCGACTTCTGCTGTGAATCGATGGACATCGATATGTCGCTCGAAACCAATCCCGCCGATCGCTTCGTTGTTATATTCGATCGCGAATTGAAGGATTGGCTCAGCTTCGGCGAGGCATAGCGCAATCCATCCCTCTGCATCCGCGCTCCTATAGGGATGCGGGAAACGATCGCGTAGATTCAGCCAGATTTTGCGATTATTTGCATAGCGCACGAGCGCGGCCAGATCGTCCGGACGCCATCGACGGAGCACGATTTCGTCAATTATCGCCAAATTTCGGTTTCCATATGGACCGCAATTACCACGTATCGATGCACGGGCGCTTCTTGCCTTCGCGCGGAAGCGGCGGCGGACAGGCGCGCAATCCCCCGATGATCCAGCGGCGCGAGTCTGCCGGATCGATCACATCATCCAACTCGAAAGTTGAGGCGACTTCGACCGCCTTGCCGTGCTGATACATCCGCTGGACCATCTGATCGTACAGCGCTTTGCGTTTTGCCGGATCGTCGATAGCGGCTAGCTCATTGCGATAGGCAAGCTTGACCGCGCCCTCCAAACCCATCCCGCCGAATTCTCCCGTTGGCCAAGTGACCGCAAACAAAGGAGCTTTGAAGCTGCCGCCCGCCATCGCCTGCGCTCCGAGTCCATAACCCTTACGCAGTACGATCGTGAAAAACGGGACCGTGATGCTTGCGCCGACTACGAACATCCGCGACGCGTGGCGCACGAGCGCGGTCTTTTCAACCTCGGGACCGACCATGATCCCCGGCGTGTCGCAGAGAAACAGGATTGGCAGATCGAAGGCGTCGCATAGTTGCATGAAGCGCGCGGCCTTGTCGGCGGCGTCACTATCGATCGCGCCCGCCAGATGAGCCGGGTTGTTAGCGATCAGCCCCATTGGCTGTCCTTCGATCCGAATTAACGCCGTGACCATCCCGAGTCCGAAATCGCGGCGCAATTCCAGTACAGAATCGGTATCAGCGAGCGTGTTAATTAAAGAGCGAATGTCATAGACGCGCAGGCGATTCTCAGGGATTGCGCTGCGCAACAGACGCTGATCGGCGGCACTCCAATTCCTAAGCGGCCCTTGAAAATAGGACAGATAACGACGTGCAACCTGCACGGCTTCGGCCTCATCCTTAACCGCGATATCAACGACTCCATTGCGCACCTGCACACTAATCGGGCCAACTTCTTCAGGCCGAAACACCCCAAGGCCGCCGCCTTCGATCATCGCGGGTCCGCCCATCCCAATGTTCGAGTTGGCGGTCGCGATTACCACGTCACAGCATCCCAGGATTGCAGCATTACCAGCGAAGCATCGCCCCGAATTGATCGCGACCATCGGTACCAATCCGCTGAGTCCGCCCCAGTATTTGAAGGCGAGGCATTCAAGGCCGATCCCAATCCCGTCGGTATCGCCGGGCCGCCCTCCCCCACCCTCAGTGAAAAACACCACCGGCAATTTGAGCTGCCGAGCGATCTCAAACACCCGGTCCTTCTTGCGATGGTTCTGCTGGCCCTGCGTTCCCGCCAGCACCGTGTAGTCATAGGAAACGAGCAGGCATCGCGAATGCGCCTCGTCGAACCGATTGCCATTGACCTGGCCGATCCCGGCGATCATGCCGTCCGCCGGCGTGCGCTTGATTAGATCGTTCAGCTCGCGGCGGCGGCGCTGCGCGGCAATCACCAGCGGTCCGTACTCGATAAAGGTGCCGGGATCGCAGAGGTCCTCTATATTCTCGCGCGCCGTACGCTGGCCCGTTTTACGGCGGCGCTCGACCGCATCGGGGCGCGACTCGTCGAAGCCGAACGCATGCCGCTCGACTACCTCAGATAAATCAGGTCTGATGTAGTTCAGGTCAATTTGCTCTTCGAGCTCGAGCGCCGCACCCTCGACCTCGCCTTCCTCGATGAAGAGCAGCGGATGCCCCTCAAACACCGCGTCGCCCGGCGCGACTGGGATAACGCGCACAATTCCGCTGACGGTCGCGCGGATAACGTGCTCCATCTTCATCGCTTCCATCACGATTATCTGCTGACCAGCGCGCACCTGCTCGTCGGGCTGCACTGCGATCGAGACGATCGTGCCCTGCATCGGCGCGCTTATCGCGACAGTGCCGTCCGGTCCGGAGGCGAAATCGGGAGGCGTCGAGGAAATACGAAGATTGCTCGGATTGTGATTGGCAGCGTTAGCGGCCGCTTTGCCATAGTTCAACACGGCGAGCGGATCAGTCGATTCCAGCTTGATCCCTGCCAATCGTGGCGCCCCGGCGTTTTGATCAGCCGGTAGCGCGCGATGGTTCGAGTCGCCGGGCGCGACGAGCTCGGCCATGTGGTCTTCGATAAACCGCGTATAGATTCGATTCGCCGCGAAATCTGGATGTTGCAGCAGGCTTTGCAAAAAACCGAGATTAGTCGCGACCCCTTCGATCCGGAATTCACTGAGCGCCCGATCACACTTGCGGACAGCGTCGCGGTATTCCGGCGACGTTGAGTGCACGATCAATTTAGCAAGCAGCGAATCGAAGCGTGGACTGGTCGTATAGCCCGAATAGCCGAACGTATCGACCCGCACTCCAGGACCAGATGGCGGCTCAAAGACCGCGATGGTCCCGCCGGTAGGCTTCGCCGACCCGTCCGGGTTCATCGATTCCAGATTGATGCGCGTCTGGGTCGCGTAGCCGCGTGGCCGCGGGATCTCGCGCTGCGTCATTCCAAGTTCCGACAGTTTTGCACCGGACGCCAACTGCAACTGCAGCTTGACGAGATCGAGACCGGTAACTTCCTCGGTGACTGTATGTTCGACTTGAACGCGCGGATTGGCTTCGATAAAGGCGAACGACTCAGGTCTTTTCTCATCCAGCAAAAACTCGAAGGTGCCGAGGCTATTGTAACGTAGTTCCCTCGCGAGCCGCACCGCCGCGGCGATGATCCTCTCGCGCAGACTAGCGGTTAAGCTCGGACTCGGCGCAATTTCGACCAGCTTCTGATTGCGCCGCTGGATCGTGCACTCCCGCTCGTAAAGATGACTAATCTCGCCTGATCCATCGCCAACGATTTGTACTTCGATATGGCGTGCATGCTCGATCAGTTGCTCTGCGTAAAGCGCACCATTACCAAAGGCGGCGCGCGCTTCGGATTCGCACCGCGCAAATGCTTCTTCTATATCCTCCGCGCGACTTACAATCCGCATCCCGCGCCCGCCGCCGCCTGCGACGGCCTTGATCATGATCGCACTCACGCCACCGAGTGAGGTAAAGAAGGCTCTGATGTCTTCGACTGTCGCCGCTGCGCTCGTGCCGCGAATTACCGGAACGTCACATCGAACAGCCAGCGCCCGGGCTTCGATCTTGTCGCCGAGGGTTCTTAAAATTTCCGGGCGAGGTCCGACGAAACAAATTCCCGCATCCGCGCATCGTTCAGCGAAGGCAAAATTCTCGCTCAAGAAGCCATATCCCGGATGGATCGTCTCGCAGTCTGCGGCCTTCGCCGTCGCGATAATCTGCTCGACGTCAAGATAGGGCGCGACGCCAACGCCCTTCAACGGACGCGCGTTGTCGGTCCGCCGGAGATGAAGCGAGTTATCGTCGTCCTCGGAATAAACCGCAACACTGCGAATACCGAGCTCGGCGGTTGCCCGCGCGATCCGAATCGCGATTTCACCGCGATTGGCAATCAGAACACTGCGCAAGAGCATTGATGCTATTCGTACTCCAATCCTAAAGATGTGCTACAAGGAGCAAATTTAACGTGCGGACCGCTTCCCACAACAAGCGCATCGCGACCCAAGTACAACTACGATGCTGATGAGTTTGCGGCAAGCAGTCCGTCTGAACGGCAGAGGGGAGGCAAACGCTGAGACGGCCGGGAAATTTTACGATTCTGCTGATCATCCTGCTCGGTCTAATCGTCGTCCCGACGTTCTTCGAGTCGAGCGAGACGGCCGAAGTGATCACGACAATCTTTCTTTCGCTAATGCTAGGCGCCGGGCTGAGTGTTTTCTGGCGGCGTCGCGTGGAGTTTGCGATCGCTTGCGTCCTGACGGCCGCGGCGCTCGTGCTCCGATGGATTCTGCTTTTCCGGCACGATCGCTGGCTGCTTTTGCCGACCGCAACGTGCTGGTACGCATTGCTTGTGTTCACGGTCGTGGTGATCGTGCGTTATGTGTTGACTGAGGACCACGTCACCTATGACACGATCAGCGGGGCGATCTGCGGCTACTTACTTTTCGGCCTGTCTAACGCGATGCTCTTCGCGGCGCTCGAACTTTTGCATCCCGGCTCACTCCATGCGGTGCGCGGCCCGAGAGTACCGACGAATGGCCAACCGGATGTGGTCAAGCAACTGATCCATTTTATTTACTTCAGCCTGATCACGTTGGCCGGATTGGGCTACGGCGATATCACACCAGCCAGTTCACCCGCCCGCGCCTTCGCCGCGCTCGAAGGGATCGCCGGACAGTTCTATATCGCAGTGCTGATCGCTCGACTGGTTAGTATCCATGCGTCAAGCTCGCCGCTCGTTTCCGACCGGCAACATCGTAGGTCAGATTCCAGCGATTCACGTCATCCAGTTGACCACGATTAGAGGATGGAAATAGTGAACTTGCCGTTGTGAACGTTGTGAATATCGTAGCAAATCTTTTTTATGCATCTGATATAGATAAATTAATTCATCTCCCCCTCCTAGCCATACGCAGCAAGAGCTTCCATCATCAGCCCGATATCTACCATCACGTAATATTCATGATGATAGGGAGGTATTAACAAGACGGAAACGGTTCTCAGCTCACACTAATTCGCAAAATTGATAAAGAGAGACTTCCAAAACTTCGTGACTGTCAAATGGCTGGCCAAGATTCGAATGACGGAAAGCCCAAAACCATTGATTGGCGCGCCCAGAGGGATTCGAACCCCCAACCCTCGGCTCCGAAGGCCGATGCTCTGTCCAGTTGAGCTATGGGCGCGTGGCCGGAACTATCATGTACCCCTTAATTGTTGACGGCAAATACCAAGTCACGCCAATAGTTCATCGAGGGTCTCACCCGAGCATAAGAAAACGGGCAATAAGCGCTGGACCCTGATGCATGATGATCCGCGAAAGGGCAAAGAGTAAGCCGAATATTGCTCCAAAAATCCCGCCGTTGACACGTATCCAATCCAGATGGCGACGGGTTTTTGACTCAATCTGAATCCTGATCTGATCATCTGAGAGAAGCGCCAGATTGTCACGCACCATCTGAGAAATCTGACCACGGCTCGCATCAACTGCGCGACCCACGATCGCGTCGATCATGCGCCCGGCGAGTTTATGCGCATAACTCGAATAATCGTGCAATTGACGGCCGAATTCGTGAATCGCAGTCTCAATCGCTTCCATCAATTCCGGATCATGACGCAATTCCGGCAGCCGCTTACGGAAATTTGCAATGACGCGAGTGCTGAGCGATTCGACTCCCATACGGTTCGCAACGTTATATATACGCTCGAAGGTTTTCGGCAGCGCTCGCCTGAGAATCACCTCGATCCGCTCGTGCGATTCTGGCGACTCTAGATAGTTGAGAACGCGCAAGAGAATTTGATCGAGTCCTTCCCGGCCCAGCAGATGATCGAGTTCGATTTCCTCCAGATAGCTACCCAGCCGGCCAACCAGATGCATTTCATTAAGGCGCTGCCCAATCATCTGAGGGGTTAGCCATTCATTCTCAATAGTTGATGCGATCCCCTCGATGAGCCGTTCGCGATTGCGCGGTAGGACACCGGAATTGGGTAAATACCAGCGACGCTCGAAGATCATTTTCAGTGCGATATAATCACATAGGCCGCCCACCAACGCCGCTTCGGCTACCGACACGCCAAGCTCCCCCGCAAACTTCCACGCGGTGAATTTCACAACAACCCAGCTTACAATGTACGCTAGCGCGGAAAGCGCAAGCGTTAAATCACCCTTATGTAGCAACAGGAAAGCGCCAAATCCTGAGGATTCTTCGATCCGCCTTCGCATCATGACTTGTCGACCCCCACCCTACTATCAATGTTAACATAGACAATGAGTGAGATTTGTTGTGGTCACGAATCTGTGGTTGAGCGGGGATCCCGCTCAACCACCAGCTCGGGCAAATGATTTAATAGAATCCGAGACTATTAGCTTAATGGAGAACGCGGTTGGAAGAGTTATGCGACAACTCCGCCGCGTTGCTTGAACCACCGGTTGATCTCGTCGACATGAAATCGCCATTCACTGCCGATCCGGAAACCCGGCAATTCTCCCCGCTTCAGCAGGCGATAAACAGTAGAGCGATTCACGCGTAGATAGACTGCTAATTCCTGCGCAGTCAACATTTTGTTCGTCCCGCCCAACCCAAGACCGGGAGCACTCATTCCATCAGCAAAAGCATTATTGTCCGGTTTTTGAGCCATGTAGATTATTCTCTTGGGTTCGCAAGTTGTCTCGATGAAATCTTGATAATCAACTGATTGTTCCCAAAAAGATTCTGAGCAATTACCTCGGTTTGAACCGCACCCAAACTACTTAAACGCACTAGTTGTGCTTCCCCGTGATCCTAACGTCATAATAGGGCCGCTATGGATGCGCTGATAATAGCCTTTAGGCAATCCCCTTAGGATAACAATTGACCGCATTGGAGAATCGGCTCTTAAATCGGACAAATCAAACGTTTATCAGTGACTTCCTATAATTAAACATGGGTTAAAATAAAACGGCTCTGCAAGTCATTCAATTAAGATAATCGAATGTAGAATTTTCATCTTATTAAACCAATAAAAAGGTTGTTTATGGGCGTATATCTCTCCGTTAACTGTACCGTATGCAAGTACGACTAATGTATTAGAGACGATTAGAAGTTAGCGCTGAGCGTTTAAAGAAAGAAGAAATCGATTTAGAAGATAAAGAATTATGCTTGCCAAGCAATACACAGCGATGCTAGTTTACGCGAATAACACGGTAATCGTTGTTATGTCAGGAATAATACTCCGACAAGCGCCACGAATGAGCCTTTGTATGCTGTACAATCCATCATCGTGCGACGATGGTCAAACATTGAGGGGATGCATAAATGAACTCTAATCTTCCCGAAACTCTTCAACGACGTCTCGATCTCTTTGTTTCGGAGTCTGGATTGCCTAAAGAGATCGTCGATGAATTGATTAGTCATCATACGGTAGTGACCTATCCGAAAGGCGCGACTCTGTTTTTGCAAGGGTCGCCAGCAGATGTCTTGTTTTGGATCTCTTCGGGAATGGTAGAAGTGTTCTGTCCGCAGGACGACGGCAGCCGGGTTTTGGTACGACTCTGCGGCCCCGGTGAAATACTCGGCCATGTGGATTTCATTGATCATAAGAATCGCCGCGCACAAATATTCGAAGCATATGCGCGCGTCAAATGCGAAATCGCCCTGCTCACCCGCGAGCACATATATAGACTGCTCGCCACGCTGGAGCCGTCACAGCTAATTCGCCTACTCGAATATTTGAATACTATGTGGTCCTCGGTCGCCAACTCATGGGCAACCTTCATCGGCTTGGATTATCGTCAACGGCTCGAAATTGTGCTCGAAGACTTGGCCACGCGCTTTGGCGTCACTGATTCGCGCGGCACTCTGCTAATAACCGAGTTGTTACACGCCAAACTTGCCGAAATGATCGGCAGCTCGCGGCCAATGATTACCCGATTGATCAATGATATGGTTGATCAGGGAGTGCTCGAGCGCAACGGAAAGCAATACATTCTTTTGAATCGTTCTGAAACGCCAATAAATAGTCTGGCGCGACGCGAAGAATCCCCACGTACTTCTCCGTCAATGAGACCCTCCCTCTCCAAAACGCCAGTACCTGTATCGCGTGCTCATTCGACGCCGCCGAATGGATTGCAAGGCCGTGGGTCGGCAGCGACAGCGCTCAGCGCGAACTCTTTTAATGGCCGTAGTGCTGCTCTGAAGTCCTAAAAATCGTCAGCTTGTCAAACAGTAAAGCGCGGCACTTTGCCGCGCTTTACTGTTCTCAACGAGTCCACGTCCCGGCCGGAAGCGACAGCAGATTTCGTGGAAAATCTATTTCATTGATCAGGCGTCTTCAAATAATATCGCGATGAATGAGCCCCCTTGGATCGAGGCGAATCGAATCCGCTGTGCTTTACTTCATGATCATCATCATGCCGGCTGCAGTCGAATAACGCTCGACGTCGTCGTATTCCTTCGGTACCGCATCGTCGATCACGATGTCGCGCCTGGGTCCGTCGGCGGTAAACGCGAGCGTCGCATGATAATTCTGAAAATCCCACATCCCCGCCCAGAATGAGCCTATGATGCTCGTTTCGACCCCATTGATCTTCTTCGGTGCTGCGCCCAATTGAAGGACTTTCCAGAGCTTCATATTTGCGTCGTAAAGATCAGTCCAGTCCTCATGCATAAAGACCTTATCGACGTACATGATGCGCTTGCCATAACAATAGCCTTTGCTCTCATCGGGGATTTTCCTTACATCGAGGACATAAGTATTGCGCACTTCCCAAGGACCCCATGACGGTTTGGCAAAGCCCAAGGGCATGTCGTATTCCGCCGGATAGGTGCCAACCGCCGTTGTGATGTGGCTAAGGGCGAGGATCTTCTGATCGTGCAACCATTTCGCCTCAAAGGTAGCAATCCCGCCATTGAATCCGCCGCGCGCGTCATCACGCGTATAGTCGGTGCCGAAAATCGGCGAGCATCGGGCGCTGGCCGAAAGCCTCAGAGTGCGCCGGAGCGCCGGGATAAAAGCGAAATCATCCTCGACCTTTTGATTATCCTGCCAAAACACCGTCAGATTGGCCAGATATTTCGATTGTTCGGGCGCTTCCAGCATCGCCCATTCGCTGTACCATGCGCCTCCCGCTTTCGGATCGACCAGCGGAAAACCCGGTGAATAGATATGCGCGAGCATTCGATAAACGTACGCCGTTTTGAGACAAGTCGTACTGCCGTACCGATCAAGCGCGCAGAGGCTCGCGAGACCAGTCTCTGGCGTCCCCGCGGCGAGCCGCGGGACGGGTCCATACCAGGAATCAGCAAGAATCTTCCAGCCTTTGTCGGGACCGGCGGGGACCGGAAAGGGTGATCCCGCCGTGTAGTTCTTCAGGTCGTAGTGGCCGTTAGGCAGCTTAACCATCTCCGTTTGACCGCCATATTTTTCGGTCGCCTCCGGATAGCCCTCCGGCAGCGGAAAGATTCGCGTCGGACCAATATCCATCTCGACGTCGGCGGGCATCTTCCAAAAGTTCGATCCCTTGAATAACTCAATCATCCCGTCCGGCATGAAGCTTTGATACTGCTGCCAGTTCGACATTGTGATCTTGGTGCCGATCGGAATCCCATTCTCGAATTCCTGAACTTTTGCGGCTTTGATGGAAGTTTGAGCTGCTGCTGGAGCATCTGCCGAAGACCATCCTGGTGCAGGTGCGGCGCTCGCCAGTTTAGGATTAAGCGCAATCAAGAAGCAGAAAAGCAATACGACGGCTGCCAACATCTCGGCAACGCTCCTTCATCCACTATGAAATGGACTTCCCCGAATCGAAGCGATTGTAGAATATGAAGAATGTAGTCCGCTAGTAGAAATGAACGTTCAGTCAGTTACCGCTCTCAATACGTCATCCAGTTCAAATTCCATAGAACTCTCAAACTTTATCGAGCACCATTATCAGCAACACGGCGGGTAAATAGATCAAGGATGCAAACATTACGCGCAGTGCAGTAGTTGATCCTCGGATCAGCCGGATCGCGTAATAAAGCATCATAATACCGAGCAGAATTGAGATCGGAAGATAAATTCTGCCTGCGAAACCCAACCAGAACGGCAGGACGCCGAAAACCGTCAAGCTTATAGTCGCAGCTAACATCACGATACTCGCCGGATTGCCCCACGCACGATCACGCGGCAAGAGCGACAACCCAGCCCGCGCATAATCCTCTTGATAGAGTCGCGCAATCGATAGTGAATGCGGCAGCTGCCAGAGAAACATGATTCCAAAAAACACAAAAGGCTCGAAGGCGAGAGTTCCGCGCGCTGCTACCCATCCGATCACTGGCGGCAGAGCACCGGGCACGGCGCCAATCACATGACAGCTCCATGAATAACGCTTCATCGGCGTGTATGCTGCCAAGTAGAGAACCGTTATCGAGCCCGTTACTAGTGCTGCAAGCGGATTTACTTCGATCCACAGCAAGCCAATTCCAACGATCGTTGCGACCACTCCGAAGATAAGACCGTCAATCGGCGCAATCCGGTTTGAGGGTATTGGACGATGGCGCGTCCGCTTCATCAGCGCGTCGGTATCGCGCTCGATATATTGATTGAGTGCGAGCGTGCCGCCGGCCGCTAACACAACGCCGGCCAGCATCTTGAGCGCGAGTGCAAATTCGAAATCCGCCGTCGCTGCCATGTAGAAGCCTGCCAGCGCAGTGATTAATACCATCAGGAGCACCCGCGGCTTGACGAGTTCGTAATATCCAGTCAGATGCTCACGGGCGAAAATCCACTTGTTTTCGAGAGAGATGGTTTCAGAATTCACGCGCTCGCCTTTTCTGACGCTGTCACGGTGCGAAACTCACGTAATCTAGCTGGTTCGGGGCGGATAGTGGAAGCTTCCAACGCGTAAGCCCGAATAGCCAGGGTCAGACTCGTCGCGAGCACCGCAGCCCCCGTTGCGACATGCGCTGTGGTTGGGATTACGGCGCGACCGCTCCATATGGTTAACGCACCGAGCGTAATCTGAAGCACGACCAGGATGAGCAAGGCCGCTGCGGGTCGTCGCAATTGCGATTCGTTCCATGGGTCACGGAAGACCCGCGACACGGTCCAGCACACCATCAGCAACACTACCAACGCGCCGCAGCGATGAGCGAAATTGATCATCACGAAACCCGAATCGAGCGGTGGCACAAGACGGCCATAGGACAAAGGAAAGTCGGGAATCGCCAGCCCGGCTCCCAAATGGCGCATTATTGCGCCGAGCAATATCTGGATATATACCGTCGCCGTCGTAATTGCCGTGAGTGTCACAATCGCTGACCGATCCTCTCTGGGATAAGTTGCTGACCGGATGCCAAACTGCGAATTTGTCACGACGGCAATCGATACGATCAAACAGAAAAAGGCTTGCGCAATAGCCGCATGAGTGACTGCGATCGCTGAGCGGAAGCTCGAGTAGTACGGTAACCCCGCCGAGAATCCCCTGAACGATCACCAACCCGAACGCGCCGAATGCCAGCTTGCGCACCCAACTGCGCCGCTCCGCTCGCCACGTCCAGAGCGCGAGAATCAACGTAAGAATCGATACGATTCCGGCCGCTACCCGATGTCCGTACTCGAATTGCACCCCACCGACCAGCTTGGGCACCAAATGGCCGAAAGCTAGTGGCCAGTCCGGCACCGCGAGGGCGGAACCGGTAGAAGTAACGAGTCCGCCGATAAAAATCAGACAGAGCGTCGCAAGTACACAGACCATCGCGTAACGATGCAGTGCTGGGGACGCATTGTTCATTGAGTTCATCGAATCCGCACTGAACATATTAACATCGCATTTTTGAAGAATTAGCAGCAGCGAGCTTCAACATGGTCTCTCGAAACATAAGCTATACTTAAAAAATCGCTCTTTTAAAATTAGCTACAGACATTATTAACAATTTTGTGCAAATACTTATGAACAAGATATCCCACAAGTTATCAACAGGATTTCAGTCCCTTGTTAGCTCGCTGACGAGCGTCGTTTGACTGATATGAAGCGGATCGGCATCCGCTTGATACCCGCAATGGTATTCGAGCGAAGATATTCAACCGACCCGTTAGTTCGAGATGCTTGAGGCGGGTAATCACCTCCTCGAACATCACTCTCATCTCCAGACGGGCGAGGTTCGCGCCGAGGCAAAAATGTTCGCCATAACCGAACGCCACGTGATCGTTAAACGTGCGATCGACGTGGAATCTGTCCGCCTCGGCAAATTGCTCCTCGTCGCGATTCGCCGAGAGGTTCCACAGCACGACCCGCTCTCCGGCACGAATCTTCTTTCCGCGAAGCTCCGCATCGCGTGTGGCAATACGCATAATGTGAGTGACGGGTGAAGTCCAGCGGAGAAATTCCTCAATTGCCGCAGGTGCGTTGGGATTGGCGACAAACTTTTCGCGCTCGCCGGGATTCTCGATTAATGCGAGCATCCCGCCCGAAGTCGCATTCCGAGTGGTCTCCTGTCCGCCAAGAATCAGAATGTAACAATTTGCAATGATCTCGGCTTCGCTTAGCGGCTCGCCCACAATTGCGCCATTGACCAGCGCGCTGACGAGGTCCTCACCGGGATTGCGGCGGCGGTCTGCAGCTAGCTCCACGAAAAAGCGTGAGGCGCGCGCGAACGCAACCCTGACGGTCTCCTTGCCGCTGCGGCCGCGGGCAAATTCCTGATCATGGCGTCCAGTTGTTTCATTGGTAATCGCGAACATCAGGTCCCAATGCTCGCGCTCAATTCCCATCAGATCGCATATTGCAGCGGTAGGCAGCCGCGCGGCTACATCATTAACGAAATCACATTCGCCCCGCTCAGTGATCGAATCGACAATCGCGCAGGCAATCTCTCGAATCCATCCCTCGAACGGCGCCACCGCGCGCGGCGTGAAGCGGCGACTCAGCACCTGCCGCATCTTCGCGTGACGCGGCGGATCAGTCATGATCATCGATTTGCTCAGTCCGCTGGCGTCGTCTCCGTCATCGCCGAAATGCAGCGTAACGCCTTTGCCCGAGATGAAGCCTTGCGCATCACGATAGACGGTCAGCAGGTCTTCGTAGCGGGTCAGCGACCAGAATCCGCGCCCGGGCCGCTTCTCCTGCCAATGCACCGGGTCTTTAGCGCGCAGCATCTGGAAGGCGCCCGCCACGTCGCCATTCATGAAAAAGTCGAGATCGGTCAGGTCAAGCTGGTCCGGCGTCATCGTGTAACTCTCTCGTCTCACGTCAATTCCCGCCATTGTAATCGAGCATCGCGGCAAGTCTAATCCCTGCTACATCAAAGCATCGTTCCAAAACGCACCTCCAGCGGTTGGCCTCAGCCGCTATTTTGATTACAACTCCGATCGTCAATCGTGTGAAGGAGAGCATCAGCATGGCGATTCCGGACGCGACTCTCGCTCAGGCGTTCGAGCGCCAGTCACATAAGTATGGCGCACGAGCCTTGCTCAAAGATAAACGTCACAAGGCTTGGCGCGACCATTCGTGGAGCGACGTCGCCGCTCGCGTGATGCGGCTCCGGACCGGCCTGATCCGGCTTGGGATCAAGCCGGGCAACCGCGTCGCGATCCTAGCCGAGAATTCGCCTGAATGGGTGATAGTCGATCAGGCACTGCTTGGCTTAGGGGCAATCGTCGTGCCGCTCTACACGACTAGCGGCGCGGAGGAGACGCGACACGTGATTACCGATTCAGGCGCACGACTGCTCGCAGCAGGGAGCGAAGCTCTAATCACCAAGGTCCGCGGTCTGGGATCGCTTCCAGCGCTCGAAGGCGTGATGGCGATGCATGATGACGCAGTCGCGCAAAATAGCGGTCTGTCGGTCCTCACGATACAGCAATTGAGCGAGTTCGATCCGACACCCGCTGTCGAAGGTAGCCGCGACGACCTCGCCACCTTCATTTATACCTCAGGTACAACCGGCGCCTCGAAAGGCGTGATGCTCTCGCATGGCAATCTGCTTGCCAACTGCGAATCGAATCTCGAAGCGTTGAACCTCAATGAGAACGATATGACGCTTTCGTTCCTGCCAGTGGCGCACTCCTTCGAGCGCACGGCCGGCCATTATACGGTGATGGCCGCGGGCGGCACGATTGCTTATGCGGAAGGCCTCGGGCAAATCGCGCAGAACCTGCTAGAAGTCGAACCCACTGTCGTGCTGACCGTACCGCGCCTGCTCGAAGTGGTTTATAGCCGCGTCATGCGCACGATCGAGGCCTCTCCTCCATTCAGGCAAAGAATTTTCCGTACCGCGCAAAAAGTCGGTGTGCGCGCCGCTGGTTATCGCCATCATGGTCGGTCCGTACCACTCCTAACGAATGCGGCGATAGGACTATTCCACCGGCTGGTTTATTCGAAAATTACTGCTTTGTTCGGTGGTCGCCTCCGCTATCTGATCTCAGGCGGCGCGCCGCTGCCAATCGAGATCAATAGGTTTTTCGCCGCAATGGGGCTGCCGATCGTCGAAGGTTATGGACTGACTGAAGCCTCGCCAGTGGTCGCGTGCAATCTGCATGGCCATACCCGGTTCGGCACAGTTGGCCGCTCGCTTAAGAACGTCGAGGTACGCGCTGCCGAGGATGGCGAGTTGCTGGTGCGTGGTGCGAATGTGATGCAGGGATATTTCGGGCGCGAAGCGGATACGCGCGAGGCAATCGATGGGGAAGGTTGGCTACATACCGGCGACATCGGCCAGATTGATGCCGAAGGTTATATCAAGATTACCGATCGCAAGAAGGAGATCATCGTGCTCTCTGGCGGCAAAAATGTATCGCCGGCCAATCTCGAAGCTAAGCTCGCGGCTGATCCCTACATTGCACAGGCTTGTGTAGTGGGCGATCGGCGAAAACATCTCGCGGCGATTTTGGTGCCGAATTTCGAGAATTTAGCCGGACAGCCCCTAAAGAATCTGCAACTCGATGGCACGGCACCCGCCGAGTTAACCGCCGATCCAACATTCTGGAACTTCTTTCGCGATCGTATCCGCGAATTTAACAAGCCGCTTTCCGACGTCGAAACGATTGTTGATTTCACCCTCACGCCTATTCCGTTTTCGCAGGAGAATGGCGAACTGACTCCAACGATGAAAATCCGCCGTCGAGTCGTCCAGCAACACTATAGAGCAGAGATCGAAGCGATGTACGGAGGCTAAGGCACGCACTCGAAGGCAACTGACGAACGAAGCGAAGAAGTCCTCCGATCCGTTCGGCAGTGCGTATGATTCAATGCGATAGACCCGGAATCGCATAGATTGTCAAGTTCGCGGCATTGTCGTCAACCGCGGCAAGATGCGAGATATTGCCGACCACGTTCGTCGCCAATCCAAACGAACCACGCTGATTCGGATCGACTGACAGCTGGCTCACAAATTGGCCGCCCTTAGTGAATTCAACGATTTCGCTCGGCTGGGCCGGATCAGAACTGATCATATCAGAAATTGCTCACCAGCAGATCGCCGTTCGGTGCGGCCGCCATCGCCAATGGCCCGTGCAGTGCATTGGGTCCGAATTATCTGCGGCGGTACGGGAAGAAAGGGCATCGATGCGCCATTCGCACTCCACGCGATGCCTGAAATTGTCATCGATATCAAACACACGATTGCTACGACTTTCCCATTCAAACTCATTAGACTACTTTGCTATTTCGGTTCACGCTATCGGGCTTTCCCAAATTTAGCTCAGATGAGCACATCTCTCCTTATACTGCCGATAAGCATCTTTTCGTCCTGACATTCGCCATAAACACAGGCGGTGCGAAGAAGATTCCAATTAAAGAGGCGGAATCCAGGGACTGTACAACGCAATGCAATCATTCTAATTTACGCTTAGAGGAAGCCTTATCCATGGAACATCAAGACGTCCTTGCGAAGCCTGATCAGGTAGAAGGATTACTCAATTATCTAGAATTTACGGGCGAGCGCCCGGTGACCTATCTGTACGAGCCGCCGGAGGGCGTGCCGACGCGCTCAGGTCGTAATGTCAAGCATTTGATGGCGGTCCACGACGGGCGCAAAGTCGCCGATCAGTTGACACTTGATAACCAAGGTTTCGCGTTCGTACATCATGAAACCAAGATCGTTAATTTCTACGATCCCGAAGAAGTGAAGCGCATCTATTATCCTGAGGTTGCGGAACTGGTTAAACGTGCAACCGGCGCGGTGCGGGTGGAAGTGTTCGATCATAATGTGCGATGCCGTCCAATGGCGAAGGAGAAGATTAATGGCGCGCGCGAACCGGTCAAATTCGCGCACAACGACTACACCCTGAAGTCTGGACCGCAGCGCGTGCGCGACCTGCTCGGCGACGAGGCTGACGAATTACTGAAGCGTCGCTTTATCGAGATTAACGTCTGGCGGCCGATTCGCGGCCCGGTCGAAGAATCGCCGCTCGCGGTCTGCGATGCCCAGAGTATGAAGTTGTCGGACTTCATCCCGACCGATCTCAAGTATCGTGACCGGACCGGGGAGGTATATTCAGTAGCGTATAATCCCTCGCATCGTTGGTATTATTTCCCGAAGATGCAGCGTAGCGAAGCGCTCTTGCTGAAGTGTTACGATTCGGCGGACGACGGCCGGGCCCGTTTCACGGCGCATACTGGTTTTGACGATCCGACCAGTCCCCCCAATGCAGCGCCGCGCGAAAGCATCGAGACGCGGATGCTGGTGTTCTTCAAAGATTAGACGTGCGCGAATGCACTGAACGCCGGTGCAATAATTTTCCCGAGATGATCGGCGAGGGTCGTGCAAAGCCACACTGATGCGCTGCATCGCAGATGATACGATCCATTTATGTCCGGACGTACGTGCGTTTTAATGTCGCGCGCCTAAAAAAGCGTCCGCGAGATTGCGCGGATGGCTCTCCGGTAATTCCTCAGATTTACCTGACGATTTATTTTAAGCTTTCGGATTGACCAAGCCTGCAGCGGCCTTGCGTCTTTTGAGATTCTCTCCACAGCTCAATGTTTCTACCGCCGAGAGTGGATTCCATCTGCCCCCGCGCTTTTGGGCAATGGTGCTTGTGACCGGGGTAAGCGCCGGATTAGGCGGAGGCGTCCTGATGCTCCTGTTACACGCAATCGAGCATCTTATGTGGTCTTACCGGACCGGCACGTTTCTCCAAGGTGTTGCACGCACTTCTTGGGAGCGCAGGTTGATGGTTGTGTTTACGGCTGGCGTGCTAGCCGGATTAGGGCGGCATCTACTGCGGCGTGCGACCGGCGGCCACGGCGGTGAAGTTGCGGAGGCGATCTGGTTTCGCGCCGGACAGATGCGGCTGCTGCATACCTTGATGCAGGCAGTGTTGTCGATTGTGATCGTCGCATTCGGCGCGTCGCTGGGGCGGGAAGGCGCGCCGAAGCAAACCGGCGCAGCAATCGCCAGCAGTGCCGCTAACTGGTCTCGGCTTTCGGCTTCACAGCATCGTCTGCTGGTCGCCTGCGGCGCAGGTGCGGGAATCGCGGCGGTGTACAACGTTCCGTTTGGCGGAGCGCTGTTTGCGCTCGAGGTCCTACTCGATGCGGTCTCGCTCCCGTTAGTATTGCCCGCGATGGCGGCCTCTCTAATTGCAACGGCAGTCGCATGGCTCATCATTCCTGATCGGGCAACATATACTATATCGGCTTATGGCGTCTCGACAGGCGCGATCGCTGGATCGGCATGTTTGGGTCCATTGATAGGTCTTATCGCGGTCGCATATATCTGGCTTATTACGCGAGCCGATACCTACAAACCCAACGCCCAATGGTGGCGGATAAGCACGCCATTGTTGATTTTCATGGGATTGGGCGCGCTGGCTCTGTACTACCCGCAACTCCTGGGTAATGGCAAAGACGTTGTTCAGCTTAGTTTCCTGAACCAGTTGACTGTGCCCTTGCTGGTGGTCCTTTTCATATTGAAGCCTTTGGTAACTGCTGGCTGCCTTGCGAGTGGCGCACCTGGCGGTCTTTTCACGCCAACTTTGACAACCGGCGCACTCGCAGGAGCCTTGTTTGGAGCAATATGGAATCACATCTGGCCGGGGATTCCATCAGGTTGCTTCGCCCTGTTGGGCGCAGGCGCGTTTCTGGCCGCGACTACCAAGGGGCCCGCTTCTGCGGTCATATTAATGCTCGAGCTGACGCGCTCGCTCGATCCGGTGATGGTTCCCCTGCTGATCGCCGTCAGCAGCGCTACTCTCATAGCACGCTTACTCGATCCACGATCGATCTATTCGGCGCGCATTCACATGGGCAGAGCAGTCGCAGCGCAGGCGACTGATTCTTTTGGGGCGGCTTTTCACGCGATCACTGCGCACGATCCGCGGGTGATTTCGGCAGCGGCGCCCTATCCCTTGGTGCTACGCCGTTTACTCGATTCACCGGGTGGGACCCTCTACGTTGTCGATGAGCAACGGCGGCTGGTCGGGGCGATTACCAAGGAAGCCGCTTCAAAGTCTGCCGATTCCGCAGTACCGCTCGAAGCTGCGGGTGCGGCTGACTTCGCTGTTCGCGTGCAACCGCTTGATTCCTCGATGACTCCCAGCCAATTTGATATGGCTTTGCAGCAGACTGGATTAGGACAGATGCCCGTAGTAGACGCGGCGAACGGTCATCTGATTGGGATCGCCGGGTCGAGCCGGACGTATGAACGAGGTGGCCCTAGCTTCACGCTGGACCCTTCAGCCAAGAATAACTGCTAACGCGAGATGTGAGCATTGTGATCCAAGCAGTTCTAGTGATGAACTTGTATATTACCGCAGTTTGACTCGATCTAACGCTGGCCACAGCTCTCTGCAAATGCACCGTTTATCGCAATCCGGAAAGGCGGCTGAATCCTGCCATCAAGAAAAAGCAGCCGGTGGGCGATGTCCACCGGCTGCTTTGTTCAGACGTTAATTCGCGATGCGCTTGGGATTACGCACCTGCGCCGTGACGCAACAGACGGCCCGAGGTCGCGCCGGTGCACTCGCCATTGACGAAGGTCTCTTCGCCATTGACGATGATCGAGCGATAACCATCAGCCTTCTGCACGCGCCGCCACTCATTGCCCGGCAGGTCGCGCGCGATCTCGATCGGCTTCACCGCCAGCTTGTCGAGGTCGTAAACCACGACGTCAGCCGGCGCGCCTTCGCGTAGGAACCCGCGATCCTTGAAGCCGGCGATGAACGCAGGCAGCGCGCTCAGGCGCCAGTGGATCTCTTCCAGCGACAGCCAACCCTTCTCGCGGGTGTATTTGATGATCCCTTCGGTCGGGAACCGGCCCGCGGTCAGGAATTTGGTGTGCGCGCCGCCATCACTGACGCCGAATGGGATGTGCGGTGTATCGATCAGGTCCTTCATCAGGCTCATGTCCTGATTGACGGCCGGGGCAAAGAACTCGGTCTTGAGATCTTCCGATACCGCCAGGTCGAGCATCACGTCGACTACTTCCTTGCCGGTTTGCGTGGCCGCCTTGCGCAGCGTCAGGCCCTCGAGCTTCTTGTTCTCGGGCTTCACGCACTCGGTGATGATCATCTGATCGAAGTAGCTGGTGATCAGGCTCTCGCGCGGCATCTGATTCTTCAGGGCCTCGCGGCGCCGAGGATCGCCGAGCTTCTCTTTGCGCTCGGACACCGTGCCGGTGGTCGCTTCGCGCCACGCATCGGAGTCGTCAAACAGGTTCCAGTCCTCTAACGTGAAGCTTAGACCGGCATCGGTGGTGATGCCCTGTCCATAAATGCGCAGGCCCTTCTGCCGGCAGCGCTCGAGCCACTTGAGGGTGTTCCGATGGCGATGCGGGAAGCGGTCCTGCGTCGCAACCGCCTGATACATCATCGGCCGGCGGCTGATCTCGGCGATCTGCTCGAAATGCTTCGCATCTTCTTTCGGATCCCAGCTCACCAACGTAAGTTCCTGATGACCTTGGCCGCGCTGGCCGAGCACCCGCGCCATTTCGAGGCAGGTCTCGTCGTGCATGATATCGGTATTCATCGGCGAGCCATCGAAATCGCGCTGAACCGAAGACGGCCCGTCCGGCTTCAGCCGCTGCGCTGACCATCCGCACGCCCCCGCATCCATCGCCTCATTGAGGATGCGACGCATCTCGGCATGTTCCTTATCGGTCGGCATCCGGCCAGTCTTCGACTCGTCGATGCCCATCACATAGCCCAGCACCGGATTCATCGGCACCGAGGGCAGCAGATTAACGCCCTTGGGCAGACGATCGAGCGTATCCATGAACTGGGGATAGGTTTCCCAATCCCACTGCGGCGCCATCGCCGCCTGCATCGAGGCCAGCGGAATCGCTTCCGTGCGGACCATCGTGAGCATCGCGCGCTCGCGATCCTTCGGATGCACCGGCGCGAAGCCAAAGCCGCAATTGCCGATCACCACCGAGGTGATCCCGTGCCAGCCCGACAACGTCAGATACGGATCCCAGAAAATCTGAGCGTCGTAATGGGTGTGCAGGTCGATAAAGCCAGGAGCCACAATCAAGCCGTCGGCCTCGATCACTTTCTTCGCTTCGTGCGCCTGGGTACGGCCGATCTTGGCGATCTTGCCGTCCTTAATGGCGATGTCGTCGCGGAACCGGGGCGCCCGGGTCCCATCGATGACCATCCCGTCTTTAATGAGTAGGTCAAATTCTGGCATACTGTGTTTCTCCTCTCCGAGATTTTTGCCTTTCAACTAGGCTGTCTTGTTTACGAACATCTGTCTGTATTATAAACGAACGACTGTTTGTTTCTACGATGCAAGGTGATGGTCTGTCAAGCTTTTCGCGGGCGGACTTTGCGATTTAATCCGGACGCGCAATTGCAGCAGACAATTAGAGCGATGGAAGGGCAGATTTGATGCGGAAACCCGGTTCAAGAGGCCCTGAGACTCTGCGGAATTTGCGTTCCGCAGCGATTCAGTTGCTCGCCGAACGCAGCTATGAAGGGATGAATTTGCGGCTGCTCGCGAGCAAGCTGAAGCTGCAGGCCGGCTCGCTCTATAATTATATCGAAAGCAAGCAGCAACTCCTTTTCTGGCTGATGAAGGAGAGCACCGAGAAGCTGTTGCGGGAGTTCGACGAGAGCATCGCGCCGATCGATGATCCGGGCGAGCAGATGCTGCAAGTTCGTCACATTTCATGTCGGCTATCACATTGCCAATCGCAAAGAGGCCTCGGTTCTGCTGACTGAGATGCGCAGCCTGACGCCGCAGAACTATCGCGCTATCAAACATTTGCAGCGGCTTTACACCGACAAGATTCAGACGATCGTCGAGCGCGGATGCGCTCGCGGGGATTTCAGCGTCAACGATTCACGGATCGCAACCTTTGTCCTCCTCCAGATGCTCACGGCAGTTGCCCGCTGGTACACCCCGCGTGGCCGGCTAACCGTCGATGAGTTGATCGGCGTCTATACCGATCTGACTTTTGCAATGCTAAGAGCGAAGAATGTTGTAGCCTCGGTCAATCATGTGAATGGCGCCTCACCCGAATCCAACGGCGCTGCGAACCATGCCGATCCGGTCACGCATTCCTTCGATGTCGGCAGCCACGTCCTGCAGGTTTCGATCGCGTCCCATCCGAAGAACGGGAAGGCTCGCAACGGACGCGCAAAGGATACTCAACAGGCGTCCGAACCCCGACTTATCGAGCCTTGAGCGCTGCTGTCTTTCCATCAGTTCTTCTTCGCGCCGGCTTCGAGCTCGACTCCGCACGGCACGATCACCCGCACGACCGAGTTGTAGAATGCGACGTTCATCACCAGCTCCATAATTCGCTGATTATCGAGAAAGCCACGCAGCGCGTCGAAAGTAAGCTCGCTGACGCGGACATTGCGCGTCGCTTCTTCCGCATAGCGGATCACCGCGCGTTCCTGATCATCGAATGCGGGCGATACTGCGTAATCCGCAAGCTGTTCGAGTTGCTCGCGCTTCACGCCGACTTTCAATGAAATATTCCAGTGATGGACAAACTCGTATTCCGCGCCGGTCAGCCTCCCGACCGTCATCAGCGCCAGCTCCCGCAGCTTCGGGTCCAGACTCGTACCGTTGCGTAACTCGTCAGCGAGTGCGACGAAGCGTCGCAAAAGATTCGGCGCATTCGCGACCGTGCGATGAATATGCCCGGGCTCAGTCCCGCGGCTCTTGACGAAGTTATCCCAGATTTCGCGATCGGCTTCGGACAGATCGTTGCGCGTCAGATAAGGCAGTCGTGCGGCCATTGATAATTCCTCCGAGAGCCGCACCTTAGCGCCGCGCGCTCGAGGAGTAAAAGTCTCGCTCGAGATACTCATTTTCCCCACCGACCTGCATTGCCGGATTAGCAGTGTGCATAGCCGTCTTTCATCCAAACATTCGGGGCTGAGCAGCTATTTCTAATTCCTTAATCAATCCTGAGCTTTTGCACGCGGTATATCGATTGCGTAAGGCACACTCACAATCTGTTCATGCCGACTGAACAAAATGTTCAATCGGTTTCAACGCCATAAGTTTGATCGCACACGCGTCGGCATCGAATCCGACAAGGAGAGGATCAGCATGAAATACCGAGCCGGTCCATGATCACCACCAGCAATTAGGTGTTTGAGCGATACACATCAACATCGAGGGACGAACTTCGTTCGTTACCGGGCACCCAGCGGAGGGGCGAAATGGCAGACCCATTCAAACAGCTAACGCATGGCGGCACCCTGGATGTCGCCGAAATCCAGTTCCATACCAGCTTCGATTATATGTTTCCGCTATTAGCCGAGAATCCCGAGTGTCTGCTGCCTCCGGGAGCGAACACGCAGGCCGCACTGCTGGCGCTGGGCACGGCGATGGCGACTGACGACATATCGAAAACCGGCAATGATTCCACCATACCGGCAGTCTTCACTTACCTCGGCCAGTTCATCGACCATGACATTACAGCGCAAACCGATCGCGAGATTGGCGTCAGCCGAATCGCGACGCCGGACGGCAACGTCATGGATTTAACACCGATTCCGGCCGACCAGGTTGTAGAGAAGCTAGTTAACGGACGCCGTCCGCAACTCGATCTGGACCATGTTTATGGGGATGGACCGCACTTGGGAACGGGCGCCAACCTAAGTATGACCGAAGGCGACGTGTTGTTCGACTCGTCGATGCATCTTGCTCTACGCGCGGTTGCGGTACCCCCGGGATTCGACGTGCCGCGCCAGCCCGAGGACGGGACCGCGATCATCTCGGATATGCGCAACAACGAGAATCTCAATATCAGCCAGTTGCACTGCGTCTTTCTGCTCTTTAACAACAAGATTGCAGCCGCACTCCCAGCGACCCTCAGCGACGGCGCGCGCTACATCAACGCGCGCCGGCTAGTACGTTGGGCCTATCAATATGCGGTGCTCAATGATTATCTGCGCAACGTATGTGACCCGATCGTGGTGGAAGACGTCTTAGCCAACGGTCTGCGCTACTACTCACCCGATTACGATCAGAATTTCATGCCGCTTGAATTCTCCACTGCGGCATTTCGTTTCGGACATTCGATGATCCGCCCGAAATACGACTTGAACGGGAGCCACAATGGAGCGAGCGGGCTGCCGCTTTCGACTATACTCGACGTCCATAGTCTGCTTGATTCTGGCGCGTCATATAACTTAAACCCGAATACATAATCGAATGGCACAACTTTGCAGAGTTCGGTGGGAAACCCGCGCCGCAGAAGGCCCGCAAAATTGATCCACTGATCTCGATGGACCTCGGCAACCTGCCGTTTAAGCTGCCGGGTTCCGGCACCATTCCGGCAGGGCCGCTCCTGCAACATCTTGCACGACGCAATCTTCTCCGCGGCTTTTTGTTGTCAGTTCCGACTGGGCAAGCGATTGCCGAAGCGATGGATATCGCGCCGCTGACACAATCGCAAATTAAGCAGGGCGTGACACCTCAAACCAGCGCCGCCCTCGTCGCCGGAGGCTTCGACACTGCTACGCCGCTTTGGTTCTATATCCTTCAAGAGGCCAAGTTCGAGCATGATGGAGCGTTCCTGGGCTCGGTTGGCAGCCGCATCGTTGCGGAAACGCTGGTCGGGCTGGTCCGGAGGGACCGCAGCAGTTATATGAATTTCCGGGGGGATCCTGCGATCAAGGCTAATGGCATCGAAGTGGCTCCCGGGACGGTAATCAGCACAATTGCCGATATCCTGAAGTTCTCGGGCGTTCCCCTCTAAGCGATCGCGGAAACGGCTGCTCGACATCTCGGTCCGGCAGCCGTTTTCTATTGAAAAGATTGTTAGGAATCAACCTACGCGAACAGCATCTCCGACATTGCACCGCCGGGCGGCATCATTGGCATGACCTTCTCTTCCTTCGGAATCACAATATCGATCAACACCGGTCCGGGCGTGGCGAACGCTTCCTTCATGGTCGCTGCGAGATCCTTTGACTTCTCGATGCGGAAGCCCTTCGCGCCATAGGCATCCGCCAGCTTGACGAAATTCGGCACCGACATCGCCGAATAGGAGTAGCGCTCGGCATAGAAGCGCTCCTGCCATTGCCGCACCATTCCCAGATAGTAATTATTCAGGATGATCACTTTAATATCGACGCCGTACTGAACCGCCGTCCCAAGTTCCTGGATATTCATCTGGATCGAGCCGTCGCCGGAAACTACGACGACATCGCGGTCAGGCGCAGCGAACTTCGCTCCGATCCCCGCCGGCAGTCCATAGCCCATCGTACCAAGACCACCCGAGGTCAACAGCGAGCGCGGCCGCTCGAACGGAAAGAGCTGTGCGATCCACATCTGATGCTGTCCGACGTCGGTCGCGATAATGCAATCGCCCTTGGTGATCCGATGCAGCTCCTCGATCACGTGCATCGGCGAGACCGAGTCGCGCTCCTTGTGATTGCCGTTCTCATAGAGCGGTTTCTCGCGCTTCCATTGCAGAATCTGCTGGTGCCATCCCGCCCACTCAGCCTTGCGTTTCCCGATACTCTCGCGCGACCGCACCAAACCCAGCATTTCGGTCAGCACTGATTTAATATCGCCGACAATTGGAATATCGACTCGCACATTCTTGGAAATCGATGAAGGATCGATATCCATGTGGATGATGGTCTCGGCCTTCGGTGCGAAATCCGCGATCCGGCCGGTCACGCGATCATCGAAACGCGCGCCCACCGCAATCAGGCAGTCGGTATTACATACTGCTGTATTGGTACCATACGAGCCGTGCATCCCGAGCATCCCGAGGCACAGCGGATCAGAAGCTGGAAACGAGCCGAGGCCCATGAGGGTTTCAGTGATCGGAATCCCGAGTCCACGCACCAATTGTGTCAACTCGGCTGCCGCGCCGGACCATTGTACGCCGCCGCCCACGTAGAAAAGCGGCTTTTCGCTCTTTTCGATCGCCTCGATCGCGCGCTCGATCTGGCGTGGATTCCCCTTGATCGTCGGTTTGTAACCGCGCAACTCGACTTTCTGCGGATAATAGAATTCGTGTTCGGCCTGCTGCACATCTTTGGGCACATCGATTACCACTGGTCCGGGGCGTCCATGCCCGGCGATATAGAAGGCTTCGCGTATGGTGCGCGGCAGATCAGCAACATTCTTGACGAGGTAATTATGCTTGGTGCAGGGCCGCGTGATTCCGACGAAATCAACTTCCTGAAACGCGTCGTTGCCAATCAATGAGGTGCCGACCTGACCGGAAATCACGATCATCGGCGTGGAATCCATGTAAGCGTCGGCAATTCCGGTCACGGCATTGGTCGCACCGGGTCCGGAGGTGACAATCACGACGCCCGGACGGCCGCTGACGCGCGCATAGCCCTCGGCCATGTGGGTCGCGCCCTGCTCGTGACGCACGAGGACGTGCCTTAGCTTGGAATCAAGCAGTGCGTCGTAGGTGGGCAAAATCGCGCCGCCGGGATAGCCAAAAATAACGTCGGCGCCCTCAGCGATAAGGCTTTCGATTATGATTTGGGCGCCGGTCAACTTCTTCATTGAGGTTTATCGGATAACAGCGTGCATCCGCTCCAGTTTGGGAAGCCATCTAGGATATAACACGCCGCCCCGCGCTGACAACGCACGCCTGCTCAAGATGCGACTTTGGGTAATGCGGAAAGCTTCTGCTTAGGGTTGGATCCAGTTTTCGATTCGTAATCCCGCCACTCGCGCAAATTCGGCACGATTATTCGTGATCAATGTCGCATCCTCGTGTAACGCATGCACTGCAATCAGCAGGTCCATCGAGCCGATCACCCGCCCTGCGCGCTCCAGCGCAGTGCGTAGTTCGCCGTGGATCCTTTCATCGGCGAAACCAACGTACCCTTCAGAAGCGCAGTGTGAACCGGATATCGCCGAAGCGCACCTCGCTGCCATTGCCGACTCGCGTCGAGCCCTGTACGGGTTGATTATTCACGTAGCTACCATTCGTGGAATTCAGATCAGTAAGCTCGAACATCCCGTCACGCCGAATCAATCGAGCATGATTGCGTGACACGCTCGCGTGGGGAATCACGATATCGTTATCTTCGCCGCGACCAACCGCGATTTCAGGCTTGAGCAACGCGTACTCTGCCGGGATCGGCTCGACGCGATCGAGCGCCATCAGCCGCGCTTCGTGGGGCGCGCCGGTTCCACTGATCGGAGCAGGCGCCGCCACACGAGCCATAGGCGCTTCCGTCTGGCGTGATGCCGCACCCGCGGCGCTGCGTGCTCGCCCAGCGAACTGACGCGCGGCGTCGGTGAACTTTGGCGCGGGCGCTTTGCTCTGAGCCTCCACAATCGCGTTCAGCTCCTCGTCCGACACCCCAAAGCGCATTCGCGACAATGCGATCAGACCCGCGATCGCGAGTAGCGGGATCGCGCCATTCCACCATGAAAAAGAGAATTGAGCGAAAGTGGGCGTTTCCTCGCCGGTCGCGCCGCCCTCGGGCGGTACATTGATCGCCGCGCCTCCGATTCCTTTGACCTGATACGAGGTCTGCGCCGAACCGCTCTCGCCGTTGTAGTTGACATGGATATCGACCGTACGATTGGTCCCATCCTCAATCGGACGCGGCGTGCGATAGGTCAGCGAATACTCGGTTGCGATCAAATGGCCGATCTCACGCACCAAGTCGGAGAAGCGGTTCTCCTCGGTCACGATATTGTAGAGTTTGCCGTGCGTTGCCTGCACAATTCCCGCATACTCCGGCGCGATGAACGGCGGCGGCGCGACCGCATACAGAGTCAAGCCATTCTTTTGGTAAAGCGCCGCGACCTTCGACCCGGTCTCTTCAGTTACATCGGCGTTCGCGTCGGGATGATGTACCCGATAGGCCTCGTCACCCTCTCGATCCGGGCCATCGCCGGCAACGTGCGGCGGCGCGTCTGTGACCATAATCACGATTCCTTGCGCGTCCGGGCGGAAGGGCAGACTCGCCGCATAGGCCAGCCCGTCGAGTTGGTCTTCCGGAATATCGCCGCCGCCGGTCGCGTGCAAGCCTCCCACCCAACCGATAAATTTATTCACGTCCGAGGTCATTGTATTGCGGTACTCGCAGTTGCAGTCCGGATATTGCGAGACGACGTAATCCTCGAAAGTGACGAGTCCCAACCGGTAATCACGATTATTACTCTGCAAGTCGTGCACGAAATCGATGATGTTTTGTTTCACCGCGTCGATATACGGCTGCATCGATTCTGTTATATCCAGCACGAAAACAATATCGACCGGCCGGCCCTGTCCGACGCCGCGGAAGTAAAGAATTTTCGCGGGCTGTCCGTCCTCAGTGACCTGAACATTGTCTTTCGTGATATTGCCGACCGGCTGCCCGGCCTGATCGGTCAGTCCGAAATCCAGCTCGACGCCGCCGTCCGAGTCGAAATGCGCCAGCCCCGGATTACCCACTGTCACCTGTAATGCGGCCAGTGCCGGCTTTTCCCAGCTTGCGATTATCAAAGCCCCGGCAATCAGCGCCGGCGCGATCAGTTCTGAAATCCGTAGAATTTCTCTGCGCATCCTGCTCCGATTCTCTGAAGCGCCACGTCAACTAGTCAAGAGCCTGAGTCAGATGTCCTCACGCTGTGGCGGTATCCATTTGTTGGACGTTATCGCCCCACCTTGCCTTCATCGACTGGTTAGGTTATCCCATTGCGCTGATTCCAAGTCGGTGCGGTGTGGTCTAGGTGTGAAGCATCTCAGTTCGCGATGGGCAATGGCGGCCCTGCTCGCCCCGGTTCTGATAATCCTCGCAATTCTGCTCTTTGGAGTCGAACCTCCGGAAGCTTCGACTGCGGGCAAAGGTAATGTCCAGGTTGCCTTCACCGGCTCGATCACTACAACCAGCGGGCTTCCGTTTGGCTATCAGAGCGTGCTGCTCAACGTGATTGCGATCCGGCTCAACCCAAGCACGGATATCACCGTCAGCGAGAGCGATCCGAACTGGCAGATCATCTCGGTGCCGGACGGGACCAATAAAACCCAATCGGTGCCGTCGCTCAGCTTCGGCGGCAACTTCGGTCCGAACGGCTCCGCCGTGACCGTAGGCCAAGGACGCGCTGAAGTCCAGATCGATATGGCGGCGCTCCAGAACACCGTCGGAGTGTTCAATACCGGCGCGGTGAGGGCCAAGACCTACAACGTGATTGAGCTGTCGCTCGATCCGACTGTACCGGGGATTGTTATTCCGCAATGCGGTGTCGGGCTGGGAGCTGGCGAAGGATGCATTCCTTATGGATTGCAATTTCCAACGAACGTCGGGAATATCCGCGTCGCTGCGCCGATCACTGTGACTCGTGCAAATACGCAACTTCTTACCTTGGCGATCAATGTTGAGCTCGGGCCATCTCCCGTCACGTCCAGTCAGTTCGTGACGGTAACTCCTTCGATCTGCGTCGCCGGCAACACCGGTTCATTTACGAGTTGTCCCAATCAATCGGTTCCGCAATACCCGACAAATCCGAATCTCTCAATCAATACCGGTGTCATAACCGGGAACGTCAATGGCGCGACCAACAAGATTTTCGTCAATGCGGAGCTACACGGCACCAGCACCATCGTTTCGAGCGTCAAAGTCAACAAGGACAGCTCTCACACTTTCACGATGTCCTTACCGGCTCCGGCCAGTTACGACTTCTTCACGTCCGGAAGCGGGCGCTCGATCGACGCTCAACAAAATGTTCCCATCGTTATCGGCCCTAACTCATTGGTATTTAATATCAAGCAGCAGGCCTCGGAAGGCCTATCGGGTTTGGTGCTGGATGCCTGCCTCGAGTAATCCACTACAAGGGGCATCACTCGAAATCTACAAGCCGGCGGATCAAATTTATGTTGGCGGAACTTCTATCGATTGTACCGCAACCCCGCCTCCCGCAGAGTGTGCGACCACCTGCGATCCCAGCCCCACCGGCTCAATTCCTGCTGCATGCATGATTATCGCTACGGCCTCGACTGATGATGTCGGGGCGTATCCCTTCCCAGGCAGTGGCAATGTGATTCCAGCCTTCAAACAGATTCCAGTATTCAAAACGGGAGCCTACGCGCTCAAGACGACGGCCTCGGGCTTTAATGGGTCGATTCAACCGATTACCACTCAGAGTGGCGGCGCATTGCAGTGCCCCAGCTCCGGTTTCAAAAGCAAAGCCTGCAACATTAGCCTCCAGCATGGCGAAATCGATGTTACCGCGTCAGTGGTCTCGGCCGGCGGACCAACGCCGGTGTCCCCCATAAACATTCTTGTTAATGCGGAGGATAGCGGCACGTTCAATGGCGAAGGCGTCGGGATCATAACAGTGCCTGCCGGTTCGACGACTAATGCCTCGGCAGTCCCGATTTTTGTCCCGGTCTCCCCGACGCCCGGCGCCACGCCTACAGCAACCGCCAGTGCTGCCGCATTCAATCCGGAATTTGAGGCTGCCGCGAAGGCTACTCCGACCGTCACGGGCACTCCGGTCATCATCGGTGGACCGGCCAGCTTTGATCTATTCGGTTCTGTGATGGACCTGTTTGGCTCTGCACCCCAAAAGAATTCGGGTCATACTATCGGAGTATTGAGCGGAGTTCCTGCGCCGGGAATCTGCTCTAACTTGACCAGCAGTCCAGCTGCGACGCCTACCGCAGTTATCTCTGGTTTCACCTGCGTCGGTCATGGGAGCGCACCCGGACTCGTCCTCTCCACGCCTGATCCTTCGACTCTGATCGTCGCCTCTAAAGCTGATCCAAGTGGCAGTCAGGTCGATGTGCTGACGACTAATGTCGTGCCGGCGGGCAATCAGAACGGTGGCAACTTCGCGATCTGCGCGCCGGTCGATTCATATACACTAACGCACGTCGAGACTCAGCCGACCGCAACTCCATCGGTGGTGGGATCCAATACAGTGACGTTAACCGCCCCGCAGGTAATCTCTGCAACGCCCAGCGCAACACCGACCTGCCAGGGAATTTGTAGTGATTTTTCGCTGAATACCGACGGAAAAAGCTGCCTGCTCTGCCAAGGCAACTCGACTATCGTGAGCGTACCTTAAGATGCGAGCCGTCGGTTTGCATTCTGTTTGTAAGGTGGCTATCGCTCTGGCTCTACTGGCGGGACTTGGATGCAACGGCTTCGGGACGGGCAATACTACTCTGCCGGGAAACACTCCTCCTACGAGCTCGCAAACCAGTTATCGCTTCGTCGGCAATATCGGCACACCATTTGTCGCAACGATCTCGGATGCGCGCTCATCTTGGGTGATCAATGGCGTCGTCCCCCTCACCGTGGTTATGGTAAACGTCCCGCTGCTGAACAATGCGGCGGGGCCGGTCAGGATCGTTGCGACCAAGCTCACTAATGACCCGCGACTGCTCAGCGTTGAAGTGCTCAACGGCTTCAGTGTGCAGCAAATCTCCTCGACTAACGCAAATTATGGCTTGGTAGTTGCCAATTTCGGGGCAAGACTGAACTCCTTGGCCGCGCCGGCCAGTCCCGACGTGCGCTTCTTCGTCAAAGGACCGGCGACCGCAACCTTCAATGCCACGATTGAGGATTTAACCAACGGCTTCGTGCTCCAGTCGCGTGCTCCGGCCATCATCCTTTATGATACGCCTAATGGCGGCTCACAGAGCGCACGGGTGGACGGCATTTTCAGCATCGTTCAGCTAATCGGTCCGATGAGCATCGATCTGAGCTTCAATGGGCGGGTCGTACACGCGGGCGGCAACGCCGGCACGATCCCGATCAAGATCAATTGAAGCGCCGCGCCTAACCGCCCGCACGCCGAGCTTTCCCGGATTTGACAGCACACCCCTTTGACGTTCATAACTATCGGCGGCTAAGTTCAGAGTGATAGGTAGCTGACAATCGAGGTGGCGGCTGCCCCGTTGAGGAAATGAAGTGACCCTGCGTAGAGTTTTGTTAGCGATCGTGGTGATTATTCTGCTAGCCGCGATCGTTCCCGGATGGCATTATTACCAATATCTAATGAGTCACGTTTCCACTGACGACGCTTATGTTGACGGCACTGTCGCGTTGGTCTCGTCGCGAATCCCAGGTACAGTCGTAAACCTCTATGTTGAAGATAATTGGCGAGTTACCGGTGGTCAGCAACTATTGACTCTCGACCCACGCGATTATCAGGTCCGGATTGACGAGGCACAAGCGCAGCTGGAACGTGCCGAACAGTCGGTCGATCAGCTCTTCGCGCAACTGGACACTTCGCTGGCTGGGCTGAAGCTGGCTGATTCACAACTTCATCAAGCTCAGATCGATTACGATCGTGCGCAAAAGTTGAACAGTGAAGGGGTTGTTTCTCACGAATTTTACGATCAGGCCACTACTGGGCTTCGCGTCGCGATTGCGGATCGCGCTTTGGCCGAGCATCAGGTCGAGCAAGCCCGCGCCGCACTGGGCGGCGACACCGAAGACCACTCACGTTACGAGCGCCCGATCGTTCAACAAGCGCGCGCCGCTCTCAACATGGCGAAGCTAGACCTAAGTTATACTGATATCCGCGCCCCGCTTTCGGGCGTTATCACGCGCAAGAGCGTGCACGTCGGCAATCGCATCCAACCGGGCGAACCGCTGATGGCGATCGTTCCGGTCGATCGGCTTTACATTACGGCCAACTACAAAGAGACTCAATTAACTGACGTTCGGGTTGGCCAGCCAGTACGAATCGAAGCCGATATCTACCCTGACCACATCTATTACGGCCACGTGGATTCGATCAGCGTCGGCACCGGTGCGGCTTTCGCACTTTTGCCGCCGGAAAATGCAACCGGTAACTGGGTTAAAGTGGTGCAGCGTGTGCCGGTCAAGATCGTCTTGAACGAACCCGCGCCGCCTGACAAACCACTACGGATAGGGCTTTCGGTCGATGTCGCCATAGATATTACGGACACTCGAGGTCCACTGCTTTCCTCGACGATCCAGTCGCAATACGATCAAAATTCAGTCAATCCGAACCTCGGCCCAGAGAAACTCCAAACGCATCCGTTGATGCCGGGCGGCACCGGCCAACCGATTATCCAGCAGTAGGCCGTGGCTGAAGCAGCCGCGCTCGAGCGTCGGCTCGCGGACTATCTCGAAGCTCCGGTAGCGAGCATGCGGATTCTCGCGAGCGGATGGGAAACCACGGTCTTCGAGTTCGTCCCTGCGGCGCGCTCGCCGCGTCTCGATGGAGCGGACGCATCGGTTCCGCTGGTCTTGCGCTTTTACGAGGGTTCACGCGCTGACGACAAGGGGCGCCGCGAAGCGGGTACGATACGCGCGCTCGCCGCCGCGAACTATCCTGTTCCTCGACCGTATTTGTTCGAGCCTGATCGGCAGGCTCTCGGAGCGCCATTTCTGGTGATGGAACGCGTGCGCGGAGGTCCGCTATTCATCACGCGCAATTTCCCACAAGCCTTCAAAACCTTCTCGCTCGGATTTTTTAATTTCGTGCGTGCACAGGCGCAACTCCATCGACTTACTCCTGCTCGATGCGATCGGCGGCAAATTTTACCCGCTTACTCCTCCGAAACTGCCTCAGAATCGCGATCTCTGCTGGATCGCATCCTCGGCGTGATTACTGAAAGAATCGAGCAGGGACCGCTGCCCGGCCTGCGCGGTGCCTTGGCCAGCCTGTGTGAACGGGCCGATCGCTTCCGCATCGCACCGGAGTCGATCCTGCACCTTGATTATCATCCGCAGAACGTAATTGTGCAGGGTTTGCGGTTGAGTGGAGTGATCGATTGGGTCAGCGCGGATTGTGGTGATCGCCATCTATGTGCCGCCACTACCGCCGTAATTCTGGCCTCAAGCACAATGGATCATCCGCGTTGGATGCGCGACAATCCGGTCGGCAATTCACTGCGTACACTGTTCGCCGCGCTTTACTTTCCCTGTTATCAGGCGCTTGCGCCGATGCAACTCGAACGTTTTCGCTACTATCAGGCTGTCGCTGCTCTGCTGCGGCTTTCAACGTTCGGGATCATGCGTACGCGAGGACCCGAAGCGGTTGGCTTCCGTCCTGAGGCGATCGCGAATGTAACTCCAGCCGTAGTGCGATTACTATCGCGTTATGCCGGGCGTAAGACCGGCTTGCCGGTGAGCATCGAACCAACTCCGGCCTAGGATCAGCAGAAGATTGACCAAAGCGGGCTGTCGCGGAACCCGCCTTGCATCAGAATCTCAGCTTAACGCATCAACTGCATCAAACCACCGGGCGTCGAGTACTTGGCGACATTGTCGAACTGCTTCGGCGCTTGCGAATCATAAATGATCGGTACGCCGCCCTTATTGAAGGTCGTGATATAGCTGCTGTGCTCGTTCTGCACATCCCAGTAGGTTTCGAGGATGCCGCCGAAGTTCGGCTGCTGACCAAACGTGTCGTAGGCTGATTCTGCGCCCGCCTCGAACATCACTTTCCAAAGCTTCATGTTGCTGTCGTAGATGTCTTGAGTGAGGGTCTGATAGTATTGCTTGTCGATATACATGATGCGCTTGCCATAGCAGTAGCCGGGATTTAATTGCGGAATCCGGCGCACGTCGATCACATACGCCGGCCGAACTTCCCAATTGCCCCAGGACGGCTTTGGCCATCCGAGTAGCCCATCATATTCGCCGGGGAACTGAGCGGCGGTTTTGACGCTGACGTCCCACAACGTGAGGAGCGGTTGTGCGCGCAGAAATTTACCCTCGAACTTGCCGACTCCGCCGTTCCAACCGACGCGCTGGTCGTCTTTGATCATATCACTGCCGAGCAACGGCGAGCATCGCGCAGCCGACGACAAACGCAATGAGCGCCGCAGCGCCGGCACGAACGCGTAATCATCCTCGTCGCGTAGATTGTCCTGCCAGAAAATGGTCAGCACTGCCGTATAGCGCGACTGCTCGGGCTGCTCGACCATCAGCCACTCGGTGTACCACCCGCCATTCGCGGACGGGTCCTGCCGAGCCACGCCCGGTTGCCAGTTGTAGTCGAGTTGGCGGTAAAGCGCGTCCACTACCTCGAGATTCCAATTGCCGAAGCGATCCTTAGTATAAAAAGCTCCGGCATTACCCAATTCAGTAAAAACTGCCGTCAAATATCCTTGCATTCGGTAGGTTACGTTCGCGGCGATCTCGGTGCCTTTGTCGGGTCCGTCAGGATTCGGAAAAGGGACCCCCGCGATATAGTTGTCGAGCTTATAGCGCCCGTCAGGTTGCTTCACCAGCCGGGTCTGGCTCCCATACTTCTCAGTCGCTTCGACGTAGGGCCGCGGCGAGTTCCATTGATGCGGTGCGCCGACGTGAATCTCGACATCAGTAGGCATCTTGTAAAAGCCTGCCCCTTGCCAGAAATACTGCTCGCCCTCTCCAAAGCAGTCTTTATATTGCATCCAATTAGACTGGGTGATGACGGTGCCGACGGATGGGTTACATGCGGCTTGAAGATTCGCGCCAACGACCAGCATCCCGATCAACAAACCCGCCAAACTGATTAGGCACTTCTGCGACTTGTTCATCTTCCCCTTGCCTCCTCGCAGCTGCAAACAACCAATTTTCTACGTCGCGAGCGACGTTTAGAGCCTCAATCTCCAAATCACCATCGATCGCTCGCTCCAGCACTGCACGGCGACGCTCCCGATATACGCGTGCGTCATAATTTCCACGTACGCCCGCAGGTAATCGCCGTCAAGTTATTAAATGCTGATTGTAGATTTGACAACCCATCTCTATGAGGTCATCTGGAGCAACTCGCGCAGCACATAGGGCAAAACCCCGCCATGGCGGATATACTCAACATCTTCCGGTGTATCGATTCGCGCCAAAACCTCAAACTCCTTCACACCGCCAGCATCCTCGGCGCGAACCGTAAGCATCTGCCGCGGCTTGAGACCAGCTTCAAGACCGTTGATCGAATAGACTTCGCGACCGGTCAGGCCAAGTGTCTCGCGCGTTTCGCCAGGCTTGAATTGCAGCGCCAGTACACCCATACCGATCAAATTGCTACGATGGATTCGCTCGAAACTTTCCGCGATCACCGCGCGTACGCCGAGCAGTTGCGTGCCTTTCGCGGCCCAGTCGCGCGATGACCCCGAACCATATTCCTTCCCCGCAATAACGATTAGCGGTGTATCTTCCTTTTGATACCGTTCCGACGCGTCGAAGATCGTCATTTGTTCTTCGTCCGGCAGATGCAGCGTCACACCGCCCTCGGTGCCTGCGGCCAGCAGGTTCTTGAGCCGGATATTCGCGAAGGTGCCGCGTACCATCACTTCATGATTGCCCCGGCGCGCCCCATAGGAGTTGAAATCTTTGGGCTGCACGCCCAAGCCGATCAAATATTGGCCGGCAGGACTTTTCGCCGGAATCGATCCTGCTGGAGAAATATGGTCGGTAGTCACGCTGTCGCCCAACATCGCGAGGACGCGGGCCCCACGAATATCTTTTACCGGCGTGGGCTTTGATGTGATCCCATCAAAAAATGGCGGCGCCTTCACGTAAGAAGATTGCGCTTCCCAACGAAAGCGATCACCCTCGGGAATTTGCAACGATTGCCATCGTTCATCACCCTCGAACACGCTCGCATACTCTTCGCGGAACATAGCGGAATTAACCGACGAGGTCAGCGTCGCGTTAACTTCGGCGGCGCTCGGCCAGATGTCGCGTAAATAGACCGGCCTACCCTGTCCGTCACGCCCCAGCGCCTCAACTATCGGATCGATATCCATGGTGCCCGCGATCGCATACGCCACGACCAGCGGTGGCGAGGCGAGATAGTTGAAGCGTACGACCGGATTGATCCGTCCTTCAAAATTGCGATTGCCGCTAAGGATCGCGGCAGCGACTAGATTCTCCTGCGCGATCGCGGCTACGATCGGCTCCTCGACCGGGCCACTATTGCCAATGCAGGTCGTGCATCCGTAACCCACGAGGTTGAAGTGCAACTGCTCCAGATATTCTAGCAATCCAGCTCGTTTCAAATATGCCGTCACCACTTTAGAGCCGGGCGCGAGGCTGGTTTTAACCCACGGCTTGATCGTGAGCCCGCGCTCGACTGCTTTTTTCGCCAGCAAGCCCGCGCCGAGCATTACCGATGGATTCGAGGTATTGGTGCAACTCGTGATAGCCGCGATTACCAGCGAGCCATGTGTGAGCGCAAACTTATCGCCGTCGATCTCGACCGACGCGCATCGGCCCAATGCGCCAAAATCGTTGGATGTCACCCGTTCGTGCGGCGCGACCTCGGCGTTTCCGCCCTCGGCCATCCATCGTTCGACCACTTTCTGATCAGGGCCGGCGCCATGATCAGTAATTTCCTTAACCAACTCGCGACGAAATTCGCGTTTCGCTGCGCTGAGCAGGACCCGATCCTGCGGACGACGCGGTCCCGCCAAACTTGGCTCAACATCGGCCAGATCAAGTTCCAGGATATCCGTAAAGACCGGCTCCGGCGAATCTGCGGTACGGAAAAGCCCTTGATGCTTGCAATAGGCTTCGATCAGTTGGAGCTGGCTCTCTCCACGCCCCGTCATCCGCAAATAGGCCAAAGTTTGATCGTCCACTGGAAAGAAGCCAATGGTCGCGCCGTACTCGGGCGACATATTGCCCAGCGTCGCGCGATCGGCAACGCTCAGATTAGCGATTCCATCGCCGAAATATTCGACAAATTTGTTGACCACGCCCTTTTTGCGGAGCATCTGGGTGACCGTGAGAACTAAATCCGTCGCAGTTGCTCCCGGATGCAATTCGCCCTTGAGACGAAAGCCGATCACCTCGGGAATCAACATCGGAGTCGAGCGCCCCAGCATCGCAGCCTCTGCCTCGATTCCTCCGACACCCCATCCGACGACGCCGAGTCCATTGATCATCGTGGTATGCGAATCCGTGCCGAATACTGTATCGGGGTACGCCGCGCCGTCATTCGAGGTAAAGACCACCGGTGCAAGATATTCAAGATTCACCTGATGCACGATGCCAGTGTCGGGCGGTACCACCCGAAAGCTGTCAAATGCTCGCTGGCCCCAACGCAAAAATTGATAGCGTTCCTGATTGCGCTCGAATTCAAGCTGCGCGTTGATCGCGAACGACGCCGTCGAGCCATACGAATCGACCTGCACCGAATGGTCAATCACAAGATCAGCCGGCTGCAGGGGATTAATCTTCGCAGGGTCTCCGCCAAGCTTGCGAATTGCATCCCGCATCGCAGCAAGATCAGCAACGACCGGCACGCCCGTAAAATCCTGCAGCAGAACCCGCGCAGGCATAAACGAAAACTCGCGTTCCACCCGCCCGCGATCCTCGGCCCATCGCGCCAGCGCCTCGACGTGATTAGCGGTGACGACCACGCCATCTTCGCGCCGCAGCACATTCTCGACCATTACTTTGATCGAGAAAGGTAGCTGGCTCAGATCGAAGCCCCGTTTCGACAGAGCCTCAAGTGAGTGAATCGTATAACTCTTGCCACCCGCGGCTAACATAGTTCGCGCGCCGAAACTGTCTTTGCTCATACTACTGTTCCTCAAATTCTATCCGGCGCGAGAGTCCTGCCACGCGCTCGTCCAGTCGATGAATAGTTCCAAGATAGCGCGCGCTTAGACTGGACCAAAGCTGATCGCTAGCGGAGCGCGATTGCCGGCGAGCAGGCAAAGTCTGCAGGGAGCCTCGTCAACAATAAAGTCCCTCGGATAGAGTAAGCTTGTTGAACTCCGCAACGTCCGATTCCTCACGCGCGGCATTCCAACCTAGTTCCATAGCCATCAGACGCGCGACTTTGGGGGCCGCCGCGAGCGCGGCGGGCGGCGTTCGCCAAATCATCGAGGTTCGCCGGACCAGAAAATCGCATAGCGAACGCGCCAGTTCGTAACGCACAGCAAAAATCACTTCGGCGCCAATTACGAATGATTCCTCTACGAGCGGTTCGGCAAGTTTGTGCGACTCTACGATCAAGGACGCGACGATCGTGGCGCGGGTACCATAACGATCAGCAAGAGCCTGTTGTATTTCCGGCGGCAATCGTTCGAGGCAATCGCCGCTACGCTCAAGGGGACGCGCCCCGGGCAAAGGCGTAACGCGCGTCGGAGATGTTCCAGCCGGGCGATTCATAAGGCTCAAAATTTTATCCACTACCATTTCCGCGATCGCCCGATGGGTCGTCAGCTTACCGCCTGCAACTGTGAGTAACCCGGAGGGGAATTTCGATCACGATCTCCTCGCGCGGGATCGCGGACGTATTATCCGTCGGACCGATGGGCAAAGCACGCAAACCAGCGAACGCATAGGCCACATCCGACGAATCAAGCCGGAAATTAGGCAGAGCTTCGCCAGTAACACTTAGTAAGTAACGAATGTCTTCTTCTTCGACTCTCAGTGCCTGCGGGTCGCCGTCGAAAGCCGTGTCCGTCGTGCCGATTAAAATCCATCCTTGGTATGGCATTACGAAGACAATCCGACCGCCGCGATCAGTGAGCACCAGAGCATTGCGGATTGGCAGATGCTCCGCCGCGACGATCAAATGAACTCCTTTGGTCAGTCGAACCGAAGGAGCGTAGGAGGGTTCGTCCAGAGCTCTGACGTAGTCCACCCAAGGTCCAGCAGCATTCACAAAATGACGTGCGCGGATCTCAACGATGGCGCCGGTTTCGCCGTCGCGCACAACGACCGAACTAATGTGTCCGTCCGTGCGGCCAAACTCTTTGGCCGTCATGTAATTGGCCACGGCTGCGCCGTGATAAACCGCATCCAGGATATTTTCCAGCGTGAGCCTTGCGTCATCGCCCCACCCATCGTAATAAACTGCGCCGCCGATTAATTCGTCTGGAAGCAGGTTCGGTTCAATAGAATGAACCTGACGCGTGCTTAGACGTCGATGACGCTCGGCGCGCGGTGTCCACGCCATCAGATCGTAGAGACTGAGGCCAGCTAGAACAGCGAAGCGGCCGGGGCGCCGACCGCGATAAAAGGGCATCACGAATTTGATCGGACGTACCAGATGAGGCGCGGTAACGCGTCGCAGCCGTTCGCGCTCACGCAGTGCATGATAGACGAGCCGAATTTGGCCTTGCGGCAAATATCGCAGACCGCCGTGGATCAGTTTTGAAGAATGTGACGAAGTTGCGCCGGCGAAATCGCCACGATCAATCAGTGCGACCTTGAGGCCGCGCAAGGTTGCCTCGCGTGCTATCGCCGCTCCGTTGATCCCGCCACCAATTATCGCGAGATCAAAACTCTCGCCGCCCAACTGCGTAATCATCGCAGCGCGATCGAGTCCCGTAATGCCCGGATTCACCTGATGACCGCCGCTGCTTGACGGCTCGGTCGGCGCATGGGCCCGAATCGCAGTCGACTATTCGTCGGAGTCTTCCTGAAACGAGTAACGCTCCTCAGCCCACGGATCACCATGATTGTGGTATCCGCGTACTTCCCAGAAGCCCCGCCGATCTTTATCGCCAAATTCGATCATCCGTACCCATTTGGCGCTCTTCCAGGCATAGAGCTTCGGCACTACAAGTCGCAGCGGTCCGCCGTGATCGGGTTCGAGTTCCTTGCCGTCGTGCCAATAGGCAAGTATCACGTCATCGTCGAGAAACTCTTCGAGAGAGATATTCGTTGTATAACCGCCGTCGCAAAGGACAAATACGAATTTCGCTTCTGACTTAATACCCGCCATCGCGGCCAAGTCGCGGACCTTAACTCCGTCCCATCGGTTGTCGTACCGCGACCAGCTCGTCACGCAGTGAAAATCCGATACCTGGCTGGACTGATTTAACGCCCGGAATTCGTCCCAGGTGAATCGCAATGGGCGATCGACCAGTCCACCGATGCGAAAATCCCATTTTGGCGGATTAAATCGCGGTGTCGGCCCATAGCTGAGAACCGGGAAATTAGTGACCAAGGTTTGCCCCGGTGGAAGACGATCTCGCGTCGCAGTTTCAATCGATACTTTTGACATAACTGAAAACTAGCTGAGGCGTGAGCCCGACAAAAGTGATTACGCCAGAGAAACGGTCTGCGCCGTTGATTGATTCATCGCACGCAGGATTGCGTCAGTCATTTCGGTGGTGGTCGCATGACCACCCAGGTCGGGAGTCAGCGTCGAGCCGGCCCGCAAAACCTCTCCGACCGCGAGCCGGATTTGATACGCCGCGCGAAACGCTCCAAGATAATCCGCCAGCATCGCGGCCGAGAGAATTGCGGCGACTGGATTGGCTATGTTCTTACCCGCGATATCTGGTGCGGTACCATGGACTGCCTCGAAGATCGCCCCACGCTCGCCGTAGTTGGCGCCCGGAACCACCCCGAGGCCACCCACTAATCCCGCGCATAAATCCGACACAATGTCACCATAAAGATTTTCCAGCAGCAACACGTCAAATGATTCGGGGTTTGTCACCAGCCGCATGCACGCGGCGTCAACAATTTGCTCTTCATAGCGGATATCAGGATAGTCTTGCGCGATTTTCCGAGCGCACTTTAGGAATAGCCCATCTGAAAGCTTCATAATATTCGCTTTATGGATTGCCGTTACGTGCTTACGGCTATTGCGGCGCGCATACTCGAAGGCAAATCGCGCAATCCGCTTCGAAGCGTGGGCCGTTATAACCTTGATGCTCTCGACCACGCCGGGAGTCACTTGATGCTCGATTCCGGCGTAGAGGTCTTCTGTGTTTTCCCGCACCACCACCAGATCGACATTGCGAAAAGGGGTATGAACTCCCTCGAAACTACGGGTTGGACGCAAGTTAGCGTATAGATTGAAGGTCTTACGCAAATGGACGTTGATCGAGCGGTAACCTTCACCGACGCGAGTCTCAAGCGGCCCCTTAAGTGCGATTCGCGTCCGCTTCAATGACTGGATCAAAGCGTCCGGCACTGGCGTCCCATAGCGTTTGATTCCGGCAGCGCCCGCGTCATGGCAGTCCCAACGAATTTCGACCCCAGCTTCTCGCAAGACAGTAGCTGCTGCGCCGATCACCTCAGGACCGATACCATCGCCGGGAATCTGCGTTATATTGATGATTTCGTTCGGCTCGGCCTTCCGGGATGCTCGGTCTCTCACTCCTAATTTGTTTCCTTTTTCGATCGCCAATGATGGCCATCTTGCTAGAATAACTTCAGCCGGCGACGTTTCCTGTTCTTTCATCACTAAAGCAAAGTGGCCGAATCTTTGGCTATAAATTTTATCAGTAGTTAACGATTCCGACGAATATGTCTGAAACGTTCGTGCCGGTCGGCCCGATCACGATCAGATCACCCAGCGCCTTGAAGAGTGAGTATGAATCGTTGCGATTCAGCACCGCCTGCGGCTCGATTCCGGCCTCAAGCGCACGTTGCACAGTCATTGTAGAGATGATTGCCCCGGCAGCCTCGGTCGGACCGTCCACCCCGTCGGTACCCGCGAACAGGCCCGCAACACGACGTTCATCGCCTCGATAATTAAGCTCGATCGCCGCGGCGAGGGCGCAATGCTGGGCGCGTCCCCCCTTGCCGTTTCCTTTGATCGCAACGACCGACTCGCCTCCCCCAATGAGACAGATCCGTTTGCCGTGAACCCGGCAAAGGCGATCGATCAGATCACGGCCCACTTGCTCAGCATCTCGCGAGAGATCACCGATCTGCTCGACCGCATAGCCAAGCGACTCGGCTGTTTCTATGGCGGCCGCTTGCGCTGTCGAATTATCGCCAATAATCAAATTGGTCGCACGGAACGCGATTGGATCGCCGGGTTTCACTGTTTCGGCGATCTCATCCGCCGCTCCCCGCTCCAAATGATCGCGCACCCGTTCCGGCACACGGCCCCACAGCTTGCGACGTTTAAGAACCGCGATCGTATCGGCAAAAGTAGTAGGATCCGCCACTGTCGGTCCGGAGCCAATCGTCGCAAGATCGTTACCGGGAACATCGGAGAGAATTAGGCTTAGCAGCTGCGCATTACTGGGGAGGGCGCGCAGCAGCAATCCGCCCTTTATTTGTGAAAGGTGCTTGCGGACAGTGTTTAGTTCGCCGATCGGGGCGCCGCAGCGCATCAGCGCGTCTGTGACGTTTGCCTTCTCTGCAATGTTGATTCCCGGGGCAGGCACGGCCATCAGTGACGATGCGCCACCACTCAAGAGCAGCAGAAGCAGTTCATCAGCTTTGGTCTGAGCGGTGAACTCTAATGCGGCTCGTCCCGCCTTTTCCGATGCTGTATCAGGCGAAGGATGGGAACCCTGGAGCACGCACAATTCGGTCGAAATCACTGCGTTTCGGGTTTGTGGGGCAATAACTAACGAATTGCTGATTTTCCCGCCAAGACGATTCCGCATCGCCTGCGCCATTCCGAGCGCCGCTTTGCCAATCGCTAGCAGACGAATTGCAGTTGCGGCGCTGATCTGGCTGCGAGCTTCCGTGGATTTAGGATCGGTTCCATCAAGTGTCGTGTCGATTAAGCGTTCCGGCATAACCGCCGAGATTGCAGCCGCATAAATTCGCATCAGATCGGAACGTACCTGCGAAAGCGAAATCATCTTAGTATTCATGGCAAAGGCCGAAATCAGCCGCAAATTTCCTCAATACACATTGTCACACTGGGGCCAAAAGCGTTCCAACTCCGCAGCCTGAAGCGTACAATTTGAGCACGTGCTTGGGAAAACGCCATCGGAAGGCGCCACGCCAACCCCCAGCTCGACTCTCGCCTTGTAAATTGCTGCTCTATTGCATCGAATTAGGGTGGGAAAAGCGATGTAAGTGTTTGATAGGTAAAGAGATGCGGATGCATTTCACATATGATTGGTGCGCTTTTTGCACTGCTCAGAAAGCAGGATGGTATTCGTCTCAAAGTGGATACTGAACGGAACCTGTTAGCTTCTCTAATCAATCATCACATCCGATTTACTCTCGCCAAGCCGCGCGCCCAGTTAAATCGGCACGATTGGTATTACACCATCGCTTTGGCTATCCGCGACCTGCTGGTCGATAAAGTTCTCGCCACTCAAGCGCGCGTAGCGCGTCGCGATGCGAAACGACTCTATTATTTATCGCTCGAATTTTTGATCGGCCGCTCGCTCGAGAACAATCTCTACAATCTTGGCGTGCTGGAAGACTGCCGCGACCTTCTGGCCGAACGCGGGATCGATTTACAGCAGCTTTTCGACGAAGAACCGGACGCGGCGATTGGCAATGGTGGACTTGGACGATTGGCCGCTTGCTTTCTTGACTCGATGGCGACGCTCGACATGCCCGGCTACGGATATGGCATCAACTATGAGTTCGGCCTGTTTCGACAAGAGATCCGCGACGGCTATCAGGTCGAGCAGCCGGACAGTTGGCAACGCGAAATCTCGCCGTGGCTGATCCCGCGGCCGGAAGAATCCTGCCTCATCCCGGTGTATGGACATATTGAGCATCAGAACGGCCACGACGGGAACTACCGTCCACGATGGATCAATCAGCGGATGCTGGTCGGAGTTCCGTCAGATCTGCCGATCGCCGGTTATGGCGGACGAACGGTTAATTTCGTACGCCTGTTCGCGGCACGCGCTTCCGACGAGTTCGACGTGCGCATCTTTAACTCGGGCGATTATGTCAAAGCGGTCGAGCAGAAGATCGTCTCTGAAAGGCTATCGAAGATTCTCTATCCCTCTGACGCGGTGCAAGCCGGACGCGAGTTGCGACTGTTGCAGGAATACTTCTTCGTTGCCTGCGCGATCCGCGACATCTTGCGCGGGTTTATCCGCCGTGGCGAGGACCCACATGATTTCGCTCTCAAAAATGCTTTGCAGCTCAATGATACCCATCCAGCCTTGGCTGTCGCCGAGCTGATGCGGCTGTTGGTTGACGAACATCTACTTCCGTGGGATTCGGCTTGGGGCATCACTCGCTCAGCGATCGCGTTCACCAATCACACCCTGATGCCTGAGGCGCTGGAGCGCTGGCCGGTGGGATTACTGGAACGGGTGATTCCGCGCCACTTGCAGATTATCCGCGAGATCAATCAGCGTTTTCTCGATAGCGCCTCGTTAGTTTGGAACGGAGATGCAGACAAGCTGCGTCGAGTCTCAATAATTGACCATGCCAATGGTGGCGAGGTCCGGATGGCCCATCTGGCGATTGTCGGCAGCCATTCGGTCAATGGAGTATCGGAACTTCATTCCGAGCTGATCAAAAGCCGCCTCGTTCCTGAATTTCATGAGCTTTGGCCCGAGCGCTTCAACAACAAGACCAATGGCGTGACGCAGCGTCGATGGTTGCTGATGGCCAATCCGGGTCTGGCGAATTTGCTCAAGCGGGTGATCGGCAATAGCTGGATCACCGGTCTGGACGGTCTTCAGGCCATCGAAGCATATTCCGAAGACGAAGGCTTTCATGCCGAATTCGCCGCGATCAAACGCATCAATAAAGAGCGACTCGCGACCACTATCCACCGCTTGACGCAGATCGACCTCGACCCCGCCTCGTTATTCGACGTACAGGCCAAGCGCATCCATGAATACAAGCGACAGCTCCTGATGACGCTCGGGATCATGCATCAGTATCTTGCACTCGTGGATGATCACGTCGAGCCGCGGATTCCACGCACTTACGTGATCGCGGGCAAGGCGGCGCCTGGTTACTGGGCTGCCAAAATGACCGTGAAATTAATCAATTGCATGGCGGACATGATCAACAATGATTCGCGTACCCATGGATTGATCAAGGTCGCCTTCGTGCCGGATTATCGCGTATCGCTGGCCGAGAAAATCATTCCGGCAGCTGATCTTTCGGAGCAGATTTCAACCGCCGGGCGCGAGGCTTCGGGCACCGGCAACATGAAATTCGCGATGAATGGCGCTTTGACGATCGGCACGCTCGATGGCGCCAATATCGAAATCCGCGACGCAGTCGGCCCGGATAACATGTTTGTCTTCGGTCTGACAGCACCTGAGATCGAGGCGCTAATCGATCGCCACGAATATCGGCCCCGCGATTATTATGAATCCGATCCGCGCATCCGGCGCGTGCTGGACGAATTGGCAGATGGCCGTTTCTGCCCGCAAGAGCCGGGGCTTTTTCAGTGGGTCCGCAGCGCTCTGATTGATCGTGACGAGTATTTTGTACTGGCCGACTTTGCCGAATATGTCGAGACCCAGCTGCAGATTTCAGCGGAGTTTGCGGCGCGGCGCGAGTGGACCAAGAAAGCGATTCTGAATGTCGCGCGGATTGGCCGCTTTTCTAGTGATCGCACGGTACGCGAATACGCCCGCGACATCTGGCGACTGAGCTGACGCGCTTTATTGCGCCTTTAAGATCGCAACCTTGCCGGTCGCGAGCGCGTATCGCGCTGGGACTATCTTCAATCCACCAGTCTTGATCGTCTTGGCCAGCAGCGGTTCCGTTCTGAGACGCTCAGCAATCAGGATGGCGTTCACTGAGATCGCATTCGAGGTCACGTCACCCGGCTCTTTCTGCGCCTGCGCCACTGCCGGATATATATTTGAAAGCATCGGGCCGACTTTGGGATCAGGATAAACCTTCACTGCCGCTCCCACCGCACCGCATTGATCATGACCCATGACGATAATCAATTTGACGCCAAGATGGTTAACCGCGTACTCGATACTCTCCAGAGCAAGCTGGTCATACGTATTTCCCGCGACTCTCACGACAAAGAGCTTGCCGACTCCTTGATCGAACGCTATCTCGGGTGGCACGCGCGAATCAGAGCAGGAGAGCATTACCGCCAACGGATGCTGCGCGGCATCGGATGGACGCGCATCGGGATGTATCGCGTGGTCTTGGACAGAGCGAGCATTGCCTTCAAGCAGAATCTGCAACGCTCGTTCAGCAGATACGCCATTATTTTCAGCCGCCATTCCCAAACTTCCAGTCACGCCGACGATAACCAGCATCGCCAAGCATATCGCTAATTGCACTGTCCCCGCCTTCCACTGATCTGCCGCATCTTGCAATGGCTGAACGCCCTCGCTCATCCGTCTTATGAAAAGAGGCTCGCGCGGAATGCGCGGGCCTCTTTCAATGACTTGAGCAGTTCAGTACTGGTTGATGATCGAGACGCCGACGTTCTGAAAGTTAGTCATTTCTTCGAGCACGCGTGATGCGTCTTCGAGCGAGACGGTCTCCGTGATCATTGATTTGGGATCGAGCTTCTTGGCTTCGACCATTTGCAACATCGAGGGATAGCGCGAGGCCGGCATTCCCAGAGTCGCGATCAGTTCGAGCTCCATCGTGACCATCCGGTCGATCGGAACTGAAATCTCGCCCTGTTCGGCTTGTGTCGTGAGTCCGATTTGCAGCGAGCGGCCCTGCTTACGCAGACTCATGATTGAGTTGCGGCAGGTAGTTTTAATGCCCAGCGCATCGACCGAAACGTGTGCGCCGCCTTTAGAAATATCAAAGATCGCCATCGCGGGGTCTTCATTGCGCTTGGCGTTGACGATGTGCTGCGCGCCGACTTTCTTGGCGAGTTCCAGCTTACGATCGTCAAGGTCCACAGCGATCACGTTAGCCCCAATCGCCGCGGCCACGTGAATGGCAGACAGTCCGATCCCGCCGCATCCATGGACGGCAACCCATTCGCCCGGGCGCACCTTCGCGCGATCGACGATCCCATGATACGAGGTCATGAAGCGGCATCCTAGCGACGCACCCTCGAGGAAACCGACATCATCGGGCATCGGCACGAGATTGGTTTCGGCATTCGGGACGCCGACGTAGCGGCCGTAGCCACCCCAATAGGAAAAACCGGGAATCGAAGCGTTAGCGCATACGTTCGACGAACCATTGCGGCAATACTCACAGGTGCCGTCGCCCTGGCTGAAGGGGACGAGCACGCGATCGCCTTTTTTGAAATTTTTAACGTCTTTACCGACTTCCTCGACCACGCCGCAAAATTCATGACCCATCACTAGCGGCATCGCCGGCGTAAGACCTACCCAGGCCCAGTCGCCTGACCAGGCATGCCAGTCGGAGCGGCAGATGCCTTCGGCTTCGGCGCGCAGGATAACGCCATTCGGCGGGCACTTCGGATCGGGCATATCCTTGACGACGAGCGGTTTACGGACCGCTTCCATTACTGCTGCTCTCATGACGTTTCTCCTTGAATCATTTTAGCGAGCCCGCGAGCGACTGCGGTCCCTTCGCTTCCGAATGGCGCAACGCGGAATCCGCTCATTGGTATAGCGCCTTGGATGGATAATGGGCAATCGCGCGAGATAGCCTCATGAATCTGGGCGCGCGATGATCGACTTAGTAACGGCTGAGTGGTTCGAGACCAGTCGCAAATGGGGACGCTCGCGCCGCGACCGATGGGCGAGCCCGACAGGCGCGACTCTCATTGGCGTAAATTCCGAGGCCCTCGAAAATGGCGCGAGCAGCCTTTCAACTTGCTCGCCGCGAATCATCTGCGTCGGAAGGTCGCTCTCATAAATGTCGAGTCGGGTTATAAGATTGCGCAATTCGCGCACGTTGCCCGGAAATCGATAACTACGAAGCATGCTAGTCGCTGTGAGGTCAAAATTGAGGCGCGGATTAGTCATTCGCAGAAAATGGCGCGCCAGCACAACCAAATCGCCCGGTTTTTGATAAAGCGGCGCGATTTTGACAGTTAAGGGGAAGTGTCTGGCGAGCGCCGCCGGAATCGCTCCATCGCCGACCGACTCACCTGATATGGGCTTGGTTGTCGCCAGATAACGGACTGAGGAGCGCGCCAGCACGTCGGTCAATCGCTCCTGATGCTCCATCGTCATTTCAGAGATGCGTTCCAGCACTACAGTACGGGGCGCTTGACTCGCGTTGGTTAGCTCCTGCTCGGCGCAGTGCAGCTCGACTTCGACCTCTTCGGGAATCGCGCAATTGACCCTAAGCAGCTCGTGGCGAGATCGACTCGAACGATGGATGAGCTCCGCCAGCAGCCGTTTGCCATTGCCAATTTCGCCTTCGATTAAGACGTTGAACGTGGGCGCGATCGCCATCGCTTCACGGATTCTCGCGAAGGTCTCTTTGCTCGCGACCAGCAACGGCTCCGATAATCCCACGGCCCGCGAGAGAATGAATGAAACGGCAACATACGTATTGTCGCAATGGAAACTGCGATCGGTGATAGTTGGTCCGAGCCCGCCGCGACGTAATCCGAGCGACCAGCCGCTCTGACCTTTAGTCTGGCGTTCGCTATCAAGTGCGGAAAACGAAACGACCAAGTCCGCGTCGAGACCGCCGGCCCCGAATGGATCCAGCTTGAGCAATGGCAGCATCCAGAAAAGATCGCGTGGCACATCACCACGCAATGCCACTCGGGCAATCGGCTTAGAAATTGGCATTCTGGCGTCACAACTCAGCAAAGGCGGGACCAGCTTGGAAGCGCTGATTGCTTCTGTCCGCTTTCCACAAATGAGGCATCGCGTTCCGATATAGGTCGCAGGCGGCCCGGTATTCAGCACAGAATTGACCCATTCGCGATATAACCCGTGCATAATAGCCAAGATGCGACTGCAGCCCTTTTGCGCTACTGTCGCATCGTGCGACGGATTACGCGCCCTGCGACTCGCCGGAAACCGCCAACCAGATGTCTTACCGCGGGAGCCTTGCTAAGGTTTACCAAGCGCTGCGCTTGCGGACGCAATTTTTGCTTTATCCAATGATCTGTCGAAAATCTGTACTATCGAGTCTCGTATTCAGTTCCAGAATAATTCTCGCGTCGATGATAGTCGTAATTGCGATCACCGGGTGTGCCAAATCCGATCATGGCCCACCGCCAACAATGCCTCCGGTACCGGTACTGGTGGCCAAGGCTGTCCGCAAGACAGTACCGAATGAATTGCACGAAATCGGCACAGTTGAGGCGTTCGCAACGGTAAATATCAAATCGCGCGATGAAGGCTCGCTAATCGCGATCCATTTCAAAGAAGGCGATTTCGTCAGCGAAGGTCAGTTGTTGTTCAGCCTTGATCCGCGCCCCCTTGAAGCGGCGGTTCGTCAAGCTCAAGCGAATCTTGCCAAAGATGCAGCTTCGGCTAGGCAGGCTGTTGCTGACGCACAGCGATACACCTACTTAAGTCAGCAGGGCGTCGGCTCGCGGCAGCAAGCTGATCAGGCGCGGGCCACCGCGGGCGCTGCTACCGCGACCGTTGATGCCGATCGCGCAGCAATCGAAACCGCCAAGCTTAACCTGCAATATGCCGAAATTCGCTCTCCGATCGACGGGCATACCGGCAGTCTGCAGGCGCATATCGGCGATCTCATCAAACCTGATGCCGACACGCCGCTCGTCACAATCACGCAAATCCAGCCAATTTATGTCGATTTTTCGATTCCCGAGATAAAATTGTCGCTCGTTCGTGAAAGCATGGAAAAACAATCGCTCGAAGTTGATGCGGCCATTCCAAACTCACAGCAGGCTCCGGAACACGGTGTGCTAAGCTTTGTCGATAATACGGTTGACAAGACGACCGGCACGATCCTGTTAAAAGGACTGTTTCAAAACGAAAACCGGCGCCTGTGGCCGGGCACTTTTGTCAACGTGAGCCTAACGATTAATCGGATTCCGAATGCGATTCTGGTACCCTCGGAGGCGGTCCAAACCGGCCAGCAAGGAACTTTTATCTTCGTGATCGGAAGCGACATGAAGGCGCAGATGCAACCGGTGAGCGCCGGCGCTCAGATCGGCCATGAGACGATTATCGAGCACGGACTCGAAGCGGGTGAGACGGTTGTGACAGACGGCCAATTGCGTTTGAGTCCGGGGGCAACCGTCGTCCTGAAGCAGGCGCTGTAAAGGCCGCACTGAGATGAATCTCGCTGAATTATTTATTCGTCGTCCCGTGATGACGACGCTGATTTCGCTGGCGATCATCATTTTCGGCATCACTGCGTATCGGTTTCTGCCGGTCAGCGATTTACCTAATGTCGATTTCCCGACGATCCTCGTAAATGCAAGTCTCCCAGGCGCCAGCCCTGAGACGATGGCGTCGTCAGTCGCTACTCCGCTCGAACGCCAGTTCTCGACGATCGCCGGAATCGCGCAGATGACCTCGTCGAGCACGATGGGCAGCACCAGTATCACGCTGCAATTTGACCTGACGCGTGATCTAGACGCGGCAGCGCAGGATGTTCAATCAAAGATCACCGCGGCGCAAGCCACGCTGCCACAAGGCATGCCGAGCCCGCCCTCGTATCAGAAGGTGAATCCCGCCGATAAAGCGATCCTTTATATCGGACTCAGCTCGCCGACCCTGCCGCTGTCAACCGTCGATGAGTACGCGGAAACCAATCTGGGCGAACGGATCTCGATGATCAGCGGCGTTGCGCAAGTGCAGGTCTATGGCTCGCAGAAATATGCCGTACGGGTCCAACTCGATCCTCAGGAGATGGCGGCGCACGGTATTGGAGTCAACGAAGTCGCCAGTGCAGTACAAAGCAGCAATGTTAATCTGCCGGTCGGCAATCTTTACGGCAGTAATGAAGCCTACACGGTCCAAGCTAATGGACAATTGCTCGATGCAGCGGCCTATCAGCCGCTGATCGTCGCGTACCGAAATGGAATGCCAGTGCGGCTCGGTCAAATTGGCCGCGCAATCGACAGCGTACAAAATGATAAGACCGCCGGATGGGTCAAAGGTACTCGCGCGATCGTATTGGCGATCGAGCGTCAGCCGGGCACCAACACGGTCGAAGTGGTCGATAATATTAAGCGACTGCTCCCGACTATCCGCGCCGAATTGCCGGCGTCGGTCGAGCTCACGATTCTTTATGATCGTTCCGATTCGATTCGCGCGTCGGTTGACGACGTCGAGTCCACGCTGCTGATCACGATCTTCCTGGTCGTGATGGTCATCTTTTTATTTCTGCGAAACCTCTCGGCGACGTTGATCCCGAGTCTCGCCCTGCCGATGGCGATTATCGGGACGTTCGCTGTGATGTGGGCGCTCGATTACAGCCTGGATAATCTCTCGCTGCTCGCCATCACCTTGTCCGTCGGCTTTGTCGTCGATGATGCGATCGTAATGCTCGAGAATATCGTACGGCACATGGAGATGGGCAAAGGCGTACTCGAGGCCGCGCTCGACGGTTCCAGCGAGATCGCCTTTACGATTCTCTCGATGACTTTTTCGCTTGCCGCAGTGTTCATCCCAGTGCTCTTTCTTGGCGGGATTATCGGGCGATTGCTCCATGAGTTCGCCGTGACAATCGCCGCGGCAATCCTAGTGTCGGGCTTCGTCTCGCTGACCCTGACGCCGATGCTCTGCAGCCGCTTTCTGCGACCCAGTCGTGAAGCACGACACGGTCGATTTTACAATGTCACTGAACGCGGCTTCGATCACCTGCTCGACGGTTATCGCGGAAGCCTCGGCTGGGTGATGCGCCATCGGCGCTTCACGATGCTGGTGCTGCTGCTGACGATCGCGGGTACCGCTTGGGGTTTTTATACCATCCCGAAGGGCTTCTTGCCCGACGAAGATACCAGTCAAGTACTGATGTTCACCCGCGCATCGGAGGGTATCTCCTTCGACGCAATGGTGAAACATCAGGAAGTGCTTAATCAGATGGTCGCCCGCGATCCGAACGTAATGACCTTCTTTTCCAATGTTGGTTCGTCGGGTCCGACCGGGACGCTCAATGCGGGGATAATCTTCGTGCATCTAGTGCCACCCTCACAGCGCAAGTTGAGCGTGGATCAGATCATCAACAAGTGGCGCGGCGAATTCTCCTCGATACCAGGATTGATGGTTTTTGCGACGAATCCGCCCGCGATTCAAATTGGCGCACGTTTCACGGAAAGCCAGTATCAGTTGACCCTGCAAGCGCCGGATACCCACACCCTGTACGACTCTGCTATTAAGCTCGAAAACAAACTGCGAGCGCTATCGGACCTGCGCGGCGTCACTAGCGATCTCGAAATCAAGAATCCGCAGGTTTACGTCGATATTGATCGGGATAAGGCGAGCTCGCTGGGACTTTCGGCGCAGGCGATCGAGCAGGCATTGTCATTGGCATATAGCTCATCGCAAATTTCAACGATCTACACGCCCAACGACGAATTCTGGGTGATTATGGAATTGGAGCCGCAGTACCAAGCCGATCCGGCGGCGCTAAACATGCTTTATGTGCGCTCTTCGACCAATCAGCTCGTGCCGCTCAACACCGTGGCCAAGCTGACACGCACGCTTGGGCCACTTTCCGTAAATCATTCGGGACAGTTGCCCTCGGTCACAATCTCGTTCGATATTGCGCCGGGCGTCTCATTAGGCAAGGCATTGGCAGAAGTGCGTGGTCTCGCAGCGAATATCCTGCCGGCTAGCGTGACCTCAGACTTCGCGGGTACGGCGCAAGCCTTTCAAGACTCCCTCGGTAATCTGGGAATGCTGCTGGTGATGGCGATCCTCGTGATCTATCTCGTGCTCGGCGTGCTGTACGAGAGCTTCATCCATCCGATCACGATTCTATCAGGACTGCCGGCAGCGGGCTTCGGCGCGTTGCTCAGCCTGATGCTGTTTCATTTGCAGCTCGATCTGCTGGCCTTCGTCGGCGTGATTATGCTGGTTGGGCTGGTCAAGAAAAACGCAATCATGATGATCGACTTTGCACTCGATGCCGAGCGTAATGAAGGCAAGAACGCCACCGAAGCGATCGTAGAAGGCTGCCTTATCCGCTTCCGCCCGATCATGATGACCACGATGGCGGCATTCATGGGCACGCTCCCGATCGCGATTGGAATTGGCGCGGGCGCCGACGAGCGGCGCTCACTCGGAATTGCAGTGGTCGGCGGCTTGCTCTTTTCGCAACTACTGACGCTATTTATCACGCCGGTCGTTTATACTTATATGGACCGCTTCCAGGATTGGCTGGGTAGCTTCCGACATCGGCGCCCGGCGTTGGTGATCGAAACAACAGGTGCGAACGAGCAAGAGATTGAAGCGCCCCGCCGCCGCGCCGCCTCGTCACGCTAGCGGTGAGAAGTAAACGTGACTTTAATTGAAGCCGGAGCAGAAAACAGAAAACGAAATTCGGAGGCGGTTGTTCCGCTAAAGCAATCAGAAAGATTTCATAGGACGTGCCTGGATGCACGCCGGTGCACATTTATGGAGAGACCGAGAAGGACCCGTCATATTTGCGGGTTTGCCCGGTGAACGGTGATGGCTTACCCAATCGAACGGGTCACTCTGCGCTTCCACCGTAACTGTAATGGCGTATGCAGCTCCGCGCTGCAGGGGCTCTCGTGGTATTAGCAACTATCGCTCCCCTGTCCTTTAGGCCTTCGCGTGCCCAATTTTGGGGAATTATAACGGACTTGACACCAAATACCGCCGAATCCTATTCTGGCTGAGACAGGCCAGTGTTTTCGCTATCCTTACATTCCTCGTCAGCGCAGTTGTGATGCGCACATTCCGTCATGAGAAAGTAGGGGTAATCGGTATGCGGAGTGAAAGGATCGTCACCGAAATCGGTGAGTTCATCGCAGAATTCGGTAATATGGAGGGTCGTGTCTTTGAATACATCCCTATATCTAACCCAACCCCAGATATAGAAATGTTCTTTCTTCATCAACATCAGCGAAATGTCATTGGGCGTAAGAGTGATAGTACTGCCGCTAGCGGTGGCTTTAGGTCCGAGGACAAAGGGCGTATTCTCGTGGGGTTTGGGCGTTCCCAGATCGGCAAATCGGAAATTATCAGGCAATGGGGACAGACTTATGACCCAACTGATATGACTCTTGGCATCTCGCGTCGATGTTGTGCCACTGTTTTGCCACACTACTGTGAAATTCCAACCGATTACCTTGCCAGTATCGCCCGCAACCTTCTTGCCCATTGTAATTTCACTCTTGAATACGAATGCCCGCTGAACGCTCGTCAGAGCTTCCCGCGTAGTTTTGGCGGTGTCGTTCATCGCATCGACTTGCTGATGCGCGTAACAGGCATAGATAGCAGCAGCGGTGAAAGCTCCAAGCGTTCCGATCGTCAAAAGAATGTTCAGAACCAGCTTCGTCTTGCCAAACTGTTCTTTGGTATGGCCGTCCTGCTTGTCGGTGTGACCGGCATTGTTGTGGCTTGGGTACGTGTCGAGCGGGCGAGTCTCGCGATCAGTCTGAGCGTGCTGTTTGCTAGTAGTGCTCTTTACTGCCTTGGGCTGATTGAGACTTTCGTTTCCCTCGGGATTTGGTGATGCACGTTTCTCCCGCTTTTGCTTCGACACAATGCTCTTCCTTATCTTTGTTGTTTCTGGGTCTTGGTAATAGTGCTCCTTGTTTTCTTATGTTTGGCGCGATTTAGCGGAGGCGTTTTCATCAATCGCTTTAGAGCATCCTCGAAACTCAATGGATGGAGTGAAATCGGTACATCTTCCTTCTTGCGTGGTCTCGCCATGAATAACCAAACTCCAATTGCTTTGGACTGGACTGATGATGCAGAAGCGCCCGCCAGTTCGGACGCCTCAGCATCCTGCCAGTGCCGCCTTGAAAATATCAGGGTTCTTGCGGTTATTGTGCCGCCACGAAAACTCGTTCAAGTAGAGCGGCAGATATTTCGCGGACACATTGTGGTAAGTGCCGATAATTCCGCGCTTCAAAAGCGCCCAGAAGCTATCCAGATTCGCCGTGTGCACCTCACCGCGAACGTACTCGCCGCGCGCATGATCAACCGTTTCGTGCGGGAATTCGCGATTGAGATGCTTGTAACCTACATATTGATCCGTGGCGACCAATTCAACTTTGTCGCTAATTGTCTGACGAACGAAGTTTTCAAGAGTAGCGGCAGTGGTGTTCTCGATTATCTTACAGACCACGTTACCCTTACGGCTGATCGCGCCGATAACGCCTACCTTGCCCGAACCAATGCCGCCAGTCCCGCGATGCTGACGTTTGCTGGCGTGCTTGTTCTTTTCCTTTCCGCCAATGAACGTCTCATCTACCTCGACTTGCCCCATCAGCTTTGGAAATCCGCCGTCTTGAAGCATCGCTCGGACACGATGGCAGATATAGAAAGCGGTCTTGTACGCCGTCGGCCTGCCGTTCTCTTTGAGCATCCGTTGAACTTGCAACGCACTCATGCCCTTTTTCGATTGGCAAATGAGGTAGATAACCTCGAACCAGATAGGAAGTGGATAATTCGTGTTCTCGAAAACGGTTCCAACGAGAGGCGAGAAGCGATAGCCGTTTTTCTTATTACAAATCCAGACTTCGCCAGTCTCTTTGTCTATGGTCTCAGCGCCGCTTTTGCAGACCCAATTCCAAGCGCGGCTCTTAACCCTGAATACCTTTTCGCTATTACAGCGCGGACAGCAAACGCCTTCCGGCCAGCGCAGGCTAACCAGCAATTCAAGGCAAGCATCTTGAGTGTTGTACTGCTCATGAATCTGTCGAAGGCTAATCATAATAAACGGACTTTACACCCGTCCCGTCGTGGTGTCAAGTAAGTCCAAATGGAAAGTAAAATGTTATCTCCGGAACACATGGATCGCTGGACGCGGAATGAACGCCTCTATCATCATCTCCGCGATTTAGGCTTGTTTGTTGTGCCAATCTATTCAGACGGCGAGTGTCCGGGCGTCGAGTACATGCAAGTGGCAACCGCGATGCCCGAAGCTCCGTCACTTCCGATTCAAAGACCCAAGAAGATCAAGAATCGACGGCGGCTTGTCGCTCTTTCTCCGGTTAATGCGCCAGTGAAGGGGCTGAAGATTCCATAGTTCATCAGGCCCGAGAGGATCGATATGATCAATCTCCCAACCACACTCGGTCGTTTGGCCGTAATCCGAATAACGCATCCAACTACCAGCGGAGTCCATGCGCCATTCAGCCGGATCGCGTCCGAGTACAGTCCGGCCCTTTTTCCAAATCGACAGCCTTCGCAAAGTATCACTGAAAATGCCCATCGCAAACCTTTTTGTGCGTCCATTGCCGCACTGGTAAAGAGCTTGCGGGCAGCCAGATTAGTCGCTAGGATTAAATGGCAAGAAAATAACGACTCGCCTGCTTGTGCCCATAAGCCCGAGTTGAACCAACGACTAGGCCGCTGTCCCACAGCGGCTTTGCCGTTTTCAGAGTACACGAAACAAATCGCTCACGAAACTCCGAATACAATGGGTTGTGTGCCCACGTGCTCGACACACCATATTGCCGTATGGTGTCAAGTCCGTTATAATTCCCCAATTTTGCGTAGCCTCTTCCGAGTTCTCGTAAGTGATTGAATCGTATCCGCAGGCATCCACCGGAGAGCCATTACGAGTGAGTGCATACGATAGAAGTTTCGGAACAAACCTCTGATCGAACTGAAGAGTTATCGGATAACCAGCCGGTCGCGTACAACCCGAACACGACAACGAAGAGGCTCAGGCCATTCACCTACCGCTAGCACCAACAGGTTCGACGGCATTGTGGTCGCGTTAGCTGGAAACATCACAGGCTCTGGAAGTTCACCGGACCATAATGGATCAATATCTGTCCGCGCCTGCGATTCTAATACGAGGGTTCCCGCACATGCGTCGCTTTCGCAATAATGCCCGAAAGCCGCCGCGGTCAGACCACGTTCAAGCAAACCTAGACGATGTAACGGCGCGTCCATCCAGCCGTCAACGGATACTAATGGTGACAACTTTACGCCGTGGCCAAAGTACTCATTTTCTTCAGCTTTTGGCGCGAGTCTCGCCCCTTCCTCCGTGTACCACGGATTGCCCGGCTCTTCATGATGCGGCGTTTCCGGATTGCTAGCCAAGTAGTTCTTGACCATGTAACGTGCGTGCGCCATAGCGCCGGCGGTCGCACTAGTATCTTCGGTCATCGACGGTACTCCAGCCATTGCCCGCCAATAGTTGAGGCGTCGAAGCCAAGCTGGAGCAATAACTGAGGGTGTGGGAATTGAAGAGAGTCGTGGGGCGGAATGCCCAGCAGAAGGCACAGATTTGGCCGGCGTCGAGGGCTGGATTTTTCTACTCGCATTCGATTGGATTACCGGCTTACCATCAGAGACGACTGGCGTCGTTCCCGTGGATGACGAACGAATGATGTAGTTTTCCGTAGCGGCTAGACCGGCGAGGAAAATAATCAGCAGGAGCGCTATAATAGTACCCTGTGACAGTCGTCTGAGGTCACGGGCCGTCGGGGATTGCAGAAACACAAAGCGCGTCGACCCGAAGCGCAACTCGTCACCCCTGACGAGGCACTGCTTTGACGTTAGACGTTTGCCGTTAACGAAAGTACCATTGGTGGATCCTCAATCGGTCAACGAGTATTTCCCGAAGCGCCGCGTCAGCTTTGCATGACGCTGAGAGATGGTCGTGTGGTTAAGGACTAGAACATTTTGGGGCGCACCTCCGATGATGATCTTGCGTTTGGCGAGCCAGAAATCGCGGGGATCAGAGCCATCGATCGATGCTAGTCGCGTCCTCTCGCCAATTCTTTTCCTCGCCGGGCATCGCTGCCTGACGGTCGGGGTTAAACTTCGAGAATCGACTCTTGTCTGTCCAACCGATACTGGTGATGCATTTCGTAAGAAAACGAAATCAGCCGTGCCGAAGCGGATCCTGTCACCTTTGTCGAATGCAGCTGTATCAGTGATGCTTTCCCATTTAGGAACGTGCCATTGGTCGAACCCAAGTCTTTAACTTCGAGGCGGCCCGCTTGGAAGATTAGGATTGCATGACGCCTTGAGATGGTGGCGTCCCGAATGACAAAGTCGTTTGCCTCGTCACTACCCACCATCATTCGGTCTTTCAGCAGAAGGAACTCACGCGCTCGCGGATCAACTGCATTGGTCGCTACTAGACGTCCGATGCCGGGTAAATAATGTTCATGTCGTCGGTGGGACATTTTCAGTGATTTTGTGGTATTTCAGCATGACTTAACGCCTGCAAATGATCAATAGCTTTTAGATGTTTTTATGATCCTTAACTTGCTCGAATTAGCAAATGCAAAGCATCTTCATATCTACACGGCAAAGGCATGCGAACCTTAATGCACGCAACCGAGATGGAGCACCCGCCTTTCGAGAAAGTGTGCTGCGCGATAAGATTAAATAGTGAAGATTAATAGTGATATCGGGCCACTTGGATGACGGGAGATCAGTTGTCACGCGAACGCGATCCCAGAGATAAAACACCTGATAAGCCGCGCGTAGTGGTGGAGTTTGATCTGCTGCGACGAATTGGCGGGTTGAATTTCCGTGATTTGGGAGGCCATCCGGCGGCTGAGGGACGGCGGGTACGGTCAGCGATGGTTTACCGCTCGGCGCATCTCGCCAGTCTCAATGGTACGGACACGCATCCGCTCGCTTCGATTCGATTACGCACTTTGATTACGCTCCAGAGCCGGCTCGAAGTGCGGCATTTGGGACCTCCCCATTCAGAGTTCATGCAGCCGGGTGTCCGATGGGAGCATATTCCGATCGGGGATACGTGGTTCCGCGAGGACGGCTTTCACAAAATCGACACACAGCCCGGCAACGAGCATCTGGTGATTCTGACCGAGTTCCGCAATGACTGGCAGATGTTTTTCAAGCTGCTGGCCGAGCGCGAAGTCTATCCGCTAGTATTCCATTGTTCAGCGGGACGCGATCGCACCGGAGTGGGCGCGGCGATGCTGCTCGAACTACTCGGCGTCAGCCGTGAGCGGATTATCGCCGACTTCCTCGTGAGTAATGAAACCTTTCCACATATGCCCCTGAGCGAGCGCCAGCTTGCGCCGATCTTCGCAATGATCGACGAGAACGGCGGGATTGAAGGCTTTATGCGCGAGGTACTGAGCCTCGATTCCATCGATATCGAGGCAATTCGCGACGAGTTGCTCGAAATCGCGCAGGATTGATCATTCTGCAACTGGCGCGACTCGATCGATTTCCTCGGGTCGCCACTCATCGTGCCCATTCCGACCGATTATCTGAATCGAGCCCAGCTCAATTATCGGTTCGCGACCAGTGAGGCGGCGCATGATCACGCGAATAACCCGCGATGCGCGACTAGTAGGGCCGCCCACTTCTCAGTGTTAACTATGTTTGGGGCGTGCTCGGTACGCGAATCCAGTACGATTCGAGATTCTTCACTTCGCTCAGAATGACTTGGGTTGGAAATACCTTCTGTATGCTTCGAATGTGACCGTCGGGGCGAAGCGCTCGTGCCTAGCAGAGCGAGCATACGATCGAGGCCGCGCTCGACTCGCGCGACGAATGCCGCACGGTTCTCGCCATGCGGATAAGTGAAATCTGGAGCGAGTCGATCGCGATTCCATCGGACGTACTCGGCGGGAAGCCGTTCGCGAATCTCTTCGCTAGTCAGACCCTCAAAATCGCCAAAATCGACTTCGGCGAATTCCTCGATTTCAATAATTTTCACATCAGGACCAGCAATAATGTGCGCGCCTTCGGTCGCACGTTGAAGATGGCTCGCAAAGACCTGATTGAAGCCGCGCGGCGCCAGACACTCTTTAATCAGTTTCTGCGCCGCTCGCATCTGCGCCCGCCCGAGTTCTGACAGTTCGATGTCGGTTTGACCGTAATAGCGAATTACCGAGTCGCCGATCGTCTCGCCATGCCGCACCAGCACCAGACGTTCCGAGTTCACGGCGCGGAGATCATTCCTGATGGCATTGAATTGCGATCGTTATGCAAGAAACTGCTGGATCGCCGAAAGCGCCTCCGGCTCCATCAGCGACGGCGCATGCCCGACGCCCGGCACTTCAACGACCGAGGTCCGCCGCTGCACGACACGCATCCGGTCAGTAGTCGCGCGAGAGAGAATATCGCTCTCTGCGCCGCGAACAACTAGAATCGGCGCGTTGATCCGGTTATACGGCACCCATAAATCCATCGGACGCGCCGCCGTCCCGGTGCGCGGCACGTTGCGCACGGCCGGATCGAGCTTCCATGTTAGCCGTCCGTCCGCGGTTGCCCGCACTGCCCATTTCACGAATTCCAGCAGTTCATTCTCCGGAACTTGAGCAAGCGCAGGGTAATTCTCCCGATAGTACCGGACGACATCTGCCATGCTCGCGAAGCTCGTCGGCGCAGTCTCCATGTAATCCATGATGCGCGTGAGTCCAGCGAGAGCAATTTCCGGTCCGATATCGTTCAGCACTAGCCGTTCGACCCGACTCGGATAGCCCCCGGCAAACATCATCGAGATAATCCCGCCCATTGAAGTACCAATCAGCGTGACTCGCTCGAATTTCAGCGCATCGAGCAATCCGGCCAGATCATTGACGTAAACCGTCGCGTTGTAGTCGCCGGAAGAACCCCATTCACTGTCGCCGCGCCCGCGTACGTCGAGCGACATCATGTGCCAACGATCAGCAAGATAAGGCGCGAGACCATCGAAGTTATGTGCATTTCCACTCAGCCCATGGATGCAGACGAGTGGCGGTTTATCGCCATTGCCGAAATCGAGATAATGCAGCTTTAGGCCATTAATCTTTAGAAACTGACTCGAACTCATCAGCTCCATCTCCGTATCTACAGAATACTATGCAGGATAGCTGACTAGCGCGGTGCGCGCTGAATCGGCGCCTTGTGCGCAGAATTGACGCCCTCCGTACGAGCCAGGTCTCGCAATCGTTCCGGCACGATAATCAATCGGCGGCCGTCCCGCAGAATCAGCTGTTCGTTCTCGAACTCGATCAATTGTTCTGTAGTGCGCTGGCGCGACGCACCTACCAACTCCGCCAGATCGGCATGGGTTAGTTTGAGCGTCAGGATCACTCCGCGCGCGTCATTAGCGCCAAACTTCATAGCTAATTCGAGCAGCGCACTCGCCAAGCGATCGCGCACCGAAAGTCCGACGTAGTTGGTATAGCGCTGGAGCATCATCCACCATCGCCCGACCGTAACTTCGAGCGTGCGGCTGAAACGTTCCAGCGGAACGCCCAGCATCAGGCCGACGAACGTCGAAGGCCGCGTGACGCCGACCAGGCAATCGCTGAAGGCTTCGCAGCGAAATGGGCGGGTCGCACTGGGCAGTAACGAGGACACTCCGAAAATTTCCCCAGCGCCCACTAACCCTACCAGTACTTTTTCTTCGCGGTTCAGGAATGAAAGCTTGGCCACTCCGGACAGCAGAATATAAACACGGTCGGAGGCTTCGCCTTCGAAAAAGATAGCATCGCGCCGCTTGACCTTTATTGGCTCAAGACTGTTGGCGAGTCCTTCGAGTTGATCGCGGCTCAACCACGAAAAAGTCTTGAGCTGACTTAGCAGCTTCGCGTCGATTGCGCCCCGCTTCATCATTACGCAATTGCTAGCATAACCGCCGCAAATGTCACGAAGGCGACAATTTTGACGAGAAGTTCCAGAACAATTCCGATATAGTAAGCACCATAGAAGCCTTGTGGAAACGGACCCTTTCGTCCGTTTCAAACTCTGTCTCGGTACTCTCTCCAGCTCACTGAATTGTCATCGATAGGACAATTCCAGGCGTTCGTCTCGTCGGAATCGCCGAGTCTGTCATAGAGGCGACAAAGTAAACATCCTGATTCGTTGATGGATTTGTCACAAGCCTTAAACTTTATGGGTATAGAGATCATGAAAACCGAGCAGGTGAGCGGTTGTATAGCGAGGAGAGGAAGATGAGCGGGAAACGATCTCAGGTAGCGCAAGAACTCGGCAAATTCGTACAAGCTGCGTGGTTAGAGCTCCCTGTGGCGATGGCGCAACAGGTTTTGGGCAATGGCGACGAGAACGCTTTGACTACGGCCGGCTGGAAGGCTTATGAGGCCTGGGTCAATTTGACCAACGAGGCTACGAATCGACTCTACGAGAATGCTGCGGTCGGAGCGATAACCGGGCGCACGATGGAATCAGCACTGCGGATGCAACAGGTTGGGACCACCGTCGCTTCGGCTTTCCTGAACAATCTCTGGCCCGCGCTGGGTTTGCCCACCGCAGATCAGATGGCGGGACTGCGGTCCGAAATCGCCGCGTTGCATGACGAAATAGGCGCGGCGGCTGTAAACGAAAAGAGGAGCACTACTTCGGTTTCTTCGGTCAAAGCGGCTGATGAGGGTTTAAAGCTGGTCCATGGCAATGGCCACGTGAAGCGGACCGACGAGGAAAAGCAAGATGCCGCTGCTTAGTGAGATCGCCGGTTATTGGTTCGACGGCACAATGCGAACGCTCGAAGCGTTCGGTCGGGGCTTCGGCTCTCCGGAGACGGATCCGGCGCCGTTGACTCCCTATAACGTGATCTATGAGGGCGGCAAGGTTAGTTTGCGCCACTACACCCCGGCGGAACGTCTGCATAAAACGCCAGTGCTGATCGTTTATGCGTTGATCAAGCGGCCATATATCCTCGATTTACAGCCGGGCAAGAGTGTGGTGCAGAATCTGCTCAAGCAGGGCTTCGAGATCTACCTAATTGACTGGCTGCCTCCGAATAACGCCGATACGCAACTTGGTTTCGACGGCTACGTGAATAACGAGATCGCCAATGCGGTACGTGCGGTTCAAATCAACGAGAGCGTCGAGCAAGTTGATTTAGTGGGATACTGTTTTGGCGCGTTACTCAGTTTGATCTATACCGCGTTACATCCGGAGAACGTCAAAAACCTCACGACACTGGCGATCCCGTTCGATATGAGCGTGCGGGAACTTCCGATCTACAATCTAGTCGATTCAATGACTGACGTAACCGTTGAGTTGATTACCAAGCTTTATGGCAATTGTCCGGCCTGGATGGTGAACGCGAACTTCCTATCAATGGCGCCGATTCATCACGCATTGGATAAATACGTCGGGCTATATCGCAATGCCGAGCGCGACGGCTATGCCGAGATGTTCGAGCTGTTCGAGCGTTGGATGATGAGCGATGTCCCATTGGCCGGGCAGACTTTTCGTGAACTCGTCATCGATCTGTTCAAGCGCAACGCCTTGGTAAAAGGTGAGTTCAAAGTCGGTGAAGAAATCGTCGATCTGCGCCGAATTACCTGTCCATTACTTAACGTAGTCGCCGAGAAGGACGATGTGGTGCATCCGGATTCCAGCCTGGGAGTGCCCGATTTCGTCGCGAGCAAGGATAAACGCAATCTGATCTTCGCAACAGGGCATCTGGGAGCCGTAGTAAGCGCAGGTGCAATGACGAAATTGTGGCCCGAGGTTGGCTCGTGGCTGACGGCCAGAGATAATTGAGCACAATCCAAAGCTCTGTGATTCCCGGGGAGAAAAAATGAATCAGAGCCGGGCGAATAATGGCTAAGAGCAAGAATAAGAGTCATCACAAGGCCGCAAGCAATGCACGTAATATCGCGAGCGACGTACGTAATATCGTGAAAGATGAATTTAGTAAAGGAGCAGAGGGAATCAAAATGACGGATAAAATGAATGGCGACAAGATGTACGATTCAGTTTCCAAACTGAGTGAGTCCTTCAACCTCGATGGAGTGAAGAAGGTAGCAGCCTGGTATATCGATACCAGTGAAAAATTCGCTAATCAGGCTCTCGAATTGCAAGAGAAGGCTAGTGGCTGGGCGAAAGATACTCCGCTGGCGCCAATCTTCGAGGCGCAGAATTCGATGGCGAAAAAGATGGTCGAGCGGTCGGTGAACGTCGCACGTAATCTCTGGCAGATTCACTAAGCAGAAACTAAAGCGAACTTTGGTCAGCAGGTAGCGATTCGTTATCTGCTGATCATATTCTTTCGCACAGATTAGGGGCTCCGGTACACGTCGGAACCGAACGCTTGAAGACCGTTTGACCTAGCCAGGCCTAGATATGGCCGAAGTTGGAAGAGATCTTCAAGGCTTTTCAGCAGAGCGTAATGATTGTACTCACGCGGGTTACTGCCGATGCGGACAAACTTTGGAGCGATGAGTAATGCTCCAACAATGCCGCCGCCCGGCCCCTTGCCGCCTGGATTCTGAGCTTTGGGATCAGGTCCAGGTATTTCGCCACAGCAGCTGCGGAAATCCGCGTCCAGACCATGAGTTGCAGCTTCATCGAAGGTGATGATCAGCATCCCATCCTGCTTGAAAGCGGGCGAACCCTCGATTATCGGCACCCAATGCTTAAGGAATACGTCGGCTGAAACGAGGCCGCCCGGCTCGCCGTTCGCACACACGCGCGAGGTATCCGGATAATCGATATTTAGACATGCATCTTCCTCCGAGCGGCGTGCTGATTGATGATGGCTCGAATGGAACCCCGGATCGTGTGCGTCATTACATAGGTTCGGCGTGATAAAAACGAGGTTTGGAGTGGTTGCGACGCTCTGAAGGTCGCGTTTCAGCCGGTCCAGCGGGACATTGTGCTCTTGGCAGCTGCCATCCTCGATTAGCGAATCAAAGTAGATAAACGGGTTGTGGCGCGCCGCGTATTGATCTTTGGCGCGGGCCATGAAGGTACAGTCGATGGCGTCAGTCTTGGGCCGTCGGCAGGTACCCGAGTCGCTCGGAAGACCGTTCCCCATGTCCTCCATATATCCGCCCCACGTGAGATGAGCCTGTTCGAGTTGATTCGCGATCGTCGAGACCTCAGGCGGATAAATACAGCCTGAGCCGGTCGCTAATTCGTCGGGAGTCAAACCTGTGTACCCGCTGAATTTCGTATATCTGAAACAATCCGCCTGCGTCTGATGGTTGGGCGGCTGTCCACTGACCATCGCAATATAGTTGTCCAGGCTGTTGTGCCCGATGGCGTAATAATTCGTGAGTAGCTGTCCCTGTTTGGTCAGTTCGTGCGACAGATAGGGCGCGAGAGAATCCGACGCAAAAGTTATTGGATAGCTTTCGTTCTCAAGAATAATCAGGAAAACATGCTTCGGTCGATGCGTACTCGTCAAGGCTGAGAACGGCGCGGCGGACGCCAACCGCTCTCCGATAGGCAGCCAAATCGCAAGCGTCAGCACAAAGAGCAGCCGACGGAATCTCCCCATCCGGCGACTCTAGTTCGAAAACACGTCGGGTTTTGGACGCGAGGCCCAACCCTCTTCATAGGGCGCGGCCATCCGGCCAATCGCGCGCAGATGCTTGATCTTCCAGCGGCCCGCGATCTTGACGTAGTCGTCCTCATAGCGTGCGGCCAGCCATAGCTGTCGATTACCTTTGCGGAAGGTAAACGGCCCGAGGAAATACCAGGTCCCGTGTGCTGAGTCGCCGTTAATCTCGATGCGCGGATTAAAAATGTTATGCTGCGAGAAACTGATCCGCTCCTCGAAGCTCTTGAATAGCTTGCGAATTTCAGCGGGTCCCTGCGCCTTGCCGATTCCGGGACCTTCCCAAATGCCGTCATCGGAGAAAATTGAGACGATGCGATCCTGATTGTGGTTATCATCGCAGATATCGCAGTATTCGGCCTTCAATTTCTTGATGGTGTCGATATCTTCTAGATGAGTAATACGATTTTGCAGGTCATCCATGATGGAACCTCACAGGTGGTAAAAATCGCGGGCGTTTTTGGAGAGGATCTTCTCGATTGACTCTGGCGGAAGGTCCTTCAGATGTTCGCGGGCTTTCGCCACTGGATGAACAAAGCCTTCGGCATGCGGATAGTCCGAGCCGATAAAAAATTTGTCATCACCCGCGAACTGAACAACGTACTTGAACATTTTTTCTTCCGGATCGCCGCTGATCCAGATATTGCGAGCGAAGTATTCCGCTATTGGGCGTTTCATACCTGAGGTATGGCCCATGTATTTGTAACGGTAGTCGATCCGTTCGAGCCATTCGCCGATCCATCCGGCCATCGCCTCGATAGTGCCGACGCGCAGCTGGGGAAAACGCTCAAAGACTCCGTCAACCACCATCGTCAGCAGCGCCTGTCGGGGGTCCTGCAGCAAATTCATCGTGAAGTACATCAACCCGGGCTTGGGCTCGCGATGGAAGTCGCTCCCCATGTAACGACGATGCGAAACCACGTGAAGTCCAATCGGCAGATCGAGGCCTTGCGCGGTCGCCCAAACCGGATCGAAATCCGGATGACCAAAGCTTTTACCGTTTATCGGCATCGCGGCGACAAACGCGATTCGGCATCCGAGTTTCGCCACGCGCTCAAGTTCTTTAACGGCTAGTGCAGGGTCACGAAGCGAGATGTGAGCAGCGGGGAAGAGCCGCTCGCGGTGACCGGCGACCAGATCGAAAGCCCATCGGTTGTAAGCCCGGCAGAGCGCGTCGGCTAATTGTGGATCCTCGACCTCGCCTTCCCAGATGATTCCAAGACTCGGATATACCACCTGAGTTGCGATACCTTCCGCATCGAGGAAGCGGGCGCGAGCGTCCATATCCTGCCAAGCCGCGCTATAGGCCATATAACGATCAAAGGTGCTGATCGTGCCGCCCATTTCCTTTTGGCCATAGCCGCTCAGGATGCCGAGCACTTCCTCCACATCCCGCAGTCTCATCGGATGATCATCAACCAGCATCGCGCGTTTGCCGGTCGCGGGATCGCGCGCCAGCCTGACAGCGCGTTCGCGGAAGCGCGGATCAACGTGATGCTCGAACAAATTGAGCGGCTCCATGAAATGGCTGTCGCCGTCAACCACTGCGGTCATCAGAATACCTCCAGCCGGAGCTTGACCTAATTCTTGACACAGCTCGCAGACTCGCCTGCTCGTTCCGCGCGGCAGCCGCGCTCCACTAGCGTTAGGACTTTTTCTTATTGCCGCCCGAATCGACCATCGCCTTGACCGCACGCCAATCGAGCACACCGGCAATACTGCCATCTTTGCCGTGGAAAGCGACCGGCCCGTAAACGTCGGCAAAGTAGATGGTCTCGACCGGATGCGTAGTCGCATCATGGACTGCACCCGCCGGTTCATAGATGTAGTCGCCGGCTTTGGCTGAACCGCCGCGATAGTCGATTTGGCCGGAGAGCACGAGAAAATCCGCGGGACCGAGATGGGTGTGCGCGGCATTCACCTGGCCCGCCGGAGCTTTGATCAGTGCGCTCCACGCGCCGGTCTCCTTGCTGATGCGCAACACCTTGAACTCGTTGCCATCGCCGGAAGCGATCCATTCGGCATCGTTCGAACGCACTAATGCCGCGTCTAGGGGATCGAAATACATCGATACGGTTTCGGGCTTTTGCTTTTCGGCCATGGCATCCCTCCATCGATTATCTTGAACGGCGGCGCTGACGGCGTTCGAGATTGCCGCCGCTCAATGCGGTCAGTTGTGGACGTTTGGGGCGCGCCGCCAGTACGCGCAGCGCCACAATCGCGGCGGCTAGATAGAAGATTGCAAATGCCGCCTCGATCTCAGTAACGCGCCGGTCAACATTCCAGTGCATAGCGCCTAATATCATGGAACCGAGAATTAGCCATACTGTTATACGCGGGACAAAATTCCGCAGTGGCGAGTCACTATATTCAGCTTCGCGCGCGGCCAGCACCACCCAGCACATCGGGATAGCAAAGCTGACTCCGAGCAGTATCAATCCGAATTTCGGCTGGAGATTGTTGTAAAAATAAAACGCAAAGCCGAAGGCGATCAGCGTCAATCCACCGAGAATCACCGCTCGCCACGGAAAAATATTGTCGTTGGCCCGTTCCATCGCGAGCTAAGTATCCAAAACCGCGAGAGCATAGACAAGTTCGCCGCAGACGTGTCAGCTTGAGCAGCGAAATTCCAGAGGAAATTTAGGATAGAAGCTAATTATTGTGACGTCGGGGATCCATGCGAATGAGAACAATCTTGTCGGCGCTGATCGTAATGTTATCGACCATCTCCTTATCTGGGAATCAGTTGCTCGCCCAAACTCCACCACAAGACGATCCCCTTTTTATCCGGCTGATCGCGACACCGGCGCCGAATCAGGCCGCGATTCTCGACGGCGGTGGACGCAAACAATCGGCTTACGAAGTTTATGTAACAAATTTTGGCGCGACGCCGATGAAGATTACTGAGGTCGGTCTGACCGGTAACGACACCACAGGCAAAATCCTGTGGTCGGAAAAAAGCTCGGGCCCTCGCCTCGACGGCATGTTTCGTTCGCCCGAAACCTCCGCTGGACCTCAACATCAAATCAGTCTCGACTCGGGCGATAGTGGGGTGCTGTTTCTCTTTCCACAATGGACCGCCGATCAGGGCGTCCCAGCCAAATTCGAAACCTCGATTACGATTGCGGGACATGGCCGCTACGGTGGATCCGGTACAGTGCATCTCGCGCCGATTATGGTTTCGTCCGACCAGCCAATCGTAATCGAATCTCCACTGCGCGGCGCGAACTGGCAGGCGGCCAATGGACCGTCAAACACGTCGGACCATCGACGCGCGATTATCCTGTACGATGGCAAGCCGTTCATCGGGCAGCGTTACGCGATCGATTGGGTCCAACTCGGTGCTGATGGCAAGACCTGGAGCGGCGAGTACCACAACAACGCTAGCTATCACGCCTACAATCAGGAGATTCATGCGGTCGCAGACGGCAAAATCGTCGAGGCGAAGGACGGCATTCCCGAGAACGTGCCGAATTCAAACAAGCTGGCGATTGCGATCACTAACGAAAACATCGCCGGCAATCAGATAATCGAGGATCTCGGCGGTGGCCACTTCGCTGCGTATGCGCATCTGCGTCCCGGGACGTTGAAGGTAAAGGAAGGCGACTCGGTTCATGCGGGTGATGTGCTCGCGCGTTTGGGTAATACGGGTAATTCGAGTGAGCCACACCTTCATTTTCAGGTCTGCGATGCGCCATCATTCCTACACTCGGAAGGGCTGCCCTTCGCGATTAATCAGTTCACCCATCAGGAGTACCAGCTTGAGGGTCCAGCGGGTCATCAAAAACTGACTCTCGGCCCAACTCATCGGATCACCCGCGAGGAACCAATGGAGAATGAACTGGACTCGTTCGCATCGAAATAGCTAAAAACGACTGCTCTGATTGTGATTCTGCTGTTTGTCGCTCGGCGCCAAACTAAATTATACGAATCAGATACTCAGTAGCCTGCGAGAGCTACGAGCGATAGTGCAATCAGGGAGCATCACAGCTGTCCAATAATTATTGCGACTTTGGTCGCGAGGGGAGTTGCACGATGCCGGTGGCGCGCACGGAGAGTTCACCGTCTTGCTGATGCGCGGTCTGGGTAAGCTCGATCCAATGTGAGCCCGCCTCATCGAAAACGCGTGTGACCTCGCCATCGATATAAAGCGTATCGCCGACCGGGTTATGGCGGCGAATCTCAACCTTGAGCTGCCGCAGAAAGCCCGCATCGCCTATCCAGTTGGTCAGATGGTGGGACATCCAGGAGCATCGCTCGGGACCGTAATCATAGGCCGCCGGAGTACCCACCAGCGTCGCCATATCGTCCTCCCAATGGACCCGCTCGGGCACGTCGGGGATGCCGAACTTGTTCGGAATACCGACTCCCGGATGCTTTTGAAGCTGTTTCCAGGCAAGTTTGTTGGCACGGATGTAGAGACCGCCCCAGCCCTGTGCGAACGCAATGAAGCCGGTCACGGTCATCGGACCTTTGACCATCGTCGGCAGTTTCTCACCAATCTTTACATCTTCTATATAGCGAGGTTTGGCTCCGCGGACCTCCTCGGCTTCGTAGAGGGCGAAGATTTTGGCGAGATCTTCGCGCGAGTAAGACACTGGGGCTTTTTGCTTGATGGTTTCGTACTTGGTGCCGCGCTCGCGCGCCGTATCCCGTTCGGTGCGGAAGCACCAGCTGTCGCCCTCAGCCACGAGCTCGTTGTTCTGATTGTAGAATTCGCACCGATAGATCTGCTGAATCGAGCGTCCGGCGAAGCGCGTCTGGTGCTCGATTAAATCCTTCAGCCATGCCTTGGTCGTGAACTGATCGCTGAGGCGCATCGGGCGATGCCACGTCACGTCGATGCCGGCGAACATCGCATGCACGCCCGGCAATCCGCCGACGTATCCACTGAATGATCGGTTCAGCGCGAAAATGAACGAGGGCGGCGCCAGCAGCCGGCCATACGAAGTCTGCGCGGCGTAAGCGGGATCGCACCAGAGCGGATTGTCATCACCGATGCCGTGCGCCCAATGGCGGAGATTGTCGCGGGTCGCCTCATAACACCACGGCTCCAGCGAGTCCTCGATAGGCACGTTGAGCAGCTTGCGCAGCTCGGCGAGGCCTTTATCTGTGATCAGCGAGAAGCGTTGCTGGTTGGTCGTCATGTTGATGAATCCTGCTCGTCTTGAGTCTCATTGGTACGACTACTTTACCTTGACAAGGTTCGAAGCGTAGCGGTACAGGATTGTCAAGACAACGTTTGCCTCAGGCAAAAATTTTTGGAGGAAAATGCATGAAGTTCGGAATGCTCTATGAGATGGAGACGCCGCGCCCGTGGCATGCGCTGAGCGAGTACAACACCTACTGGGAAGCGCTCGCACAAATCGAATTGGCTGACCGTATTGGTCTCGATTACGTGTGGGAAGTCGAGCACCACTTTCTCGAAGAATACTCGCACAGTCCTGCGCCTGAGGTTTTCTATGGCGCAGTTAGCCAACGTACCAAGAATATCCGGATAGCGCATGGCGTCCGGCTGCTGCCCTTCAACTTCAATAATCCGATCAAAGTGGCAGAGCAGGCAGCTGTGCTCGACATCATCAGCAATGGCCGGATGGAGCTTGGCACTGGCCGCTCGACTACCGCGCAGGAGCTTGATGGCTTCAGCGTTGATTACGAACGGACTCGCGCCGAGGTGCGGGAGGCGCTCGATATTATCGTCAAGGCGTGGACCAACGAGATTCTCGAATACAATGGCAAGCTGATCCAGGTGCCGCCACGACGGGTGGTGCCGAAACCGATCCAGAAGCCGCATCCGCCGATGTGGATGGCGTGCACGGCGCCGGAAAGCTATGAGATGGCCGGCGACCGCGGACTGGGCGTGCTTAGCTTCAATTTTAACTGGGAGCAGGTGCAGAAATCGATGGAAAGTCATCGGAACGCCTGCGCCCATCGGTCTGACCTTGTGCCAAAGGTGCCGAATGAGAATTTCGCGGCAGTCGCGCTCTGCACCGTTTGCGAGAACAAAGAGGAAGAAGCGGCCGGGTTGGCCGGCGCGCGATGGTTCTTCACTAATGTCGCGAAGCTCTTTGAGCCGCTGATGGCGAAGAACAAGCTCTACTCTTACGAATATCTACGCAATCTGTTCGCGATGGAACAGAATCCTGCCGATGCGACTGATGCGCAGCTAAAGTCACACGATATGATCGTGGTCGGCGACCCGGATTTCGTCGTGCGCAAGCTTGAACAGTTCCAGAAAGCCGGCGTGGATCAGGTGATTTTTTTCAAGCAGTCGGGCCGCATCCCGCATCAGATGATCATGCGGTCGATCCGGCTGATTGGGAAACACGTGCTGCCCCACTTCAATCCGCATCGCACGATCTCGAGCGAGGAATTGTCGTTGGCCGCGGCGGGCCGCTAGCAGGGCGTTGAGAAACTAAGATTCCGCAGGTCCGATGAGACTTCTTCTCAATTTTCTGCGAAAAGAGTCTTGGGGGTGTTTGGGTGTTGGCTGTCTGAATAAATCGCCCTTGCCGGTAAATGCCGTCAAGTACAAGCGGAGGGATCAGAATGGCTGAATTCGATACCGTAATTCGGGGCGGCATGGTAGTTGATGGAACTCGGCTGCCGCGCTATCGGGCTGACGTCGGGATCATGGATGGCCGGATCGCGAAAATCGGCCAACTTAAATCGCATCAGGCGAAGAGCGTGATCGACGCCGACGGGCAATTCGTCGTGCCGGGCTTCGTCGATCTGCATACCCATTATGATGCGCAATTGTTCTGGGACCCGTACTGCACGATTTCGAGCTGGCACGGCGTTACTTCGGTAGTGATCGGCAATTGCGGATTTGGTTTCGCGCCGGTCAAGCCGGATATGCGCGACCGCTCGATGCTTACGATGACCCGCACCGAGGCGATCCCCTACCCCTCGATGAAAGCCGGGATGCCGTGGGACTGGATAACCTATCCGGAGTTTCTCAACAGCATCGAGCGCCATCCGAAGGGCATCAACATGTTGCCCTTCATGCCGCTCGCGCCTCTGATGACCTGGGTGATGGGTCTCGAAGAGGCGAAATCGGGCCGGATGCCGACCGAGGCGGAGCACACCGAGATGCGCCGTTTGCTGCGCGAAGCGATGGATAAAGGCGCGTGCGGATGGTCGGCGCAGCGGCTTGGGCGCAACAGCGTGCAGGCCGATTTCGACGGCACGCCGATGGTCACTGACATCATGAAGAACGAAACCGCAGTCGAGATGGCCAAAGTCTTGGGCGAATGCGGTAAGGGCTTCATCCAGATGACCTTCGCGCCGGATGCGGGTGATTACGAGGGGGACTTGCAGGCCTTTGCGCAGCGCCATTTCGAGGAGTTGGCGGAAATCAGTGGACGGCCGATTCTGTACAATGCGGTCGCATCAAACGATCTGCACCCAGAGCGCCATCGCAGTCAGCTTGAATGGTTAGAGAGCTGCGTTAAGCGCGGCATCCGGGTCTATCCGCAAACCGCCACGCTGGAAGTTGGCTTCGCGTTCACTTTCAAGGACTGGAATCTCTGGGATGATCTGCCGGCGTGGCGCGAATGCACGGTCGGACCAATTGAAGACCGGCTGCTCAAGCTAAGTGATCCCGAGCGGCGGCCCGGGCTGCGCGCGGCCGAACAGAGCGGGCTCGTCACGAACAATTTCACCGATATTTTCGTACTCGAATGCAAGCGCCCCGACTTGAAGAAGTACGAAAACATGAAGATCGGCGAGATCGCAGCGCAAGAGAACAAACACCCCGTGGATGCGATGCTCGATATTGCGACCGCCGATGGACTGAACGCCGAATTCTATTCGCCCCCGATCAATACCCGCGTCGATTACATGTCGGAGATCATCAAATCCGAGTCGATGGCAATTTTCGGCGTGTCAGATGGCGGCGCGCATACTAAGTTCTTCACTGGCGGGCGTTATCCGACCGAGACTCTCATAAAGTTCGTCCGCGAAAATCCAGTGATGTCGCTGGAGGAGGCGCATTTTCGCCTGAGCGCGCATCCTGCGATGTGCGCCGGATTCCGGAATCGCGGCACGCTAGTCGAAGGCGCGGCGGCCGATGTTGTCGTTTATGATCTCGACAATCTGAAGATCGCGCCGATGGAAATCGTGCATGATTTTCCGGCAGGCGAATGGCGGCGGGTGCAACGCGCGGATGGGTATCGTACGATTATGGTCAATGGTGACGTGATCTTCGAAGACGGGAAGGGCACGGGAGCGACACCGGGACGTTTGCTCAGGCATGGAGGCTGATCGATTCAACGGAAGGCCGGCAGAAAACTGACGATGAGCGCGGTCCTGAGCGGGATCGCGTTCATCGTTTTTGATTCGACCGGGCGACGGGCGTTGACCATCGATTGAGATCAAGACGAGAGCTCAAAGCGAGCAACGAAATCGTTCGTTCAGGAGATGGTTATGAAGTTCATGTTTTTTGTCCTGCCTACCCTGCCCGCAACAATGGAGGAGCGACGCAAGCAGCGACCGATCGCCCATCAGCCGGGAATCTGGCAGCGCATGATCGAGGAAGTAACCGAGATCGCGCAGTTTGCCGAAGACGTCGGCTTCGACGGCTTCTGCTTCCCCGAGCATCATCTGCACAGTGAAGGAATCGAGATGGGCAGCCTGCCGGTGCTCACCCAGCATATAATTCACAATACCAAGCGGATGAAAGTCGGCCCTATCGGGTACGTTCTCCCCGGATGGAATCCGCTGCGGCTTGCGCTGGAGATCGCCTGGCTGGATCAGCTCACGAAAGGGCGCACGTTCGTGGGCTTGGCGCGCGGCTATCAGACTCGATGGCTCAACCAGATGGCGCAGAAGATTCACGTCGGCGCGACCAGCAGCGATAAGAGCGAAACTGACCGGATTAACCGCGAAGCCTTCGAGGAGGTTTTCCGTTTTCTCAAATTGGCTTGGGGCGACGAACCGTTCAAGTTCAAAGGCAAGCACTACGAATATCCCTACCCCTACGAAGAAGGGACGCCGTGGCCGGCTCACGAATGGACGCGGCAGTACGGTTTTCCGGGCGAAGTTGACGAACTCGGACGCATTCAAAAGATCAACGTGGTGCCGAAACCCTATCAGCGGCCGCATCCGCAACTGTTTCAGGCGTTCTCAGTGAGCGAAGAAACGATCCGATGGTGCGCGCGCGAGAATATCATCCCGACTATCCTGCTCCCGCAGCCTCCGGTCGTGCGCAAATTCGTCGAGGCTTATCAGGAGGAAGCGCGCAAGGTTGGTCGCGATCTGAAGCTCGGCGAGAGCGTCGGCGTGCTGCATTGCCTCTATTTCGCGGAGAATAAGCAACGCGCGCGGGAGCTTGGTGAGGCGGGTATTTGCGGCGTCGGCTTCAAACAATTCTTCCATCATTTCGGCTTCTCGGAAGCCTGGCGCGAGCCTGCCGACGAGGCGAAATATCCGAGCGGCAAGGTGATGCTGCCCGCCTCCGAGGTCAACATGGAGCGGCTTGAACGCAATGGTTTCGCCTATACCGGTACGGTCGATGACGTGCGACGCGATATGGACGCGATGGTCGAGAATGTGCATCCGGAATGGTTCGTCTGGCAGAGCGATCAAGGCTTCCTGCCGAAGGACGAGGTGAAGCGGCAGCTCGAGATTTTTGGCAAGGAACTGCTGCCGCGCTACAAGTAACCGCGACGATTCGGCGGCGAACGGTTCGCGTCGTCGAGATCAAAACAAATGCAAAAGCCGCGCGTGATGACTGGAGTCGCGAGCGGCTTTTGCATATTCATGGCCGATTGTGGTTCGCAGCTTGAGCTTGCGCCGATGCAATCAAATAATGTCGCTCGATGACTGTTGTACTTAAAGCTATTCCGAAGGAATTAGAGAGCAAACCCCAACCGACCGCATGGCCACGATGGACCGGCGAGGTCGTCGCCCTGGCGTACATTACGCTGATCGCGACGATAGCAAATGTCACCGGCGCATTTTACGTGATGTTCCCCGAGCTGGGCGCCCTCTCGCATGACGTCTTCACACGACCGCGCGGAACCTGGGCGCGCGCTCCGGTGCTGCTCGCGATTACGCCGGTGCTGACAGGCCTCGCGGGTACAATCTTCACGCGCACGATACCCTATGGCTTCGCTTCCGTGCTGCTGACGGTCGGCGCGGCAGTCCTTATTATCGAAGTCCTGCACTCGCCGGTTGCACCGGCAATTTCGGCTGGCCTGCTGCCGCTGGTAGTCGAAATCAGAAGTTGGTGGTACGCGCCCGGGATCATGCTCGGAACCTTCCTGCTGGCAGGGCTTTCGATCATTTGGAAAAGATATGCCGCGCCTGAGCAGACAACGCCCGAAGCAATAATGCAGGACGCGATGCGCGATGCGATCGAAGCGCCGGCACCGCGTTATGCATGGCTAATCGCATTGATGGCGTTCGTGGCGTTTGGCGTGCTGCTCGTGAAGCTCACCGGCCTGCGCTTTATCCTGTTTCCGCCGCTGGTGGTGATTGGCTTCGAGATGCTGGGGCATACAGAAATCTGTCCGTGGGCGCAGCGCCCGTTGTGGTTGCCGCTGGCGTGTTTTCTGACAGCCGCAGGGGGCCTTTTCTTCTGGCATCTCTTTGGCGTTGGTCCATTGGCGGCAGCTTGCGGGATGGCGTGGGGCATCTTGATCCTGCGGATTTTCGATCTCCATGTGCCGCCTGCACTCGCGGTTGCCTTGCTGCCGCTGGTGATGAATAAACCGACCATCATGTATCCTGTCTCGGTGGGAATCGGAACCCTGATGATGACCCTTTGGTTTATGCTCTATCGCAGAGCAGCAAGCTGGTCATCCTGAGCGCAGCGAGTCTGCGAGCGAAGAAGGACCGGAGTTTACCCTGAGCGGAGTCGAAGGGCGAAGCGATTTACTGAAGGAGAACCCGTCATGCCCGCACTACTATTTGAGGTCCACAGTCGGATCGCATACCTGACGCTGAACCGTCCCGAGGTGCACAATTCGATCAACCCCGAGATGATGGTGCAGTTTTGCGAGGCTTGGCAGCAAATCAATACCGACGACGAAATCCGTTCTGTAATCGTCACGGGCGCGGGCGATAAATCATTCTCCGCGGGCGCCGATTTGGGCCGGCTGATCCCGCTCTTTACCAAAGCCCGCGCGCCCGAGGATGAGTGGGACCGCAAAATCCTCGAAAACCCGCGGATGCGCGATCACGCGATCCTGCGCAATTATGATGTTTTCCAGCCGATTATCGCCGCGGTCAACGGCTTCTGCATCGCAGGCGGCTTCGAACTGATGCAGGCGACCGACCTGCGCGTTGCAGCCGAACATGCCACCTTCGCTTTGCAGGAAGTAAAATGGGCGATTATCCCGGCGAGCGGCTCGCTGGTGAGGCTTCCGCGGCAGATGCCCTACTGCAAGGCGATGGAAATCCTGCTCACCGGCAATCGAATCGACGCGCAGGAGGCGTATCGGTTGGGGCTGATCAATTATGTTGTTCCTGCATCACAAATGATGGCGAAGGCGGAGGAGCTGGCGAGTACGATCGCGGCGAACGGACCAATCGCGGTACGCGCGATCAAAGAAGGCGTACAGCGCGCGATGGGCCGTCCACTCGAAGAAGGGTTTAGAATCGAAAACGAAGTCGCCAAGCCGGTGATGAAGTCCGAAGACGCGCGTGAAGGCCCGCGCTCGTTTATGGAAAAACGCAAACCAGTTTACAAGGGGAAGTAAGATGGCGCTAAAAATCAAAAAGACTGTCAAAGATTTGGTGGCCGAGGCGAACGCCGAAATTGAGACTGTCAGCGTCGCCGATGCGATCAAGCTGAAAGACGATCCGAACATCGCATTCGTCGATATTCGCGACATTCGCGAACTGGATCGCGACGGACGCATCCCCGGAGCGTTTCATGCCCCGCGCGGGATGCTCGAATTCTGGGTCGATCCCGCAAGTCCGTACTATAAGGAGTTTTTCGGCTCAGGCAAAAAGTTCGTATTTTTCTGTGCAGGCGGAATGCGCTCGGCGCTCGCCGCACAGCAACTCCAGCGGATGGGCCTTGAGCCGGTCTGTCACATGGGCGGCGGCTTCGGCGCCTGGAAATCCGCCGGCGCCCCAGTCGAGGGCGGCAAATCCAAGGTGTAATCGTCCGCGCTGGATTCGGGATTCCTCGCTTCGCTCCGAATGACAAGCAGGTCGTAAACTTCTAGCGAGTTCTAATTCAGCGGGGTGCGCAGCATATCGATGAAGCGTTTGGCGACGATTTCCGGAGGATCGCCGCCGGGATGGTACCAGACGGGCGACCAGTTCAGCGCGCCGAACAACAATAGCCGTAGATAGTGGCGATCGGTGTCCGGAGGCAGCGGCAGATTATCAATCAACTCTCTGAAGCGCGCCTCGTAACCGCGACGCAAATTACGAATCCGGTCTCCTGCGCCATTGGTCTCGTCGGGCGTCGCCTGGATCATTACGCGGGTGTAATCGCGATAGGTAACCAGCCCGTATAGATGAGCGGCGCAAGCCGCTTCGAGCCGCGCCCAAGGATTGGTTTCCGCGGCGACTGCCTGTCGTACCGCCGCTCCGACGCGTGATATCCCCTCCTCGCATACCGCCAGCAGCATCTCGTCCTTGGACTCGAAGTGATAATAGATCGAGCCGGAGAGCATCCCGACTGCCTTGGCAATATCGCGCATCGAGGTGGCATGAAAGCCGCGCTCACTAAAGAGACGCGCGGCCGCGTCGAGCAGTTTCGCCCGTCGATTATCCTGACGCGGGCCGCGAGACAACAAGCGTACTGAAGCTGGCATCGGATCGCGCAACCAATTCGCGTTTCGGATTAAGCTCCGACCTGCTCTTCGAGCGTAAACTCGCGCCCATCAACGGCCGGATTGATGCCGAGCTTGCGGAGATTCTCAGCGGTCCGTTCGGTCATTAGGCCGACCTTCTTCATATTGGCGACAACCTGTGTGTACATCTCGCGCCGGAAGGTCTGCCGAAACAGCGCGCCTTCATTGCTCTTGGCATTATCAAAGCGCACGCGTTCCACTTCCTTGATGTCATGCTCGGTCATTTCGACGGCTTCGAAGGCTTCGCGCGGGAATTGCCCGCGCAAAACAAGACGGCAAGCTTCAGCGGTGAAGTCCTCGACCTCGCGCATCTCGGAGGGGCTCAGGCTCTTGATCATGTCGGGAAGTCCGAGCACGGAAAAGCCCATGTGCCGCGACTCATCGGCGAGAATTTTCTTGCTGATCGTCCGCAGCGACGGATCGGCGGCGGTCTCGGCGATCATCCGGAAGAGTCCGACGGCGAAGGTTTCGCCAACTAATTGCAGGCCAACGGTCTTGATGAACCACTTGCCTTCGCCGAGCAGATAATCGAACAGTAGCTTGAGATTGCCGGTGAATGGATAAATACGGCCTTCGCATTTCTCGTTGAGATAGCGGGTGAGCACTTCGGCGTGACGGGCTTCATCGACGACCTGCGTGGACTGAAAGTACTTCGCGTCGGTGGTCGGGACCATGTTGACCAACTGACTGCAGGCGAGCATCGCGCCGGTCTCGCCGTGGAGCAGTTGCGAAAGCCGCCAGCAGGAAAATTCCACGTTGAGCTGACGCTGAGTCTTCTTATCGAGCTTCTTCCAAACGTCACTATCGTAACCGTCGATCATGCCGTCATTAAAAATGCCGGCCTCGAGATCAGTCGGTTGCGACCAGTCGATGTCTTTCGAGACGTTCCATTGATCGCGCTTGGCGTTTTCGTATAACCGCCGCATATCGGGTGCTTGCACCGCGTAATCACGCTGATAGAGAGTTTCAAAGCGGCTTTCTAGTGTATGTTGGGTCTCGACGGCCATACGGATGGTCTCCTCTCGCGCCAGTTCGGACGGCAAGTGATAAACAAACGATTGCTTGGTTTTACCTATAATCACGCCTTCTGTCAAGCATCACTTAATCATTGGTTGTACTCGCGCCAGCGTGCGAAATTCAGTGAAATGAAGTTCCAGCTACGCGGGCGCGCTCTGATTCGCTAAGCTGCGGCTCAAGGAGAACTCTCCATGCCGACCGATGAAATTGCTTATCAGGAAAAAGTGAGTGCGTGGGAGCCGGGTCTGCTCGGTTTTCTGCGAACGCTGGAATCGATTCAGGAGAACCTTAAACTGCACGAGGTCCGCAGCAGTCAGGCTCAACTCGTGGCCGCGACTGGCGACCTCTTCCGGCGCTTCAACGCGGAGTTTGCTCCGCTTACGCCAGAGGAATCATGGGCCGGGTTTCATCGGGATTTCGTGATTGCCGTGGCGCATCTCGAACGTTCCCTCAATCTCTTCATGACCGAGCCAAGTCAGAATTGGACGCTGGCGTTTCTGCACAGCCGCCACAGTTTCGTACGCGGGCTATACGCATTGTATGAATTGCGGGTGAACCTCCCAATTCTCGCACAATATTTCGCGATCGAAGGACAGGCGGTTGCAGCCGAGCAAATCCCATCGCAGGCGGGCGCGTCCCCGGTCGGATTCAGTCATCACGAGCGCACCGCGGAGCGCGGCCTCTACTCGATGTACGTTCCCGAGAACTATTCCCCCGATCGCAAATGGCCCCTGATAATCTGTCTTCACGGCGGGTATGGCGAAGGCTTCGAGTATATCTGGACGTGGCTCCGTACGGCCCGAACCAAGGGTTATATCCTGCTGTCACCGAAATCACTCGGCGAAACCTGGTCGATGAACATGGGCAGCATTGACACGCGCTCGATCATGCGGATGCTGGATGAAGTGAAGGAAGCGTATGCGATTGATGAAACGCGCCTCTACTTGAGCGGGCTGTCGGACGGGGGCATCTTCACGTACATCATGGGGTTGGAGCGACATGAATTGTTCACCGGAATCGCGCCGGTGGCGGGCGCACTGCACATGGCGGTCGATCCGATGCTGCGTACCGGGACTGGACGCGAAGTGCCGATTTTCGTAATCCACGGCGTCCATGATTTCATCTTTCCGGTGAGCTTCACCCGGCAGACCAATGAACTGCTAAAATCGCTGAAGTACAACGTCAAGTATGAGGAGTTGCCCGATTGGGGTCATGCGTTTCCATACTCAATCAACGAAACTCTCGTGATGCCGTGGTTCGAGAGCCTGCCGGCGCGCGCGGATTAGCCGGCGCTGCTTTGCGTTGAGTCTCACAACCAAAAGTCCACCAAGGTCCGCACCGCCCGATGAAGTTTCGACGGGGCGTGAAGCCGATGGCGTGCTGATCGTCCGGCTCGCGGGACGATGGCGGCTACATCGGGGGATGGCTGATGATGTTGCGGTTATCGAGCAAGGTCTGAGCAACGGCGCAGCTATATCGCGCTTACAATTCGACGCCAGCAACCTCAAGCAATGGGATTTCGCGCTAGTTACGTTTCTGTCGCAGGTCGAAGAACTCTGTACCGAACGAAAAATCCCGATTGATCGAGGAGGCCTGCCTGCCGGAGTTCGCCGCCTATTGGAGCTCACCAAGACTTCGATCAGGCGCGCGGTCCCAATCGAAGTTGAGACTCCACGCGAATCGCTCATCGAGCGCACCGGCGCAGCTGCTATTCGAAGCGCTACGTCATTCCGGCAAGTGCTCGAGTTCATCGGCGAGCTGACGCTGGCTTTTGGACGGCTCGCAACCGGGCAGGCGCGCTATTTGAAAAGCGATCTGCTGACGACAATTCAGTCCACGGGTGCAGGCGCACTGGGAATCGTGGCGCTGATTAGCTATCTCGTGGGAATCATCCTGGCCTTCATGGGCGCCGTGCAGCTTTCACAGTTCGGCGCGTCAATCTACGTTGCCGACCTGGTCGCGATCGGCACCGTGCGTGAGATGGGCGCGATGATGACCGCGATCATCATGGCAGGCCGCACCGGTGCAGCGTTCGCTGCCCAGCTCGGCACGATGAAGGTGCGACAGGAGGTTGAAGCGCTACAGACGATGGGTATCGCGCCGATGGAATTCCTCGTGCTCCCACGAGTGATCGCACTGGTCTTGATGATGCCATTGCTATGCCTGTATGCAGATTTTCTCGGAATTCTTGGCGGCGCGACCATCGGCATCGGAATGCTGCACATATCGTTTTTCTCGTATCTGAAAGAGAGCGCCAAGGCGATATATCCTACCGGCGTATTTGGTGGGCTGTTTAAGAGCCTCGTGTACGGTATCCTAATCGCGGTGGCGGGGTGTTATCAGGGGATGAAGTGCGGCAACAGCGCGGCCGCGGTAGGCGAGGTGACGACCGCCGCGGTAGTCGATGGCATAGTTTTGGTCGTCGTCGCCTGCGGACTACTTTCACTGGTCTTTCATGTCATCGGAATCTGACGAAGCAGCGAAAACTCTCGAGCGCGCACCATTTGCCCCCGGCGCGAATCAACCGCATATCGCGGTGCGCGATCTGACGATTGGGTACGGCGACTTCGTTGTAATGCGCGGCTTGAACTTCCAGGTTTCTCCGGGTGAAATTTTCGTGATTATGGGGGGGAGCGGCTGCGGCAAAAGCACTCTGCTGCGCAATCTCGTCGGCCTCGAAACGCCAATGACCGGCGACATCTTTTTCGGCGAGGAGAATTTGCTTGAAACTGACGCGGATGCGCGTCTGCGCTTGTTGCGCAATTTCGGGGTTCTCTACCAAAATGGTGCGTTATGGAGTTCGATGACGCTGATTGAAAACGTTTCGCTGCCGCTGGCGCAATTCACCCAATTGACCCGTGCCGAAATTCACGAAGTCGCCTCGCTCAAGCTAGCCCTCGTCGGGTTGAAAGGTTTCGATGAGCGATACCCGTCGGAACTTAGTGGCGGGATGCAAAAGCGAGCGGCAGTCGCCCGAGCAATGGCGCTCGATCCGGATATACTCTTCCTTGACGAGCCGTCGGCGGGACTCGATCCGGTAACCGCGCGCCTGCTCGATGACCTGATCATCGAACTGCGCGATAGTCTGGGCGCTACGGTGGTCGTGGTCACCCACGACCTCGCAAGTATCTTCACTATTGCCGACAGCAGTATCTTTCTCGATGGCGAAAGCCGCACCATGATCGCGCAGGGCAATCCCAAAAAATTGTTGACCGACTGCGCGGACCCGCGGGTACATCGGTTTCTCACCCGTGGCGATGGGAATCCAGCTTCAGCCTGATCGCGGCATGAAGAAACGCGTCAGTCCGGTCGCGGTCGGGGCTTTCCTGCTAGGGGCAGTCGCGCTTGCGATCGTGGCCGTGATGGTGCTGTGGAGCGGACGGCTGTTCACTCGCACGCACGAATACATTCTTTATTTTAGTGGCGACGTGAACGGTTTGCGTTCCGGTGCACCCGTCAAGTTCAAAGGCGTTCAAGTCGGCTATGTTGACAAAATCTTTATCAGCCTGAGTCGCGAATCGGGCGAAAAGGGGCCTGTTCTGACAATTCCCGTGTTAGTGGAACTTAGTTCCAATACCGCGGTGCAACGCGGCAAGGGCTTCCTCGATTTGGACGATCCCGCCGTCGTCAAGGAATTGGTCGCAGAAGGATTGCGCGGGCAACTCGCCACAGAAAGCCTCGTCACCGGCATTTTGTACGTCGGATTGACAATGCGTCCCGATACCAAAGCAAGGTTTTTAGCTTCGCAACGTACTCATTATCCCGAAATTCCCACCGTGCCGACCGCCTTTGAGCAGGCACAGGAGCTAGCGATGCGGGCGCTGGCGAAGCTCGGTCAAGTCGATATTGACGCCCTGCTGTCCGGACTGTCCGAGACTTTGCAGCATACCAGCGAGATCACCGGATCACCTCAGCTCAAAGCTGCGATCGACGCGCTGCCGGGTACGATTAACAAGCTCGGCGCGGCAGCCGACTCCATCCAACAACTCGCTAATCACGCTAACATCGAACTGGCGCAGACCACCGGTTCGGTACAGAAGACCTCGGCCAGTGCGACGCTCGCGCTCGAACAAACCCAGGCAACACTGAAGTCGCTGCGTGAATCGATCGGCGCGGGTTCACCGCTAAATTATCAGATGGGACAGGCGCTGGTGGATTTATCGCAGGCGGCCCGTGCGATGCGTGAGCTGGCCGACTATCTCGAACGCAACCCGAGCGCGATTCTGCGCGGGCGTGCAAGCGCGCCGGTGCAGCCTTGAAATTCATCCGAGGGGACAGTCTTGCGCTCGGATTGATGCTGGCGATGATGAGCTTGGCTGGGTGCTTGAGCGTGCTGGCGCCGCGCCCGGACCGCACTAACTTCTATGTACTGGCCGCGACCGAGCCTGCCTCGATGAGCGCGAGCAGCCCCCTGACCAAGCTCTCGATTGGCTTGGAGCCGATCGACTTTCCACAATACTTGGCGCGCCCGGAGATGGTGACCCGCACTTCCAGCAATCAAATCGAGCTTTCCTCGCCGGACCGCTGGGCCGAACCACTCGACGTGACATTCAATCGCGTGCTGTCGCTGGACTTGTCACGCGCGCTTGACGGCGCGCAAGTCACAGTATTTCCGTGGTTCGGCGGCAATTTGCAATTCAATTATCGGGTGCAAGCAACCGTAGATCGCTTCGAAACTGACGAACATGGAATCGCTCACCTAACGGCGCGATGGTCAATCCTCGATGGCCACTCCACCCTGATTCGTTATGCATCGTCGTCGGACATCCGCGAATCGAGCACCGTGGGCGACCAGGCTTCGGCCGCAGCCGCTCTCAGCCGCGCCGCGATCGAATTTGCCGGCCAGATCGCCCAGGCGATCATTCATCTTAATTCGCGAATCGGTTAGCGAACCGCAACGATTTTGCCGAACTGCCCGCTCTGGTAATCGCTGATCGCCTGCGCGATTTCATCGTTGGTATTCATCACGAACGGACCGTATCGCGCCACGCTCTCGCCCAGCGGCACGCCGCCAATCAATAGAAATTCGAGCGGCTCCTGTGCCTCCGACGGAGCGGCAAATGCAACCGCGTCGCCATCCCTCTCGAAAAGCACCATCTCGCGCTCGTTAGCCTGACGCTGCTCACGGCCAAACCTACCGGTTCCGCTAAATACGTAAGCAAAAGCGTTGTACTCATCAGGTATGGTCTGCACAGCGCTCCCGCCCGGTATCAACGTGTAATGGAGCACCATGATCGGAATACGCGTATCGATAATCGCCTGTTTTCCCCTAGACTTCCCCGGCGATTACGCGCACGCGTACCTTGCCATCGTCACTGGTGGCCTCGGGTATTCGTGCCGACGGGATTTCCTGATAGCGGGGACGCATCAGCTTGTCCCGTCGAGGTAAATTTACCCAAAGTTGGAAACCGTGCATTCGTCCGCCGTGCCGCGCAAAATTCGTTTCAGGCATCTCGGAATGGATCACGCCGCCACCCGCCGTCATCCACTGCACATCGCCAGGGCCGATCTGTCCGGCGTTGCCCTGCGAATCGTGATGCTCCATGCGGCCCGCCAGCATATAGGTAACGGTCTCAAAGCCGCGATGCGGATGGTCGGGCGCACCTTTGGCCTCGCCCGCTCCGAGCTCGACCGGACCCATCTCATCGAGCAACAGGAATGGATCGACATCCATCAGTTGCGGCGTAGGAAATGGCCGATTAACGACGAATCCCGCACCTTCCAGCGTTCTGACACTGCGCGCGATCCGCGCAATTGACCTTTGATTAGTTTCGGACCGAGTCATTTGAATCACTCCTCGGCAATCATCAGCTTGCCTGATTGAACCTAATCATCGTGTCAAGCGCGAGCGTGCGCTAGTGGAGCGAGTCTCCGAGCGGAACGAGCAGGCGAGTCTGCGAGCTGCGTTAAGAATCAGATGCGGGAAGAAAGAAAGCCTCGCCCGCGCGATCCGGACGAGGCTCCACGACTACGCCGTCAATGCGGCAATGATGTCATCAACGATCGCATCAGCTTTGGTGCGGATCTCCTGATCGGTCGCGTCCTGAATCGGATGGGCGACAAAAATGCGTGGCGCTTCCGGCAATCCAAGGGCTTTGGATTGCGCCTCGGCGGCATCGACGAAAACGTCAGTTGCGATTACTACAGTCGGCTTGCCATTGATCTCGAACCAGATTGAATCGTGCATACTGCACGTTATGCAGGACCCTCAATCAGCGAGGGCTTCGACTACGTAGTCGCACTCCTCCATCATCTGGCGACGTACATCGTCGGGCGCCGGCTTGGCGGGAGTCGGCTTGCGATAGCTCTTCACCTCGATTCCGGGGACTCGCTCACTCAGTCGCCGCATCAGCTGATCGATCATGATATCGCCGCGAGCCTTATTAATATCGAGCAGGCCGACGGTTCCGGTGATCTCCTCGGTACGTTTCGCCAGGCTGCGACGCACCGGCACTCGTTCATCGGTCGGGTCAAGGATTTGGGTCATGGCGCCTCCTCTATTTTGCGGCTGGTGGGAACCGAGCCGTAAATGCCGCTCGTCCATCCGCCGAACATTACCGAGAATTTTCCGGCGGGGCCGCCCGCCACTACGATATGGATATTCTTTGTGCTTTGAAATTTGGGAACTTTCTTGTCGAGTTCGGCCTCGGTCCGCTTCCGCTGATTCACCTGATCCGGCAAAGCGCCGAGGCCACCGAAATTGTCGGTGGGCAGCAACTCGCGCAGCGGACGCGACGTCACATTCTGCATCTGTTGGCGGACCTGCTCCTTGCTCCATCGATCGCGCCCGATCGTATCGGCGTGTTCGGGTGAGATCACCATTAAAACATCGCCGAAATTGTGCGTCTTAGGGTGCCACGAACTCTCCGCGCCGAGTCCAAGGCTACCTGACAATGCGCGCGCCGTGCGTGAGGTCTGATCGGCAATCTGATGCGGTCCGCTCTCTAGTCCAAAGCATGTGACCACGCTATCGCTCGCCGCGAACCCCCGCTCGACGTGAAGCGGTTCCCACGGGCTGCGCTCCTCGTACTCGGCGAAGCAGCAGGTGTATTTGCTGGCTGAGCCGAAGGTCGCGCGCTCGACCTCGCCGGGACGTCCACCGCCGACATTGCGCACGATCAGCTTGATCGCACGTCCGATCGTCGCGTTAGCGCGGTTCCCCTGCCCTAGCACGTTGATTCCCATATTCATGCCGATTCTGTGGCGAATCGGTCCATTGACGATGATAATTGGGGTCGCGCCATAGGTGGTGGCGGTTAGTCCGTGGATACAGAATTCCGGCACGCAGATTACTTCCGCCGCCGCGATCACCACCGGTAGATATTCGGGTTTGCATCCTGCCATCACCGCATTGATCGCGATCTTCTCGATCGTCAGCGGCGCATAATTGGGCGCACACGTGCCGATCACTTCCTGCGCGTCGCGACTCGTGCCCCGCAGCATCCGGATTACCCGTTCGGGAGTCGGCGGCACCACCGGCAAGCCGTCGGTCAGGCCCTGATCGAACATGAACTCGAAGACATCGTCCTGTTCGGCGACTTCGATCCGGCGGGCGCGCAGCGGACTGCCTTCTGCCTCGGCTTGCAACCGCTCTGCAATTCCCGGTTCGCACGACTTCGATCCGCACCCGGGACGCACATCGGGATAGATTATCCAATCGAGGCGCGGCACGGCTTCCTTCGTCATGCGCGCCAGTTCACCGTACAACTCTTGCCAGTCTTGTTTGCCAAAGCCGATGAAGCGGCGCTGCTCGATACCTTCTGCATCGGTCAGGATGATCGTCGGAACGATCTCGATATCGTATTTGAACGAGACCTTCAGCGCCGAGTCATCGAGCATCGGGACGGTCAGTCCGTGCCGCTTGATCAGTGCCTCATTGCCTTCGCGATCCTGTCCGATCGCCAGCACTTCGACCAACTTGCCGAACGCGCAAAACGCGGCCTCAATCAATGGCGTCGAGAGGACGCAAGTCGGGCAGTCTTCTTTGACGAAGCACAGCAGGGCGGGTCGTCCTGCGGGAAATTCCTTCCGCTGACCATCATTTGTTTCGAGCGCGAATCCTGGCAAATGCTGACCCGCCATCCCGACCTCCATCGCAGCACGATCTATCGCGCGAGCGGGGCGGCTTGTCAAAGGTGGTGACGCACCGAGATCAGACGCTTGTTTGTGCGGCTTGGCGGTTCGCTCGATAATGGTTCGCAAATCCATAAGACTGGAGCTGATCGCAAATGGCGATGGATAAGGTAGTTTTTTTCTTCGACGTCGATAATACACTGCTGGATAATGATCGAATCGTCGCTCAGCTCATGCGCCATCTGGAGCGCGAAATAGGTACGGAGCGGCAACAGCGCTACTGGACTATCTTTGAGGAGTTGCGTGCCGACCTGGGTTATGCCGATTACCTCGGGGCGCTCCAGCGCTATCGAATCGAGCATCCGCGCGATCCGCACATCCTGACGGTCTCGAGTTTCCTGATTAATTATCCATTCGCCACCCGGCTTTTCCCGGGCGCGCTCGACGCGGTGGAGCACTGCCGGAAATATGGCGACTGCGTGATCCTGAGCGATGGCGACGTGGTGTTTCAGCCACTTAAGGTGGAACGCTCAGGGCTCGGTGAAGCGTTCGATGGGAATATCTTGATCTATATCCACAAAGAAAAAGAACTGGACGACATTACGGCGCGCTATCCCGCCGACCATTACGTACTAGTCGATGATAAAGTGCGGATTCTATCGACGATAAAACAGAGTTGGGGCGCGCGCCTGACGACGATCTTTCCGCGACAAGGCCATTACGCGCACGATCAGAAGGAAGTCGCGAAATACCCAGCGCCGGATATCACGCTCGAACGGATTGGAACGCTGCCCGAGCACGACCTCGCGGCAATTCTCGCAGCGAGCGGCGGCTAAGCCGCGCAGAGCATTATGGCTGTGGCCAGTGTACGAACTCGATCTTCACGCCGTCAGGATCGGTGAAATAGACCGCGTAATAACCCGGGAAATAGGGATATTCTGCCGGTGCATCGAGGATTTGCGCACCGATTTTCTTGAGCAATACGTGCATCTTATCGACTGCCGCGCGGCTCTCAGCATTGAACGCAATATGATTGAGACCGGGCGCGTTCCGATCGTGTTGCTTTGACGTAGATTCGGGCTTCGACGGACGCACCGTGACGGAGCCTTGCGGGCTTGCCCACGCGAGCAGCCGAGTTTTCATCGCGGTTTGCGTCGCTTCCGGCACCTCGACTTGCGTATAGCCCATAAGGCTTAAAACATGGCGATAAAATTCTTGCGCGCGCGTCAGATCACTCGCCACTAGTGCCAAATGATTGATGCCGCCATTCGCCATCATTACTCCTCTAACGTACGGTCGCCCTTAGCAAAATGTTCCGAGTCCACATGGAATTCAGGTATCTTGATTCAGATCCGCGTCGCTGATGCCACAATTCTCGGTCATAATACCGGCTTTTAATTCTGCTGCTACGATATCAGAAAACCTGGAGAGCGTGCTCGCCCAGACTTTCTCCGATTTGGAGATAATCGTCGTGAACGACGGCTCGATCGACGAGACTGAACAGATATTAAAACGATATGCGGATTGCATCATTGTCGTTAGGCAGGGAAATCGTGGACTTTCCAGCGCGCGCAACGCAGGAGCCCGGATCGCGCATGGCCAATGGCTTGCGCTGCTCGATGCGGATGATACCTGGACGCCGGACAAACTGCAGAAGGTTGCTGAGACAATTCCTCTTCATCCCGAAGCCGTGCTGTTTTATTCCGACGCGACCTGCTTCGATTCTACCGGCACGCTGAGCCGTGGGGGATTCATGCCGCCTCACCTCGCTCAAGCCCCGTCGATGGACGATATGATGATGTGCCGATTCCAGATTCTCCCTAGTTCGGCGGTTATTCGCCGCGACGCTTACGACTACATCGGGGGTTTTTCTGAGGAGTTCCGCACCGTCGGGTTCGAGGATATTCATTTTTGGTTGCGACTTCGGGAGCAAGGGCCCTTCGCCTATATTTCGGACAAACTCGTCAATTATCGAGTGGCTTCCCTGTTCACTCGGCTGGAGAAATATCGTCCCGCATTCAAGGTCTTCAAACGTTTGGTGCGCCAACAATATGGGCAGGCGGGTAAGCAGATTATCAGAGCTCGTCGCAAAGCTCGCGTCAACTTGTGGGGACGTGCGGGCCTAGAAGCGCTTGCAAAAGGCCAGATCGGGCAGGCGCGTCATGCGTTCTTCGGCGCGTTTCGTGAGAACCCATGGCGAATCAAGAACCTGCTGCGGCTATTAAGAACTTATCTGCCACAGTCCATCGCGCAAGCGATGGCCGGACGTGCTCGTAAACACTGTTCATGAACGAAAAGCCACGCAATTGCCTGATCCTCGGAAGCGGCCGGAGCGGCACCAGCCTAGTCACAGGACTGCTCGCGCAAGCCGGCTACTTTATGGGTGATGCCCCGGTCGGTCCCGGAAGGCCGGTCAATCCCAAAGGATTATTTGAGGATCCAGAGATAAACGCCATCAACGAAAAGTTGATCAAACGCGCAATCAGGCGCTATCGACGCAATCCCTTAAACTGGTTGTTACATCGAGAGCGCTGGCGCGAGCTGGATCTTGGTACGACACAACGATGGCTCGCTCCCTTACCAGCCGGCGTTCGAATTCGCCGATCCGTACGGATCGAAGAGCAAATACGCGCAATGACAGCGCACGAGCCGTTTTGCTTCAAGGATCCGCGCTTCTCGTTCATCTTGCAGGTATGGCGGCGGCTAGCGAACAATCCGTTATTGATGTGTGTTTTTCGCCATCCCGCGATCACTGCAGCCAGCATTGTCACGCATACCAAATCTGCCCCATATTTGCGTGATATTCGAATGGATTTAGCGCGGGCACAACGGCTATGGGAATCGATCTACCGCAGCGTTCTTGAGGTTCAGTATCCAAAGGGCGGCGACTGGCTATTTGTTCACTACGATCAAGTTATGGATGGTAGTGCCTTTCCAGTAATTGAACGATCACTCGGGATTCTGGTGGACCGTGAATTCCCCGATTCCGAGCTCCGGCAATCGAAGCCTGACGGAAATACTTCACCTCAAGTGCAAGCGCTGTATCTGCGATTGTGCGAGTTAGCGGGCTACGCTGGATAGAAGTCCTTTACTGCAGCGGTATAGTTTTGCGTCTTGGACGGGCGCGATCGCCCGAGCTAATATCGCTCGATTAAATCCGATCGCGTTATAACGCGCGAGTTCATCGAAGAAGGAGCGTTGATCAACGATGGAGCAAACTGGCGTGATCTCTCCCGGCGGCGTGGCCGGTCCCGGGCCGATCAAAGTATGGATTCAGGCCAGCCGCGCCTTCACGCTTGGGATGCCCTTTATGAGTGTGACGGTCGGCTCGTTCCTAGCCCTTTATACCCGAGCGTCATTTTCGTTCAGCAGATACTTGCTGGCGGTCATCGCAGCGATGCTGCTGCAGGCAGCCGCCAACCTGATCAACGATTATTACGATTTCATCAAAGGTACCGACCTGGATAATTGGGAATCTCCCGATGCGTTTGGGCCGGGACTGGTCATCCAGCAAGGCTTTCTGACCGCCGAGCAGATTCGCACTGGTGGCCTAATTATTTTTGCGATCGGCTCAGGCTTGGGTCTTGTGCTGGTTTGGCTTTGCGGATGGCCGATTCTGCTTTTGGGATTGATCGGGGTTCTCGGCTCATATTTCTATACGGCCGCGCCACTGAGTTTGGCGTATAGAGGACTTGGCGATTTCATGGTTTTCGCTTTGATGGGCCCCGGCTATGTGCTCGGCGGGTATTACGTGCAGACCCTGCATTTCTCGTGGGCGGCTGGCCTGGCGGGCGCCTCGATGGGCTTGCTGTGCTCGAGCCTGCTACAAGCCAACAACCTCCGCGATATCGAGAACGATCGTAAACACGGCAAATGGACTATGGCTGCTCTGATTGGACGACCCGCCGCCTTGGTCGAGTTGATCACCTGTGACGCGTTGGCTTACCTGATCGTGGCTATCTCGATCCTCGGGCGAATTCTGCCTTGGCTCGCCTGCGCCGTAATAATTACCTTGCCCCTCGCCATCGATCAGGTGAGATTAGTTTCAGGTAATGCCGATGCCGCAGCGCATAATCGCGCGATGGCCCGTTCGGGGCAACTTCAATTCGAGTTCGGCCTGGTGCTGGTCGTTGCTTTTGTATTGAGCAGTATTTTGGGCTGGTGAGTTTTCGATGCCTGATCGGTCTGATGCTATCCAGAAACTTGTAGTCGATGAAATCGAAATCCAACTATTTCGTCGAGGCTTCGGAACTCCGGTGCTGTTCCTGCATGGAATTGACGGATTGGACCCGGCGGCTCGATTTCTTCATTTGCTGTCCGAGCGCTTCGACGTAATCGCCCCCGCGCATCCAGGATTTGGTAACTCTCAATTACCTGAGCACTTCAACCGAGTAGATGATCTCGCTTTTTTCTACTTGGATCTATTTTTCTACTCTGGATCTAATTGATCAGCTTGGGCTTCGCGAACTGATCCTGATCGGCGCATCTCTTGGCGGTTGGATCGCGGCGGAAGTAGCATCCTGGTGCAGTCATGCGTTAAGCAAGTTAGTTTTAGCTGAACCCATCGGAATCAAAAGCGAAGATCGCGGCACGCCGGCGATCCCGGATATTTTCATTCGCCGCCCCGGGGCAGTCGCCGAGCTGCTTTACCATGATCCGGCGAAACGAGCGCTCGATTCTGGCCCGCTCTCGGAAGAGAAACTGGCGGCAACCGGTCGCAATCGGGAAGCGCTGGCACGTTATGTGTGGGAGCCGTATATGCATAATCCCAAGCTACATCGTCGGCTGCATCGAATACGCATACCGACGCTGATTCTTCGCGGGGCTAGTGACGGAATTGTCAGCCAAACGTATGTCGAATCCTACTCGCGGATGATCCCGGTTCGCGAATCGAAACTATTCCCGCCGCCGGTCATGAGCCGCAGCTTGAGCAGCCCGAAGAGTTCGTTAATCGAGTAGCAGCTTTTTTTGCAATTTAGTCTCGCGCCTGGATTAATCATTACCGAACTTTCTCAGGAAATATCTGTCGATTAATAGTTTGGTTATGGTGTAGCCGAATCGATGTAAGTTGCGGTTTTGAAACTTCAAATTGCAGTTTCGCTAAAGTACATCAAATTCTAACTATATAGGCATTAAAACATAAATAAACTTCATTTGGGCATGTAAATTGCCTTTATGATTGGCCCTACCCTGCATCGCGGAGAGTCGCATTAATGTTTTGTGGCATTATTAGAGTATTTCTATCTTTAATTCTGGCGCTCGCTTTTCGATTACAGGCTGCTTTCGCATTAAGCTTTCCGCAGGTGACAGTACACGGCATTTTTGCCATCAATGCAGTACATCTACAGACCGCTAAAGGAGTCTCGTCGTATCAAATCGACTCATCGATACTCACCGATTCGTTGGTGGATGGCATCAGCAGTCGGGTGTTCTGGAGTGATGTCGAACCGACTGAAGGTAATTTCGTATGGGCCACGCTGGATAGCCTGGTAACGCAAGCTGCGGCCGCAGGAAAGGTAGTCACGCTACGCGTGATGCCTGGATATAGCACTCCTTCGTGGGTATATGCCGACGGAGCTCAGATCTTTAATTTTATTTGGGATCAGACTAGCTAGGGACCGGCAATATGCTCCATCGCGGCCATCCCGGTGCCTTGGAATCCGGTTTTTCTCGCCAAGTGGAGCACGCTAATTCAAGCCGTCGGTGCGCATTACAATTCGAATCCAACGGTAGTAAGTGTGAAAATCACTGGTGTTAACGCAGAATCAGAGGGAACCAATCTACCCCTATTCGTCAATAAACCAATCAATAGTGGATCTACTTCATGCATCAGCAATAATGACGTGGCTAACTGGCAGGCGATCGGCTATACACGCACTCTGGCGGTGAATGCTTGGGAACAAATTGCACAGGTCTTCCAGCAGTCCTTTCCGAACATCCCATTGCAGGACGCGATGCAGCCCGGAGGATTTCCGCCAATCGACGATAACGGAGCCTTGATTACCGGCTTCAACGGCGCAGATACTCTCGCCTCCCAGGATATCATCACCTACGCAGTCGCGACTTTCGGAACCGGTTATATCCTGCAAAATGACGCGCTCAGCGCGTCCTGGAACTGGTCGTATCAAGCCGGTTTCGCCAATCAAATCGATTTAGGTTATCAGACGATCTCGGCTCTTGGCTTTAGCTTGTCAACTGCTCTCAAGAGCGCGCTTCTGGTAGGTGGCGATTATTTTGAGCTATACGAAAGCGACATAACCAACCCAGCGTTGCGGGGAACGCTTGTCAGTGCGCATAATATTATTGACTAGGTGTTGACGGCAGCCGAGCGAGAGCCGGCGCGGTATTGACTGTCGCCATTTCCAACTGGGTAGTGTCGTGAGGGTGGTGGAAAAAGTGAAAAAGCGTCAAGATCCGGCGAGTTGAGCCACAACTCGAGCCCGCTTGGAGGCGGGTGCCGGAGGATGACGCCATGGAGATGGATAGCAGGAGTGGAGGGGCAGGAAAAGGTTCGCTGGAGGAGCTGATGCGGGAGCGCATCCGGGCCACCATTGAGGCGATAGTGGATGAGGAGTTGGAGGCTGCGCTGGGCGCGGGGCGATCAGCGCGGGTGGGCTCGGTTCGCGCGGGTTATCGGCACGGGAAGCGGGAGCGAACGCTGAGCACCAGCCTGGGAGCGACGACGATTGCGATGCCGCGGGCACGGTTGGAGGGCGCCGACGGAAAGAGCCGGGAATGGCGCAGCCGGATGATTCCGCGCTACCAGCGGCGGACCGAGCGGGTGGATGAAGCGATCCTGGGGATCTACCTGAGCGGGACCAACACACGCCGGCTGCGCGGCGCACTGTCGCCCTTGCTGCGCGGGGCGCCGTTATCCAAGGACGCGGTGTCACGCCTGGTGGGGCGGCTGCGGGAAGATTTCGAAGCGTGGGCCAAGCGCGACCTGAGCGAGCTGAAGGTCCGGTATATCTTCCTGGATGGGTGGTATCCGCGGGTGCGGATCGGGAAGAAGCGGGTGCGCGTGCCGGTACTGGTCACGCTGGGCGTGTGCGCCAATGGTCAACGCGTGGTGCTGGACCTGCGGCTGTCGGGGGTGGAGAGCGAGCAGGCCTGGTTGGACGCGGTCCGGGCGCTGGCCGGGCGCAACCTGGGTACCCCGGAGCTGGCGGTGATTGACGGCAATCCGGGCTTGAGAGCGGCGCTTAAAATGCAATGGCCGGGGATCGCGATTCAGCGCTGCACTAATCACAAACTATGGAACCTGCTGGCCAAGGCGCCCGCCCATTTGCGCGAGGAACTGGCCGAGGACTACCGGCGCATGATCTATGCGGACAGCCACCAGGCGGTAGAGAAGGCACGCGCCGGATTTGTGCGTAAGTGGAAGCTGCGCTCGCAGGCGGTCTTTGCCAGCTTCGAGGAGGCCGGTGACGAACTCTTCACCTTCACCACTTTCCCGATCTCGCAATGGAAGGCGCTGCGCACCACCAACGCGCTGGAGCGAATCAACGAGGAATTTCGCCGGCGGACCAAAACCCAGGCTTCGCTTCCCAGCGAAGAGGCGGTCCTCTTTCTGCTCTTCGGACTACTGCGCAGCGGCCAGGTAACCCTGCGCCGTCTGGTCGGCTGGCAAGACTTGAACAACATCACATCGCGGTCGGAGGCAGCATAGCAACTAAGCCCAATGTCAGGTAGTGACTGAATGTGACTGATTCGACATCCCAAGTAACGCTGCTTTGGGGACCTGCGATGTAAACGATCGAACGTCAACAAGGAGAAACAATGAGCGAGCAGAGTACCCAGTCAATGCAGCCGCCGCCGTCGGCGCAGATGTTCCAGTTTATCTTCAGCGTGATGATACCCCAGGCGATTCACGTAGCGGCAAAACTCGGAATTGCGGACATCGTGGCGAAAGCGCCTGCAGGTATCGACGACTTGGCGGTCGCGACGAAGAGCAATCCCCCGGCGCTCAGCCGCTTGCTCAAGTTTCTCGCCAGTGTGGGCATTTTCTCGGAAGATCCAGCTGGGAAGTATCAGCAAACACCGCTCAGCGACGCACTTCGCAGCGACCATCCGCAATCGGTGCGCGGTGCAGCGATCGCCTTCAGAGCGGCATTACTGTGGAGAGCGTTCGGAGAGCTTTCTGCGACTGTCGCTACGGGGAAACCGGCGTTCAACCACGTTTTCGGTACTTCGTTTTTCGAATACCTTGGGACGCATCCCGACGATGCGGCAATCTTCAACGCCGCAATGACTTCCATATCGTCGGTCGAGCTGCCACTGATCGTCGCCGCGTATGATTTTTCGAGCTTCAAGCGAATCGTGGATGTAGGCGGCGGCGAGGGCGCGTTGCTTTACGGGATTCTGCTGGCGAACCCCCAGGTAAGCGGAGTCCTCTTCGATCTGCCATCGGTCGTCGCAGGCGACGCATCCTTGCGTACCGGGCCAATCGCTGGCCGCTGCGAGATTGTGGGCGGAGACTTCTTTCAAGGAGCTCCTGAGGGGGCAGACGCATATTTGATGAGGGTCGTCATCCATGACTGGAACGACGAGGACGCGCTGAAGATCCTCAAGAACTGCCGCCGTGCGATTTCCGCACACGGCAAGCTGCTGCTCGTCGAATCGGTTCTGAAACCGGCCAACCAACCGGATCCCGGAAGGTTCAACGACCTCATCATGCTTGCGGTAGCGCCGGGTGGAAGAGAACGAACCGAAGCGGAGTTCACGGACCTCTTGCGCAAGGCAGACTTCTCTTTGAGGCGGGTGATCCCCGCAACCGGGCTCACAATCGATCATCGAGAGCCACCCCATATAGCACCACAGGGCAGTTGGGTGCCGGCATCGAGTGATCGAGAAACCGGGGGGCCGTTCAAGTCAAAACGTTAGTAACCAAGAAAGGTTGGAGACCGGCTCAAGAACATTCGCCTCTGTGGCTCCCGGGTTCGTGCTTATTCGCGCGCCGAGGAGGAGCGCATTGAGAACAAACGAGGCTTAAGGACTAAGTAATCAATTGCTCACTCGCCGCTCTGATGCATAACTGCTTTTCCACAACTTGACCGACACGACCTCCAACTGCATGGAACAGTCACATCGTATGGGCTTTTGATCTCCAACACCCTGAAAGCTGATGCTGTCGCGCGTCAATGCTGACATTCGCGCGCTTTTTGCCTTACTCGTAAAGTTCGCGTAACCAAAGCGTTGGAGGTTCGTCTATATGTGTAATGGGAGGCCATTCCTCATCGTCCAGAGAGGCTGGCTGTATGCGATATCTGCTTGGAGTTTTCCGGATGGGCAGTGCTCCCCAAGTTGTGGGATTCGTTAGAGATAGCGCGATCATCGCAGACATCTGCGCGGAAATTGGCTCAAACGGCGGCCTGCTGATTTGTAATGGATGCGGCGATATCGAAGCAATCATCGCCGCCCTTTTGGTAATCGACGACGATCACGAAGCGTGGGCCTTATGCGGGAACTGTATGCATAAGTTCCCACTCGAGGGGCCAATCGTCTGATGAGCTCGGGAAAAGACCCGACTAACAGTCGCGACCCGTGTTGCTACTTTTTGTTGAGATTGTCTTCGGCGGCAGAACGCCAATGATCAATTGACTCGAGATTGAACCGCCAATCGCTCCCCACCTTGAAAGCCGGAATTTGGCGTTTCTTTAGCAGACGATAAACGGTTGAGGGATGAATTCTGAGGTAATCAGCAACCTCTTCGAGAGTTAATACATTCTCCATAGCTTCGCTCCGCCCCCCATTGCTATGTTTCAATATCTTTATAATGCTAGCAACTTGTTTACCTCTGTCAACCACTTTGTTAACAATTCTCATTCGCTTTTGAGGTCATCAAGGCTGGGCTGAGCTGTCAAATTGTTTACATTTTCAGCAGAGCACAACCGGTGAACTCTTAGAAAAAATGAAACGCGGCATGCAAATCTCGCACGCCGCGTTAGTTATTAGGTAATTGCGTCAGCTAAGCTGCGATTACGCGGAAAGGTGATACAGGTCCGCGACGTTGTCGTGAAGGATGGCGTTTTTTTCTACTGGGGATAAATTCTTCGTATGTTCAGCTAGAATCTCCTGCGACCACGGCCAGGTTGAGTCGCTGTGCGGGAAGTCATTAGCCCACATCAGCCGCTCGTAATTGCACATATCTTTCATCTTAAAGGCGACCCAGTCGTCCTGAAAGGTAAGATAGACGTGCTCACGGAAGTAGTCACTCGGCATCCGGTCGAGTTCCTTGCATTTCATCCAGGTCCGATGACGCTTGTAAGCGTGGTCCATCCGATACATAAAGTGTGGGACCCAGCCCGCGTCGGCTTCAACACATACGATCTTGAGCTTCGGATGGCGCTGGAACACGCCTCCATAGATAAACGTGCCGATAATGTCCTGATTGCCCCGAATGATCGACATGAAGCTGTTGATCAATGGACCACGGGAACGTCCGCCAACCTGATCGCTTTTGCTGGTCAGAATATGGAAGCTTATCGGCATCTCAAGATCGATTGCGGCTTCCCAATAAGGTCCATAGCAGGGATCGTCATAATCGCTGACTTGCGGATTGCCGGTCAGCATCACGCCGCGCAAGCCTAGCGCCTTCATCTCGCGCAGCTCCTCGATGCCCTCTTCCACCGAGCGCATGGTTGACTGGCCCAATCCGATCAGCCGCTGCGGGTTCTCCGAGCAGTACTCGGCGATCCAGCGATTGTACGCGTCGAAACAGGCCTTCTTGTAGTCGAAATTGCCGTGATTGCAGAGCAGCATACCGACCGTGGGATAGATAACCTCAGCTGCCACACCGTCGCGTTCCTGATCGGCGATACGGGCTTTCGGGTCCCAGCCGCTCCGATGGAGGCTGTCGAAAGTCGCGCCGAAAGCTTTGAGCTCCTCAGGGCTTTTGCCCGCCGCCGCCGCCAGCGCAATACCTAACGGCTTTTTCATCCCTTCGATGATGAAGACGTCGCCTTTGGCTTCATCCCGCACCATCTTGGGTGCGATATCGCGAAATTTCGGATCGATATAATCAATGTAGCAGTTAGGCGGCTCGGTGATATGAGAATCCGCCGAGATGCATGGCTTGTCCATCATTCTGCTCCTTGCAGGGTCCGCGGCGTCGTCGCTAACGGCCCCGACTTAAAGATTTTGCTATAATCAACTTACGCAATCCAGTGAAGCTGCGCCAGCCAAATCGAGCAAGATCCATCGCTCGTGACCTGCCGAATCGTTAGGATGAGACCTGCTGGATTGTTTCCGCAGCTATGGCCAACTCCTACTATCTACTTGCGCCGATTAATTCAATTCTGAATGGCCTTGCAGCGATGCTGCTGGTTGCCGGTTTCTATTGCATCCGCCGCCGATGGTTGCGAGCGCATCGCGCGTTCATGCTAACCGCTTTCGCGGTCTCAATCGTCTTCTTGATCTCGTACTTGGTTTACCATTACGAAGTCGGCGATGTCCGTTTTCAAGGATACGGACCGGTCCGCCCGGTCTATTTCGCCATTCTGATCTCGCACATAGCACTCGCCGCCGCGATTGTTCCGTTAGTGCTGATCACGCTGAACCGAGCGCTACGCGGTAGATTCGAGCGCCATCGACGGATCGCTCGCTGGACTTGGCCGATCTGGATTTATGTATCGATTACCGGCGTAGTGGTCTATGTGATGTGTTATCAACTCTATACGCCGGGTTATAAATAGCGCATCGCGTTCAACGCCAAAGATCGAAGGGGGGCAATGATGAAGGCGTTCATTAGATACTTTCTGCTCGCGACTATACTCGCTGCAGGCGCCGCGTCACGACCGAATGACGTTCAGGCCAGCACCACACAAATGTTATGCGTCGATCCGAGCGGCAATGGATGTGCAACTACAATTGGCGCGGCCGTCGCGATGATCACGGAGAAAAATGCGCAAATCCTCGTTAGCAGCGGCGCCTACACCGATGCAGTCGCGATCAACACTGGCCCAAAACCGAGCAAGCTAACACTTGCCATTATCGGCTCCGGCGCTGATTTCGCGACCGTAAATGGCAGCGGAAGCAGCGTATTTTCGATCGGGTCGAAAGCCACTGTGACCTTGATGGAATGAAGATTACTAATGGTGTGGGGCAAGTAACCTCGTCCGGCACATTGGCGGGCGGTGGAATTTTTGCCTCTGGCGCGACGCTCACGGTTACCGAATGCGTCGTTACAAACAATCAGGCGAATTTCGGGGCAGGTATCTACGCCAGCGACACGAAACTGAACATCACCAGTTCCACTATTGCCGGCAACTCCGCTCCCAGCGTGATCGCTTCCGATGGGGGCGGCGTGTACTTTGGCGCGACGAAAGCGAGCAAACTCACGATTCAAAACAGCATCATTGATTCGAATTCAGCTTTCGCCGGCGGTGGATTGATCCTGACCAATCCAGCAGGTACTTCGGCCAAGCCCAGCGCGAGCATCAGTGATACTACAATTAGTAATAATAGCGCGATTTCGGAAGGTGGCGGCGTTCTTAGCGAAGACGCCAAGCTATCGATGATCAACACCACAATTAGTGGTAACAGCCAGAGCGATGCAGGCGGACAAGGCGCAGGCCTGCTGAGCTCCGCTGGTAATGTCACGGTTAATAATGTGACGATCGCCAATAACACCGCCGCTGGATTCGGAGGGGGCGCAGATATCGACGCTAGTAATAAAAAGTTTGTCTTCAGCAACACAATCGTCGCAGGGAATACCGCGACGACGAGTCCAGATTGTTTCGCCATCGGCAAATCGATGAACTCTCACGATTACAATCTGATCGGCGACACGACCGGATGTACGATCGTCGGCAAAGTTTCACACAACATGACCGGAGCCACGCCTAACGCCCTGAATCCGCTGCTTGCGTCCCTCGCGGATAATGGTGGCGGTCCGGCTCCCGACACAGCGCCGGAAACGCAGGCGCTGATGCCCGGAAGTCCCGCCCTCGGCAAGGGCAATCCTGCGACACCTAATGGCAAAGGAAGTAATTGTGAGCCGACTGACGAAACTGGCTTGCTCGGAGCCGAGGCCCGGACCAAAGGCGATTGCGATATAGGTGCTTATCAACTGCCGGATTGACCGAATTTACGCAAAGCAGTGGTGAACCTGAGAAATGATGTTAAGCAGACGATTGGTTTGGGGCGTGCTCATGGTCTTGATCCTCACTGCGACCGGCTGTCCGCTGCTGATGGTCGGCTCGCTCGGCTATGAAGGTTACGAATACGATAAGATTGGCAGATTGCCGGGAATGCCGCCGTCGCAATCCTCCTCCGATACTTCCCACGCTCAGGCGACGCCCGCCGGCGATCACAACTAGGTTTCCGGCAATCTATTGACTGATTAAACGGGGACCAATGAACTTCATACTTTTCTGCTCAACCGTAGTTCAAATCGCTATTGTGCTGATTGTTTTCTCGGCCGTGAGCGTGCTCGGACTGTATATCGTGCGCGTGCTGGTGCCGCTCGAGCGCTTGAAGGAGAACCACGAAGTTGCCGGCTTCACGTTCGGTGTGTTGGGCGCATTTTATGGACTCTTATTAGCCTTCGTGATCGTCGCCGCGTGGGAACGTTTTGATCGCGCCGACGAGAAGGTCCAGAGCGAAGCTTTAGCGGCGACCTCGCTTTATCGCTTGGCCAAAAGTTTCAGTCCGCCTGTGAATCAGGAATTACAACGGGCGGTCCGCGCCTACGTCCGCAGGATCGTGGAGGTTGAATGGCCTGAAATGGCGGCCTCATCCAGCGGTCGCCAGGACGACACTGTCGGAGTCCTTGCACTCTGGGCAATTGTCACCAATTATCACCCGGCGGATGCCCATCAGCAGCTACTCGTGGACAAAAGCTTCGACGAGCTGGAGCAAATGAGTAAAGACCGCGGCTTCCGTTACATGTATCAGCGGGAGAACTTCCCCTCTGTGGTATGGCTGGTGATCTACGCCGGGCTCTTTATCACGATCGGTTTCAGCTATTTTTTCGGGCTGGAAACTTTCAAATCGCAAGCGCTCATGTGCGCGATCTTCGCCGACCTGCTCGGGTTGACGATCCTCGCAATAATCGAGCTCGCTCATCCTTATCAAGGCGCAGTGGTGGTCTCGAAAGCGCCCTTCGAGTTTGCGCTCGCCCGGATGCACGAGATGGACAAAGTCGCCTTCAGTAACGATCACGATCAAGCGCAACGCTTATCCCGCCAGCTCGCTCGCGAAGTAATCCAGCCGTAACCCGCCGCGGCCTTGCCAAGCCATTACCTGCGTGAAACAGTTAAGTGGCTACAGAATAAACCCCGGCAATCGTTGCCTGTTTCTGCAGACCACACGGAGGATTCCATGAAGCTCTATTATTCGCCCGGCGCGTGCTCGCTCTCCCCACATATCGTTGCGTGTGAAACCGGAGTTCCGGTTGAACTCGAAAAAGTTGATCTTGCCAGTCACAAAACCGAGTCCGGTCAGGATTTCACCGGTATCAATCCGAAGGGCTATGTTCCGACGCTGCGCCTCGACGATGGCAGCGTGCTGACCGAGGGTCCCGCGATCGTGCAGTATTTAGCCGACCAGAAGCCTGCCACCGGATTGGCCCCGGCGGCGGGTTCGCTGGAGCGCTATCGCGTGCAGGAGTGGCTGAATTTCATTGGGACCGAACTGCACAAGACCTTCAGTCCATTATTCAACAAAGCAAGCTCTGACGATGTTAAACAAACCGCCAAGAGTAACATCGCCAAGCGACTCGGCTATCTAAACGAGCAGCTCGCGAACAAACAGTATCTGCTGGGCAACAATTTTACAGTGGCCGATGCTTACGCGTTCACAATCGTAAACTGGACGAACTTCATCGGTATGGATATTAAACCGTACACGAATCTCGCTGCTTATATGGCAAGAGTGGGTGGGCGTCCGAAGGTGCAGCAGGCGCTCAAAGAGGAAGGTTTACTTAAGTAGGACTTTAGTTTTGATTCTTGCTGAAAGCCGCGAGGTATATAGTCTCGCGGCTTATATTCATCGTCCGGCTCACCAGATGAACGGGACGAGACGATAATGGACTCGAGTTTTATATTCGTTATACCCGGGAAGTTCTCGTCCTAGGAAGCGTTCTTCGACTACTACTCTGAGACCTATCAAAAGAATCGGCACAATCGCTGCAATTGCGGCGGTATAAGATCCCAGCCACAGCGCCATCCCGATCATAAATGGGATAAAGCCGGCGTACATCGGAGGACGCATGATCCGATAAGGACCACGGTCGATTACGCGATGGCCGCGCCCCTCCTGCCGCTTCACGACAGGCGCCGCATATGGATTAGCAATCATCGCCCACGCGATAAACCACCAGCCGGCGACGAACAGCGCCAGGCCGCACAGTGCTATCGGCAGCCGTGCCGGAGCTGTCAGGCGCCACTTGAACAGGTCGAGTGGTATGAGCATGACCACCGCGGCGAAGGCCACGATGAACATCGGAAGAAGGATCTTGTCGGCTAGTGGCTGGCCGTGCTGAAGGGGAGACCCATAACGTTCTTGCAGAAGATCGGCGGGTATTGCGAACATTGCGATGGTCGTCCCGAGAGTACATACGGCTAGGAAGATCCAGGCGCGTAACCACACGATCATCCCCGCCGGGACAAACAGCAGCGTCGCAAATATCGCAAAATTGACAACGACACCCGAAGCGCGCTTTAGACCGGGCATAGAGCGCTCGCACCTGCCGTTTACCAACTCGACGTGAGGTGCGCGGACTATCGGTCTGCACCCAAAAGTCTTAGCCCTTGATGAACTCGCGGACCGTCTGCACGAAAGGTTCCGGCTGCTCATACATCAGCATATGACCCGCTTCCTTGAGCGTCACTGTCCTTGAGTTCTTAATGCGGCTGGTGAATTCGTTCGCATAGATCGGTGGGATCAGCCGATCGGACTCGCCCATTATCACGAGCGTCGGCGCGGCGATTCGCCATGCCCGGCGCTTGAGACCGCGGTCCGGAATCGGCCATAGGAATTTACTTGCCTGCGTGAAGCGCTTGACGCGTTCGACGTACATCTCTTCCAGCAGCTTCATATCCTCCGGGACCGTAGCGAACATCTGCGCGAGCGGCGATTTAGGATCATGGAACAGATGCTCGGCCAGTTCCGGCACTTCCATCGCGAAGACATCCGGGATCGGATGCTCATCGAGCCAGAATCCAGCCGGCGTCACGAGCACCAGCTTTTTCACCCGATGGATATCGATGGCGGCAAACTCCGCCGCCAGCATTCCGCCCATCGAATGGCCGATGACGTGAGAACTTGACACGCCCAGTTCATCGAGCAGCTGATGATAGAAAAGCACCACGTCGATCACATCTTCGATATGCTCGCCGCCGGTCGATTCGCCATAGCCGGGCAGATGCGGCGCAATCACTTTGAAGTTGTGGCCGAGGAATTCGAGAAAAGGATCAACGCCAACCAAACCGCCCGCCCCATGCATATAGAGCAGCGGCTCGCCGGTACCGAACATATTCAGCTCGACAGTGAACTTACCGCCGGCGATTCGTCGTAAGTCCTTCATTTCGCCGCACTCCGATGCGCCTCGCCGCCGGTCGTCGCGTTAACGGTTTTGCCGTTCGTATGACCAAGATTCAGGTTGAGTTGCGCCGGAACCGCCCGATCACTTTCGGGCAGCGGATGCGGCGACCACTTGTCCTCCCAATCGCTCCAGAGATCGCGCATATGGGGCATGACCTCGCGGGCGAAAAGCTCGGTATTTTTGCGGACGAGCTCCGGCGGCATCGAGCCGATTTGCTGGAGAATCATCAGGTGGCCGCAATTGAGACTCTTCATCGCTTCGCGCAGGCGATCACGTACAGTCTTTGGCGAGCCTGCAATGATATAACCTTGCTCGACGAAATCCTTCCACTTCAGCCCTTCGCGACGGAGCGCCGCCGCTCGTCCAACTTGAGCAAGGAAGCCTGAACGGATCGTGCTCTCGGTCCGATAACCGGGAGCGTCGGCAAAGCCCTGATACACATGCAGGCAACGGTTGTAAAAATAATCCATGTGGGGAGCATAGTCGCGCTCCGCCTGCTCGTCGGTCTCGGAAACCGCGACCACCTGCGCAAAGCCCATGCTGTACGGATTAAGCGGCTTGTTCCGTTTGGCCATTACGTTCCAGTAGCCGTCAGCGACCTTCTTTCCGGCGATATAGCCGAAATAAGAAAGGAAGCTGTACTGATGCCCATATTCGGCGCAGAAGTCCCACGTCTCAATCGAGCCGCCGCCCGGTACCCAAATTGGCGGATGCGGCTGCTGAAGCGGCTTCGGCCATAAATTTACGTAGCGGAGCTTGGTGAACTTACCATTGAACGAAAACACATCCTTTTCGGTCCAGGCGCGAAGGATGAGGTCGTGTGCTTCCTTGTACTTCTCGCGCAGAGTCGCCGGAACCTCGCCATAGCAGAAGTTGGTGTCCATCGAGGTGCCGACCGGAAAACCTGCGACTAGCCGGCCACCGCTGATCACATCGATCATTGCAAACTCTTCCGCGACCCGCACGGGCGGATTGTAAAGCGCGATCGAGTTGCCGAGGATGACCAGATTGGCGTTGCGGGTGCGGCGCGCCATCGCCGCGCCCATGATGTTGGGCGAGGGCATCAGACCATAGGCGTTCTGATGATGCTCGTTGACGCCGAGGCCGTCGAAGCCCATCTGATCGGCAAATTCAAGCTGGTCCAAATAGTCATTGTACAGACGATGGCCGACTTTGGGGTCGTAAAGGTCGCGCGGAATATCCACCCATACGCTGTGATATTTGCTAGTGAAATCATCCGGCAAATAACGGTAGGGCATCAGATGAAACCAGGTAAATTTCATGCGAAAGCTCCTTCACGACCGCCACTTCAAATGGCGCTGAAAATCGAAGGCTATCGAAAATACGCTCGGTAAGAAAGGTTTACTGCGAAAAAGCGATGATCCTCAGGACGTTAGTAGCCCTTGGAATCCGCTAATGACCTACTCAGGCGACAGGATCGGGATGCTGCTCAGGATTTTCGCTTGGCTCAGTCTGTTGGGGTTGTTCAACCGTCTGATCAGGATTGCGTCGCTGAATGGCGCGCTGATCTTTACGCTGTTGTTTTTCGAGTTGCTTCTCTCGCCGCTTTCGTTCGCGCAGGCGTTTTTCCAATGGATATCCTCGGAATGAGCCAAATGTAAGTTGGGGTTTTCACATGCTGAAAAAAGGGCGGGCACGATGGCCCGCCCGTCGATTGTTTTACCAGCGATTGCGGCCGCGATTGCCGCCGCCGCCACCACCCCCGCCCCCTCCTCCGCCGCGATTGCCGCCGCCAAAACCGGCCTCGCGAGGCTTGGCCTCGTTTACTTTAATGTTCCTGCCCTTGAGCTCGGTATCGTTGAACTCCTGAATCGCTTTGTTCGCTTCCTCAGACGTTCCCATCTCAACGAAGCCAAAGCCCTTCGATTGACCGGAAAACTTGTCCGTGATGACGGTAGCGCTTTGCACTTGCCCGACTTGCGAGAACAGTTCTTCCAAATCGCCATTAGTGACCGAGTAGGCGAGATTGCCTACATACAATTTACTGGGCATCAATTGCCCTCCGAAAGTTTAATGCCGGGGAAGCTCCGAACAAAGAACCCGGGCTAATTCCCGGGCCGGGTGAAAGGAACGATCCGAGCTGTACGAGAGACATAATAGGCAAATCGCCGTGCAAATAAAAGAGGGTCGTCCCGAGTTCGATTCGCAAGGAGGTTTCGGCGTATTCAGCGATAAATTGTCGGCGGAAGAACCTCTTCGTACCAGCGCAAGGAATTGGCGAAGATCGCGCGATCACGGAAGAAGATCGTATTGCCCCAGGATTTTGCTATGGTATCGCTGCGATTGCAGTAGAACGAGATCAGTGATTCCTCATCCACATGATAAATCACGAGATGCCATGAGTAGCCGCGCCGCCGCATCTCAGCAACGATTGCTTCCAAGCTACCGTGACCAGCACGGCCGAAAGGATGCTGTCGATCCCAGAACTCGGTCATTACCACAGCCGGGTGAAAGTCGTCGTCTATTCCGCGGATTACTTCCAGATCAAAGCCCTCTGTATCGATCTTGAGTAGTCCCACCCGCTCGGGAAGCTCACCGGTACGGCGCAGGCTTGCAAGAGTCCATACATTTACCGAAATTTTGTTGGTAAACGCGCAATCCTCAAGCATCGGATGATCGACCAGACTGCTGAAGAGACTGGCGTCGTGCTTCGCAGCACCAAGATTGTTAGCGATGTGTAGGTCCATCGTGGTATCCACGGAACCGATCGCGAGATTGAAGGGATGCAGTCGGGCGCTATCTCCATTCTTTTGCGACAATTTCGCGAACGACGTCGGTTCAGGTTCGAAGGCATAGACCATATAACCTGCCTGCAGCAGATGTTCAGCAACTTCTCCGGTATTCGCGCCAACATCGATCGCGCAGGGGTAATCGAGGAAGTAATAAAGGTATCCGAGCAGTGCTACTTCGGGATTCTGCGCGGCGAAATCCCCATCTCCCACGACAATCGGTTCCTGCAACATGAGACAACCGTTCACCTAGCGCAAGCTGGCGATTCAGCATCTAAATCTCCTGTGTGAGCCGATTCTGCGCCTGCTCCGATCTCGTCTGCATCTCTTGGATTGCACCGAGCATCTGCGCCAATGCGTCGATAATCGTGCTGTCGTTGAGAATTAAAGTCTGAAGGATGGTTTCCAGCTCTTCCTCGATCGCTACAATACGATCAAGACGCTCGATAATCGGGTCACTCATACGCTGCAAGAATCCCGAACTTGTTGATTGAGCGCAAGATGATTCGCGCCGCCTCTTGCGACGGATTAGGATAAGCCATCTGACGTCGGCGGCATTAGATTCTCATAGCGGAGATCGCAAGCCTGACCCGCTGCCATCGAACGCCAAATCCATGCGTCAGAATCCCGCGAAGAAAAGCTCGGACTTAGATCCGCCGCTCGCTGCCGTATAATTGACTGGTTTTCGGGGTCGAGCAGGAGCGCGACGGCGCGTTGCACCGCAGCCGGTTCATACGGGACTATTTGGCCAAGCATGAAACGACTTACGAAACGGGCGGCGCAGGTATTGGGATGGCCGATTACGAGCACCGGGATATGCGACGTCGTGATCATGGTTGGAATCCGGCTAGGCAGGCTTAGTTCCGCGATCGCTTGCACTGCCGGCGGACTTTTACCATCGAGGGCATCCGAAGGAACGACGGCATAAGCATAGCGCGACAAGACCTCGGGTAAGTCTGCTTCCGCAATCGGCGCACAGAGGCGAATACCGTCGCGCTCCATCTCTTTGCGATTGAAGTCCAGCGCCGCGGGATTTTTCTGATTACAATACCAATCCACTTGATAGCCACTGCCGCGGAACGTGTTGCGCAACATCTCCAGCCATCGCTGACCCCAGATGTTGCCGAAGCAGGACGCCCCGCCGATGATCGACGCCGTCGGGCGTCGGAACCGGCACGCGTCGGATGATTTCGTCAGCAACCAGTGGCGGCATCACCCAGAATTTCATCTGGTATTTTTTTTCGTAAACTTCTCGCATCTCGGGTCCGATGACCAGGCGCAAGTCAGATTTTTCGAGCAGCTCGATCATCAGACCGTCGGAAATCCCGTCCACGCAAACGTTCTTGTCGTCCATAATGTAAGTGCAGAGCGGTACATCAAACATCGCTTTGGCCGTGAGCGCGACGCTCACGTCGGCAGGCAAATACGGCAGACAAACGATTCGGCGAATCGTCGCACCGGTCAAATACCACTTCAGCCACGAGGTAATCTCGGGGCGCGCGGCCTGCGCTAAAGGCAGACATAGTTGAGCCGCACCAAAGTTTTGCCTGCCATCATAGAAATTGCTGGTGCGCAGCGAAATAATCGATCGAGAATCCGGAAAAATTCGCAGCAAGAGCGTGCCGGTTCCATGCTGCTCGTTGACCTCGCACGGCGTAATGATCAAATCAGCCGGTGATGGGAGGCGCAATTTCGATTGCTGGTTGAAATCGGCACCCCGCCCTTCTTTCATCGAGGTAAGCACCGATTGCAGTCGTGCGCGCGCCTGCTCAGCAATGATCAACGGACTACCGACCATACGAGTAGCGACCTCCGTGAAATTCTGTTATACGGCGATGATCGCGCCGCTAAAGCTTGGCTTTTGCCGTCACGCAAGCTATCGGCGGGGGGAATGCTTGTCAACGTGATTGATACGACGAAGAGTCGGATTGAGTGCTCAAGACTAGCTTAGGCCAAGGAAAATATTTCGATTGAAGGCGCTTATTACGGGTTCTGGCGGCCTGATTGGATCGGCCTGTGCTCGCGTACTCAGCGCGCAGAACTGGGATGTAATCGGAATTGACAACAACATGCGGCAGGAGTTCTTCGGCGAACAAGGTTCGACCGCTCCAATTGTGCACGAACTCTGCACAAGCTTGTCGCGCTATCGTCACCACTCTATTGATATCCGCGACCGCGCCCGGGTTCGCGACTTGGTCCGACAGAGTCGGCCCAATCTGATCATCCACACAGCGGCCCAGCCTTCGCACGATAAGGCGGCATCGATTCCCTATGATGACTTCGATGTCAATGCGACGGGAACGCTAAATATATTGGTTGCGGCGCGCGATTATTGCGCCGAGACCCCGTTCTGTTTTACCAGCACCAATAAGGTTTATGGCGACCGGCCTAATGAGCTGCCACTGCACGAGCTCGATTCGCGCTACGATTACGCCGATGGGCGCGACGGTATCGACGAGACCATGTCGATTGACCAATGCCTGCACTCGCTCTTCGGTGCGTCGAAAGTCGCTGCCGATATTCTTTGCCAGGAGTTCGGACGCTACTTCAAGATGCCGGTCGGCATTTTTCGATGCGGATGTCTGACCGGGCCGCAGCACGCGGCTGTCGAGCTCCACGGCTATCTCGCCTACATCGTCTTATGCGCGGCGCGTGGAATCGAGTACACGATCTATGGCTACAAGGGTAAGCAGGTCCGTGATCAGATTCATTGCAGTGACGTGGCGTCTTTATTTCTTGAATTTTATAAAGCGCCAACCTGCGGCGAAGTCTATAATCTGGGCGGTGGACGTGAGAATAGTTTGTCGATCCTCGAGACCATCGATGCTCTCAGCGCCATTGGCTTGAATCTGAAGTATTCGCTGCGCGACGAGCATCGGATCGGGGATCACATTTGTTACATTTCGGATCTATCGAAGATTCGCCGGCATTTCCCCAATTGGCAGATCGAGTTCGACATAGAGAAGAATCTGCAGGACATCGCTAACCAATACCTGAGCGCGGCCTGCCAATCAGTGGCCTAAGTACTATCACAATTCGTTATTCGTGCACGTCAAACTCGCGTGATAATTGAGCGATGCGGGCGAGTTGTGTCGGAGACAGCAGTTCGCGGCCATAGCCGGTACCGCCATCGCGAATATGATTTAGATTCAGAAGGGTTTCGGGATCGTAAGTGGTTCGTTCGAGCTTGATTAATCGTTGTTGATTCTCGGTGTTGTCGAGAATGCCGACTTTTGCTCGCATCTCAGTGAAAGAGGTTTGTTCACAGACCGAACGGAGCACCTCCTCTGAAGAGTGGAAACCGAAGTACGCATCAATCCGGCGAACCGATTCGAGCGATTCCGCCGCGATCTCGTCGTAGTGCAAAACAACGACATTGCCGGTACTCCGATGGAAATCGTATAGCTGCAGTGAATCACGGGCCACGGCGAAGGCATGCTCGAAATCCACATTGAACATTCGCATAAATGACGCGATCGCGTCCGAGATATTGCGCCAAGTATAAATCACCTTTGCCGCCCCGGATTGCGCAAGCGCGCGTCCAAAAGAGTCGAGGCTGTGACACTTGAGCACCACGTGTCGTGATTGTCCGGGAATCGCGCCGAGAAAATGCCCGACATCCTCGTCGTAGCCACCGTGAACTTGCTCAGCATTCGCCCGATGGCGGAGCAAGCCAATCGCGACGTTGAACGACCAGGTGGATGCGCTACGTGGCATCCCATTGCATAAAACCAGCATCTTGATTCGACTCCGGAAAACGCTTGTTCCATCTAGACTCGTAACATAGGCTCGCGCGTTGAGCACCCGCGATGCTGGTCGAAGTCGAACACCTCACCAAGACTTTCAAGGATTTCATTGCCGTCAATGATGTCACATTCGGTATCGAGGCAGGCGAGATGCTGGGCCCTAATGGTGCTGGCAAGACCACGACGATTCACATGATCTTGGGGCTGATTACTCCGAGCGCGGGCGCAGTGCGGATTTTCGGAATGCCCTTCGCCGAGCGACGCGAGGAGATTCTGTCGCGAGCAAACTTTTCCGCCCCGTACGTTGCGTTCCCTAATCGATTGACCGTCTTCGAAAATCTGATGGTCTTCGCGCGGCTTTATAACGTGACCGCGCGAGCACGCAAAATTGACGAGCTGCTGAATTTGCTCGGAATCGAGCAGCTCAAGCACAAGCCGATCTCGCGCCTCTCCTCGGGCGAGAACACGCGTGTCGGCCTCTGCAAAGCTCTGATGAATGATCCGGAACTGCTGTTGCTCGACGAACCGACTGCTTATCTCGATCCTCAAGCTGCGTTCAAAGTTAAAGGGGTACTACTCGAGTTACGGCGAACCCGCGGCACGACGATTCTTTACACGTCGCACAATATAGCGGAGGTGGAAGAGCTTTGTAGTCGAATTGTATTTCTCCGGCGCGGACGCATAATCGCCAACGGCAGTCCGATCGAGGTCACTCAGGCGGTTCTCCAGGAACAGCGCGCACAGCCGGCGTTGGCCGAAGCCTTCATGCGCCTCGCGCGCGGACCCTCCGATGAAGCCGCATAGAATTATGGCGGTGATTGTGCGCCATGCGTATGAGGCGCGGCGCAATCTCGATCGCATTACCGACGCCATCTACTGGCCCATCATGGATATCGTAGTCTGGGGATTTCTCGCGATCTATCTGGCGCGCGGCGGCCAGATGCGTCCCGGTCTGATCAGCTTCCTGCTGGGCGCCGCGATTCTGTGGGGATGTTTCGAGCGTTTCAGCGCGACATGGCTGTTGGTTTTCTCGCCGAGCTGTGGACGCGAAATCTCGTGAATCTTTTCTCGACCCCTTTGACCGTCACCGAGTACATGACCGGACTGATTATCGTGAATCTATTCAAAGCGCTGATCGGGATGACCATGGCGGCGTTAATTGCCTGGTTTTGCTACTCCTACAATATTTTTCCGGCGATGCCGGCGCTGATGCCGTTCCTCTTCAATCTAATGCTGTTTGCGGTCGCGATCGGCGCGATTATTACCGGCTTGATCTTTCGTTATTCGACCCGGATACAAGGTCTGACCTGGAGCTTGACCGGACTGTTGATGCCACTTTCATGCGTGTTTTATCCGATCAGCGCATTACCGCGTTACCTGCGTCCGGCAGCGTGGATCATGCCGACCACTCAATCATTCGAGGGAATGCGGCAGGCGCTCGCGGGTGGCGGGTTCTCCACACGGAATTTTGTCTGGGCATCGGGCTGAACGGAGCTTATTTGATTGGTGCAGTGATGTTCTTCCGCGCGATGTTCGAATCGGCACGGGGCGTGGACTGCTCGTCAAAATCGAATAAATTTAGAAACAGCGTCGCTCGCGTAATGATAAATCACGCTGACCTGATGGCCATCGTCCGCGGGGGCCGGTGGCGTACCGCTAGGCGGCATGATCGAAAACGGAACCGGACAGAAAGTTACCACCAGGAGCAGCACCGTGGCCCACGCGGCGAGCCGCCGTCCGCCATAAAGCGGAGTGTCGCTATCGAGGGTGGACGGGTGACCCAAGCCAAGGATCAGAACCAGCACGAACCAGAATAGCCATCCGGCCCAAAATCCTCGATGCAGTATCCATGGCACCACCGCCATAAATAGGAATCCGAGCCAGACCAGGCGCGAGATGATTCGATGCCAGCGTGGGCCAAACATCGAATAGACCACATGACCGCCATCCAATTGACCGACTGGCAACAGATTCAATGCGGTGACCAGCAGGCCGATCCATGCAGCGAAGGCTGTCGGATGCATATTAACATTGACTGAATTCGGATCGACTCCCAGAATCGCACGTGCGGCTGACCAGAAAATAATTGAATTACCGAGATTCACACCGCCTTGCGACGTATCGAGCGGTGTCACAGTTGACCACTTCAGGCCAATTATCAACGCGATGATCGCTACGATAAAGCCTGCCCACGGCCCAGCTGCGCCGATATCGAACATCGCGCGGCGGCTGCGCGGCAGCGACTTCATGCGGATAAAGGCGCCGAAGGTGCCGATAAAGAAGGTCGAGGGCGCGGGCGCCGGGATAAAGTACGGCAGCGTCGTATCGACTCCGTAGCGCCGCGAAGTCAGATAATGACCCATCTCGTGAGAGAACAGGATCAGCATCAACGGAATTGAAAATGGCAAGCCTGCAGCAAGGTTGAGAAAACTAGATAATGGTGCGGCGAACAGAGCGATTGGCGTTCCGGCAGCCTCGGCACCCGCCATCGTGGTCGTCAACAGAGTGAGTAGAAACAGGACCAAATTTAGCGTTGGAAGGCGAAATCTTGCCGGTTGGGGCGCATGGACGCGCACCGGCTCCGCAGTTCCTTCGAAGCGCGGGATATCAGTAACGACCGGCGAAATCCGCCGCGGATAGCTAAAATCATCCATGATGGTTGGCATTCAGGGTTTTCTACTGACAGTTACAGGTTCACCTATCGTGACGCCAAAGTGTTCGGCGGCATTGCCGTCGCGTACCGCTATCTCAAGCATCTCAAAACTACCGAACAGCGCGAGCGGCGCGCGGGTGGCCACTTTGCCATAAGTCTCGTGAATCGCGATAGGTGGCCATCGCCCTACCGTTACCGCCAGCCTAGCTTGTGAGCGTCCCGCAGCAAACTGTTTGAGGCGTTCCCGACGTAAATTTGTGATCAAATTACCGAAATGATCGACATATATAATCGATCCGCAGAGCCGATTCGAGCATTCGGTCACGCCGGCCGCGAGGTCAAGCTCGACGATTTGCCCGACCTTCGGTCCCATCGACTCGAGCTTTGCGCCACGCGCGAGCCAGGCGGCGGCTGGCGCAAAGATATCGCGTCCATGAAACGTTGCACTTGCGACGGCTAGACGATAGCGCGGATTTCGCAACTCCACGATTCGCTTGATGCCTGACTCGTTTGCGGCAATCCACAGCAGTCCATTATCGGGACCAATTAAATACGAGCCAGCATCCGTCGCGATCCCAATCGCGCGGCGTTCGGTACCAACTCCCGGATCGACCACCGCCACAAAGATCGTGCGCGATGAGAAATAACGCCAACTCTGCGCTAAAGCAATTGCGCCGGCTGTAACTTGCTGCGGTGGAATTCCATGCGTCAGGTCAATTACCAGCGTATTGGGGGCGAGGCCGCCGATCACGCCCTTCATCACACCGACATAGTGGTCTTGATAACCGAAATCAGTGAGCAGGGCGATCGGCTGGGCGCGGGACGCGCCGGATGGCCCGCGGGTCTCGAGCGAACCGGCGATCCTGCAGCTGAGAATCTCGTCAATCGGTTGCGCTGGCAGAAGTCACGTGTAGCTCGTTACGCACGCGACGGACACCGCTAGTCTCGGCGGCAACTTTTTCGGCACGCTCGGAAATTGCGCTAGAGGCAACGTCGCCGCGCAGGGTTACGACTCCAGCGACGGTCGTGACATGGATGTCGCGGCCTTTGGTCAAACTATCATCGTGCAAAGAGGTCTTAACCTTCGCGGTAACATCGGTGTCTTTTACAGCCGTCTTGGTTCCCTCATACGCATGCTCAACGGCGTGTCCGGTGCTTGAACCCGCATTTTCAACCGATTCTCCGGCCGCATGAAATGAGCTGCTGGCCGGTTGCGCCGCAGCAGGTATTGCTGCGGCGAGAGCGAGGCCGAAAATCGACGCGAGCAATTTAAGTTCGAGATTAACCTTCATACTTGCACTCCCTTTAGCTGCTTGGCTTTCCCAATTAGCTTAAGACCCGAATGCTATTTATTCCAGACCGCTCTTTCAGATCGCTTGTCCTGCGCACCAGCCGCTGGACCAGGCCCATTGAAAATTGTAGCCGCCCAACCAACCCGTTACATCGACGGCTTCACCGATGAAGTACAACCCGGGAACCGCGAGGACTTCCATCGTGCGCGACGATAAGGCCGCAGTGCTAACCCCGCCGATGGTGACTTCCGCCCTAACCCATCCTTCCGAGCCGACTGGCGCGAGCTTCCACGCTTGGAGGTTTTTCGCAAATGCGAGAAGGACTCTGTCCGACAGATTTCTAACCTGACCCGGATAATCCGCCGCCAGCGCTTGGGCTAAACGATTCGGCAATACTTCGCTGAGAATTGTCTTAAGCTCGGCCTTCGGGCGAAGGCGCTTGCGCTCAACGAGAAAAGCTGGCGCATCAAGCTCCGGCAGGAAATTTATTTTGATAAAGTCGCCTGCTCTCCAGAATGACGAAACCTGAAGGATTGCGGGTCCGGATAGTCCACGATGGGTAAAGAGGAGGGCTTCGCGAAATTGAGCATTGCCGCATGAGACTGTTGCCTCCACGGATATGCCAGTGAGCGCGCGGCAGAACTGTAGCGTACTATCGCCGAATCTAAGTGGAACCAGGCCGGGTCGAGTCTCTACGATTGCAACCTCAAAGCGGCGTGCAAGATCGTAGGCGAAGCCCGTTGCGCCCATTTTCGGAATCGATAGCCCGCCAGTCGCAACCACCAGAGTAGGAGCCCGAAAATCGCCATGATCGGTGACGACTCTGAACTCACTGATACGGGTTATTTCGCTAATTTGATGCCCAAGCCTGATTGTTACTCTCCCGACGCGACATTCCTCCAGCAGCATCGCGACCATCGCGTGGGAGGAACCATCACAAAAGAGTTGGCCGAGGGTCTTTTCGTGATATCTGATCCGATGTCGCTCCACCATCGCGATGAAATCGTGCTGAGTGAAGCGACTTAGAGCCGATTTGCAGAAGTGCGGGTTATCCGAATAGAAATACTCCGGCCCAACTTCCCGATTGGTGAAGTTGCAACGTCCACCGCCCGAGATGAGGATCTTCGCGCCGGGCTGATCAAGATGCTCAAGTAGCAGAACACGTTTGCCACGCTGACCCGCGGTAAGTGCACACATCAGGCCTGCCGCGCCCGCTCCAAGGATAATTACGTCGAAAGCTTGAACCTGCAAAACAAAATGGCTGACAAAACCGAATTAGGAAATCGCGCTGAGAGGAGCTTCGACCGTCACACCCCCAGGCTGCACGAAACGCGAGCCTTGCACCAGCACCATGGGGCGGCCATCTGGAAATCCTCGACGGGACAGTCCGAACTGATCAGCAAGATTTGCAGCGACGATGATTAAACCACCAACGGTACGCTCCGCCACCATTGCCAGTGTAGGTTCTGCCATTACCTCGGTATGCAGCCGGCGGCCAGCGACCCGGACGGCGTTCGCCAGCATCCGCGAAAGCTCCGGCTCAACCTGCTCGCGCATTCGCGCAACTCGAATCACATGAAGCGCACGGTCGCTGTTTTGCGCGAGACGCGTTCCGAGTTCAAGCGCGGCACGACCATCAGGGTTAGCGTCGGTCAGGACGAACACGCGGTCGAGCCGCGCGTTATCATTCTGCATCACTAAGGCGATATTCAACGGGAGCGCCTGCGCCCTTTCAAGAATCGCGCGGACCACGCCGCCGCGAAAGTCTGCACCAAAGACGGCACGATGGGGGCCCAGCAGCATCCAGCCAATTCGCGCCTCACTCGCAATCCGCAGGAGATCAACCGCGGGATCGTCGCTCCAAATGGCTTGTGGTGTGATTACCGCACTGTGACTCCATGCAAGTTCAAGGGCGGAGTTAAGCGCCACTGAACGAGGTATGCTCTGTTCGGTGCTGTCGCCAATATTGGTGCGCACGCCGCCGAATGGTCGACGCACCATCGCGACCACCCTCGGCGGCGGCATTTCGGTAGGAGTCGCGGCTAGCGCCAGGTTAACCAGTCTAGCCACTCCGGCAGGATTCGCGACGGGCACTAGAATCGCGCTCCGCTCGGCTCCGCGCATTAAAGTCGAAGCAATGGGGAGTTCAGGTTCCTGTTTCACCCGCATGATCAGATGGAGAATCGGCGTTGTGCCCATCGTGGTGACTAGCGCCATCAACACCATCATCGCGAACAGCACGGGCGAAATGATGTGCATCTCAAAGCCGATATTGAGCACGATCAGTTCCATCAGGCCCCGCGTATTCATCAGGACACCGAGCGCGGCGCCATCGCGCCACCCCAATCCAGTGAGACGCGCCGCAATCGCGGTGCCGCCGAACTTACCTAGCGATGCGATCGCGATGATCAACGTGCAGAGGACCCACTGCTGGGAGCTGTCTAACAGCCCAATTTGGGTGCGCAAACCGGTGAAAGCGAAAAACGCCGGGAGGAGTAGCACGACTACCAAATCCTCGAGGCGATCGGTCAATTCGCGCGCGATGCCACTGTCATGCGGAATCATCGCGCCGAGCACAAATGCGCCGAAAATCGCATGGATTCCAATCAGCTCGGTGGCGGAGGCAGACAGCAGCAGCAGGACGAAGATCGTCGCCATCAGCCCCTGCGACAGCCGCCCCTTGTTGCCGTAGATCACCTCGAGCCGCACCATCACAGGTCGTACGACCAAAGCCATAATCGCGATATATGCAATTGCCAAAGCGACCGTTTTGATCACCCCGGCGCCCTGCGCTCGCGCCACACCGACCACTAAAGCCAACAGGCACCAGGCTGTAACATCATCAACGGCAGCGCAGGTGAGCGCCATAACGCCCATCCGAGTCTTGCTGATACGGCGATCCGTGAGAATTCGCGCCAGTACCGGGAAGGCCGTTACCGACATCGAGACCCCGAGGAAAAGCGCAAAATGGGTGAACGGCACATCGCGCGATGAGAGCCGCGGATAAAGCAGCAGCGATAGCACCGCGCCGAGAAAAAATGGGGCAAGAATGCTCGCATGTGAGATCGCAATCGTTGAGTGGCCTCGCTTGCGGATGAGGCTCAAGTCGAGCTCAAGACCGATCAGAAACATGAACAGGATCACACCGACCTGCGAGATAACGTTGAGGGCCGGCGCCACCGCCACTGGGAATAGATACGCAGAGACCGCGGGCGATAGCCGACCCAACAGTGATGGTCCGAGCATGATCCCGGCGATGATCTCGCCGATCACCGGAGGCTGCTGAATCAGGCGAAATAGCGTGCCGACCAGTCGCGCCATCCCGATGACCGTTACCAGCGCAAGCAGCACATGTAGGAGATCCGCGACGGGAGCACGTCCCGAAGCTGGGCTATGCGCGACGAAGCTGGCCGCCGCTGGAGCTGATAGGTCGCGACCCCATGATTGGATGAACAGGAAGGCGACGACGACTGCGACGATTGAGAGCGCGTAAAGCGCAAAAGATGCGCAACGGCGCATAGTGAGTCTCTCTAGCATCAAATGACTTCGATGCTAGCATAATCCACGTTATACGCCACTCGCATCTTGGACTCCGGCGGTTCACCTCGTAAACTTCTGATCTGATGCGACATTATCTTCAGCCGGCAGGTTTGATCGCGGCAGCAGTCGCCGCCCTTCTTCTGACGTTCGCTTCATATGGTTATGCAACTGCCTCAGCCAATGATCCGCTGATACAGGTCAAACAAGGGGTAAACGAGGTAATCGCGGTTTTTCAGGATCAAGAGATGCCGCTGCCGCAACGCCGTGAGAAATTGCGGGAAATGTCTGAGCACTACTTCGACTTCACTGACATGGCCCGATCCGCGCTCGGTTATTATTGGCGGCAGTTGACGCCTACGCAGCGGAACGAATTTGTACCAATTTTCGCAACTTTTATCCAGGACGCTTACTTGAGTAAGCTCGAAGATTACACGGTGCAGAAGATTCAGCAGGAGGCCAAAAGCGCCTCGATCAACTTCACCGGTGAGAAATTCGACGGGCCGGATTATGCCGAAGTCCTGAGCAGCATTGTTCTGGCAGATCAGAAAGACCCGATTCAAGTGAACTATATGATGCATCGGAGCGCCGCGGGCTGGCGGATTTATGACTTGACCATCGATGCCATAAGCGTAATTGCGAATTATCGCAATCAGTTTCGAAGAGTAATCAATGATCAGGGATACGATCAGTTGATTTCGGACCTCAAGATCAAACAGCAGCGATTGCAAGAACATATGGACCGTCCGCGCACGAGCAAAAATCCAGATTCAAAACCTTCCACAACCGTTAATGACTAATTGGCTTCGCAGACATTACCGGCGCTGAATGTGATATTTCTATTTGCCGAGCGCAGAACACGGGTTGCAAACGACTCGAAAGTGACAGTATTATTTCGCAGGAATTATGGTTGTGTGGTGTGGCGTAATTTTGCTTTAGAACCGCGCTGCCGCCGAGGCACTATGAGCCTTCGGGCTTGATATGGGTAAAGGACGAGCTGGCTGCTCGTCGGCTGACCTTATCAAGTAACGGAAGTCTGGCTATATCATGGTGTAGGCGGGAGCCTCAGACCAGGAAGGGGAAGCTTCGTGCAAAGAAAATTGGGTGGATTCCTACTTTGGGTGGGAGCGTTATCGCTCGTCGCGGGATGCGGCAGCATGACGCCAGAGAAGGAAAAATATTGCTTACTTGGCGCAGGTGCTGGAGCCCTGGCTGGCGGTGGCGCGGGAGCATTGATCGCGAACCAGGCTGGCGGCCATCAGCATACCCGCAATTATGAGATCGGCGTGCCGGCTGGCGTAGTTGGCGGCGCGCTCATCGGAGGTTTAGTTGGATGTGCGATGGCTCCTGCGCCTGAAGCGCCGGTACCGCCACCACCTCCGCCGCCCCCACCACCTCCTCCACCGCCACCCCCACCGCCTGCTCCGCAGAAGATCGTACTACGCGGCGTGCACTTTGACTTCGACAAGTCATTTATTCGCGAAGTTGACAAGCCGGTGCTGGATGAAGCGGCCGAGACGCTTAAGGCTAATCCGAACGTGAAGATTTACGTGAACGGATACTGCGACGCGATCGGTAAGGTTAATTACAACCTGAAGCTGTCGCAGCGACGGGCCGACTCGGTAGCAGCGTATCTCGAGGACAAGGGTATTCCTTCGAGTCAGCTCACACCGCAGGGTTTCGGCAAGACTCACTTCGTCGCGACTAACAAGACCGCAGAAGGGCGCGCCGAGAATCGGCGAGTGGAACTTGTCCCAGTCGATCAACAATAGCTAGTTCTCGCTAGCGAATGACGGCTGCGGCCTCTAAAGGGCCGCAGCCGTTCACTTTTCGCCTTTCACTCTCATTCCTGAGGCTTGTACCAGACAAAAAAATCGGCGATTGTAGAAGTTCTAATGTGCGTCAGGGGTGATTAGATCGAGCGGATGGCTGGGGTGCGGAGTGGATATGAAATTCAGAAAATCGATTGTGAGTACGGTAGTTCCTATATTGGCCCTGTCGTGGATTATCGTCGTCGCGCCGGCGCGAGCGCAGATCAGCACCAGTTTAGGCGCTGCTTCCGGAGCGGCCTCAAATCTTCCAGCGGATAGTCATAGCGGTACTCCATCTTCGATATTGAAAAACTCGGCGACTCAGAGCAACTCCTCACCGACCCTCGCGAGCGTATCGAATACTGATGCAACTGAATCACACACGCGAATGCAAAGAATGACGGATGATGTCAAATTGGCAGCCTCACGCATTGCGCGGCTGACCAAGGTACAGCGCCATAGGTGGGAAATAGCGCGAGCGGCACTACCCGGGTTTTGCCATCAATGGGACCGGATGTTGCACGACCGGGAGATAAATAATCTCTCGCATCTTGACTGGCATGAGAAGCAGGGTTATGAAACCGCGACCTATACCGGTTATGGCCAAGTGCAGGCGTGCGAAGCAAAAGAATCCGACGAAGGGGTTCCAATCGGTAGAGTAAGTTATGAAGAGCGGAACTACTATCTAGTCGGAAAAACGACCGACGAGGCCAAATCTCATCCCAAACTGCTCGGCGTGACAAAGACGCTCGAAATCTTCTCTTGGGAAAAAGATCGCTGGTTCTATTAACTCGAAGCAACTCTGGCGCTTGCGGCTGAAGCAGGTGACGATTGGATACGTTGCATCAGTCGATTCGTAATCGCATTCACCAACCGTTCAAACCAGCTTGCGCCGATTGCGAGAACTGCGATCACGAGTACTGCGGCAAGCGTGAATTCTGTCAGGTTCCAATCTCGAATTCGTTCGCCGAAGTAGATTACGTATGGCTGATGCACTAGGTAGAAGCCATACGAATACACTCCAACATAGGCGAGCGCGGCATCGACTCGCGGAAACCGCCGCGCCTGCCATGCTAGTTGCGCCAAAATTACGAAAAGTCCGGTACCGATTAAGCCGTCAGTGAGCGTGTAGGTAAGCGCGTGCGGAAAGCTATAGAGTCCCGCTGTATAGATAATGATGCCGGCGAGCAAACCGCTCGGGCTGAATAGACGACCATCTACCCATTCGCGATCCTGCTGATACCAGAGCCCCACCACCATACCCAGCGCAAATTCCCACAGACGGCATCCGAAGAACGCACCGAGCAGATAGTAGCCCGACGCGTGCAGCACGACCATCAGAACGTAGCGGCTGACGATAGTCTCGATAATCGACAAAGCGAGAAACCATCCCGCATCAAGCTTGCGCATCAGCAAATAAAGCAGCGGGAATACAATGTTTAGTTCGAGAATCAAGCCGAAATACCACCAGGCCGGATTCAAGTAGTAGAAGATATAATAGATCGGCCAGACCCGGTCGCCGAGGAAGCTCAGGACGAACCGATAGTCGATCGGCTCAAAATGCGCGATAAACGGTGATACGAGGTACAGCAGATGAGCCGCCCAGTACATTGGGAACAGTCGCACAACGCGTGAGCGATACCATCCACGCCATCCGTCACGCGGCACATCGGTGCGCGCTAATGAATAGCTGAGGCCGAAACCGCTCATTACGATAAAGACGCCGACTGCATGGAAACCCACACCGGCGATCGCGGCGAAAGTCGCTTTCTCGATACAGAGAAGTGTCGCGAAAATGCCGACGGGAGCAGCTTGATGGATAAAGCGCGCGAAGTAATCGGAATCGAGCGGCGACGGCAAACGCCGGTTGTTGTAGGCTTCGAAACAGTGGAAATAGGCGATCCAAAGGATCGCGAGACCCTTGATTCCGTCGAGCCAGCGCAGGCGTTGTCCGCCGGATGCCACTGTCGGGGAGGAAGCGGAACCTAGCTGGTCATGCGGGCTCAGTTCAATTCCTTACTGCTGTAGTCGAGAATGCGGCGCGCGATAATCATGAGATTGATCTGTTGCGTGCCTTCAAAGATGTCGTTGATCTTAGCATCACGCATCCATTTCTCGACGAGCTGGCTACGCGAATAGCCCAGCGGCCCCATCAGCTCGACGGCTTTCTGTGTGATCAGCGTGACGGTCTTGCCTGCCTTGGCCTTCGCCATCGAGGCTTCGAGGTTGTTGCGCAAACCCACATCGAGCATCCATGCTGCGCGCCACGTCAGCAATCGAGCCGCCTTGAGCTGCACTTCCATCTCCGTAAAATTGCGCTCAAGCGAGGTCATACGCCGTGGTGATATGCCGTAATGGATCGGAATCTTCTGCTCGGTCAGGAAATCACGCACAAAGTCGAGCGCGGCTCGTCCAACTCCAATCGCCATCGCCGCGACAATCGGACGGGTCGCGTCGAAAGTCGCCATCACGTCCTTGAAGCCGCCGCCATCAGTTTTCACTTCAGGACTGCCCAACAGATGGTCTGCTGGAACCCGGCAGTTGTCGAACACCAGCATCGCGGTATCCGAAGCGCGAATGCCGAGCTTGTTTTCGACGCGGACCACGGTCATTCCCGGAGTATTATGCTCGACCACAAAAGGCTTAATTCCCGCTCGACCGGATTTGCGATCGAGCGTTGCCCAGACCACGATCAGCCCGTCAGATTTTTCACCCGCCATCTGACCGGCGGTACAGAAAATCTTGGTGCCATTGATCACATAATCGTCGCCATCTTTGATGGCGGTGGTCGTGACTGCAGCGGAATCCGAGCCGCAGCCCGGTTCGGTTATCGCCATTGCACCCCATTTTGGATCGCCTTCGGTGAAGCGGCGCAGGAAACGTTCGCGCTGTTCCGGACTGCCCGCTGCCGCGATTGCAGCGCCGCCAAGCCCGCCCCCCGGAATCGACAGAAAAAGCCCGGCATCCCCCCAGCATAGCTCCTCGGTGCTGAGGCAGGTGTACAGATTTCGCGCTTTCGGCGAACCGTCGGTAGCTCTCGTACTTGGTTTATCGCCACCATCCGGTTTTTTCCCCTGCATTGCAGGATTGAGGCTTTTCGAGGCCGACCACATAGCGTTCCAGAACTGGCGCGGCTCGGAGTGTTCGTGCTCGTCGTACTCCCGGGAAATCGGCCGCATCATCTGCTCTGCAGCCGCGTGATACATCTGGATTTGATTAACGATGTACGGTTCCAATTCGAAGTCGATCATAAGTAATGAAATCCTGGGACCTTTAGACGATTACTCCTGATAAAGAGGAGCGGCGAGATAAGCTCCTGCTCAAACCGTAGCGAGGCCTTCAAAAATGGCGAATCCGCGCGCGTTGCGCAGCCACATCTCGACCGGATGCTCCCGGATATAGCCATGACCGCCCAGCACCTGCACCGCGTTGTCGGCAACCGCGAGACATGATTGTGCAGTGTAGTTGTGAGCCTGTGAGCTTTCCTTCAGCGCATCCTCGCCCTTGTCGAGCCGCGACGCTGCCTCCCAGACCAGCAAGCGCATTGCATCGATCTCAGTCGCCATCTCCGCCAGCATAAAGGCGATCGCCTGCTTGGTCGCGATCGGAACGCCGAAGGCTCTTCGTTCTTTCGCGTAATCACGAGCGTAGTCGAATGCAGCCCGCGCCACCCCGACCGCCATTGCCGCCATCGCGACCCGCGATTCGCTCAAAATCCGCGTGAAGTTGATTCTACCGTCGCCTCTGATGCGAGCTTCGGGTCCGACTTTGCAACTATTCAAGGACAAGCCATAGGTTGCCAAGCCTTTAATCCCCATATTCTTCTCGCGCGCCATAACCAACAGGCCGGGCGTATCGCGCGGCATGATAAACCCCTCGACGCCCGCGAAGCCGCGCTCGCGCTCCGAAGCGGCATAGACCAGGATGGGATCGGAAAAGTCTGCGAGCGGCACGTAGCATTTGGTCCCGTCGATCACGAAACCATCCTCATTGGGACGCGCGGTCGTTCGCATTTCAACCGGATCGAAGTCGAAATACGGCTCCATCAAGGCGGCAGTCGCGGGCACGAAATGGTCTGCCGCAAGCGACTTCAAGTAGCGATTGCGCTGGGCGTCAGTTCCGCTCTCGAGCAACGGATAAGCGAACAATCGCGGAGCAAGAATGTGCAGCGCGATCGCGAGATCGCCGAACGCTAGCTCTTCAGCTACGATTGCACCGGTCACCGCCGAACGCGCATCGCCATATCCCCCGAACGCCTCCGGGATTCCACCTTGAATCAACCCGAGCTGCCACGCCTTATTAATCAACCCAGGCGGAATAACGCCTGATTCGTCGGCAGAACGGGCTGCCGGTCGAATCTCTTCGAGTGCGAACGCCGCGACTGTCTCGCGGATCATCTTCTGTTCGTCGCTCGGCGCGAAGCTGATCATCGAGAAGAATGCTCCGGGCGAGGAATAATGAAGTTGCGAATATCACGGTGCATGGTCAAAGTTTTCCTCGTCATCAGATTTGCGCTGGCGGTCGCGCTCTCGTGCGCGTTTGTATTTGCGTTCATCTTCAATAACCCGGGTCGGGGGCGCGTTAGGTTTGCGCAGCTTTCGGATGAGCGGCTTGATCGAAGATCGTCGTGGAGATTTAGCGGCCATGATTTGTTCACGCTTGGAATCCAACGAAGCTCATCTGCAATCCCGTAATTGCGCCGCCAGCCGCGCGACGGGAAAAGTAGCGTTCGCTTGCGCACTTGGTGCACGGTCCAATCAGAGTAATGCGTGGCGCAGCGATACCGCAATCCAGAAATTCCTCGCGGAGGATACCGCGCAATCGAGATAGGCCTTGCCGGTCCGGCCCGCCCGCATATGCACGTGCTTGATCGGCATCGCCCGAGCAAAGCTCTCGGCCAGCGCCGCATCAACCTCGAAGCAGCACAGTCCGATTGACGGGCCGAGCGCGACCCAAATCCGATCGCTTCGCGCGCCCAACGCTTCCATCGCACGGATTCCCTCATGGGCGATATTGCCGAGCGTCCCGCGCCATCCGGCGTGCAAGGCTCCAGCGACATGATTTTCCGCATCGATCATCAGGATCGGGACGCAATCCGCCGTGAAGATACACAGCGCGATATCAGTTGCCACAGTCACGAGGCCATCCGCAGTCGTCCGGTCGCGATGGCGCGTATCATTGATCGTTACTACCCTGACACCATGCACCTGATTCAGGCACACCGGATGCATCCCAGGCCACGCAGAGCGCCACTGACGCCAGTTTTCCGCCACCTCAATTTGATCGTGACTGATCCAATGAGCAAGATTGAATCGTTTGACGAATTTTCCTCTAAACATACCCGCACGACCCATGAAGCCATTAGGAAGATTCGCTTCGTTCCAGGCAGGTAAGTTCAATAGGGCGAGATCGTCTGAATATGCCGTCGAGACCATCGCGGTTGTCCGAGTCGGAAAGAATAAACTATAGTGAGCTGTTTGGGAATTTGATTTGGAAGAAGCCTATGAATGGTTATCAATATCTCGTGCAACGGAACCGCCTGATGTGGCAGCTCGAAGACGAGGTCCGCAAGCTCGGTCATCTTCCCGAGGCGGAGCACGCGGCGGCCAAGAAGCGGCTGGAAGTGCAATTCGATCTTCAATTGCGCGAGCTTTACGCGCAAGTCGCCGGCGAATATCCGGGCGAGCGCAAGCTGACCGCTCGCCCCATCGCTGATCCGCGCTGAAGCGGGAAAAGCCGGGTTTGGAGCGCTCGATTAGCATCCGTGGGGCGCGCACCCACAATCTTCGTAACATTTCGCTGGATATCCCTCATTGCCAACTGACGGTGGTCACCGGCGTGTCGGGGTCGGGCAAGTCGAGTCTGGTCTTCGATACCCTTTATGCCGAAGGCCAACGCCGTTACATGCAGAGTCTTTCGACTTACGCGCGGATGTTTCTCGAACGAATCGACCGACCGGATGTCGATTCAATCACCAATATTCCGCCGGCCCTTGCACTCAAGCAGAAAAATACGATCAAGAACGCACGCTCGACCGTCGGCACGATTACCGAAATTAGCGATTATTTGCGATTGCTCTATGCTGCGGCGGGCAAAACGATCTGCCCGCGATGCGATCACGAGGTCGCCTGCGACACGATTGAAAGCGCCGCAGCGAAGATTCTCGCGCGACCCGGGCTCTACTTCTTTGTCGCATTGTTTCCGGTTGGTTCACGCAGCGTTGAAGAAGCGGCGAATTACCTGATCGAGAATGGTCACCATCGTATCTATTCCGACGGTGAAATCGTCGAGACGCAGGAATGGCTTCAGCACAATGCTAGCGGTGCAGTGCGACCCGACACGATTGCTGTAGTGGTGGATCGCATCGCGATAGCCCCGGAGAGCAGCGCGGAGCGCGTTCGCGAGGCCATCGAAAAAAGCTTCTATCTCGGAGCGGGCCGACTCCGCGCGCTTCTCATGGAGCGCGTTAACGGAACCGCCACACCGCAGACGACCCTCGACTTCGATCGGCGCTTCAACTGTTCAAATTGCGGCGACTCTTTTCCCGAGCCGATGGCGGGACTGTTTTCGGCGAACACCCCGCTTGGCGCTTGTCCGGAATGCGAAGGTTTCGGGCGCACGACGGAGTTGGACCTCGATAAGGTGTTGCCTGATCCTAAGCTTTCGTTGCGTCAAGGATTGGTCGCCCCGTGGCGCACCCCAGCTTATCGCGAGATGCACGAATGGATGATTAATTGCGCGCGGCGATGCCGAGTGCGCACTGCCGCGCCGCTGGCCGAGATGTCTGTCGATGAACGCACTTGGCTGCTCGACGGCGAGCCGGGTCAATCCGGCAAAAAGTGGGACGAGCGATGGCCGGGGGTGCGCGGGTTTTTCCGCTGGCTCGAGCGCAAGCGCTACAAGACGCACGTCCGCATCCTGCTTGCGCGTTATCGGCGATTCGTGCCGTGTCCGCAATGCCATGGCAGCAAACTCAAGCCTGAAGCGCTCAATGTTGTGGTCGGCGGTAAGACTATCGCAGCAGCGAGTCAGCTTGCCGTGCGCGACCTGCCCCGATGGTTCAAGCATCTGCGCCGCGACCAGGACCTCGTCACACGATGTACCGTTGTGCTACGCGAGCTTGAGAATCGCACCGGATACCTCAACGATGTCGGCCTTGGATATTTAACCCTCGATCGGCAGGGGCGAACGCTCTCCGGCGGCGAAGCCCAACGGATTCATCTGGCGAGCGCGCTAGGCAGCCTGCTTTCCGCTGCGCTCTATGCGCTGGATGAGCCGACAGTGGGGCTCCACGCCAGTGATTCGCGCCGCCTGCTCGGCGTGCTGCGTCGGCTGCGCGACCTGGGCAATACGGTCGTGGTGGTCGAGCACGATCCGGCAATGATCGCCGGCGCAGATTATCTGGTCGAGCTGGGACCTCAAGGCGGACAACTCGGTGGAGAACTCGTCCGCGCCGGACGCCCTCAGAGTATTAGCCCCGGCAATAATGATAGCGCCACCTCCGGCCGGGTGTATCTGATGCGCGCACTAGCTCGTGGCAAGCGCGTCACCAAGCGTGACGCCGCGATCCGAATCGTTCGCGCGCGCGCGAACAACTTGCGCAATATCAATGTCGATATACCCCTTGGTCGTCTCGTATGCATCACCGGCGTGTCGGGTTCAGGAAAATCAACCTTAATCGAGTCCGTGCTCTACAATCATTACCTACGGCGCAACGGCGAGTCAGTGAGTGATGTCGGCGCCTGCGATCGGATCGAAGGACTCGAGCAAATCAGCGAAATAGTCCATATGGGTCAGGAGATGCCTGCGCGCTCGATACGCTCGAACGCCGCGACTTACCTGAAAATTTACGATGAGATTCGTCGATTATTCGCCGGCAGCCCGGAAGCGCGCCGCTTAAAGATAAAACCACGTGATTTCTCGTTCAACGTCACTGGAGGACGATGCGAGCAATGTGGCGGCGTCGGGACGGTAATTCTGGAGATGCAGTTCATGGCCGATCTGGAGGTAAAATGTGAGACCTGTGACGGACGTCGCTTTCAAAGCCATATCCTTACGATCAAATTTCAAGGGCGCAATATCACTGAGATTCTGAACCTCACCGTCGATCAGGCAATGACATTTTTTGCCCGTCAGAAAGCTATAGTAAAGCAACTCGAACCATTATCAGCCGTAGGTCTCGGTTATCTTAAGCTTGGGCAGCCAACTTCCACGCTCTCGGGTGGCGAGGCGCAAAGGCTGAAGCTCGCGCGCTTTTTACTCGCCGATCTGGAGCAGGCGCCGAGTGCGTCTTCAGCTTCGGTTAAACGAATGTTTATTCTCGACGAGCCCACCACCGGACTCGCGTCTTCTGATGTGAAGCGACTGCTTCGCGTGCTCACGCGACTCGTAACGGAAGGCAATTCGGTCGTCGTGATCGAGCATAATCTTGAATTCATTGCACAAGCCGATCACATACTCGATCTCGGTCCTGGTGGCGGCGACGAAGGCGGTAAAGTTGTCGTAAGCGGACCTCCGATGAAGATTGTTGCGAGTGAAAAATCGCTCACCGGACGCGAGCTTCGCATCTTGTTTGGAGTTCCGGAGCGTGACAATGGTTCTTTGACTAAGAATCGGAGCAGTTCAGGCTCTCTCGAGGGAATTAGCTCAATTGGAACGTAATTTGCTCGCGGAATTTGCTTGATTATTACTCAGGTCTCGTAATGGAGATCGTCAATGATGCTGCAGCATTCTTCGCCCCAAAAGCTTCACGGATTCTTTTTCGAGCTGGTGCACAAAAGCTTCAAGCAACTCGGGATGGGTGATCGCGATACCGCCGAATATGTCGCGTCGGTGCTCGCCGAGTTTAGCCATTCGAGTAATTGGCTGCGGATCCGCGATGCGGAGGGCCGACGTTTAACGAGTACCGTAGAGATGATCCTAGCGCGTGAGCAGCCCGAGCTTGACAAAGCTGCGCGGGTTAATGCGGAGCGCTCGCTACGCAAGTATATCGGCGACTATACGCTCTTTATGTCGGGATTGTTTCGACGTTTCGTGGAGCATGGAGGTTATCTCGACTACTATTTGGAGGAAGGTGCACGTTCGTATCAAACGGTCTCTGCATTAGATGTCTCACTCTATCGTCCCGGTTTCTTGATATTCGAAGAGTTGAGCAAAAGCTTTAAAGCTTACTCGGGCGCTCTGGATTTCATGCGCAAATGCTACTTCACTCCCGCCCCCAACGAAGATCCTTTCGCGGGTTTTTTCCGGCAAATAGAGGGCTGGGTGCGCCACGGCCTCTCGGAGAATTGATCAACGCGCGCCCCAGAACGTCTTGATCTATGCCTCATGAGGTTGGGACTGGCTCAGTCGCGCCGACAGGCTCGTGAGCTGGTTGCGAGCGGGCGCGTGCGCGTCAACGGCCACTATCTACGGAAGGGTAGGAACGTCACTAATGGTGATCACGTTGAGGTAGCGGGAAACCTCACGTCGCCGGAAATAATCTCTAATCGCGATTTACTGGTTCCGATTCTCTTCGCCGATCCGGCGCTGTTGGTCGTCAATAAGCCTGGTCTTATGCCGTGTCATCCGCTCCGGCCTGAAGAACGCGACACCGTAATCAATGCGGTCGTCACAAAATACCCAGAGGCAGCATTCAGCGGGAACAAGCCGCTCGAAGGCGGCCTGATACATCGACTCGACAACGGAACTTCGGGCGCATTGATGATCGCGCGCAACTTAGATTCATTCTTGAAATTGCGGGCGGCGCTCAAAAACATGAATATCCGGCGCGTATATCAGGCGCTTGTCACCGGTGAGATGCAAGCCGAACGCGAAGTTCTGACGCCTATCGTCCACCATCCGAAGAATCGGCGGAAGATGATCACGGACCTAAACGGATATATCGCGAACGCACGGCCGGCGGCTACATGTGTCAGGCCATTAGCCCATTATTCGGGGTTCACGCTGGTTGAGGTCCTACCACGCACGGGGAGTCGTCATCAGATTCGAGTGCATCTGGCGAGTATCGGTTATCCGCTCGCAGGCGATACGCTGTACGGTGGCCCGGCAATCGAAGGATTCGCGCCGGGTCGTTTCTGGTTGCATCTGGCGGCGCTCGACGTGAACTCGCCCGCAAGCGGGCGGGTTCACGTCGAAGCGTCGCTACCGCCGGATCTAGCTAAGGTATTACGAATTCGCGTTGCGAATTCGTAATACCTTAGCGCATATCTCAGCGGGCGGGGGAGGAACGGGGCTGCGCCCCACTCTTCCCCCGCCCGCGTCTCGACTCGCAACTACGCGTGGCCATCGAGATGCACTTTGCGATGCTCGAAGCGCCACTCACCATCCACCTTGCGTAATCTATCTTCGTAGCGGCCGAGCGCGGCCAGCGCCACCTTCCCGTCCTTGCAGTGATAGTATGAAAGATAACACCCGCCAATCGCGTTATCTCCCTCAATCGTGAACATGACGTTGCTCATCACGTGCCGGACCTGCGCTCCACCCTGCGATTCTTTGTAGAGTGCAGTAAACTTGAGCAAGCCTTGTGGCCCTTTATGCTGGCCAAAGATTGGACTATCGAAAACTCCGGTCTCGGTAAAACATTCGACCCATTCACTATAGCGCCCGAAATCGACTGTGTGCGCGTAACGCGCATATAGCTCGCGGATCTGCTCGCGATCTTCCCAAGTCCCCGTGATTCTCATATTAGTCCCTCAAAGGCTGAGCGGTTCTCTTGAAAATGATCAGGCGTTTAGATCGCCCCCTCTTCACGCAAACTGGTGACGTCTTCCCAGCTATAACCCAGCATCTCCGTCAGGAGCATCTCCGTGTTTTCGCCGAGTTCGGGCGCCCGTCCCCGCGGGTTACCGGGAGTCTCGCTCAGGATCACCGGCACGCCCACCAGCTGGGTTTTGCCGAATCCCTCATGCTCGTAATCGACAATATAATCGTTGGCTCGAACCTGCGGATCATCGGGTAGGTCGCTGATCGTGTTGACGATTGTGTAGATGAAGTCGCCGCCGTCCTTCAGAATTTTGAGCCACTCGGCCCGCGGCTTGGTCGCGAACACCTGGTCGAGAGTTGCAACCAGCTCGCGATGGTTTTTGCCGCGCGCCTTGATACTGTCGAAGCGCGAATCGTTGACCAGTTGTGGGATCCCAAGTGCAACGCAGAAATCCTTCCAGTAACGATCGGTTTGCAGCATGCCGAGACATATCCAGAGGCCGTCAGCGCATTTGTAGTGATTCCACAGGGGGTTGAAAGCGTCGTCGCGTGTATTGCGCGGAAACTCCTTGCCCATCATCGTCCGCATCGAGACATTAAGTCCTTGCAGCGCGATCATCGAGCCAAGATGTGACGCGTTGACTTCCTGCCCGATACCATAACGCTCGCGCGCGACCAGCGCGGTCATAATCCCATAAGCGAGCATAATCGCGCCCATCTGATCGGCTACACCACCATTCAGATAGATCGGTTCTTCGGAGCTGACGCTGGCGATATTCATGATCCCTGAGCGGGCCTGCGCCATGTAATCAAACGAGGGCTCGCCGCTGTCCGGACCATTTGGTCCATAGCCAGTCGAATTTGCATAGATAATTTTCGGGTTGCGCGCGCGCAGCTCCGCATAGCCGAGTCCCAGCCGTCCCGCGACACCCTTACGGAAATTCTGCACAAATACGTCGCTCCGTTCAGCGAGCTTATAGACTATCTCGCGCGCGCCCGGCTTACTGAGATCAAGCGCGATACTCTGTTTGTGCCGATTATTCGCTTCGAAGTAATAGTTCACTCCGCTGCGCTGCGCCGACGCCCCGCCCATCGAGAAGATGTTGCGCCCAGGGTCGCCTTTGTCGCGCTCCTCAATTTTGATTACCTCGGCGCCCATGTCAGCCAGCATCGCGGTGGCGACCGGGCCCTGCTGCCAGATGGTCCAATCGATGATTTTGATTCCTTTCAGTGGTGCATCCATAAGACCCCCTATACCACAAGGCGGTGAGATCGTTTAGCTTTCACTAGCGGAGCGCGTCTCCGCGCGCAGCGAGCAGACGAGTCCGCGAGGTGCGTTAAAGATAAAGTCATGAAAATCCTCTTTGAACAACCCCTGACAGGTTGATGCTCCATTATCTACTGAATTTCGTCTTTCCACCGCGATGTGCCGGGTGCGAACGGCGGCTGCCGCTTGAGAGTTCATCGCGCGTTTGTGGCGAATGTATCGCGAGCATCGAGCCGCTTGCCGGAGCGATTTGCGCCTGCTGTGGTACGCCATTGCACGAGGCTATTGGAGCAGGCGCTCGGGAGTGGTGCCGCAGTTGCAGCGACTCCCCGCCTTCCTTCACCGCGGCACGCGCGGTTACGCGTTATCGCGCGGAGGACGAGGAGGCGCCCGTCCCCTCGATAATCCGGCGGCACAAGTATGGACGCGATCAGTCTCTCACGCACGCGCTCGCGGAATGTATCGGCGGTCCGCTTCCACTCGCCGGCGATGATTACGATGTAGTCATTCCGGTGCCATTACATCTGGCGCGACTGCGCTGGCGCGGCTTCAATCAGGCGGCGCTGATCGGAGTCGCGGTTGCACGGCGGCTGCAACGTCCGCTGGAAGCCGATACACTGATTCGCGTACGGGCGACATCTTCACAAACCGCCAAGAACCGGCGCGAGCGTTATCGTAACGTACGCGATGCATTCGCGGTGAAGCGCCCGGAGAACGTGATAAATCGACGCGTGCTTTTGATTGATGACGTGATGACCACCGGCGCGACAGTTGACGAGTGCGCGCGGGCCTTGCTCGGCGCAGGCGCGCGACGGGCCGATGTGCTCGCGTTGGCGCGAGTCTTATGAGCGGCGAGCGTCATACAGTTTGGGAGACTCGGCATGAGAGCGTAACGCCAGGCGCGCCGGAACCTTCGTTGAGCGAAATGCTTCCGCTGATTCCACCGGGACTGGCGCTGGACGTAGCGGCCGGGAATGGACGCAACACAGTAGTTCTGGCGGAGGCTGGTTTTCGTGTGATTGCCGCCGATTTCTCCGAAAACGCTACAAGAGCGATAGCCGCGCTTGCACGGGTTCGACAATTATCAATCATGACGCTTAAAGCAGACCTTGAGATGGCTGTTCCGATCCTGCCCAATCGTCTCGACGCGGTAATCAATATTAGTTATCTCGATAGAGCGCAAATCTCCGCGCTCAAAGACGCGCTCCGCATCGGCGGGATGCTATTCTTCGATACTTTCCTGATTGATCAGGCTGCCTTCGGCCATCCCTCGAATCCTCGCTTCATGTTGCAGCATTATGAATTGCGCGAATTATTGTCTGATATGGAACTGATTCGTTATCGCGAGGGACTGACCGTCTATTCGGAAACCAGGCAGGCGTGGCGCGCAACCGCGCTCGCGCGAAAGCGGGGCTGAACGCAATGGCGCGACTCACCTATAAGTCGGCCGGCGTCGATATCGAACTCAAAGAAAGTTTGGTGCCGCGAATCCGTCAACTCGCGCGGGGGACGCTCAGTGCGGATGTGCTCGGAGGCGTTGGCGGATTCGGCGCGATGGTCAGTCTCAATGGTGCGGCGAAGATGCGCGCGCCGGTGCTGATCTCCGGCGCCGACGGCGTCGGCACCAAGTTGAAAATTGCCTTTGCGACCGGCCGCCATAACACGATCGGGATTGACTGCGTCGCGATGTGCATCAATGATATCATCTGCCATAACGCGCGACCGTTGTTTTTTCTCGATTACATCGGATGTGGCAAGCTCAATCCTAAAACCACTCTCGCGATTGTCGAAGGAATCGCCTGCGGATGCGCCCTCGCGGGCGCCAGTCTGGTCGGTGGCGAAACGGCGCAGATGCCTGGAATCTATAAGAAAGGCGAATACGACCTCGCGGGCTTTGCCGTGGGTATCGCCGAGCGCAGCCGGATTCCCCGTCCGGAGGCGATTCGCGCCGGCAACGTATTGATCGGCCTCGCCTCGAACGGCTTGCATTCCAATGGATTCGCGCTCGCCCGCAAGGTTTTGCTCGAACGTGCTCGATTGAAACTCGATAACTACTTGCCCGAGCTTCAATGCACGTTAGCCGACGAGATGCTCCGGCCGACCCAAATTTACGCTAAACTCGCCGCCGAACTGTTCGATCGCTTTGCGATCAAGGGCTTGGCCAATATCACCGGCGGCGGCATACCCGAGAACTTGCCGCGTGTGATGCCGCCGCATCTGACGTGCGAGATTCGTCGCGGCAGTTGGCCGACTCCCGCAATTTTTCAGCTCATCGCCAAGCTCGGCAAGCTGGAACACTCCGAAATAGACCGAACCTTCAATAATGGAATCGGGATGATCGCTGTCGCATCGCGCGATCGGGCCGATGAAATCGTCAGGTATCTCAAGCGCCGCAAACGCCCGGCCTATGTGATTGGCGCGGTCGTTCGTGGCAAGCGCGGCGTCCAATTCGTATGAACGACGCGCGTCCACCTGTCAAACTCGGCGTTCTCATCTCGGGTGAAGGGACCAATCTGCAAGCAATTATCGATGCGGTCAAACGCGGCGAATTGAGCGCCGACCTTCGCGTCGTGATCTCGAATAAAGCCTCCGCGCGTGGCCTTGAGCGAGCGCGTCAGCACGGGATCGAGGCTACCGTGATCGACCATCGCGGCTTTCCGTCGCGCGAAGCTTTCGATGCGCGTTTGGTCGCGGAATTGAATGCTCGTGAAGTCGAGCTGGTCGCTTGCGCCGGCTTCATGCGATTGCTCTCTCCGATTATGGTTCGAGCTTTCCCGAACCGGATCATGAATATCCATCCGGCGCTTTGCCCGGCGTTCCCGGGAGTCAACGCCCAGCGCGCGGCGCTCGACTATGGAGTACGATTCACCGGATGCACGGTCTTTTTCGTCACTGAAGGAATCGATGATGGTCCGGTGATTATTCAGGCGGTCGTGCCGATTTATCAGAATGACGAGGACGCGACGCTCTCGGCGCGCATCCACGCCGAAGAACATCGCATCTATCCTTACGCGATTCGCCTGTATCAGGAAGGACGGCTCGAGGTGCGCGGCCGAAAGGTGACCATCAAAGATTTTCCGCCGGTTAATCTGACCTCGCTGATCAGTCCACTGCTGTGAAGCTCTCAGTGGTGGTCCCGATGCTCAATGAGGAGCACGCGATCAGCACCACGCTTCATGCCTTGAAAGTTGGTGCGCCCCACGCGGAGATTATCTGTGTCGACGGCGGCAGCATCGACTCCACGCTCGCGATTGCCCGTCCGCTCTGCAACGCCATCATCTCTGCTCCACGCGGGCGCGCCGGACAGATGAACGCGGGTGCAGCACTCTCGAATGGTGATGTATTGGCCTTCGTCCACGCGGATACGCTCGTGCCCCACGATTGCGCGCGACAAATCGAGGCGGCGCTTCGAGATACTTCCACGGTCGGAGGCCGCTTCGATGTTCAGCTGGACAATCCAGCGCCGTTATATCGGCTGCTCGGATGGCTGATCAGTGCGCGGTCGCGGCTGATGCGCAGTGCCACCGGCGATCAGGCGCTCTTCGTTCGGCGTGAAGTTTTTTCACGGCTGGACGGTTTCCCAGAGATCGAGCTCTGTGAAGACATTGATTTTGTCCGGCGCATGCGCCGGGCAGGTCGCATCGCCTGCGTCCGCTCAGCGGTCACAACCTCGGCGCGGCGCTGGCAGCAGGGTGGATTATTTCGCACGATCCTCCGAATGTGGACGATCAAATCCTTATTCCTGCTCGGCGTCTCACCGGCGTGGCTCAAGCGCCAATATATTGATGTGCGCTAGGGACGTGGGTTTAGCCGAATCGGACCCAAACGGTAGCTTTGCGTGCGCATCGAGTGTGCATTCACCTCAACGCTGATCGCACCGTCCTCGTCGGTACGCAAAACCTCGGTATCGAGATCGCGATAGCGCTGGACGACCTCCGCCGCCGGAAAATGGAAACGATTGTGATAACCCAACGAGATAACCGCCAACTCCGGATGAACTGCCTCGACAAATGCGGCACTCGACGAAGTGTGACTGCCGTGATGCGGGACCTTCAGAATCATCGCGTGTAGATCTTCGCCCGACGCGATCAATTCACGCTCGCCTTTGGCCTCGATATCTCCCGCAAAGAGAATTGATATTGGGCCATAGGTCATCCGTAACACCATCGAGGAGTTGTTCTCCTTCAACTCGGAAGCGCTTGCCAGCGGTCCTACGCATCGAAGACCGACGCTGCCGATCGTCATCGCATCCGATCCTGAATTGCAGACCCGCAAGCGCGCACCCATCTGATGCATCGCCTCAACCAGCATCGCGTAGCTCTCGTCGGGACTCTCTGTGCCGCTGGTCCAAAACTCTGACGGCGAGAAGTTGCGCGCGATGAAAATCAATCCGCCGAAGTGGTCGCGGTCAGGATGGCTCAACGTAACGTAATCGACGTGCATAATTTTCTGCGACCATAAGAACGACGCGACGATTCGCTCGCCGGGATCAAACGTTCCACGAAACGCGCCGCCTCCATCGATCAAGATCACGCGTGACCCAGGAAAACGCACCACCGCCGCGTCGCCCTCACCTACCGACAGAAAAGCAATGCGTAAATCCCGGTTGAAGTAACGCTCGACAATCCACCAACTTCCGTCGGCTGAGAACATCGCAACTAAAATGATTAACGCCGCGGCGCGCCATCGCGGAAACGAGACCTGCAATGCATTCGCGTCAGAGTCGGCTCGTCGGGTCCGTAGCTGACGTCGAATCGCCTCGCCCTTTAATGGTGCGATAAGCCATAAAAGAATCAAGCCATAAACGATGACGAGTTCGGAAACGGTCGGAGTAAAAACCCGCTCCCATGCGAGCGGCCATCTGACAAACCATCCGGCGAGCGACGTGCCGACAGTCGTCAGCTTGCCGGCTAACCACAGGAATCCGCGCGCCGGAGGCATTGCGATGAAGCTCAGCGCCGCAGCAATGAGTCCGCATACAACACTTCCAAAACCCATAATCGGCATTACGATCGCGTTTGCGACTATGCCGACCATCGAGAACTGATTGAAGTGGAAGCGGTCAGCGGCGCAGTGCCCAGTAACGCCCAGAAGGACACGGCGATATAGCCCGCGCCCGTCTCAGCCACTATCGTCCAGCGCGAGTGGTCGTGGCGTGGCGCCAGCGGATTCTCGTAATGCCAGCGCCACCACGCACTGAAACGGCGCATCCCGAGTAGGAGCACGAGCACCGACGCGAACGACAGTTGGAAGCCGATATCGGCGCTCGAAGCCGGCAGGATCAGGCAAATGATCAAAGCCGCCAACGCGAGACTCGAAATCAACTCGCGTGACCGATCGAGCAGGATCGCAATCGCGTAACTGAGCACCATGATCAGAGCGCGGATCGTCGAAACGTGATGACCTGCGATCGCGGCATAGGCGCTCACCGCGAATGCCGCGAAAATGGCTGCCACTTTGTTCGCGTAACCACGCGCCATCAGCAATGGGAAAAAGCCCATCAGCCGCCATCCAAGAAAAAATGCCGCAGCCGCCACGAAACCGAGATGCAGTCCCGAGATCACCAGCAGATGCGCCATGCCGGTCAGCGCGAAACGCTGGCGCAAGCTTTCGTCGATGCCGCCGCGATCACCGATAATCAGCGCGCGCATCTCAACGTTTTCCGGATAACCCAGGTTCGCGTCGATAAATGCGCCGATATGATCGCGAATTCGCTCAATCTGCGCTGCGAACCAGAATTCCCGACGGCCAATTATTACGATCGGCGTCGGCGATCTTTTCGTCGGCTCGGCGAACATCGTGGCCGCGATGCCTTGACGCAGCAGCCAGCTTCGATAATCGAACTTGCCCGGATTACCTTCATTGCGTGGAAAACGGATGCGCGAGCTCACTCGAAGCTCATCGCCAACGTGGAAAATTAAGTCAACGTTAGTCGTGATCCGCACGATGCCCGTGGCAGGACCAACTTGCATGATCGTCGCACCCGCGCGTTCAACTCGTAAATACAACTCGACCAGATCGCGCTCGCGTTCAACCCGTTGGGGAGCACGCTCCAGATAACCCTCCAGCGTTACCGTCGAGTCGTCCGGAAATCTATGCAGACTGGCCGCCTCGATCGGCCCCTCGATCAACTGGCGGACCGGCAGAGTCGCAGCCGCGACGATCCCTATCAGCGCGAACGCGATTCCAGCCGCAGGCCGCGCAGTGAGAAACATAAGTGCGGCGACTAATGCCGCTGATACGATGAACCACGGCGGCGCGAACAGATGAGCATTGCCCGCAATGTCGCCGGCCACCATCGCAAGCGTGACCAGATAAAGCGGCGGTAACTCAGAAACGAAGCGCGACGGCGCGAAATGGCGCAGCTCAGCCGGCGCTCGTTGATCCATTACCAGCCGCACCGTCCGTTCGGTGGAAGTCGTATTTAGAGAAGTTGCCGCAATTCCCCCCTTTTGCGACGAATTATCGCGAGTTTACGTCTCCGGCATCATACCTGCGTTACGATCCGGCTTGTCTGACCAAGTTTCCGGTTCTGCTGCGGAAGGAAGTAATTCCAGTTGTCCATTACCAGTATCGAGATATTCCTGTGCAATCCGATCCTCTTCGCGCTCGACCTTCTCTTCCTGATCGAGCAGCGCCGTCATCGAATCGAGATGCTGCCGGATTTCTTCCGCCAGTTCCTTGTTCACGCCCTTGACCAAAGCGAGCTGCTCGGGCGACGCCTCGCGAATTCGCCGCAGGCTGCCGAAATGCCGCAGCAGTGCGCGCCGCCGCACCGGTCCGATTCCCTCGATATCGTCGAGCACCGAGCGCAGACGCGCCCGACGGCGCAATTCACGATTATAGGTAATTGCAAATCGATGGGCTTCGTCGCGAATCCGTATCAACAGAAATAGAGCCGTCGAGTTCTTCGACAGCACAATTGGATCCTTGCGATTTGGAATGAAAACCCGCTCCTCCGATTTCTCAATCGAACGTTCACGCGGGTCATTCAGAACGTGTTGCTTGGCCAGCGAGATCACGTCGATTTGTTCGAGCAGATTGTGCTCTTTTAACACTTCGATCGCGACGTTGAGCTGGCCTTTACCGCCGTCGATTACCCAGAGGTCGGGAAATTCATTTTCTTCGATTGCGCGGCGAAGTCGGCGGCTTAACACTTCGTACAAGCTGGCGAAGTCGTCCTGCCCTTCGACAGTCCGTATTCGATAACGCCGATACAACGCTTTCTGCGGTTCGCCGTCGTCGAAAGTCGCCTGCGACCCGACTACCATCGAGCCCTGCAAGTTCGAGATATCGTAACATTCGATCAGCTTTGGGGCATTGCGCAGATGAAGCTTCGCGCGCAACTCGTCAAGCATCTTCTCGCGCGTATTTTCGTTATTACGGCGTGAAGCGAAGCTCTGGCGAGCGTTCTGCATCGCCATCTCGAGCAAGCGGACTTTCCCTCCTCGCTGCGGCACGATCAGCTCAACTTTGCGCCCACGCCTTTCTGACAGCAGCTCCGCGCGCACCGCCGCGTCGTCGAGCTCGACCGGCAAAATCACTTCGTCGGGCAGGAATCGTGCGCCCGCGTAAAACTGGGTCAACAAATCGGCCAGAATTTCCTCATCGGGAAATTCAAGGTCCTGAAAACTCCATCCAAGCGTGCTGGTCAGCTTGCCATTGCGCACCATCAGGACGATCGCTTCGATAAATCCTCCCTGACGATACAATCCGAAGACATCCTGATCGCCGCCCCAATGATGGAGCACCGTCTGCCGTTCGACGGTCTTCTCGATCGCCCGCACGCGGTCGCGCACGCGCGCGGCCTCTTCGAATTCGAACAAATCCGCATGCGCGCGCATCCGCTCGCGCATCTCTTTGAGCAGTTCGAGATTCTTGCCTTTAAGCAGCATCTCGGCTGCCTGAAGATGACGCTGATATTCTTCGCGATCAACCGCGAGACAACACGGCCCCATGCATCGCTTGATCTGATACTCGATACAAGGTCGCGCGCGATTACGAAACACCGCATCCGAGCAGGTGCGCAGCGGAAAGACCTTGCGGATGACGTCGATCGTCTCGCGCAGGCCGTCTGCCGATCCGAAAGGCCCGAAGTAGCGGCCCCCATCTTTGACAATCCGGCGTGTTACCGTGATCCGGGGCCATGCATGATTCGTCACTTTGGCGCTCAAATACGATTTGTCATCCTTGAGCCGGATATTATAACGGGGCTTGTACTGCTTGATCAGATTATTTTCGAGAATCAGGGCTTCCTTCTCACTACGCGCGACCAAAGTATCGAAGTCACGCACCCGCTTCATCAGGAAGCGCACCTGAAAGCGCCCATCGCCGCCCTCGCGGAAATAGGCGCGAACCCGTGGCCTCAATGACTTGGCCTTGCCGACGTAAAGAACTTTGCCGGCTTTATCTTTGAGCAGGTAAACGCCAGGCTCAGTCGGGATCGTTTCGAGCTTGCGCACAAACTCGCCGTCTTCCGGGTCCCCATCAGGCAAATCGCCGTCGGTATGATCCTGTGGCGTATGGGGCGACGCTGCCTCTAGTGGCGTCGCCCCATACGCCACCAGCGAGTCATAGCGCGGGCCAAGCACTGGGGCTGGGTCCGCGTCGCCTGCAGGCGACGCGGACCCAGCCCCAGTGCTTGATTCAGCAGGGGCGGGCTGCGGCGCGGAACGCGCCGCAGCCCGCCCCTGCTGGTCGATAGTAGTTGTGTTCAACAGATCAGCATCCGGCCAAGGACGCAAGGTTGCCGCCTCGCGTACCATCGCCGCGGCTGCTCGCCGGCTCTCAGGACGCCTCTCCGCCATGAATCAACTATAGCATCACCGCTAGCCGGCGCGGACCGGCGCTGGCAGGGTGACTCCGACGCTGTTATCAATGGGCGACGTTCGTGATTTCTTGCAGATTACAGGAGCACCGCGATGGGCAAGCTCGACAATAAGGTCGCAATCATTACGGGAGCAGCAAGCGGCATTGGTCAAGCGACGGCGATTCGTTTCGCCGGCGAGGGCGCCGCAGTCGTGGTTGCTGATCTCAACCCCGAGGGCGGCGAAGCCACCGTGCGCGAGTGTCGCGAGAATGGCGGGCGCGCAGTATTCCAAAAGGCTGATGTCTCGTCCGAGCCTGACATTGCGGCGCTGGTCGCGCGGGCGGTCAAGGAATTTGGGCGACTCGATATTACTTACAACAATGCAGGATTTGTCGGTGCGCTCGGACCTCTCGAAGAGATCACCGCCGAGGCATGGGACCGTACTCACGTGGTTTTGTTGCGCGGCGTCTTTTTCGGCATCAAGCATTCGATTCCCGCGATGCGCAAAGCGGGTGGCGGCTCGATCATTTCGACCGCCTCTATCGCCGGGATGCGGGGCGGCTTCGGCCCCACTATCTACAGCGCAGCCAAATCCGGCGTGATTAACCTGACCGAGTGCGCCGCAGTCGAGCTAGGCAAAGACCGCATCCGGGTTAATTGTATTTGTCCCGGCGGAATTCATACGCCGATCGCCGGTGCGCGCACCGATCGCGGAGCGGAATCCCTTGCCCAGTCCCAGCCAATTCCCCGTGCTGGTCAACCTGAAGACATCGCCAATATGGCGCTCTTCCTCGCCAGCGACGAGTCTGAGTGGATCACCGGCGCCTCAATGCTGGTGGATGGCGGTTACATGGCGCGCGCGCATACTTTCGGTCCGCGCACACCCGCCGATTGGAGCGCATCAATCGGCTTCATGGGGCCTTCCTTCGATCTGAAGCGCTGAGTTGACGATTAGATGCGCGTACCCAGCTGACAAACGCTTCGATTAGAACGGAATTCGTCCCGTCAGCACGACACTATGATGATACGCCGGATGATTCGTTACGGCGACTTGATAGCCTGCTCCGACCGTCAGACCGACGCGATCGTGTATCGGAATTCGTCCGACTATGATTCCCGGAGTGAGAAAGACCTGGGTTTGTCCTTCCCGCTCCCCGTTCGGCCACCAAGTATAGTTCACCTCAAACTCCGGCCATAGATACTTCAGTACGTGATATTGGAAAGCCGTATTCCAGGCGACCGGCATCCCGAGGCGTTGCAGACCACCATCTGGGAGCGAGATGCCGGCGGTCGTCTGCACGTCGAAATCACCAAAACCCTTTCCCGCGGCGATCGTCGGCGTGAAGATTCCGTGATGACTGCTGTTGCCATCATCACCGGTTGGAGCGCTGAAGCCCATGAAGGCCGTCACGATATAATTGCCGGTGTCTTCGTTCGCGGACAACAGGCGGTACTTGATCAAAAAAGTCTCGTCAGCCCACCCATCAGTCGGCGGATTTTCTTTCCCAGTCTTATGTTGAATCGTGCCATTGTGCGCGATCCACGCGGGGACGCCGAGAATAAATTCAGTATTCTGGAATGGAATGAGTTCGAGCCCTTTGCTACCGCCGAAATTATCTGTCGTCACGCCGTGCGCCTGTGATTGCCAGAACTGGTCATAGCGGAATTCTTCTTCCAACCGCGGTGTAACGGTCACCAGCGGAGTCACCCAATGAGGCTGCTCACTTTGAATTTGCGTGACGCGCGCAAACCAGTCGGTGAAATAATTCTCTACCGCGGAAAACGGTGACGAACTTTGTGTAGGGAGTGTCGCCTGCGCGCGCACGCTTGTTGATGTCAGCGCCATTATCATCACGGCAATACCGGCGATTAGCGAACTGGACTTTGATGATTTGCCTTGCACGAATATCTCCCGCGTCGCCCGATGCGCGAATCGTTATGCCAGTTTACGGGTAATAAGACAAGTATGATGGCAAACTAAGGAGTTCGGGCACGAGCGCTCGAAGAGCGCTAAACGGAGAAATTTCCGGTTTCCTTAAAAGATTGTCGAACTATAATCCGGTCAACGAGCGAGCAGTGGCCTGACCGATCGCTGCCCGCGCGAGCGAATAGCCGTACAACGCATTGGTATAAGCCGCATCATCGGCGGTGTAGTTGCGTTGAGCATCCTCCAACTCAACAATGTCGGTCAGTCCAGCGGCGTAACGTTTTTCCGCGAGTTCCAGCTCGGCGCGCGAAGCCGCCAGCGTCCGCTCCGCGCGGATAATTCGTTGCAGTGATGCTTGCCAATCCAGATACGCGGTCTTCACCTGCAGAATAATCCGCTGACGTAGATCCTCAATCTGGCTTTGCACTGCTTTCTGTCGCAGCTTCGCTTCTGCCACCTGATGGGAGGTGAGGAAACTGTTGAAGATCGGCCAGGTGATCACGATTCCGGCATTGAAGTTGTTAGCCGCGGGCAGGCCGGTACCCATCGCCGAATAGCCCGCAACCGCATTGACGGTCGGCAGATAGTCACTGCGAAACTGCTCGACCTGCGCGCCCATCGCGCGCGCCTGATCTTCGAGCGCCTTCATATCGGGCCTAAACTTGAAGGCGTCCTTGGCTAGTGCGGGTAGCTGATCGGTGATCTTCGAATAACTCAGGACATCGACCAACTGGTAGTTAGGAGTGCGCCCGCCCAACCCCAAGGAGTTATCGAAGGCGACCACCGCGTCTTCCTCCGAATTGGAGGCGTCCACCAGATGAAGCTGCGCACGCTGCAACTCCGCCTGCGTGATATAAACGTCGAGCTGCGGCCGCAGACCCATATTGGCTTTCACCTGTGCTTCGTGCAGATGGAATCTGCGCTCTTCAACGGCCTTTTGATAAACCCGTACCAACTGTTTGGTCTCAAGCACATTGAAGTATCGTTGCGACACTTCGAAAATTAGATCGAGATTTACCAGCGCCTGCTGTTCGCCAGCCGCCGCCGCTTCGAAGCGGCGCTCGGCGACGAAGCCGCGCCGCCGCCCGAAATCGAGCAGATACTGCGAGAGCGCCAGCCCCCCAGTGTAGTTGTTCGAGGTGTTCGAGCTTTGGGAAAAATCTGCGGAGGGCAGATCATGATTGCGCCCGGTCATGCGCGGCAGGACGCCATCGGGATTATAGTAACTGGTATTCCCGATACCGTTATCGGTGCTGCGCAGATACTCACTAACTCCATACAGTTGCGGGCCTAAATAAGAACGTGCTGCACTGACCTGTTCTTCGGCGGCGCCCGTCTGCGCTGTCGCCTCGGCTACGAGTGGATGATCGCGCAAGGCGATTTCGATCGCCTGCTTGAGCGTGAGTTGCGAGCCCGCCGGCAAGGGCAGCGCCGGTTCCGCCGCCCCGCTCAGCGGAATTTCGGCGCTGCTCGACGGCCCAGCCGGCGCGCCGGTCGTGAATGTCTGGGACGTAAACGGCGGCGCAGTTGGAGCGCCCATGGCCGCCCCATCCGCTGCGGGCGGCTGTGCGAATGCCGCAGCACTGGCGGCGAGCACCGCCAACGCCATCAGTGCTACGAACTTCACCACCATGCCGGCTGCCGGAGTACAATTGACACGTTCAGCGCGTGATCGTCGAAGCATTGGGATCGGCTTCCCTCGCTGAAGCAACTTCGGATGGATCATGAACAATGCTATAATTGACCTGCTCGCCGCTTTGTAAGCTGGAGCTGAAATCCTGAACGACCAAGTCCTTCCTGGTCAGGCCGGACACAATCTCAACATTGCGTCCATCAGAGATCCCGGTCGTTACCGGAACCTCCGCCAACTGACCATTTCTGACCACGAAAACTCGATGCGATTTGGTCCCGCCGACCGCGCTCTGCGGTAGGCGCAGGACGTTAGGATGGCGTTCGAGGACCAGCATCACATTCGCGTACATACCCGGATAAAGAGTGTGATTCGGATTCTCGAGATCGACTTCCGTTAACATCGTGCGGGTCGCGAGATCGAGTGAATGAGCGAAACGTGCCACCGAACCTTTATAACGCGCGGCCTCGCCTTGCACGGTAACTGTAACTGGCAGTCCAGTATGCACGAAATCCACTTCATTTTGCGGCAGATAGACGTATATCCGCAATTTATCCAGCCGGGCGAGACTGACCACCGGCCCTGCCGCGTCACCGGTCCGCTCGGCTTGTGAAATTCCATTCTGATGCCCGCCTGCATGAATCAATGCGCCCGGGTCCACGTAACGCGCAGTGATCATCCCATCAAAAGGAGCAGTGATACGGGTATAACTGAACAGAGCGCGCAACTCGTCGTCTTCGGCCTTGGCCTCTTGATACTTGGCTAAGGAAATATCAACGTCTTGACGCGCCACCAATCTCGGATCACTCTTCCATACATTCTGCATCCGCTGATAGGTCAGACGCGCGATTTGTAGGTTCGCCTGAGAGCGATCAAGCCGCTGCTGCAGCTCGGGCACCTCGATAACAGCGAGTGTCTGCCCCGCTTTTACCCAGTCCCCTTTATCTACTGAGATACTTTTCAAATAGCCAGTTACTTTTGCATACAGAGTTGACTGATAATAGCCGACGATATCACCGGGCAGAGTGATAGTATTTTCGACTGTTCCAAGCTCCGGCTGGCCGACCAGCACATGCTGCTGACTAGGCGGCGTCGCCGGATCAGCCTCTGAGGAATGGCATCCGGCGCCCGCCATCAGGGCCATTCCTAATAGGATAGACACTGCCAGAAGACGCTTCATCGTTCGTTTTCCCTACGCGAGTAAGCAAGCTCATAAATTGCTGGGACGAGAATCAAAGTGAACAGAGTAGAAACAGCGAGTCCCCCCGCCGCAGCGCGCGCCAGCGGTGCCGATGCTTCCGAGCCGGCGCCGAGTTCCAGCGCCAGCGGCAACAGTCCGACCACCGTAGCGAGTGCGGTCATCAAAATTGGCCTCATTCGGATACGCGCGGATTCGACTACCGCCTGTCGCAACGGCTGTCCTTCTCGGCGGCGCTGATTGGCGAAATCGACCAGCAGGATCGAATTTGACACCACGATCCCGACCATCACGATAATTCCCATAAAGGACTCGATATTGAGCGTTGTGCCGGTCAGATACAGCGTCCAGATTACTCCGATTAATCCCATCGGCACGGCGAACATAATCAGAAAGGGATCGAGAAAGGAGCGAAACTGGGCCACCATCACGAGATAAAGCAGCACCACCGCCATCGCCAGACCGAAACCGAAACTGGAGAACGATTTCTGCATTGCTGCTACTGAACCGCGCAAATTTATCTTGACGTCCTCGGGCAATTTCAGTTTTTGCAATGCTTTCTGCACCGAATCCTGTGTGCCGCCGAGATCGTCGCCACGCGGCGCGACCAGTACGTCCACCACCCGCTGGATATTATAATGATCGGCCTCAGCCGGATGTCGCTCGCTGCCGATACTCGCAACATCGCGCAGGAGCACGGCATTATCGCGACGCCCAGCAGCAGGCGGACTGACCGGGATATTCTTCAAGGTCTCCAGCGAATTGATTTCATTTTCGTAATACTGCGCAGTGAGGAAATAGTCATTGCCGGTTTTAGGCTCGATCCAGATGGAAGGCGCGATCATCGCATTAGAGGTGAGCGCAGTGATCAGATTAGTCACTACATCGCGCTGATCCAATCCGAGCCGGGCGGCCTTGACCCGATCGACATCCACGCTGAGCGTCGGATAATCCGATTCTTCCGGGATAAAGGTATTGGCGACTTGCGGCAATCCGTCGATAATTTGTTGCGCGCTGCGCGCAGCCGGAAAAAGTTCTGAATATGATGGCCCGCTAAGCTGCACGTCAATTGGCGCAGCCAGGCCGAAATTCAGGACTGAATCCACGATGCTTCCCGAACTGAAGAAGGTCTGTACCTCGGGCAACTGCTTGCTCAGCGCCTGCTTAAGGCGCTTTATATAAACAAATGTCGATTGCTTATGATCGGCGTTCAGCGCGACCATCATAAAGCCTGAGTCGCTGGCCGCGTTCGACGAGAAGATCGCGGAAAATCCTGGCGCTAAGCCTATATTGGAAACGATCGTCGAAAGTTCATTCGATGGAATCACTTGGCGGACGACGCTTTCCATTCGCTCCGTCAACCCTTCCGTCAATTCAATCCGCGTCCCGACCGGCGCGCGATAATTGATAATAAATTGTCCGGCATCAGTGGTTGGAAATAGCTCGGTGCCCAGCAACGGAAACACGAACAGGCTACCGACGAACAGCAGTGCGACCACTCCGATCACCGGGAATTTGTAATCGAGCGCACGATTGAGTACACGCTCATAACGATCAGCAAATCGTTCATAAACCCGCCTGAAGCGGCCTAACAAACCCGAGCCACCGTGTTCTTCTTCACGCGCGCTCTCAGCGTTCAGAAAACGTGCGCAATATATCGGGATGATCGTCATCGCCACGACATACGACGCCATCATCGCCATCACCACGGTTAGCGCGAGCGCGCTGAAGAGATACCTAGCGACGCCGAACAGAAACATCACGGGGAAGAACACGATAATGGTCGTGATCGTAGAAGCCAGCACCGGCAGCGCGACCTCATCGGCGCCTCGTTGGGCCGCTATCCGAGGCTCTTCGCCTTCAGCCAGATGACGATTGATGTTCTCCAGCACGACGGTTGAGTCGTCCACCAGACGACCAATCGCCAGCGCGAAGCCCCCTAGAGTCATGATATTGACCGTACCGCCGGTGAGCAGCAGACCGAATGCGGCGGCGAGGATCGAGAGCGGAATTGAAAGAAAAATCGCGAGGGTCGATCTAAAGCTGCCGAGAAAAATCAGGATCATGAACGAGGCCAGTACCGAGCCCAGCACCGCTTCGTGTTCAAGCGCTTCGACTGCATTACGCACGTAGGTGGCCTGGCTAAAGATCGCTTTTAGCTTAAGCGCCTTCGGAATGCCGGTGATTTTCGGCAAGAGCTCCTGGATCCCGTCCACAATCGCGATCGTGTTTGAGCCGCTCTGCTTGAGCACCGGAACATACACCGAGCGCTGGCCGTTGATTCGCACAATATTCTGCTGAATCTGAGCGGCATCTTCCGCTTGGCCGATATCCCCGACAAACACCGGCCGCTGTCCCTCACCCGCGACTTTTACCGGCACGTCGTTAATGTTCTCCGGGTTATCGATCATGCTGTTGGTGTAAACGAAATAATCAGTAGATCCGATCTTGGCGTCTCCTGCCGGGATAATCAGGTTGGAGCGATTCAGAGATTTCACCACGTCCATCAGCGTCAGCCCGCGTGATTGGAGCGCGGGCTGATTTACATAGACCATGATTTGCCGGTACTTGCCGCCAAATGGTGGCGGGACCGAGGTCCCCGCCACTGTTGCCAGCCAGTTGCGCACATTGTACTGCGCCTGATCGTGCAATTGGGTCTGAGTAAATCCTTGGCCGGAGACTGTCACTAGCGTTACCGGCAGCGACGACGCCCCGGATTTCAGCACCAGCGGCGGCAACGTCCCAGGAGGGAGATGGCGCAAGTCGGCCATCGCGAGATCGCCGAGCTGCGCCGCGGCGGCATCAAGGTTCACCCCCGGATGAAAAAATACCTTAATGATGCTGACGCCGGGCAGCGATCGCGACTCGATATGCTCGATATCACTGCCGAGCGTAAAAAAACGCTCGAAGCGGGTCGTGATGTCAGCTTCCATATCCAGTGGTGGCATCCCAGGGTAAAATGTCGCTACAACGACCACGGGAATGTGCAAACTGGGGAAAACATCCACAGGCATCCGTACAAACGCGGTACCGCCGAGGATGGCGATAATCAGCGCGCCAACAATAATCGTGTGAGGATTCCGTAGTGAAAATCCGGCCATAATTTCCCTTCAATACCGAGTATCGGCTCAGGCAATCCTGTCCTGTTGCAAGTCTCAATACGGAGATGCGGGTACGACCAGCGCCTCTTTAATCGCTGACCAACGTATGGGCGCGCCAATCTCCAGATTCTTGATAACCTGATCGACCTGCTGCTTTCGCTGATCGAACTTGGCCGTATCAGCCGGCGCATCCGAACGGCTCCACGCTAGGTCATTCAACATCTGTTGCTCATTGCGATCGTCCTGCTGACGCGCCTGTTTCAATTGCTCGATTAGCTGAGCTCGTTCAGCGGGCGAAATATGCGTGGGCGGCGCCCAGAGCGCATCGTTGATCTCGCTCTGCGACGGTGTAAATCCGTGGTTAAGTTCGTCAATCGCTCGGTTAACCTTGTTCATCTGATTGAGAAAAGTCCCCTGCCTGATCGGCGAGACAGTGGGATCATTGGCGGCTGCCCAATCACCTTGTTTGGCGCTTTCCAGCCGTTGCATAAGTTGATCTTTCCCCGATGGGCTTTGAACTACCACCTCCGCCGAGGAATCGGCAGCAAACGCCGGAATCACCGTCCAAATAAGAGTAGCCATAACCATCACAAGTTTTATTAGTTGTTCCATGCGATCAGCTCATACCGAGACATCTGAACTCGTCCACAAAGCCTTGGATAGCTTCCCTGTCTTTAGATTTCTTGACGCACCCCTCGAGTGCTGTATTCACGCTACTCGCGTGAATACATTCAACGCGACATGCTTAGAGCCGCTCTAAACACGAGACTCCCTCGTCTCTCGCTCATCATAGTGAGCAGTATCGAGCGACTATGAAATGTGAATCAGATAAATGGGTCTTGACCGCTGCTACTGCGCGGTCCGAGCTTCAGACGCAAGAGCAACGTGAAATTCGGGGCGCCAGTATTGGTCCTTGCGTCTCTATTGTCGCGTGGCGGTCAGAGTCTATCAGGATTAGCGGACTGAACCGATCCTGCTCGATTGCAATTTGACAAGAGCAATCGCTGCGAGTCTCATTCAGGAACGTATGGCGTTCGATTGAGTTCCTGACTTCCGGCGTGCGGAAGTGATTAGCAATCTGAGGAATATGCTGCGCCGGAAACGTGAGCAGGGTCAATGCGGCGATCAAGCAGGCGATTATGCGCGTCACAGCCACGCATTGATACGTAAATGTCTGAAAGCGTACCAACATCCTGCGATTGAAAGCCTAACCTCTGCTATCCCAAAACTCAAGGGCGCGTCAATTCACATTAAAATCGAAATTAGTAGGCCCTGCTCCATTCACTGATTCAATTTATACCCGTAAATGGCGACAGGGTGGACCATCGCCCACCCTGTCGCGCGATGTTGATCTCGTTAGTAATTGAACTCCATGTTCAGGAAGATCGAGTGGGTATCGAACGGCACCAAATTCGGAATCGAACCTGTCTTCGGCAGCAACTGTCCATTGAGCTTGCTCCCCGGAACATAGTTGAAGGTTTCCAGGTAGCTCACCGGTAAGGACATTTGGTTGTGATAGAACATGAAATTCTGGCTATCGATCGCGAAGCGCAGGAACTCGTTATACTGATAACTCATCCCAACGATAAACCGCTGGAAATCCAGCGGATCGGTCCGCACTTTGTCGTTCGGCAGGAACCATTGGAACATTCCGAATGCCGTCAGATTAGTGCCCGGAATATGATAATGACCGAAAAGATCATAGCCGACCTGTCGCGTTTGACCGTTGTTCAGCAAGGCGTTCCAAGCGCCAGTCTGTGCGCCAAATCCGCTCGTCGGATTGTAACACGGAGTAGTGGCGCTACACGTGGTGTTTCCAGCGATGGGCGTCTTAGATGCGGTGCCCGTTGGAAATCCGAATTCGTCGCCCGGGCCGCTGCCGGAGAACAGGTTGGCCGCACTAAAAGCGTTATTGCCGTAATCAAACTCGCTGGCGAGGCCCCATTGTTCAGCACTGTAATGGAGCAGCGCCGCGATTCGCGTGATATGCGCGTTGGGACCCTTCAGCACCGTCGGGACACTCGCCGTATCAGGCAGTGTGTTCCCATAGCCATAGTTATAGAATCCAGTGATTCCGAGCCCCTGAAAACGCCACACATTGCCGAATGGATAGACCGACAATCGTCCCATCACCTGTTTAGTGTCGGTCTGCTCGAAAGTGTGGAAACTCGAATTGTCATAGACGCCGAGGCCATAGTCCGCATACACTTTTTCGCCGCCGAAAATCTTTATGGGTCCTTCGAGTGAAACGCCCAACTGGGTCGAAGAAAGGCTTAGATAGTTCCACGGCGTCAAGTTGACATAGCGGAAGCCATAGAGGTCCTCTTCCCAGGCGACCAGCGGATTCGCGATCTCGCCCATTGAGACCGTACCGCCTTTCAGTGCCGAAACGTCAAGCAGCTTGTCCCATAAACCGCTATATTGTAGAGTCGCGTACTTCAAACGGATACCCAGATTACCATCGAGATTGCTGCCGAATCCGGCATTCTGCCCGACTTTGTCATTCGACGATCCGATTGTCTTGTAGATATTCGGCGTCAGGCGAAGCGCCCATTCCTTAGTTGGGAAGAAAAAGAAATTTAGATATGCGCGAGTGATATCGAAAGAACTGTAATTATTATTCCATGGACCGGGATTCGTGAGCTGTGTCAGCTCCTGCGGCTGGAAGCTCGTATGGGTATAGAACCGATAATCGCCATATACCAGTGTCCCGACCCGGAACTTATCCTGAAAATTATCTATATAGCTGCGCCACGCCGGTTTAATCTCGGCGACCTGTTTGGTCAAATCGAGATTGCTGGCTTCGAGTTGCTGATTCTTCTGCTCGAGATTCTGAATTTGCTCCTGATTTTTGTGCAACTGATCCTGCGTCTGACGCAACACCGCATTACTATTGACCGTGGACATCGGAATTGTGGTCAATAAACGCCGCCCGCGTCCAGGCTCGGAGTAAACAACCTTGGTCGCCGGATCGATATACAATCGCAACGCCGGTTCCGACGCATCTTGAGCAAACAGGTTGACGGCATTGCCGCAAGCCATCGCCCAGGCAATCGCCAATATCAATCCAGCTTTGAATCGTTTCTTTCCTTTTCTCATTAGCTCTTCCTGATTTCAGGTCGGTGTGCAGTAACTAACGTCTTCAGCCGCCGTGAGCCTGATTCCAGTCCTGTCGCAACTTCAGCAATTGAAAGCTCGTATAGACCTTGCCGTCGCACGCGAACTTCGAGGGCGAGCTGATACCGACGATCGCGCAGTTCTGCACTATTGGCGACGGCCCGCTTCCCGCGTCCGCATTTCTTTGGCTTGCTGTCCCACTCGACGACGGACTCATCGCGGAGCAGCCGCCTAGCGCCATGGTGAGCCCAGCGAATGCATACGCCCGCCATCTCCGCTGCCGCCCTAAGTTTAAGACCATCCGTTTAGCTCCCTTCTCTGGTTGATTGATGACTTCGCAAACCGCTCCGACTCGTCTGAGGAGACGGCGAATCTGCTTGGTATAGGACTTTCAACACGATCAATTTCGGCGGCTGGAACGCATGAGCGAGCCTCGCCTCCGATACAGGCGTGGTCCGCAACACGACTGGCGTGGCTGACCCCCTCATGCGCCAGCGACAGAATCAGTCAGAAGTTACGGGCGCATTACGACTAAATAAGCGATTAATTAACCATTTAGAACGAAGAAAAATCGCGGCGCGATTTCGCCGGGCTGAAGTGACGTTTGCTGCTCACGTATTATTGAGCAGCATCGGAAGTTCGAGGATTTTACTCGCGCCGATCAGGAATGAGCTTCAGCCGGCCTTGCTTCGGCGCAGCTTTGGCTCGGGGTCCAGCCTTCGGTTCCGGAGAGCGGTTCGGCTTGGACTGTCCTTTCACATTGGCGCTACCTGGCGGACGAGCAGGCGGGATCGGCTGCGGAGCGGTTCCGAAGATCTGCCGTTCGAGCCGTTTGATCCGATCGCGCAATTCCGCCGCTCGCTCGTAATCAAGCTTGTCGGCCGCATCCATCATCTCGCGCCGCAACTCGCTGATTCGATCCGGTAATTCGTGCGGCGGCGCAAATTCATCTTCAGCCTTTTGAGCCGTCTCGATCTCCGGAACCACCGCCCACTCCGGCGAGTACATCTCGACCAGCGACGCATCGATCGCCTTGATGATCGACTTCGGCGTGATTCCATTAGCTTCGTTGTAGGCGAGCTGCTTTGCGCGACGCCGATAAGTCTCGTCAATCGCCATCCGCATCGACTTGGTAATCGTGTCGGCGTACATGATTACCTTGCCGTTGAGATTACGCGCTGCCCGCCCGATCGTCTGGATAAGCGAGCGCGCCGACCGTAGATAACCTTCTTTGTCCGCATCGAGGATCGCGACCAGCGACACTTCGGGCAAATCGAGACCCTCGCGCAACAAGTTGATACCGACCAGCACGTCGAACTCGCCCTTGCGCAAACTACGAATTATCTCAACCCGCTCAATCGTCTCAATATCAGAATGGAGATACCGCACGCGCACGCCGAGGTCGTGATAATAGTCAGTTAGATCCTCGGCCATTTTCTTGGTCAGGCAGGTTGCGAGCACCCGCTCATTAGCTTCAACTCGCTTGCGAATCTCTTCGAGCAGATCGTCAACCTGCGTGCCGGCCCGCCGCACCTCGATTTCCGGATCGATCAGCCCGGTCGGACGAATCAGTTGTTCGACGACCAGACCGCCCGACTTGCGCAACTCATACTCGCCCGGCGTTGCCGATACATAGACCACTTGCCGCGCAAAACTTTCCCACTCCTCGAAATTCAGCGGACGATTATCCAGCGCCGACGGCAGCCGAAAGCCATACTCGACCAGCGTGCTCTTGCGCGACCTGTCACCACGATACATCCCGCCAATCTGCGGCACCGTGACGTGGCTTTCATCGACGAAACAGAGATAATCTTTCGGGAAATATTCCAGCAGCGTCGGCGGCGGCTGGCCCGGCGCGCGTCCCGTCAAATGGCGCGAGTAGTTCTCAATCCCCGGACAAAAGCCCATCTCGGCCAGCAGCTCCAGATCGTACAATGTGCGCTGCTCGAGCCGCTGCGCTTCGAGCAGGCGATTCTCGTGCCGGAAATAGTTGAGCCGTTCGCGCAACTCCTCCTTAATATTACGAACCGCGACTTCCATCCGATCAGACGTCGTCACGTAATGTGATGCCGGATAGATCGCGACCGCTTGCAATTTTCGAATTACTTTTCCCCGCAGCGGATCGATTTCATACAACCCTTCAATCTGATCGCCGAAAAATTCGATCCGCACAGCGCGCGATTCTTCATACGCCGGAAACACCTCGACCGTATCCCCGCGCACCCGAAACGTCCCCCGATGGAAATCATAGTCATTACGCTGATACTGGATCTCGACCAGCTTGCGTAATATCCGGTCGCGATCGATTGTCTGTCCTTCTTCGACAAACACCAGCATTTCGAAATAGACTTCCGGCTCGCCTAGCCCGTAAATGCATGATACCGACGCGACAATTAGGACGTCGTTACGTTCGAGCAGCGCTTTGGTCGCGGAATGGCGCAACTTGTCTATTTCATCGTTGATGCTGGAATCTTTCTCGATAAAGGTATCCGTCGAAGGAACGTAAGCCTCAGGCTGATAATAATCGTAGTACGAAACGAAATAGCGGACTGCGTTCTCGGGAAAGAGGCTTTTGAACTCGTTATAGAGCTGCGCTGCGAGGGTCTTATTCGGCGCCATCACCAACGTCGGCCGATTCACCTGCGCGATCACATTGGCCATCGTGAAAGTCTTGCCCGAGCCGGTTACCCCGAGCAGCACCTGATGTGGCACGCCTTCGCTAAGATTTTTGGACAATGCGGTGATTGCCGCCGGCTGATCGCCTTCGGGATGATACCCCGAAACCAGCTTAAAAACTCCTTCTCGTCCGCGCGCCAGTGAAAGCATCGATTGATTATATCAGGCGGTACGCAATCGCGTCGAAATTCGCGAGCAATATTCGAAGACCGCTCTTGAAAATTATTTAGGGTGCGGACTGCGTAGGTTTTACGCTATTTGCCGCTCGCAATTGGCGTCATTTAAGTTAAATCGCATGCTTTTAACGTGGCACTTGACTGGCACACTCATCGCTTAGTCATTCCCCATGACGTGATGCAAAGATAGACCCTAACGAGCCGATCATTTCAAAATCGAGTCAATCATGCGCGCGCGGAACAGGTAACAAATGTCTGCCAACAGTAATATCGAGGAATAAAACAACTATGAATTTTTTTAGAAAAGTTCTAATCACTAGTGCCAGTCTCGCGCTTTTGGCGGGGGCAGGATGCTATAGCAGGACCGTCAAGGAAACCACTCCACCGGTTGTAATTACCCAGCCCGATGCTCAGACTTCGACCACCACGACAACCTCTGACAACGGTGCGGTCGTCCGCCATTCGACGACCACTTATTCGAACCCGTAAGCTGACGCTTATTGGTTCGCTCTCATGGCTGGCGGACGGGATTTTAGGCCCTTCCGCCAGTGTAATTTCCACATCGACATAACTTTGCATTCCGCGTTCTTCTGGACTAATTAAGTTAGATAGAAAGCTAGAATCACTTTTAACTCCACGAGCAGACCGTCAAGCACGGCTGCCACATCCGGGAGGATGCGCGATGCAATACGATCTGATTATCCGCGACGGTACCGTAATCGATGGTTCCGGCCTACCTCGCTTTCGTGCCGATGTCGGTATCGCCAGCGGCAAGATCGCTTCAATCGGCAAAATCCGCGAATCGGCTAAAGAAGTAATTGACGCCGACGGCCATATTGTCGCGCCGGGCTTCATTGACGCGCATACCCATATGGACGCGCAGGTTTTTTGGGACCCAATCGGGACCTGCTCCTGCTGGCACGGCATCACCTCGGTCGTAATGGGCAATTGCGGCTTCTCGCTCGCGCCCTGCGGTGAGAAAGACAAGCTGCTCGTGATGCGCAATCTGGAGCGCGCCGAAGACATCGCACCCGAAGCCATGGAGGCCGGTATCAAGTGGTCATGGACCACCTTCCCTGAATATCTCGACGCGGTCGAACGTCAGCCCAAAGGCATCAATTACGCCGCCTACATGGGCCATTCCGCCCTGCGCACTTATGTGATGGGTCAGCGGGCCTTTGAAGAAGAAGCCACCTCCGAAGATCTAGCGCTGATGAAAACCGAGATGCGTCGTGCAATCGGCGCAGGCGCGATCGGCTTCACTACCTCCCGCACGCGCAACCATCAGACTCCTGATGGCCATCCGGTCGCCAGCCGCCTCGCGAACTGGAACGAAGTACGTGAGCTGGTCGGCGTGATGGGCGAGATGAACGCCGGCATCTTTGAAATCGCCGGCGAGGACACCGGCATTGAAGGTGACCGCCTCACTGACTATCTTGACCGGCTCAAATCACTCGCCGTCGATACCTCCGTGCCGGTGACCTTCGGGATGTTCAGCACGCGGCGCGCGCCCGGCTACTGGCGCAACTACTTCCGCCTTGCCGACGAGACCGCGGCGGAGGGTGGCCGGATGTTCATCCAGGTGCACAGCCGCTCACTCAATGTATTGCTCTCTTTCGAGACTAATATGCCATTCGACAAACTCCCGCTATGGCGCGAGCTGCGTAAGCGGCCGCTTGCCGAGCAGGAAGCCGCTCTGCGCGATCCCCAAAAGCGTAAGGCGCTGGTCGCCGCCGCGCATGAGCGCATTGAAGGACGTCCGGTCGGACCGGAAGCCCGCAATGCTAATTACAAGTGGCTCTTCCCGCTCGATCGCGCGACCCCGCCCTACCGCTCGATCGCCGAGATCGCCGATGCGTCAGGGAAGGACCCGGTCGATGTCGTAATCGACCTCGCGCTCGAAAAGCACCTTAAGCAGTTTTTCCTGCAGACATTGATCAACGAGAATCAGGACCACGTGCTCGAGATGATGAAGCATCCGCGTTCGGTCGTGACCTTCTCGGATTCCGGCGCACACGTCTCGCAGATCATGGATTCATCGTTGCAGACCCACGTGCTGAGCTACTGGGTACGCGAGAAGCAGGCGTTGACGCTCGAAGAAGCGGTCCGCTCGTTGAGCTTCGTGCCCGCGTATCATTGGGGCTTGACCGGACGTGGCTTGCTGCGCGAGGGCTTCAACGCAGACGTGGTGGTCTTTGATCCCGATCGCGTTGCGCCACGAATTCCCGAACTGACCTATGATCTACCGGCCGGTGCACGCCGCCTCAAGCAGAAAGCCGAGGGCATTATGGCGACCGTCGTGAATGGTCAGGTGCTGCTGCGCAATAACGAGCATACCGGCGCACTACCCGGCAAGCTCCTTCGCGGCCCGTTGGCGCGGAGCGTCTAACCACCGCGAATCAATTCCGAAAAGGGGCGCAGCCTTTCGAGACGCGCCCTTTCTTTAAAGTTAGAGCGCCGGAGGAGATTTGGGCAAATGCCGTAGTATTGGGTAGTTGGTGCCATTGTTGATAGCCAAGACATGGTTGACGCATTCGTTAAGCACGGTTTCTGGTTTGCCGATGCGCAAGGTGCTCAAGATAAAGTTTAATGCAGCGAGGAGACCGAATAGCTATTAAGAAGGGCGAACGATTCGCGATGGGCGCCGTCGCAATTTATCGATTCGTCGACCGTAAGATCATTGATGACTGGGGAGTCCAGCTGGCCTGTCTTGGCGATAATCCCTGGGGCTGAACGAAAGGAAATCATTACCTACACGTGGAAGAAGGTAAACCCAGCGCCACGGCCGTGATTTCCGCGATGTTTCGCGCGGCTCATCTCTTGTGGGACCAGCCGCCCAGGATCTTTGACGATACGCTTGCACTGCAGCTTTCCGGATGCGAGGGCGAGGCCGCTCTCAAGGTGCAAATGGATCAAATACAGGCGGAAGTCGCGCGGGCTACGAGTCCTGAGTTCGCTCTGACTCTTCGGCGATACGTTACGGCTGCGATTGTCACCCGCAGCCGTACGTCGAGGACGAAGTTGACCAGGCGGTTAGACGGGGTGTTTCCCAATACGTGATCCTTGGTGCCGGGCTGGACTCTTTCGCCTACCGCCGACCGGAACTTGCAAGGTTCTGCATGTCTTCGAAGTAGATCATCCTGCCACCCAAGCGTGGAAGCGGGTTCGTCTTCGCGCGGCAGGTGTAGACTTGCCGGCTAACATGAGGCTTGTACCGGTCGATTTCGAAAGGGAGTCGCTAATTGACAACTTGCGGATGAGCGGCTACCGCACGGACGCGCCCGGCCTTTTCTCATGGCTCGATGTTACCATGTACCTCTCTACCGACGCGATTTCGGCACGTTGCGGGCGGTAGCTGCACTCGCGCCCGGAACGGAGATCATCTTCGAATACGTCGTTCCAAAAGAGCTAGTTGATGAGGAGACACAAAAGCTCCTCGCCGTGGCGATAGCAGCTTCGCAAGCTCGCGGTGAAACACAACGGAGCTTTTTCGAACCCGCCACACTGGCTGAACAAGTACGAAAAATCGGCTTCACGGAGGTTTCGGATTTCGGTCCTGATGAGGCAGCGGCAGCGCGATTTTTTAAGGACCGCACGGATGGGCTTCGAGCCTCTCGCGCTAACCACTACATGCGAGCGCGGGTCGGCCCGCGCTCTACTTGAAACAGCGTCAATTTGCTCATCATGGAGCCAGCAGAGCCTTGCAGCCGCACAGCGGTAAAGCGGAGGTTATTGGGCATTAAACGTATGCTGGAACGACATAGTGCGACAGAGGTAGATATCAAGACGATTGGAGCAATCGAGGATGTGGGCGACTATAAGGCGCTATGTTTTCGAATGGTTTATGTCAAGTGGATTTCTATAGACAAGGAGGTGCCATTTGGGGGCTTCGCATCTGCTGTTCACGGGTCCTTGACAGAAGCGGATCCAAGGATGCAGGCTATATTTTTCTTATAGACTTGGGCTGTACCGTGAACGCAGACACACGCGTGAAGTCTAAAGAATCAGACATGAGGAATAAGTCACATATTTTTCTACTTTCCATCTTTATTGATTGGTCACTAATTGTGCGACTGCAGCTTCGACGCGCGTGCCCTTGAAGAACTCCGGGTTCATGTCGGTCTTGACACGGACTGGATTGATGAAGACGAAATCGCGGAAGTCGTCCTCGTTGATTAATCCATGCTCGACTAGTTCCCACGCTTCGTATGCGGCGTCACGCATGTCGGGCAAATCGAAGTGCCCCAAGTCCGAGCTGTAGATCGCGTTGAGACGCGCGCCGAGCGGGTTGATTTTCGGATTGAACGCGAGCGCCGCGAGCCGATCGTCGCCTTCGCAGCCGAAGAAGAACTTCGGCACGAAGCGCTCGCGGATGTCCTCTTTCGTCTCGATTCCGGCGCGCGTCCATTCGTCGATCTGTAATCGGTCCGCCGGGTCTTCCTCGCGCGAACCCCACAGTAGCTGCGATTGGTCCTGACCGAGCCGTGCGGCGATCTCGCTGCGGTAGTCGCTGCCGTATTCGCAAAACAGCTTACCCAGCAGTTCACGATCGAGGTTGCGTGGATCAAAGTTCGCGACGAACTCCCGATTGTGCTTCTCCCAATGGCCAAGCAAATCCGCGTAAAGTCCGCAGGCCCATCCCACGCCTCCTTCGAGGAACGAAAAGCGCAGTTCCGGAAATCTTCGCGTCACCCCGCCGAAGAAGATCGCTTTGCAAATCGCCTCCGCCGACGCCGCGAAGTGCCCGATATGGTTGTGCATAAAGTTCGAGACCGAGTTGCGAAAACCCAATCCAGCGCTCGGCGAATGGAATGCCGGCGCAACCTTAAGCTCGATGCATTTACGCCAGACCGGATCGTAATCGTAGGCGGAATCGAGGCAGAGCGTATCGAGCCAGAAGGCATAACGCGCCGCTTCGGGTGGTAGTTGGGCAGCGGCTTCGAGCGGCCGCCGCACCCATCCGGCCATCACGATCGCTTTCAGCCGCAATGTGTTGATTGCGTAATCAAGCTCGGCAATCGCTTCGTCCGGCGTATGCATCGGAATCATCGCGACCGGTGTGATGCGATCGCGGTACTCGTGAAACAATTCGGCGTGAAGCTGATTCCAGGCGCGGCAGCACGCCTGCCGCATCTCCGCGTCCGGCAGATGGATCATAAACAAGCCGAGACTCGGATAAATGATCGTGTAGTCGAGGCCCATCTCGTCGAGCCGTTCGTACAGCAATTTCGGCAGCGAGCTGGTGGCGCGGTCGAGCGTGTTGCGCGTCGGATGGACCCACCAATGTGGTCGCGGCACGCGTTGGCGACGGCGTTCCTCGGGCGCTAGTCGATACCATCGAAAGTGCATCGGACTATCGGGCAATGACTTGAATCGCTCGACCATCGCTGCGCCCGCGACGTTTTTCAGGTAATCGAAGAAAGCCGGCTCGAACTCCGCAACATGGCCGTCAGAATCGATAATCGGATGGTTCAGACGCTCGCGAATTTTTGCCGAGCGGGATTTCTCGCGCATACCCTGCTCCTTCCGCGCAGCCGAACTCCGCTGCGTGCATTCAGTCTTTGTCGGGGCGCTCGATTCCGTCGAAAGCGCTGAGATCGCTCATCGGAATCCCGAACGCGCTCTTGCCGAGGAATTCCAACGATTCGTCGCTATCGAATGGATGGAAAAGCCCAGCGCGCACATCGCGCACGTAGCGTTCGAGCGGGAGCTTGCGGAAATACGAAGCGCCGCCGACCGCGCGCTGTGCCAGATCAACGACGCGCACCGAATTCTCGATCGCGACCAGCCGGGCGGCGACCGCCTTGCGCGACCAGGTCGCGCCGTCGTCGGTTTCGAGGTCCGCGGCGGCCTTCCACATCATCGCGCGCGCCGTTTCGATCAGCATGTCCATCTCGCCGACTTTGTTATAGACCGACGGCAGATGGCTCATCGGATGAGGCAGCGGATAGCGGGGCCGGTCGCGCATGAAATCAACCGTGAAGTTGCGCGCGGCGACCGCGATTCCGACATATGGCGCGCCGATCGTAAACGGCGCTTTCGCGAAGATGCGCGTGATGCGTCCGCTGTTCGAGACAAACCGGCGCAGGACGACGTCGGATTCCTTGACGAAGGCGTCTTTTAGTTCCGAGCTGCGCGAGGCCGACGCCCGCATTCCCATCGTGTGCCAGTCGTCCTTGAAAGCGAGCCCGGGAGTTTCACGCGGCGGAATAAAGAAAGTGATGATAGTCGGGCCGTCGGGCGCGTCTTCCCAGGTCGCCTCGGCAAAGTAGTAATCCAGTGCGATACTTTGAGTGCTGAAGATCTTATGGCCATTGACGAGCCATCCGCCTTCGACTTTGCGGGCAGTTGTGCGGGGTCGGAGCACCAGCACTGAATTGTCCGGCTCCGAGCCTGAGCCGCCGCAGACCAGGCGCTCCTTCGCGATGCGCCGCAGTTTTTCTTCGACGTTGGGCTGCTTGAACTTGCGCCAGAGATCGATCATCAGACCGATCACGTTGAAATGCATATTGATCGCGAGCGCGGTCGGACCGCATCCTTGGGCCAGCCGCTCCTGCGCCTTGATCCGTTCGAGCATCGACGCGCCGAGCCCGCCGAGTTCGGTCGGGATAATCAGGGTGGTATAGCCGGTCTCTTTCAGGCGGGCATAATTGTCGAAGGGGAAGGCTTCATCGATATCGTATTGGGCGGAACGCGGGGCGAATTCGTCGGCGAGCTTGCCGGCGAGATCGAGAAACCGTTGCTCGCGTTCGGTGTGATGCTGGTTCATCGGGTACCTCCGTTCAGCCGCTTCGGGCGTGCCGCGCTCCTCGGAGCATAGGCGCAATCGGGCGATTTGCGCCAGCGCAGGCGGATAAATGTTCACGTGAAACGGTCAAAACCCTTATCCAGGGGTAATGAGAGTGTATCGGGAGGGTCTGACGAGGGTTTCGGGCCTGTATAGCGAGAGGTTTCACGTGAAACATCCCGCTTAGGGGATGATTCAGGGGCCAAAACGTGACGCTTTGTCATTTTGAACGAGTCTGGAGCGAAGCATCTTGCCTGAGGACTGCTTTGAGCGTGCGCGATCGATGTTTCACGTGAAACATGTAATTCTTCACCCATGCAAGGTTTCATCCTTGACTAATCGTAAAGCGGAGAAAGGGTGTGCGCGGCGAAATTGAAGACCGCCAGAGCTTCCGCACTGCGCAAGTGTGTTGTGATGATAAGGACAGGGTATAACGTCAACTCGAAATATCTGCCACCACAGCTTGCCGAATCCCAGTTCCGCGATAGCTATCGCGAGAATCCTGATATTAGGGGACGCCGGAGCAGGATGCTCAGTACGAAACACTGGCGTTGTACTCAGCGGATTGAGGAGGCCAGCGGCGGACAGGCCGGATCAATTAATTACACTTTATATTTGCGAAGCCAATGCATGGCTAACGAGAAGGACGAATATACGGCGCATTCGCTTGCAACGAAAATTGAAGGCTTTACTCAAAGTGAAACCTACAGATAGAAACACAACAATACGGTTGCCCAACACACCGTTGCGACAGCCGCGACGATCACAATAATCCCTTTAAGCATTTGCCTTTCAATAAAACTATTGAAGCCGATGGTGAATAATACAGTTCCTAAGTCCACTGATAGCTAAAAAATAGGTCATTTAATTATGACTGATAAATGGAGATTGGCCGAACTCTTCTTTGCTGGAGTCGTCGCTGTATTCACGCTCGTTTTGGAATTGTATCGATTTTCCAATATGATGCTGCCCATAAAGCTGCGAGGCGCGCCATGCAAGCTAATCAACTTACTGGAAATGCTCTGATAGACGTACAACGCGCATTTGTCTTTCCCGGCCCCATCGATGGCGCAAGCATAGTTACTCCCCAAAGACAGATCGCTTTGCTGGAATTCACGGTGAACTGGGAGAACAGCGGAACGCCTCCGACTCGAAATTTGCTGATGCATGTGAGTCGGCAATGGCAGACTTCTCCTTTGCCCGACTCTTTCAGCTACCCTGACATGTGGGATAATGGTGTGCCCTACATTTCTACGCCAGCCGTAATTCCGCCACGAGGAACTGCCCGTCTAGGACCATTCACTATTCCCGCTGATGTCATTGCGAAAGTACAGCGCCGAGAATCCATCTTTATTTCTGGGGATGGGTTAAGTACCACGATGTCTTTCCGAAAACGCGGCTTCACACTACAAAATTCTGCGTTGAATTGGCTGATTTTCTTGGCAATCCGCTCGATTCCAATCCAGCCGCTCGCAGCATTCCCATTTTTCACAATTGCCACGAAACAATTGCTATGATGACGAATGCAATCGCAAGCAGCCGTATGTTGGCTTGCCTTAGTAGCGATTTCGCAGCCCTTCGCCGCTGAAGATTCCGGCCTGTCATGTCGCCCCCGATCTTGGACACATCCTTCCTGTCGAAAGTCGGATAGTCGCGAAAGGTTTCACCTTCGCTAAGAAAGTTTCAATTTGGGGTCAGGGCGGAGGGTGGGATGATTTCGAGTTGGGCGCCGGGGGGTTGCCAGAGGAGCCGCATCATCGCGTCGCCCGCGAGATTGCGCTCACCGGCCTCGATGCGATGAGAGCCTTTGGTCAAGTACACGAGATTTTCGCTATGAGTCTGCGTGACGTCGCCCGGATCGGGAATCACCGGCAGGCCGTCAATCGTGAGCCAGCCTAAGTCATCCGCTTCAATTACAAAGCGATACTCACCGGTTAATGGCGCTTGCAGCGTGCCGGTCCAGGTCACGCGTGACGGAGCGGGCAAGCCACCAAGCTCGCCGGCATTATCGAAATTCAGTTCGCGATCGACGCGCTCGAGATGAGGCGGAAAGCGGGTGAGGCGCAGTTCGCGATAATAACGGCCGAGCAGACCGTGGCGCGGCTGGGACCGCAGTCGGGCAGCGATCCGGTTGGCGAAAGGCAGCACGCAGAGCAGGAGCAGCGCGCCGATCATGGCGGCCTCGATCCAGCGGCGATTTGCGTTGCGGTCGTATTCGTTACGCAGCTCGCGGACTCGCCTGCTCGCTCCGCGCGGCAACCGCGCTCCACTAGCGTAGCGCAACAGAGACCAGGAGCTCCAGAGCCATAAGGCGGCGAGCGGCCACAATTGGAAGGGACCCGGCAGACCGGCGAGCTTACCCAAGTTGAAGGCGGTGGACTCATCGACGACCGCCGCGCCGCCGAAAAATGCGTCGCAATCGTAGGCGAAGTCGCCGCGCAGATAACCTTGCAGAGCAAAGTCGCGCAGCGGATTCGCGTACTCATAGGGGAAATGCGGCTCGACCGCCGTCGCCATGACCATCGCGGCCACCGAGACGCTCGCGAGTAAGGCAATCGGCCAATTCCAGCGCGGGGGCAAAAACGCCAGCGGGATAACCATGAATGGGATCGCCGCAACAATCTGTCTAGGCCCGGTGGCAGTGCCGCCGCCCCATGAAACGATCGATTCACCGAAGGACGCATTGAATAGAATCATGCTGAGCGTCGCGAATGCCGCGAGCGCCGCCGCGACGCGCAGCTTTGGACGCATCGCCATGAAAACAAACCCGGGAATACTCAGTAGCAGCACGGGATTGCAATAGAAAAGCCCGCGCTGCGGATCGAGCAAAATCCGATACAGAACCTCAGGTCTGGGATATTTCAGCCCGACGAAACCGACCGCCTGCTCGGGAAACTGAGTATTGCCGGCGAGCTTGTAAGCTTCATAACTGAGGAAGAATGGATTACCGAAAGCCCCCCTATTATAGGCCAAGAGGATCAACGCAATAGCAGCTGCGCCGCCGATAAAGACCGCAAAATGACGCGAGAAGCCAAGCTGCCATAAAGCATAAACCGCCGGCGCGGCGGAGATGAGAAGCGCCGGAAAATCGCATAGCACGGCCCATCCGGCCAGCATCCCAGCGAGCATCATGCGCCCCGGGTCGTCGCTATGCTGTTGGCTGGCGAGCATATAAAAAGCGATTAGCGCGCACGCGCCGGCGATGGGCTCACCAGTCATCTCAGTCGCGTAAGGAAACAGGATCGTGGCAAAGGGCATGAGCAAGGCGCACAGGATGGCCCGACTCTGTGCGCCGCCCAGCAAAATGATCAGGCGATACATCACGACGCATGAGATGGCGACGATCAAGCTGGTGGCGAACACGGTGGTAAGCCAAGTCGCGAGCGCCCAGTACAAGGCCTCGTGATTTTCTTTCAAAGGCGAAAGCAACACAGTCCATACTATCCACTGCAAGATTCCAGTGAATGAACCGCCGGGCGCTTTGACTGAGTAGTAGTGGCCGCCGAGTGAAATGATATCCGCGGTATTGTATCCGCAGTAACCATCGATCCAGAGCGTGCGCCGTTCGATAATCGAGCGCATCAGATCGAAGCGTGCGGCGATACTCTGATCAGCGCCTTGATAGAAGTAAGTAAAGCTTAAGAAAGGCATCCAGAACAGGAGCCGCTCGACGCTCGCCGTCTTCATCAGCGCCTCAGGCCGCCTGGCCGGCTGTAGAAAAAAAGGCATTTTCACAGCCTGCTCCCCTCACTGTAATCTCCCCCGCAGGGGGAGAACTGAAGGAAGGCAACCAGCTTTTCGCAGGATGTCGAAAAACAACATCACCAAGATTCCCAAGTCTGAGCTTTTCGACATCCTGCTAGACGCCATGACTCAAGAACGGCCCGAACCTACGCGCTTGGAGGGGATGCGCCGAGCTGAGCTTACCTCGGAGGGTGGATCACTCATCAGCCGCCATCCGATGACCGCGAGCAGGAGCAATCCCAGGAAGGTCGCAACAAGCGTCCAGAGATGGCCGATGGGGCCGGCGGCCGCCTGCTTGCGGATCGCGACGAGATCGAAGACGTGCTCCGCACCGCGCGGCGGCGCCGCGACTTTGACCACTTGGACATTACGGAAGAAGGCTTCTCCACGCGTCAGATTCATGTAGCCACCGACCCGCAGCACGACGTCCACATCGGCGTTATATGGTCCAATTTTGAGATACAGGCCAACGCGCCGCCAATCATTGTCGCCGCGCAAATCCTGCGACATGATCCCGTCCTCGAGCACGCTGATCGACGCGCCGGTGAAAAACGGCAGAACGCCATGCGTCCGGACGTCCACACTCATATAGTACCAACCCGGACCGAGACTCAGAGGTTGCAACCAGCGTGCGTCATTGTCGCGAAGGCTAAACACTTCGACCTCGCCCGGCTGACCTTTGGCGGGTGGAATCCAGCGATACTCAGTGGTGCCGGGGGTGAAAATCCAGGCCGTCAGTTCGCCAGCCGTCCACGGAATCGCCGGAGCCCACCGCAAAATCGCCATTATGCAGTAGATTTTTGGCGGCCCAGCTCGGCGAGCGACAGATGATCAGCAACAGAATGGCAAGGCCGGAGCAAACGATACGCCTGCATGGGCACTGCGTCACTGGTCGATATATCATATCCAGTTGCGCAGTCCGGGACCCTCAAACCACATGCGGGCGTAATAGCCAGTACGCGAGATGGGAGTTCCGAGCCAAATCGGCAAGTAGTAGAGAAAAATTATGAACGCTGTTATGAGAAAAAGCGAGGCGACCAGACGCATCGCGCGGCGATCGTCTTTGAGCACTACAAAGTAACCAATCGCCACGAGCGCTGCGACAGGTATGCCTGCCGCGGGTCGAAGCCCGGGCGAAAGGAACTGCGGCTTGTATTCAGTAGCCATGTGCCCCAAGCCGATCAGAATCACCGGAAAAATCGTGAGCAAAAGCGCAAAGCCCTCCCACGGTTCGGCAGAGCCGCTCCATAAATCACTCAATATCAAGCCCAGCGCGAGATACCCCAGGTAAACTGACGGCAGATAATGATACAGAAAAAGGATTCGGCCAATAGGTATCCAGATGACAAAATAAGCGAGAAACCCGATTACTAAAAAGCTGCGCGTCACGGTCGGACGCTCGAGCGCCCGTACTGCGGTGATACTCATGGCGGGAATGACCGCCCACCAGGTCAAGGGATTTCCTGCTCCCCAGATGGTCGCAACGATGTTCCCTTTGGGCGGGAAATTTTGCCAATAGGCAACCGGACGGAGCATCAGCGGCCAGCTCCACCACGGTGAAGCATACGGATGCGTCGCAGTAGAGACGCTGTTTTCATACCACATCACATCTTTGTAGTAATGAAACAGATCGGCGATTCCGCCCCACCATCCTAAGGCGTAATGCGGGGTGAAAGAGCCAATATAGAAAATAGTAGCGATTGCGCCAGTCATAATCAGTCCGCCAAGGGTACGGCGGATTCGCATCCGGCGCACGAGCGAGCATTCGGGGCTATCAAGTTGCTGCTCGGCGCTCGACTGCGGACGCCATAAGGTAAAACCGACAAAACCAATGACCAGCAGAAAAGTAATTCCCGGGACGTAAAGTTTTGCGCCGAGACATAAGCCCAGTGCTATTCCAAGCGGCACGAGGAGGATGCGGCGGCTTGCCAGATTGGGCGTCTGCATGAAGCGAAAAAGCAGGAGATAAGCGATTGCCGCAAGGGTGACATAGACGATATCGATACAGCCGATTCGCGAATCCACGATGAAGAAGCCGTCGGCGGCGATCAGCGCCGCGGCGAGTCCCGCGGCCATCCGCGAACGAAACATGCGGCGTCCCAGCAGATAGGTAACTGCGACAAGGGTCGTGCCGAGCAGGGCATTACCTATTCGCCAACTCCAGGATGATCACCGAACAGGTAGATACCGGCGGCGATCACGAGCTTGGCGATCGGCGGATGGGGATCGAGAAATGGCTCGTTGTGGAGGTAATGGCGTGCCTGTCCAACGAAGTGGACTTCATCAAAGACGATCTCAGAAGGATGGCCGAGATGCCAGAAGCGCAGGAGCGCGGCGAATCCAGTGAGCAAAACCAGCAAGACAGTATCGGTCCGGAGCCAAGTTAAAGGCTGGTAGGTCTCGCGCGACGCAGACTTAATAGCCAGCTTGGCGTCCATCCCGGAAAATGCGTTCACCAGCCAGTGCGAGGAGAGCAAATAGCTATCGAAGGCGCTATCCGGCGCGGCACGACGGCTGCGCGCGAAACCATACATCGCGGTAAGCGCCAACGCCAGGCAGTTGAGCAGCGCCGCGAGCATCGCCGGGCCGTCGTGCGCGTCGAGGAACACGGTCGTGTTCAAGGTGTGCAAGACATAGGCGAGGTTGAAAACTCCGGTGAGCGTGATCAAGGCGAAGACCGCCAACATCGGCGGCTCCTGCAACGCCACAGGAATCGCAAAGACGATAGCGGGATAGAGGTATCGCTCATGCATCCGCGGGGCAAGCATAAAGAAACCGAAAAGCGCCAGAAAGGACATCATCCAGAAGTTACGGCGTGAGGGATTGCGCCAAAGTGTCGCGATGATCGCGCCGTAGAGCACGACCAGCAATGCAATTCCGAGGGTGAAATAGGAGATCCCAAAGATGAGGGTCGAATCGTTCTGGCGCAAGCCACCGAGCAGCGCCATCAGGTTGAAGGCGTTGACCGAAGTCTCATGGTAGTAAGCCGCCGTTGAAAGATAGAGGTCGGGCAGCCAGCTCCAGGGATGGCTAAGCTGAAAAGGCGCGACGCCGATCACAATAATCGCGATGGACACGAATGCCGATTGCCACCATCGGCTCGGGCGCGCTTTCAGCAGGGTCCAGACTACAAGCACGGGTATAAGCATGATGGCTTGGGGTTTAATGAGGATCGCCAGCGCCGCCAGTGCCCAGCCCAGCTCGACGTCGTCATCGAGCATCATCACCGTGCTGAGGAACATCACCAGCGCGAGGACTGAATCGCTTTGACCCCAGAATACGGTATCGAACAGCAGGGCGGGATTGAGCGCGACAAATAGCATCGCGAGCCACGCGACTGCGCGTGACGCGTTACGCCGCACAATGATGAACATCAGTGCGGCGAGGGCAAAATCAGCCGCCAGTGCGGGAGTTTCGATAATTACGCGAAGGGTCGTGCCGCTCGCGTCAATCAGATGCGCGAAAGCGCCCGCGCCCCAAAGCGCATAGAGATAACCGGGCGGATAATCGAGAAAGGAGCCCACACGATACATCGCAAGTGGGCCGTGCTGCGCGATATCCAACCCCCAGGCCTCGAAGGTCCCGACGTCCACGCCAAAGCCGGGACTGAACGCGACCATCACGGCCTTGATGAGCCACCATACGAATAGCGCCAGAAGCGCCTGCCACAACCCGGAATCGCGCGTTTTCAGGAGGGGTCGTGCGGCGCTGTAGAGCGCGTAAATTACGAGTAGTGAGAGGGATAATCCGGCGACAATGCCGGCGGCTTTACCGCTCACAGTGGAAACGTGCGGAGAGGCTTCGGCAAGGGCGATTCCCGCCGAACCGAAGATCGAGGCCAGGCTGACGATCAAGCGGAGCAGCAATTGCAAGGAATCGGGGTCTTTCGCTAGCTGTCGATGCTTACGCAAGTTTGGCCGTCGAGCCTGCCTTTCCCGTCAGATGAAGGTGCTGAGCGCGCGGCTAAGATTAGCGCAGCCGGCGGCGATCCAGAATGGGGTCTTGCAGACTGTGGAAACAGGATTTTCACAGCCTGCTTCCCCACTGTAATCTCCCCCAAAGGGAGAGAACTAAAGGAAAGTGGCCAGCTTTTTCATAGGGCGTTGAGAACCAGCATTGGCGAATTGCCGCAGCTGCGCCGCTTCTCAACGCCCCGCTAGAAACTAGCGAGCATATGCCGGACCGTTCTATGATGCGGAGGCCGAAGGAGGCAGAACGAATGAAACTCGTGCATGCGTTGTATGAGCCGGCGGGCGAGGGGCCATTTCCGACGATTTTCGCGATGCATGGGTGGGGATCGAATGCGCTCGACCTCCACGGTATCGCATCTTTTATCGCAAAGGGACGCTTCCTCGTGATCTGTCCGCAAGGACGGCATGAGGTGGAAATCGGGGCAGTCAACGGCTTTGGATGGTACGAGACGAATCCGGGCAAAAAGCCTGACGAAGAGAAGGTCGATGCGGCGATTGACGAGCTTCGTGCGTTTATCAATGAGGCGTGCGGGCGTTATCCGGTGGATAAGAGCAAGATCGTGCTGGTCGGTTTCAGCCAGGGCGGAATGATGGCGTACAACCTCGCGATGCGATGGCCGGACAAATTTGCGGCGCTCGTGGGAATCTCGACGGCCTTTCCGGATTTTCTCTATGAACGAGTGAAAAATCGCGAGGCGGTCGCTAAATTACCGGTGCTGATCGAGCATGGCCGCGCGGACGAGATGCTCGAGATGGCGCGGGCGCGCAAGTCGGTCGAGATGCTGCGGGAGTTGGGCGCGACGGTATCGTTTCGCGACTACGACTGCGGTCATGAAGTTTGCGCAGACGGCGTGCGCGATTTGTCGGCTTTCTTGATGGAGAAAGTCGTCGAGCGCGGCGCTCAAGAATAGTTCTCCCGCACCTCCTGCCAGTTTGACGGTCGCGGCCGTGTTACGCTGTTCCGGATGAACGAAAACCTCAACGAGGAAAAGCATCAGTTCGCTCGATTGGTCGCGGTCGTGCGTGAGTTGCGTCAGAAGTGCGCGTGGGATCGCGAGCAAACGCTCGCGACTCTTACCAAGCATCTAATTGAAGAGGCCTACGAGGCGACCGACGCGATCGAGCGCAACGAACCGCGTGAAATTGCGGGTGAATTGGGCGACATCTTCGCTCAGGTGCTGTTCGCCTCGAATATTGCCGAGGGAGAAGGCCAGTTCACGCTCGCGAGTTTGATCGAAGCGGCAGCGGAAAAACTGATCCGGCGGCATCCGCACGTGTTCGGGGATATTCAGGCGAAGTCGTCGGCAGAAGTCGTCGCGAACTGGGAACAGATCAAGCAGGCGGAGCGCAAAGCGTCGGGTGCGACTTCGACGATCGATGATGTTGCGCGGGCGTTGCCCGCTCTGATGCGTGCCGAAAAGATCGGCAAGCGGGCGCGTCAGGCCGGGATAGATTGGGCGGATATCCATGCTGTGCTGGCGAAAGTTCGCGAAGAGATGGACGAGGTCGAAGGGGCGCTCGCGCGTAACGATCCCGACGCGGCAGCCGAAGAACTCGGCGATATGCTGCTGGCATTGGCTAATGCTCCGCGATTTATCGGTCACGAGGCGGAGGAAACACTGCGGAGGGCATGTGACAAATTCGTGAGGAGATTCAGGGAAGTCGAGCGGCTCGCGTCGGATCGAGGACTGGAACTCGCAAAGTTGAAGGACTCCGAAACCGAGGACTTGTGGCAACAGGCGAAACGAGTTGCGCTCGTCGGGTGTCGCGAATAAGCCTACGGGTTCACGCGTGGTGTGCCCTCTTAACTTCTGCGGACTCCGGGATTCCTCTCTCCGCTTCGCTCTGATCGGAATGACAAAAGCGGAGCTGGTGGTCAATTTGGGAGCGGCGGATCGAGACTCTTCATGCGGCTGATCATGAATGGATCTCGTGGATTCGTGATCTCGGACGCGGCGCAGACTTGCTCGTTCCGCTGCGCTCCAAGAGTCCCCGCTCGCTGTGCGGCACAGCCGACTACGCTTCGTTCCGGTTGTCGTCCGTTCAGGCCAATCGGGATTCGGGGCGGAAAGGTAAGCTAAGCTGCTGCCGGATGCGTGTGACGATGATGGATTTTAGTTGCGCGATTTTCACGCAGACGATCCGCTACTTGAAAGAGCACTACTGCACTGACGCCACTGATAAATGCCGGTAACAACAACATCAGAAATCCGGTTATTGTCATGGGCGCACTCCTTTCAGAGCCGGGTTAATAATTGTACGCAAACACGATGGCTGGGTTAATCCCCAAGACAACCATTCCCAAGAACAATCTGATGCTCGCGCGAGTGCGCTCGCTTGCGCCTTTCCACGTCCGTAGATGGAGACAGAACCCTACAATAATTAGCGTACCAAATAAGACAGCCACTGCAATGGCCGTTACCGAAGATGCAGCACCAGTTCGGTGATTGGCGAATAGGGCGCCACAAACCCCGATACCCAAAATACACAGGTCGATCCCCAGCTCAAGAACTTTTCGTGCAAGCGTATCCCAGCCGCCCTGCCCCTCAATTACGGCGAGAGCTATCAACGCAATGTATGGAATCCCCACCCCCTCAAGCCACGGCACAGGATACTTTTTTTCATGCCGGGATGGCGGGTGTCAAACTCCGAAAGACTATCTTTAATTCCCACCCTCCCTAGCTTAATTAAATCACCACTCGTTGTACCCTGCGTTGACCTGACGAGATGGCGCTGTTAAAAATGGGCGGATATGCCGCATATTCCAGTTCATCCGTCCGCCGAGAAACGTCATCGGCAGAGTCTCAAGCGTCAGGCGCGTAATCGCTTGATCAAGACGCGCGCCCGCAGTGTAGCGAAAGCCGCCTTAGAGGCGATTGGCGGGAGCGATCAAGAGGTCGCGCGTAATGCGCTGCGCGAAGCCGCCAAGGTGCTGCAAAAAGCCGTCAGCAAGGGAGTTATCAAGCGCAATACGGCATCGCGAAAGATCTCACGTCTGTCACGCCGACTCCATCGCGCACAAACCGCCTCCACCGCAGCGTCGTCCTGAAGATATCAGGCCGCGCGAGCGGCAGTGGTCATCAGATCGAGAATGAGTTGCGCGACCGCGTTCTCGCGCTCTTTGATCAATCCCATCTTGAACTGTTCGTCGAGTTCACAGGCGCGTTGATGCGCCGCTCTCAGACCGGCTAGCCCGAATTTGCGCGCGCCATCGATCGCGCGCGTCACCATCGAGCTTTGCGGCGGCAAGCCGAGCGCGCCGGCAATTGCCGCACTGCCCTTGCGCGTTTCGAGCAGCGCGGCTGCGGAGAGCATCCGGCGGACTAATGGAATGATTTCGACCGCCAGCATTTCCATCGGATCGCGGCCGATCTGAATCGCGCGTCCAAACAGCGCGAGAGTTTCGTTGGCATTGCCGCGGGCGAGCGCGTCCGCCAACTCGAAAAGCTCGGGTACGTGGAGAGCGCCCGATTCGTCAAAAGCCTTGGCTTCGAGAGTTTCGCCCTCGATTGTAAGCGCAGCACGCCGGATTGAATTAGCTATCGCGTTCAGATCACCGCCGTGGCGGGTGATGAGCAGATCGGTTGCGGCGGGAGCAAGCTTCCGACCGGTATCGCGCGCGAAGAGTTCGGCATATTGACTAAGTTGATTATCGAAGGGTCGGGCGCAATTGATCACCGTGCCTCTTTGCTCGATAGCGCGGCGGAGCTTGGCCGGCACGGTATCGCGATCGCAGATAAGCGCCAGGCGAATGGAGGGCGCGAGCCGCTCGAGCGCTCCGACTAAGGCAGCTTCTCCACCGCCGCTGGCAGCGGCGGGGCCGTCGCCATTTTCATCATCGGCGCTCGCCCGTTCGCGATAGGAACGCAGTAGACGGCATGCGAGCAGGCGTTTCGGAGCGAACAGGTCCGCCCCGTCGAGCTCTCGCAAAGCCGTGTCGAATCCGTCAGCGCCGCCGAGCTGACAAGAGCGGTATTGAAAATCCTCACGGGCGAAGCGTCCACGGAACGCGTCGAGCACGTATTCGCGCAAAAAAGCCTGCGGCCCGGCGACGGCAATCGCATTGGGGGGCGACGAGGTTCGCGCGAGCGAACGCAGGAACAGGAGGGGAGTTTCGTTAGGCAAGCAGGATTCCTCGCTTCAGTAGGGACAGGCAAGTCATTCTAGTATGCTAAAATGAGGTGCTCTATCCGAGTCGGAAAGGTAGCGCGTTAGATCTAGCGTAAGATACCTCTAGATTCTTAGCTTCGCTCAGAATGACAAATCTGCACAGGGTATCTGCGGAACATAACATCAGGTTTTTTAGCTTTACTCAGCATGGTAGTGGATCAGTTTGGGTTCTCCCTTTTGTCATTCCTGCACGTCTGAGGCTAGCGGAGCGTTCTGGCGCGGAGCGAGCACGCTATTGAAGTGAAGCGGAACGAGCGGATGAGTCTGCGAGTCGCATCCTCGATCGGAGTCTGCGAGTCGCATCCTCGATCGGAGTCTGCGAGCTGCGTCATGATTTGTCCGGCGCGCGAGGAATCTCGGACTGCAGCATTGTCGCGCGGCTGAGTCTTAATGCAGCTCGCGGACTCGCGTGCGGACGCGCTCCGCTAATGACGGCTCGCGCCGCTCCCTTCGAGGGACTCAGGGCAAGCTGCCGCCTCGGGATGACAATTTAGATTACAAGAGGGGTCCCTAGAAGCCTTCGGTCATCGAGGCGTAAAGATTTTGCGCGAGCTGCTGCATGATCTGATCACGGGTAGCGGTTCTTTGCGTTTGCGCCACCTGCATATCCGGCAGTCGCGCAATATCCTGTGCTCGCAAATTTTGTTGCAAGAAGCTTGGCGAGGTCGTGATTACTGCGCCAGCCACATCGGGGGCTTGTCCACCGGCGTTGACGCCATGCGCCGTCCAGATAACGCGATGAGTATGGTTATCGGTCAGACTCGCGTTCGCGCTCAACGAATTGAAGTAGAGAATTGGTTCGCCAACTGCATTGGTCGCGCCCGGCAATGAATCAAAGTAGAGCACCTCGCCACTGAGAACCAAATCTGCGTCATTAGGGTTGTCGGTCAAATCAAGGCGTTTGCGATCGGCAATCTCGTCCTTCAGAACAAGCATGAACTGGTCGTTGAGCCCAGTGAAGCGGGTATGGTTGCTGAATTTCTCGACGTAAATGGTTTTCGCCTGCGCAGGCAAGGCGCTGCCTTCAGCGGCGAAGTGGTAGCCGCATCCGCAGAGTAACAGCGTGTAAAACGCCAACGTCCAGAAGATCGCGGACTTAAAGCTTCGCTTGATGATGCTCTTCACCCTTGCCCTTGAGTTTGAGACGGTTTGCAAGTTCGTCGAGCACCCCATTGACGAACCGACCGGATTCATTGTCACCGTAGGCTTTGGCCAGTTCAATTGCCTCGTCAAGTGTGACGCGAGCCGGAATATCTTCGATCCGCATCAATTCGAAGAGCGCGAGGCGCAGGATATTATGATCAACCCGCGAGAGGCGCTTGATCGACCAGTGTTCGAGCGCTCCTGCCAGAAGCTTGTCGAGCGCAGTGCGTTCGCGCTGTACGCCGTCCACCAGGCGCAGAGCAAAAGTTCGAACTCGATCTTCGGCCGGAAACGCCTCGAAGAAGAGCGCTAAGTCTTCGTTCGAGACTTCGCCGCGAATATCCATTTGATAAAGGGCTTTGAGCGCAAGCTCGCGGCCCTCATGTCTTAGTCCCATCGGATTTTATCAAGCTGCGCCGAGCGGTGATCGTGGCCGGCGATAAGTTGCTCAAACCATTTTAGCTCACGACCTTGAGCTTCGTGAACAAGTGTCCCAACTTTTCCTTCTTGGTGCGCAGATAGTCGATATTACCATGATGCGGGATGACTTCGAGCGCCTCGCGCGTGACGCGCACGCCATAACGTTCGAGGCTTTCGAGCTTGTGTGGATTGTTGGTCAGCAAACGAGCTTCGCCCACTCCGAGGTCGCGCAAAATCTGGGCACCGATCCCGTAATCCCGCAGGTCTTCTTTGAACCCGAGCTCGAGGTTCGCTTCGACTGTATCGAGTCCCTGATCTTGCAATGCGTAGGCTTTGATTTTGTTGCCGAGGCCGATACCGCGCCCTTCCTGATGAAGGTAAATGATAATGCCGGCATCAGAGGCGAGAACCTGCTTGATCGATTCGTTCAATTGCTCGCCGCAGTCGCATCGATTGGAGCCGAAGACATCGCCGGTCAAGCACTCGGAGTGCAGCCGCACGAGCGCGGGCTTGCCCGCACCGACGTTGCCGTGAATCAGCGCGAGATGCTCGCGTCCATCGATGATGTTTCGATAAACAATCGCCTGAAGCTCGCCAGCCGGCACGGTGAAGCTGCTCTCGCCGACCCGTTGGACCAGGATTTCATTGGTCAGGCGATAGGAGATCAGGTCGCGTGCCTGAAAAAACGGCAGCGATTCCGCCTGCGCAAAATCACGCAGTTCGGCCAATCGGGCCGCTTCACCGTCGTCGCGCAGAATTGCGCACAACGCGGCGACCGGGCGCATCCCCGCACAGCGCATCAGATCGACGGCGTTCTCCGCCCGTCCGGTGCGCATCATGACGCCGCCGGTCACAGCCATCAGCGGCAACACATGACCGGGCATCACCAAATCCTCGGGACCGGACTTATCCGAGGCAAGCACTTGAATTGTGCGCGCGCGATCGCCTGCTGAAATTCCGGTAGTGGTGCCTTCCCGCGCTTCGACCAACGCGGCGGCCTGCTCCAGTGCGTCGGGCTGAGTCGAGGGGACCAGCGGGATACCCAGCTCGCGCATCCGCCGCTCGGGAATCGCCACGGAGACGATCCCGCGGCCTTTTTGCACCATATAATTGACGTGAGCCGGTGTAATTTTTTCCGCGGCCATGACGAGATCGCCTTCGGCGTCGTCGTCCTCGGAGGAGGCTACTACGACCAATTTTCCGGCGCGGATATGACTGAAAATATCTTCCATTGCTCACTGCGGATTCTACTCTGCGCTATGTTACCGGATACTAGCACCGCATCGCGCGAAGGCAAAAGGCGCGCCGATCGCCGGGTATGGTAAAACAACGAGATTACCCGGAAGCGGCCCAGCGTGGTCTCTTTGATATTTTTGAGCTTGCGAGCCGAGGGATTTCGGCCTCCAACAGCCAATCGTCGCCGAGTGCACGCGCGGAAAAGTTGGTTAGCGGGATAGCATCGCGCATTGTTGAGGCGCGCAAGCCTTCGATTGCGGCAAAGCCGCCGCCGAGAATTTTCGGCGCAATGAAAAACGCAATGCGATCAACTATTCCTGCCTGCAACGCTGAGCCGGCCAGATGCGCGCCGCCTTCGATCAAAACCTTGGACCAGCCTCGCTCGGCAAGCCGTCGCATCAGGGCGGCGAGATCGATTCCTCTCGCGCCCGGGGCAATCCCGATCACGCCGGTGCGCGAGCCATAGCGGCGTTCGGCGGAGGATACATTTGCCGAGGTTGTTGCAATTATCGTTGGAGCTTTCGAGCGCTGGCGGAAGAGCGTTGCTTTCGGATCGCATCGCAGATTCGCATCGACAATTACCCGGACCGGGTCGCAGCCACCCTCGATACGACAAGTGAGACGGGGATTGTCGGCGATTACCGTTCCGGCGCCGACCATCACGGCGTCACACTCGCGACGCCATCGATGGACTAACTGGCGGGAAGCTTCCGAGCTGATCCAGCGCGAATCGCCAGTTGAGCCGGCGATCCGGCCATCGAGCGTAACTGCGAGTTTCAATAAGCCGAACGGCCGTCCCAGCGTCACGCGCGTGATAAAACCCTCGTTGAGACGCCGGCACTCCTCCTCCAGCACGCCGACCGTGGTATCGATTCCGGCTCGTTTTAACATCGCGACGCCACGCCCGCGCACGAGCGGGCAGGGATCACGACAGCCAATCACGACGCGCGCAACGCCGGCTTCGATCAGCGCCTGCGCGCATGGTGGAGTCTGTCCGTAGTGCGCGCACGGTTCCAACGAAACGAATGCAGTTGCGCCGCGCGCGCGCTTGCCGGCTTCGGCCAGCGCCACGGTTTCCGCGTGCGGCCGACCGCCAGCAGCGGTTACACCACGGCCAACGATACGGTCCATTGCGTGAACGATCACACAGCCAACGGACGGATTAGGTGAGGTCATCCCGAGCATCACGGTCGCCAACGCAAGGCATTCACGCATATAGCGCTCATCGCGCTCGCGCATCTTGAGCGTGTGGTCAGCCACTCGATTCAGGAGCGGACGGGCGTGCCGGGAAGGGCTGGATTCTTTTTCTCGCTCAGCCGAGGATTGTCCGCGGAACTCCGCTTGCGATCTTCGATCAAGCCTTCCAGCTCGTGCATAAATTCCTCGATGTCCTTGAAGGAGCGATAGACCGAAGCAAAGCGGACATACGCGACCTGATCGATCTCGTGCAGTTCGTTCATCACCGCGCTACCGAGAAAAGAGCTGGGTACTTCACTGCCGCCACGCTCGGCGACTGCGGTTTCGATACGATCGGCGATCGCGGCAATGGTCTCGGTCGAGACCGGACGTTTTTCGCAGGCCTTGGTCAGGCCGCCGACAATTTTGTCACGATCGTAAGGCTCGCGCCGATTATCCTTTTTGACGACCATTGGCGGAGTTTGTTCCACGCGCTCATAGGTGGTGAATCGATGGTGACAAGCGCTGCATACGCGGCGGCGGCGAATCGACGAGCCGTCGCCTGACAGGCGGGAATCGACTACCCGATTACGACGATCTCGGCAATTGGGGCAACGCATTGGCGCCTATATTAGCCGCGTTATTGCGTCAGATAGTATCCGATTATTAGCCGGATCAGATAAAGCAAAACGCGCTCGATCCGGCGCACGACAAGCTATCGGTATAGTCCTCGACGGGCAAATACAGTGAAAGGGTTGTGCTCAGCTCTTATGGGCCTCGATATAGCCCACGACGTCTTTGACGGTGCGAATTTTCTCGGCGTCTTCGTCCGAGATTTCCATTCCGTATTCCTCTTCAAGCGCCATCACCAATTCGACAATATCGAGTGAATCTGCGCCCAAATCCTCAATAAACGATGCCTCGGGCGTGACTTGGTCCGGCGACACGCCGAGTTGTTCACTGATGATGTCGCGGACTTTGGCTTCCACGTCTCCGGCCATCTTTGCTCGATCCTCCTGCTGACACACGCGCCGATGTAACAGCGCAGCTTATGGACTTAGACCCGAACAGGCAAGTTGCGGGGTAAAATAAAATCACGCGGCGAGATACTTTATCCAGAAGCTGAGAGCGCGTTGATTGATGCTCGCAACGCAGCAGTTTCCTCGGTCGAATGGACCTTCACGTTGCGATCAATCCGGCGCATCAGGCCGGCCAACACACGGCCCGGGCCAAACTCGATAGCTTCGGTGACGCCTGCCGTGATCATCGTGCGCATGGACTCTTCCCAACGGACCGGCGCAATGATCTGCTCAAGAAGTAAGTCGCAAACCAGCGCCGGATCGCGATTAGTTAGGGCGGTCACATTGGCGATCACGCCGAAATTGAACGGCGCGATAGTAGTGCTGCTGAGCATCGGCGCAAGACCGTCACGCGCGGGACGCATCAGGGGCGAGTGGAACGGCGCGCTGACCTTCAGCTCGACCGACGCGCGACCGCCGCTTTCTTTGGCGCGAGCGAGCGCCTTACGCACCGGAGCAGCATCGCCGGAAATCACTATTTGATCGGGTCCATTGAGATTAGCGGGAACCGCGATTTCAGATTCGCTGGAGACTTCACGGCAGATAGCGGCAACTGCGGGCAGGTCGAGTCCGATTAGCGCGGCCATCACGCCTTGTCCGGCAGGACACGCCTCCTGCATCAGCCGACCGCGCTCGCGCACGATTTTGAGTGCATCGGCAAAGTCGAGCGCTCCGGATGCAACCAGCGCTCCATATTCTCCGAGGCTGTGCCCGGCAGCCACATCGGGGATCGCTCCGCATTCCGAAGTAAAGGCTCGGAGCGCGGCAATTGAAGTCGCCAGAATCGCCGGTTGCGTGTTCGCGGTGAGTCGTAACTCTTCTTCGGGGCCTTCAAAACAAAGACGTGTCAGATGAAATCCCAAGGCTTCATCAGCTTCGGCGAAAGCCCGCCGCGCCGGTTCGAAATCACGCGCGAGCGTCACACCCATGCCGACTTTTTGCGAGCCTTGACCGGGAAACAGGGACGCCAGTTTCATTCCGCAGTCGCTCTCCTGGTTATTCTGATGATGCTTTGACAGGTTCGACGTGCGGCACGGAGACCACGATCTCATCGTCGTGCTGATCGGGATCGTGCGCCATTCCATTGGGCGTAACTACGCTTTCCGCGACGGCTTTGGCGGCTAATGGTCCGGAGCCGAGCCGCTTAGCGCTCGTTTTCGCAGGGCCATTCGGAAGGACCTCTGCGCCGTTAATGGCTACCGCGTCGTGACTATGATCGGGCTTGCGCTCCATTGAGGCGTCACGATGAAGATGCAGGCGCTCACGCATCTTGAGGAAAAGCCCACGAAGTCCTTTATCAGCCGCCGGTTTGACCATCGAGGCCGGCGTAATATGAGCCAGCTGATCGATGATTTCGGCATTTACATTACGCACGAGCGCTTCATTTGCTGCCGCCCGCACTGCATTGCGAATCGCGTGAGCGCTCGATGAGCCATGTGCGATAATTGCGACCCCGTCCACACCCAACAACGGAGCGCCGCCATATTCGGCAGGATCGAGGCGCGAGCGGAGTGCGCGCAGCCTTTTGCGCACGAGTACAAAAGCAAGCCGGTGGAGCATGCCGCTATCGAACACTTCATGCAAATTACTAAGGAGAAAAGCGGCGAAGCCCTCCATCGTTTTAAGCGTGACATTGCCCGTAAAACCGTCGGTCACAATGATGTCGGCTTTGGCGCGATTGATATCGCGACCCTCGACGTAACCGACGTATTTAAGATGCGGCTCCATCGTTTCAAGCGTCGCCGCGGCTGAACGAGTCAGTTCCGTACCCTTCGACGACTCCTCGCCGTTGGATAAGATTGCAACTCGAGGCTGCGCAATTCCTGCAACATGCTTCCAATAGATGTTGCCCATAATCCCGAATTGCACGAGGTTAAGCGGCTTCACGTCGGTATTGGCGCCGGCATCGATCAGCAAGGCAAGTCCTGCTGTGGTGGGCACTGACGAAGCGATCGCCGGCCGGTCCACGCCGGGGAGATTGCCGAGGATGGCCATCGCGGTCGCCATCATTGCGCCGGAATTCCCGGCGCTGACGAAGGCGTCAGCGCGCCGCTGCTTGACGAGCTCTAAGCCGACGTGAATTGACGAATGAGGCTTGCCGATTACCGATTCGAGAGGAGAGTCATCCATCGCGACGACTTCCGCAGCGTGCTCAATGGCGAGTGAGAGTCCTTTAAGATCATGGTCGGCGAGTTCGCGCTCGATCATTTCTCGATCGCCTACCAGAATGATCTCGATCGCAAAATCGCGAGCAGCTCGAAGCGCGCCCTCGATAGCGGCCTTGGGCGCCAAATCTCCGCCCATCGCATCAAGTGCGATTTTCACCGTATTTCCGGCCTTAGTACTGCGGGTCTCACTGACATTCAGATCGGCAGAAATAATTCCGGCCGCACCTATTCGGTGACCGGCGCCAACTCGCGTCCGCGGTAAGTTCCGCAATGACGACACACATGATGGGTCATCGTAGACTCTCCGCAATTAGGACAGGAATTAGGATTTACCGCCGTCAAGGCGTCATGAGCACGGCGTTTATTTCGTTTGGAATGTGAGGTACGTCGCTTGGGTGCTTGCATGGAATCTTTTCCGATTTTAATTTATTCGATGAATCAGGCGCGACCTGATTTGAGTCCCCGCAAAATGGCGAGTCGCGAGTCGCCCGCGTCAGTTCGACAGTCGCATCTGGTCTGATTCAGATTCGCGCCGCAGCGCGCACACAGCCCCTGACAGTCTTCGGCGCACAAAGGGCGCTCCGCCAATGCGAGCAAGATCTGCTCACGCACGAGCGGAGTGAGATCAATCTCATCCCCATCATATACCGACAGTTCCAGGTCGCCGCTATTCGTACCGTCCTCCTCGTCGTAGCCCATCGACTTCGGCGCGAGTACGTAGCGAAAAGATCGGCTCTTGGACTCTTCGAAATCTTCAGCGCAACGGGCGCAACTCGCTTCGATCTCAATCGCGAGCGTGCCCCCGATAAAGATTTCGGTTCCGGCGCGATAGTACGACACGTCAAGCTCCGCCGGTCCGACGAGCTGATAGAGGTCGCGACCACTGCTCAGGACGCGATTTATCTCCCGTTCGGGTTCTTCGAACCGAAGCGCGCGTGACTCAACTGTAACATCATCGACCCGTAATTTCATGATTGAAACGCCATTACATCTCGTTATTCACGCAGGCGTAACAATGAATTATGACATGTCATCGGTTCAGGTCCAACCTTGCACGGCCCAGACTCGTCAATTACGGACACTGCGAACTGACAGCTTAAAGTGTGCGGCCGACGGCTTCAGCGAGCGGCTTGAGCGCCGCCATGAGCTCTTTGAAACGATCGGGCTTGAGCTGTTGCGGACCATCAGACAGGGCGGTTCGAGGGTTGGGATGCACCTCGATCAGCAGACCATCCGCGCCCGCGGCGACTGCCGCCAAGGCCATGGGGGTGACCAGCGACCAAATTCCAGTGCCATGACTAGGATCGACAATCACCGGCAAATGGGTCCATTCCTTAAGGAGCGGCACCGCGTTCAGATCGAGGGTGTTGCGGGTCGCCGTCTCAAAGGTGCGGATGCCGCGTTCGCAGAGCACTACGTTGGGATTTCCCTCCGATAAGATGTACTCCGCCGCCATGACGAATTCTTCGAGCCGGGTTGACATTCCGCGTTTGAGGAGGATGGGTTTTCTGATCCGTCCCAAGCTGCGCAGCAGGGAAAAATTCTGCGCGTTGCGTGCACCAACCTGGAGCATGTCGGCGTGCTCGGCGATCAGTTCGATATCGTGCGCGTCCATTATTTCGGTCACAACCGGTAAGCCAACCCGCCGGCCGGCATTCTCGAGCAGCGTCACGCCCTCGCCTTCCATTCCCTGAAACGAGTAGGGCGAAGTCCGTGGTTTGTAAGCGCCACCGCGCAGCAGATGAGCGCCACCCTGCTTGACGGCATCAGCAGCGCCTTCGACCTGAGCCGCGCTCTCCACCGCGCAGGGACCGGCAATTACGGCAAGTCGCCTTCCGCCAATCTCCACGCCATTGACATTGATCAGCGACCCTTCGGGCCGAACCTCGCGGCTGGCGAGCTTAAAGGTCTTCAGTACCGGCATCACCCGTTCGACGCCGGACTCCGATTCGAGATGGCTGAGCGAGCGCGCTTCGCCGCGCTCCTCGCCGACGCAAGCGACCACGGTTCTTTCAACTCCGCGTATAACATGGGCGCGGTAATCCAGCGTTTTGACCAGGCGCACGACATTTTCGATATCGGCCTGATTGGCATGAGACTTCATCACAATGATCATGGTAATCTAATGTCCTCTGGTTGATTCATCGCAGCGACTGAATGTCATCGTTCAATAGACAGTAGCCGATTCGTCCATTAGCGTTTGAGCGAATCTCGCCAGACTTGCTAGGATAATGGCTAGATAGACTTCAGCGAAATTGGACATGCGAATGTCCCATTTCACGGCGTTCACCCCAAAAAGGAGACGACTGTTGACGCGTAGCCCAAATACTAGCTTACGCCTTATCCATACCTCTGACGTTCATTTGGAGAGCGATACCTTCGGCTCGGGTGCTCGAGGTGATGAGTACCGCGAGAAGGTGCGTGGCGCATTCAGCGAGGTCATCGACTTGGCGAATCGTAACGACGCCCATCTGCTTTTGATTGTCGGTGATCTGTTCGACTCGTCGCGCGTTAGTGCAGAGGCGCTGGCTTTCGCGATGGATACTATCGCGCGCGCGCGGATGCCGGTTGTGATGATCCCCGGCAATCATGACGCGCACGACGAGCGATCGATTTATGCAGCAATGCCCGAGGCGGTGGTTCCGCGAAATCTTAATCTGATACTCGAAGCTGAGGGCAAGCTACTGCTTTTTCCGGAGCTCTCAGCGCGGGTATGGGGCCGTGCGCTGGTGGAGCATTCACCCGATTACAAACCTCTTTCCGGTATGCCTCCGCCGATTGACGATCAATGGAATATCGGACTAGCTCATGGGTTCCATACCGACGGAGGTGAGACCCATCGTTCCTCGCCAATTACTCCGGAAGAGATTGCGGCGAGCGCCTATCACTATATTGCGTTGGGACACATTCATCTTTTTGGCGATGTATCCCAAGGCGACACGCGCGCTTTTTATTGCGGCACGCCGGCGCCACTCTATGCTGGCTCCGAAGCCGGTTGGGTCGCGGAGGTGACTTGCTCTCCGGCAATGCCAGTGCAGGTCGAACGCGTCATCGTGAGTCCAAAGCAGTAATTCAAAATCGGCATACGGTTCAGCTATCTTCCGATTGGCCGAGCCGTAATCGGTGACGATGGCGCGGGCAGAATAGGTGGAGCAAGCTCAGGGAATTGCTCAATTATACGCTTGCGAACTGCTTCAAAGGTTTGCGGAGTAAAAGGCTTGACTAGATAATCAAGCGCACCTTCTCTTAGAAATGCTTTGCGCACTTCCGGGAAAGTCAAGGCACTGATCACGAGGATCGGAATGCCCGGACGCTCATGCGCATTATTCGAAACAACGCGAGTGCCCCGATTCCTCCGGTTTGAGGAACCGCGACATCGAGCGTAACAAGTTCCGGCTTGACGGTGCGAAAAAGATTAAGCGCCTGCATGGTGTTCTCGGCTTCGGCGATCACTGGACATCCGAGACATTCGAGATGGTGACGCAATACGTCGCGAAGAATTATCGAATCATCAATCATCAATACGCGCATAAATTAGCTGTTCCAGTCCTTTCTGCCTTTAATGCTTTGATAGCTTGAAAGACTCAGTCGAGGGACAAGGCAACTTATAGGCCAGTAGTGAAATGCGCCTAAGACTCGTATCAATTATTAATCAGGAGTTTCTGTAACTGCTAACTGACGCTTTCCGAACGATCCAAAATGTAACACCACTGATTTCGAATGTCGCAGGTTCCGTGGATACAAGCGGCTGGCAGAGATATAGAATATTGCGCCGATGAAGGATCCGCTGCTGGTTATCTATCCCACGGCGCTCAAAGTACGGGATCAGCTCGTCCGTTTGAGTCGCGATGGCGCCCTACTCGGCTATCGGCTCACCACGCTGCCTCAAGTAGTCGAAGCGATATGGCTCGAAAGCGACAGCCGGCGCGCCGGTCTCGATTCTTTGGGGGAACGTCTCGTCGTGCGCGAGGTCTTTACGCAGATTCAGTCCGGCCGTCAATTCAGTCAGGGTACGATTGATCGTTTCATTACGCTAATCCAGCGTCTCAAAGGCGCTGCAATCACCGTCGAGGAATGGCGAGTCGCTGTCGAAATGATCCCGGCTGATGATCGCGCCAGACTGGCCGATTTCACCATCGCCTTTACTGCATATCAGGATTTCTTGAGTAAGCGCGGGCTGGCCGATCGGCACGATCGCGAAACTGCAACGCTCAGTCTATTGCATAAATACGAGACGAGCAAAGAGATTTTGCATTTCCTTAGCGGCGTCGAGCGGCTATTGGTCGCCGAAATCTATGATTTGAGCCTGCTTCAGTTCCTGATCATCTCCGCTCTTATCCGGATGATCGGTGACGCCGAACTGACGATCCAGGCTGAACCGCATAAGATTAACGCGAGCCGTTTCGCGGAGTTGACCTGGAATCGCTTCGTTGGCGAAGAGTCGATCGCCGATAAAGTCTTGCCGGCTTTCGTGCGTCGCGAGGGGCGCACAGGACAGCTCGGGTTTCTCCTCGAACATATATTCACCGGCAAATATCCTGAGCCGCCTCCATCGGACGAGAGTGTCACGATAGTTCGAGCGGCAAATCCCCGTAGTGAGGCCGAGCAGGCTGCACGAATGATCCGTAGTATGCTTGAGCGCGAGCCGGCGATGGCGCTCGACCGAATCGGGATTGTCGCACGCGATTTTGACGCGTATGCGGGATATCTTGAAAACGCCTTTCAGCGTTATCGGATTCCCTTAGCGCTTCAGAGCAAAAAACCCTTGCGAGTTTCGATCCCAGCCCGCGTTTTGCTCGGCTTACTGAGGGTTCCTTTGGACGGCTACCGCTGTGACGCGTTGCTTGCCGTCTGCGACGCGCCTTTGATCGACGCAGGTCTCGCACGCTTTCGTTCTATCCCGTTGGATATCGGCTATATCGATCGCGCAACAAAGCCATTTTATGAATGTGTCGAGAACTATCGCCGGAGATTGACGGAATCTGTCGTAAGGCAGGGGACGGAAGAACAGGCGCGACATACCGGCCGGCTGGATCACTTTCAAGCGGGCGCTGAGGCCTGGCTCAATTTGTTGGAAGCCTTTGCTACGTTTGAAATTACAGCGACGATTCACGAGCATCTTGAAAATCTGCGAACGCTGCTGGAGCGATTGCGCTTCGATCCGTTGAGCGGTTCGCTGATCGATTCGACCGCCAAGGCTGCCGGCGCATTGTGGCGGATGCTGGACGAGGTCGCCGCGGCGGCGGCTCAGATCATGCCAGGGCGCGGGATCAGCCTACGTGAGTTCGTCGAAGTTCTGGAAATCGGGCTCGCCAGCACTGACATCGAAATCGAGAAGACGGATAGCGGCGCAGTGCATGGTTTACCGGTGATGGACGCGCGCGGACTCGATTTTGATGTGATCTTTATACTTGGTTTGAGCGACGGAAAATTTCCGCTTTATCATCCCGAAGACCCACTTATCCCGGACCGCACGATCCGCGATTTGAATCGTGCGTTGCGTGAGCAAATTCGACGGCGGCTCGGGGCAAAAGCGCCGGACGCTCCGGGGCCGATACTGCGCTCGAGCAGCGATCGCAACAGCGAAGAGCCGTTCCTGTTTTTTCTGGCGCTTTCAATGCCGACGCGCGCGGTCGTCCTCTCCCGCCCGATTGAAGATGCGGGCGGCAAGCCGCTCGCACGCTCTCCGTTTCTCGAAGAGATTACACGACTGCTCGGAGAAGATGCTGATTGTGATGCGACCCCGAATCCTGATCGGTGGGAAGATGCATTCGCCGAGCGCGATTTTTTGACTTGCGCGGCGCGTGAAGGAATTGCAAAGGAGTCGGTGGTTGCAGCCGGAATTGTCGCGCAAAGAGTAGAATCAATAATCGACCGGACCTCGATTCAGCGCGCACGCGAGAATTATCTCGCAATGCCGAACCGCGAAGAACTGTTTGCGCAGCGCCGCCGCGCGAAGGCGAAGGCTAACGAGTGGCTCGCGACGAGCGTTGCGCTCGCTCCGGATTTATCGAAGTACGCTCAAGCCAGCATCCATGACGGGCATGTCGGAGCAAAGCCAGCTTTGCGGCGTTTCCTGCTCGAAGGATCGGAGGGCGGCGCGCGCCGTTGGAGCGCGACTCAATTAACTGAGCTGGCAAGTTGTGGTTTCCGATTCTTCGCGCAGCGCTTGATGCTGCTCAGTGACGACAACGATCCCGATTATGAGCCGACGGCAGTCGAAACCGGCAATTGGGCGCATCAGATTCTGCACGAGTTTCTCGCCGCCAAACCGAATTTCAGCGACCTCACTTCAGCTCAAGCGACCGCCCGGGCAATCACCGCAAAATGGCAAGCACAGGCACGCGACCGCGCTAATGATGTGTCCTTTTTCGACGCGCATTGGAACTCGATAAAAGAAGTAGTTGAGGAGGCAGTGCTCTTCGAGTTTACCCGTCGTAAAGCAGGTGACGCGCCGGATGAGATCAAACTGGAGCATCCCTTCGCATTCATTCTCGAAGGGCGAACTGATTCAGGCGCGGAGGCACTGCGGATCATGCTGGAGGGGCGAATCGATCGGCTTGAGCTGTACCGCGATTCGGAAAATCGAATCAAACGCCTGCGTGTGATCGACTACAAAAACTCAGGAAGTCGAGATCGATTAACCAAACTTCTCAAGCGGGAGTTCTTTGGCGTCATCGATTTGCAGATGGCAGCCTATCTGTTCGGTGCAGTCGAGGAACTGCGCGACCGACTCTCACCCGAGGCCGTCGCCGAAGCCAGTTACATCGTGCTGAAGCATCGCGAGAAGGAAACGTCTAAACTGGAGGTCCCATTGGCGATACTCGAGAATGAGAGATATCGCCTGAATCGTCGCCCGGAGGCGTGCGTTTGAAGGATCGGGTGATCGATTTGGTTGGTCAAGCGGTCGCCGGACGCTTCGATATTGATCCGCTCGAATGCTCCGACTGGTGTCCCTACCGGCGGGTCTGTCGCTTCGACAGTTCGCTCGCATGATTGCGGAAGCGCACAAAATCGAGCTGGGGCACGAACAGCTCGCAGCGATTTCAACGCCGGGAAATCTTCTTTTACGGGCGGGCGCAGGCTCCGGCAAGACAGAGGTTCTAGCGCGGCGTTTCGTCGCACTCGCGGCGGGTGATATCGCCGATCACGCGCCACTCGAACCGACGCAAATCGCAGCGATTACCTTCACCGAGCGCGCCGCGCTGGATATGCGACTGCGGATCGCACAGGTTCTGAGCGATCGCGCGCTGAGCGAGCAGGACGCAGAACACCGTGAGCACTTATCAAAGGCGCAGCGGCTATTACCGTTGTCGCGCATCTCGACAATTCATGCCTTTTGCGCGCGGCTGCTGCGGGAAAATGCGTTCGAGGCAAAGCTCGATCCTGATTTCGAGGTACTCGACGAGTACGAAAGCAACACGTTTTTCGAGCGAACATGCCGCGAGACCTTGATTGATGCGGTGCGCGAGCAGAATGTGGCGGCGCTTTCTCTGGTCCGCGCGCGCCGGCTCGATGGAGGCTCGTATAAAGGTAACGCTATCGAGGCTATCCAGCGGATTTTTTTCGAAGCGCGTCGTAAGGGTTTCGACGCAGATTGGATCGTCGAGCAGACTGAGCGCCCGGCGAGCAAATTGTTGCGAGAGAACGCCAAATCAGCGAGTTCGCAGCCGAGCTGATACGTTTGCTCGATCAGCTAGTAACCGACCGAGCTCTCGGGATTCCGAGCGAGACGCTCGACAGCATCTGTGGCGCATGGATGACCGCGCGCCCGATGCTCGATGGGTTTACCGGCGCTTCTGAAGCTGATGCATTGGAACCTTTGCGAAAGGTTTACAAAGTTTTGCCGCACGCAAGTGGCAAACCTAAGACGCTGATCAAGCAGATTCGCGAACTGGTGGAACGCAAGCCGACGAAGTTTGGACTCGCCGGAGCGCTGATCACTGCCTGGGGGGAACGTCGCGCGGTGACGCCTGCGCGCCAGATGGCGCAGCTAATCGCGAAGGTCGGCCGCGCTTATGAAACGGCGAAGCGCGTCGAGCGCGTACTGACTTTCGATGATCTGCTGATCGGCACGCGCGATTTGCTGCGTGAGCGGCGCGATGTCGCCCGGCGCTATCGCGAGGAACTCGGCGCTATTCTGGTTGACGAATATCAGGACATCGATTCCGTACAAAACGAGATAATCGCTAGTTTGACGGACCCGCCATCGGACGGCGGTACAGCGCCCGAGCTGTTTATCGTAGGCGACGAGAAGCAGTCGATCTATCGCTTTCGCGGCGCGGATGTCAGCGTATTCAATCAGGCGCGAGGCCCGCTCACTAATTATCTGCCACTAAGTGAAAACCGGCGTTCGACTCCAAACCTCCTGAATTTTATTAATGCTTTAAGCGCAGTCGCGATGTGCGGTGATAGCAAATGCACGTCCGCACCATACGAAATCGTGTGGCACGCAAGGCATGAGTTGAAGCCGGTGCGCTCTCCGGCACTCGATTACCCAGTCGAGATTATCACCGCAATCGATGATCACGATTCAGCCGAAACGGAAGAAGCGCCAGAGCAAAAACGTAACGTTGACGCAAAACGCCCGCTTGAAGCACTCGCGCTCGCCAATCTGATTCGAGACTTGATCGCCCGCGGCGATCAGATTGAAGATCCGCGAGATGGGGTGCGCCGACCGGCCGCGTGGCGCGATGTCGTGGTACTTTTCCGCGCCTTCACCGATATCGCAATCTACGAACGCATTTTTGCCGAAGCTGGAATTGACTGTTATACGGTCAAAGGCCGCGGATTTTATAATCAGCGCGAAGTTATCGACCTGATCGAGCTGCTCGGCGCGATAGACGATCCGCGCGATTCGATAGCGCTCGCGGCAGTGTTACGCTCGCCCTTTTTTTCGATCTCCGACGAATGTCTGCTTGAACTCGCCCTGCGTTTGCATCAGCAAGGTCCCGGCTCCCGCCGTGGCTCTCTGGCGGAACTGTTCGCGCCGCGCGAGCCTGATTTCAGTTGGCTGAGTTGCGAGCGTGAGCTGGTCGGACATGCGGCGAAGGTGATCGGGAGGCTGCGCGAAGCACGCGAGCGGCTTCCGTTACCCAAGCTTATTGAATACGCCCTCGACCTGACGGATTATGAAAGCGTGATTGCCGGGACACGGAACGGCCGTCAGCGCGTCGCCAATTTACGCAAGCTGGCCGAGCTGGCTTACCGGTTTGATGCGCATCATCTGTTCACCTTTCACGACTTCGTGGCCTATTTGCGGCAACTGACCGAACAGGAGCCGTATGAAGCGCAGGCGCAAACTCTCGGCGAGCAAGACAATGTCGTCCGCCTGATGACGGTGCATCAGGCGAAAGGTCTCGAATTTCCAATCGTGATTCTGGCCGACGCGGGACGTATGCCGAGTGTCAATTCCCCTATACCGTTGCTCGATCGAGAGCGGGGACTCGTAGTCTGCGAGACTGATGGCAGCGGTGACGATGAGATTCCGAATGCGGCACTTACTGAATGCCGCAATACAATCCGCTTGGAAGAAAAAGCCGAGTCCGTCCGAGTTTTGTATGTAGCGATTACGCGTGCTCGCGATCGGTTGATAATCAGCGAAGGAGCGAACCGTCACGGCTGGTCAAAGTCTCTCCGCGAGCTGGTCGGCGCGGAGGCGTTTGCCAACTTCGAGCATTCGCAGGATATAACGCGTGAGATCAATTGTGACCGAGCACAGATCCTGTTGCGCCGCCCCGATCTGAAGAAGCTTGCTCCGACTCGTATTTCGTCCGATGAAGCGCGAAATCCTGAGCAAAGCCAGCTTGAGCTCGTAAAGCGGCGCCTCACTGATTCGATCGAAGAAACCGGTCGATTGACGATTACGCCAACCGAGCTGGCCGACTTTGACCGCTGTCCGCGCCAATATTGGTTTCGGCATGGCCTGGGTATCCCCGAGAATTCGCAGCTTGCGCGGCGCGGTACGGGAAATGCCGCAGCTTTAGGTTCCGTTGCGCATGCCGTGATGGAAAGAGTGAAACTAGACGACAAAAATCCGCCGACAGAGGCGGAACTGCATCGCTTGGCCCAGACCTTCGCGGCATCGGCCGGGATCGATACGGTCCAATGTATGGCCGTCGCGCACGATCTGTCGCGTTATATCGGAGCGCGGTCGTGTTCCGAGTGGGTGATTGGCCGCGAAGTTCCATTCATGATCAATTTGGCGCCGCAACTGTTCATGCGCGGCCAAATCGACGCCGTCGTCCGTGTCGGAAACGCCCTCGTGGTGCGTGATTATAAGTATATTTCGCACCCCGAAGCGGAGCATTATCAGATTCAAATGGAATGTTATGCGCTAGCCGTCGCTATGGTGAATCCCGGATATTCCGTTGAGGCCGAGCTCGTCGCGTTGCGCAGTGCACCGGATTCATTTCGGGTGAAACTCCCTCCCATGAGCAGAATCAATGAACGGCTCGTCGGGCTGGGCCATGAAATTGCGCAGGCCAGAAGAGCGCGGAATTACCCGAAGAAACCCGCATCACGCTCACTTTGCTATGAACTGGGATGCGGTTACGTCGCGCGCTGCTGGAAGGATTGACTTGCCGGGTTCAACCATAAAGCCTGTGGATATACGCGCCGAGAAATTCTCTCCGGAGGTCGATCAATGAAACGCGCGATTATCGCAATTGCAGGTCTGGCCATAACACTGTTGATAGTGGGCCCGCGTGCGTTCGCCCAGAACGACTATGGCAACCCGCCGATGAGTGACAATTCAGACCAACAGGTCCAACAGTCTCAACCTACGCCGGACGAGGACAGCGATCAGCAACAAGCCTCGCCGGACGATCAATCCGACGACGATCAGCAACAAGCGACAGACAATGGCGATAGCGATAGTAATAATGATAATAACGATAATGATCAGTCGGACTCAGTCAACTCCGATTCGCAGGATTCGCAAAACAGCAACTCAGATTCCGGTAATTGATTAATTCTCGGCGCTGACCATCCTGCGAGGCCCCAAGCGGTGTCCGCGTCAAGGATCAAAATCGAAGCAATTGGCGGACAGGAAGCCTTCGAGCAATTCGCGCGTTTGCCCTACGCGATATATGCGTCACGTGAGGCTTGGTGGCCTCCCGATGTGCAAAACGAAACTGACCTGCTCGCGGGCCGCGCTCCAATTACCGCTTACCTGGACATCCAACCGTTCTGCGCCTGGCACGACAGCAAGCTGGTAGCGCGACTCAGCACCGTCGTAAACCATCGTTATAACGAACATTGGCAAGAAAAGATCGGACAGCTGATCCATTTCGAGGCGCTGCCACATCAGGAAGCTGCGGTCTCGGCGCTGTTTGAAACGGCGTCAGAATGGTTCGTAAAACGGGGCATGCGCGCGGTACGGAGTGGCTTTGCGGCATTTCTTGATTATCCATACACGATTGACGGTTATGGCGAGCTCTCCTCGTTTCTTTTGCGCGGCAATCCCGAGGAATATCATAGCTACTTCAAAAACGCGCGCTTCTATACCGAAAAAGGTCAGGTCGATTACACCGCGCCGCTTACGCCCGAGCTGCTCTCGCGCTATGCGGCCATGGAGGATGCCGCAGGCCGGGCCGGAGTGATCACGAAGACCTGGCGCGAGTACGGCTTTATGGCCGCAGTGGACGCCTGGACTGACGTCATCAATGCTTCCTTTGCGCGCCATTGGGGTTGGAATCCGATCACACGCGAAGAAGTCCGTCCGATGCTATTACCCCTGCAGAATACGTTGGTCGCTGACCTTTCGATTATCGCGGAGAGCGATCGCGCTCCAATCGGCGCAGTATTCTCGGTGCCCGATCTTACGCCAGTGCTCGCTCAAGTTCGTCCGGGCGTACGGCTGCGGCCGGAGCGCGGCGGCGGCACGCGCGGCGCATTGATCAATGTCGGAGTCGTGGAGCAGGCCCGCTCACGAGGCGTCGCGCGCGCGATGGCGGCGCGATCGTTTTCGATTATGGCGCGGCACGGCATGCGTTTTGCCGGTTATACGCTGGTGCTCGATGACAACTGGCCCTCGCGGCGGACGGCGGAAAGCTTGGGCGCTCGCGTCACTAACAATTTCGTCAGTTATCGGCGGGATTTCTGACATTGGCGCGAAATCTGGTAGTGGGCGGTTTTCAAGACAGAAGAATTAGGGATTCCTCGCGCGTCAGACAAGGACCGACGCGCGGGAATGACACAAGGCTCAAGTAAAATAACTCGATGCAAACCCGTCCACTACTCGAAATCTGTGAAGCTTGATTGAATAGATTTGCTGCGTTAGCGTCCTAACTATCGTTACATGCAGCGGAATGCCATAGCCCGCCGGTCAGTTTGGGGTCGCGCACTCGTATTAGGATGCGCGGCGCTGCTGATTTTCGTCCAGTCACTAGCCGCCGCGCATTTCCATCAGACTGATTCTCGCGTCAGGTATGTGCATGATCGGCCCGCGGTCGATCTGCTGTGCGCAGTATGCCTCTTTGATCTTCATTCGCCGAGCAAACCGGCGGCGCCTGTTGTGGTGCCGCAACCTGTCGCGATCGACTATGCCCCGCTGATAATGGGCGTGCAATTCGCTCCCTTTGCCCCTATCTCACAGCCTTTCTCTCGCGGTCCCCCGATTTCCGCTTAATCCCCTTTCACGAGATTGAGATCTCAGTCGCGCGCAGGCCGCGTGACTATCCGCACGCATCAACCGCGCGTGGAGGAGTGAAGGTATTTGGGAGTGGGCGATGCGAAAAATTGTGATCCTGACGCTGGGGTTCTGGTGTGTCCAGGTTTTAGCTTTTCAGATGATTGCGAATGCTGCGTCCGCAGGACAATCACGAAACGAGATCGCGGGGACGATAACAGATGTGCTGGGCAGACCGCTGGCGGACGCGCAACTAATTTTGCAAACCCTGAACGGCAAGATCGTGAGCCATTCGACGAGCGATAAGGAAGGGCATTTCAAGTTCAAGAGTGTCGTTGCGGGCAGTTATGAATTGATTGTGAATCATCAAGGTTTTCGAACGGCGGCGATTGCTGTGACGGCCGGCGGCGCCGGAACCGAATCGATGAAGATCACGATGCAGGCCGAGGCGGCCCTGAGCTTGAGCGTAACCGCGAAGCGCCACGAGGTGGCCCATAACAGTCTAAGCCCGGAGACCGGCGGCAGCATTTATACCTTCAATGAGAAAGCAGTACAGCAATTGCCGCAAGGCGCCAATACTCAGATGAATCAGGTACTGCTGCAAGCGCCGGGCGTGGTGCAGGATTCATTTGGCGCACTACACATCCGCGGCGAACATGGTGACGTCCAGTACCGGCTGAATGGAATCCAATTACCGGTGGGCGTGGTCAGTGGATTTTCGCAATCTTTCAGTCCGCGTCTTGCACAAAGCATCTCGCTGCTGGAAGGCGCGCTGCCGGCCCAGTACGGTTATCAAACTGCCGGAGTTGTCGAGATAAAAACCAAGACCGGCGCGGCTCTCAACGGCGCCGATATCGATATGTACGGCGGCCAGCGCGATACTCTCCAGCCGAGTTTCGAGTATGGCGGGACCAAGAACAATCTCGACTATTACGCGACCGGCTTTTATCTGCAGAACAGCCGCGGTCTGGAACCGCCGACGCCCGGTCCGCAAGCAATCCACGATTTCGCCACAATTGGCAATGGCTTCGGCTATCTCTCCGAGCTACTGAGCCCGACGACTCGGGTGAGCATGTTCGGCGGCTTCAATCTCTCGAACTACCAGATCCCGGCCAATCCCGATCAGACACCCGCCTTCACCCTGGCAGGTGTGCCCAGCTATCCGTCGGCAAACATGCGCGAGACGCAGCTTGAGCAGAACTATTACGCGGTGCTCGCGCTGCAAAGCACCTTAACGGGAAACATTGATTATCAAGTCGCCGGGTTCACACGTTACTCGACACTCTCTTTTCATCCTGATCAAAGAGGTGATCTGATCTATAACGGCATCGCTTCCCGAGTCTTTCGCGGCGATTGGGCCAACGGCTTGCAAGGCGATGGGGCTTATCACGGCTTCGAGTTTTTGGGGTCACATACGATTCGCAGCGGCTTCTACTTCACCGGCGAGCGGGCCGAGATCGACAATCATGCGCTAGTTTTCCCCGGCGGCATCGGTCCCGATGGTCTTCCTTTTCAGACCAGCGACCAACCAGAGGAAATCGTCGATAATACCGCGCTGACTTCGTGGCTTTACGGCGTTTACCTGCAGGACGAATGGCGGCCCGTCCGCAAGCTGACGATCAATTACGGTGTGCGTTTCGATCTCTACGATGGACTGACCCGTTCGGATCAGTTCAGCCCACGGGCGGGTGGGGTTTATCAATTGTTCAAGACGACTGCGTTGCACGCCGCCTATGCGCGATATTTCACTCCGCCGCCGCTCGAATCAGTCTCGACCACCGACATCCAGAAATTTGAGGGCACCACCAACGAGCCGGCGGTGAAGCAGGATACGGGTATCTCGCCGGAGCGTGCCCATTATTTTGATGCAGGCATCACGCAGCTTCTGCCGTACGGACTCAAAGCCGATCTCGACAGCTACTATAAGAAATCGACTAACCTGATCGATGAGGGGCAGTTCGGGCCGACCCTGATCTTCACGCCATTCAACTATGCCAAGGGACGCCAATACGGCGTCGAATTCAGCACGTCATTGAATCGCGGAAATCTGACGGCTTATACCAACTTTGCCTATTCAGTGGCGCAGGGGATCGATATCGTCTCAGACCAGTTCCTGTTCAGCGCAGCCGAGCTCGCCTACATCAAAACCCATTACGTCTTTCTCGATCACGATCAGACTTTCACCCAATCGGGCGGTATCGCGTATGAGTGGCAAGGATTTCTTTTCACGCTGGATAATATTTATCAGAGCGGCTTGCGCACGGGATTCGCCAATACCGGCAACCTGCCCTTTTATATCCAGTTCGACGCCGGAATCGCCAAGAGTATTACCGTCACTCGAATCGGCAAACTGCAGGGGCGGATTGCGGTAATCAATCTGGGCGACTGGATTTATCAAATTCGCAACGGCTCCGGGATCGGGGTATTCGCCGTCTCAATACGGTATCCGCCGAAGCGTCTATGGGGGACTCAAATGGGACATTCCATTCTTCAATCGCCAAGGCGCGATCCAATGAGATTACAGGCATACAGGATGGTGACTACTCATGAATGAATTGACCGGCGCGTGGGAAGCAATCCGCTATGGCGGCGCGATGGTTTATCCGTTGCTCGCGCTGGGTGTGATTGCCCTGATTATCATCCTGGATCGAGCGGTAGCGTATGGGCGGGCGTTGCGACTGCCGCGGGTGCTGCTCGAACTGGTCGAGACTTATGGCTTCGACTGGGACGAGCTGGAAAACCGCCTGAAGACTTATCGGCGACGAATGCCTATCGGCGATTTTTCTCAGTGATTGCACGGAATCGCGAGCAGCCTGCATGGTGGGTCGAGTCGCGAGCGGGCGATGAAGCCGGCAATATCGAGAAGCTGCTCGGGCGCGGGCTGTGGGTACTCGAAACGATTGTGACCGCCGCACCGCTGATGGGATTGCTCGGGACGATCACCGGCATGATGCAGGCCTTCCGGGTAATGGGGGCATCGAGCCTCGTCGCACCGACGCAGGTCACGGCAGGCGTCGCACAGGCTTTGATCGCAACTGCGCTCGGTCTGCTGATTGCGCTGTTTGCCCTGTTCGCCTTCAATTTCTTCGCGCGATTGCAATCCCGCGCGCTCGATCAGATGGAGCGATTAGGCTCGCGACTAATCGATCATATCCGGCTGGATCAGGAAAATCCGGCCAGCCAATTAACGCCGATCGCCGCACTCAAGCCCGCCCGCGAAGCCGCCGCACGATGAAGCTCCGCAGGTCGCGCCAGTACCGCCGTGGACGCATCGAGATCATCCCGATGATCGACGTGATGTTCTTTCTGCTGGTCACCTTCATGCTGGCTTCGCTGTCGATGCAGAGTCTTAATTCGATCACGGTCAATCTGCCGCAGGGCGACGCGCCCAGCCTTTCCCATCAGGAGCCAGTTACGTTGACGATCACCAGGGACAGCAAGCTCCTGCTCGACAAAACTCCGGTAACGATGGGCACGATGGCGTTTGCGCTCAAGCCGATGCTAGGCAAGGAGCGCGAAGTCGTGGTCAATGCGGATAGCGGAGCGCCGGAAGGGATCGTAGTCGAAGCGATGCTCGAAGCTCGCCGGGCCGGCGTTGAGCAATTTTTGATCGCTGTTAAACGTCAATGAACGGATCGTCCGAGGCGGCTCCACTACGATTACTTGACGCGCCGGGATGGCGTTTGGTTTGGATTGGGCCGCTCGCGATCGTCATTTGGATGATCCTGCTTGCAGCCTTTTCGCTGATGCTAAAACAATCCGTTTCGGTTCCGACCAAAGAGCCCCCGCTTAAGGCTCGACTGATTGAGTTGCCGCCGCCCGCCGGTCTACAAGGAAATTCCTCTCCGAGCGCTCCACCGGCTTCAACAGTCAAGCCGAAGGCGGAGGTGAAACCGAAGCCTGCGCATATTGTGCGTCCAAGACCAAAGCCAATTGCGAAGCCCAAGCCGATCGTCGCGCCGCCTCCGTCACTTTTCGGCACAGCAAAGAAAGCTGCGCCCGCAGAAGCGCCCGCGTCCGCACCACCCGCTGTTAGCAACGCGACCGGACCAAGCTCGGGCCCAGGAAGTTCCGCAGGCAATCTGGGAATGGGCAGCGACAATCTCGGCGCGCAGGCGCTTTTTGCGCCGACTCCAACTATCCCCGACGATCTGCGCGACGAGCCTTACTCCGCCGTGGCGGTCGCACATTTCACGGTCTCCTACGATGGCGCGGTTGAGGTCACGCTGACGACGCCAACTGATAATCCGCGAATCAACGAAAGCCTGCTCGACGCCCTCAAACAGTGGCGCTTTGCCCCCGCCAAAAAGAACGGCGTAGCGATCAACTCGGCTTTCGACCTTCGGATACCCATCAGTATTGAGTAGTGGTCATGAATCCACAATGCCGGTTGTCCATTGAAGAACCTTGACGTGTGGGCTTAGTCTGAAAATACTGAGGGTGGCCAGGTTACGAAAAATCCAATCGAATCGAGGCAAGGGAAATATGGCGGGCGAAGAGAATATCCACAAGCTGAAGTATCCGGGCGCCGTCGATGCTGACGGCCATATCCTGGAATCCAAGACCTGCTGGGAAGAGTACTGCGATCCCAAATATCGCGCGACCGCCGTCCGGATGAAGGAAGATAAGGACGGGCTCGAATATCTGGAAGTGAACGGCGTCCCGTCGCGCGTGAATCGCGGCGGCAACTTCGGCAATGTCTCACAGATGGGGCAAGTGTCGCGCAACTCGGGGAACTTCGACGCGAAGATCAAATATGGCGAGCGCGTTCCGCTCGGCGCCTGCGACGCCAGGGATCGGGTCAAGCGGCTCGACCTCGAAGGACTCGAGGCCGCGATCATTTATCCCAGTCTCGATCTAACCTGGGAGACGGATACCGACGATGTCGAATACTCGCAGGCGATGTGCCGCGCGTACAATCGATGGGTCACGGATTGGGCCTCGGATAGCGACGGGCGACTAGTGCCGGTCGCGCATCTATCGTTAGGCGATCCGAAAGGCGCCGCAACCGAACTCGAACGCGCCGTTAAAGCCGGTCACAAGGGCGGATGGGTAGTGCAGTTCACCCCCAATCGCAAGCCGCACGGCCATTCCGATCACGATCCACTCTTTGCCAAAGCGCAGGAACTCGATGTACCGATCGGTATCCACGTTTCGCTGGAGCCGCAATGGTGCTGGCCGGGCCGTTACGACAAGGAGTATGTCCGCAAGCAGCATTGGTTTCTTAACGTGACGGCCTCCGACGCGATCCGCCATGCGCTCGCGAGCTTCATGCAGTACGGCACCTTCGACAAATTTCCAAAGCTCAAGATTGTGATCCTCGAAGTCGGCGCGGGGTGGATTCAGTACTGGCTCGATCGCATGGACGCGGTCTATGACAGCGTGATGGGCCGCGGCGTGCCGCTCAAGGAAAAGCCGAGCTATTACTTCAAGCGCAACGTCTGGGTATCGGCGGACCCGGATGAGAAGTCACTGCCCGCGATGGTCGATCTGTGCGGCAGCGATCGCTTCTTCTGGGCGACCGATTTCCCGCATCCGGACCATACCGGCAGTTATATTGAAGCAGTAGAGGAATTCGGCGGGAAAATTCCTGATCCGCAAAAGCGCCGCGACGTGCTGGGCGACAACGTCAGAAGGGTTTACAACCTCGGCAACTAGGCCGCCATTCCTTTCTTCATTCGTACAAACCACGGCCCGCGAGCGTAATCGCTCGCGGGCCGTTTAGTTACTGCAGAAAGTCGGCGAAGCCTTACTTCACGGTCCAGACGTCGCCTCGCGCGAGCAGCGCCTTGAGGTCGCCCGGACCTTGCTTGGCCTTCGCGTCGGCGAGCTGCTGGTTCATCGCACCGTCGTAAGTTGGGCGTGATACCGCATAGAAGACGCCGAGCGGAGTTGGAAGTGGCGCCTCGAAGTTCCCGAGCATGAACGCCAGCGACAGATTAGTCTCGTCATGCACGACGAGATCATTCTCGGTGACGCCATTGCCGAGCGGCACAACTTCGGGACGCTGACCGTTCATTCGGATGCCTTTGTCGCGGTTTTTCCCGAAGATCAGCGGCTTGCCGTGCTCGAGCACCAACTGATGGTCCGCCTTGATCTGCTTGTCGGTCACATCGTTGAACGCGCCATCATTGAAGATATTGCAGTTCTGCAAAATCTCGACGAATGAAGCTCCACGATGCGCATGCGCCCGCTTGAGCATCTCGCCCTGATGTTTCTGCTCGACATCCACCGTGCGGCAGACGAAGGAAGCGCTCGCCCCTAGCGCCAGCGTGATCGGATTGAACGGATAATCCACCGAACCAACCGGAGTGGATTTAGTCACTTTCCCGACTTCCGAGGTCGGCGAGTACTGGCCCTTGGTCAGACCGTAGATTTTGTTGTTGAAGAGCAGGATTTTGAGATCGACATTGCGGCGGAGCGCGTGGATCAGATGATTACCACCGATCGAAAGCCCGTCGCCATCGCCGGTCACGACCCATACGTCGAGGTCGGGACGCGAGACTTTAAGCCCAGTCGCGATCGCGGGCGCGCGTCCATGAATCGTATGAAAGCCGTAGGTATTCATATAATACGGGAAGCGGCTTGAACATCCGATACCCGAGATAAAGACGGTTTTCTCGCGCGGAATATTGAACTCCGGCATGATTTTTTGCACTTGCGCCAGGATCGCGTAGTCGCCGCATCCGGGACACCAGCGCACTTCCTGATCGGAAACGAAATCTTTGCGTGAAAGCGCACTAGCCATATTGATCAGCCCTCCAGGGCGCGATTGATCCGGTTCGTCAGTTCGCTCACTTTGAACGGACGTCCCTGGATTTTGTTACAGCCGATCGCGTCGATCAGATAATCGGCGCGCACCAGCTTGAGTAGTTGTCCCATATTCATCTCGGCGACCATCACCTTCTTGAACTTCCGCAGTTGCTCCTCGAGGTCCGACGGCAGCGGATTCAGATAGCGCAGATGGATATGCGAGACCTTCCGGCCTTTCGCGCGAAGCTGTTTGACTGCCTCGCGAATCGAGCCGTAAGTCGAACCCCATCCGAGCATGACCAGGTCACCGCCGTTGGCATCGCCGAAAATCTCGGTCGCTGGGATTTCGCGCGCGATTCCCGCGACTTTGCGGGCGCGCGTCCGCACCATCAGCTCGTTATTGGCGGGCGAGTAGCTGATATTACCGGTCTGGTCTTCGCTCGAAAGTCCACCGATCCGATGCTCGAGTCCGGGCGTGCCGGGGACCGCCCACGGCCGCGATAGGGTCTCGGGCTCGCGCAGATAGGGCAGAAAGCCTTCGGGGTCAGTGCGGAATTCGACCTTGATTTCCGGCAGCTTATCGACATCCGGCAGCAGCCACGGCTCGGCGCCATTGGCGAGTTGCCCGTCGGTCAGTAGAACCACCGGCGTCATGTATTTCACCGCGATGCGCACTGCCTCGTAAGCACACTCGAAACAGTCCGCAGGCGTGGTCGCTGCGATCACCGGTATGGGCGACTCACCATGACGTCCATACATCGCGGCTAGCAGATCGGCCTGCTCGGGTTTGGTCGGCATCCCGGTCGAGGGGCCCGCGCGCTGGATGTCCGTAATAATGATCGGCAGCTCGGTCTTGACCGCGAGGCCGACTGCTTCTGCCTTGAGGTTCATGCCCGGGCCGGAAGTTGTCGTGATCGCAATCGCGCCGCCGAAGGCTGCGCCGATTGCCGAGCTGACACCCGCGATTTCGTCCTCAGCCTGAAAGGTGTAAATCGGGAAGTTCTTAAGCGCCGCGAGATCGTGCAGCACGTCGCTGGCCGGCGTGATCGGATATGAACCGAGAAACAGCGGCCGGCCGGACTTGACCGCCGCGGCGACGAAACCAAGCGCCGTCGCGGTATTACCGGTGATATTGCGATAGAGACCGGGGACAATACGGGCGGGCGGAACTTCGTAGGAGCTCGCGAACATCTCGGTCGTTTCGCCGTAGTTGAAGCCCGCCTTCAGCGCCTTGATATTCGCATTTAGCAGTTCTGGAGTTTTCTTGAAGCGCCCCTCAAGCCAGTTGATCGTGCTTTCGATGGGACGCTGATAAAGCCATGAGATCATCCCGAGCACGAACAGATTACGGCATCGAAACACCGCGCGGTTGTTCAGGCCGGTGTCATGAAGCGCGGTGGTCGTCAGCTTGGTCACATCGACCTGGAACACCTGATACTTGTCGAGCGAGTTATCTTTCAGCGGATTCGAGGTGTAGCCCGCGCGTTTGACGTTCGCCTCGTTAAACGCTTCTTTATCGACGATGATTACCCCGTTCGCCGGTACATCATCGAGGTTGGCTTTGAGCGCCGCAGGATTCATCGCGACCAGGACCGTGGGTTCGTCGCCCGCGGTAAAGACCTCGTTGCTTGAGAAATTGACCTGAAATCCGCTGACCCCGGCGATCGTACCCGCGGGAGCGCGGATTTCCGCCGGAAAATCGGGCAAAGTCGCTATATCGTTTCCCGCCATGGCGGATTCTGCTGTGAATTGCATACCGGCGAGTTGCATGCCGTCGCCGGAATCGCCGGCAAAGCGGACAACAACGCTATCGCGACGTTCGCCTCGTTTGCGCATCGCGCCGCCGCCGAGCGCTGCGGATTGGGCAGCGCCTCCGGCTACCTCAGGTGGTAAAGCCATTACGATCAACACTCCTTACGCCGCTCGGTAGCTGGCGTTAGTTTCTGAGATCATCCTCTATCAGATTAATAAACCAAGAAGCCGTGACAAAGTACAGCTAATGGCGAGGGGTTTAGCAACCGGACGAGCCCGGTTTGGTTCGTAGGGCGCCGTGGCAGCCGGCTGGCGCCGCTCAACGAATCTGGAAATCGCGAAACTCGCCGATAAACTCAACCCATTCCATATTAACATGAGCGACTCGCGCGTGCGGCGGGCCACGCCTCGCCCATTCAAGGAACGATTCAAGGGCCGTGCGACTGCCCTCGCCGACGAGCTCGACTGAGCCGTCGCGAAGATTGCGAGCAAAACCACTGATTCCCAGTCGCTTGGCCTGATCAGCAGCGCTTGCGCGGAAAAACACTCCTTGAACCTTGCCGGTTATGAGCAAGCGAAGTCTCGCCAAATGCTCATCGCTCAATTCGTCGATTCTCCCACAAGTAGCCGGGCCAAGCCCGCTTCATCGAGGACGTTGACGCCGAGCTCCTGCGCCTTGCGCAGCTTCGAGCCCGGATCCGCGCCCGCTACGACGTAATCGGTCTTGCGGCTCACTGATGAGGTGACGCGCCCGCCGGCCGCCATGATTCGCCGCTCGGCGTCGTCGCGCGTCATCGATTCGAGCGTACCGGTCAGCACGAAGCTCTTGTCGCGTAGGGCGCCGCGCCCTGAGGCTTCAACCGGCGTCTTGATTTCCAGTTCGCGCGCGAGCCGTTCGACCGCTTGGCGATTGCGCGGCTCGTCGAAATACTCGCGGATACTGCGGGCAACTTCGCCACCAATATCGCGCACTGACGTAAGATCGTCTTCACTGGCGTCCATCAGGGCCGGAAGCGAGCGGAACCGCATCGCCAATTGGCGCGCCGTATGCTCCCCGACGTGACGGATACCGAGTCCGTTGATGAGCCGCTCAAGCGCGACTTTGCGCGAGCGCGAGATCGCGTCAAGGATGTTTTGCGCGCTCTTGTCGGCCAGCCGGTCGAGAGCGAGCAGATCGGCTTTGGTGATTTTGTATAAATCGTCGAGTTCCTTGACCAGGCCAGTCTCGACCATTTGCCCGACCAGCTTGTCGCCTAATCCGTCGATATCGAGCGCATTCTTCGAGGCGAAGTGGCGGATCGATTCCCGCATGCGGGCGGGACAATTCGCGTTGATGCAAAAATGACCGACCTCGCCGTCCTCGTTGACGATGTCCGAACCGCACACCGGACATTGAGCCGGCATCTCGAACTGTTTAGCGCGCGGCTTACGTTTCTGCGTGACGCGCACGACGTAGGGGATCACATCACCGGCGCGTTCGATTAAAACCGTATCGCCCACGCGGACATCCTTGCGGCGGATCTCATCGAGGTTGTGCAGCGACGCATTCGAGATCGTGACTCCGGCGAGCTGCACCGGTTCGAGCTTGGCGACCGGCGTCAGCGCCCCGATGCGCCCTACATACACGACAATCTCGTTGACGCGCGTCTCAGCCTGCTGCGCCTTGAACTTGTAAGCGACCGCCCAGCGGGGCGACCGTGACACTTCGCCGAGCCGATTCTGCAGCTCGAATGAATTGACTTTGGCGACCACTCCGTCAGCTTCGTAGTCTAAATCGTGGCGCTTCTCAGTCAGCTCGTTCCAGTAGCTCAGGACTTCGTCAACGTTGCGGCAGCGGCGCGACAGCGGATTCACCCGCAAGCCGAAGGCGCGAATCCCTTCGAGAAACTCCCACTGGCTGGCGAAACTGATCCCCTCTATCGTCCCGGGCGAGTGACAGAAAATATCCAGCGGACGCGCCGCCGTGATCCGCGGATCAAGCTGGCGGAGCGAACCGGCGGCAGCATTGCGCGGATTAACGAAAGGCGGTTCACCCGCCGCAACCCGCTCTTCATTCAGCCGCTCGAAGCCGCGCCGCGCAAAGATTACTTCGCCACGCACTTCAAGAATTTTCGGAATCGCACGATGGGGCGGCTTGATCAAGCGCAGCGGTACGCTCTTGATGGTGCGGATATTTTGCGTGACATCCTCGCCATTGACGCCGTCACCACGAGTCGAAGCCACGACCAACCGTCCATCTTCATAGACCAGCTCGACCGCCAGCCCATCGAGCTTAATCTCGGCGACATACTCGATATCCGCCTCATCCTTGAGAAAACGTTTGATGCGCCGATCAAATTCGACCATCTCCTCGGCGTTCATCGCATTCGCCAGCGATAACATCGGCTGCCGATGGAGCACGGCGGCGAATTTTTCGCTCGGCGCGACGCCGACTCGTTGCGTCGGCGAATCTGGCGTCAGCAGCTCCGGATGCGCCTTTTCGAGCGCCTCCAGCCGCCGCATCAGTACGTCGTACTCGGCGTCGGTTACTTCGGGCGCATCAAGGGCATAGTAGCAATAATTATGGTGATTGATCTGTTCGCGAAGGCTTTCGGCTTCCGCGGAAAATTTATCAGGCTTATCTGTCATCTAAGCGGCTGTTTGCTCAAGCCAATCCCAGCATACGGAATCACAGTAGTTGCGTGAAGCGCTCAACAGTTATGCCCGCCTGCCGGATTATCGAACGGCGGGTCCCTTTTGCGACTTCAGGATGATCAGGTATTACAAGCCGAAAGCGGCGCGGCATTGCAAAGAAATCATGTGGTTCCCATGCTGGCGGTCGAATGCGTACCCGATTTTTCTTAATGCGCGCGCCACAACTCGACCGGAAACTCGCGGCAGCGTGCTCAAAGCGCTACTTCGATTACTTCTTCATCGATGGAGGGCGGAATTCGTTCGCCGTGGCTCCTCAGACTTTCCAGATAGCCGCTTATAGCTTCGCGGATATTGAATACCGCCTCCTCGCGGCTCTTGCCTTGCGAGATACAGCCGGGCAAAGAAGGCGCTTCGGCCACGAACACCCATCTTCGTCCTATTGAATCACAACTCGGAATTTCACAACGTAGTTTCCTTCGGGAAGTTTCTCATCCGCTATTGACTCCCATAGCCCATCGCCATCAGAAAGTCATCGAGATTATCAAATCGCATATACATGTTGTGCTGCTTCTGATCGGCGATCGTCGTACTCGAATCCTCCGAATAGGCATGACCCGGATATACTACTGTACTATCGTCCAGATTTTTCAGCGTCTGATTGAGACTATAGTACATTGCTTTGGGATCGGAGCCCGGCAAGTCAACTCGCCCGCACGAATTGACAAACAACGTATCGCCGGAGATCAGATTGCCCTCGACCAGGAAACATTGCGATCCCGGGGTATGGCCCGGCGTATGAATAAATTTGACGTCCAGATTGCCGACTTTGAAAATGTCGCCGGCCTCGACCTTCACCAAATCCGAGTCGCTCAGACCCGCGACTTTCTTCACGCCTTCGGCCTCGTGCTTGTTTACATATACTTTAGCCTTGATCTTGGTCAGCAACTCGGCCGTGCCCTGGATGTTATGCCCCATCAGATTGCCGCCCAGATGGTCCTGATGGTAATGCGTAATGAGTATCTGCTCGATCATGTAATCTTTGCCTTCCGCGTATTTGACGATTCGGTCTATGTCCCAGGCCGGATCGACGATTGCTGCTTTGCGCGTGGCGGGATCGGCAATGATATAGACAAAGTTGGCCATCGGTCCAAGCTGCGCCTGAACCAGTGAAAGTTTATTTTCCTGAATAGCCATTGATACTCCGGCAGTTGATCAGGGTTTTACTCTCGAGGATTTACCGATAGCGCTTGGCGGCGGCGCCGAATCCAGCCGCAAGCCGCGGTCCCAAAGGAATTCGGGCTCGTCCAGCCGCTTCGCTATCCAGCGCGATTGCACAAACAGATGATCACTCAGTCGATTGATATATATGATCAGTTTATCGCTGATCGGTTCCTCGCGCTTAACCGCCCAGCAAACCCGCTCGGCGCGCCGGCACACCGTTCGCGCCTGATGCAAAAATGCGTTCAGCACGCCGCCGCCCGGCAAAGTGAACGATTTCAGCGGCTCGAGCGCTTTTTGCATTCGATCCATCTCTTGTTCGAGCTTTTTGGTCTCTCCATCACCGACGCGATACATCCCTTCGTATTCGCCTTCGGGAGGCGTCGCGAGTTCGCTGCCCACGTCGAAAAGCTCGTTCTGAATGCGCCGGAGCATCTCCGAGTACCACTCGAAATCGCCACTTAACCGGTCCTGATAATCCGGCAGGTAAGTTCGCACTATCCCGATGATTGCGTTCAACTCGTCAATCGTGCCGTAGGCTTCAAGCCGTCCCGACTCTTTCGGCACCCGCGCCCCACCCACCAGCGCCGTGAGTCCCTTATCCCCGGTCCGAGTATAGATGCGGGTCAGCCGTATCGCCATCAAGAGCCCGGCCTTGGCGCGCAGCGCCGAATAAGCGGCCTCCCCCAATTCATCGGAAACCGGCAAGCCCGCATCGCGCCAGCCTCCGACGATTACCCGGCCGGTGCCATCGCGTTGACCGCCGAATCCGCCACGCACGTTGGTAAGATCGGCGTATCCGGCTTCCTCCAGGATTTCGCACGCTCGTTGTGAACGTCCTCCGGCGAGACATCCGACCACGAGTTTCTTGCTCGTCGGCAGAATCTTCTCTGCGATTTGGAGGAAATCCGGATTTGGCTTAGGTTGTCCCGGCGCACCGAAAAATACCACCGGTATATTGATCGCGCCTGTCGGATGGCCTTGGGCGAATTCCTCTTCGGTCCGCACGTCGAGATAGACGGCTTCGGGATTGTTCTTCAGAATCTCATAAGCCTGCGCCGGCTCAGTTTGCTTAATACTCATAGATCGTCCTCGTTAAAACTATCAAAAGGTCTTCTCGCTGTCCGATTACGCATGAAATGCATTTAGGGTCCGCGTCGATCGCATTCGCCGCGGCTCAATGAATAATGACTCCAAGTCGGTGCTTACCGGCTCAATCCGGAACTGTTTGCTCGAAACGCTCGTAATGGACCGTCGCGCTGCGTGATTTGAGCGGTTTGCTTTGTGGCGGATTCGAAGGATCGGGATAGCCAAACGGCAGTATCGTAAAGACGGCCCATCCAGAGGGAACGCCCAGTAATTGCGCGATCTTCTCGCCGTCAAAGTTGCCGACCCAGCAGGTTCCCAGTCCGAGGCTCCACGCCGCAGTCGCCATATTCTGCACGGCCTGGGCACAGTCAACATCGGCCCATCGCGCGTTCGAAGTATCCTTGAGCACCACGATGGCTGATGGCGCGTCGGCCACGAAACGACCGGTCGTGCATAACGCGCCCAATTCCCTCAGTCGCTGCGGGTCGCGCACAACGATAAACTGCCACGGCTGCAAATTGCGCGCGCTCATCGCATGACGTCCGGCATTCGCGATCGTTTCCAGCAGGTCCGGGGAGACCGGTTGCTTAGCGAATGCGCGAACCACTCGCCGTCCCGAAATTGCGTCAAGAGTCTCCATCGCAGCCTCAAACCTTGCGGTTGATTTCGAACTCCTCCATCATCCGGGCAGCGCGCTCCTGCGCCGACGCCATCCGTTGGGTGCGCAGGAAGAATTGTACTAACTCGTCCTGCCCGGCTTGTCCCGACGGGACCGCAACCTCGACCAGTTCAGCAATCAAGCTCGGGAACTTCTCGCCGGGAATATAATAATTCGCCCATCCAAAGTTGCAGTAGCGATGGAGAATTTTTGCGATCGCTTTTTCAAGAGTTTCGCGCGCGTTACCGCTGCGCTCTTCCTTGTGTGCCAAAACAGTGCGCCTCCGACTGTCCGATAATGAGTTTATCGCAAACGCGCCAGCCACCCGGCAAGCCCCGTCAACGCTCGCGGCGCTGACTAGCTTTACTGACTCTGCTTTTCTCAAACTGTCTTCAGGCAGACTTTTCCTGCTTTTCGACTGGATGCACCGCCGCCTCAGGCTCATCGGCCCACAACAGCTTATGATAATCGAAGCGTGAATTTTCGATCACATTGTACTTCACAATTGCGAAATAAGGCGACAGATCGAAATCACGCGGCGTGATCAGGGTCGGCGAAACGGTCCTGAGCAGGCCAGGACCCGAGTGCACGCGGCGCGAAAAGCGTCCCAACAGACCGAGCGCTCTGTTTGGCGGCTCAAGACCTTCGGGGTAAGGTTCGTAACGCGGCACGATCGGAAATCGCACTCGCGCGAAGCATTCCGCAATCATGCTCGAACAGATCACGCGGGTCGGGTCGCCACTGCCGAAATTCAGCGCCTGCCGCCGCATCCGCGCGGGCACCAGATGCACCGGCAGAAAATAGCGCATCAGATCGAAAACATTTTTGAAATCGTAATGAAAGCCTACATTGGCCAAAGCCTGTTGAACTACCGTCCGCTGGTCGGCAGAAGATAATCCGTGAGGCCGGCAGATTCGTAGATTAAAATCGGCATACTTGGTAAGCGGCGTCAGCACCACTCCGCTTTCCACTAGCGCCTCGACTACAAGGTACCGAGCCTCATCCCCGTACTTTTCGTGCAACTCGCGCTCCAGCTCGGGATTGTCCTTCAGCGGCTCGTCGCCGACATAAAGACAGGAATGCGACCACGAGCTCTGTGTGAGGTACTTGATACACTCGCTGATCCGCTCATTGCCGTCGATCAGAATCACGTCGCCTTTGCGCACGTTGCGCTTGAGCGCCGCCATATCATTCGGGATCGTGAGCGTGTAACGGGTTAGCGGCTTGGTCAGAATTGAGATCGCCGCGCCAGAGATTTTTCGCGCAATGTAGGAGAACGGGTTAAGTCTCGACAGAAATGACATCGTTCCAATTTGTCGATGTCTTCATTTTAGACTCCCGACGCAGCAGAGCATACTACGCTTCCCCGCAACCGCGTGCGGGCGTTATCGGACCGTCCGACTCGCAGGTCATCCGCTGAAAGTTCCGACAATGCCGTAAAATGGCACCTGAACCAGCGGTTGCGCGGGATCATCGGTCTTGATTGCGACCACTCCGCGCAAGGTTCCATCCGGCGCGTTGGGCTGTAATTCAAGCGTCAGCTTGAATTCCCGGCCGGGCGTGATCGGCTGGATCACCGCGGCGACGCGCGTATTGTTGCTCGAAACGTCCAGCACTTTCACGGCCCGATTGCCGGCATTTGTCAATCGCGCGAACCGTACCGCACTCGCATGATGCTTGACGATTCCGAACGATACCTGCGCCGGATTCACATTCAGATCGCCCAGGATTGTGCCGAATACCGGAATGTTTAGCGGCGACTCGCTCGTCGCCACCTTGATGGTGTCTGCGATGGTTCCCGCCGGAGCGCTCTTGAGCAGCGTGATCGCGAGAATCGCTCCCGCTTTGCCGTCGGAACGCGGCTGTTGAGTCACTTTGAGATTGGGGCTCGAATTGTTGATCGATATGATTTTGAATTTGCCGCCTTTAATCATGTCGGTGACCAGCACGGTTCGCGTCTGATCGGTTCCCTGCTTTACCTTGTCGAACACCACTGGAATCGGAGTGGCGTCCACTTTGACCTTCACGTCACCTTTCATTGTGAGGGTCAGTTGCTTGTGCTGCGGATCGTTCGTATGAACGGTGATCAATCGTTGCGCGGGTCCTTTATCCGAGCTGGTGTCGAAGACCGCGGTGATATCCGAAGTCTCTCCGGGCTGAACTTGACGCTTTGTCGGTTGCGCAACGGTGCATCCGCATGAGGTCTGCACGTCGCCAATCGTCAGCGGCCCTGGTCCCTTGTTCGTAAGGCTGAAGGTATGTTTGACCTGAGTCCCCTGAAACACCGCGCCGAAATCATAGACCGGCTGCGCGACCGTAACGGACGCGGACCCCGTTGATCCACCAGCCGTCAGCCCGGTCAGACCGCCTTCGGATTCGCTCGAAAATCCAGCCGGTAATTGAACGTCATTGCCGGACGATTGCGCACGGCTGCTCAGCGGCAGGAGAGCCAAGCCCAGCAATGCTAAAAATAGAGAACCGAGCGCAGAACGTTACTCTCACGATGCTTTCGCCATCCGCAGCTCCGGCGCGGCTTCATCACGAACGTCGAAGCGCTTTAGAAAGTTGGTCGAGAAATTGCCCGCGACGAAATCCGGATCGTCCAGAATTCGCAGATGCAGTGGGATACTCGTCTTGATGCCGTCGATCAGATATTCGCGCAGTGCGGCCTTCGCACGATTGATCGCGAGCGCCCGATTTTCCGCATGCACGATCATCTTCGCGATCAACGGATCGTAATGTACCGGCACGCGATAACCGTCATACAAGGCGGTCTCGACTCTCACGCCCAGGCCACCGGGCGCATGATGATTAGTAACTACGCCCGGCGAAGGCAGATGCGTATCCGGATCTTCGGCATAGACCCGGCATTCGATCGCTGCGCCATTGAATTTGATCTGTCGTTGCTTGATCCCGAGTGGCTGGCCCGCAGCGATCCGGATGCTTTCCTTGACCAAGATCGATTCCGGTGACCATCTCGGTCACGCCATGCTCGACCTGAATCCGCGTATTCATCTCGATAAAATGGAATTCGCCATTGTCCGTCAGCAGGAACTCGACCGTGCCGACGTTCGAATAGCCGACGACCTCAGCCGCACGCACGGCAGCCTTACCCATCTTCTCGCGCAATCGCGCCGTCATTACTGGACATGGCGCTTCTTCGAGCACCTTCTGATGGCGCCGCTGGAGCGAGCAGTCGCGCTCGCCGAGATGAATTGCATTGCGGTTATTGTCCGCGAGTATCTGAAATTCCACGTGGCGCGCCTGCTCAAGATACTTCTCCAAGTACATCGTGCGTGAACCGAACGCGGCTTCGCTCTCGGCGCGCGCCAGCGGAAAGAACTTCGCGAGCTCGGTCATATCGCGTACGATGCGCATGCCTTTGCCGCCGCCGCCCGCCGCGGCTTTGATCAGCACTGGGAAGCCGAGCCGTTTCGCATCCTCCTGCGCCTGGCGCAATTCGGTAACGCCCGTGCCTTCGCTGCCGGGCAGGATCGGCACGCCGGCGCGCTTCATGATACGGCGCGCACGCGGCTTGTCGCCCATCAGGCGGATATGCCGCGCCCGCGGTCCGACAAAGGTCACACCCGACTTGCGGCACGCCTCGGCAAAATCCCCGTTCTCCGACAGAAACCCATATCCCGGATGGACCGCGTCAGCGCCATAGGTCAGCACGGTACTCAGTATCGAAGGGATGCTCAGATAGCTGTTTTCCGCCGCCGCCGGCCCGATACATACCGCTTCATCCGCCATCCGGACGTGCAAAGCGTCTTTATCGGCGGTCGAGTAGATCGCAATCGTCGCGATTCCCAGCTCGCGGCACGCCCGAATAATTCGTATTGCAATCGTTCCTCGATTCGCGACCAATAGCTTTTTGAACATCGTCCTCTCCGGCTGCCGACTTGCAGCCCGTCCGCACTACCCCACCTCGATCACGAGCAGCGGCTGCCCGTATTCAACCGGCTGAGCATTCTCGCATAGAACTTTGACGACCCGACCCGCCATTTCAGCCTCGATCTCATTCATCATCTTCATTGCTTCGATAATACATAACGTCTGGCCCTTGCGGACCGAAGCGCCCTCTTCAACGAACGGGTCTGCATCCGGCGAGGTCGCCCGATAAAAAGTGCCGACCATCGGACTCGTCACGAGTCGTTGATTGTCGCTTAATTGAGGTGGCTCGGTTTTACCGCCAGCCTTGGAGTCTGGTGGCTGCTGCCGCGGCGCTTCTACCTTGGCCACCGCGGCTGATGCGACTTTACGCACAACTGGCGATACACTGATGCTCGGCTGCCCCTCGCTCGCACGAACCAGCCGCACCCTGCCCTTCTTCTTGTCGTCGATTTCGAGCTCGACCAGCCCGTATTCCTGCATCAATACAAGCAGCGCTTTGATCTCTCGAACTTCCATCCCGCCCTTTAGATTAGCAGATGCTTCGCGCGCACGACCGTTGTCATGCTTCGGATGGCGTCCGCGCACTCGCACGACTCGCCACGATCCCGACTGCGGCGCGCAAGGCGAGCACATAACTTTCCGCGCCGAAGCCCATGATCCGCCCCATCACTATATCAGCGATGGTCGAATGATGGCGGAATGGCTCACGCTGATAAACATTCGATAGATGCACTTCGATAACCGGCGCGTCCAGCGTTCCGATCGCATCCCGAATCGCAATACTGGTATGGGTATAAGCGGCGGGGTTGATAATCAGGACGTCGATGCGTCCTCGTGCGGCCTGAATCCGATCAACGATTTCGCCTTCGCTATTGGACTGAAAAGTATCGACTTTGAGGCCCAACTCATGCCCGAGTTCCGTCAACCGCCGATTGATTTCCTTCAGCGTCGTGCGCCCGTAAACCTCAGGCTCGCGCACGCCCAGCATATTCAGATTGGGGCCATGAACCACCAATACTACTGGCTCGCGCCGTCGAATTGCCGGCTGCCGCCTCCTTGGTCTTTGTCGCCATCCCGATGCTGGCATTGAATCTTACGCTATAAGAGCTTTCAAGGGTCTCCGAAGGCGTTTCAAGGGGATGCGATAGCGGCTTGCGCTTTTCGCCGACCCTTCTTTGCCGGAGCGATTAACGGCGCGGTCAGTTTTTCGTACAGCGCGAAGAGGTGTTCGACGCGCTGGCGGTCGCTCTCGAAAGGCTGCGAGCGATAGCAGCGATCAACCGCGCGATCCGAACTGCCGGTGGGCTTTGACGAGCGCTGGCGGCATCGCGAGCGGATCGTAAAGTTCGGCGAGCGTCTGAGTCGCGAAACAACTTGCGAGCGTCCAGCACGGCTTGCGCGGCGGCTTCTACTGCCGCGCGTTGTTTACGTTGGCCGCATCGGCCACGGAAAGTTGTTGTAAACCAGAGTGATTTGAGTAACGATAGTCGCGACTTCAAGACGCCCGCAGACTTGTTTCGTCCAGGCCATGTGCATCGCCGAGGAGAGCACGCCAAAATGGTAGATTGTAGCGCCGGGATAAGTAGTACGAGGCAACTGTTGTGGACGATGTAGCTCGGCATGAAGTAGCCGAGCGGAACGTAACGTCTCGATTCTCAGATGTGTGCTGTGGGACTAAGATGAATTGCGTGGTTGGTTGCCGAATTTCAGCGAACAAAGTTGGCAGCTCGGCCATGCGCCGGGTCGGTTCCTTTTTGCGGGACTTTCAGCCGAAAGTCTCGCACCGCTTTGACGCGTCTGCTGATGCCCGGAATAGTCCGAATGTCACGGGCGGTGCGTCCATCAGCCAGAGACACCAGCGCGGAATACAATAGAGAAACTCTTCTGAGCCATAACAGCGGACGTAGATATTTCTTGGCCGCCGGGTTCTTTGCAATGAATCTCTCGCGATCTTCTTCTTCCACGATGAGATTTCCGCCATCGGTTGGCATGTTGCCAAACTCGCAGCGAGGCACATTGGAGATTGGCTTACCACGAGACAGTCACGGCAAAATCATGGGCCATCGATTAGATAAGGGCTGATATTTCCAGCTTCAGACCGTGTGACGTTTTCGCCATCTGAGTCGTAATCGTAAATTTGTTTGTTAGCTCGCATCGAACACGCCGAAGCCAATGATGACGACATGAACGTGAGCTTTTCCGCGAGCTTCGCTTTCCCACGCGAAGGTGCGATGGGCAAAATGAATTTTGAGATCAAAGCGCTGAAAGAATCGGATTCCAGAGCGCCCGACTTGCTCTCCTTGACTGATCGAATTGGTGGAAACAAAACTGACGACGATTTGGGTGCCCTGGATGTACTCAGCCGCTTTGCGGTACCAGCCGTTACATAGTCCAGCACACCTGCTCCTTTCGTCTTTCCCCAAACCAACTGCATATCGATCCCCTGCTCGGAGGTCTCCGATGCTTTCCAACAAAGGGCGGGTTGCCGAGCACGTAACTGCATCGGGCAGGCGGGAGGATTTTCTTCCAGTCGAAGCGTAGCGCGTTGTCGTAGACAATTTTGGGAGATTTCCTAAGAGGCAACCGCGCATAGTAAGAATCGGGGAAGGCGTAGGAGAGCCGAAGATTCATCTGATGGTTCATCAGCCACATCGCGACTTCGGCAATTCGCGCGGGCCACTCGCTAATCTCAATGCCATAAAAGGCGTCAACATCGATCCGCGAAGGATGCTGAACATCCAGTTCCTTCTGTTCGCCGTAGAGCAGCTTGACTACTTCGATTTCCAGCAGGCGCAGCTCGCGATAGGTCACAACCAGGAAGTTGCCGCAGCCGCAGGCGGGATCGAGGAAGCGCAAGCCCGGCGAGTTTCCGATGGAAACGCCTTAACTCGGCAGTGCTACGCTTGGTGCGCTCGAATTCCGCCCGCAATTCATCGAGGAAAAGCGGACGAATTACTTTGAGAATGTCGCGCTCGCTGGTGTAGTGACCGCCGATTTGCCGCCGTTCCTTCGGCTCCATCACGGCCTGAAACAATGAACCGAAAATGGCGGGTGAGATGCGCGACCAGTCAAAACGAGTCGAGGCCAGCAATGCGACGCGCATGTCGCGATTGAAGTCGGCGAAGCGAAGCTTATCGGCAAACAGTTCGCCGTTGATGTAACGAAAAGCGGCCAGTTCTTCATCGAGATTTTTCTGGCGTGCTTCAGGCGGCGTATTCAACACTTCGAAGAGCTTGCCGAGATGTAAACCGAGGTCAGAGCCGTCCTCGGCCGTGCGGTTCAGCAAATAAAGCCTGAAGGCTTCCGGCTCGAAGATGCCGGTGTCTTCGGCGAAAAGGCAAAAGAGAATGCGGACCAGGAAACGCTCAAGATGGGGCCCCGAGTAGCCGCCGAATTCAAGCGCATCGTGCAGGCGGCCCAGAATTTCGACCGCCTCAATGTTGATCGGGTCCTGCTCCTCAAACTTGTGCTGCTCGTATCCCGGGAGAAAGGCGAATCTATGGACGTGCTGGTGAAATTCCGGGAAGCGGGAATTCAAACGTAGTGACCCGCCGGCCCGCAAACAGCGGAAGATCTATCTGGGCTCCGGTTCAAGATCGTGAAGCGCGATACGGGCGAAATCCGAAACGATTACGTAGCGGGGAATCTCGTTGATCGCGTCCTTCGCGAGCAAGGTCCTGGATGTAACTAAATGCCTGCGACTCCGCCTTGCCTAAGTCTTTGCCGCGGCTCTTGTGCTCAATCAGCACCTTGCGAGGCCAAAACAGATCGATGTACCCGTACTGACCTGAGATTTTCCTTACTGGTTCTTCAAAGCTCGCGACGACTCGCCGGCGGATTCCGAAGACCTCGAAGAACTCGTTCCAGAAAGTTTGCTTTTCCGCGCTTTCGCTTTTGGCGCCCGTCCATTCTTTCGAAAAGGCGATTGCGCGATGACGAATTTCATTCCAGGAAAGCGGCATCGGCGAATAATAACAAAAGCGCGCGGCTTTTAAGCTACATTTTGCATCAGACGGATAACTCCAAGACCGAACCACCGCCGCTAGAGACAATGATTATGATTGCCGCTCACCGCATTCAGCGGTTTTCACTCTTCAGGACGCCGCGGCGCTCTAAATCGCTTGACGCGGTCCGACGAGTAGCCGAGCGTGCCGGTCAGGACTTCCCGGTTGTGCTCGCCAAGCATCGGAGCTTCGAGTTCGAGGCGGACAGGATAATCGGAAAAGCGGAAGGGAAAGCCCGGGATATCGAAATCACCAAGAATCTTGTCATGGATGGTGCGGATCGTTCCGCGTTGGCGCAGATGCGGATGCTGCATCGCTTCTTCGACCGATAGAATCGGCGCATGCGGCACGCGATACTCTTTCATCGCGGCCATCGAGACGTCGTCGCTCTCGGCTGACTGGAGCCATCGCTCGATCGTTGCGATCAGTTCTTTTTGATTGGCTGCACGATCGGCCATCGTTTTGTAATGTGGCTCTTGCGCCAATTCCGGCTGACCCATCGCGCGGCAGAGATTAGCGAACTGATGATCGAGCGCTGAGATGATGAAGATATAGCGGTCACGAGCCTTAAAGATGCCTGCGGGAGATGCGTACCAGGAGTGCATTCCGGAGCGCGACGGCTTTAACGCTCCCTTACTGAGGCTGTGAACCTCGATTCCAGACTCGTGATAATGGATATAGGTATCGAGCAGCGAAATATCGAGATATTGGCCTTTTCCGGTGCGGGCACGGCCCAACAGTGCGGCGCAGATCGCACCCATCGCGTGCGCACCGGTACTCACGTCACCGAGCGCGACCATCGGGAAATAAGGAGCGCCGCCCGCCTCGCCGCACATCGAGACAACTCCGGCATAGGACGCGCCCAGATAATCAAATCCGGGCTCGTTGGCGAGTGGTCCGTGCTGACCGAACGCCGAGATCGAGCACATTACGAGTGCGGGATTGATTGTTTTCACTGACTTCATAGCCCAGGCCCAGGCGTCCAATCACGCCGGGCGCAAAATTCTCGACCATCACGTCGGCCTGCTTGACTAAATCTTTGAGCGATAGCAAGACCGTCGGGATGTTTGAGATCAATGCACAATCCCTTCTTGCCGCGATTCTGCTGAACGTAGTAGCCGCTGCGCCCGTTCGCGATGAATGGTCCGACCCGCGACGGGTCGCCGCCCGGCGTCATCTCGATCTTGATAACTTCAGCGCCCATTTCGGCCATCAAAGGGTGCAGGTCGGACCCGCGATTACCTGAGTGAAGTCGAGAACCTTGTAGCCGTCGAGTACGTGGCGGGGAACCTGATCGCTCATCTTGGCCTCCTCGATTTGCTTCGCGAATCCCCCTCGAGTGCCATAGCACTGCGGGAACCGAAGGGCCAATGCGCGGTGCATTTGCAGCGCGCTCACGCGTTCCGAATCGTCAATCCTCCATCGACCGGGATTACCGCGCCGGTCAAATACGAAGCCGCGGGGAGGCAGAGGCTGAAAGTGATATGCGCGACCTCTTCCGGGTAGCCGTAACGCTTCATCGCGCTGCGCCGATTGGCGAAAATCTCCTTATGCTTTTCGGGAATTGGATCGGTCAATCCGGTGCGGATAGGTCCGGGGCAGATGCAGTTGACAGTGATGCCTTCCGGCCCGAGGTCCACCGCGAGCGCGCGAGTTAATCCGATCACGCCGGTCTTCGCGACGACATAAGGACTGTCGCCGGGTGTTGCGCCGAGGCCCTCGGTGGAGGCGATATTGACGATCCTTGCCGCGTCGGACTTGCGTAGATACGGCAATGCGGCACGGACCATAAGCTGCTGCGCGGTGAGCAATCCGGCGAGCGCCCTGCTCCAGACTGCGTCGAATCCGTCGTCATCGATTCGGCGGAAAGCGGCGAACCCGGCGTTGTTGATCAATATATCGATCCGTCCGCAGCGCATCGCAATTTCATCAACGACGCGCTTAATCGCCGCCGGATCGAGAATATCCAGCTTCCAGCTTTCGACTTTGCCGCCCTCGCTTTTGATCTCGTCAACCACCTGCGCGAGCCCGGCTTCATTGATATCCGTGGCGGCGACTATCGCGCCTTCCTGGGCAAACAGATGAGCCGTCGCACGGCCCATCCCGCTCGCCGCGCCGGTGACTATCGCCACGCGGTCCGTGACCGAGCGACTGAGTTTTTTAATCGGTTCCATTCACGCCTCCGCGAGGATCAGGCTAAAGCGTCATGATCGTAGGCTCTACTGTTTAGAGCAAGGATCGCGGCGCGAAAAGTGCGCGCAAAACAAAGTTGAGTGGTTTGAGGAAAAAGAATCAGGGATTCCTCGCGCGCCAGATTAGGACAGACGCGCGGGAATGACATTAACACTTTGCCCATATGAATCGATTCCAAACCACCCACGACCAAAGCATACGAGACGGTTAGCAACTAATGCCCACCTGACGCGGGTTTCCCCTGCGCGCGCTTCAGGAGGAGAAAGGCCGGAATGAAGCAGGCTGCCGTCATTGCCAGAATCCGATAGATGTCGTTATAGGCGAGCAGCGACGCCTGCTGCTGAACCGCTTCGTACATCATGCCGAAACCCATCAGTTGATGGGTGTTCAGGCCCTGCATCAAATTGAAATGCGGCGCCCCGGGCATCGCCGGCGCAGTTTGATCGAGGCGCCACGCATCAAAGGTCGTGAAATGCTGCGTCAGATATGATTGATGAATCTGTTCCTGGCTGCTCAACATGTTCGTCACCAGCGAGATGCCGATCGCAGAGCCGGTATTCCGCATCATGTTATACAGGCTGGACGCATAGCCCATCCGTTCCCGTGCGACACACGCCAGTGATGCCGCCGACATGGCGGGAAAGATCAGTCCTGAGCCGAGCCCTGAGACGATCATGGGCCAACGAACATCGGCGATGCTTACCTCGAGCGTCCAGCGGCTCATCCAATACAGCGAAGCGGCCAGCAGAACAAAGCCGAGGCCGACCATCCACCGCGTATCATAAGCGCGGCGTGAGAGCTGTCCGATCGCGAACATCGCGACCAAGGTGCCAAAGCCACGCGGCAGCACGGCGATGCCGGATTTCCACGGCGAGTAGTTGAGCAATTCCTGAAAAAAAAGCGGATTCAGCAGGTTCATCCCGAAAACGACAACCATCATGACCAGAATGATCACGACCGAGACATCGAACAGCGGAATCTTCAGTATGCGCAGATCAAGAATCGGCTCCGAAAACCGGAACTCGTGAACTACCAGCAAAATTAGTGAGAGCGCTGCGATAAAAGTGAAGATGCACACCCACCAGGCGGAAAACCAGTCGGCGCGCTGGCCGCGATCGAGCACGATTTGCAGCAAGCCCAAGCCCAGCGCCAAATAGATTATCCCAAGATAATCAATTCTGCGCGCCTTATCTTTCGCTTTGCGGAGATAATCCGGGTCATGGACAAAAATCATGACCATGATTGCCGCAAATATCCCGATCGGCAGGTTGATATAGAAATTCCAGCGCCAGTTCCAGTTATATGTAATCCAGCCGCCGAGTGTCGGACCGAGCATCGGCGAAGTCAGCAGCCCCATACCCCATACCGACATCGCGAGCCCCTGCTCTTCCGGCGGAAAGGTCTCCATCAGGATTGCCTGCGACGATGGAATCATCGCGGCGCCTGCCGCGCCCTGTAACAGGCGGAACACCACCATCTGAACCAACGTCTGCGCAGCGCCGCACAGGCCGGAGGTGACGACAAAAACTAATACCGAGAGGAGAAAATATCGTTTGCGACCAAAGCGGGCGGAAATCCATCCGGTCAGTGGGATCATAATCCCGTTGGCCACGATATAGCTGGTCAATACCCAAGTGATTTCGTCGCGACTAGCGGAGAAACTGCCCTGCATATGCGGCAGCGAGACATTCACGATCGAAGTGTCGAGCACCTCCAGCGTCGCTCCGAGCATCACCGCGACTGCCACCAGCCATTTGTGACTGGCTGGCCGCTCGAGCGCCGCGACGCTCGTACTTGACGCAGTTTCGAGATTCGATTTGGGGGCTGATGCCATTGGTAGAGTTCGCTGACGGGCGCAGGTTTCGACTTATATTGTGGCGAATTTGCCAAACTGGTACCAGAATCACACGTTATACTGGTATAATTACTAACTGGATTCAGTCCGGACTCGATGACTAAAGACGAAATTCGGCGACAGGAACTGAGCGATTTCCTCCGTACGCGGCGCGCCCGTGTTAGTCCGCTCGAAGCCGGGTTGAGTGCAGGCGCGCGGCGGCGAACGCCCGGACTGAGGCGCGAGGAAGTCGCGCAACTTGCCGGCGTTAGCGCGACTTGGTACACGTGGCTCGAACAGAAACGGCCGATCAAGGTCTCGGTCAACGTGCTTAATAATCTGGCCCGGGTCCTCAAGCTCGACCAGACCGAACGGACTCAGCTATTTCAACTCGCTCTGCATCAGCCGGGTTTCGATTCGGCGCCGCGACGAGTGGCGATTAGCCCGCTGCTGCAGCGTTTGCTCGATCAGATGGGAAGCATGGCCGCCTTCGTCATCGGGCCACGATGGGACGTGCTGGCCTGGAATCGCGCCGCACGCGTTTTCTTCTTTGATTTCGAGAGCGTTCCGCCGGAACAACACAACCTCGTTTGGCTCACTTTCACCAGTCCCGCGGTACGCGCCTTGATGGTCGATTGGCCAACGCGCGCGCAGGACGTTCTCGCCCGCTTTCGCGGCGATTATGGGCGTCACGCCGGTGACGCTCACTTCGTCGAGCTGGTCGAGCGGCTCAAAACCGTCAGCCCTGAATTTGCCCTATGGTGGCCGCGTCACGATGTTCGCCCGCAGAGCGAAGGGCGCAAACAGTACAATCATGCACTCACGGGCCGGATGCTGGCCGAGCACTTCACTTTCTCGATGACGGATAATCCGGAACTTCGGCTGATAATCTTCGCGCCGGTATCGGAAAACGATTCTGTCGCCAAGTTTCATCGATTGGTGAGCGCGTTCGAGACGAACCACCGCTCTCGCAAGGCCAACTAACTAAATCTCACTTGGGCAATCGGCGCTTTCATTCTAATCGTCGCAATCACTCAAACACCGGCGCAGAGTATCGCTGATGAATTCAGCTCCAATAGCCAAGCCTATTACGATCAGTTCGCGACTTCATGCAGTCAAGGTAATACGAGTCCCTATGCGGGGATGGACCCCCTTTCCTGCTACGGCGTGATAATGCCGGTGGACTCGCGCGGCGAGTGCAGCGGAGCTCGCGGATGGCAATTACTCAAACAGGCGGGAAGCACATGTTACTTTTGCCAGCCGCTCAATCCGCGATTCAAACGCGGCGGGTTGCTCGGCAAGCTTAAGTTGAGCACTCCCGATAGGACTTTTCAGCTCATCCGCATTCAAGACCGATCGATCAAGGTGGAGAAGCCTCCCTACGGAGCTTCAGCATACGTACGAGGTGCTTTCTCAATACCAGGTTTTACCGTCAGCAAGCCTGAATTATAATACTATCGCATTCAATCAAATTACCTATCAACGCCGGATTATCGGATTTGATGCGTACAACTTCGGCAACACAGCGACCCCGATCCGCAGTGAAACCTGGATCTTCAGCGAATTCGCCCCCAACTACTGGCCCCGATTTGAGACAAGCTAATCAATAAAGCGCTCTACGCCAATCTTCGCAGAGCGCAGTAAAGGCACTCCCAGATAGCAGTATCAGGCGATTACGAAACGGAACGAATCATCCTTCTTCACGATCTTGCCGGCTGCAGGCGTTGCGAAATGCGTTCCCAGCACAATCATTCCAGTATCTGCATACCGGTCGCAGAACGCCCGCCGGGTTTTCTTTGCTTGCGGTAGATCAACATCGAAGTTGTCGTCCCACTCGGGGAAACGGCACTGAATCGGATGATGCATCAGGTCGCCGGTAATTACCGCGTCCTGACCCTGCGACGAGATGCGCACCGCGAAATGACCCGGCGTATGTCCCGGCGTCGATTCAAGCCAGACCTCGTCGGTCAGCTTGCGTTTTTCGTCAACCAGCTCGGCCCGGCCTTCATCGAAGATCGGACGAACTGAATCATCGATCGGCGCTTTGAAGAATTCGTCCTGTTGACGCGAGAAGAAATCCCATTCCGTACCGCCAATCAGATAACGAGCGTTCGGAAAAGTCGGAACCCACTTGCCGTTCTGGAGCATCGTGTTCCAGCCGACATGATCGATATGCAGATGCGTGCAGATGACATTATCGATCGATTCGCGTGTATATCCGGCTTTCTGTAGATCCGCGAGAAACGGCAACTGCATTTTGTTCCACTCGGGATTCGAGCGCACCTTGTCGTTGCCAATACAGGTATCCACGACGATTCGCTTGTTCATCGACTCGATCACCAATGCGTGAATGCTCAATTTGATCTTGCCGGCTTCATCAGAGAAGGCAGGATAGAGCCAGTCGCGCTCGCGTTTGACGTTCTCGGCAGTGGCGTCCGGCAGCAACATCGCGCCATCCCAATGGGTTTCGAACTCCACTACTCGGCTTATTTTCACGCCGCCGATGTTCCACTGATTCATCCGAACTCCTCGCTTTCGATCTTGAATGCCGCTTCACGGCAAATTCGAGCCTTAGTTCTAAGCAGGTTTATTCCGCTCGGCAATGCCTACCGAGATCTCCGCAGATAGCCGTTGGCGTTCCGTTGACGGGTTTATTACGTTGCCGTCAGACATTACGGATTTCGAGGTTATCCATTGAATAAAAGACCCAGTATCCAATTGACGCCCGACGAGCAGAGCAGATTTCTCGGCGAATCGCGTCGCTGCGCGCTCGCCACGCTCGATCGTGACGGCTTTCCGCACGTAGTTGCGATGAACTATTTCGCCAAAGACGGCGCGATCTGGATGACTTCTTATGGCAAGGCGCAGAAGGTGCTGAACATCCGCCGCAATCCCAAAGTTTGCGTGATGATCGAAGCAGGCCGGAAGTATTCAGAGCTTCGCGGGCTGATGCTGCGCGGGCGCTGCGAAGTTATCGAAGACCCTGAAATCGTCCGAGATACGATGCGTGGGATGGTTCGCGATCAGGGTGAGAGCACGATAGCTCCTTCAGGAGCATCGAGCAGCGCGCCCAAGCGGGTGGTACTCAAAGTAGTTCCGGAGAAAGTCGCGAGCTGGGATCATTCCAAGCTCGGTGGTAGATACTGAGAACGACCAGCTGAAAAAATGCGGCGCCATGGCCGGCGCCGCAAGTTCCATGGAAATTCCTTAGACGATTAGGACCCTGCCGCCCGATACTGCGGAGGCGTCTCCTGGGTCGGAACATAACGCCTGATAAACCACGGCTTAAACGCCGACACAAAGCTCGGCAAGATAATCACACCAGTGATGGCGTTGGTGATCATCAGGAAAATTAGCAGCTCCGCCATGCGCACATGGAAATCGACCGGTGAAAACGTCCAGATCGACAAGCCGCCAATCATGACGAACAGGGTATTGAGCACCGCTTGACCGGTCCCGCGCATTGCGGTGGTAATCGCGTCAGTGATCTCTTTGCCGGAAATCACTTCGTCGCGAATCGCCGCCATCGTGTAAATTCCATAGTCGATACCCAGTCCGATACCGAGAGAGACTACTGGGATAGTATCAATCGTCAGTGTCAAGTTACGGGCATTCATATAAATAAATGCGCCGAAGTTGCCGAGCACGCTGGCTGCGATAAACAGCAATCCGGCGACAATCGAGCGGAACTCTACTGCGCAGCAAATTCCGACTGCGAGCAGAGTCAACGTCAAATTGAAGAAATCAGTGTATTTCAGCACCTGATTAGCCGCGGCATAGAGGCCCGCAATTCCGCCCAAATAGGCCGTCTTCACTTTGCTCAACCCGGGATCGGTACCCATCCGGCTCTTCTGGAAATCATTGATCTCCGATAACAGTCGATTGAGCGTGTCATAGGTATGATCGCGCAGCAGCACCCGGATACAGGTCGCCTCGGCCTGCGAGTTAGGGATGTAGCGCTCCATTTCTCCAGGCGCGGTACCCGACAGGTAGAGATACCAGAGATTGCCCGAAAGCTGGATCGTGTCCGGTACCCGCAGGAACTTCGGATGCGCATAATGGAACATCTGATTGAACGGTTTCTCGATGTCTGAGGCGAAGGAGATTACCTGTAAGACATTCGGGTCCCGCTCGCGCAGGTAATATCGAAGATCATCAGCCGCCCGCAGCGGATCCGAGCCCAACGTCGATTGCGGGTTCGGATAACTCGGCGTCTCGAGCACGACCCATCCCTCATCGACCGGGAAGTACTGCGCGATCGCCTGGATATCCTTGTTGACCTTTGCATTCTGCCGATAGAGCGGCGTACCGACCGTGCGATAGCCGATCTCCGCGCGCTGGCCGGAAACCAGTCCGAAAACGATAAATGCCGCAGCGCCCCACAAGATTATCGTGCGGGCCCAGCCGGGACGCACCGGAAACTCGATGAACTTTCCGACGAAGCGATCGATGACGCCTTCCAGACCACCGGCCAGATGTTCATCGATTTTGCCTTCGAGCTTCGGCGGCGGCAGATAGCTCATCACGATCGGCTGGAACACGAAAACCATCAACAAGCTCGACGCGACCCAGACCGCGCCAGTTAACGCGATATGATGCAGCACCGGGATTCCGCTGAAGGACACGAAAATAATTCCGAAGATGTCAGCGAGAATCGATACCAACCCCGGCGGCAACATCAGGTTGGTGGTGTTCACCACGGCCGTGTGGACATCGTTGTTGGTTTTCTCGATTTCGCTGTAGAAGCGCCGCTGCCACTGGATACCGTGGCTGACGTCGCGCGCTGTCAAGATGAATGGAATAACCAACATTACCGGATCGAGCTGGTATCCAATCAACCCGGTGAAGCCCATGCCCCACAGTGCCGAGCAGGTTCCGGTCATCAGCGGCGCCCACCATCGGGCGATGCCGCGAATACCGTAATAATGAACGAGCACGATCACGGCGAGCGAGATAATGATAATCGCGAGAAGGTGCGGCAGGTAATGATAACCCCATCCGCGAGTCATGGGCTCGCCCGCGACAAAGATCCGATCGTTAGCGTCCTGATATTTGTTAACGATATTTTGAACGTCCTGGAAAAACTCGCGATAGTTAATCTCGGCATCATTGAACGAAGCCGTCACCATCGCGCTCTTGAAATCACCGCTGATTAGTTGGCGTAGCGTGTCCTGATGCTCGATCACCTTGCTCTTGAGGGTGGCTACACCGTCGGGAGTCGTCGGAACATCTGGGAACATATACGGCTTACTGATCAGTGCACCGGACTGCGCCTCGACGTAATTCACGCGGAACGACGCGAGCGAGAAGACCTCTTCGTGATTGACGCCCGGGAGCTTGTCCATCTCGGTCGTCAAATCCTGAATCTTTTTGAGCGTCTTCGGATTGAAAATATCGCCATGCTCAACGCGCAACATGATCGCGAGGGTCTCGGCTCCGCCGAACGAACGCTGGTACTTTTCGTTGAGCAGAATGTATTTATGATAGCTCGGAAAGAAATCGACAAAGCGGGTTCCCACCTGAACCCGCGACGACGCGTAAATCATAAATACGGTGACGCTCGCCAGCAGAATCCCGATGGGCGCGCGCAGCCGCAGAATGAGCTTACCTATATTGAATGCTGGATCTCTCATTGTTTAATCCCGCTGATTTGTGGAATTTCGTCGCGCCGGGTTAATTACTTCACCAGGCTCCAGTGCTGGCCGCCATCATCGCTTCGCATGATTGTGCCGGAAAGTCCAACGGCGATTGCGAAATTTGGGGCAAATGCCAGCGACGTGATCGCATTCGACGTGGTGCTGCTCGTGAGTTCCACCTTGCCCTGCATCACCCGCGCTGTAATCCCATTTTCGCCGCCGACGTAATAGTCATTGGAGGCGTCCGAGTGGATCGGTGCTGCCGCATAAAACGATCGCGAGTCATCATTCACGCCGCCAGTTTTCCAGGTCTTGCCGCCATCGGCAGTCGTCATATTGGAGCCGCTCAAGCCGAGCACCAGCCCATTTGAGGCATTATCAAAGGCGATCGCAAAATAGGGATCAGCGCTAATCGTACGCTGCGCGCCGGTCTGGACCGTCCAGGTCTTCCCGCCATCGACAGTACGGACAGCGGTTGCGAACTCGCCGACCGCCCAGCCATCATTCGAATTAGTGAACGCCACATCGAAGAACACCAAATCTTCGAACTTCTGCACGTTCCAGGTCGCACCGCTATCGCCGGTGCATAGGATCACGCCGTGCTCGCCAACTGCGCAGGCTTTTTGTGCATCGATCGCTGCGACCTTAAGCAATGCGGCGCTCTGCTTGGACGGCTTCAACGTCCAGGTAGTTCCCCGGTCGCCGCTTTGAAAGATCGAACCGCCGTCACCGACAATCCAGCCGTGTGCACCTTCGGGGGTGAACGCCACGCTGTACAGGTCATAAAATTTGCCCGTATTATTCAGTTGATGACGGGTCCAAGTCCGGCCCTGATCGTCCGAGCGAAGTACCACACCCTTGTCGCCGACTATAATTGCGCGCCCTGCGGGTGAAATCGCGACTCCATAATAACTTTCCCAGGGTCGCGCCGTCTGTCTAGCCGCATTTGCGGTCGTGCTCGCGTAGGCGCTCGCGAGGCTGCCGGCAAAAGCGGAGAGACCTATACATAGAATGAGCCGGTGCAGTACTCTCGCGCCGGCCCCTCTCACTGGTTTTCGCCTTCCCATTCGAGCTCCCCGATTTTCATGGGCCGGTGGCCCGTAATCTTTTCGATTCGCCCACTCGACTACTCATCGGCTGCATGCGCCTGATGTCACGCGACGATAAATCCCGAGCAGTTGTCCCCAAGTCTCGCCAGTTTCTCTGCGTCGGCGACCCCGCCAAGCCGCGGCTCATGAGTCCACGGCAGTCCCCAAATCCGCATGAAGCTACCTTGCTCGTCTCTGATTCGTCAAGATTATCGCGATATGTGGTAGTGGGTCAGTTTGCGTGTTCGGAGTCATTCCCGCGCGTCTGGGTTGCTCTGACGCGCGCGGAATCCCTGATTCAGAGACCTTCGCGCGGCAGCCACGCGCGAAGGTGACTGAAAAGGCATAGGGCATTCGGATGAAACTGACCCACCACCCGATATGTGAGTCAAGCAGCGGCGCCTGATGCTCCGAGTGGTAATCGGGAGGGCCTGCTTTACCTCACGATCAGCTCTGCACTTGCGCCACTGCTCGAACGGGGCGAGGCTTTGGCGTAAGGAGCGTCGAACTAAGCTCATTTCACGGACTGCTCGAGAAAGCCCAGTTCATCGGCTGGCATCCAAATAGGCGCATTTTTGCATTGAACAGTCGAAGGCCAAATGCAAGACTTACCTCTCCATTAACCATCTTCACTTGAATAAGACGAAGATAGCGAGTATCGTGCAGCACACGATAACTTAGGCGAAGGGGGGTGCTTACCAATGGAATGGTATACACGGGTACTCAATAAGTATGCAGTATTCACCGGGCGTGCTCAGCGCGCCGAGTATTGGTATTTCGTCCTCTTCAACGCGCTATTTTGGATAGGTCTTCGAGTTTTCGATCGTCTAATCGGCATAGAAATTCTGAGCACAGTTTATGCCTTGGCAGTCTTTGTCCCAGGACTGGCGGTTGCGATCCGCCGCCTGCATGATACTGATCACAGCGGATGGTGGCTGCTGATTGGCCTAATTCCGGTTATTGGCTGGATCATTATGATTATCTTTTTGGTCGAGGACAGCCAGCCGCAGGTAAATCGCTACGGACCCAACCCCAAAGTCTTGGTTGACATCCTGGCGGCGCAGACTTCGTAACCGGACTATTAGTCCGTTGAAGGACGGGCCATTTCCAAACTTAGAAAGAGTAAGTTGGGGTAAGTTGTCATGCGCGGTCGGGCTCGTGTAGTAACTTCGCGGAGGTGTGCGGGATGCGCGAGTTCCTGCCACAATCCGGCCGGATTCGAGCTGAACACCGCATCAATTTTGGCGGGCATCACCTGCCAGGCGCCTTCATGAATTTCATTTTGAAGCTGATCGGGCGTCCATTGCGCCCGGCCGAGAAATAATCGCAAGCTTTGCGGCTGATTGGAGTTTTTCAAAAAGCCGACGATCTCTTTGAGATTCGCATCGGCATAGAGATCGTTGATGACGTGAGCGGTCCCTTTTGCCGGCCGTGGTGTACGCATCATCAAAATCGGTTCCGTAAAGGCCACCGGACCGCCGAAATAGACTTTTTCCCGTGACCGCTTGAGCTCGGCAGAACCTTTGAACAAGTTGCCCCAAGTCACATCAGTCGGTTTATTGATAATGACCCCCGCGATGATCGGAGCTTCGTGCGAAGACGACAGCATCAGCACCACCGACTGCTCGAACATCGGATCCGGCATGCCGACTGTCGCGACCAGCAAATAAGGATTTCCTGATGGCTTTGGCTCCGCTTGCGCGTATGGAGTAGCTGGCTTCCCGAGCACGATCCACGTCAAGATAAGCGGGACGGTCCACCATGGAGGGCGCAACGATCGACGATATGTTCGTTTGGCCATGGTTAGGCTCCTTGCTCATAATACCGCGCTTGCGGCTTTCCAGAGAAATTTTCGCATGGCAGCTCTTGTCCTACGAGCATGCATCAAGAGCGCAAAAGTGACCGGAACTGATGATTAAGCTTTCGCAGTCGCTTACGCCGTATCGCAATCGGCGGGTTTTGTTGGTGTTGCCGCTCGGCTTCGCAAGTGGATTGCCGTTATTACTCACTTTTACAACCCTCTCCGCCTGGCTGGCTTCGGCGAGCGTCAGTCGCACTGCAATTGGCGCGTTTGCACTCGTCGGTCTGCCCTACGCTCTTAAATTTATCTGGGCGCCCTTGCTCGATTGGCTGCCGCCACCGATTCCGATCGGGCGGCGGCGCGGCTGGGGCATCGCTATCCAACTGGCCCTTATCGGCGCAGTGCTCGCTTTGGCTGCATCCGAGCCGCAATACCATTTAAGGCGCATGGCGATACTAGCCGTCATCGTTGCATTTTTATCCGCAAGCCAGGACATCGTGATCGATGCGTGGCGGGTGGAGATTCTCTCGCCTGAGCAACAGGGTCCCGGCGCCGGCATGATTCAGACCGGCTATCGGATCGCGATGCTGGTAGCGGGAGCCGGGGCGCTGTTTATCGCTGATCACGCCGGCTGGTTCGCGGCTTATGCTACGATGGCGATGCTGCTTCTGATCGGCATCATCACCCTCATGCTGGCGCCTGAGCCAACCGCCCCGATTGTCACCCGAATACACCGTCTCCATGGATGGGATGCGCTGCGTCAATGGTTCGCGACGGCTATCGGCGGACCTTTCGTAGATTTCGCACAGCGGCCATTTTGGTCATGGATTCTGCTCTTTGTGCTCACTTACAAGCTGGGCGAGGCGCTGGCGGGCGTGATGGCGATGCCGCTTTATATTTCGCTCGGCTTCTCGCTCTCCGAGATTGCTGCGGTTTCGAAGCTAGTCGGATTCTTTGCGACAATTGTTGGAGCATTAGTGGGCGGCTTTGTGGCTGCCCGCTTCGGAATTTTTCGAGCGCTGATTCTATGCGGGCTACTACAATCAGGCGGCAATTTATTCTATGTGTTGCAGGCGGTCGGCGGGCATCGGCTGGATTATCTCGCGCTGTGTGTAACGGCAGAGAATCTGACCGGCGCGATGGCTGGAGCGGTGCTGGTAGCGTATCTCTCTGATCTTTGCTCGCCTGCTTTCACCGCGACTCAATACGCCCTGCTCTCTTCGCTGGCCGTCGTCGGACGGACACTGCTCGGCTCGTCAGCCGGCGTGCTGGCCGATCGCTTCGGCTGGACCGATTTTTTTCTACTCTCGACGGTCGCAACGTTACCGGCGTTGCTCCTGCTGGTGCTGATTGCCCGCAGGGGTAATCTGGTCCCCAACGTGCCCAGCGCTATGACGAAACTCGCATGAAGCGCCGAGACTAATCAGTCAATCGTCGATTACTTGCCGACAAAATTGCCGGAGCGCCGTTCCGCAACTGCTTTGACCCCTTCGCGATGGTCTGCGGTCTTCATCAGCCAAGTCTGCTCTTTGAGCTCGTGACGGGTCTGCGCCTCGACGGCATCGGCCAGCTTATCGCGAAGCGTTGCCCGGGTTGAGAGCAATGCCAACGGCGCAGCTTCGGCGATCTCCGCCGCCAGCGCGTGAGCGTCGTCGCGCAGCTTGTCCAGCGACGACAGCTGATCGGCGAGTCCCCACGCAACTGCCGTCTCACCATCGACTCGGCGCCCGCTTAATAGCATCAGCGCCGCCCGCTGCGGCCCGATTAAGCGTGGCAGGGTATAGGTCAGGCCGAATCCGGGGTGAATGCCGATTTTGACAAAATTGCCCGCGAAGCGCGCCTGAGGCGCAGCGACCCGGAAATCCGCAACTAGCGATAATCCCAGACCGCCGCCAATCGCCGCACCCTGAATCGCCGCTACCACCGGCTTCTTGCATCGAAAAAGCCGTACCGCTTCCAAATAAAGTGGATTGCTCCCGGTGGGAGTTTGGCTCTGATTCAGCGGATTACTCTCGGGACGACTCTGGAAATTCGCCCCTGCGCAAAACGACTTCCCTTCAGCGGCCAGCACGATCGCACGGCACTCAGGCCGTTTATCGAGCGTCTCGAACGCATCCGCCAAACTGCGAATTAAGGCGTCGTCAAAGTAATTGTGCGGGGGCCGGTGGATCTCGACCGTAGCCACATAGTCTTTGCTCAATTCAACTGTCGCGTCGCCGAATTTTTCCATAGGAACAAAATCCTTTAATTAAGTTTATTGCGCGGCTGGAACGCGATTCGATTTCATAACCGGGCGGCTGGTTCGACCCAGGCTCGCGCTAAACCTTCGAGCAGCTTGATCACTTCGCTTTCATCCTTGAACGCGTGCTGAAATACCGGTGTTAGATAAAGCTCATCGATTCCTGCGTCACGATAATGTTTCAGGTCGTCCGGTGTCGCAGTGTTGACCGGCGACATCGAAAATTCGAATGGCTCATTGCCTCTCCCGTTAGCCGAGCGAAGCTCACGAATTCGCTTCACTGCCGTTGCCGTCTCATCCGGCGTCAAGTTGAACCCGCACCAACCGTCGCCGTAATCAGCTGCGCGTTTGAGCGCCGCTTCAGTCTGCCCCCGACCAGCACGGGCAAATGTTTGCCCTCTTTCGGCTTGGGATAGCTCATCGCGCCTTGAAATTTTACGAACTCACCTTCATAGCTGCGCTCGTTCCCCATAGACAACGCATCGCCTCGACGTATTCGCGAGTCCGCTTGGCCCGCCGCTCCCATGGGATGCCAAGAGCCTCGAACTCCTCGCGCAACCATCCGATGCCGATGCCCAGTGCGAACCGCCCGTGGCTCAGGTAATCGAGCGAGGCGCACATTTTCGCCAGTAAAAGTGGATTGTATTCCGGGACGAGGCAAATACCGGTCGCTAATCGCACACGTTTAGTATTCGCCGCGGCATAGGTCAACGCGAGAAAGGGATTAAGTAATGGAATATCAGTCGCCACGGGTAGGTTCTCACCGCGCGCATAGGGATAGTGCGATGAATATTGCTCGAGGAAAAGCAGATGCTCGGCGCCCACACGGTCGAAAAATTCAGCCGTTCAGCATTCGATGCGAGCGCCGATATCATCTCGGGACGCGCTAGATTAGCAATCCCGATCGCAAAAATTCCAACCTTCACCGTAGTCGCTCCGATCTGTAAGTTTGCGGCCCAGCCAGCTAGTCGCTTCGATCATCGGAGTACAAACGGATCGATTTCTCGACCGAAGCAGCACTGCTAGCGACTGAGAAAGATTCGAACAGATAACCGGACGAAGTTTAGTGCTTAAGCGACGCTTCTTGACGGGGCTGTGAGGCGAGAGCCAACAGTCGCTCCATCAGCGCGCCTTCCGTTCCCAATTTCGCGAAAGCGCATGCGCTGTTTGCGGTGACAACGCAGCCGGTCGCGGTGGCTAGCGCCTCGCGTACGTCAGCCTGCTCCTCTTCCGTCCATTCATTATTGGCGGCAAGGATGCACCATAACGTTGCCCGTCGCGGTTCAACCCGAACCATCGCAAAGACTTTTCCTTTGCGATCACATCCACGCTGCCATCGGGTGAGAGCCTGTTGGCCGATTGCTGAAGTTATCGTCAGCCAGCCTGTCGCGCTCGCACATTTGAGGGCGTCAAGCTCGCTACGACTTAAACCCAAGCGGTGAAGATTGTTCAGCAGTTAGCATGGTAACAAGATTCCCCGGTTTTGCCTAAGTGTACGCTGGCGGATGCCGATATAGAAGCAAAGAAAAGGCGATTTGGAAGCGAAAACGTCAGTTTGCTAGCGACCCGATAAAGCCTCGCGGTACGAACCTCACTATCGATTCTTCCAGTCAGGCTCCCGCTTCTCGGCGAAGGCTGCGGCGCCTTCGCGGGCGTCGTCGGTGGTCTGCAGCCAGTCGTAGTGTTCCTTTTCGAGTTGCAGACCGTCCGCCAGAGAGCGATCGAGCCCCTGCAGTGCGACCTGTTTGATTCGCTGAACTGCCAGCGGCGCGCTCTTGCAAATCTCCTTGGCGATTTCTTCGCATTTGCCCATCAGTTGCGGCATCGGAACGACGTGATCGACAAGCCCCAGCCGCAACGCTTCTGCAGCGCCGATTCGATTCCCCGTGTAAAGCATCTGCAGCGCACGCCCCAATGGAATCAAGCGCGGAAGCCGTTGGGTGCCGCCGCCACCGGGCAACCATCCCAGCCGTACCTCACCGAGACCGAATTGCGCATGATCAGCCGCGACCCGGATATCGCAGGCCAGCGCCTGTTCCAGACCGCCGCCGTTGGCGTGGCCGTTGATCGCGGCAATGATTGGTTTATTCAGCGCCAGCAGGACTGGAAACAGTAAATTGTGCGGCTCCTCGCCGCGCCGCTCGACGTAATTCGATTTGATATCGCTGCCGGCGCAAAACGCCCGTTCTCCTGCGCCGGTCAGGATACCAACGCGCAAGTTGCGGATCGTCCTGAAATTCCTGCCAGACTTCAGCGAGCCGTGCATAGGTCTCATGATCACACGCATTCAGCCGCTCAGGCCGATTGATCGTGACATGAGCGACGTGGCCTCTTTTCTCAAAGATTACTTTCACGTGATCCTCACAATTGCGCCTGAATCAATCTATAAGAAGATCCGCCCAGCGTATCAAGAAGAATCATTGGACTGATTTGCCCGGCTTGTGCCATGAAACCCAAAGCTGCATCAATCGAGGATCGAAATGATCAAATTCGGTTATTTGCTCGCCTTTCGCAACCCGCCGGAATTATCAAAAATCAGTGACGCGGAGTTCTATGCCGCGATGTTCGAGCAGGTCGAGTATCTCGATCAAGCCGGCTTCGACACGATCTGGACTACCGAGCATCACTTTGTCGATGATGGCTATCTTGCCGCCTCGATGCCAATGCTGGCGGCGATGGCTGCACGCACCAAGCGCGTCAAGGTCGGCAGCTTCGTCATCCTCGGACCGTTTTATCATCCGCTGCGGCTCGCCGAGGACGCTGCTCTGATCGACGTTATCTCCGGTGGACGACTGCGCCTCGGGATCGGCGTGGGTTATCGGCAGGAAGAGTTCGATATCTTCCAAATTCCGCGCAAGGAAAGGCTTGGCAGAACACTCGAAACAATCGAGATTCTGAAACGAGCGTGGACCGGTGAGCGCTTCGACTTCGATGGCAAATATTTCAACTTCAAAGGTGCGCGGGTCCTGCCCAAACCGATCAGTAATCGCGGTCCCGAGATTCTGTGGGGCGGGATGGCGCCGGAATCGATCACGCGCAGCGCCAAGCTTGATCTCGGGTTCGCGTGCAATCTCGGCAACGCCGAAATCAGGCGATATCACGATGCATTGCGCGAGCTGGGTAAGAATCCCTCAAATTACAGTGTCGTTAATATGCGGCAGGTTTATGTTGCGGACAGTGAAGAACAAGCCTGGGAAGAGATCGCGCCTGGCCTGATGTACCAAATGGAGCTGTACGCCAAATGGCTCGCACAGGGCGGGATCGATACTGCGGGCCGCTACAGTCCCGACGCGGATGCGCTCCGCAAAGGCTCGATTCTCGGGCCGCCGCGTCGCGTGATCGAGCAACTCCGGGAGTTCGCGGCGAAGACCCCTGCCACCGAGCTAACGTTGGCGATGCAACAGCCCGGGCTCGATCCGGCCAAGGCGATGTGCTCGCTCAAGCGCTTTGTAAGCGAAGTGCTGCCGGCATTGCGCGATTAGATAAAAGCCAACCAAGTCGGCAAAAGATCGGGGCAGGCCTCGCGACCTGCCCCGATATCATCCTATTCCTTGGTGAACGTAAAGTGCTGATCCATCCGGGCGCTCACGTCACTCAGATGATTGCAGTAAGCATTGAAGCCGCCATTATAATTGCCGTCCTGACGGCGCTGAAATTCACCTTCGAAATTGTAATAACCCGGCGTGCACTCCTGATTGCGGGAGGTTTTGCCGCGATGGGCGATAACTTCCTGCACCCACCATTCCTCGGCTTTCGGCGTCACATCTAGCGTTTGATAACCGTTGCGGCGTGCATAATCGATACACGCGGCAATATGATCGCCTTGCGCCTGCAGCATGTCAGTCAGATTGAACTGGAATGAGGCCTGATAGCCGCCCATGATGAAGAGATTCGGATAGCCCTGCGTATGAATCCCGAGCAGCGTGCGGATTCCGTCGCGGTACTTGTCATTAAGGTCGAGGCCATCCTCACCCTTGATCTGGTTATAGATTCCGGTCTTCTGCACCTCGAAGCCGGTCGCATAGATTAGGACGTCAACTTCATACTGCTTGCCTTCGAACACCGGCCCCTTTTCGGTGATCTCCGTGATGCCCTTGCCCTTCGTATCGACCAGATGAACATTCGGACGATTGAAGGTCGGCAGGTACTCGTTGTGAAAGCATGGCCGCTTGCACATCAGCATGTACCAGGGCTTGAGCGCCTCGGCGGTCGCCTTGTCCTTAACGGTTTCCTCGATCCGCCGATGAATTTTCATCATCGCATCGATATTTGCGTTTTCCTGACGGCGGATTTTTTCCTCACGTGACATTGCCGCGCGTTTCGCTTTTTGCGCTTCGGTCAATTGCGGCTCCATCTTGGCTTCCGCGCGCCGCTTGGACTGCCATCCGGGCTTGAGCCGTCTCGCCCAATTGGGATCGGTCGGCCAGTCGTCCTTAATATCGATCGAGGACGGGGTGCGTTGAAAAACGTAAAGCTCCTTGGCCGCCGCCCCCAGATACGGAATCGCCTGCACCGCGGTCGCGCCAGTCCCGATAATCCCGACTACTTTGTCAGCCAAGCCCGAGAGATCAGGCTTGGTGTAGGCATAGTCCCATCGAGAGGTATGGAAGGAGTGCCCTTTGAAGGTCTCCATCCCCTTGATCTTTGCGAGCTTCGGTTTCGAGAGCGTGCCGTTGGCGCAAATCACGAACCGCGCCTTCATCCGATCGCCCCGATCGGTCGTCATGTGCCACAGTTTCTCGTCTTCATCCCATACCGTGCTGGTAACCGTGGTCTGGAAAACTGCCAACTCGTATAGATTGTACTTGCGCGCGATCGCCTGACAATGCGCGAAAATCTCGTCGCCCTTCGCGTAGTGATTCTTCGGTACGTAATCCATTTCGTCGAGCAGCGGCAGATAGTCATACGCGACGACGTCGCAGGCGATTCCGGGATATCGATTCCAATACCAGGTGCCGCCGACATCTGCGCCCCGCTCGACGATTCGGATACTCTCGATGCCGCATTCGCGCAGGCGCGCCGAAGTGAGCAGCGCGGAAAAACCGCCGCCGATAAACAGGCACTCGACGGTATCGGTGATCGGCTCACGCGGCGTAGCTTCGCCGGCGTACGGGATCGATCTCGTACTTCGCCAGCGCGCCCTCGAGGTCCGAGGTGTACTGAGCTGGTCCCTTGCGGACGATAGCGCAGGCGTACATCGCGCTCCTCGGCAAATTTTTCTTTGACACGTTCGTAATAGGCTTGCGGCTGTCTCGGCTCCGACAGTCCGCTCATCGCCCCGATTTGTGGGGTATCTACGGTTTTTTCCTGTTCCATGCTCTTGCTCTTGATCGGCGATTTTGGGCTTTGGTCCGCGAACATCACGCGCCGATCCACTCGAAAGCCTCACCGCGCCCGTCGCGATTCTCAAGCTCGAATCGATCGTTAGCATAAAAACCTGTCGGCCTCATACGCTCTCTAGATGGCAGTAGTGCGATGCCGAAGGCGACATCGATTGAGTTAAGAATTGATGAGCCTCCGGAAAGAGTGCCCCGGCCGGGAGTCGAACCCGGACTTGAGGTTCCGGAGACCTCCGTGATGTCCTTTTCACTACCGGGGCGCCAGCGAGCAGGATTATATCAGCCCTGCTTGCTGAACAAGCCATTGCAGCTTTTGCTGGTCGAAAAAATTGAAGACGCCGGGCCGAACCCGTGCACATGATCTCAGCAATCAGCCGTGATTCGCGATGGGTAGCAGCCTCGCCTCTTCACGCAGCATCTCGGTATGACGCTGCTCGGCTTCCGGAATCGTCAGCCGGATGGTCTCGAGCACCGTCTCGTGAATCCGCCCATTGCTTGCAACAATTTGGCCTGCCGATCAAATCGAGCGGCGTCACCATCCATGTTGCTGACGTGACCGCCCGCTTCCTCGACGAGCAGTGCACCCGCCGCGACGTCCCACGGCTTGAGTCCGAACTCCCAAAACGCGTCCACACGTCCGCAGGCGACCCATGCCAAGTCCAGCGCCGCGGAACCGGTGCGGCGGACGCCATGCGAGCGCATCATGAAGGCTTCCCAAAAGGCGAGATAGAAGCGGCGGCGTTCTCTCCGGTCATAAGGGAAGCCGGTTACCAACAGCGACTTGTCGAGCGATGACGTATGCGTCACCCGAATCGGATGATTATTAAGCCATGCTCCGCCTCCGCGACGCGCGACGAACAACTCGCGTTTGAACGCGTCTAAGATCACCGAGGCCTGCAACTTGCCGCGACGCTCATACGCGATTGAGACGCAGAATTGCGGATAACCGTGAGCGAAATTGGTGGTGCCGTCGAGCGGATCAATAATCCATCGATGTTCGCTCGGGCTGGCGGTCGCGCCGCTCTCCTCGGCTAGAATCGCATGGTTAGGAAAGGCTCGCTGCAAGACTTCGATAGCGGCGGTTTCGGCTTCACGATCGGCTTCGGTGACTAGATCGATTGCATTGCTCTTGCGCGCGACACTGATATGGCTGAGACGCTTGAGATGGATACGGCCTGCGGCGCGCGCAGCCCGCACAGCAATTTTTTCGATTTCCTCATGGTCCGGCACGGGATTGACGGTATGACAGGACGAGCCCCCATTCCAGCAAAGAAACGACGGGCTATGCACAAGTATCAGCCAAGCGGCGGCGGTTGCGATTATTTGCCGTATTGAAAGCAGAGAAGACGCTTATTCTAGCGTGCAAATGCACCTCGGGCAGCGCCGGTTTACTGTTCGCGACGAGAGGCCCGGCAGCCGAACGATTTTTTTGGCGCAAGCAGTTGATCGTCGCGATATAGCCTGTAATTTTGTGAAGCTTTGTTTACGGACCGCAAAAACAAAAGCGGCTTGCAATCTTGGTCCTCAGGACGCACACGCGATCGTTCGTGATTAATGAAAGCAATTTTTCGAACTCTGGCGTTAGGTCTATTGATCCTGTTGACGGCGGCGATGCCGACGCGAGCATTCAGCTTGCTCGACCCGCAATCGTGGCCGCCCTCGTTGAACCCGCACAACTGGCCTTTCACGCTGATCCCGATTCCGGAAATCACGACTGATCCGAACGGCGGCGTGACGGTCGGGGTACTGTTCGCCACACTATTCAAGGATGATCAGAATCAAATCAGCAGCATTCTCGCGCCCGATGTCAACTACAATAACGATTTGGGCCCGGGCGGCGCAGTACGTTACCTCGCGTATCCCTCCGAGGACACCCAGTGGTACGCGATCGCCGGCGCGCAGGAAAATATCGAGCGTCTGGTAGATGTGAGTTATGCGACCGGTCGAACTCACAAGCAGTGGTGGTCGCTGAATGGGCGACTGTTCTTTGAACGCGATCCGACCGAGCGCTTTTTCGGAATAGGCAATAATTCGTCCGTAGGGCCCGCGAGCGGTCCTAGACCGCCAGCTATTTTCCGCCCCATCGGTGGAAAGGCCGTTGATGGTACGCAAATGGTGGGCGAGAGTAATTACACTACTGAACAGGTTTATGTAAGCGGCGCGCTCGGCTGGAATGTGACCGAGCAATTTCAACTTTCGCTGGTTTCGCGCCCGCGTTACGTTCGAATCCTGAGAGGCGCTTTCAGTACAATCCCGCAGACCACGACGGTCTATCCGCATGTCAAGGGGGTCGGCGGGGGCAGCGAAGTTTACGACGAAATCCGCGCAACTTTCGACAATCGCGATTCACTGGAAATTCCGCGCCACGGCGGTTTGGCGATTTTATACTATGGCAATGCGGATCGGCGGTTCATGAGCTCGGTCTCTTACAATCGGTTCGGCGGCGAGCTGCGCCATTACTGGACCTTCGGTTCTCGCGTGACCGTGGCTGCTCACACCTATTTGCAATATATGCCGGCTGGTAATGAGGTACCCTTCTGGTCAATGGGACGGCTGGGCGGCGACGAGAGCATTTTATACGATCAGGAAACGCTGCGCGGCTATGGTGCGGGCCGCTTTGTCGATAATAATCTTTTCGTCGGGAATGTCGAAGTGCGCACGCGCGTCTTCGAAGCCGATCTATTCGGTACGCATGGGATTGCTGAGCTCGCGCCTTTCTTTGAAGCCGGCCGCGTGTTCCATCGCATGACCCAAAATCCCGTGTCCAATCTTCATCCGGTCGGCGGGTTGGGTCTGCGCGCAATCGCCGAGCCGTTTGTTGTCGGTTACCTCGATGTCGGCATGGGCGGCGACGGCGCAGCAGTCTTCTCGGGTATCGATTATCCGTTCTAAGGCTATTGGCTTTTGCCGAAGCGCGACGGAATCGGAGTAGCAAACGTCACATCCGGATGGAGAATTCGGGCGCGTTCGAGCAAAGCCGGCTCGCTCTCCGGAAGCTGAGGATCAGGTATGCAGCAATCGACTGGACAGATTGCGGCGCATTCCTCGCGCTCGAAAAATCCCACGCACTCGGTGCATTTGTCCGGCGCGATATAATAGATATCTTCCTCAAGCGGCGGATGTGACACCCCGTCGAGTTCCCACGGTGTGCCGCCGACATAAATTGCGTTATTTGGGCATCGCGGCAGACAAGCGCCGCAGTTGATGCATTCCTCGGTAATAACAGTCGCCATCGTATTCTTAGATGTATGTTAGGCCTGCGGCATCGCCTCGCGAACGCGGCGGGCAAGCTCGATGAAAGCCTGACTCGACGGATGCTTCGGGTTGACAAGCGTAATCGGCATCCCCTGATCGCCGCTGACGCGAAGCTCGGAATCGATGGGAATTTCCGCCAGTTTGTCCAGGCCTTCGACCTCGGCCATCTGCGCGCCGCCGCCATGGCCAAACAACTCGTCGCGCTCGCCGCAATCCGGACAGACGAAATAACTCATATTTTCGACGACCCCAAGCAGCGGGCAATGCACCTGCCGAAACATCCGAACGGCGCGCAGTGCGTCAGCCGTCGCCAGGTCCTGCGGAGTGGTCACGATCACGACGCCATCAAGCGCGATCTGTTGCGCGAGCGTCAATTGTGCGTCACCGGTGCCGGGAGGCAGATCGACGATTAAGAAATCCTGCGTACCCCAGAGCGTATCCTGCAGAAACTGGCGTACTGCGCTCATCACCATCGGGCCGCGCCAGATGACGGGCGTTTTATCGGTGAGGAAGAATCCGATGGAAATCAGCTTGATGCCGTATTTTTCGATCGGATAGAAACTTTGCCCACCGGCGGAGCGCGGCCGCTCGCCTTCGGTCGCAAACATCATTGGAACCGACGGACCGTAGATATCGGCGTCGAGTAGTCCGACTTTGTGGCCGAGGCTGGCCAGCGCTACCGCAAGATTTGCCGCTACGGTAGATTTGCCGACGCCGCCCTTGCCGCTCGCCACGGCGACTACCCATCGTGTGCCGGCCAGTCGCGCACGTTCGACCTTCTCGCCCAATTCGGCGGTGACTTTGTGGACCTTGAATTCGAGTTTGGAAACCCCGAGATCATGGGTGAGGACCTGATGGATTTGCGTCGCAATCTGTCGCAGTGGTTCCTCCCGATCGCCGGGATGCCGTAGCATGATCGTATAGCCTCCATCCTCGATAGCGATGGCGTCCTCAACGATGCCGAGCGCAACGATATCCGAGGAATACCCGGGATAATTGATGCGCGCGAGGGCGGTAATTACGTTTTCGTGCGAACTTGTGCGAGGCACGGGGAAATTATTTCAGATATAGCTGAAGGGCGAAAGCCGCCGGAATTCCCTCGATAGCTCTTTACTCTTAGGTGCTTGAATGCTACCGAAGCGGAGCAGTTGGTCACCGCCGCGTTGGGTGGAGCTCGACGGCTTCTGCCGTCAAGGCGATTCGCGGATGGCTGATCGAACCAATGCGAGGGAGGAGAGCGAAGGGTGATGAAAAGTATGAAGACTCAAATGGCATGGCTGGGGGCCGTATTGACCGTCGGCGTTTCCCTGTCCGCGTCGGCCGCGGACGTTTCGCGTGCGGAGGCGCAGGCGGTGTATTCACGCGTCAGTCAGGACGTAATGCATGCGCAGTTCAGCTCGACCGGCTACGGTAACGTGGAAAAGCTCTATTCCGAGGGCCAGGCGGCTTACTTCAAGGGCGACTATGCCGAGGCGGTAAAGAAGTTCAATCAGGTGGACGCCAAGGTTAAAACGCTGCCGAACGATTATCACGGCGAATAGCGGGAACATTGATCGTTGTTGTTTTGGCGCGGCTCGGGCTTGAGCCGCGCCTACCGCCTTTTCCTCGTTCTGACGAAAGGCATAATATTATCTTTCAATATCTCTAGGTCCGCCGACAGATCGGACGTGGACCGCCTCTTTGTGGAGAATGGAATGTCGCGGATTCCGCTAGTTGAACCTGACAATGCCTCGCCGGAAGTCAAGGCGATCTATGCCGAGCTAGAAACGTCCGGGTTACCTGTTTACAATGTGATGAAAATGTTCGCTAATAACGAACATTTCCTCGGGGCATTGCTCAACATGGTTCGCGGGCTTTACTCTGAGGGGAGCAAATTGGATCCGCGGCTGCGGGAACTTGCTTACCTGCGCGCCTCACAACTGAATTCCTGCCATTATTGAATTCCCACTCATGTGGCGCTCGGTCGGAGCGTCGGAATAAGTGACGATGAAATTGGCGCGATGGCGGAGGCTGAAGCCAGTCCGCTGTTCGATGAAACTGATCGACTGGTGCTGCATTATTCCAAGACCCTGACCAAGACCAATCGTGTCAGCGAAGAGTTGTATCGCCGGTTGGCTGCGCGATTCTCGCGCGAAGAATTGGTCGAACTGTGCTTCACCGTCGCGCTCTCGAATCTTGTGAATCGAGTGCACGCGACTTTCAGTACGGATTTGGACGAAGCAACGAGAGCCTCAGTAGGTGACGCACCATTCTGCCCCATTGGGCGGTGAGCACGAAGCCATCTCGCATCGTGAATCTCGCGCTGCGAAGCGCGAGCGGATATCCGTCTCGCTCACGTATTGGAGCGGCAATATCCCACAGCGCGGATCAGCTTAAACTTTTCAATGCCGTGGCAATGCCTCGTCGCGACGATTCTGTCAGCGCAGTGCACCGACGAGCGGGTAAATCAGGTGACGCCGGAGCTGTTTCGGCAGCTCCCTGATATTCCGGCGATGGCGGGCGTGCCCGAGGAAAAGCTTCGTCGGTTGATTATTCGAACAGGCTTTTTTCGACAGAAAGCACGTGCACTGCAGGGAGCTGCGCGGACAATACTAGAACGCTTCGGAGGCAAGGTTCCGAGTCGCATGGAGGACCTCGTGAGGCTGCCGGGCGTGGGTCGCAAAACTGCGAACGTCATCCTTGGGCATGTTTTCGGCCAACCCGGATTGGTCGTCGATACGCACGTGCGGCGAGTGTCCCGACGACTCGGACTGACAACCCATCTTGACCCCGAAGAGATCCAGGATGATCTCCGGCAACTATTGCCGAGTAAAGATTGGACAGCTTTTTCGATGCGTATGATCCTGCATGGGCGTCAAGTCTGCGCAGCGCGCCGCCCGCGATGTGAAAGCTGTGCGCTGTTGCCCGACTGTCCACAAGTCGGGATCACGCCGTAGCTGTTGCAAGCGGCGGCGGCGCTTCCTAATCTCAGCCGCATGTCAGCACACGATCTCAGATTCTATATCGATTACAAAAGTCCCTATGCCTATCTCGCGATTGCGCCGGCGCGCGAGCTGGAGCGGGAATTTGGCGTCAAGTTCGAGTGGCTCCCGTATGTATTGTACATCCCAGATTTTCTCGGCACCGTGGAAGGTCGCAATGATCATCAATGGCGACGCGTACGCTACAGCTATATGGATGCGCGACGACTGGCGAATCGGCGCGGGATGACGGTCAAGGGGCCGCAGAAAATTTTCGATTCGTCGCTGGCCGCGATCGGGATGCTCTATGCGGGTCGCCGCGGCGGCTTCGATAAGTATCTCGACCTCACTTTCGAGCGGTTCTGGAGGCGCGAACTTGATATCGAGAATTCAGCCGCAATAGCAGGAATCCTGGAACAAATCGGCATCCCTTCGGCAGCGTTCGCCGATTTTGCCGAAGGCGAAGGGCGGACCGAACTCGATCGCATCACGCGCGAGGCGGAGGCGCTTGGCGTCTTCGGCGTACCGAGCTTCGTAATTGACGGCGAGATTTTTGGGGTGGCGATCGCATCTGGATGGTGCGCGAGAAGCTCGGCGAGAAAGTTAGCTAATGGAGGAATCGTGGAAGAACTGCTGGTTGAAAAGGGTCCAATTGCAACGCTTACGGTCAATCGGCCGAAGGCGCTCAATGCTCTGAGTCGAGCGGTGGTCGAAGAGTTGGCTCAGGCGCTCCGCGAGATTCGCGAAGATCCCGGCATCCGCGTGCTGATCGTGACCGGCTCTGGGGATAAGGCCTTTGTTGCGGGAGCAGATATCGCCGCGATGTCGCAAATGTCGGTGGTCGATGGGATGGAATTCTGCCGACTCGGCCATCGGGTCGCCGCGACTTTCGAGGATTTGCCGATTCCGGTGATCGCGGCCGTCAATGGTTTCGCGCTCGGCGGCGGCACCGAGCTGGCCCTAGCCTGCGATTTGATCATTGCGAGTGAAAAGGCGCGCTTCGGTCAGCCCGAAATAAATCTCGGTTTGATTCCAGGATTCGGCGGCACGCAACGTTTACCACATCGCATCGGTCAGATGCGCGCCCGCGAACTAATCCTGACCGGCGACATGATCGATGCGAAAACGGCGCTCGAATGGGGACTCGCCAACAAAGTGGTTCCCGCCGAACAGTTGATGCCCGAGACACGCAAGCTCGCAGAGAAGCTGGCAAGTAAGTCGGGTTTCGCACTTCGTCAATGCAAAGCTGCCTTACGCGCCTCCTACACGATGGACGAGGATGCGGGACTACGTTTTGAGCAGAGCGCCTTCGGTCTGACGTTCGCCAGCGAGGATAAGGCGGAAGGCATCAAAGCTTTCATCGAAAAGCGGACGCCCGAGTGGCGACACCGCTAAGTCAGTGCAAGAAATAGGCGGAGGTTTTGCCTCCGCCTATTTCTATCTTTCAGCATTCGCGGACTTCGATTGACTCAGACTCTAGTCCGAGTCATGGCCATTATTGTTGTACCAGTTCGGATGGTGCTGATGCGCCCAAGCATTACGATTCTGCTGCCACCAGGCCCGATTGTGCCAGTGGTGTTGATCATCATAGTCGCCGTCATTCGGACCGCGCCAATTGGGATGATTTTCTGCCCACTCGGGATGATTTTGATACATGGAATTGGGATTGTTATTGCGCCACCAATCCGAATTATGCCACTGGCCCTGCCGATTCCACATCCCTTGACCGTGAGCTTCTTCTCTCACGCGCGGATGCTGCTGTAGCCACTTCTGCATATTGGGATGCTCGGACATGTATTTCGGATTATTGAGCCATTGCGGATGTTCGGCCAACCCTGGATGTCGATTGAGGTACTGCTGCCATTGCTCCTCGGCATGTGTGTTAGGCGCAGGCTGCGCGAAACTGATCCCAACGCCAATCAGCAAACCGAAAATCAGAAATATCCCCGTCATTTTCTTCATGCTTAAGCCCTCTCATTGCGACGTACTCGTCTCAACCCAAATTCTATCATCCTGATTCGGCTTGTTAAGCCGTAATCTAAGCTCGGGACGGAACCGTTCAAGACCCTTAGAAAAACGAGGGATACCCGTTCGGGCATCCCTCGTCACTTGGAGATAACTGTGGCAAGCGGAAACGCCGCCGCTTCGGTGAGAAGCTGGTTACATCATGCCGCCCGGAGGCATCCCCTGAGGCATTCCGGCGCCGGCACCACCCTTCTCTTCGGGCTTGTCGGCGACCATGCATTCTGTGGTCAACAGTAGGCTCGCTACGGATGAAGCGTTCTGTAGCGCACTGCGCACAACCTTAGTCGGATCGATGATTCCAGCCTTCATCAAGTCCTCGAATTCCTCGGTGGCTGGCATTGAAACCCATCGGACCTTTGTTGTTGCGGATTTTGTCAACGACGACCGAACCTTCCCATCCGGCATTGGACGCGATCCAGCGGGCTGGATCCTCAACTGCACGCTTGATTATATTGATGCCGGCCCGCTCTTCATCACTACCACGTAATGCTTCGAGGCTGGCTGATGCACGAATCAGAGCGACGCCGCCGCCCGGAACCACGCCTTCTTCGACCGCCGCGCGAGTCGCATGAAGCGCATCCTCGACACGGGCCTTCTTCTCTTTCATTTCCATTTCGGTCGCCGCGCCGACGCGAATCACTGCAACGCCACCGACCAGTTTCGCCAGCCGCTCTTGCAGCTTTTCACGGTCGTAATCGGAGGTAGTCTCCTCGATTTGTGCGCGGATTTGCTTGATGCGGCCCTCGATATCGGGCTTTTTGCCCGCGCCATCGATAATGGTGGTGTTGTCCTTATCGACCACTATCCGCTTTGCACGTCCGAGATCCTGCAGCGTGATATTCTCAAGTTTGATCCCGAGTTCTTCGGCGATCACCTTGCCGCCGGTCAGAATGGCGATATCTTCGAGCATCGCCTTGCGCCGATCGCCAAAGCCCGGAGCTTTGACGGCTGCGCAATTCAACGTGCCACGAATCTTATTCACGACCAGCGTGGCCAGCGCTTCACCCTCGACGTCTTCAGCGATCAGGATGAATGGTTTGCCGGTCTTGGCGATTGATTCCAGAATCGGCAGGAGGTCCTTCATCGACGAGATTTTCTTCTCGTGAATCAGGACATACGCGTCGTCAACTTTCGCTTCCATCCGCTCCGGATCGGTCACGAAGTACGGCGACAGATAACCGCGGTCGAACTGCATCCCTTCGACCACTTCGAGCGTGGTGTCGAGACCCTTGGCCTCTTCAACCGTGATGACGCCTTCTTTGCCGACTTTTTCCATCGCCTCGGCGATAATATCGCCGATAGTAGAGTCATTGTTGGCTGAGATGGTTCCGACCTGCGCGATTTCCTTACGGTCTTTAGTCGGCTTGGACATTGCCTTCAGTTCATTGGTAATCGATTCGACCGCGCGGCCGATCCCACGCTTGATCGACATTGGATCATGGCCTGCTGCGACCATCTTGATGCCTTCGGTATAGATGGAACGTGCCAGTACTGTTGCGGTAGTGGTGCCGTCGCCGGCTACGTCGGAAGTCTTAGAGGCGACTTCCTTCACCATCTGCGCGCCCATATTCTCGAATTTGTCTTCGAGTTCGATTTCTTTGGCCACGGTAACACCATCTTTGGTGACAGTTGGCGCGCCAAAGCTCTTTTCAAGCACAACATTACGTCCTTTGGGGCCGAGCGTGACAGTGACCGCGTCGGCCAGAACGTTGACGCCCTTGAGAATCTTCTCGCGGGCTTCCTGAGAAAAACGAACTAATTTTGCAGCCATGGCTGTGAATTATCTCCTGAATTGCAGTTGAGATTGTTGCGGACTCGCGTCTATTCGAGTACTCCGAGGATGTCATCCTCGCGCAGAATCAGCGCGTCATCGCCGTCTGGCAACTTGATTTCGCTGCCGGAATACTTGCCGAACAGGATGCGATCGCCAGCCTTGACATCGGGAGCAACCACTTTGCCATCGTCGGTCTTCTTGCCTTTGCCAACCGCGACTACTTGGCCCTCTTGAGGCTTCTCCTTGGCCGTGTCGGGGATAATAATCCCTCCCTTGGTTTTTTCTTCTTCTTTGATGCGCTTGACCAGAATGCGATCACCGAGCGGTCTGATTTTGTCCATAAGCGGACCGAAAGCCTCCTGCTTTCAATTTGGATTTACGGGTAGTGCTGCCCGCTAAAAATTTAACCACGAATTGTGATTTGTCAATTGGCACTCTCGAACGAAGAGTGCCAAACGCAGATTAGCAGGTTCAGCCAAGAAGGCAACCGGCTCGGCGGATATTTGAAACCTTCAATTAGTAGCCTTCCATAAAGAGCGCCATTTCAACTGTTCTGATGGCCCATTTATGGTGGCCGTGCGGCGCGCCGTATTTTGCAATCTCTGCGTTTAGCATTTCGCAAATACGAGTAATTAGTCGTGATCCCGCAAAATGAGTGATCCAAGGTCGGCTACCCCAACCATAACGCCACCCGCGATCGCGAAGAGCCCCTTGCCGCTGCTGCCGATAACCACCCCGGCCAGGAATCAGCCTGAGCTGAAAATCTTTGATAGAAGGACGCGAGGGAATCATTTGCTGGAGGTTTTCAATGATCCCAGTGGAGACTCTGCTATCCCATATTGCCTGAGGATTGCCGGATGCCTCACTGGCAAAAGCTGCAACTTTCGTCCAACCGCTGTTCATTGGAGCATCAGGAAAAATCTCTTTCGAGCTTTTCGCGTTGCAAACGACTTGGAATACTTCCTCTGGAGTGGGATCTTTCTCTCGAACTCCGCCCCAAGCGAATATTTTCTTGGCTAATTCAAGGGCCGTATTCCGGTCAGCGTCACTCCATACATCCGGCGTAGGAGGTTCGTCCTCCCGAATCACAATCTTTTCCACGAGATGTCGAAATCCAGCGACAAAACGTCGGTTTCTCGCGAATCAGCTCCGACGCCGGGACGTGGCCAAAAATACGCATTATGTCGGCATTTCCAGCCAGGCGGGTTTAATTCTCGCCCATGTGTCCATTTCCTATAGTGAGGTTGAAAAGGCTTCTGATGAATAAAGTTGATCAAAGCGTTCACATCACTATCGGTTAGGGTTTCCGAAGTATCAGTGCAGCGTTGTTCAACTAAAACGTCGCTTGCTGGCTCCGTGATATCAGCACTGAATGCGCCAACCACGGCGTCGTCGCATTCCTGATCGGCACTTAGGAATCGCTCGGCATTTAGCAGAAGTTCCTGACCTATAAAAAAGTAGCTTCTTCAAACTTGCCAGCACTGTACGCGTCATTTGCCGCAACAAACGTTTCTTCGGACCTGAAACGACCAATTCGACCCGCCGCCAAGTAGAGCTTTCATCCGGGAAGGAGACATTATAATTAAGTAAGATCCTCGCAATCGGTTTTCGCCTTCCGAGGCCTCCTCACAGGTGAATTTCATTAGCGTCGCTTTGCGCAGGGCCTCCACTGCGCTCGCAGAACTCGCTCCGGTCGGGATGACAGGAGGGGAGACTCGGCCCGAACCTATCTGCTCCCGAAAGATTGAGCCCAGATAGCTCTAGATTCTTCGCTGCGCATCGATTAAAATATAGTGAGTAGACTCACCTGCTCGCGGAGCCGCGCTCCACTAGCGTCGCTTAGAATGATAGTTGCTTCCAAGCAATTCTTAGGGCGCGAGGCTAGCCTACAGGGCGGAATTTCACGAGCGTCACGTCGGGGGTGACGTCGTCGAAGACGGCTTCGACGGGCATGTCTATTCGGACCTGATCGGGCGGGCAATCGATTATATTGGTGAGCAGCTTGACGCCTTCATCGAGCTCGACCCATGCAAGCACGTAGGGCAGCGAATCGCGGAAGCCCGCGCTGCCGTTCTGATTAGTCACTGTGAAAGTATAGATTTTGCCGCGCCCGCTGCATCGTAGCCATTCGGTATCGGATGACATGCAGCTCGTGCAGAGCGCGCGTGGATGGAAGCGTAGGTCGCCGCAATCGCGGCACTTCTGGATATAGAGTTCGTGACGTTGGGCCGCTTCCCACCAAGGGCGCGTTTCTTCGTCGATATGTGGGAGCGGTTTCGTGTAACGCTTTGATTCTCGTGTTTCAGGCATCGTGGTTACTCACTGTGGCTCGGCCCGCTTATATCAATGAATTTATCGAGAAAGAAACGAGTGAATCGCTTCGCGCAGGTCCCTCGACACGGCTCGCGCCGCTCGCGGCTCGGGATGACATCAGGAATCAGCGAACGCATGAGTTACGACGCCAAAATGAGGGTGGCGCCGGAATGACGCGTACCGAGTTCGCCGCCCGTCCCATGACATAGCGCGACCTTGCAGTCCTTGACCTGACGTGGGCCGCATTCGCCGCGCAGTTGCTTGACCGCCTCGATCACGAGGAACATCCCGCGCATTCCCGGATGATTCGAGGAGAGACCGCCGCCATCGGTGTTGATGGGCAGTTCGCCGCCGAGCCGCAGTCTGCCGCCGGAAACGAAACTGCCGCCCTCACCGCGCTTGCAGAAGCCGAGATTTTCGAGAGTCGAGAGCACGGTGATCGTGAACGAATCGTAAATCATCGCCATATTGATGTCTTTGTGAATAACGCCGGCGCGCTCGAAGGCGAGGCGTCCCGACTGATTGGCGGCGATCTCGAGAAAATCACGCTGGCCGCGCGCCGCATGACGCGCCGTCTCACCTGTGCCGAGAATATATGCAGGCTTCTTCTTGAGATCGCGCGCACGCTCGGCTGAGGTCACGACCAACGCGCCGCCGCCATCGCTGATGATGCAGCAGTCGAGCAGATGGAGCGGCGACGAGATGATCCGCGACGCGAGCACGTCCTCGACGGTGATCGGATCGCGATACTTGGCGACTGGATTGAGCGATGCGTGATAGCGCATCGTGACGGCAATCTCGGCGAGTTGCTCGGAGGTGGTGCCGTAGTCGTGCATGTGCCGCTGCGCAACCATCGCATAGGCGCCGACCGTGGTCGGTCCATAGGGAAACTCGAACTGATGGCAAGGATCGCCGCCGCCGAGTCCTCCGCCGGTGCCGACCGCGAAGCGCGCGGAGGCGGCAGTCGAGCCATAGACGATCACGGCGACATCACAGAGGCCGGCATGAATCGCCGCGGCGGCATGCGCCGTGTGCGCAACGAAAGACGAGCCGCCCATGTTAGTGCCGTCCATGTAGTTGGGCGTGAGGTTCAGATAGTCACACAGGCCGACAATGCCCATCATGCTCATCCCGATACCGGCGGAGAAAATCCCATCGACGGCGCGAATCGTCAGTCCGCAGTCGTCAAGTGCGCCGCGGATACTCTCCGCCATGATCTGATGCATGCTCTTGTCAGGCGCGAAGCGGGTCGGATGCTCATAGACGCCCGCTACGGCAGTCTGGCGACTCAAACTCATTGAAATTCTCCGTTCATAGGGAGGCGTCCCGAATCGCTTTACGAAGATCCATCGATACGGCTCGCGATGCTCGCCGACTCGGGATGACACCCAGAATCACAGTTAAGCCGAGAAATTTTCAAGACCCTGCGAGGCTGTCGAGAAATTTACCGATAGCGGCATTGACTGCGTCGGGTTGTTCGGTGGTCAGATTGTGGGACGCGTCCGCGATCAACTCCAATCGCGCACCTTTGATTTTGCTTTTGAGCAATTCGGCATCAGCGGGCGGCGTGACATTGTCGTCGCGACCGGCGAGAATCAGCGTCGGTTTTTCGATGCGCTCGATGGTCTCACGTAGATCGACCTGCGAGGCGGCGACCATATCACCCCATCGCACGCGCGGGTCGGTGCGAATCTGCTCGCCCCATCCTTCGCGGATGATCTCAGGATGCTCGGCGATGGTCTTTGGTGAGTAGCCGTCGTTGTTGAAGGGCTGTCCAGAGCGGCCCATCGTGACATTGCGCCAGGTCTCGATGCGTTCGGCGGGAATATTAAACTTAGCCGCAGTCGCGAGCAGCATCAGGGCTTGCACGCGCGAGGGATAGCGGATTGCGAGGTCCATCGCGATCGCACCGCCCATCGAACGCCCGGCGATAACCGCTGATTCGATTTTCAATGTATCGAGGAACGCGACGAGAAAATCCGCATAATCCTGCACGGTGCGCAATCCTTCGACGCCGGAACTGCGGCCGTGGCCGGGAAGATCAAGTGCGATCAGGCTGTGCGCTTTGCCGAGATAATCATACTGATGATGCCACGAATGAGCGTTGGAGCCGGCGGCGTGAATCAGCAGAATCGTGCGCCCGCGCGAAAAATCGGGAATCACATCGGGCAAAGTGGTCTTGCCCGTATAGTAATAGTAGGTTGCGTACGAACTTACGTCCGCATACTTGATCGGCATCGCAGAACGAGCTCCCGAGCGTTGTTGCCCGTTAGCTATGCGGTTCGAGCGGTGCTTGTCAAATGGATACGCGTCAGCTACGAGTCGGCGCAGGATAAGCGGCATCGCAAGGATTATGGGGAAGCCCGCAACCGACGAATCACGATCATCAGCCGAAATCGGAAGAAGCTAGTGCGGTAGATCGTACATAAGAGGCCGCTGGATTCTTCGCTCCTTTAACGCAGCTCGCAGACTTGCTTGCTCGTTACAGGCGGCAACCGCACTCCGCTAGTGTCGCTCAGAATGACAAACTTCGCTTCGAGATAATTTAGGTACGCTGGACCTTATAGCGCAGCTCGTGGATTCCCCTTCGAGGGCTTCAGAGCAGGCTGCCTGCTCACCTTACTTACAACGCACCTCGCGGACTCCCTTTGTCGTTGCACTCCTCAGGGCAGGCTCTTGCTCGGCTCTACTACGTTCCGCCTAGCATCGCGGCAACCGCGCTCTAATAGCGTCTAGAGCTTTCTGGGACGCCCCCGACCTGACGGCTCAAACACCGAACGTTGTGCGAGTTCCCATTGTTCGATTGCCGCGCGATTAAAGCGCCAATTGCTGCCGACACGAAATCCCGGCAAACGCCCTTGTCGCAGCAAGCGATAAATCGTCGTCGGATGGACGCGGAGATGCTCCGATAATTCCTTAATCGTGAAGATATCCGACTGACGATCCATGCTACATCCTGGTTGTCACGTTCAGGATGACTCAAGACCGTGCACTGTGATAGCGGGCGCAGGGATTGTCAACTGCGCTTCATGTTCGACGTCCGTGACTAAGGCTTTTACAGTGAGGCCGCGATTTAATCGAGCTTGTAGCGTTTGCGTTTACGCCAGAGCGTCGAGACGTTGATGCCGAGGGCTTGGGCGGCGTCATCGAGCGTGGGCGATTCTGAAAGGACGCGGCTGATGTGATCGCGCTCAAGGTCTTCGAGGCGCTCGAGGGAGGAGGGGTCGGTTGCGGAGATAGCGGATTCACTAAACAACGCGTCGGGAAACTGCTCAGAAGTAATCGATTCACCAGTAGCGAGCACGGTTGCGCGCTCGATCGCATTGCGCAACTCGCGGACATTGCCAGGCCACCGATAGCGGGTCAGCACCGCCTCAGCTTCAGGCGAGAAGTGCAGCTCGGGCCGTCGATTACGCAGGGCCGCCGAGCGCAGCAGCTGCTTCGCCAGCGACAGAATGTCTTCCGAGCGTTCGCGCAAGGGCAAGGCCCGCAAGGCGATCACGTTGAGCCGATAATAAAGATCTTCGCGGAATCGATGCGCCGCGACTTCGGCGGGCAAGTCACGATTCGAGGCGGCGATGATCCGCACATCGACTTGAAAGGTTTGCGTGCCGCCGACGCGCTCGAAGCTTTGTTCCTGCACGAAGCGCAGGAATTTGGTTTGTAACGCGGGCGTGAGGTCGCCGATCTCGTCGAGGAAGACCGTGCCTTTATCGGCGGCTTCGATCCGCCCGGGCTTGTCCTTGATGGCGCCAGTAAAGGCTCCGCGCACGTGTCCAAAGAGCTCGCTCTCAAGCAGATGCTCAGAGAGCGTGGTGCAGTTTACGGTCACAAATGAATGCTCGCTGCGGCGGCTCCAGAAATGGATTTGGCGGGCGAGGACGTTTTTGCCGGTGCCGCTTTCGCCGGTCAGCAGGATAGTCGCGTCACTGGCGGCGGCTTGACGAGCCACATCGAGCAGTTGACGCATCGAGCGGCTGTTCGATTCAAGCAGTGGACGCTCTTCCAGCGTATCGCGGAGTGCGCGATTTTCGACACGTAGATTGCGCATCTCCAAGGCGCGCTCGACGACATGCTGAATCTGCCCGAGCGAAAAGGGCTTCGCGATATAGTCGTGCGCCCCCGCTTTCATTACATTGACGGCATTCTCGACGGTCGCATACGCGGTCATCAGGATGACCACAATATCGGGGGTCTGGCGTTTGATTCGTTGCAGAAGTTCGAGGCCGTTCAGTTCGGCCATCCGGTAGTCAGTCAGTACAACGTCGGCTGGTTCGGCTGCGAGCAATTCGAGCGCCTGCCGACCGTTTTCGGCGCTCCGTCCATCATAACCGCAGCTTTCAAAGAAAGTGACGAGATGCGAACGGATGTTCTTCTCGTCATCGACGATCAGGAGTCGCGCCATTTGTCCTCCGTCGCCCCATTGAGCTCGACAATGAAGCGAGTGCCGGGGCCCTCGGCGCTTTCAACAAAAATCCGGCCATCGTGCGCCTCGACGATCTCCTTCGCGATGGCGAGTCCAAGGCCGGCGGAGCCCGGCTGCGCGCCATTGGCGCTACCCTGCGCGAAACGTTCAAACAGATGTTCGCGCAAGTCGGGAGCGATGCCAGGACCGGTATCGCTGATGACAAGCCGGAGCACGCCGCCGGTTTTGCTCGTGCTGAGTGCGATTGTTCCGCCGGGCGGCGTATAACGCATCGCATTGGCGATCAGATTCGACACCACCCATGAGAGCTTGAGCGGATCCGCCAGCACCATCAAGGGGGCGCAGCCGCCGGTCACCTCCAATCGGATACCTTTCTGCTCGGCTTGCAAGGCGAAGGTTTTGGCCACTTTCTCTGATAACTGCACGAGATCGACTGGGCTAGTTTGCACGGCGATAGTTGCGCCACGTCCACGCGCGAGATCGAGCAAATCATTGGCGAGACGGGTCATTCGCGTGACATCTTCCCGGATTGAATCGACCAGCTCACGCTCTTCACTGGCCAGCGTGGGACGTCGCGCCAGCAACTCAGCCGAGAGCGCGAGCGAGGTCAGCGGCGTTTTTAGCTCATGCGAGAGGGTCGCGACTAGATTGGTCCGGGCGCGATCCTTATCCCGCAAATAAGTGATATCCTGCAGGATCAAGATCGTGCCGAAAGAGTCGCCGCTTTCCTGTCGCAGCGGGACGGGTTTTAGCACGTAAGTGTGGCTGCGACCGCGAACGTGTAGATCGACCTCCACTCGACTGAGCTCCAGACCTTGAGCGGCGGTAGTACGAAGCGCATCGCGAACCCGCAAATAGTGCGGGCGATTGCTATCAAGATCATTGAACGAACTGCCGAGTGCGTCTGCACGCTCGATTCCGAGGACAATCGCGGCGACCTCATTGATGTGTGTTACCACCCCTTTCGGATCGATCAAGACGACTCCATCTTCGAGACTTTCGATCATGGCTTCGGTTTTGGCCTTTTCATAAATCAGCCGATCGACATTCAATTTTTCAAATTGCTCGAGCCGTTCGGCCATCCGATTGAACTCCGCCGCGACTGCCTGCAGTTCGGCCAAGGGTTGCTCACCGAGTCTGACTGAGGGGCCGCGCAAGCTGAAGCTACGCAGATGGTCCGACAATTCGGCCAGCGGTTTGGAAAGGTTCCAGGCCAGCGTCCACGCAAGCGTAATGCCGAAAACCAAGAGCAACAGCAGGCCGGCGGCAAATTCGTAAGCTAGACGATCGCTCATCCGCGACGCCCGGCTGTCAGCACGAAACATGGCCCGCCGATTCATCTCGATCAAATCGTCGAGCCGAGCGTGCAATTTCGCAAATTCGGTCGCAGTTACGGATGGGCTAGCGCCGCCGGTTAAGTCATTTAACAGCCGCGCACCCCGACGCTGGATATCCGCGGCGAGCTCGGCCTCGCCATTTTCGGTGATATCGCCGAGTTCGACACCGATCCAATGATTGAAGGTTTCACGGCTCGACGCGAGGGTCTGGTTGAGAGAGCCGTTGGCTTGGGCTAGTTGGACAGCGTACAAGGCGCTATGCATATGTTGCGCGGCTTCGATACTCACATAATTGCGATAAAGCGTTGCGCGGATTGCGCCCCCGAGTCGATGCACTGAGGGGACAGCAAATGCTCCCAGAGTGACGGTCACCAGCAGCATCAGTAGAGCGCCGTTGCGGATTCGCGTGCGCAGCTTCGGCGGTGTCATGGTTTTTCTCGTTCACTCTCCTGACCGACGATTTCCAGATCGAAATCTTGCGCTTCGAGCAGCATCCGGTCGCTCACTGAGCGACTTGAAATTCGATTCCATAAAGACGGACGCGCGCGCCCCATCACAATCCGGGTGATTTTCTTTTCGTGCGCGAAATCGAGTAAGGCCTTGGTTACATTGTCTGCTTTCAACCAGACTGTTTCAGCGCCCAAATCGGCGGCAAGATTGATATTGTCCAACAGTGCGCGAAACGCGGCAGTGCTGATCTTTTGTACGGATTCCTTCGGCGTCTCAATATGGACCGCATACCAGTCGGCGTTTAAGCGGTTAGCCGTGCGTGCAGCTTTGCGCAGTAATGACTGACTGCCCTCGGCATTGGCCGACAGACACACCATTATCCGATCGCTAACCGCACTGCGCCGCCCCCCACCGCGTTTGAGCTCTTCCGATTCCTCGCGATGACGGCCCTGATCGCGCGCCACCTCACGCAATGCAAGTTCACGCAGTGACGCGAGATTGGCCGGTTTGAAAAAATTCTTGAGCGCCTGATCGACTCGTTCGGCTGGATAGATTTTGCCCTCGCGCAAACGATCGCGCAGTTCTTCGACTGAGAGATCAACCGTTACGATTTGATCGGCGCGGGCGAGAAATGTATCGGGGATGGTTTCCTTAACCTCAACTCCGGTGATTCGTTTGACTACTCCACGCAGGCTTTCAAGGTGCTGGACGTTGACGGCGGTGATTACGTTCACGCCATGATCGATCAAGTATTCGACATCCTGATAGCGTTTGTTGTGGCGCGAGCCGGGCGCGTTTGTATGCGCCAGTTCATCAACAATTGCGTATTCGGGTTTGCGCAACAGGAGCGCGTCAACGTCCATCTCTTTGAGCGTTACTCCTTTGTAGTAGAGCTCACGCAGCGGAACCATTTCGAGATCGACAATTCGCGCCGCGGTCTCGACACGATTATGCGTCTCGACGAACCCGAGCACGACGTCATGACCGCACGTGCAAAGCTGATGCGCCTCTTCGAGCATCCGATAGGTCTTGCCGACTCCGGCGGCACCTCCAAGATAGACCTTCAGCGTGCCATTGCGAATTCGTCCAATGAGGTCAAGGAAATCCTCCGGATCGCGGCGCTCCTCGTCATTCATTCAGTACTCGCCGTTTTGTCACCTCGATAATCGTGCGAGTTCACGGCGGCATCAAGCGCGAGATTCAACTGCAAGACATTAACGCCCGGCTCGCCCAGGATATCTGCCCATCGCGAGCGCGTGTGCTGCTCGACAAGTGCGCGCACTGCTTCCGGACTCATCCCGCGCGCCTTGGCCACTCGCGCCACCTGCACCGCCGCCGCTGCCGGAGTTATTTCCGGGTCCAGACCGCTGCCCGACGAAGTCACGAGATCTACCGGAATTGATGCGTGATTGAGGCCGGGCTCGGTCTCGTGCAGCGCTTTGACCCGCGTTTTGACTGTATCGATAAAGGCCTTGTTAGTTGGCCCTGAATTTGAGCCGCCGGAGCTGGTTGCATCGTATCCCTTGTCTCCAGCCGCCGACGGCCGCGGATGGAAATATCGATCACTAGCGAAGTTCTGCCCGATTATGCTCGATCCGATTACATGGTTATTGCGCATAACGAGGCTTCCCTCAGCCTGAGCCGGGAAGAAAAGGTGCGCCAGCCCGAAAACAACCAACGGATAGACGACACCAGTAAGCAGCGTCAGGATCAGAGTCATTTTGATTGCAATGGCGATGCGCATTTGCATGCTCCTAGGCGAGATGTAAGGCGGCGACCACCAGATCGATCGCTTTGATTCCGATGAACGGCACGATTACTCCGCCAAAGCCATAAATCAGCAAGTTACGGGTCAGGATCGAAGCGGCGCCGACCGGACGATACCGGACGCCGCGCAGCGCCAGCGGAATCAGCGCGACAATAATGAGTGCATTGAAGATGATCGCCGAGAGAATCGCGCTCTGCGGCGTCGCTAGATGCATAATGTTAAGTGATTGCAGTTCAGGATAGCCGAGCACGAACATCGCCGGGATGATCGCGAAGTACTTGGCGACATCATTCGCGATCGAGAAGGTGGTCAGCGCGCCGCGCGTAATCAGCAACTGTTTCCCAATCTCGACGACTTCCATGATCTTCGTTGGGTTGGAGTCGAGATCGATCATATTGCCGGCCTCGCGGGCCGCCTGCGTCCCGGCATTCATCGCGATTCCCACGTCGGCCTGCGCCAGCGCTGGAGCGTCGTTCGTGCCATCACCAATCATCGCTACCAGCTTGCCCTGCGCCTGCTCGTCGCGAATCAGCCGCAGCTTGGTCTCAGGCGTGGCCTCCGCACGGAAATCATCAACGCCGGATTCGGTCGCAATGGCCGCGGCAGTGAGTGGGTTATCACCGGTGATCATCACGGTGCGCATCCCCATCGCACGCAGCCGCGCAAAGCGCTCCTTGATGCCTTCCTTAATCATATCTTTGAGGTAGATGACGCCGAGAACACGACTATCTTCGGCGACTACCAACGGCGTGCCGCCGCTCTTGGCGATCCGCTCGACAATTCCGCTCAACTCAGCAGGCGCATGTCCGCCGTGATCTTCGACAAACTTGACTACTTGCGAACCTGCGCCTTTGCGAATCCGGCGACCCTGGATATCCACGCCGCTCATGCGGGTTTGCGCGGAAAACGGGATGAATTCGGCGGCGCTATCGGCCAGCTCGCGGCCGCGCAGGTCGTACTCGCGCTTGGCCAGCGCGACGATCGAGCGGCCCTCGGGGGTTTCGTCGGCGAGCGAGGCAAGTTGCGCCGCGTCGGCGAGTTCGGCTGCACTGACGCCGCCGACCGGGATAAACTCGGAGGCCATCCGATCGCCGAGGGTGATTGTACCGGTCTTGTCGAGCAACAACGTATCGACGTCGCCTGCCGCTTCGACCGCCCGCCCGGACATCGCAAGCACGTTGTGCTGGACGAGGCGGTCCATCCCGGCAATTCCGATCGCGGAGAGCAGTCCGCCAATAGTGGTGGGAATCAGGCATACCAAAAGCGCGACGAGCACCGGTAGAGTGAGTAAGGTTCCGCTATACAGTGCGAATGGGTAGAGGCTCACGCAGACCAGCATAAATATAATAGTCAGTCCGGCGAGGAGAATACTCAGTGCGATTTCGTTGGGAGTTTTCTGACGCTGTGCGCCTTCGACGAGACTGATCATTCGATCAAGGAAGGTTTCGCCCGGATTAGCGGTAATGCGCACTTTGATCCAATCGGAGATAACGGTAGTGCCGCCGGTTACTGCGCTGCGATCGCCGCCGCTCTCGCGAATTACTGGAGCGGATTCGCCGGTAATCGCGGCTTCGTTGACCGCCGCTACGCCTTCGACGACTTCACCATCGCCGGGGATGACTTGTCCGGCGCGCACGATGACGACGTCGTCACGTCGCAACGATGGCGCAGGCACGGCGACCTCCTGTCCTTCTTTGAGCAACGTGGCTTGAGTCTCAGTGCGGGTTTTGCGCAAATTCTCGGCCTGCGCCTTGCCGCGTCCTTCGGCCATCGCCTCGGCGAAGTTAGCAAACGCCACCGTGAACCAGAGCCACAGCGCAATCTGTAACTCGAATGCAACGAGCTGGCTGTGACCGGCAAAGAGATCGCGTAGCAGGATCAGCGTGACCGTGAGTGCGGTGACTTCGACCACGAACATCACCGGATTGTGCGCCTGCACCCGCGGATCGAATTTGCGGAGCGAGTCGCCGAGCGCACCCCGCACGATTTTGGGATCCCACAAGGAAGTTGCTTTGCGATCTAGCATGGAAGGATTGGTCCTTTTAATTCGCTTGGTTAGCCGATCGGACAAAGGAGTGCGTTTATTCCGCCTAAGCGACCGCTAGATTCTTCTTCGCTCAGAATGACAAACCTAGCTTCGAGGAAGTTAGTAAGTGACACGGGACACTAGTAAAGCTTGCCGGCGCGCATCGCGAGATGCTCGACAATTGGGCCGAGCGCGTCGGCGGGAAAGAAGGTCAACGCGGCGACGATCAAGATGATGCCGATCAGCAGCACAACAAAAATGACGCCATCGGTGGGAAAGGTTCCTGCGCTGGCCGGAACGGCTTTTTTAGCTGCGAGTGAACCCGCCAGCGCCAACACCGGCACCTTCATCATGAAGCGTCCAAACAGCATCACGACTGCCAAGGTGACATTGTAGAAAGGCGTATTCGCGTTGAGGCCGCCGAAGGCCGAGCCATTGTTGGCCGAGGTCTCCGAATAGGCGTAGAGAATTTGCGAAAGCCCGTGAGGTCCCGGATTGCTGATCCCGGCAAGGCCCGGCTTGACTACCATCGCGATACCGGCGGGAAGCAGAATCACGGCGGGAAAAATCAGGATGAAGAGCATCGCGAGCTTCATCTCGCGCCCTTCGATCTTCTTGCCGAGATACTCCGGCGTCCGCCCCACCATCAGGCCCGCGATAAACACGGCCAGCACCGCCATCACGAGCATCCCATAGAGTCCCGAGCCGACGCCACCGAAGATGATCTCGCCGATCTGGATATTGAGCAGCGGGATCAAGCCGCCCAGCGGCGTGAAGCTGTCGTGCATCGAATTGACCGCTCCGCACGAAGTATCAGTGGTGACGGTCGCCCATAGGGCCGAGTTGACGATCCCGTAGCGGACCTCCTTGCCTTCCATGTTGCCGCCGCTTTGGGTAGTGCTCGCGTGCTGATCAATTCCCATCGCGGCGAATTGCGGATTGCCCTTCTGCTCGGCCCAGATCGCGACCGTCACACCCATCAGGAACAGCAAACCCATCGTTGCGAACAGCGCCCAGCCTTGGCGGCGATTACCCACCATCTGGCCGAAGGTATGAGTCAGTGCGGCGCCGATCGCGAAGATCGCGACGAGTTCGATGAAGTTGGTAAGTGGATTCGGATTCTCATAAGGATGAGCCGAGTTGGCATTGAAGAAGCCGCCACCATTCGTACCCAGTTCCTTGATAATCTCTTGCGAAGCGATAGGACCTTGCGCGATTACCTGTCCCGCGCCTTCGACAGTTTTAGCGTGAGTATAAGGACTGAAGTTGTCGGGCACTCCCTGCCACACCAGCACCAACGCGAAGACAAGGCTGAGCGGCAGCAGGACCCATAACGTCGCGCGGATCAAATCAACCCAAAAGTTGCCGAGAGTTTTGGAGCTGCGTCGGACGAAGCCGCGAATTACCGCGATGGCCACAGCGATTCCGGCGGCGGCGGAGACGAAATTGTGGAAGGCCAGCCCCGTCATCTGGGTGAAATAGCTCATCGTCGATTCGCCGGCGTAGGCTTGCCAATTGGTGTTCGTCGTAAAGCTTGCGGCGGTATTGAAGGCGAGATCCGGCGTGACCGCACCGAACTGTTGCGGATTGAGCGGGAGATAATATTGCAGGCGTTCGATGGCGTAGAGCAGCAGCATCCCGGCCGCGCTGAACAGGAGCATCGAGACGGCGTACTCGATCCAGGTTTGCTCGGTTCCGGGATGAACTCCGGTCGTGCGATAGATGAGACGTTCAACCGGGCAGAGGACGGGATCGAGAAAGGTTCGCTGGTCGGTGAAGACGCGCGTCATGTAATGTCCGAGCGGTACGCTGATCACTGTGACGACGAGGGCAAACAATCCTACTTGAAGCAGGGCATTTAAGAGCATCGAAGAGCCTCACGCCCTCAGAATTTTTCCGGACGCAGCATCGCGTAAACGAGGTAGATAGTCAGTCCGGCGGCCATCGCCGAGCCCAAAATCAATTCCCAGATACTCATAGATGATCACATCCCCGGACATAGGCGAGCGCGACCACGAAGAACGCCAGGGTCGCTACAACGAAAGTCAAGTCGAGCATGCCATTCAGAGGGAGCAGCAAATATGCCGACGCGGGAAGCCTTGCCGCACAAGGGCATTGCGTGCGCGCCCGCGACGGCGCATTGCAAGACGCGACGATGAGCATTGCGGATCGCAATGCTTCGAGTGCGAGCAACGATGGCGACATTCCGCGTTCGTGGTGCGAAAATGCCTAATGTGTTATGCAAGCGAAAAAGGGACGGTGAATCGCAATGAGCGTCGCGGAAAATCGCAAGTTAATCGAAGAAGCGTTTAGTAAATGGAGCCGCGGGGACGGCGGTGCGTTCTTCGCGCTACTCGCCGATGACGTTAAGTGGACGGTGATTGGCAGTACCCCGGTCTCGCGCACCTACACCAGCAAGCGCGCCTTTCAAGAAGGTGCAGTCCAGCCGCTCGGCACAAAGCTCAGCGGACCGATTCAGCCGACGGTGCGAGATATTATCGCGGAGGACGACAAGCTCGCGCTGCAATGGGAGGGACGCTCCACCGGCAAGAACGGCACGATTTATCATCAGACCTATTGCTGGGTGATGCGCTTTGCGAACGGCAAGGTGGTCGAAGGGACGGCGTATCTCGATACTGAGTTGATTTCGCAGCTGTGGAAATAGGCTGATGCGCACCAATCGACTGCGGGCGACGCTGAAGTCGGGTGGAATCGCGCTCGGCACGATCATGTGGGAGACGCGCGCACGCGGCGTCGTCCACACGATCGCGCAAGCCGGGATGGACTTCGTGTTCATCTGTTGTGAGCATTCCTCGTACAATCTCGAGACGGTCGTGGATTTGGTTGCCCATGCGCATGCTGCCGGAATCACGCCGGTAGTGCGCGTCCCCGATCTGCAATATCAATACGTCACGCGACTGCTGGACACCGGATGCCAGAGCTTGATCGCGCCGCATCTGCGGAGCGGCGACGAGGCCCGGAGGTTTATCGAGTACGCCAAGTATCATCCCGAGGGGCGGCGCGGGATGGCGATCCTAAATAACGCCAGCGTCGATTATGAGAGTGTCGAACCGCTTTCGGCAATGGCGCATGCGAACGCCAATACGCTGCTCGCGGTGCTGATCGAGACGCGTGAAGCAGTTGAGAATGCTGAGGACATTCTCATTCCAGGAATCGATCTCGCGCTGGTCGGTCATCAGGATTTGGCGCAAAGTCTCGGCGTGCCGACCCAGTATGGGCATCCACAGGTACGCGAGGCGGCAACGCGCGTGAATGCAATCTGCAAGAAGCGCGGTATCGCAACTGCGGCGGCGATGAATCAGCCGGAGGACGCGAAAAAGGCGGTGGATAGCGGCGCGCAATTCCTATTGTACGGCACTGATCTAATCCTGATGCGCCGCGAGGCAGAACGGGCGGCACAGGCAATCGCGCCGTATCGCAGTTCGCAGAGTTCATAGATCCGCAAAACCTATTTTTGAACGGAGCAACAAAGTGGCAGAAATTCTTGATGGCAAAGTCGCGCTGATTACTGGTGCAGGTTCGGGTATTGGACGCGCGACTTCGAAGATCTTCGCGCGTGAAGGAGCGAAACTAATCCTCGCGGATATCCAGGATGCGGCGCTGAATGAGACCGTACTGGCGATCAAGCAACTCGGCGGGGACGTGAGCGGCGTGAAAGCTGACGTGTCGAAATGGCGCGAAGTCGAGGGACTCGTGGCCAAGGCCGTGGATAGTTATGGCCGGCTCGATTGCGCCTTCAACAACGCCGGGATCGAGGGTGAACCGGCCCTGACTCACAAGTGTAGCGAAGAGAATTGGAACCGCGTTATCGCGATCAATCTCACCGCTGCATGGTACTGCATGAAAGCCGAAATCACGCAGATGCTGAAGCAGGGGAACGGCGGCGCAATCGTCAATACGTCTTCGGTTGCGGGAATTGCCGGATCGGTCGGAGGCCCGGCTTATGTCGCTTCCAAACACGGCGTCGCTGGTCTGGCGCGAGCGGCGGCGCTTGAATACGGCAAGCATAATATCCGGATTAATGCGGTCTGCCCGGGCCCGATCCGCACCCCGATGCTCGGACGGATCATGGATTTCACCAAAAGTGGCGAGCAGGGCTTTGCGCGCTCCGAGCCGCTGCGGCGGCTGGGCGAACCGGAAGAGATCGGCGAGGCCGTTGCATGGCTATGCTCGAATCGAGCGTCGTTCGTCACCGGATTGCCGATGCCGGTCGACGGCGGATTCTTCGCCCAGTAACTAAGGAGCAGTTATGCCGTCGTACAGCCAACTTCTTTACGAGAAAATCGAGCGGACCGGTCGAATCACGCTGAATCGTCCGCGCTATCGCAATGCGCAATCGACGGTGCTGCTCAAGGAACTCGATCGCGCGTTCGAGGCGGCGGCGCTCGATGACGAGATCAAGGTGATCATTCTGGCCGGTGCAGGAGAGCATTTCTCGGCCGGACACGACCTCGGTACGCCGGACGAGAAGGAGGACCCGAACAGCTATTACAACACCAAAGGACTGAAGAATCGTCACATCCGGTCGTGGGAGGTCTTCCTCGACAACACGATGCGCTGGCGCAATCTGCCCAAGCCGACGATCGCGCAGGTGCACGGCTTCTGTATTTTCGGCGGTTATATGTTCGCCTCTGCGATGGACCTGATCGTCGCAGCCGATGACGCCAAGTTCCTACCTTCGATCACGCAGTATTTCTCCGCGCCGTGGGATGTTGGCGTGCGCAAAGCCAAGGAGATCCTGTTCCAGAGCCGCTTCATTGACGCCGAAGAGGCGCTCCGCACCGGTCTTGCCAATATGGTCGTACCGCGCGCCCAGCTCGAACAGGAAACGCTGGCATTAGCGGGACGTATCGCCGAAACCGACGCTTTCACGCTGCGAATGCTCAAATTTGCGATCAACAACGCGCAGGACGAGATGGGCTTTCATACTGCGGTGCGCAATGCACATTCCCATCATTTTTTGACGCGCGTGCAGGAATATGCAGCGTGGGACAAGGGTGAGGGTCGCAGTGGTCCCAAGCGGATGCCGGGAGTCGAGCAGGCTCTACGCAAAAGCCGCAATTGATCTAATCAGGCGGTTTTAAGATGTGATGTAGTGTAGCGAGCTGCAGATGAGTTTGCGAAGAAAGCTGAGTGGAGGGCCGTTATAAACGAGACAGCAGAACCGCCAACGATCGAATCGACCGACCGCGGGGGAACAGGTCATTGCCTATGCGGTGCGGTGCGATATCAGTACAAAGGCGAGCCAATGATCATTGGGATTTGCCAGTGCGATCGCTGCCAGCGTCAGTCAGGGTCTGCGTTTCTGATCGGCGTCATTTTTCCACGCGATGCTGTGACGATTGAGGGCAAGCTCGCCATCTATGAGACTCGGCTCGATGGTAAGAATCGGCTGTGGCGGCACTTTTGTCCTGTGTGCGGGTCGGCCGTATCGATCACTCTCGACCGCTATCCCGAAATTCGCTCGATGATGGACGGAACGCTCGACGATAAAACCAAAATCAACCCGCGTTTCAGCGTATGGGTGCTCAGCTGGACAATCGTGGCTCACGATACCTGAAGGGATCACCTGCTTTGAAGATTACCCGGAAGGCACATTCGGCGGGTAGAGCAAACCTCGCCAGTGTAACTTTTACGACCATACATCTCTATCGCGTTCACCTATTCGCGGGAACAACCAGGGCTTCCGGCTACAAGCGCATATTGGACGGATGAAATCAGCTGAATCATCGATAAACAGCTGATGATAAAAGAACGCGTGTGACCTTCAAGTACTGTATGATAGTACAACGAATCTTACTTGCCCGTATAGAATGTATCAGCTACTCTTTAGAATGTCCCTAAAGGGAGCTTTTAGATCATTGTAAGTAATTACTGCTCATGATGAAGCTGCCGCGTGTTGTTTTTAAGTCCTGCATATTAAGCGTTATATCGTTGCTATGCGTATCCTCCTCGGCGTTTGCCGCTTTGGGGACTGTCGCGAGTTTTGATTCTCAGGAAACCTCGGGATCAGCGCAAACTGCGAGCACGGTCAGCCTCACTTTTTCTAATCAAGTGCTAGCTGCCGATACAGTAGTAGTGATGGTGGCCTACGGTAATTCCAAAACAGACGGCACATCACACTTAGCGGGCTAGGTGCAACCTGGAAGAAAGGCTATGCGCCGCCATTGAAGGCCGGGTTTGGAATTGCATTTTTTTATGGGTCGAACAGCGTGCTCACGAATAGTACTCTAACAGTCACGACAAAACATCCAGACAATCTTTCAGTTTTTGCGCAAGATTGGCCAGATCTGACCAACGTCGAGGACAAGAAAGCTCGCTCGATAATTAGCGGCAACGGTACAACGATCACATCCAAGGGCAAAACCAAAAATACGAATGACGTAGTATTCAACTTCGTGGCTTATGGAACGAGCGCATACCCTTCCCCTTCGGTCGCTCCCGGCAACCCTTTACAGATCGGTCCGTTCCTGAATATAGGGATTTCGACCAACGCGTTCGCCCCCTACACGACCGGTGGATATCAGATCACCAGTACCGCAGGCCTATTTACCAATAGCTTCCTTATGAACGGAACGGTGACTTGGGCCAGTGCGACGATGGCGCTCAAATCAACGGGGAGCAACGCCCCTTTCGATCAATCGGCGCTCACCGATTACACGAGCGATTCACAGCTCTACCTAAATCGGTTTCCGGGCTATCTATACGATGGGGCGAATACACCCAGCTCACAGCATGACTCCGATGGTAAAAATTTCGCCGCGCAGGTGCAGCCACTGGATGCGGAGGTCAATCCTTCATCGACTGGCTCGATTGGAGTTGTAGGTATCGGTATTTCGAATTTTGCCGAAGAGCTATGCACCAGTTCGGACTTCACCTTGACTTGTGATCCCAACACTTTTCTCGACCAAGCCAGCCATCTTTCCGGAGTGAACCCATCGATGAAGCTAGTGGATTGCGCCCAGGCCGGCGCCTATTCAGTTGATTGGGATGACCAGACCTTGAATTCAACGGCATGGACGACCTGCTTCAGCCGGCTGTCCTCGCCGAATTACAATTTGACCCCGGCGCAAGTTGAGGTCGTGATGTTTGAAGGGGGCGAGAAGAATCCGGCGGGATCGCTGGCACAGCTAAAAGGTTCGGTCTGTCCGGCAACTCCGAACCCGCTGACCGACCCGGACGCCTGCGTTTACGAATCTTATCTCGCTGGGATCGTGCGAGTCGTCAAGAGCGCATTTCCGAACGTTAAGCAGATTTTCTTGCAACCACGCATCTTCGCCGGCTATGCCGCAAGGGAGCCATACTCGTACGAGGTTGGCTTTGCGACGAAATGGCTAATCCAGGCCCAAGTTAATCAAATCGCTGATGGTACAATCGATCCGCTCGCCGGTGACCTAGGCTATACTTCCGCAGCATGGCTTGGATGGAGTGCGTACACATGGGGTCCCGGTCCGGTGGCGCGAGATGATAAAGAAGTGTGGCTGGGCGGCGACTATGAATGGGACGGGGTGCATCCGTCACAATGCCGATTCGACGGAATTGCATGCGGGCGTAGCCAATCTGCGAGTTTGATGATGAATTATTACACGACCAGCCCTTACACGACTCCCTGGTTTCTGGCGCCGGTGAATTAACCGCCTGGGTGTAGTCGCGTCAAAAGAGAGCCATGCGCTCCACCGGAGCATTAGTCTGGGCGCGCTTTGCCGCCCTCATCCTTTTCATCCCGGCATGTAAATCCACGGCCACCACCCAGAGTTTTTCGGCGACGCCTATAATTGAAAACCCGTCCGGTTTCTATCAGGAGGGGACGAAAAGTTTCCCTCTCGGCTTATATCTCGGCACGAATCGACTGTCCGAGGCGTCGCACGCCCATGATCGGCGCGCGCGCGATGCGGCCGCAATGACAATCCCGCTGTGTCACGACGGACACGCTCCGGCCTCAACCTGCAGCGAAGGTGGTGAGGGAAGGATCGGAGTAGTCGCGATTGGATTTTCGAATTGGCACGAGGAAATTTGCGGCGCTGCGGCACCCGACTTCGGCGTCCCAGCCCATAAATGCGGCGCAGGAAGTTTTATGCAGCGGGTTGACGTCGGTCTAGCGGCCACGCCGCCGACCGCAAGTCCTTATGTCACCGTGGTGGACTGCGCACAAAGTAGAAATGCAACGCGCAGATGGGCGCTCGGACGCGCAACACCGTTGTGGGCTCAATGCAACGATCAGCTGCAGGCTGCTGGACTCACTCCGAACCAAGTCGAGGTGGTGCTGTTCAAAACTGCGGACGGCTTTCCGATAACCTCGCATACGCTCGGCCGCCTCGCGCGGCCGCTCTGCGGCAGTGGCGATATCCCCAATGTTGACGCTTGCGAGAATGAGCAAGGGAATGGGGCTGTGGCGCGCTTCGTAAAATCCGAATGGCGGAACACGCATCTAATGTTTTTGCATTCGCGGATTTATGCCGGCTACGCCCGCGACCCGCTCAATCCTGAACCATTCGCCTATGAATATGGCTTCGCGGTCCGATTCACGATTTTCGCGCAGATTAGACAGGCCAATAATGGCGAGCCGGCAGACGAAGTCGCCGGAGACCTAAGTTATGCTAGAGCGCCGGTGCTGCTGTGGGGTTCGTATTTTTGGGCTGATGGAAAGCACGCCAACAGCGACGGTATTACGTGGGAGCAAGCAGATTTTCGTCGCGACGGCACTCATCCGAGCCGCAGCGGCATCATCAAAGTAGGTAAGATTTTATTTGATTTCTTCGATGGTGTTAGCGCGCAAGGGCGCAATGCCCTACCCTACACGGTCTGGTTCCGGCCGAGTGAGGCGCTGTCGGCGCCTCGCTGAACTGGACATATAATCGGCGCCTCGCTGAACTGGACATATAATACGTTCACTCATTGTGTCGTGACGCCGCGCGGCGAACCGCGCATCAGCTGAAAGAAACTTTCGATACGATTGTAATTAGCGCCCAGATCGCCGGTACCGTCGCGCGATTTCGAGCGCATCTCGACCAGGCTCGCGCCACCCTCCGCTGGACGGACCTGAATCACGAAATCGTCCTTGAAATGAAACAGCGCTGATGTGGCAACCCCTTCGAGAGTTCGGTTCGGCGGGTCGCGACTGGTAATTTGCCAATCCGGAATCTCACCCGTAATAATCTCAGCTTTCTTGTAAACGTCGTCCGGCGTCCCCTCGACGCGGAGGGGCGCGAGCTTCTGATAAACGGGCGCAGCTTCCTGGACCTTTCCAGTCGCCGGATTGTATGTCATGTCGCGATTGGGATTAGCTTGAAGCTGCTGCGCGTGTTTGAACTCGGGCGGGTTATTCGTGTCGGTAGTGATGTCATTGATCACCGGATAGCGATGAGTGACGAACACCGCAATTGTTGGCGCCAGTACAATTAGGGCGATCACTGCGCCGATTATCGCACGCGGCATGGCAATGCGTTTCGCGGGTGAGAATGCCATCACGATGAAGGCGATAATCGCGATGGCTAGGGCGAGCGCGGCGAAAAGTAAGCCGCCGGCGAACATCGTGAAGCCAAAAAACGGCGTCGAGAAGTCATAATGTGCTGCGATAATTCCCGCCGCCGCCAGCGCAATCGCGACCAGCGCATCGAAGAAAGCAAGCCACGCCAATATCATCGGTGAGTAATCTCCTGTGCGTCTGAATTATTCTTGCCGGATGGGACGCGCTGTAATTTGGTAGCGGAACCTCGAGGCGATTACAAAGCTTCAAGCCGCGGCTTGCGGGGGGAATCGCAGCATCGTGCATAATTAGCTTCTCTTAAGCGCGAAATTGCTACCCGCAGATTGCAGATATAAAATGCGAGGATTACCTTAGCAATCACTTCCATAAATGCTTAATCAACGTCTCCAAACTTTGCGCGACCTGATCGCGAAGCGAATTGTCCTGATGGACGGCGCAGCAGGCACGTCGATTCAGGATATGCAGCTAAGCGCCGCGGATTTCGGCGGCGCTCAATTCGAGGGCTGCAACGAGAACCTGGTCCGCACCGGTCCCGATAAAATCCATCAACTGCATCGCGGCTTTCTCGAGGCCGGCGCCGACATTATCGAAACCAACACCTTCGGCGCGACGGCGATTGCCCTGGCGCATTATCGGCTTGAGAGCGACGTCCGTGAAATCAATCGCATCGCCGCTCAGATCGCCGTCGAAGAGGCACGTAAAGCAAGTACCGCCGCGTGGCCGCGCTTCGTAGCTGGTTCGATGGGTCCAACCACCGCCAGCATCTCGGTGACCGGCGGCGTCGATTTCGATCAGGTGGCAGCAGCCTATCAGGAACAAGCCGAAGGCTTGATCGAAGGCGGCGTTGATCTGCTGCTGCTCGAAACCGTGATGGACACGCTCAACTGCAAGGCCGGACTGGTCGGGATCGAGCGCGCACTTGCGGCCACCGGCGCACAGGTTGGAGTGGCGATCTCCGGTACGGTCGAGACGATGGGGACCCTGCTGGCCGGACAGGATATCGAGGCCTTCTACACCTCGATCGAGAATCACGAGCTGCTGTGGATTGGGCTCAATTGCGCGACTGGCCCCGATTTCATGACCGACCATCTGCGGACTCTATCAGCAATTTCGCGTTTTCCAGTCGCGTGCGTACCGAACGCCGGACTGCCCGACGAGGAGCTGCGCTACAATGAGACGCCGCAGGTGCTCGAACACAAACTCGAGCGCTTCGTTGATGCGGGCTGGATAAATGTGATCGGCGGATGTTGCGGGACCACTCCGGCGCACATCCGAGCGCTCGCCACGATGGTCAAAGGGCGGCCGCCGCGGAGCTTACAACGTCTCCAACGTTCGGTTGTTTCGGGAATCGAGACGCTGACTATCGACGAGAGCACACGCCCCGTGATCGTTGGCGAGCGGACCAATGTGCTGGGCAGCCGTAAATTCAAGCGATTGATCGCGACCGGCAAAATCGAAGAAGCCGCCGAACTCGGACGCTTGCAGGTACGGCGCGGAGCACACGTACTGGACGTATGCTTGCAGGATCCCGATCGTGACGAGAGCGCCGATGTTAAACTATTCCTCGAAGCGCTTGTCAAAAAAGTCAAAGTCCCACTGATGATCGACTCAACCGACGCGCGCGTAATCGAAGAGGCGCTCAAGCGCGCGCCGGGCAAGTCGCTGATCAATTCGATCAACCTTGAGGATGGCGAAGAACGCTTCCAGCGCGTGATCCCGCTCGCCCGTCGCTATGGAGCAGCACTGATCGTTGGCTGTATTGACGAGGACAAGCAGCAGGCGCAAGCAATCTCACGCGAGCGCAAGCTCGCGATCGCCGAGCGCTCCTTCAAGCTGCTGACTGATAAATATGGGGTTGCGCCGGAAGACATCATGTTCGATCTGCTGGTCTTTCCGATCGGCACTGGCGACCGCAATTATATCGGCTCTGCCGTCGAGACAATCGAAGGAATCCGAGCGGTTAAGGCGGCCCTGCCCCGCTGCAAAACTATCCTCGGAATCTCGAATGTCTCGTTCGGTCTGCCTGAGGCCGGACGGGAAGTCCTGAACTCGGTGATGCTTTATCACTGCGTGCAGGCCGGTCTCGATCTCGCGATCGTCAATTCAGAAAAGCTCGAACGCTATCCGCTGATTCCCGAGGAGGAACGGCGACTCGCCGAAGATTTGATTTGGTGGCGCGGCGACGATCCGATTGCGAATTTCGCCGCATACTTCCGCGAAAAGAAAAGCGCCCCGACCCGCGAAGAGCGTAAATCGCTACCGCTCGACGAGCGCCTGTCGCTTTATATTCTCGAAGGCTCAAAAGACGGGCTGGTCGAGGACCTGGATGAGGCACTCGCGACTCGCAAGCCGCTTGAAATTATCAATGGCCCTTTGATGAAAGGCATGGACGAGGTTGGGTGGCTCTTCAACGCCAATCAGATGATCGTCGCCGAGGTGTTGCAATCAGCCGAAGCGATGAAGGCTGCGGTCGCCCATCTCGAGCCACACATGGATCGTCTCGACAGCCTCGGCAAGGGGACGATCGTGCTCGCAACCGTCAAGGGCGACGTTCACGATATCGGCAAGAACCTGGTCGATATTATTCTGACCAACAATGGCTATCGCGTAATCAACCTCGGCATCAAAATTCCGCCCGAAGAGCTAATCAAAGCCTACGAAACGCATCAGCCGGACGCCCTCGGACTTTCCGGATTGCTGGTAAAATCTGCACAGATGATGGTCGCGACAGCGCAGGACCTGAAGTCCGCCGGCATTCGATGCCCGATTCTGGTTGGCGGCGCGGCGCTGTCGAATCGTTTCACGCGGATGAAGATTGCGCCCGAGTATGACGGCCTCGTGGCTTATGCTAATGACGCGATGGCAGGTTTGGACCTCGCGCATCAGATTATCGATCCGCAGCGGCGCGAGGCGCTGACTGTCGCGCTCGCCGAGCAGACCCGCAAGATGCTCGCGGCGCCAGCCAAGAATTCCAATCCGGTGCATCAGCCGCTGCGTCGCGGTCCGGCGGCAATCTATGAAGGACCGATTCCTGAGCCGCCCGATCTCAAGTTACACCTGATTCGCGACTACGACCTCGAAGAAATCTTTCGTTATATCAATCCGGTGATGCTCTATACACGGCATCTTGGGTTCAAGCTGTTCGAGCAGGCGATTGCTGCCAACGAGCCCAAAGCGCTGGAATTGCGCGCCGCGGTAGATGCGGTCGAAGACGAAATCCTGTCGCGCCACGATATCACGGCGCGCGCCGCCTATCGGTTCTTCCCGGTCCACTCGGATGGCGATCGCACGATGATGATCTATAGCGGGGACAGCAGACGCGTTCTGGAGAGCTTTCGTTTTGGCCGCCAGTCCGACGAGCCGGGCCTTTGTCTGGCCGACTACGTAATGCCAGTCTCCAGCGGACGAACTGATTATATATGTATGTTCGTAACTACGATCGGAGAGGGAGTGCGCGCGCTGGCGGAAGAATGGAAGCAGCGCGGCGAGTATCTGCGATCGCATATTTTGCAGATTCTCGCGTTGGAAGGCGCCGAGGCGTTCGCCGAATTGCTTCATCAGAAAATTCGCGCGATGTGGGGATTCGGCGACCCGGCGGGAATCTCACTCAAAGACCTGTTTCAGGCGCACTATCATGGCAAGCGCTACTCGTTCGGATATCCGGCCTGTCCACGGCTCGAAGATCAGGCGCAACTGTTCCGACTGCTCGAATTGGAACAGAATGATATTGGCGTGCGCCTGACCGAAGGCTTCATGATGGACCCGGAAAGCTCAGTCAGTGCAATGGTGTTTCACAATCCGCTGGCGAAGTACTTCAGCTTGTCGCAGTCAGATATCGAGAGTTTGGAACGGGAGTTAGAAAGCGCTCCGGTCTCCGCGCAGACCTAATTACTCTACTTTGTGCGCGTCTAACTGCTCAGCTCGGCTCGCTAAATCTGAGCGACATAGCTCGCGAGACGAGTAATTCTTCCGGAGCTGCATTATGAATCCAGCGTATGCCCGCGCTGCGAGATCTCCGCTGAGCGCCGCGGCTCGGCTTTGATCAATCCGAAGAGCTTCGCAAAATCGACCGGCTTAACTATATGCTGATCGAAGCCGGCCGCCTGGGAATTCGCGCGGTCTTTGGCTTGGCCATAGCCCGTCACCGCGATCAAGGTAGCGTGACTGCCGTCAGGCAATTCGCGGATGCGTCGCGCAACCGCATAACCGTCCATATCGGGCAATCCAATATCAAGCAGTACGATATCCGGGCGATAGCGGCGAAAGCGCTCGACGGCAGCGGTGCCATCGCGCGCTATATCGGTATCGAGCCCGCGCAAGCGTAGCAGTTCGGCCATGCTGTCGGCGCAATCCGGATTGTCGTCCACGACCAGCACTTTGATCGCGCTCGGCGCAGTGGCGGCAGATTTGGCGGAAGAGACCTTCGACATTGATTCGGCGGTCATCAGGGGCAGGCGAACGATGAACTCGCTGCCCGTACCGATTCCATCGCTGAACGCCTCGACTCGTCCACCGTGCAGTTCAGTTAATTTGCGGACGAGAGTGAGACCGATGCCCAGTCCGCCTTGAGAGCGGCCGGGCGTCCGTTCCGTCTGCGTGAAGAGATCGAAAATATAGGGCAGCAGGTCTGCGGAGATGCCATAGCCGGTATCGCGCACACGGACCACTGCGTCGCCATCCTCAGATCCGACGGTCAAGCGGATGGCGGCATTTTCCGGGCTATACTTGGCCGCATTGGTGAGCAGATTGATGACGACCTGCATCAACCGCATCGGATCCCCAAGGACCTGGACGGTTCCAGACGAAGCGGCGATATCGAGGGTTTGCCATCGCGAGGCGACGAGCGGTCTGACCGCCTCGGCGGCTTCAAGGGCGACGAGACCGAGATCAAGCGGAGTTTTCTGAAGGATAATCTTGCCGGTGGTGATGCGTGAGACGTCCAGGAGATCATCGACGATGCGGGTGAGGATGGTGGTTTGGCGGCCAATCATCTCGCCGACGCGGGTCAGCTCCTGATCATCGGGTCGGACGAGTTTCAGCAGTTCGACCGAATTGGCGATCGGAGTAAGCGGATTACGCAGCTCATGCGCGAGCATCGCGAGAAATTCATCTTTGCGGCGATCGGCTTCGTGCAGGGCAGCTTCGGCCTCTTTCTGGGCGTGAATTTCGAAAGCCGCGCCGTAAAGACAGCGCAGCCGTCCTTGGTCGTCGGGCTCCGGGTGTACACGAGCGGCAAACCATCGATAGGTGCCGTCGGCGCGGCGCAGGCGGAATTCAAAATTCAGCTGCGTCTGGTTTGCGGCAGCGTCGCGTCATAGGTTCCGAACTTTTTCAATGTCGTCGGGATGGAGCAGTTTTTCTAATTGCAGCTCGCTGTCATCGCTGCTGAGTATGCTGACGCGTGTAGGCTGATAGCCTGTAAAGTCATAGAAATAAGGAGTGATATACTCGAGTTTGAGGCTGGGAAGAACCTTGTACAGATAAGCTGGAGCAGCGTTGGTTAGGGCGCGCAATTGATGGTCGCTCTCGTGTAAGCGCTGTTCAGCGCGTTTGCGCTCGGTCATATCGATAGCGAAAGCGATCCAGCTGGGAGGCTCCGAAGTAAGCAAAGTCGCCCAACCAGCACCGGCACACGCGTACCGTCACGGCGAACGTACTCCTTTTCGTACGGCTTGGAGGCCCCTTCGGCGAGCAGCTGACTCTTCGCGACCTGATCGAATCGGCGAAGCTCGGACGGGGTGAAATCCCTCCAATGCACCTTGCCGATTTCAAGCTCAGCGCGCGTACAGCCCAGCATTTCCAAATAGACCTGATTCGCATCGATCATTCCGGCATCACCGGCGACCGCCACGCCAATAATGTTGGAGTTCATCAGGCGCCGCCAACGCCGCTCGCTCTCCCGAATTTGCGCTTCGGCACGCTTGCGCTCGGTGAGATCGAGCACGAGACTCAGGCAGGTGAACGGATCATGGTTCAGCAGTACGGTTCCGATTATGACTGGAACGCGAGAGCCGTCTTTGCGGTGGTACTCCTTCTCGAATGGTTCACACGCACCGTTTGCGATCAACTGCTCCACTGCGCGCTCGTCCGTCCAAAGGTGTTCCGGCGGAGTGTGGCGGCGCCAGTTGATGCCGCCATTGTCCAAGTCGTCGCGAGTCATACCGAGTATGTCGAGATAGGCGTGGTTGGCTTCGAGAATTCGTTCGTTGTCGGCGATGACGACGCCGATGATGTTGGAATCCATTAGGCGGCGACAACGATGCTCGCTCTCGTGCGCACGCTCTTCGGCGAGCTTGCGCTGGGTGATATCAACGACCGAACCCATCATGCGGACCGCCTCACCGGAGTCGTCGCGCCTAACACGTCCGCGCGCGTTAAGCCAGTGAACGCTCTCATCGGGCCAAACCGAGCGGTACTCGGTGTTGTATTCAATACCATCACGGATGATGGCTTGGATTACTCCGTTAACGTGCGCGCGGTCGTCCGGATGTAATGCGGCGAGGAACCGTTCGTAGGTAACTGCGTCGTCGCGCGCAAAGCCGAAAAGCGCTTTGCACTGGTCATTCCAGACAAGCGAATACTGTTTTAAGTCCCAATACCATAGGCCGACGCCCGCAGCTTCGAGTGCGAGATGTAGATGGTCTTCGCTGAAATGCGAGTCTTCGCGGAGACCTGCGCCGTCGAGCGATGCTGCTTTCATGCTCATCTCAGGCCTTGAATTGGTATCTAGTCCCGCGCAATTGAACGGACCGCCCCCGCATCCCGCTCGTGGACATGGAAGGGATAGTACAGTTGCCTCATTAGCTCAAGATACCCGAGGGCGATTATGGTGTTGTTTCATGTCATCCCTGGCAGGTGGCATCCCAGATCGCGAAGAACGGATTGGACGGATGAGACTTCGCCAGCGCGATAATCGCGGCGATCGTTGCGCGAAGGTCGCCGTGATGAATCCGTTCGAGGGTGGCGAAGTTTTTCAGATCGTGGAAATAGATCAGATAATTCAGCAGCACCGCGTTATTGAGCTTGATCTTATCCATATCGAAACGCTCCAAACCTGAAAGTGACGGTTTGAGTTTGGCGTAGTCGCGGTTGATTGCGGCAAAGACCTCGACGCGGCGCATCAGAATCTGATCGCGTGGGAGACCGCTTTGATAAAGCCCCAGCAGTCGCGCCTGCTCTTGCAAAAGAAAATTGGCGAACTTCAAATCGCTTTCGTAGATGCCTTGCGCCGCGAGAGCATCGGCAGATGATGCGCCTTCGGCATCGGCAAAGAACGCCCATCCGCCGCGACTGCCCACCCAAGTCGCCGCAGATTCGTCGAACATGATATCGCTGGCCAGAAAATAGGTGCGATGGAAAAGCTCATGGGTAATTACGCCCGCCAGTTCGACGCGATCCAATACGAGCAGATTCGAGAGGAGCGGATCATTGAAGAAGCCAAGACTGGAAAAGGCAATTGCGGAGCGGACGTAGGTATCGTAGCCGGTCGCTTCCATCTTGGCGGCTTCGGCTTCGGCGGCATCCTTGTCGAAATAGCCACGATAGGGAACGTTGCCGACGATCGGAAACCACCAGGTGTAGGGCGTAAGTGAATCGCGCGGCGCAGCCATCACGACCCAAATGATCGCGCGCCGATCGACTTGCGTGACGGTCTGGTAAGCGCCGCCGACTTTAAGGCCGAGTTTATCCTGATCGAATTTGCGGACGGCCAGCGTGGTTGCGAGTCTCGCGCGGATATCACTTGGGAGGTCGGAACGGGCCAGAACAGTTGTGATCGGCTTGCGACGCCATAGCAGGCGGCCACCCTCGAAGGCGGCGCGTGAGAGATAGCAAACGTCAGAGCATCCAGTGAAAAGGAGCAGGATAAAGACGACAATCAACCGCGCGCAATGGACGGGATGACGATGGGGATGACGAACGCTCATGCAGGGGACATCGTAGCGGTTTTCGCGAGACAGATCGGTTGTTTCGCCGATTGTAACTCTGCGATATTCAGCGCAAGCGGCGCTAATCGGCAAATCGCGAGCGCGGGAGCAGAGATGAGTTTCACCGCAGAGCCCGACAAATTTCGTTTTGAGCAATCGATCGCCTCGGGAGTGGCAGGCAAGCGGGTGCTAATCACCGGCGCGGGCAAGGATTGCGGCCTGGGGCAGGCATTTGCTCTGGCCGCCGGATTGAATGGTGCGGTCAGCGTCGCCGTGCATTTCCATCAGAGCTACAGTGACGGCTTCGATTTGGTCGAGGCCCTACGCAGACAGGGCGTCAACGCCTTTCCGGTGCAGGCCGATGTTACCAACCTCGGCGATCTTTGGGCATCACGCAGTTATGTAATCGAACAAATGGGCGGCAAGCCGCCGAATCTGCTGATCTGCAATTCCGGGCTGACTGAGAAGGGCTACACGCTCGGACGCGCGTTGCGGGAGGTCGCGGGCGAGCCGATGGCGGTGCGACGGGCGCGGACGCGGCAGCACTTTATCGATAATCTCGGTCAGTCGCGGTTGGTGCTCAATACAAAGATCGATGGCTTTCTCGCATTGACTCATCTATGGGCGGGCGAAGCAGTGTACCATCGCGAACCGCTGCAGGTGATCTACGTCTCGTCGCGACAGGCGATCGATCCGGGAGTTTCGGTGCCGGGCTATGTGATCAGTAATTGGGGAGTGCTCGCGCTCCCTAAGTTGCTTGCGGTTAATCTGGGACGCGACGCCGGCACGGTGACCGCCTCGTGTATCCTGCTGCCGTTCGTGCGCACCGGCATGACTGGTGATTACGCCGATAACCCCAAGGTCTTTGGCCGGTGGCAATCGCGGATGCTGGAAACGCATGAGGCGGCGCGGGCGTTCATGCAACTGATCGCGCGACCGGCAGAGGAGTTGAATCGCGGTTTGTTCGAGTTGATGGTGGATGGGGAGGCAGACGATTTGCGGGTGAGCTGGAAGCAGGTGAAGCTCGACGTTCGCGAAGAGACACTGAAATGGAGTGAGGGCGCCGCCCTGCACTTCGGAAGCTCAGCAAAAATTTGAGCGAGGCCGAAGCGAGATGATCAAACTGATAATCTGTGCGAGCCGGAGAGCCGATATCAGCTTCGAAGAATTCGACGCGTACTGGCGCGACAAGCACGGTCCATTGCTCAGGAGCGTCACCGATTTTACGCGACACGTCAGGAAATACGTGCAGTGCCATCGAGCGGTCAGCGCAGTGCCCTTCGGCATTCCCGGACCCTACGATGGAGTCGCCGAGCTTTGGTTCGACAGCGTGGAGGACGCGGCTAAGGCCTTCAATGAGCCAAAGTACCTGGAGATTATCCGTCCGGATGAACTCAAGTTCGTTGATCCGCACAATTGTATTTCGTTCGTGACGGAAGAACTTCAGGTAATCTAGTGTGGTGAATCAGAAGTTCACTGACTAGCTGCGCCTTTTCTATCATCCCGACCGCAGCGAGTCCACGAGCGGAGCGGAGGGCCCTGCGCGAAGCGATTTCTCCTTTCGCGCCGTAATCAAAAAGGAGCGCTTCGCGGAGGTTCCTGCGACGGGCTCAGGACAGGCTCTTCGACTCGACTCGCGTTGCTCCATTCGAGGGACTCAGGGCAAGCTGCCGGCTCAGAATGACAAATTAGGCTTGTGCAAAGCTTCTTTAGCCGGCGACTTCGCGAGCCAGCTCAGTCTCGCGCGCGTATTGGAGCTCATATAGGCGGCGGTATAGGCCAGGGCGCTTCAGCAATTCTTGATGCGTGCCGCTCTCACGCAACACGCCATTGCTCAGGACCAGAATGCGATCGGCCTGCTCAATAGTCGAGAGGCGATGAGCAATGACCAGCGCGGTGCGATCGGCAAGGAGCTGTTGGAGCGCGAGCTGAATCAGCCGCTCGGTCTCGCTATCGACGCTGGAAGTCGCCTCGTCCATCACAAGGATCCGGGGATTGTAAGCGAGCACGCGGGCGAAGGAGAGCAATTGGCGCTGACCGGCAGAGAGATTCGCACCGCGCTCATGAATTTCTTCATGCAGCCCCTGGGGCAATCGTTCCACGAAGCGGAGGGCCTGCGCTCGGGCGAGCGCCTCGCGCACCTCGCGCTCACTCAGTTCGGTCCGGCTGAGCCTGACATTATCGAGCAGATCGCCGGCGAAGAGAAAAACGTCCTGCTGGACCAAGCCGATGGTTCGGCGCAGTTCACGGAGGTCCCATTCGCGCACGTCGATACCGTCAACCAGAATGCGCCCCGAGGTCACGTCGTAAAAACGATTAAGCAGCTTGATAATCGTGGTCTTGCCCGAGCCGGTGGCGCCTACGATCGCGATCTTCTGGCCCGCCTCGACGTGGAAGCTCAAATCGTTCAGGACCGGTTCGCCACGCCGGTATTCGAAAGAGACGTGCTCGAAGGCGATCGCGCCGAGTGGATGGATGATCCGGCGCGGCATCGGAGGGCTGGCGATCGACTCCGGAATCGCCATCAGCGCCTCGATTCGTTCGACCGCCGCCAAAGCGGATTGCAGGGTCGTGTACTTTGAGGAGACGTCGCGCAACGGATTGAAAAAACGTTGGGCGTAATCGAAAAAAGCGACCAGTGTGCCAATCGTGAGCAGTCGATGGATAACGTCGCCGCCGCCGACCCAGAAGACCATTGCAACCGCGACCGAGCTAAGCGCCTCGACCGAGGAATAAAGCACCCCGTCATAGACGTTTGAGACGCTCTGCACGTTGCGGCTTTGGCGGTTCAAGGCGTCGAACTCGCGGCGGCTCTCGTCCTCGCGCGTAAAGAGCTGGATAATCACCATCCCGCTCAGAGCCTCGGACAGGTAGGCGTTCAAAGCGGCGAGGCGGTCGCGAATCTCGCGAAACACAATCCGCATCCGGGTGCGAAAGAAGTTGATCACGAGAATTAGCGGCGGCACGCCACAGAGCGCCCATAGCGCCAGTCGCACATTCAGCGAAAACATGATCGCGACAATGCCGCCGAGAGTGAGGAAATCGATAAACAGGGTGAGCGAGCCTGCCCCGAACATCTCGTTAATCGCGTCGATATCAGTGGTCATCCGGCTGACCAGGCGACCCGCCGGAGTACGATCGAAGAAGGACATGGGGAGGCGCTCGACGTGACGAAATAGCGCGACCCTGAGATCGGAAAGGCTATACTGAGCGACAATCATGGTCAGATAGAACTGTCCATAAAAGCTGGTGACCTCCCCGAGCAATAAAATTAGGTACATCGCGCCCATCACAAGCAAGCCGTGGCCATGCGCAGCGGCGAGAATTGGGGCGAGCCAATGGGGAGTCGCGACTTTGTGCGACGCGAGAAAGATATCGATCGTTAGTTTGAAGACATAGGGTTGGGCGAGCACAAACATCGAGTTGAGCGGCATCAGAATCACGGAAAGCCAGAACAGCCGGCGATACGGGCGCACGTAGCTCCATACGAATTTCAGCAGGCGCAAGTCATAGGAGCGGATGCCGCGGTCTTCAGTCGAAGGAGTCATTGTTAGTAGCGAGCAAGCTCCTCTTCGAGCAGTTGGCGGCGGAAAAGCTCGGCATAGATGCCGCGCCGCGCCATCAGTTGTTCGTGGGTGCCACGTTCGGCAATCATGCCCTCGTCGAGCACGACAATCTCGTCAGCGTCGCGCACGGTTGAAGCGCGATGCGCCACGACGATAGTGGTGCGCCCTTTGACGCTCTCCTCAAGGCTATGCAGTACCGCCTTCTCGGTTTCAGTATCGACGCTGGAGAGGGCGTCGTCGAGCACGACTACATCGGGATTATAGGCGAGTAGTCGCGCGATTGTGACGCGCTGCTTCTGACCGCCCGAGAGCGACATCCCGCGCTCGCCAACGACGGTGTTGAGACCGCGCGGCATGGTCGCGAGGTCGCCGTCGAGTCCCGCGATGTGGGCCGCCTCGGTGATCTCTTCGAGCGTGGCATCGAGATGCCCAAACGCGATATTGCGGGCGATCGTATCGGAGAACAACGTCGGCTCCTGCGGCACGACGCCGATCGTTTTACGAAGTCCGGCGAGCGGCAAGTCGCGTAAATCGTAATTATCGAGCAGAATCCGTCCGCGCGTGGGCTCGATCAAGCGCGCGAGTAGCTTGACCATCGTGGATTTACCGGAGCCGGTTCGCCCGACGATCGCCAATTTGCCGCCCGCCGGAACTTTCACTGAAATGTCGCGCAAGGCCCATTCGCGCGGAGCCGCACCGTTGGCAGCGGGGAGAGCGTTGGCAAAATAATCGAAGGAGACCTGGTCCCACTCGATTGCGCCCGGAGTGGACAGACGTATCGCCAGTCCGCCCACGGTCGTCGCCGGAACCGCCGTGAAGATCTCTTCAAGACGCTTCATCGAAGCCTTGGCACGCTGATAAATCGAGAGCATCCAACCGATCGATACGGTGGGCCAGGCGAGTTGGCCGAGATAGGCCATAAATGCGACGAGATCGCCGATCGAAATTCGATGAGCTTCGATCAGTGCGCCGCCATAGACCAGCAACACCATCATTGAGGCCGCAACCGCGGCGCGAATCAGCGGCATTAGTGCGCCGCGCACCCGGGCGAGCGCCAAGCCCTGCTCGTTGTAATCGTCGTTCAGAGCATGGAAACGATCAGCCTCGCGGTCTTCGAGCGTATAAGCCTTGATCAGATGGATGCCAGAGAGGCTTTCCTGCACCTTCGCGCCCATCGCGCCGAGGCCCTCTTGTACTTTGAGACTCCGTTCCATCATCGCGCGCGTCAAAAACCGGATGATGATAAATAGCAGCAAATAGGGGGCAATCGTCGCGAGCGTCAGGCGGACGCTTAGGGAGAACATGAAAAGCAGAGCAAAGACGTAAGTAACGGGAGTGCTGGTAAAGCTCAGCACGCCCATCCCGACCATCATGCGGACGGCCGTAAGATCATTGATCATGCGCGACATCAGGTCGCCGGTCTTGAGCCGTTCGTAAAAATCGGGGCCGAGCTTCGCCAGGTGATCGAAAAGATCGTTGCGTAGGTCGTACTCGATATTGCGACCGGTATTGAAGGTGATGACGCGTGAGAGGGCGCGCGCGACGCCCATCAGGATGGCGACTGCGACCATCAGTCCGGCAATATCGAATAAGCGATGCGGCAGACCATTGTGAACCGCGTCAACAGCATCCCGCATCAGGAGCGGCTGGACCATCTGCAAAAGAGCAAATGCGAAAGTGCAGATGATGCCGCACGCGTATCGTTTGCGATAGCGCCGGAGGTAGAAGAAGAGGCGTTTCATGTAGCCACGTCAGATTATGAGATTGGCCGATTCGCGTCCACTGAGCGAACTAACTCGAACAAGAGCACGAAAGCACAAAAGCACGAAATCACGAAATCACGAATTGAGTGAGGGGATTGCAGGGTTTACGCTGGACTGATTCGACATTACGAGCGATTTTCACGCTTCAGCAAGTCAAGATGGCCGAACTGAGCAATTTCAAAGTTTCCGGGCAAGAGTTTGCGCAGCTATTGAGCCTGCGTCATCGCGATCCGCATTCGATCCTCGGAGCGCATCCGGAGGACGGAAAAGTCGTAATTCGGGCGTTGCGTCCCGATGCGCGCGAGATGGCCGTGATTACTGCAGGGGCCGAGCCGCGCGCGATGAATAAAGTCAGCGATACGGGCCTATTCGAGACTGCCTTCGAGCGCCGCGAGGTCTTCAAATATCGACTACGCGCGACCTTCTTCGATGATGCAGTCTGCACCTTTGATGATCCGTACAGTTTCCTGCCGACGCTCGGAGCGACTGATCAATATCTGTGGAATGAAGGACGTCACGAAGCAGCTCATCACAAACTAGGGGCGCATCTGCATGAAATTGACGGTGTTCGAGGAGTGGCGTTCGCGGTATGGGCGCCCAACGCGAGCGGAATCAGTGTAGTCGGCGATTTTAATAGCTGGGACGGACGCATCCACATGATGCGATCGCTCGGATCATCAGGCATTTGGGAATTGTTCATCCCGGAGCTGCAAACCGGCCTGCGCTACAAATTCGAAATTCGCACCGCCGACGGAAATTTGCTGCTCAAAGCCGACCCATTTGCTGAAGCAACGGAGCAGCCTCCCGCGACGGCCTCGCTCACGTATGAGACGAAATACCAATTCAACGACAACCAGTGGATGGCGGCGCGAGCGGTGCGCGATCCGATGCGCTCGCCAATGACGATCTACGAGATGCATCTCGGGTCGTGGCGGCGCGTGCCGGAGGAACATGATCGACCGCTAACTTATCGCGAACTGGCGCCGGCGCTGGCTGATTACATCAACCAGATGGGCTTTACGCACGTCGAGCTGATGCCCGTGATGGAACATCCGTTTACCGGCTCGTGGGGCTATCAGGTGACAGGCTATTTTGCGGCGACGGCGCGTTATGGTAGTCCGGATGATTTTCGCTACATGGTTGATTATCTCCATCAGCGCGGTATCGGTGTAATCCTTGACTGGGTGCCGGCACATTTTCCGACTGACAGCTTTGCGTTGGGGCGGTTTGATGGGACCGCGTTGTACGAGCATCTCGATCCGCAACAGGGCTATCATCCGGAATGGAACACTTACATTTTTAATTTCGGTCGCAATGAGGTGCGAAACTTTCTCGAAGCCAGCGCCTTGTGCTGGCTCGGTGATTATCATGCGGATGGCCTGCGTGTGGATGCGGTCGCGTCGATGCTCTACCTCGATTACGCGCGACGCCCGGGCGAGTGGCGGCCCAATAAGTATGGTGGGCGGGAAAATCTCGATGCGGTGTCGCTCCTGAAACAAGTTAACGAAACTGTGTACCGCGCAAATCCGGGAATCATGATGATTGCTGAGGAATCCACCGCATGGCCCGGCGTCAGCCGCCCGACTTATCTCGGTGGGTTGGGCTTCGGTTTCAAGTGGGACATGGGTTGGATGCATGACACGCTGAATTACTTCTCGCGTGATCCGATCCATCGCCGCTATCATCAGCGCGACTTGACGTTTGGTTTTCTCTACGCGTGGACCGAGAAATTCATCCTGCCGCTATCGCACGACGAAGTGGTCTATGGGAAGCGCTCGATGCTCGCGAAGATGCCCGGTGATAACTGGCAGAAGTTCGCGAATCTGCGCGCGCTCTACGCCTATATGTGGGCGCGACCGGGCAAGAAGATGATTTTCATGGGCAGCGAATTCGGCCAATGGAACGAGTGGAATCACGATCACAGCCTCGATTGGCATCTGCTGGAGCGCCCGGAACATCGCAAGCTGCAAGCACTGGTGAGCGAACTGAATCGGTTGTATCGAGCTTATCCGGCGCTGTGGGAAGCTGATACGGAACCGGCGGGATTTCACTTTATCGATGCCGACAATGCGGACGAGAATGTGATCGCTTTTATGCGGATCGCCCCACAGAGCGGCGCTTCGCCGGTGATTTGCGCGTGCAATTTCTCGCCGGTGCCGCGGGAAGGCTATCGCGTCGGTGTACCAAATGCAGGTGAGTATCGCGAGATACTCAATTCGGATTCCGAATTGTTCGGCGGCAGCAATGTCGGCAACTCGGGCGGGGTATACGCGGAATTAGTCCCGTGGCATGGTTTTCCGCATTCGATCAGGCTGCGCTTACCTCCCTTGGGCGTCCTGTGGCTGCAGGTCCCTCAGAACTAGACATTGATTACCTTCGACAATCCGGTTCGACGAAGCGGTCTCATTCCGGGTGCTTTCACCGAACGTCGCATTAATGTAGCAAGAGTGGAAGTTCGCCGAGGACGACTACACAGCGCGCGCGAGGGAAAGCAATGGGGGACGAGCAGCCGGATGCCTCGAAGGAGGAGGTGCGTCGCGAGCTTAGCCGCTCGGAGCGATCGCTGGTGCTGCGGCTATCGAGCGCGCTGCGCTTTGCCGATTTTATGGCGCTGCTGATGGTCGCGGCGACGGCGTTCAGCGCCTTTTCGACTTGGCGCACCGCACAGCTCATGAACTCGGTGTTTGTGGTGTCGGAACGGCCTTATCTCGGAATCAACCATATCAGCTTCGATTCTGTCGATAGTGACGTCGCGCGAATCGCAATTGATTGCAGGAATTTCGGCCATGTTTCCGCGAGTGATGGCGCCACCCAGATTCGCCTGTTGCTGGACGGGCAGCCATTGCGCGGCAAGGAGCTGCGCGATTCAGTCGCAAATCTCGGGATAGTCTCGCCGAGCGTCCCGCACATCTTTTACCGATTTATTCCGGTGGACGTTTACCATCGGTTACGAAGTGGGGCAGCGAAGCTGGTCATCGATGTTCTGATGACCTATCGCGGACCTGACCAGCGCGAATTTTGTTATAACGAGATTATGACTTATGATCGCCGTACGGATACCTTCAATGCGAGCGGCGGCGGTGACCGCTGCGACGGTCAGATCTTCTGATATAATTGGGGTGATAAACTAACCAATACTATTTTCGAGTAGTACTTGATGCGTTGCCCAGTCTGCCGTCGCGAAGCTGAATATTCACCGTCTAATCGATTCCGGCCGTTTTGTTCGGAGCGTTGTCAGATGATCGATCTTGGGACTTGGGTCAGCGAGAATTATCGGGTTGAGGGGGGCAAGACCGACGACCACGAGCACTCAGACGATCGCTTGAAGAAAAAATCTGAATCCTGAGCGAGCTCGGCTCAACTAACTTTCAAAACCGCAGCGCCTGACAACTCGTCGTGCTTGAGCAAATTGAGCGCCCGATTCGCGTCTGCGAGCGATATCGGCACCGTCTCAGAGCGAATCGGTATTTCGCCGGCGAGCCGCAAGAACTCGTCACCGTCCACGCGCGTATTGGCCGTCACGCTGCGTAATTCCTTTTCGTAAAAAAGATGCCGTTCGTAATCCAATTCGGGGATCGGCGTCAGGTAAATTCCCGCGACCGCAAGCACTCCGCCGCGATCGAGCGCCTGCAAGGCGGGTAATACGAGATTTCCGGCTGGTGCGAACAGGATCGCTGCATCGAGCGCCGCGGGGGGAGGTTCCTCTGCGCTGCCGACCCACGCCGCCCCCAATTCGCGCGCCAGCTCCTGATGAAGTCCACCCCGGCTCATCACGAAGACGCGGCATTTCCAGTATTTCAGCAACTGCAGCGCGAGATGCGCCGAGCCGCCGAAGCCGTACAATCCTACCGTCTCGCCCGGTTTGACTGTAGCGCGCTTCACCGCACGATAACCGATGATTCCGGCGCACAGCAGTGGCGCGACCTGTTGGTCGGGAATCGTGGCGGGAATCGGGTAGGCAAAGTCCTCCCGCACGGTCGCGAATTCCGCATAGCCGCCGTCGTGGTCCCATCCAGTAAAACGCGCGTGGGGACAAAGATTCTCATCGTCGCGCAGGCAGTATTTGCATTGCCCGCAAGTCTCTCGCAGCCAGGCAATGCCGACGCGAGCGCCCGGCTGAAAGCGCCGGCATCCCTCCCCGAGTTCCTCGACTATGCCCACCACTTCATGACCCGGGATGATTTGTGGATACTTTGGGAAAAGGTCGCCCTCGGCCACATGCAAGTCAGTCCGGCAGACGCCGCACGTTCGCACGCGAACCAGGATTTCGCCCTTGCCGGGACGCGGCTGGTCGTGATCGATCAAGGCCAGCGGATTGCTCTCGATCACAGCGGGCGTATTTACGACCATCGCGCGCACGACTACTCCCTCGATGACAAGATCGGACAATCCTCACTTCATGTGAGCGGCGCGTATCGACCAGTAATCGTAAGAGGCTTTGAGGGCGGCGGCGGCGCGCTCGAAATTATCGAACACCACTAGTCCCCGTTCGCGGGCAAGTTCTCGCGCGCGGATCACGATTGCCGGAACGTGCGCCTGATGCATGATCGCGACGAACGGTTTCGCGCTTTGCGCCGCGAAATTCGAAACTCTGTCGAGTAACGAGATTAACTCGTCCTCGTGCGTCGCCCACCGCTGCGCCGCGAAGCCGGTACCAATTTCGAGCACGATCGCATCGATCACTGGGTCGCGATTCAAAACATCCAGGATGCGTTGCAGATTGCCGGTGTGTACCGTCCCGCCGCCGATCGTGCCGCCCGCATCCATCGGATTACGGTAACTGCCGCCGATAATATTAAAAAAACTTTTCAGTTCTCCATAGGAAGAATCAGACAACGCCGGAATTTCCAGTCCGGCCGAAGCGAAAATATCGGTGATTACCACCGATTGGCCGCCCGTCATCGCCACCAGTCCCATGCCGCGACCAGTTACTGCGCGGCCGCGCGCGAGCATCTCGATCGCATCGAGCATCGGGTCCAGCCCAAAGACGCTGACGGCCCCGGCCTGACGGACCATCGAGTCCCATACGGCGGCGGGCGTCGCGAGCGAGCCGGTATGCGAGAAGGTGGCGCGGGCGCCCGCATCGGTCATCCCGCCCTTCCAGATCGCGACCGGGTGCTTTGCGGCGGCGCGCTTGAGGCTCTCGAAGAAGCGGCGCCCGTCGCGCACGCCTTCGACATACATCCCGATAACTTTAGTCGCTGGGTCGTCAGCCATCAGGTCGAGATAGTCAGCCGCCTCGAGCATCAGGACATTGCCGATCGAGGCGGCGTAGTTGACGCGGATGCCGCGTAGGGGCGCTTGGGTCGAAAAATTGATCGTATGCGTGCCGCTCTGCGAGATAAAACCGACATCGCCGCGCTCGCCGGTTTTCAGATCGGGAAAATTGCACAATCCGACCGCAGGGCTATACAGCCCCATGCAGTTGGGCCCAACAAGAGCAATTTCGGCGGCGGTCGCGGTCTGACGAAGTTCGTTTTCGAGTCGGATCCCCAACTCCTCAGTGGTTTCGGAAAAGCCCGAGGTGAAAAAGCCGATGCTGCCGACCTTGTTCTCGATACAATCCTTGAGGATGCGTGGGGCGACCTGTCGCGGCACGGCGCTGACTGCATAATCGATGCGATCTTCGGGAATTTCGGCCAATGACTTGTAATTGACCACGCCCATCGCTTCGATGCCGGGAATCTCGTTGGGATCGATCTGGACCGAATAGAGCTTGCCAGTGAAGCGCCTCATCGCGCGCAGCCACATATAGCCGCCCATCCGCTTATCGCCGATCACAGCGACGGTACCTGCATTAAAGGCGCGCTTGAGGTTTTCGACCCGGCTCGCGTGATTCGGATCGACGTTTGCCGCAGTAGCAGCGTCACCGAGCAAAATGCGCGCATCGAGCACGGCGAGGCCGTTGGGATAGGCGACAATCGGATTGAGGTCCATTTCCTTGATTGCCGGATGCGTGGCGGCAAACTCTGAGAGCTTAACGAGCAGTTGCGCGACCGCATCGAAGTCAATCGGCTTTGCGCCGCGCGCGCCGTGCAGGATCGCATTGCCGCGCAACTCGTCGAGCATTTTGCGCGCTTCGCTCTGATCTATTGGGGCGAGCCGGAACGCCGAATCGTTGAAGACTTCGACCAGGACTCCGCCCAAGCCGACGACCACCATCGGGCCGAAGCGGGCGTCGCGAAGGATACCGACGAGCAACTCAATACCCGGCCGCGCCATTCGATCAATTGCGACGCCTTCGAAAGGCGCGGCGGGTGCACGTTCGGCGAGATTACGGCGAATCCGCTCGAAGCCGTCGCGCACGTCGCGTTCGGAATCAAGACCCAGCATCACGCCGCCAACTTCGCTCTTGTGGCTGACGGCCGATGAAAGGACTTTCAGGACGACCGGAAAACCCAATTTGGCGGCGAGCGTCGCAGCCTGATCGGGAGTGCGAGCCTGTTCCGGTACGGCGACCGATACTCCAAGCGCGCTCAGCAGCCGTTTCGCTTCGATCTCGGAGAGCGCGTCTCGACCGGCGGCTCGCGTATCTGTGATAATTTGCTCGACAGTGCTTGAATCCACGATTGGCGTATAGCAAAGGTCAGCCTCGGATTGAAACTGTGATGTCATCGGCAGGCGCAAAACGGGTCTTCGTCACGCGTCCGATCGCGGAAGTCGCGTTGCGACGCTTGGCTGCGATGGCGCGCGTCGACCTGTGGGACGATGATTTCGCGCCGCCGCATGACGAGCTGATAAGTCGTCTCGCCCGCGTCGATGCTGTGATCAGCATGGTCTCGGATCGTTTCGATGCCGCGACAATCACCGGCTTGAAGCGTCTGGCGATCATCAGCAATTTTGCGGTAGGCCTCGATAATATTGATCTCACGGCTGCGACGGAGGCCGGAATCGCGGTCGGTCATACGCCCAACGTGCTGGCTGAGACCACTGCGGACTTGGCGTTTGCGCTGTTGATGGGGGCGGCGCGACGTGTGGCGGAAGGGGACCGTTATGTGCGGGCGGGGCGCTGGCGAACCTGGGCTCCGCGTCTGATGCTCGGTCGCGATATCTGGGGCGCGACACTAGGGATCATCGGCTGGGGCGCGATCGGACAAGCGGTCGCGCGACGCGGGGCCGGCTTCGGGATGCGGATACTCTATGCAAAGCACAACTCGTCGCGTGTGGAGGCGCCGTCCGGTGTTGCTCCGCAAGCCGCGCCGATGGAGCTTGCGCAATTACTCGCCGAGGCGGATTTCGTGTCGATCAATGTGCCGTTGACGGACAAAACACGACATATGATAGGTGCACATGAATTCGCAATCATGAAGCGTGAAGCAATTATCGTAAATACCGCGCGCGGCCCAGTAATTGATCAGGACGCGTTGGTCACGGCTCTCCGTCTAGAGAGAATCGCGGGCGCTGGTTTGGATGTCTTCGCCGAGGAGCCGATCGGCGCGGACCATCCACTGACGCAATTCCCGAACGTTGTATTAACGCCGCATATCGGCAGCGCCAGCTATGCGACGCGGCTCAAGATGGCCGAACTGGCAGTTGATAATGTGCTGGACGTGCTGGCGGGACGACTACCCCGCCGATGCGCAAACCCATCAGTCGTGATGCGCTCGGTAAATCGAGACACTTAACTGGCTTTTCTATCGGCGCAAGCAGCGATCGCTTCTCGAATCGAGAAGCGTCCCTCGTAAATCGCGCGACCGACGATCACACCGGCCACACCCTTATCGAATTGTGCGGCCAGCGCGCGAATATCGTGGAGTGAGGCAACCCCACCGGAGGCGATAACTGGAATTCCGGCTTGAGCAGCTATATCAGCATAGAATTCCGCGTTGACGCCCGCCTCTGCGCCGTCGCGCGAAATGTCAGTCAACGTGATCGCGGCGACACCAGCTTGACGAAACCGCGCGATCGCGTCGGCGATATTCAACTCGCTGGTCTCGACCCATCCTTTGATAGCGAGACGGCCATTCCGCGCGTCAAGCGAGCCGAGAATCCGCCTGGGAAATTTCCGGCATGCATTGGTAATCAGTGGGGGATCGAGGAATGCCGCTGAGCCGATCGAGACTAGATCTGCACCCGCATCGATTAGCTGATCCAGCGATTCAAGCGAGCGCACCCCGCCGCTCACGTCGAGGCGGCATCGCACGGCGGCACGGATGCGGCGGATCGAGTCGAGGTTGCGTGGCGCACCCGCAATCGCGCCATCGAGATCGACGACGTGGATTAACTCGGCCCCCTCGCGCTCGAAAGCCGCGGCGGTCGCCGCCGGGTCGTCGCTATAGGTCGTCGCGCGATTCATCTCGCCATGGAGGAGGCGCACAACCTTCCCCCCCTTGAGATCGATTGCCGGGATGATGGTGAATCGAGGGAACGGCGGACCGGTCATCGTCGAGCGCCGATCAAAACCCGAGGTCCGCAAGGATCAAGACAGCGTGCCCTTGGTCGAGAGCGCACCGGCGACGCGCGGCTCGATCGTGGTCGCCATGTCCATCGCCCGCGCGAGCGCCTTAAACGACGCTTCGATTATGTGATGGGGATTGCGGCCGCTGCGCATGATGAGATGCAGGTTCATGCCGGTTTCATCGGCGAGCGCCTTCATGAAATCGTGCAGCAGGACAGTCTGGAATGCGCCAACCCGTTCCTGCTCGATAGTAACATCGTACGCGAGGTAAGCACGACCGCTGATATCGACCACGGCAGTACAGAGCGCCTCGTCAAGCGGTACGGTCGCTTCGCCAAAGCGCCGGATACCCGAGCGATCGCTCAGGGCGTCCCCGAAGGCGCGGCCAAGAACAATTCCGACGTCTTCGACCGTGTGATGGTCATCGATGTGCAGGTCACCGGTCGCATCAACTTTCAAATCGAAAAAGCCGTGACGCGCAAAACTATCGAGCATGTGATCGAGGAAGGGCACGCCGGTAGCTATCGTCGACTTACCGCTGCCGTCCAGCGTCAATTCGATATCAATCGAGGTTTCGCGCGTCTTACGCTTAACCGATGCTTTCCGGGGAGGCCTCTCCCGCGTAGCGCTATTATCAGCGATAACAGGCGCGAGTTGCGGCTTACTTTGATTCGACATCGCTCGATTTAATCCTAAGAGATTCCGGTTTGCTCTTCAGCCGCAGCTCAATCGCACGGGCATGGCCTTCAAAACCTTCCATCCGCGCCAATCGGGCAGTCTCGGGACCTAACTTCGCAATCGCGCGCGGCGATGCCTCGATTATACTGGTTCGCTTGAGAAAATCGTAAGCCCCTAACGGCGAGGCAAAACGGGCCGCACCACCGGTCGGCAGTACGTGATTCGGACCGGCGAGATAATCGCCGAGGGGTGCCGGCGAGCGACTGCCAAGAAAAACCGCTCCGGCTGATTCAACCCGATCGAGCCATCGCGCAGGGTTCGCAATCTCCAGCTCCAGATGCTCCGGGCCAATCTGGTTAGCTAGTTTAAATGCCTCATCCAGGGTCTTTACGACCACCGCCGCGGCGCGAGCAGCCATCACCTTGCGGACCGCGGCGGCGCGCGGCAAATCCTTAAGTCCTTGTTCAAGTTTAGCTGCGACTGAATCGGCGAGGGTGCGCGAGGGCGTGAGCAGGACAGCAGACTCATCACCGCTGCCATGCTCGGCCTGCGCGATCAGATCAGCGGCAACCCATGCCGGATGGGCCTTGTCGTCAGCGATGATCAGCACTTCGCTCGGTCCTGCCATCTTGTCGATATCGACGACGCCATAAACGATGCGCTTAGCCGCCTGCACATAGGCATTGCCCGGACCAACGATCTTATCGACCGAGCGAATCGAGGCTGTGCCGTAGGCGAGAGCGGCGATCGCCTGCGCCCCGCCAATCCGATAGATCTCAGAGACGCCCGCGATTGCCGCCGCCGCCAAGACTGCCGGATTGTCGCCCTGCTCGCCCAACGGCGAGACCATCGCGATTTCCGGCACACCGGCGACGCGCGCCGGTATCGCGTTCATCAGTACCGACGAAGGATAAGCGCCCTTGCCGCCGGGAACGTAAATACCTACTCTTCGCAGCGGCCGGACCATTTGGCCGAGACGCATGCCCAATTCATCATGGTAACTGAAGGATTTTTCGAGTGTTCGGCGGTGAAACGCCGTTATCCGGAGTGCGGCCAGTTCGAGCGCGCGCCTTTCCGCAGCCGGCAATCCAGTACGCGCTGCTTCTATTTCGGCTTCGGTAACGCGCAGACGCGCGATAGAGAGTTTGATTCCATCAAAGCGCTGGACGGCGCGAAGGAGCGCACGATCGCCGCCACGCCGGACCTCGTCAATAATCTGAGCCGCGGCTCGATCTGGTTCGCCGCCCGCCTCGGCGCGCCTGCTGGAAAGCGACTTGAGAAATCGATTGCAAGCGACCGACCCGGAATCGAAGATGCGCAAAGTCATCCGGCTATTCCGGCACGCGCTCGATAACCGCGCCGAGCTTTCGGAGCTTTTGATCGAGCGCTTCGTAGCCGCGGTCGAGATGATAGACACGACTCACCCGAGTGGTATTGTCTGCCGCCAAGCCCGCCAGAATTAGACCCATCGAGGCGCGTAGATCAGTTGCCATCACCGGCGCGCCGCTCAGATGGGAGGGACCGCGTACAACGGCTGTCGCGCCTTTCATCACAATATCCGCACCCATCCGAATCAGTTCTGGAGCGTGCATGAAGCGATTTTCAAAAATAGTCTCAGTGATGACTGAAGTGCCGCCGGCCAAAGTCAGCAGCGCCATCATCTGGGCCTGCAAATCGGTCGGGAAGCCTGGATATGGCAGCGTGCGCAACTCCACCGGACGCATCGGTCCGATGCGGGTTACGCGCAAGCCATCGCCATCGTGCGTCACTTCTGCGCCGATTTCGCGCAACTTGGTTATCACGGCGTCAAGATGATGGGCGGGAGCGTTCTCGACTGTCACGCCCCCGCCGGTAATTGCCGCAGCAATCATGAGTGATCCGGCTTCGATCCGATCGTTGATAATCCGATGCTCCGCGCCATGCACCCGCTCGACACCTTGAATTTCGATCACATGAGTGCCCGCGCCGTTAATCTGCGCCCCCATCGCGATCAGCATTGTGGCGAGGTCCTGGACTTCGGGTTCACGGGCGGCATTTTCGATAGTAGTGACGCCTTTGGCGAGCACCGCCGCCATCATGATATTCTCGGTTGCACCGACAGAAGGATTATCGAGCCATAAGCGCGCCCCGAGCAGACGCTCGGCGCGGCCCTCAACATAGCCGTTGCGCAACTGAATACGTGCGCCGAGGGCACGGATTCCGACAATATGAAGATTCACGGGACGCGCCCCAATCGCGCATCCGCCAGGCGTCGAGACGCGAGCGCGTCCGGTGCGCGCCAGCAGCGGACCCAACACGACGAACGACGCGCGCATCGTCTTGACGAGATCGTATGACGCCTCATAGCCGCACAGCTTAGGCGCACGCACCTCTACGCTATGGTCTCCAATCCAATTCGCCGACGCGCCGAGATGCTCGAGCAAGCCGAGCGCGGTGCGTACGTCGTGCAAGCGCGGAACATTATGCAGAATCACGGGTTCACTGGTTAGCAGCGATGCAATGAGGAGTGGTAAGGCGGCGTTCTTGCTGCCACTAGCCGCCACGGAACCGTGCAGCGGCCGACCACCTTCAATAATCATTTGATCCATTCAGGCATCACTCAAGGCGCTCGCACGGATTCCGACGCTTGGGGCGATTCAGCACTCTATAGGACGATCATTTCTGCGCCAATACGTTGCGCATTGAATAGACGCTACTTATCCAGTCGAATTAGAAATGCAGGACGTCTGATCAAACTTTGGGAAAGGACAGCTTAAGTGGGAATACTTGCATGGATCGTACTGGGACTAATCGCAGGCTTCATCGCCAGCAAAATTGTTAATAAGCGTGGCGAGGGCATGATTGGCGATATCCTATTGGGCGTTGTAGGAGCTCTCGTCGGCGGCTTTATTTTTCGTATATTTGGCTATCACGGAGTTCACCACATCAGCATCGGCAGCATTATCGTCGCGATAATTGGCTCGATTGTCGTGCTGGGAATTTATCACGCGATAGCCGGATACAAATCCTAACAAAGCGCCCGGATTATTCGCGCGATACCGGACAGGTCGCGTATGAGATCGACTTTTGAAGCGCCGGCAGATGAAAATATCGATCTCACCGCGTCCGACTGTCCATCGCCGATCTCAACTACGACGCATCCTCCTGGTGCGAGATGGTTTCGTAGCCCTTCTGCGATCCGTCGATAAAAATGCAAGCCATCGACCCCTCCGGCGAGTGCGATCCGCGGCTCCCAGTCGGCGACTTCGGGTTGCAGCGCCCCGATTGCTGCCTCGCGAATATAGGGCGGATTCGAAACGATCAGGTCAAAGCTGGAGAGCCGCTCACCTCGATCGAGGACCTCGAAGCGATCTGCCCGGCGGAACGCGACGCGCATATCAAGATCGAGTCGAATTGCGTTCCGGCGAGCAACTTCGAGGGCGTCTGCCGAGCAATCTACAGCAATTATCGAGGCCTTCGACGCATTCGCCGCGATCGCGAGAGCAATCGCACCGGAGCCGGTACCGAGATCGAGCACCCGCGAGGCTGGCCGCTCGGCAAACCATTCAAGCGCAGTCGTGACTAATATCTCGGTCTCAGGACGCGGAATTAAAACATCATGCGTTACTTCAATATCGAGCGAATAAAACTCTTTATGTCCGATGATATAGGCGAGCGGTTCGCGGGCCCCCCGGCGCCGCACCATCGCGGCATAACGGTCTCGCATTGCGCCGGAGATTGATTGTTCACCGTCTGCGAGCACTGCCACACGCGAAGTCTGGAGCGCCTTGGCGAGCAGCACCTCGGCTTCCAGACGCGGGTTTTCGATTCCCGCAGCACGTAGCTGAGCTATCGCCATCGCGAGCAATTCGCGCGCGCACGACATCCCGCGCTGCTCGAGAGACATTGGTTGGTTAAGCGCCGAGTAAGGCGGATTGTTCTTTGGTGGCGAGCGCGTCTATCACCGAATCGAGCGCGCCATCAAGAAACTGATCAAGCTGATGGAGAGTCAGGTTCACGCGATGATCGGTGACACGTGATTGCGGAAAATTATAAGTACGGATGCGTTCTGAACGGTCGCCCGAACCGACCATCGAGCGGCGCGCGTCGGCAATCTTGGCGTCCTGTTCGGCGCGCGCATTCTCAAGCAGCCGCGCGCGCAGGATTTTCAGTGCGCGCGCCTTATTCTTATGTTGCGACTTCTCGTCGCGGCATACAATTACCATCCCGGTCGGAATATGCGTGATGCGTACCGCTGAATCGGTCGTATTTACGCTCTGACCACCCGGACCTGATGCTCGCATCACGTCAATTCGCAAGTCTTTTTCTTCGTTGATATTGACTTCCACTTCGTCCGCTTCGGGTAGTACCGCGACCGTGACGGCAGAGGTATGAATCCGGCCTGACGACTCTGTCGCCGGCACCCGCTGCACGCGATGGACCCCGCCCTCGAACTTGAGCCGGCTGAAAGCGCCGCGCCCATTGATTGACGCGATTACTTCCTTGATGCCGCCGAGTCCAGTACCGCTCAGACTCAGCGCTTCCACCTTCCATCCATGGCGTTCGGCATACCGCGAATACATCCGGAAGAGATCGCCGGCAAACAGTGAGGCTTCCTCGCCCCCAGTGCCGGCCCGAATCTCAAGTAACACATTGCGTTCGTCATTCGGATCGCGCGGCGTGAGCAGTTGTTTAAGCCGCTCTTCAATCGCGCTCTGATTCCGTTGCGCTGCCGGAAATTCCTCTTTAGCGATTTCACGCAGTTCGGCGTCGTCGCTATCGAGCGCGGATTTCAGCTCGGCAGTCTCGTCGAGTATTTTGCGATAGTCGCGGGCGGCCGCCGCAATCTCTTCGAGTTGCGAACGCTCACGAGCGAGTTGCGCGTACTCACGGTTATTGCCGATTAGCGCGGGATCGCTGAGCAAACGACCGAGTTCGTCGAAACGCCCTTCGACCTCCTTGAGCTTCTCAAGTAGCGGGTTCATCATACGCCTCCGGCTTGGGTCTGGTCAGAACCGAAGGCGTTTACGCTTACGGACAAGTTAGGCGGATTGCTTCTTGATGCCGTATTTTCGATTGAAGCGCTCAACGCGTCCGGCGGTATCCACCAGTCGCTGCTGACCCGTATAGAAGGGATGACAGTTCGAGCAAACCTCGACCTGTATGGCAGGCGCTGTCGAACGGGTCTCAAAGGTATTGCCGCACGCGCAGGTTACTACGCATCGGCGGTAGTCGGGATGAATTTCAGCTTTCATTTTAGGGTGTCGGCCTCAGCCGACGTAGTAAGTATAACCACGCCTCCCCCAATGCACAATTGTTGGTCTCACCGCGAGCCGGACTGCGAGAAAACTTTGCAGCGGAGCCGGTTCCAGTTAGAATCGCGCCTTTCGCGGATTAACCAATACGGAGGGTAGGCGGAAGAAAAGCACGATGGACCGCATCGGGATGCACAATTGGATCAGACTCGCCCTCGGCGTTATCGCGCTTGCTGGACTGATCGAACTAGCTGCGTGCGTTAATTCTCCTCATCCATCTGATACCGATACGACTTCAGTGCCTCTAGCAACCGAAAGTGGACCGGAACGGCCCGAAGTTCTCACTGATTTATCGAATCTCTCAGCATCGAATACTGTTGCGCTTCCCACCGCGATCCAATTGCGGGAGCCCGAATCAGCGGCAGCTCACGGCAAAGCGCCGTCTCGCAATGAAGTTGTCACTCAACAGTTGGCAGCCGAAGCGCCAGTTACGGTCTATCATCAGGAGACGGCCTCGTCGGCCCCACACGGCACGCAACTGCTCAACGACAAAGCGAAAAAATACGCCGAGTTCAGCGATATTCTGCTAACTCAAACCTTGAAGGCGGTACAGCAACTCGAAGCCGAGAAACTTTCGCAACGCCGAGTTCGCGACGACCTTAATCCCGTCGTCTTGACTGCGGTGATGGACTCACAGGGGCGGTTGAACGAGATCGCAATCGAGCAGCATTCGGGCGATTTGACGGTTGATCATCTATTTATCGATGCTTGCAAAAAAGGTATCTGGTCGCGTAATCCGCCAATCGCGGCGCGCGGCAGCGACAGTAACTATCGTGTCCGCATCCAGGGCGTTATCTACAATTCGAGCTTTGATCGCTACGGGCAGTACACCTACGATACCGAGTTGGGATTGGCGTTACTCTAAAGGCGAGCAGAGAAATTGGCATTATCTTCAAAAGTTCAAAATCTGCGCCCCGCCGCATTGATGGGGGCGGCATCGGCGCGTATCCGGCGGTCGCGCGCACCAGTCCGCTATTCTCCGCCGAGTGGCCTTTCGGTACCGATCGTTACTATGCTCGATCGGTCAGGCAAGATCGTCGATAACGAGCAGCGCGCCGTAATCCGCTATGCGATTCAGAATGGTGCGGGCGCCAATATTATCTTTGCCGCAGGGACTACGGGCGAATGGAACCGGCTCGATAACGAGCGGATGCAGCGCGTCGCGCAGATCGCGGTCGCAGAATGTCGCGGCGCCGCGCGCACGGGTCATCCGGTCGAAGCTTGGGTCGGAATTACGGCGCATAGCTCAGTCAACACGATTGCTAACCTCGAACATGCCATTGAACTCGGTGCAGATGCGGTCGTAATCGCACCGTTGGCAATCGCCGATCTGGAAAATCCTGTAGATTTCGTCGAACGCGAGATCGGCGAAATTTTCTTCCGCCATGGTCGCAGCCTGCCGATTTTCCTATATGACAATGCCGACATTGCGAGCGCCGGCAAAACACCGCATCTGCACACCCGCGACGTCAAGCGGATGAGCCAGTTGCCCTATGTCCACGGGATCAAGGTGACGGCGAGTAAAGCGATGTTGGACAACTACACGCGCGCCGCCGCGCATTTTAAGCATAACGGTCAATTCGCGATCTATCCCGGTAACGCCTATCTGATCTTTGATCTGTTCCGCCCTACACATGGGATCATGGGACGCGCGCGGGGCTACTGGAATCGCTATCTCACGCGCAACTCCCTGCCTGACGGCATCGTCTCCGGGGCGTCCAACGTGATGCCGCGCGAATGGCAGCGCTCGTGGCAGGTTTGCTGTCGTCGTGAGCAGACCCTAATGACGCGTTATGGCGCCATACTCGAGCAGTTCCGTGAGGCCTGTGAATTCTTTCACGGCGAGCAACCGGCGCGACTTACGATCGCCTGTCTCAAAGCCGCGCTCAAAGAGCTGGGGGTTTGTTCAAGCGATTTCGTGGCGCCCGGCACGCCCGAACTGGATTCCGGCGAACGCCGCGAGTTTCTACGCCGTTTTCGAGCGCTCCGGCGAATCGCCGCTACCACCCTCGAGCCGGAATGGACCAGCACATCGGAATCCTGGATAGCGGCGGAGCGCAATTGCGCCGACGCCTGAGATGAAGCTCGACGCTGTCGGATGCGGCAGCATGGTGGTCGATCTTTTCTATCGCACACCGCGCATCATCGAGCGTGACGAAAAAATCCTGCTCAATCCGAAGCCGTTAAGCCCGCAAGCCGTGGTCGGCGGCGTCGTGCTGAATCACCTCGGATGGGCCCGCGTACTGGGGCTCGACGTCGGCATCTTCGGAAAAATGGGCAACGATGCTAATGGCAAGCTGCTGCGCGGCGGGATGCGCCGACTAGGCATCAAATCTCATCTGACGACCGACGGCTCGGCTAGTTCCTACGCCGCAATCTTTCTCGATCCGGAGGGCAATCGCGCGATTTACATGTCGCGTGGAGCGACCGCCGAACTCACATCGGGCGATATTGAGCGGGACCATCGGGGCTTTATCGGCAATGCGCATATTGTGACGACGGAAATTTCGCAGCTTCCGCTCCGCACGGTGATCGCTATTCTACGCGCTGCAAAAGATTACGGTCTCACCACCATTCTGGATATCGATGTGCCTCCGTCGGATGCCTGCGCGACGCTCGGTAATCAGCGGGAACTCGATCGCGCGCTCCGGCTGGCGACGATCCTCAAGCCTGCGAAGACTGCCGCCCGCGAGCTTGTCGGCGTTGGTGGGTCGCGAGACTCGCTCGATACGGCGTCGATCCTGCGCGAGCGTTACGATAGTCGCGCGGTCTTTCTAACCGAGGGCGATCGCGGATGCGCGATCGCGACCGCGTCCGAAACCCTGCACATCCCGGCGTTTCGGGTTAAGCAGGTCGATTCCACCGGAGCCGGCGACGCTTTCATGGGCGCGATCATCGCGGGACTCCGATGGGGATGGCCATGGGACCCGATCGGGCGGCTCGGCAATGCTGCCGGAGCTGTTTGTGTGACGCAGATAGGTGCGTTTCCTACCCACTTAGGCCTATTTAAGAAAATTCAGCGATTCTTTGGCGAGGCTCTGCCGATTTCTAATTCGAGCTGCCGCGATCTCAAAATTAATAGTTGACTAACTTACTCCACTAAGTTATTTTTTCTTTTATCGGACGTTCCCCCATAGGAGTAATTATCCCGCCGTGCCGAAACGCGAGCCGCCCTCACGAGAATTGGTCCTCAAGCGCAACTCGGTTGAGCGGCTCAAGCACGAGCTTTTTCCGACTCAGCTTGAGGGGCAGTGGCAACGCCTTGTCAATACCTCTTACGAAAGGCTCCCTGAAGAAGACATAGTCCGGCTGCAATGGTTCGGGATGTACCACGACAAGCCGAAGATCGGCACCTTCATGATGCGCGTGAAGATTCCCAGCGGCATCCTCAGCGCCGCCGGCCTTCGCGCAATCGGTGAAATCTCGGAACGCTGGGGCCGCGATCAGGGCGAGCTGACAACGCGGCAGAATATTCAGCTCCATTACATCACGCTTGATCATTTTCCAGAGATTCTTGCAAAGCTAAAGACGGTTGGCCTCACCACGATGGGCGGATGCGGTGATGTCGTGCGCAATATCACCGGATGCCCGGTTGCCGGCGTCAGCCGCGACGAGATCTTTGATGTAACCGGCCTAATCAGTGAGGCGGCGGGGTTCTTCTACGGCAATCGTGAGTACTCGGACTTGCCGCGCAAGCATAAAATTAGCATCTCGGCTTGCCGTTATCAGTGCAACGCGCCGGAGATCAACTGCGTCGCGATGGTCGCGACGGTGCGAGACGGTCGCGAGGGCTTTGCGGTGCGCGTAGGCGGCGGTCAATCCTCAACGCCCCGGCTCTCACGGCACCTTGGAGTATTTGTCCCGCGCGCTGAGATTATTCCGGTATTGCGCGCAATTCTCGACGTATGGCGCCTGACCACCGAGTATCGTATCTCGCGCGTCAAGGCGCGTCTCAAGTTCATGATCGATGATTATGGCGTCGAGGCTTTTCGCGGACTGATCGAGGAACGCCTCGGTGGAGCGCTCGAAGGTTTATCTGAGTTGCCGTTGCCCGACTCCGAGAGCGACCACCTGGGAATCCACGAACAGAAACAACCCGGCCTGCTTTACGCCGGATTCCCGGTCTATCTCGGCCTGATGAGCGGGCGGCAGATGCGCGAAGTGGCCGACCTCACTTTAGATTTCGGCGGTGACATCCGGCTGACCCGTCGCCAGAACTTTATCCTTACAGGCATTCCCCGTGAGCGGCTCGACGAGGTGCTGGGACGCGTCGCCGAGATTGGTTTCCCAATCGACGCGAACGGGCTGTACGGCTCCTCGATCGGATGTATTGGCGATCCGCATTGCAATTACGCGGTTACGCCGACCAAGGAAAAGCTCGCGTCGATTATCAAACGGATGGTCGATCAGTTCGGCCCTGCGGTCGCGGACCTCAAGGTGAATCTTGACGGGTGCCCCCACGCCTGCGCCCAGCACTGGACCGGCGATATCGGGCTACAAGGCACTACCGGACGCGGACCGAATGGCGAGCCGCTCGAAGCTTTTGACGTGATTCTGCGAGGCGGACTCGGTCGCGACGCAGCAATCGGCAAGCCGCTGCTGCGTCGCGTACCCTCGGCCAAAGTCGAAGAAACTGTCGCGCGACTGTTCGCGGGGTATCTTGAAGAACGGCTGCCCGACGAGTCTTTCACCCAATTTTGCGTTCGCACGCCCGACGCTGCCTTGGTTACGATGGGCAGTGCTGAAGCGTCCACGAGCCTAGAGCAGGCGCGCCTTTAATCCAGGGCGCAAAGAATAAGGCTGCCAAGCCGAAAGGGCCTTCACCGATGGAAACCCACGCCGACACCGCTGGAAATCATGAGAACGAACATATCCTGATGGACGAGTTGGAGGCAGGTGAGGCGGCCGTCGAACTCGACTCGCAGGAGCCACAGGAAGTGCTCGCCTGGGCGATCGAGAAATTTGGCCGCCGGCTCGGCCTCTGTTCGAGCTTTCAGGCTGATGGCGTTGCTTTGATCGACATGGCGTGGCGAATCGATCCGGGTATTCGTGTTTTCACAATCGATACCGGCCGGCAGCCGGAAGAAACTTACCGGCTGATTGACAAGATTCGCGACAAGTACGGCGTCCGCACCGAGGTCTTCCTGCCCGATACCAACGTTGTCCAGCAGATGGTCACGAAGCATGGCAATAACCTATTCTATCGCGAAGTGAACCTTCGCCTGCTCTGCTGTCAGGTGCGAAAAGTCCTGCCGGTGCGTCGGGCCCTGATGAATTACGATGCGTGGATCACCGGGCTGCGACGCGATCAATGGGCGACCCGCTCGAATATCCGCAAGCTCGAAATTGATCACGATCACGGCGGAATCGTGAAGCTCGCGCCGCTCGCCGACTGGACCGATGAAGAGGTCTGGGATTATATTCGCGCCAACGACGTTCCCTACAACGAGCTTTACGACAAAGGCTTCAAATCGATTGGATGTGCTCCCTGCACTCGCGCTGTGCCGGAGGGCGAAGACCCTCGTTCGGGCCGATGGTGGTGGGAGACCGGCGCGCCGAAAGAATGCGGAATGCATTGCGCGATTGAGACTGGCGGCTTCGAGCACGAACTCGCCGCCCTGCTCGGTCATAATGGCAATGGCCATCACGATCCGGCGTGAGTGACTCGGATGGACGGCTCCGCAGTCTCCAAAGCGGAAGAAGCTAGTGCATTAGATTGAGCGTAAGAGACCGCTAGATTCTTCTCTTCGCTCAGAATGACAACGACTTGAGAGGCGTTTTCAACCAGATTTCGTGACTCCCGAACAATCGATCAGCCTCGATGAACTACAGCGCGACGTTCTGACGCCGCAAATCGACGCGTTTCTGGCAGCTGCGCCGGACGTGTCTGCGCGCGAGACTTACTCTATCCTCCGCGGGGCAATTACGGCGCTCGAAGTGCCGCCGGTCTCGGCGAGTGCGCTGGGCACGATTATCGAAGTGCTGCTGAGTTCAGGTCGGGTCCGCAAGCTTTACGGGCCGGGAGCGGAACTATCCCTATGGTCACTCTTCCAAAAGACGCCGCGCGGTCTCGAGTTGACCGCCGCAATCGCCTCGATGAATGCCGCGCTCGGTTCTTTGCAAGGCCAACCGCTGGAATTCATTAGTGTTGTGGCGCGTGCGCCGGGAGCCTATGGACTTACGCTCCGCACGGCGCAATATCAGATGGTGCTGCGCTTCGAGCCTTCAGGCGTGCGCGTCGAAAGTATCGAGTTGGGCGGAGAATAAACTTAGAAGCCCAGTCCCTCGGCGCGATCGGAAAGTTCGGGAATCCGGTAATACTCACCGCGATACGCTTTGTACATCAGGAAGACCCAATAAATCGCGAGCAACAGGTTGAGCAGATTCCTGATTCCGGCGAGCAACCATCCGATACTAGGCGGCAGTACCGCAATAAAGACCGCAAAAATAATCAGCATTGCGATCCAGGCGACCGAGAAGACGATCGATTGGCGTGCATGAAAGCGCACGAATTCATCCTTGTCGTATGGATCGAGAAACAGAAAGATCAACCCGGTGACAAAGAACAGCAAATAGCTCAGCGCCGCAACCGTCCGGCTCTGCGGAGTGGTTATTATCGTTTCCATCAGTCCTCCATCTGCCTGCGCCGCCCTGCCCATCATCGCATCTGATAATAATCAACCAGACGCTGCCGCGCACAGCAATCACTCCTATCATGGCGACGTTGTGGTCAACCGCTCAGGTTTGCAGAATACTAGCAGAGCCGGTTCTTCGCTGGCCGCGGGAACTCGCGCTCAAGAGGGACAAACGAAATGCGGAATAGCCGAGCCCGAGCTCTCGATTTACGCAGATATGCGCGATTTTCGTTGACCGGAGGAATTGCGCTCTTGGCAATGCTCGCCGTCTCACCGGTACTTGCCGCGAGCCTCAACTTTCGCAATGCCGACTTCGAGATCCTCGATGCACGCAATCAGCATGTAATCGGCTCCGCGCATTTCGACATCGGCTCCAGCCGGATGGGCGCCCAGGAGGTTACCAGCAAAGCGCTCTACAAGAGTGGCGATTACGATATCGAATGGGATGATTTCGATACGCACGCGCCCGGCCCGGTCCCAGTAATGACCGCTTACGTCCATACCTTCTACCATCGCAATGGAACGATCTTTCTAATCAGCAAAGTTGATTTTCGCAGCGGCAAGACTGCGTGTACGAGCTATTCCGGCGGCAAGCCGGTCGTCACCGCCCAGACCTTTCATTTTCCGCCGAACTCTTATGCAGGCGCCGCGATGATTCTGCCGTTGCAAGGCTCACTTCGTGCCGGCGACGATGGTCCGATCTCAATGAACGACTTCGTATGTATGCCGGGGCCCAAACTGGTGAAAGTCGAGGCGCGCGCGCAGCCGCCTGCTCGATGGAACGATTACTCTGGCCAGGTCGTCCGAGCGGATATCAAGCCGGATTTCGGCTGGCTCAATTACGTTCTTGCCCCGTTCTTGCCTGAGATGCACGCGTGGTTTAGCCCGGCTGACGACCTGCAATTGGTCGGCGCGCAATTCTCGCGATACTACAAAGGACCGGAGATAATTCTCAGGCGCACCGGTTCCACTTCCGCCGCAGGTGCGCCGGAACATCAGATGCAAGCGCTGCGCTCGCGCTGATTACTGGTAAACGCGACCGCTTCTCCATTCGAAAAGCACGCGAATCTCACATCAGTTATGGCTGCTGAGGCGGGTCGCAGATGCGCTCCGCCGAGAAGTTAAAAGTGCGTCGCGCCTTCACCGCTCGGGTGTTTAACGTGCGAACGCTGCGGCTTCTGATACTGGAAAACTGTTTGACAGTTAGGGCAGGTGCCTTGAGGCTGCTGCTCGCCGTTGCGGCGAACCAGCTTGATGTAGTGCACCATGTCATCGCTGCACCGATGGCCAGCGACGGGAAAATCGTAAACCGTGCGGATAACCGGATTTTCCATTTCTTACGCTAACGCTCCCTCATGCAAGTGATCCTTTGAATGTTTAACGCCTGCGGAATTGCAGGCGCGGCGTAGAGTGACAAAAACAAGATATTCATTTCTCGCGCTCGATCAAGATTTTTTGACCGCGCGACGATTTTTTTTGTCATTTTTTTTCGTCCGGCTCTTCGGCGCGACTCCCGCCGGAGAATTTCGCTCTATCGGACGCCGCGCGACGAGCACCCGCCGGCGCAATGTCAGCACCACTGCGCCATCCTGATTGACTCCGCGTGTCTCCACATAGACGACTCCACGATCGGACTTACTCTTGGATGGTGTGACCTCTAGGATTTCGCTCTCGGCGTACAGCGTATCGCCGTGGAAGCTCGGCGCGACGTGCCGAATCGATTCGTATTCGAGATTTGCGATCGCGTTTTCGCTCAAATCCCGCACCGTCATCCCGGTCACAAGCGAGATTACAAGCAGGCCATTGACGAGCCGCTGACCGTGCTGACTGCGCGACGCGAACGCCGCGTCGAAATGAATCGGATTCGTGTTCATGGTCATCAGGGTGAACCAGGTATCGTCGAACTCGGTGATAGTTCGCCCGGGCCAGTGCTTAAACTGCTGTCCGACTGTGAAATCCTCGAAATAATTTCTCATCGCGGCCGCCTTGCTCCAATTGGACGTTGCGCCGAAGCAAATAATCCAATGCGATCGGGGTTGCAAATACCTGGTGCGGCTTGTCGATCCGGTGTGTGCTCGTTACGCTCTTTCGATGCGCTCCTGCTCAATCCGTAAACTGTTGATTGCGAATCGCGGCGAGATCGCCCTGCGCGTGATCCGCACGGCGCGCACGATGGGAATTCGCACGATCGCGATCTTCTCCGACGCCGACGCCAAAGCTGTCCACGTCATCGCCGCCGACGAAGCGGTCCATATCGGGCCGTCGGATCCGCGCGCTAGCTATCTGAATATCGACGCGATTATCGCCGCAGCTGGCGCGACCGGCGCCGACGCGATTCACCCCGGCTACGGCTTCCTGTCGGAACGTCCAGAGTTCGCGCGCGCGACGGCGCAAGCCGGACTGATTTTTGTCGGGCCGCCTGCCGAAGTGATGGCGGCGCTCGGCGACAAGCTGACCGCACGAAGACTCGCGGTGCAGGCCGGCGTGCCGGTCGTTCCCGGAATCGACGTTGCCGATCTCGCCTGCGCGCGTAAATTCGGCGCGACGGCTGGTTATCCGATTCTGGTCAAAGCGGCAGCCGGTGGCGGGGGTCGCGGGATGCGAGTGGTCGAGGCGGAGCCTGACCTCGAACCATTGCTCGAAGCCGCCGCGCGCGAGGCGCAAGCAGCCTTCGGCGACGGGCGGGTCTTTCTGGAGAAGTACCTTGCCCACCCGCGCCATATTGAGATTCAGCTGCTCGCCGACGAACACGGGCGAGTCGTCGCATTGGGCGAGCGCGAATGCTCGATTCAGCGGCGTCATCAGAAGCTAATCGAAGAATCCCCAGCCCCCGGACTGAGCGACGCGTTGCGCGACCGGATCATCGAGGCGGCGCTGCGCCTCGCTCGCGACGCCAGTTATCGCAATGCGGGTACGGCAGAGTTCCTCGTCGATGGCGACCAGTTCTATTTTCTCGAAGTGAACGCGCGCTTGCAGGTCGAACATCCCGTGACCGAGATTCGCTTCGCGCGCGATCTCGTCGCTGATCAACTTATGATCGCGGCAGGCGATCACGTCGTCGAACCGGTTGCGCCGCGCTACAGCGCGCTCGAATGCCGGGTCAATGCGGAAGATGCAGCCCATGATTTCCGGCCTGCGACTGGTACTGTGCTCGAACTCAATCTTCCCGCCGGACCGGGCGTGCGGGTCGATACGCAACTTGCGCTCGCCGCTCAGGTTTCGCCCTTCTATGACAGTCTCCTGGCTAAGGTGATCTGCTGGGTAACGATCGCGAGCAGGCGCGGCGGCGGATGCTCGGGGCGCTCGATGAATTCTCGTTACTTGGTGTGCATAGTACCGCGGCCTTCCTGCGCGACGTAATCGCGAGTGCGCCGTTTGCCCGCGCTGAGCTTTCCACCCGCTTTCTGCCGGAATTTTTCCCGCGCTGGCAACCCGCTAAAGCCCAGCTCAACGCCGCCCTGATTGCCGCCGTGCTCGCCATCGAAGACAAGACGGGCCTGGTCGGGGGCAGAGGCACAACGCAACTACAAAATGGTCGCGCCTCGGCTGCTGTATCTGATCGTTCTGTGACTTCGCCGTGGACGGCGCTGGGCAGCTTTGAACCGTGGAGCCGCCGATGAAGCTGCATCTGACCGGCAATCCAAAAATCTATCGAGATCGAGATCATATCTCGCGATGACGATAAAATTCACGCGCGAATCGACGGTGAGGAGATCGAAGCGCGACTCGATCCCGCCGCGAGCGGCGCAATTATCCGAATCGACGATCGCCCGATGCACTTTGTTGCGGCGCGCCAACGCGACACGATTCTTGTCGCGCTCGGGCCTGCACAGTTCGAGTTTGCTCCGTCAGAATCAACCACCCGTCGCCGCACCAGCGGCTCGATGGCGCAGACAATCGCCGCGCCGATGCCTGGCAAGGTGCTTAAAATCCTCGTCGAGGAGCGGCAGCAGGTCGAGGCGGGTGCGCCGCTGCTCGTACTCGAAGCGATGAAGATGGAGACGACCCTCTACGCCGAGGCTCCCGCGATAGTCGCGAAAATCCACGCCGTCACCGAAACGATGGTCGATCACGGCGAGACACTGATTGAGCTCAGCCCGCTTCCTCCGGCGACTCCGTCCACCGCCGCCTCCGACGCTAAAAGCCCGAAAACTTAACCAACCTCGACAGTGTCCTACGCTCTCTTTGATCAGCGGTGAGTTCGATAGAACTTGCGGATATCCTGCACCAACTGTTCCGGCTCCTCGCTCGGTGCAAAATGCCCCCCAGAGGTCATCGGTGTCCATTGCTGCAAATTGAAATACCGGTCCGCCCATTTACGCGGCGGGATCAGCAATTCACGCGGAAAGACTCCGATACCGGTTGGCGCTTCGACCAGCGGCGTACGTGCGTGAATGGGTCCCCACGGATGTTCCCGAGCTTCGTAGTAGTAGCGCACCGAAGTCACGAAGCACTCCGTTACCCAGTACAGCATGATGTGGGTTAGCAGCTCATCTTTGCTGTAGCGCCGTTCGACGTTGCCGCCACAATCGCTCCACGCGCGCCGTCGTTCAAGCATCCAGGCCAATAATGCAACTGGCGAATCATGCATCCCATAGGCCAGCGTTTGCGGATCGCGTGTCTGGACGGCGACATGGCTGATGATCGACGGACGAGCCTCGCGCGTGCGCGCCAGCGCCGCCTGTTCGTCCGGGCCGTAATCGCTCTCCTTGAGCCCGCCACCACTGAAAAAGTCCAGCGGGATCGCTAATGTCAGATAGATTCCGATCAAATGCTGCGGATATTTGTGACCGAGTTGCGCGGTGACGAACGCGCCCCAGTCGCCGCCCTCCGCCGCGAACTTTGGATAACCCAAAACGCCGCGCATCAGCATGACCCATAAATCCGCCGTGCGCCACCAGTTGATGCCCGGCGTGACCAGCGGCGTCGAAAAGCAAAATCCCGGTAAAGAAGGGACAACGACGTCAAAGGCGTCCGCCGGATCGCCACCAAAAGCGGCCGGATCGGCCAACGGGCGAATCACCTTCTGTAAATCCCAGAAGGTCCACGGCCAGCCGTGCGAAAGAATCAGCGGGATCGGACTAGGACCTTTGCCCGGTTCGTGGATGAAATGGATCGGTATTCCCTCGATCGTGGTGCGGTAATGCTTGAACTGATTGATCTCGGCTTCATGCTTGCGCCAGTCATACTGATCGCGCCAATACGCTACCATCTCTTCCAGGTAGGCGCGATTAGTTCCATAAACCCAGTTATCGTTCGCGAAATCGATCGGGTACCGCGCCCGCGCCAGCCGCTCGCGCAGATCGGTCAAGACTGCATCAGGTACCGCGATCTTGAACGGTTCTTTGTTCATCGCGCGCTCCTCTGTTTTTCGGGCCCAATCACACTCGATACTGCGCTGCCGGATGAGGAGCGCGGAGGCGGGCGCGGCCGGCGCCCATCAGCTTTTCGCGCAACGTGCCCGGCTGATATTCGGCTTGCATTAGACCGCGTCGTTGCAAGACCGGAACGACCCCATCGATGAAATCGACGAAGGAGCCCGGCGTCACCATATAGGCTAGATTGAAGCCATCGACGCCTGCCCTCACCCACTCAGCAAACGTATCGGCCAGTTGTTCCGGCGTGCCCATCAGGAGTTGACCGCCGCCACTCAGACCGACCATCTTGACCAGTTCGCGCAAAGTCCATCGGCGTTGCGTGTCGGGGCGATTGAGGAATGATTGCATGACCATGCGCGCCGCATTGGTTTCGATATATTCAAGCGGTTTATCCGGGTCATACTGGCTGAAATCGATGCCTGCCCAGCCGCTCAGCAACGCGAGGGCCCCTTCATAGCGGACGCTATTGAGGTAATCGTCGTATTTGCGCTTGACCTCGGTTTCGGTGCCGCCGGTGATCACCTTGGCATAGAGGAAGAACAGAATATCTTCGGGGTTACGGCCTGAGCGTCGCGCCAGCTCACGTGTTTCACGAATTGATGCGCCTACCTTGGCCGGATTTAGGCCGGCGACAAAGACGCACTCGGCGTGGCGCGCCGCGAACTCACGACCGCGCGGCGAGCCGCCCGCCTGATAGAGCACTGGCGTACGCTGCGGCGAAGGCTCCGACATATGGCATCCGTGGCTACTGAAATACTTGCCGTTGTGATGGATGTCGCGAACCTTGTCCGGATCCGCGTAGATGCCGCGCTCGCGATCCCTGACTACGGCGTCATCCTGCCAGCTTCCCTCCCACAGCTTATAGCAGAGCTCTATGTAGTCCTCGGCAGCGTCGTAACGCTCATCGTGCGGCAGCAGGCCCGGCTGACCGAGACTGCGCCCGCCACTCTCCAAGTAGGAAGTCACGATGTTCCATGCGACGCGCCCTTTGGTCAGGTGATCGAGCGTTGAGACCAGTCGCGCGAAGATGAACGGATGATATTGCAGAATCGAGCTGGTGAAGGCGAAGCCGAGATGCTCGGTCGCATACGCCATAGCGGGAATCAGCAATGCCGGATCGTTTGCCGGCGTCTGCGTCGCCTGCGTCAGTGCAGCGACTCGATTGCCGCCGTAAACGTCATAGATCCCGACCACGTCCGCGAGAAACAGTGCGTCGAAGCGGCCGCGTTCCAGCAGCTTCGCTAATTCGACCCAGGTCGTGAGGTCGGTATAATTGCACATTCGGTCGTCGGAGCGGGTCCAGAGTCCCGGCGACTGATGAACCACGCAGTTCATGTGGAATGCGTTGAAGAAGATGCGCTTGCTTGATTTACCATTCATCTCACTGTCTCGGCGCTAAAAGCTTCAGTTGCCGGTCAGGACGGTTCGAGACCATATAGCATCCCGTAAGGCATTTTTCGCAACAGATGAATGGAGTTGATGCCGACTCGCCTGATGCGCGTTCAGTCCTCTTCTTCGGGCAAATCCATCAATGCTCGAATCCGAGTCTCCAGACCACTAAGCCATTGGTCGAAGTCAGCCTCGCGCTCGACCACAATTTCGAGCTTGCCGCCTGCGATCTGCCGCATCCACCCCGGCTGCTCGGTGCGCAATGGAATCACGAGCGCCTCGCGCGAGATTCCGAGAGCGTCGGTGACCGCAAAGATTTGCTCGATTTCTTTGAGAGTGACTGCTTTCGTCACTGCGCGACCCTATTTGACCTGTGACGCGCGCGGCCTAAGCTAATTACGGTCGGCGGATGCAGAGTGAAGGAGATTGCACTGATGTTTGGCACAATCAAGAAAGTGATCAAGGACAAAGGCTTCGGCTTTATCATTCCTGACGACGGCAGCGATGAGGTTTTCTTCCATCGTTCGCGGCTCGCGCCCAAAATCTACTTCGAAGATCTGCGCGAGGGGGCCGAAGTTCAGTTCGAGGTGCGCCCGGGAGAAAAGGGCCGCCAAGCCTTCAATGTGAAGCTGCGCTGAGCAGCCCGCGACGCATTGACGTTACGTCAAGAGGCGTACAGGTCCGCGATTCCCGCGCGCCTATGACCTCATCAGCTCGGCTTCGTCCTGGGCGAGCGTCGCGTACACTTCGCGATCGATCTTGCGATATCGCCGAGAATTTCGTCCGCCTGTTCTTCGCCCCCGCCCTCTTCACGCGCAATCTCCCGCATCTTCTTCTCGATCCAAGACAGATGCCAGGTTTCGTCCTCCGTCACGGCTTTGAGCGTCTCAAGCGTCGGCTCATCGACGTTGGGCAGGGCCGCATGTGCCATATACCGGCTCTGCGCCCGCTCCTCGACGACCACCGTTAGGCCCAGAATCTCGACAACCCCCTTGGGTACCCCGGTGCGAAGTCCGAGCCGCCGCTGATAGCCATCAGCGACCATCACCGGAGCGCCGCCGAGATCGGCGATGCGCCGGGTCCATAGCCACGCATGTCGGGTTTCGTCGGCCAGATGCTTCGACATCTTGAGCTGCGAATCCGCGTCTTTGACGTGTCCGAGCAGATTGAAAAGCAAACGCGCGCCGCGTAATTCGGCGTCGCGATAAAAGCTGAAAATCAATATCTGCTTCTCATTAGCAGACATTGCACTCAAATCCATCAGGTAAAATCTCCTCCACCAGTTGCGATCGCTCGGCGTCGAATGCTCACGAGTTGCTGACGGTCTGCGGTTTATAGCGGCTCAAATTTAAGTATTTGATCCGGTTCGGCTGGTCAATAATGCCTTTCCGCGCTTTCCACAGGTTCAATTGCGATTCCATCTTAAGCTTATCGCTTGTCGGCGTCGAACTCGGAATAATGCCGCCATCATGCAATGGACCGCGATTGCGTTCGCGTGGATGAGCTTTGTCTCGACCGGATTGGGCGGCGCAGCCGCGATCCGACTGCGCGACCGCTTGCACCTGCTGCTTGGCTTCAGTTCCGGCGCGGTATTGGCCGTCGCGCTCTTCGATCTCATTCCCGAGGTCTTCGCGCTGGGTCAGGGAGCCTCCGCGATGCCGATAGCGGCACTCGGTTTTCTCGCCTTCTTTGCGCTGGAGCGGTACACCGCGATGCATCGGGCGCGCGAGCACGCCCATGCCACGGACGTTCACGTTCAAGAGTTCGGCATCGTGATGGCCGCCGGCTTGTCAGTGCACAGCTTCCTTGACGGTGTGGCGATCGGCGTGGGATTTCAGACCAGCATGCATATCGGTCTGCTCATCGCGATGGGCGTAATCGCGCATGACCTGAGCGATGGACTGAACACTGTGACCGTGGTACTCGCACACGGCAATCCGATTCGCCGCGCAGCCCTGTGGCTGCTGATCGATATGGCAGCGCCGGTGCTCGGCGCGGCATCCACGGTTCTGGTCGGGATTAATCATGCCGTGCTCCCGTGGGTGCTGGCATTCTTCGCCGGCTCTTTCCTTTATATAGGGGCTTCCGACTTGCTGCCCGAGGCCCGCGAGCATGATTCACCGCTGGTCGCGGTCGCCACCGCCGCAGGGATTTTGGCGATCTATTTCACGACCCAGCTTATTGGCCGCTAACCCGAGAGGCTGTCTCTAAATTCAGCTACTTGCGTCATCTGCAAACTTATAGTTCAAATACGCGCATCCTCACGGAGGTGTGATCGAGTATCCGACTCCGGTTACGAACGGCATAATGATGGCTCCGGCGGCTGAACTATATTGGATGGCTCTTCGCGCTGTGCGTGGCGTCGGGCCGCGCACGGCGCGGCTCCTGCTGGAACGCTTCGGCTCGGCGGAAGAGATTTTTCGTCAACCCGCAGACGCGCTGATTGAGGCTCGCATAACTCGACCGGTCGCGCTGGGCATCACCGCTTCGACGATTTTTCGCCTCTCGAAAAGGAACTCTGCGAGCTGCCGAAGATCGGTGGACGCCTGGTAAGGTGGACCGACCCCGATTATCCAATAAATCTTCGCGAGATTGCGGCCCCACCTCCTTATTTCTTTTTGCGGGGCAACCTCACTCCCGACGATTCGAAATGCGTCGCTGTAGTCGGCGCTCGGACCGCCAGCGATGCAGGCCGCCGGATGGCGCAGCGCCTCGGTCTCAAACTCGCCGCCAAGGGATTCACGGTGGTTAGCGGTCTGGCGCGCGGCGCCGACTCCGAAGCGCATCAAGGCGCGCTTGACGCTCAGGGCAAGACGATTGCCGTTCTGGGCAGCGGCGTTGACGTGATTTACCCCCCGGAGAATCGCAAATTAGCAGAAAATATCGTTGAAACAGGCGGAGCGTTGATCTCTGAGCTGCCGATGGGCACACCGCCGATCGCTGAGAATTTTCCAGCGCGTAATCGGTTGATTTCCGGGATGTGCCTTGGGGTGGTAATCGTCGAGGCTGCCGAAAAGAGCGGCTCCTTTATCACGGCCCGAATGGCGCTCGAGCAGAATCGGCAGGTTTTCGCAGTTCCCGGCAGTCCGCTCAACGGCAAAACCCGCGGCAGCAATCGCTTGATCAAAGAAGGCGCGCGACTCGTCGATTGCGTCGAAGACGTGCTCGAAGAGCTGCTGCCGCAACTCGGTCCCGTAAGTGCTCGCGATAATCACCTTCCCAGTATTGATAACACCAAGCCCACTATCATCGACGATCAGGCAATCGAGAATGAAACAACAGAAATTAAAAAGGTTCTATCGTATCTAAAGAATGCTGATAAGCTTCATGTTGACGCGCTAATTGAAGGCAGCGGGCTTAATGCACAGACCGTGCTTAAATTACTGCTTGAGCTTGAGTTGCGTGGACTCGTGACGCAGCATCCAGGCAAGCTGTTTTCACTCGCATAACCAACTAATCTTCGGATTCCATCCGTAGCTCCGTTGGAGGCAGAGGGTCTGCAAAGTGGCAAAGAATCTCGTTATTGTTGAGTCTCCGGCTAAGGCCAAGACTATTAAGCGTTATTTGGGACGCGATTTTACCGTTGCGCCCTCGGTCGGCCATGTCGTCGATCTTCCGAAAAGCCGGCTGGGCGTCGATCTCAAAAAAGGCTTCGAGCCCGAATATCAGGTGATTCCGGCCAAAGCCAAGGTAATCGAAGGAATCAAGGCTGCGGCTCAGGATAAGGAAAACATCTACCTCGCCACCGACCCTGATCGCGAAGGTGAGGCGATCGCATGGCATATCGCACAGCATCTCGGCAAGTTGTCGGGCGGAATTCATCGCGTGCTGCTGCACGAAATCACCCAGCGCGCGGTGCGAGAGGCGATCGCGCATCCATCGCAACTCGATCAGCATCTGTTTGAAGCGCAGCAGGCCCGACGGGTGCTCGACCGGCTGGTCGGCTATCAGGTCAGCCCTCTACTGTGGGATAAAGTCAAGCGCGGGATCAGCGCCGGACGGGTGCAATCAGTCGCCCTACGCATCATCGTCGAGCGCGAAAAGGAGCGCGAGGCATTCCGCGCCGAAGAATACTGGACGCTTGACGTGAATCTCGAGGCGGGGAATCCACCGCCGTTCAAAGCGAGGCTTTACAGCTACAAAGACGAGCGTATCGACAACAAGGCGACCAAGCTCTTGAAGCCGGTTGCCGACGAAATTATCGCCGCCTGTGAGCGCGAGATCTTCACCGTCCGCAAGATCGAACGCAAGGAGGTCCGGCGCAGCGCAGCCCCGCCATTTATCACCTCGCGCTTGCAGCAGGAGGCCTCGCGCAAGCTCTATTTCTCGCCGTCGCGCACGATGAAAGTCGCGCAGCGCCTGTATGAAGGCGTCGAACTGGGCGATCAAGGTGCAGTCGGTCTGATCACCTACATGCGAACCGATTCGCCGCGCGTTTCCGACGACGCGCTGGCTTCCGTGCGGGGCTATATTGAAGGGCGTTACGGCAAAGACTATGTACCCGAAAAGCCTAATTTCTATCGTTCCGGAAAATCCGCCCAGGAAGCTCATGAAGCGATTCGTCCGACCGCGGTCGAGCGTGACCCGGAATCGATGGCGCGTTATCTCGATAAGGACGCTCTCGCCTTATACACGTTGATCTTCAATCGCTTTGTCTCGAGTCAGATGCCGCCCGCGGTCTTTGATCGCACTACCGTCGATATCGACGTGGATGGCGCGGTTTTCCGGGCCACCGGCCAAGTGCGCAAGTTCGACGGCTTCATGCGGGTCTATCTCGAGGGCGTGGATGATGTGTCAACCAGTGACGACGATGTCGCGATGTTGCCCGCGATGACCGAGGGCGAAATCCTGAAATTCCTCGGCTTCATCCCCGAGCAGCATTTCACTCAGCCGCCGCCGCGTTTCATGCAGGCTACGCTGATCAAGGAGCTGGAAGACAAGGGCATCGGCCGCCCCTCGACCTATGCCGCGATCATGACCAGCATTCTGAGCCGCGAATACGTCGAAGAGGACGAGAGCAAGCGGATGCGTCCGACTTCGCTCGGTCGCGTGGTCTGCGATCTGTTGGTCGCCGCCTTTCCGGACATCCTCGAAGTCGGGTTCACAGCGGCGATGGAAGGTGAGCTCGATGGCATCGAAGAGGGCCGCGAGAACTGGGTCAAAACGCTCCAGCGCTTTTATGATCCGTTCGAGAAGCGGCTCGGCGAGGCCAAAAAGAAGATGCCTGCGGTGAAGCGCAACGGTCTTCCGACTGACCTTAAGTGCGAGCTGGACGGCGGCGCAATGGTCATCAAGTTCGGCCGTAATGGCGAGTTTCTCGCCTGTTCCAACTACCCCGCCTGCACCAACACCAGCGAGTTCACGCGTGACGAGCAAGGCAAGATCATCCCGCAAGAGGCCAGCGCACCAGTTCCAAGCGACGAAAATTGCGAGAAGTGCGGCCGCCCGATGGTTCGCCGCCGTTCACGTTTCGGCGAGTTCCTCGGATGCTCCGGCTATCCTGACTGCGACGGCATTAAGCGGATGCAATCCGAACCGGTCAAAACGGGTGTCGCCTGCCCGGACTGCAAGGAAGGCGAAGTGCTCGAGCGCCGGAGCCGGCGCGGCAAACTGTTCTTCGGATGCGGACGCTATCCCAAGTGCAAATTCGCAAGCTGGGATCGCGTTGTGCCACGCCCCTGCCCTGAATGCATCTCATCCTATCTAGTAGAGAAGGTCAGCAAGCGCCAGGGCGCGCGGTGGCTCTGTCCGAACAAGGAATGCGGCTACGCGGCGACCGCCGAAGTGGCCGGGACTGCATCAGTTTCCGAATCGGCAACACCCTCCAGCGCTTAAGTGTAGACAGGAGTTAATCGAATTGAATCTATCGAAAGGCGGTATCATCAAGGGGCTGTTCGGCGTCGGCGGCGCGACGCTGCTATATGGTTTCTCGCGTGAGATGCTCGCTACCTCGCGTGAGTTTAGTCAGCTCATGATAGATCCGGCTTTCTTTGGCATTGACGTCCCGCGCGGCGATGGCCATCCGGTAGTCGCGATTCCGGGCTTTCTGGCGAGCGATCATTACCTGCAAACGATGCGTGGATGGCTCGAGCGAATGGGTTATGTCTCGTATGCCTCCGGTATCAAGCGCAACATGGGACAGATGACGGCGCTCATCAAGCAGGTAATGGCCGTCTGCGACTCCGCGATGCGCGAGCATAATGGGATGCGCCCTACCCTGATTGGCCACAGTCTCGGCGGCGTGATCGCGCGTCGTGTCACGCAACAACGTCCTGATATTGTCCGTCAGGTAATCACGCTGGGCGCACCGATCTCGCGTGATAAGACGCCGCTCAGCCCATCAATTCCATTTATGGCGATTTATAGCCGCGCCGATCGTATCGTGCGCTACCCGCGTGCGCTCGATCCCGACGATTCGCACAACATCGAGGTCAACGGCTGTCACGTCGGGTTGGTGTTCAACTCGCAGGTATATCGTAATTTAGGTGAACTGTTGAATCAGCCGCGTCCGTCCTGAGCGCGACCAATGCTTCGACCTCGTCGAGACGGCGCGTCAGGAATTTCCTCTCGGGCTCGCCGCTGACCAATCCGAGTGCTCGTCGATAGGACTCCGCCGCTTCGGCCCAATTCTTCAGCCGCCGCAAAAGATCAGCGCGCGCCGACCACATTAGATGGTAATCGTCGAGTTCCTCGCGCACCCGAATCGACTCGATCATCTGAAGTCCGTGCTGAGGTCCACGCGCCATCGCGACAGCGACCGCATGATTCAGCTCGATCACTGGCGACGGCTGAAGGCGCATCAAGTAAGCATATAGCGCCTCGATCTCGTGCCAGTCGGTCTCTTCGCCGATGCTGCTCGCCCGTGCACCGCGGCGATCGCCGCCTGAATCGCATACGGACCGATCGGTCCGAGCCGCAGCGCTTCCTCGACCAATTTAAGACCCTCATGAATCTGTTCGCGATTCCATCGCGTGCGATCCTGCTCTTCGAGCAATACGATATCGCCACGCGAGTCGAGCCGCGTGGCGCGTCGCGAATCCTGCAGCAGCATCAGTGCAAGCAACCCGCGCACTTCGCCCCGCGCCGGCATCAATTCGTGCAGCATCCGTCCGAGCCGAATCGCCTCGGCGCACAGATCGGCCCGTATCAACATGTCGCCCTGCGTAGCCGCATACCCTTCATTGAAGACCAGATAGATGACCGCCATTACCGCATCGAGCCGTTCCGGCAGGAGGTCCGCCGGTGGGACTTCATACGGGATGCCGGCTTTGCGAATCTTGCGTTGCGCGCGCACCAGCCGCTGCGCCATCGTCGCGGGAGGAATAATAAACGCACGCGCGATTTCGTCGGTCGTCAGACCGCATAAGGTGCGCAATGCCAATGCGATCTGTGCGTCACGCGCGAGCGCCGGATGACAACAGGTGAAGATTAGCCGCAGCCGCTCGTCAGCGATCGCGGCATTCTCCAAATCCTGCGCGCCTGAATCGGCCCCCAGCTCGATCATTCTCGTCAACTCTTCTCGTCGTTGGCTGAAACGCACGTCCCGCCGAATCTTGTCGATCGCTTTATGCCGCGCCGTGCCGATAATCCACGCACGGGGATTTCCCGGAATTCCCTCACGCGGCCAAGTCTCGACCGCCGCAGCGAACGCTTCCTGCACTGCATCCTGAGCCAGTTCAAAATCACTGATCAGGTGAATTAGCGAGGCGAGAATCCGTCCGAATTCCTCACGATAGACCCGTTCAATGATCGAAGAGTTCATAGCGGTGAGTCGAGGCTAGCGCATCGAATCACCGCCACGCTATCGTTCATTTTCGGCATTGCTGCCGCTTACCTATTACATCAGCGGATTCTTTTCGAACTTGGGTAACTCCGGATTCATTTGATTCCACGGCTGCGCCCGCGAAGTCCATACGTCTATCATCGGGCGGAACCAGCTCGGATCATCCAGGCTGCCGGCCATAATCACTACTGCATCCGGCATCATCGTACTCGTACCCATCACGCGCGATCCGCACTTAGGGCACGTGCCGCGACTGACCGTGTTTCCACTCTCCGCTTTGCAGTCATAATACTTTAATTCACCGATTGTTTTGATGGCGCTCTTGGGCACTGCGAAGAACGAGGGAACCGCAGCGCCGGTCGCCTTCTGACAATCGCGACAGTGACAATTAGCCGCGATTAGCGGGTCTGCCGCACCTTCGTATCTGACCGCTCCGCACATGCATCCGCCCGTAAACGACGTCGCCATGATCGATCTCCCCTTTCCCTTTAGAGTTCGCAACCCGCCTACCGATTCATCTGCCAGATCGGCCGTACTTCGATTGACCCGTGACGCGCGCCCGGAATCTTCGCCGCGATCGCCAGCGCCTCATCGAGGTCCTTCGCTTCGACGATGTAATACCCGCCGAGTTGCTCCTTGGTCTCCGCGAATGGTCCATCGGTCGTGATTGTTTTGCCGTTGCGCACCTGCACGGTCGTCGCATTGGCGGTCGCTTCGAGCCGATCGCCCGCTTTGAATTTCCCGGCCTTCACGATGTCCTGCGTAAAGGTCATGTAGTCCTGAAGCATCGCGGACTCTTCCGCCGGGCTCATCCGGTTCTTCTCGTTGTGATAGATCAACAGTATGTATTGCATCGTCGTAACCTCCGTGAGACTTGCTTCTCGATCTCTAGTCGAATAGCTACGCTCCGGATCGACACGCATTTACATGAGCCGGCAAACTCGTCACGATCGTCACTTCGATGGACGCGGCTGACGTAACTATTATTGGCGGGGGACTAGCGGGCAGCGAGGCGGCATGGCAACTCGCCCGTCGCAATCTACGCGTGCGACTTTATGAGATGCGTCCGGCACGGATGACCGAGGCGCATCAGACTGCGATGTTCGCCGAACTGGTATGCTCGAACTCGCTGCACAGCGCCTCACTTGAAACCGCCGTCGGCCTACTCAAGGAAGAGATGCGGCGGCTCGACTCGCTGATCATTGCGGTGGCAGAGCAGGCTCAGGTCCCCGCCGGATCAGCTTTGGCAGTCGATCGCGACACGTTCGCGGGCTTTATCACCGCTACCCTCGAAGCCCATCCGATGATCAAAATTGTCCGCGAGGAAGCGGTGTCGATTCCCGATGGACCCTCGATCATCGCTAGCGGTCCGCTCACCAGCACAGCTTTCGGCGAGCAACTCAACTCGTTGATCGGCGAGCGGAACCTGTACTTTTACGACGCGATTGCGCCGATCGTTACTGCCGAATCGGTCGATATGAACGTGGCCTTCAAGGCCTCGCGTTATGGTAAGGGCGGCGAGGATTATCTCAACTGCCCGATGGACGAGAATCAATACGACGCCTTTGTCGCTGCCCTGATGGACGCGGAAAAGATGCCGCTGCACGACTTCGAACGTCCAGTTTATTTCGAGGGCTGCATGCCGATCGAGGAATTGGCGCGACGTGGTCAGCGCACGCTGGCCTTCGGCCCGATGCGCCCGGTGGGCCTGCGTGATCCGCGCGGAGGCGCGCGCCCCTATGCCGTCGTGCAGCTCCGGCAGGACGATCGCGCGGCGCGCCTGTTCAATATGGTTGGTTTCCAGACCAAGATGACCTATCCGGCCCAGCGGCGCGTGCTGCGCATGATCCCGGGCCTCGAACATGCTGAGTTCGTACGGTTAGGATCACTGCATCGCAATACGTTTATCGACTCGCCGCGCCTGCTGCGCCCGACTTTACAACTTCGCAACCGCGACGATCTGTTCATGGCTGGACAGATGATCGGCGTTGAGGGCTACGTCGAATCGGCGGCAATGGGCTTGCTTGCTGCGCTCAATGCCGCACGGATGATCGCGTCGGCGCCCCTCATCGTTCCGCCGCCCGAAACGGCGCTTGGATCGCTGGTCGCCTATATCACTGATTCCCAGCGACGCGAATTCCAACCGATGAATGCGAATTATGGCCTGATGCCGCCATTGACCAGTCGCGAACGCAATGCTGAGAAAAAGCGCGCGATGGGCGCTCGCGCGCTCGCCGCACTCAATGAATGGATTACCGGTAATCAAATCCCTCTGAGCACTGAACTCCCGAAATCGCTCGACTATCCTTTAAGAGCCTCCGGGCAGGGCGACGAGCCTCGCCTGCCCCGTTAAGCACTCGTAAATCTATGAAACTTGCCGCACTCGACGTTGGCACCAACACGGTCCTGATGCTCGTGGCTGAGACGACGCCCGACGGACAATTATGCAAACTCGCCGAAGCTTCACGTATCACGCGCCTCGGCCGCGGCGTCGATGCGACCGGCCATCTCGATCCCGCTTCGGCACTCGCCACTCTGGACACCATCGCGGAATTCGTCGAGCAGGCGCGCTCACTCGGCGCGGAAAAAATCCTAAGCGCCGCGACCGCTGCGCTACGTGACGCGAGCGACGGCGCGGATTTCATCGCGCGCGTCAAAGCCCGCACCGGCCTCGAACTCGAAGTGATCTCCGGCGAGACCGAAGCCCAACTTGCTTATCTCTCCTCCGTGAAAGGCCTGCAGCTGGACCTCGCGAGCAATCTCCTGATTATCGACATAGGCGGGGGCTCGACCGAATTCGTTCGCGCCCAACCCGGCGGCACGATCGATTACATTAGCCTGCAAATCGGCTCGGTCCGGATGACCGAACGCATCATCAAATCGGATCCGCCGCATACGCGCGAAGCGGTCGAGTTGCGCGTCACGATCGATGAGGCGCTCGCCACGCTTAAATGGAACTTCCAGCCCGACGTGATGGTCGGGATTGCCGGCACGGTCACCACCGTCTGCGCGGTAGCGCTCGAACTTGCGCAATATGATTCGACGCGCGTGCATGGCCATATCCTCTCGCAAGATGATGTCTTGCAAGTGATCTTGCGATTGAGTCATGTTCCGCTCGAGGAGCGTAAGCGTATCCCGGGCGTCGAGCCGGGTCGCGCCGACGTCATCTTCGCCGGCGCTGCTATCCTCGAGCGGATTATGTCGCATTTCAAAATGAAGCAGGTCATCGTCAGCGATCAGGGCGTCCGCTGGGGCCTGCTCTGGCGCGCAATCGAGAAATCCTCTCCCGCATGACCCGCGTCCGTGAATGGACTCTCGGACTGCTCATTATCGCAATAGCAGCCGGCGCATACCTGCGCTTCGCGGGACTGAACACGACCGAGCTCTCGGCTGACGAGGGCGCATCGTGGGCCGCTGCTTCCGCTCCCTCGTTCGCCGAAGTCCTTCGTCGTCAAGCGCACCTGAACCCGGGCGAGCTCGGACTTCACGATCTCGTGCTCCACTTCTGGATCCGTTCCTTTGGCGACAGCGTCGCGGCGATGCGCTCGCTGTCGGCGCTCGCGGGCGTGATCGCGATCGCGCTGGTCTTTTTCGCCGTTCGCGAGATTTTTTCTCTCACGCCATGCTCAGCCGATCCCGCAAAGAACATTGAAGATGATCCGGCGACTACTGAATCCGCGGCGCTCGTCGCCGCGATCGCAGCGATACTCATCGCGGTCAATCTTGTCACGATCAAGTACTCGCGCGAGGCGCGGATGTACCCGCTCGCGCTCGCGTTAACACTCGCGCAGCTCTGGTGCTTCCTGCGCGCGGTGCGCCATAGCGCGATACCCGATCTGATTGCACTGGCGATTTTCACCGGATGCGCCATCGCCACGACTTTCAGCACTGCGCTGATTCTCGTGCCGGAGGGCCTCTATACGCTCGTCCTTCTCCGCGCGAATTGGGCCCAAAACTTTCGCTACATCCTCCGCATTGCGATAGCGATCTTCACCGGTATCATCCTGCTTGTTCCAGCAATTATGTTTTATCTGCATAATCGCGGCGGCGCACCGAATCCTGATACCTGGAGCTGGATTTCACCGCCGGTAGCGTGGGATTCAATCACGCTGTTCAACAAAGCCACTGGCACTTACGTCTTTCCGCTGATGGCAATCCTAGCGGTCTCAGGCGCGATTCGCAGTTGGCGCACCCGCTCGGGAGCGGTGCTTTTCCTGATACTCTGGATGCTCGCTCCGCCGCTCCTTCTGACACTGCTCTCGTATCTGTTCCGGCCCGCCTTCGTCGAGCGTTATCTGCTCTCCTGTTTCGTACCATTCTTCGCTTTGGCGGCGCTCGGCATTTTGGAGTTGGAGCCCGCGGCTTTCCGGCCCGGCGCGCTTGCGATTGTGGTGGCGCTCGCGCTGGCGCACGTCGAGACCTGGGCGAGCAAGCCGCACACCCCGCAATGGGCCGAGGCAGCCGCCATTGCCGTCAATAGCCTAAAGCCTTCGGATACGATCGGCGTAGCTCCGCGTTATGCCGACAACGTCGTCCGCTACTATCTGCGCGACCAGACACCTACGCCATCCGTTACGACGTTCGACGCCCACCCCGCACCGGCTATCGTCATTATCGCCAATTCCTTTGATTCACCAGCGCACGCCTCACTGGTCCGCGATTACCCGCAGCTTTTGGCGCACCCCCGCGACCTTGCCATCCGCCGCCGGTAGCGAATTCTACTGCAAGATTTTCGATACGGTTTCGGATCAAGAGTGAGATTCGCACTTGACGATAAAGAGTCAGAAGTCTATTCGAGCAGAGAGGAAAGCTGATGCCATCATTACTTCAGAATAAAGTTACGCTTGTCACGGGTGCGGGCGGGGGGATTGGCCGTGCGACCGCTCTGGTGCTCGCGCGTGAAGGGGCAAAGGTCCTGGTCTCGGATATATCGACTCGACGCGGCGAAGAGACCGTCGCGATGGTGCGGGAGGCGGGCGGTGAGGCGGAGTTCCGCAAAGCCAACGTTGCGACTGGCTCCGATGTCGAGGCGCTGATCGGCGCTGCGGTGAAAAAATGGGGGCGGCTGGACGGCGCGTTCAACAACGCCGGTATCTCGGGCAAGCTGCTTTATACCGCCGAAGATACCGAGGAGAACTGGGATCAAACTCTCGCGGTCGATCTCAAGGGCGTCTGGCTCTGCATGAAGTATGAAATTTTGCAGATGCTCAAGCAGGGCGGCGGCGTGATCGTCAATACAGCGTCGACCGCGGGATTGCTCGCGGCGCCCAAGATGGGCGCTTACGCGGCCGCCAAGCATGGCGTGATTGGGATCACGCAGACCGCCGCGGTTGAATATGCCGAGAAGAATATCCGTATCAATGCGATCTGCCCGGGCGTTATCGGTACACCGCCGATCCTCGAATGGATGAAAGACGAGAAGACAAAGAAGGCTCTCCTCAGTCAGGAGCCGATCGGACGGCCCGGGCGTCCCGAGGAGATCGGCAACGCAGTGGCATGGTTGTTTTCGGATGGGGCGTCGTTCGTGACCGGCGCATCGATCCCGGTGGACGGGGGTTTGACCGCACACTAGGCGAGTCGTTGCGCCTTCGGGCGAGGAGGAGAACGTGATGAAAACGCCACTAGCTTGCCTGACAGCAATTCTGATCAGCGTCGGATTTGTTTATGCCGCCCCAGAGGAGATCGTGAAGGCGCAATCAGACGCCTTCGGCAAAGCCTTCAATGCCTGCGATATCCCCGCTGCAATCGCGCTCTATGAAGACAACGCCACGATGATCTGGCCGGGAGAAGACGAAGTGGCGACCGGCAAGACCGGGATCAAGAAGATCATCAAGACCGAATGCGCCGGGGCGGCGAAGGGATCGCTCAAGCAGGTGAGCTTGGAGTCACAAGCGATCGGCAAGAACTACATTATCAATATCGGCATGTGGGATTCGACGATTCCCGGTCCCGACGGCAAGCCAACGACAGCGCGGGTGCGGACGACCGAGCTTTTGCACAAATCGGCGGGCAAGTGGCGTTACGCGATCGATAATGCATCGATCGGTTTGCCGCCCCCAAAGTAGAAATTGATTAGGGATTCCTCGCGCGGCGTTGGCGCACATGCGATCCGCTTGCGTGATCGGCCATGGCGCAGTTACACGCGTAGGAATAACAGACGAGAAGGGCCGGTAAGGCGGCAAAGCTCGGAGCGCCCGAACTCCTTAACGACTTGTGCGCAGGAATGGCGAAGGTGCGTGCACTATGAAGAGAGCATCGCCTGTGGAACTCCAGACGCCCGCATCTATGCAGTGATAGTGAACAGGCGTTTGGCAGCGTCGCGGTGGATAGTAAGTAAATCGGTCAGAGTTTCGGAGGAGCGACGGCCGAGGCCGCATTCGGTCGCGATACCGAAGTGCTGAAGGTAACGGCGCGCGACATTAGCGCGCGCCAATGCGCCCTCGACGCCGTCATGATAGTGCACGAGACCAAGATAGATGCGGGTCTGATCGATGCGGAAATCTTTCAGCGGAGCGAAATAGGCGTCGTCACGGCGGCCGATCGGCACCGGCATATGGATCCAATCGACCCGGTGCGGTGAACGCGAGATCGCGAGATTCGCCATCCGGACACAGAGCGCAAGGTCGTCGGGTTCGACCATATGGTGATGACCCAAGTCGCCATAACAGAGGTGATAGCCGAGCATCGCCGGCGCCGGGATCGCCTGCGCGATTCGCTCGAACTGCGCCCCGCCGCGCGTCCAAGGATCGCCGTCGAGGAAAGTCCTGCCACTGGCAATTTCGAGGACTTCGATACAGACATTCCATTGGATTGCTAGGTCTTGCGCCGGAATTTGCCGGCAGATTTCACTCGCCTCACGCATCATCGCGGGTTCATAAGCGCGGTAAACCAGTTCGCGATCGGCGGGCCGATCAAAATACGTTGCACATCCGGCCAGCGGAGTCGGCAAACTCACCTGAAAGCGCATCGCGTCCGGTATCGTGTTCCGGCGACGCAGTTCGCGAAATACCTTGTAGGACTCAACCGCCCATCGCGCGTAGCCGAGGTCGCCAAACTTCAGCGACTGGACGCCCGGTTTCAGTCTAAATATCCAGTTCTCGGAATAATCAGTGGCGAATCCACCGGCGGAACGCGGGCGGCGGACCGTTTCAATTGCCGGATGCTTATCGAAGACACCGATCGCCTGGCATTGAATCCAACTCTTGCGCACGCCAACCTCGCCGTCGGGGAGGGCTTGCAGATGATCGCCGAGGATCGCAGAGCAGGTCTTGAAGACCTCGGCGGCGGACTCGCGGGGAACGCTGCCAACGAGTAAGACGTCACCTTGTATCCTGGACATTGGTGGGCCTCCGGAAACGTGGTGGGTTCAAACTTCGCATGAAAATTATTTATCAGGTCTCTTGGTGTCATTCCGATCAAAGCGAGTCAGCGAGCGAAGCGGAGGGACCTACGCGCAGCGACTTTCTTTCCTTGCGAAACAGAGGGAAATCGCTTCGCGAAAGTCCTTCGACACGGTTCGCGTTGCTCACCGGCTCGGGATGACACAGAGGGGCTGAACTTCATCGGCGAGTGTCTAACTCAAATACTGGCGTCACAACTTCATCGCGGGTTCGACGAAGTCCTTGGCCATCTGCTCCATGCGCTTCGTGAGGTCCTGCACCGAGGATGGAATATCGAAAACCACGAGCACGACTTCGTCGGCGCCTGCGTCGCGATAGCGCTTGAGGTCGTCAGTCGTGATTAGTTTCGCATAGGGCGATACCGAGAGATAGACGTCAGAGCGTTGGCGACCGCTCGCCTTGAGTATCTGTTCGATGCGGCTGATTTTTTCGGCGGCTCCATCCGGCATCAGGTTAAAACCGATCCAGCCGTCACCGTATTCTCCGACGCGGCGCAGCGCCGGAGGAGTTTCGCCACCGAACCATACCGGCACGCTGCGATTGTTGTGCGGCTTTGGAAAGCTCTGCACTTCGGGAAAGTTGACGAACTCACCCCGATGCGAGCTTTTACGTTCGCTCCACAGCTTACGCATTACGTCAATATATTCGCGAGTGCGCTGCGCGCGCCGATCAAACGAAAGCCCGAGCGCCTGAAATTCCTCGGCGAGCCATCCGATGCCGACGCCGAGAATAAAACGTCCGCCGCTCAGCCGATCAAGCGTCGCGACAGTCTTCGCCAAGACAAGCGGATTATGCTCGGGAACGAGACAGATTCCGGTGGCGAGCTTGATGCGCTCGGTGCAGGCCGCGGCATAAGCGAGGGTAGTGAAGGGATCGGCGAACGGGGTATCGGTGGGCATCGGGAACTCACCAGCCGAGTATGGGTATTTCGAGGCGTACTGCTCGAGCAGGACGACATGCTCGGGCGCCCAGATACTGGAAAAGCCGAGGCGTTCGGCGGTAGTCGCCACGGGCTTGATCCATTGCGGCGTGGTTAGCGGTCCGATGCCTAATGCGAAGTAGCCGATATCCATGTGGTTTCCTCCAATTGCTATCAACCATCACCCGGCGTGTCGTCCCTATGCGTCTCGCGCCTCCCTCTCATTAATCAGGAGAGGAAAGCGATGTTTATAGATGCGAGGCGGGTTCGACCCAGTCGCGGGCAATCTGTTCGATATCCTTTACGGTCTCGTCTTCGGCGCGCGGCGGGCGAAGATTAACGAGAACTAACTCGTCCACCCCTGCATCGCGATAGCGCTTGAGATCATCGGGAGTGATTTTTTTGGTATAAGGCGAGACCGCCAATTCGACGTCGGAACGCTGACGGCCATTGGCCTGCAACAATTCCTCGATTTTTTTAATCTTGGCGGCAGCTTCGTCGGGTATGAGATTGAAGCCGCACCATCCATTGCCATATTCGGCGACGCGGCGCAGCGCGGGACCGCTTTCACCGCCGAAAAAGATCGGGACCTTCGCACCTTGCGCGGGCTTCGGATAACTCCGGACACCCTCAAAATCATAGATTTTGCCGCGATAGGCGCTGACTTCGTCGCCCCACAACTTACGCATCGCGTCGATACATTCGCGGGTGCGTTGGGCGCGGTCTTTCCATGGAACTCCGAGCGCCGCGAATTCCTCTTCGAGCCATCCGATACCCGTGCCGAGAATCACCCGGCCGCCGCTCAGGAAATCCAGCGTGGCGACTACTTTACCGAGGACCAGCGGATTGTGCTCAGGCACGAGACAGATGCCGGTGGCGAGGCGGATTTTCGAAGTCGCCGCCGCCATCATGGTCAGCGAGATAAAGGGATCGAAGATCGGCGCGTTGGTCTGCGCCGGGAGTGAACCGTCATTGGAATAAGGATATTTCGAGGAGTATTTGTCCAGTAGCACGACGTGCTCGGGCACCCACAGGGTAGCAATACCGACACGCTCGGCGGTGGTTGCGACAGTCTTGAGCAGTCCGCCGCCCGCCATCTTTCCAGTGCCTATCGCGAACAGACCTATCTTCATAATCGCATCTCCATAAAGGCATGATACTGCGCGACCATTACTACGCCACTCGGCAGAACATCAAGCGGACGCTTCAGACGCGATTGCGCAGCATCAACTCTTTCGGATGCGGTTCGAGATAGACCTGCCCCTTGAGATAATTGACGTCGAACAATCGAACGTAGTGGCGGATGAGAGTTATCGGCACGATCAGCGGCACGAGTTCTTGGTGATAATCCTCGATCAGTGCGGTAAGTTCGGCACGTCCCGGCACATCGAGGAATTCGTGGAAATAGCCGGAGATATGCTGCAGAACGTTGACGTGACGCGCAGGCGTGGCGAGCTTGCTGAGCGCAATCATAAAAGCCGCTTCATACTCGCATCGCAAGTTGTCGCGGTCGCGGCGGCGACCATTCGCCACGAGTTGTCCGAGCTCGCGATACGCGCGCGGCGAATGCGCCATCAGCTGTAACTTGTGCGCGGTATGAAACGCGATCAGATCGGCGTGAGTCCAATTTTGATCAAACAAGGAGCGCATCCGGCGATAGGCGAACACGCGCTCGATGAAATTCTCACGGAGGCGCGGATCGTTGAGACGGCCTTCTTCCTCCACTGGTAGATGGGGAAATTGCCGGAGCAACTCGGCGGCAAACAACCCGCGACCGTCCCGCAAAGGTATCCCGTTCGGCTGATAGACGCGGACCCGTTCCATCCCGCAACTGGGCGAGTTTTTCTTAAGCACATAACCGGAGAGATTGTGCGCAGCGAGTGCCCTGACGCGCTGCGTTGCATATAGGCGCATCGCGGCAGTGTGATCAATACGGCTTTTATTACCGAGCAAATGAATATTTTCATCGTGACGTTCCAGCCGCAAACTCTCGCGCGGGACACCGAGGCCCAGCTCGAATTCAGGGCAGATTGGCAGGAATTCGACAAAGCGGCCCAGTGTTTCGAGAAGGAAAGAGTCACGCTTATGGCCGCCGTCGAAGCGAATTTCTTCGCCGAGCAGGCAGGCCGAGACGCCGACGCGAAGCGCTCCTGGAGCTGTAGATTGAGCATGCGCCGCGTACCAGTTCATCACGCAATAAGTGAGCGGCTTTGATCAGGCAAGAGCTTTGCGCAAGGCGTCCCGATCGAAGCCGGCGATAATCTCGTGCCCGGTGATGATCAGCGGGCGCTTGATCAGATTTGGTTCTTTCGTCATCAAGTCCAGCGCCTGCTTCTCGGTCAAGGCTTTGCCCTTCAAACCCAAGGTCTTGAAGGCCGGGCTTTTGGGATTCAGAAAGTCACGCGGATCGCATCCAACGAATAAATCTTCCAGCTCCGGCCGGGTCAACGGCTGCTTTGCATAATCCCGCTCGTCGAGATCGGTCTTCAACTCGTCACGCAAGAAACTTCTTGCGTTGCGACAAGTGGTTCAGGTCGATTTCCAGAGAAAGCGCGCCGGTTTCATAAGCGAATCCGTCGTTACTCGATACTGGTGTCCGGGAGCGGGGCTTTCATACTGCCTGCTGGTTTGGGAGAGTTCCCCGAGCTTACCGGACCAGCACCGCGATCGATTGAATGGGTCGCCGGGGCTGGCGCATTTGGTGGGACGCTCGAGGCCGCAGCATAGGACGAGGATGAATCCGCAGCGCCGGTCGTTGCGGAGCCTGGTGCTTCGCTTCCGGCAGGAGGCGCAGTCGAAGTTGGTCCATTGAAATGGAGACGTTCCTTACCGGTTAGCATGTCGGGTGTAACGATGTAGTCGCCGCCTAAAGAGCTTCGCCAGATGGTGTTGGCAATCTGTTGGTTGCCTCCGGTGAGGGCATAAGCTGCGCCGCCGCCGATTCCGCCGAGAATTCCATAAGCGAGCTTGGCGGGCATATAGAAGACATTGCTGGCTATAGTACCTGCGCCGATTCCGACACCTTTCCAATTAACGCCGCCCTGCTCCGGCTGGGCGACTTGGGGTCCATTGGCCGGGGCTACCCCCGAACTATTTTGCGCCATTGCGCATGGCGCATAGGTGATCAAGCCAAGCGCGATTATTCCGATCAGTTTATGGGTTTTCATAATTCTCCTCCACCCCACATCGTTAGGTGTAAACTATTCTACTTTCACTACCGCGTCGCGCGGCAGCAACTCAATTAGCTTAGCAAATGCGCGATCGAGATAATCGCGATCCTTGGATTCGAGCGTCAATTTGACTCGGTATTCGGGATCTTCAAGGCGCGGATAAGAACCGAGCAATAACGCGGGATACTCTTTTAGGCAGGCATTCAGAGCCTCGGCAATTACGCCTTCGCCCACGCGAGTGTAGATTGCGCGCATGAAATAAGGATCAGTTGAGAAGCGCCCGATCAAGCCGGTTAGCTTGCGCTCGAAGATTTGCGGGATACCGGGCAGGATATAAACATTTTCGAGCTGGATCGTCGGAAAGCGCAGGTCGCCGGTCGCGTTCAAGACCGCGCCTTCGGGCGCAAGCGCCATCTTCATACCAGTTTCGATATTTTCCTTGAAATGGTCATGGATCAGCCGTTCGAGCTCAGGATGGATTATAAGCTTACGGTCGAATGCGATTGCGACTGCCTCGATCGTGATGTCGTCGTGAGTGGGTCCCACACCGCCGGAGGTAATCACGAAATCATAGCCGCAAGCGCATCCGGCAACTTCGTCGCCAATTGCCTTGAGATCGTCGGGCACGACGGCGATACGATTCAACGCAACGCCAATTTTACGCAACTCGCGGGCGGCGAAAAACGCATTCGTGTCCTGAACCTTGCCGGACAGGATTTCGTTGCCCACTACTACTATCGCGCAACTACGTTCGTGCATAAACTTTTGCTCGACATCGCAATTATTATCGCAGCCCGCTCAAGCTGGTCTCAAGTCCCCAGCAGAAAAATTACTACAGAACCAATCCAGCCCGGCATTTGCGACTATGCGGCGGGCGGGAGGGTCAGCATGGAGCCTCCGCTGCCCCTCGCCGAAAAGGTTCTCGCGCAGCGTAGGACCGTTAAAGCTGTTCCGCATCCGGCCGCGCCGCTGGAGTTCGGGGACAACCAGATCAATGAAATCAGTGAAGCTGCCCGGCTGTTCGATCGGCACTAAGTTGATTCCATCTACGCCGGCTTCGTCCGTCCATTGCTCAAGCTGATCAGCTACCTCAATCGGATCACCGACTATAAGTAAGATGGATAAGGCTGGCGAGCTTCATTTTCTCGCACATTTCGGCAATCGTCACGCTGCGCCCTAGCTTAGCCGCCGAGAACCAATTCGCCGCGGCCTCGATACCTTCGGATTCGAAACCGTCCAGCACCTCGTCATCGCGATAAGGTGCGAGGTCAATGCCGGTCCATCCGCCGAATAGTGCAAGACCTTCTTCGGGGCTCGCGTAGGAACGCAGGCGCGCCTCTTTTAGACGAGCCTCTTCAGGGATTCAGCTACGATTACCGCGATATCGGCTAGAATCCTGATGTGATCGGGATTGCGCCCTTCAGCTGCAGCCGCAGCGCGTATGCGGGCGACTCGGGGACGCGCGGCTTCAATGGTGGGATAAGTCACGAAGATAGCTTCGCCGTGGCGAGCGTCAAATCGGATTCCACGGCCGGATTGCCGGCCTGCAGCAGCAATGGGTCCATTGCGGCGACGGTTCGCACATGTGAGGACCAGCCACCTCATAATACCTGCTGTGATGATTGATTGGATGCACCTTAGTTGGATCAGTATACATGTCACGCGCGCCATTGCGCACAACTGCATTCTCTTCCCAGCTTGCCTCCCAGAGCTTGTACACGACTTCCATGTATTCTTCGGCGCGATCGTAGCGCTCGTAGTGCGGGAGCATCGCGCCCAGTGTCCGTTGCGCGCAGCGCTGTTCAGATATGAGGTGACTATATTCCAGCCGACACGACCATCGGTGAAGTGATCGAGTGAAGAGAACAACTTGGCGGTGTGAAACGGCGGATAATAGGTCGTGCTGTAGGTCGAGATGAATCCCAGATGGTACGTCACCTGCGCCATCGCCGGGAAGAGCATGGTCGGATCGTTGCCAGGGAATTGTACAGCATGTCTGATCCCGGCGTCTGCGGAACCGCCATAAACGTCATAGGCGCCTTGAACATCAGCAAAGAAAATCGCATCAAAGCAGGCCGCTTCCAGCACTCTTGCGATCGGTACCCAATGCTCCGTCCGCTTGTAGTACTTCGAAGTGCGGTCACGCGGATTACGATACTGTCCGAACGATTGAAGCCCGGCGGCGCATTGGCTGAATGCAATCAAATGGATTGGCTTCATGCAGCGGATTTATCCTGATCGTATCCTTGGACGTTTGATAGCGTATAATGTTCGAGCGAATAGTTATGATTAGCTTAAGCGATTCATGAGAATACATCGGTTCGTTTATGTCATATTTATTCTAACTGAACTACTTTTCTCAATTATTCCTGTAGCGGCGCAGACTATAGGGGCGCGAAAAAACCAGGACGCAGCCAATTCAGTTAAAGGGCAAACTTCCTTAACGGTGTCTTTCGTGAATCCGGTTTCCACCGGAGATACCGTGATCGCGATCGTCGCTTATACTTATAATAGATCCAGTAATTTCAACAATATACAGGTTGCTGGTCATACAGGTTGCTGGTCTCGGCGCGACCAATGGTTCGCTGAGCACATGCACGCCTGGTTATGCTCCACCATTCACTAATAAGATCGGTATTGCCTTCTTTTATTGTGCGGATGTCCAAAATACCGCGATCAACAATAAGGATTTAAAAATTAGCGTATCCAATAAGGACAATTTAGTTGCTTTGGCGCAGGAATGGCAAAATTTAACAGTGTTTGAAGATCCCAACCTTTTGAATCGCTCTTACAACTCGAACAAAAGTTCAGCTCCGTCCAGTTCAAGCACAATCAGCAACTCCAGTGACGTGATCTTCAGCGCGCTCGCTTACAAAGGAGGGGCACTACCCTCGCCGCCACAGCCTATAGTTCAGCCTGCTCTTAGCTATATCGACAATTTTCGTGCGATGCCGACCAATACAAATCTATATGCTCCTAATTTAATCGGCGGCTATTATATCGCTGGAGCGATCGGAACCTATATTGATAATTGGGTCCTAAACAAGAAGAAAAAATGGCTAATGGCAAGTGTCGCCCTGCAAGCAACGAATCCACCGAATCAACTTTTCACGGCAACGCCGTTGATCGATTGTCCGGCGACAGGCGACGACTGTTACAATCCTAGCGGTTCGCTTGCTTTTCCGGGTCTTCTCTACAAGGGATCAAACGACTTATCGATGGCCTCCCCGCAGCATCATGGCGACGGCGCGACGATCGCCAATAGCGGCATACAGCCGCTCGATTCCGCAGGCAATCCGGCGAAAAAAGGCAAGATTGGCGTGCTGATCATCGGGATGTCCAACTGGACCGAAGAGAACTGCACGGAAAATCCCGGGCAGCTGCCGAAATGCGATCCCAACACGTTTTTCGATCAACTCACTAAGAGCGGCAATCTAAATCCACGCGTGACCTTAGCAGATTGCGCACAGGGTTCTGCGTTTCCGACCAATTGGATGAGCGCGGCTGATCCGGTCTGGACGAGCTGTTCTGATTTGCTTTCCAAGACTTACAAACTTAATCCTGAGCAAGTGCAGGTTGTGTTATGGAAGGATGCGGATGACTCGGCTTTCCAAACCCAGCCGCCACTGCTCGGGATGAACGTCCTAAACCGCCAAATCGGAGCCGTGGACATATGAATATGGCTTCGGTACGAAATGGCTGATTCAGGCGCAAATCGATCAAGCCGCGCCGGGTGGTACGCCAGATCAATTAGCGGGCGATCTCTGTTATCAGAACTGCCCGGGAGAAAATCCGGTCGCGCCGTGGCTCGCGTGGGGGCCGTATTTCTGGGCTAATCCTCCAAGCATCGCGGCGCGATCAGATGGTTTGCAGTGGTACGCCGGAGACATGACTTTCGACGGAATCCACGGATCGTGGTGCCGTTTTTATGGAATCGAGTGTGGGCGCAAAAAGGTCGCTGATCAAATGATGAACTTCTATACCAGCAGCCCTTACTCGACACCCTGGTTACTTACGCCCAGCAGCGCGCCCTAACTATAGATTCTTAAGATTCTTAATAAGCGAGCAGACTCATAAATCTTGGACGCGCCTCGCGTGTCAGAGCGCTCCGCTAGCGCCTCAGGTTTCGGCGCGATCGATGTCGGCGGCCTGTTCCTGAATGAAGTCGCGCAGCCGCCCTTTAAGACGCGATTCGATCTGGCGCACGCGTTCGCGGCTGACGCCGAGGCGATCACCGACTTCCTGTAATGTCGGCGGCTCTTCAGCCATCAGGCGTGTACGGAAGATCTCGAGTTCCTTATCTTTTAGAGTCGCGGCAAATTCTTCGACCTTATCATGAGCAAAGGCCCGCCACTCGGCACGTGAGGCGCGCTCTTCGGGATTCCCGTCGGGGTCCGGGATCGCGTCGCCAAGATGCAAGTCCTCGTCGGAGCCGATCGGCTGATCGAGTGAGACCTCATTTTGCGCCATCCGCTCCTGCATCTCGCGGACCTCGCTCTCCTTCACGCCCATCCGCTGCGCGAGCAGCTTCGGTTGGGGCGTGAAGCCTTCCGCTTCGAGCCGCTCGGTTTCCTTGCGTAGATTGAAGAAGAGCTTGCGTTGCGCCTGCGTCGTGCCAATCTTGACCAGCCGCCAATTATTAATCAGATAACGATAAATATAAGCGCGCACCCACCAGACGGCATAGGACGGAAAACGGATATTCCGATAGGGATCAAAATTTTTGACCGCTTCCATCAGGCCGACGTTGCCTTCCTGAACCAGATCGAGCAGGTTGCGCGACGCGCGGGCAAACTCGTTGGCGATTTTAACAACCAGCCGCAGATTGGCAGTAACCAGCCGATAAGCATCGGCAGGATCGTGATGCTTTACGTAGCGACGAGCGATCTTGGTCTCATCTTCGCGGCTAAGCAGCGGGAAGCGGCGGATTTCGGAGAGATAGCGACTCAGCGGATCATAAGGAACAACCGCCCCGCTCGTTTCAGGCGATCCTGCGGCCTCATCGCCGCCAGGTAAACGGCTTTCGAGCACCGCCTCGTCGCCGACAACCTCGGTATCGTGCTCGACTGACAGATCAACCGGCTCGGCCGTTTCGGTGTCGTTCAGTTCATCTTCGGCAGGAAGCGGAATCGCTTGAGTCTCGATAACGCTGTCGTGCTCTTTTGGAACCGGACGCAACAGCCGAGGGCCAGTCTTGCCCTTTGGCTGTCGGATTGCGCGTCGCTTTGCAGGTTTGCGCGCCATGCTTGTTCTCAAAGGTCAGCGCCAGCCAAATCATAGGCAGCCGGACGGAATTTACTCCATTGAGCGGGCGACAAAATTACTCTGTGCCGGGTTCGACCAAAATAGCTTTGCCAGCGGCGATCTCACGCAACGCCGTTACGACTTCTTTGTTGTCGGATTCGACCAAAGGACGAGCGCCTTTGAGGAGCTGTTTGGCTCGTCGCGCGGCCCCGAGCACGAGTTCGAACCGATTCGGAATCCGACCGAGACAATCTTCTACAGTAATTCGCGCCATTTGTCTTAATTCTCCGGCCCGCCGGATGGCTTGTCAACGCATCGCGCAGCGGAATTACTTCTCCGCCGGTAGATGTGCACGGGACCATTCGGCCCATGAGCCGTCGAACAGCCGCACGTCGTAACCGACCTCACGAAGCGCGAGATAACCGAGTGCGGCACGTGGTCCCGAGCGGCAATACGCGATAAGCGGTGCGGCGCGCGTAATTCCGCGCTCAGTAAGCATCGATTCGAGCGCCTCGCGCGGCTTGAGGACCGTCTCGGGCAGGTTCACTAGCTCGCGCCATACGAGATTGGTCGCGCCGGGGATATGACCGGGCTGATCGTCGGCGAGCGTGCGTTCGCCGCGGAACTCCTCGACGCTGCGGAAATCGACGAACTTTACGCCTTGCGCGGTGCGCGCTTGCTCGAGCGTCACGCGGATCGATAAGTTCGGATTGATCGCGAAAGGCTGCGTCTGAACTTTGACTGGGCGGTAGAGGACTTCGCGGCCCGCGCTCTTCCACAACTCAAAAAAATCGCGCATCACGTGAACACCGGTCTGGCCCAGATATTCAAGCGTCCACGCGAGCATCGCGGCGTTCTGTCCCTCGGGCGAGTCATAGATAATTGGCGTCGTGGCGCTGCTCAGGCCGGATTGGCCGAAGAACTCTGCGAGCACTTCAGGAGCGAGCAGGCGGTCATCCGCGCCAAAGGTTTTATAGACCGGAACATTGATCGCGCCCGGCAGATGGCCCGCGAGATATTTCATCGGGCGGCGCGGATCAACCAGCGTGAAGCCACTTTGTGTAATTAGTTTTGCAATCCAATCCGCTGAAACTAATGTCGTCAAGTCCCGGCCTCCAACTGTTCTCATTAAAGCTTTTCGTATCGAATCGGCAAATACTGGACGCGCGACGCCCAACTCTCCTAACCTGCGAGCATCAATAACGAGCAATCAAATTCGGAGGCGAATCTATGGAACTGCTGAAAGATCGTATTGCAATGATTACCGGAGGGACAGGGGCGCTGGGCCGGGCCGTCGCGGAACATTTTGCGGCGAATGGCGCGAAACTCGCCGTACCGTGGATCGTCGAGCCTGAGGTCCCGATGTTCAAACAACGCCTCGGCAACCGTTTCTCTGAAGCGAACGTGATGCTCGGCAAAGTTGATCTTGGCAGCGAGGGAGAAGTCGCCAAGTTCGTGGATGACGCAGTCAAGAAATTCGGCCGGGTCGATATCCTGATCAATCTGGTGGGCGGCTTTTGGGGTTTCAAAACGGTCGCGGAGACCACGATGGCGGAATGGCAGGCGATGTTCGATCTGAATCTCAAGCCGACTTTCCTCTGCTGTCGCGCCGTCGTACCGATCATGCAGAAGAACAAGTATGGCCGGATCGTCTCGGTAAGCTCGCGGACCGGTCTGACCGGCGCGGGCGAGTTTGCCGCGTACGCGATCGCCAAAGGCGCGATCAAAACATTCACTGCGTCGCTTGCTGAAGAGGTGCTCAACGATAATGTGCTCGTGAATGCGATCGCGCCGAGCACGATCGATACCGAGGCGAATCGCACCGCGATGCCGAAGGCCAAGCACGAGAACTGGGTCAAGCCGGAGGATATCGCGAAGACGCTGGCGTTCCTGTGCTCAGATCAGAACCAGGTGACGTCGGGAGTTGTAGTGCCGGTTTACGGACGCGCGTGATTAGGTATTGACGAGAGCCGGATTACCCGCAGCGGCGCGCAATCCGGCTCCTGCGATTATGATTTGAGGAGCAGCTAAATCTGGAAGTGAATTGCCTTTTTGCGGCGCTCGGCGAGTGATTGGAGGGTTGTTCGGGCAAGGATTGCGGTGACGTTATCGCGCACTTCGCGCCAGACTTCGCGCATCGCACAACCGTCCCCGGGATGGCATAGCGTGCCGGCGGAACCTTCTTCGAGACATTCGACCGGCGCGTAGTTGCCTTCAATTATCTGGACGACTTCGCCCATCGTAATTCGCGAGGGATGACGCGCCAGTAGATAACCTCCATTCGGGCCCTTCTGGCTCATCACGAGACCGCCGCGTTTGAGTTCAATAAGCAGGCGGCGGAGGTAATTCTCGGGGATATTCTGGGCTGCTGCGATCTCCTCGACGCGCTGCGGCTGCATCGTATGAAAACGTTCCGCAAGCATGATCAGAGCTTTGAGGCAATAATCGACGCCGACCCCGAACTTCATCTATAGAGTTGTAACATGCAAAGTAGGTAATCGGAATAGAATAGTGATCTATTCACTTATTGTCGCTTTCTTCAGTGACTCGCGATGAGGTGCTCTAGATGAAATATGGAATCGCGATTCGTAATATGGGACCGCAATCGACGCGCACGACGATTCTTGCTTGCGCTAAAGCCGCTGAGTCGCTCGGCTTCGATGCGGGTTTTGTCTCGGATCATCTCTGTATTCCACCAGATCAAACCGAAGGATCGGGCGGACGCTACCTCGACGTACTCGCGATGCTCGCTTTTATGGCGGGCGCGACCGAGCGGATTCGGCTGGGAATTTCGGTGCTGGTGCTGCCGTATCGTCCCGCGGTGCTGACAGCGAAACAGGTCGCGACGATTCAGGAGCTATCGGGCGGGCGGATGATTCTCGGGGTCGGCGTCGGATGGATGAAATCGGAGTTCGAGGCGCTGGGCGTTGATAAGCGGATGCGCGGGCGGGTCAGCGACGAGACAATCCGCGTAATCAAGCATCTATTCGCGAACGAGGCGGCGGGCTATCAAGGCGATCTCGTGAAATTCGCGCCCTTCGTCTTTGCGCCGCGGCCGGCTTGCCCGCCGCTCTGGATCGGCGGCAATGGCGAGCCGGCGCTCCGGCGTGTCGTCGACTTCGGCAACGGATGGCATCCGATGCTGCCCACCGACAAGCTCGGCCCGGCGGTCGCGCAGCTTAAAGAAAAATTACGGGTGCACGGCCGCAGCGATGAGATTGAGATCGTCGTGCGGCGCGGGATAAAATTCGACGATCTTGGCGCGGCCCAGGCGAAACTCGAAGCCGAGCGCGCCGCCAGCGCAACTTATTTCATCCTCGATTTGGGGCGCTATCCGAGCGAGAAGGAATTCACGACTCAGGCTGAGATCTTTATGACAAAGGTGGCAAAGATCTGACTCGGCAGGTGTGAGTAGCCTTCAGATTTTTCGGGAGCGTTTGGGACGTAGCGGCGGTGCGCTCAACTCGTTGAGCAGGGCCTTAGCTTCCTTTAGATCCAGAGTGTCGAATCCTTCAGTGAACCAACTATAAATTTCGGATAGCATAGCGCGCGCTTTCTCATGTTCGCCGTGTTTCGCCAGCAATTGTGCGAGGCTGGTCGTCGCGCATATTTCGAGGGACTTGCCGCTCTGGTCACGCGCAATCGCAATGGCGCGTTCAAAGCAATTTCGCGCTTCTGCCGTGTTTGTGGGATTTTTTTTCAGCAGTAACTCGCCCTCTAATCGGTGGATTTCAGGCTCGTAATAGCGCTCACTCCCCTTTTCGACAATGGCAAGCGCCTCATTCAGGGTAATCAGCGCCTCATCGAATTGGCCGGCTTCGCGATAAGCCTCGGCTATCTGACATAACAAATTTGTCCGGCCAATATCCGCACCCACAGCGTGCACTGCTACTAAAGCCTCTCGCATCTGCGGAACCCAGTCTCCATCACGAATCTGAAGCGCCATCGCCCAGCCTCGATGGATGGGGACTAGAGTAGCCATAAACCCAAGCCATGTTCAGCAGAGAACGCGATGAGGTTTTCGGCGCCTTCCTGAACTAACGCCGCTTCTCGCCGGAAACTACGGACGAGGTTCAATACAAAATTCGAGATCGCGAGACTATTCGGGTGATTTATACTTCGAGCGATTGCAATCGATTCTGCGACGTTTTGGACGGCCTGGTCTGGATAACCGAGAAGCCACAGCGCCCATGCCATGTAGTTAAGGCAAACCACTTTGGCGTCCGCTCCGGTGCTGTAAACGAGAGGCCGATCGCGGTCGTTGTCGTACAGTGCGAGCACCTGCTTCAAATGTGTCATGGCGAGCGGGAATTCTCCGGTGTGAAGCAGAGCCTGTTCTAGAGCGTTATGCGCCATCTCCAGACACATCGGATCATTCGCGTTCCAGGTGGGTCGCAGCAGCTCGGTCGCGTAGTCGCGCGCGACTCGGTACAGACCCCGTACGTGATTGACGGACCATAACCCATATAATGCTGGAAAAAGCTCGGGAACGTCGCCCAGCCTCTCACAAATCTGTCGCACTCGACTAAAGCACTGCTCGACTTCGGGAACTGCCCAGCCCTTGGAGGGCAGAAACGCATGCCCCAAGGCAATTTGCAGAGACAACTCCTTTTTCATTCGATCTGCGCTCTCCGGATAGGTCAGCAGCAGAGCGATAGCCATGCTGAGGCTGCCGATCGCGTCAGCGTGTGCGGAGCGTTCGATTGCCTGCCGTCCGGCAAGCCCTAAATATTCAATAGCTCTGTCCTTTGAACCTGCACGTTGGTAGTGATTGCCGAGTTCGGCTGCAATCTCGCTGGCGCGCGGCCCATACGCAGTTTCTTCGCGCTCAGCGATCCTTCGATGCAATTGGACTCCATGGCCGGCGGGAAGGCGTTCATAGAGCACGTCACCATAGAGGGCATGATGAAAATGGAAACGCGACGCGATCGTTCCGTCGGGCCACTCGCTTGCGCCCGAGCTATCGATAAATTGTTGCTGACGAGCCAACCGGACGCAGCAGGTCTCGACCTCACTTATTGGCTGCTCAAGTGCCGCGGCGATGGCAGCCGCCGAAAATTCCGCGCCCGCGACGCTCGCCGCTTCGAGCACGCTTTGCTCCTCGCGGGTGAGACGTTCGAGGTTGTGCTCAATCATCTGCTGAATCGTGCGCGGCGCTTCGACGGTTCCGGCGTTAAACAGCGAACCGCACTCGACCAGGTAGTCGATCACATTGATCATGAACAGCGGATTACCCTCGGTGCGCTGATGAATAATTCGTGCAGCCCTCACGAACGCATCGTCTCTGCCCTCGGCAAAGCGCTGCATCAAGTAAGCTTCGACGTCATGCAGATTCAGCAGTTTGAGCCGCAGCTCTTCGCAATGATGATGCAGCTCGAGTTCCGCCTTTAACGCGCGCAGCGGATGCTCTCTGACAAGAATCTCAACGGGTCAATAGGTGCTTAAAATCAGCAACCGCGCCGGTTCGGTGCGCCGCGCAATAGACGCGAGCAGTTCCAGTGTGGAGAAGTCACTCCAATGGAGGTCTTCGAGCAGCAGTACGAGTGGAGCTGTGGCGGTGATCGCGTCCATCGCGGCTCCCATCTCGCGCAGCATCCGCGGCTGCGTAATGCCTTGTGCGGCGGATTGCAGCCGCTCGCGCTCGGCGTCACTCAGCAGTGACGGCATCTGCGCCAGCCAGCTCGGAGCGAATTGGTTCAATATCTCGATTATCCGGCCGTCTGCGGATTGTCGCCCCAAGCGGGTCAGCGCCTCCAGAATCGGCATATAAGGTTCGCCGGTACCGTACTGCTCAACGCACTGTCCGCGCCCGATGCGCACGCCCTCGGCCTCGAGCGCGTTTAGAAAAACGCGCTCGAAGGTAGTCTTGCCGATCCCCGTTCGCCCGCGACGAAAATCACGCGACGGCGTCCAGCGAGCACTTCCTCATACTTGCCGCGCAGCCACTCAAGTTCTTGGTCACGGCCAACCATGATCGGCATTGGCTCAGGGGGCAAGGACGGCCGATGCGCTGGAAGCTCGACCGTTGCTGCGGTGGTCACTCTCGCGATAAAGCGGTAGCCGCGCCCATGCGCCATCTCGATCAATTTCGGGGTTTTCGCTTCATCGCCCAAGACCCTGTGCAATTCGCTGACGCAGATCGCGGGCATCGAGTCACTGACGGCCACTCCCGCCCAGACTGCGTTGAGGAGCGCGTCCTTAGTTACGAGCTGGCCGTGATGCTCAGTCAGATAGCACAAAACCTCGAAGGTTTTGCGGCGCAGCACAATTTCTTTATCGTTACGCCAAAGCTGCGCATTCGCAGAATCGAGACGGAACGGCGGAAACAGCAAAAAGCGTTCGGTCTGCATAACGATTATAAAAGCCAGTGCGAAATTAAACCGAAGCTATAGCGAAATTTTAAGACCTAATGGCCTGCCGAGTCTAGCCTTCGACTCATCGAGCAAAGCTGTGAACAGCAAGGCTCATAAGGAGACAGCGGTCATGAACATTTCAGGCAAACTGGCTACCGGAGTGATGGGCGGATTCCTGCTAATGGCAGCTTACGTTCCAGCGTGGTCCGGCCCGGACAGTCAAGCCACGACGCCCATCACGCAGTCGTCGGCGACGGCCAACGAGGATCAGGCCATTCTGGGCTTCCTCGGATCGATTATGCCCGCGGCGACGCAACCCCGAGTCCGGCGGTGTAAACCGGAGATGCTGTATTCGCAGCACGACGTGATCGGCGATCCGGAGGCGTGTTTCGTCAATCACTTTGACGTACGCGCAGGCGGGATGAGTCAAGGCGCTGCGCCGACCTTCTGAAATTATCATGAGGAAGGCCATGATAATTCCCTGGGCGCGGCCATCCGGCCGCGCCCTTTATACGAATCAATCGGTTCGCTGACGCGCGAGTTCTGTTTCAAATTATAAGAAACTTATAAGACAGATCCTCCATAAACTTCTATTTTCATCCCATCTTATAAATAAGGAGCGATCTTGATCATGAGACTACGAAACATCGTACTCGGCTTGATTCTCTCAGCGGCGGCGTTGGTCGAAATGTTGTCATCGAGTCCGGCTGCCGCAGCCAGCAAGCCATTCAGCGGTTCCGGCTCATACACTTTAGCTACGATCAATTTCAGCTATGACGGCGTAACTCCGGCGGTTTTGCTGACCGGTTCCGAGACCAGCACCTTAGGCCCAGCGACCTTTCAGGTGATCTCGGAGACGGCAGCAACGACGAATTCTTGCACTGCGCCGGACGGGACGATGGGGACAGTCTTCAATCTCGTGAGATCGGACGCCGCAGGTACCTGGAAAATGGGACAGATTTACTTCACCGCCGGCGCAAGCCCGGACGCTCAATGCGTGAGCAGTACGACTGGATCAAACGGCGGGACCATCGTTTACACGATAACCGGTGGAACCGGCGCCTTCGTGGGGGTATCCGGATCAACGACGCTACCGTTCACGGGTCAGACGCTCGCGGCAGGCGGAACTCCTCCGGGCAGTGGAGGAGTTTTTGGCGCAGGCCAGTTTAGTTTCAGCGGAACAATTTCGAAGTAGCCGCTGTGCGATCAAAGAGACGCGGAACCTTATCCAAAGCAGTCGGATGAGGTCCCGCTGATCAAATAATCGTGTCGGAAGCTAGGCGGCTTTTTCGCTGGTGTGCAACTCGGCGCCTTCCTTCAGAGGTTCGGATTTCCACTTCTTGAGTTCAGGCATTACCTTCTCGGCGAAACACTTGAGATTTCGCTCAGCCTCGTCCCATGGCATTCCGGCGTAGCTGAAGTTGCCCATCACCGCGTCCATATTGATCGTTTCATGCATGAACTTCAGTTTTTCGAGCACCTGCGCGGCCGTCCCGAACGGCATCAGGTTCGCGAAATCCTTGGCCGCCCCCTCCATCCCGTGCTTGGCGATGTATTTGCCGACGTGACTGTAGAATTCGTAGCTCTTGTACGAGCCGAACTTCTCGGCGGTCATCTCATAATGGCGCATCGCCGTATGATAATAGTCGGTAATATATTTCATCCCGAGCTCTTCGGCGCGTGAGCGGTCCTCATCGACGAAGATAAACCCGCCGCTCAGTGGATGAGGCGGCTCAGTGCCGTTAACCTCGCGCCAAACCTTGTGATAGACCTCGAAATCCTTCTTAACGTCGGCCCACGGCTTCTGCGGGATGACGAGAACCCCAACGCCAAGCTTGGCCATGATAGGCATCGATTCCGGCGAGACTGCCGCCGCGTAGGTACGTCCGCGAAATGACCGCGCCGGCAGGGGACGAATTGATCGGCGGGGTTGTTTGCGTGATCGAGCCGCCTTCCATGTAGCCTTTTTCAAGTGCGCTGATGACTAGCTCGGCATACTCGACGAACAGCGCGCGGCCTTCGTTCTGATCGAGGCGGAAGCCCTCATATTCGATTCGCGCGAGTCCGCGTCCGAGGCCGAGGATGAAGCGGCCATTCGAGAGATGATCGAGCACCGAGACCTGCTCGGCGACGCGAATTGGATCGTGCCACGGCAGCACCACGACCATCGAGCCGAGCTTGGCCTTTTTGGTGCGTCCTGCCATATAGGTAAGGAATTGCAGAGGTCGGGGCACATCGTGTAGTCGTCGAAATGATGCTCGATCGACCAGACCGAATCGAAGCCGAGCGGCTCGGCCATCTCGGCGAAACGAACTTCGTTAAGCCAGACCTCGGTATCCGAGCGAGCATTTCCGGGGTTCTGAAAAACTGCACCGTATCCTACGTGCATTGGAGCCTCCTGAGGATCGCCGTTATTACGCGTACAGCCGAAGTGCCGTCGCGTCCAGCGCCGAATACTAGATTTGTAGCTTAATCGACTGCGAGATTTCCAGTCTTGCGCGGGCTTCCCTCTCGTCGTGATAATCCGGGCCGCGGAATAACCTGTCGAGATCAGTCCTAAAGCGTGCGGCACAGCAGATCAATTAAAATCAGGATTCAGCCGGCGTCGAGGTGAGTACGGGCATTCCCGTTCAATGCTTTGGATATGGACTAGAGGGTCGCGCCGCACAATGGGATGCGATAAATGTTGAAATTCGTCACGGAGGGGTGGCCGAGCGGTTGAAGGCACCGGTCTTGAAAATCGGCAGCGGCGTGAGTCGCTCGTGGGTTCGAATCCCACCCCCTCCGCCGTTATCTTTGCTATCTACATAGTTTTAAAAGGTTTTATAAAGGGTCTGAATCTACTGTGTGAATTTTGCACAAAAGTGCTCGGGTGGAGGTCAAGGGAGTTCTCCCATCCCCATTAGCTTAGTTTCGATCAGATAGATCAGCATCTTGATGCGAGCATCGGCTTCGGTGTCGGCTTTTATTGCCTCAAATATTTGGTATTGCGATTTACAATGCCAAGATGAACCCTCCCTGACGGTAAGTTTCCCCGGCACAATCATCTCTCCGAGTTCAGCGATGATGAAGGCAGCAAATCATGTGGCCTGTATTAAATTGTAAAAGCCAAGACTTAATCTGACAATGATGGTAAGGTCCTCGGGTCCTAAGAAGGAGACGAGGGCGATGAATCAGGAAGAGAAAGTAATCCGGGTCAAGGTAGGGGTGCTGGAGCTGGCCAAGCAGCTGGGCAACGTGTCGCAGGCGTGCCGGGTAATGGGCTACAGCCGCGACAGCTTTTACCGATTCAAGGAACTCTACGACAAGGGCGGCGAGGCGGCGCTGCACGAGATCTCGCGGCGTAAGCCGGTGCTCAGGAATCGGGTAGCGCCAGAGATCGAGCAGGCGGTGGTGGCAATCGCGGTCGCCGAGCCCGCCTGGGGTCAGCTGCGCGTCGCCAACGAGCTGAAGAAGCGTGCGCTGAGTGTGTCGGCGGCCGGGGTACGCTGCGTGTGGCAGCGGCACGATCTCGAGACCCTGCCGAAGCGGCTCAAAGCATTAGAAGCTAAGAGCGCGCAGGAAGGTTTAGTGCTGAGCGAGTCACAACTGGCGGCGTTGGAGAAAGCCAAGGCCGACAAGGAAGCGCACGGCGAGTTCGAGAGCGAATGCCCGGGCTATTGCGGGGCGCAGGATACCTTCTATGTCGGCACGCTCAAGGGCGTCGGGCGGATCTATCAGCAGACTTTCCTTGATACCTACACGAAACTGGCGTTCGCCAAGCTCTACGACCGCAAGACCCCACTGGTGGCGGCTGACCTGCTCAATGACCGGGTGATCCCGTTCTTCGATGAACATCAGATCCCGCTGGGGCGGGTGTTAACCGACCGCGGCACGGAGTATTGCGGCGCACCCGAACGCCACGAATATGAGCTGTATCTGGCGGTGGAGAACATCGATCACACCCGCACCAAGGTCAAAAGCCCGCAGACCAACGGCATTGTGGAGCGCTTCCACCGGACCGTGCTCAACGAGTTCTACCGGGTGGCGTTCCGCAAGAAGATCTACTCCGGCATTGAACAGTTGCAGGCTGACCTCGACGCCTGGCTGCGCGAGTACAACGAACAGCGGCCGCATCAGGGCCGCTGGTGTTACGGCAAGACTCCGCGGCAAACTTTCATCGACGCGGGCTCGCTGGCGCGGGAAAAGCTGCTCTCTCCCGCGGTTGCGGCGGGCGCGGAACTCTGAGTATTACTCAAGCGCGATGATCACTATGGTCGCTGCGTATAATCGGACAATCAACTTAAACCGGACACTGCGGACCTTAACCATCCACCGTCAGATCAAGTCTTAAGTTATACAATTAAATATGCCTCCGCAACGCAGTTCCCAGCCCCATTTCATATCCTGCGCAACCGAAAACCAATGAGTGTTTTATTTTACTCCGAGTTCTTTTAATTTCTTTGCCAGCTCAAGGTAGCCTGCACCCCAATTTCCCGCCAATCATAAGTAGAGTCCGCCGGTTATTTCGGCCCTTCCGGGGTGGTAGTGGTTCCTGTCCTTTAAGCGCCGCGAACTCGGTCGGAGTCAAGGCTCCGAGGCTTGAGTGCGGCCGGAGGTGATTGTAATCGTGCTGCCACGTCTCGATGATCTTGCGCGCCTTCGAGCGTGAGGAACACATGTTCGTTGAGGCACTCGTCGCGAAGTTTGCGGTTGAACGATTCTACGAAAGCGTTCTGCACTGGCTTGCCGGGTTCGCTGTAGCGTCACTGAAGTCGGGACGGTGGCCAGCGCAGCACTGGCCATTGGTGAGCTCGGTCCCATTATCGCTGACGACGATCCGCAGCAAAGCTCGCTCGGTCGCTCGCCGCTCCAGCTCTCGTACTACGCGCACGCCACCTCGCGAGGTATCCACCCCCATGGCCAGGCTACTCGCGGTTGAAATCATCGACGCTGCACAAGATGCGGAAGCGCCGCCCATAGCTCAGTGCGTCCGCTACGAAGTCGAGCGCCAGCGTTGGCTGATCGCATCAGGCAGGGTCTCGGCACCGCCTGCGTTCCCAGCGCTCGCTGGGCCCTCTGCGCCGGCGCACCATCAGCTGCTCTTCGCGCAGTAGAGCCGATACAGCTTCTTATGTTCATCGCATGCCCTTCGTGCGCCAGCATGGCGCCGATGGCAAATACGATCACCTTGTAAGATGCAGAGTCATAGTTTAGAAAGCGGACGCGGTTCTCGCCATCACGGATTGCGCGCGCAACATGCCGAATGTATTTGCAGCAGCTACCGTCTGACAATAAGGCGAGGGTTATAATCGCCAAGATGACAAAATAAAGGTCTAACTGGGTGAGCGAATCAAATAGCTTAAAACCGAAGGCGTTACTAAAGTCAGTCAAGCCATTGAACCCGCCGGTATATGGTTGCTGGCTTATAATGAAGGTCGTGGCCGCCAATACCAGCGCTTGCGTGATGATGGCAAGATAAATACCTCCTACTCGCAATAAGGAGCAGCTATGCGAGCGCCGCGGCGAAGATGGCCGGGATGGTCACTGCCGCGATTACAGCGAAGACCCCGCTCTTGAACGGAATCCAGAACCACGGCAGCGCCTGACGCTCGTTCCATTCCATAAATCAGGAATTTCCCCAGGACGAGCGTCGCGAGGTTCGAGTGTATCGCGAGGGCATAATCACTCAGCCCGAAGAACAATCCCTGTCCAAGCGGCAGGATACCGGCGGTATCCCATACAAGGAAGATCTCCATCGTCCAGTATGCCCATTGCGAGGGAGCGGCCAAGCAACGAAAGCTCGTACGATCCGAGATACAAGGGGCGCGAGCGCAAGCGCCACGAGAGCGGCGGCAGCATAGACCAGATTTTCACCGCCGTACTTCAACTCTCTACCAGGGCGCGCGCTGGCAGCTACTATTCCGCGCACCGGAACTGAACAAACTCAATCACGAATAGCAACAGGAGCACGTCGAAGGTGCTCACACTGACAAAAACCTGCGCGCCCGCCGAGAAAAGCTCCATAATAATGGCCGCGAACAGGGTCCCCACCATACTGCCCAGTCCCACCGATAATGACACTAGGACGCATAGACGATGTAGCTTTGGCCGATGTCGGCGCAATCGGGGCGAGCGCCGAACCGGCCAGTCCGGCAACCCCACTGCCAATCGCTAAGACGATCAGATCGTCGTGCGCGTGTTGATGCCCAAGGCTTCCGTCATCTCGCGATCCTGATGCACTGCGCGAACGAGCAGTCCTACACGCGTCGGGACAACACAATGATAAAAGCCGCATAAGGGAGAATGCATCCCTGTGAGTTCTACTGAGCCCGCCAGCCATGGCGGTGCGGTTACTTCATCATCGATTGGTCCGGAGAGCGATCGCGCCTTTGCATAATCAGGCTGATCCCTCAACTTGCGAGTAGAGTATCGAGAGTCACCCATAAAGACGGCGAATCAACGTCACCTTCAGCAGCGCGCCGAAAAGCACTGCGCCTCATCGATCAGTTTGGGCCTTTTGAGCGAAAGACCGAAGTCTGCGTCAATACATGGTGCACGAAGCCAACGATCGCGATTACGACTGTCTCGTGCTCGAAGACTGTGTCGGCTCCTACTTCCCTGAGTTTCATGAGGCCGGGCTCAAGATGATTAAGGCTCAGGGCGGGATTTTGGCTAGGTCGGAAGCTCGGCCGCGTCGTCGAATGTTTTGAGCTAAGAATCCCCGGTCACTGATTGAGAAGCTGACTTGATTAAGAAGACGCTGATGAACTTATCGAGACTGCCCGCTCTGTGGACGCGTGGCGGCTGGAACCCGTTCTTCGGTTTCGGCACAAATATCCTCGTTAATCTACTGACCCTGCTGGCCTGCTCCGCTTCGTGCTGAAGATGCCGGACGAGCTCGTGTTCGAGCGAATACCGCCCGCCGCTGGCATGATGATGTGATCAGCACCTTGTATTACGCGTGGCTGGCTTATCGTTTGGCAAAAAGGCTGGCCGCAAAGAGGTTTGCGCGTTGCCCTCGGACATCAGCGTGCAACGTCGTCAGCGCTTCAGTCGCGGGCGATAGCTATCCAACCACTCGCGTTTTGACCGCCGACGTCATCGTCAGCCTCGTCGGATGCTTGATGGGCAATCTCTATATAAATGCGGTTTATATCGGTCATCCGGGATGGAAAGTGGCCTGCTGATCGGAGCGCAGGTTTTTCAAGAGACGCCGTGCCGACACGCACCCGCGATCGTGCTCGCGCTCACGCCGCACTTGGCCGCGTGGTGTAAGCTTCAGATCCAATGCGCTGGGCGCTGCCGGCGTGTCCGCGACTCCAGCCCGGATCGACAAGATGGCGCAGAGCGGTGTGATATACCATGGTCTCGACGTTATTGGTGGCGGATCGATTCTAGCGGGCTTAATCCTCGGGGCCATCGCCACTTGCGTTATTGGCAAGAATTTCCTGAAGGGCGCCACCTTTTCCCTCGCTGGAGCGATCCTCACAATCTTTGGTTTGATGCACGGTACCACCATTGGCATTGGCCGCACACCCGCAGTCGCCGCGGCGTATTGTGGGGTAGTAATCGTATTATACGCCTGCGCACAATTCGCTTCTGTCACGAAGCTTGAACCAGAACACGAAGCTGAAGACGAAGAAGAGATGCCAGTCGTCCAACTGGGGAGCGCAGAAACATTTTCGTAAACGCGTGGAGTGGCGCTCGGCTTAGATTGTTCGCGGCGCGGCGGTAAGGAAAATGTAAGAAGCCGGTTGATATCGCTTAGCAAAGTGTTGATTCCATTCGCTTGAGCAGATTGCCGCTTTTGGATGATTCAAGTTGTGAGAGTGACTCGGTATTTCCCCGCATTGACGTGGAATGAACCGACGTCATCTAGGGGGTCGTTCGGGATTGTGCGCTCAGTAAACTCGATCACCATTCCGAACGCATCCTCACGATCGATCGCGAGCGAATCCGCATCTTCAGCTACTCGTTGCCCCTTGGATCGTAGATGCTCTGCTGCGCGCTTTAAGTCCCTTGTCTTGAACGTCACCGAGTATATCCCCTCACCTGCCCGCTCCAGATCAATGGCTTCCGGACTCGTCGGCGACAGCGGTTGCACGGCTTCGATAATCGTGTCCGCGCCGACCGCATAGAACACGCTCCGTTTTTGCCCCGGCGTCTCCTCCTCGTGAATCGACGTGCCCCCCAGCGCCTGCTCGTAAACCTTGCGTGCGTCATCCAGATCCCGAAAGAGCATCGTCAGATGTGACGCGCGCTCGATCCCGAGTGGATGCTCGTCGCGCGCGAAAGCCGCAGACCATCCGGGCTGCAGCCGCGGGTCGATGAAGAATTTCGGCATCGCTGCGAACTCAAATGCGGCATGGCTATCCTGAGGATGCGTCCACACCGCGCCGTCCCTTGGCGATGGTGCGGTGATCGCATTTCTCACCATGTCAAACAGCCTGATCTGCCGCTCGCTGAGTCTTGGGCAGGTTTCCGCCAGATCATCCACGTACCAGGCGATCGAATGAAAATGCTGCCCATAGCGCGAGTAGAACTTGCCCAAGGCTGACTTCTCCCAGCCGGGCGTGCGGCGAATTTGGTTGCGCTGGCTCCATCACGAAATCACCGATCAGAACTAGCGACGCCTTGCGCATCGCGGCTTTCATCGTATTGCGGACGAACCGTCGTACCGCGAAGACCTCGTCGTACCAGCCGTCAGCCGCATCCAGATCGCTGACTACGTGCAGCAGATGAAATTCCTTGCCAACCTTGAGCATCGCTCTCCTCCCGAGATTGACCGGGCGCGACGTGCCTTCGTTGTAGCACAATGCGTCAAAGCCCGTTCACCAAAGCGCCAACTCGACCGACGGCGCTCAACGATGACAATAGGGCACTCAGCGGCGTGGTCTAACCAAATCGTAGGCTCGCGTTGATCAGCTGGACGCCATTGCCCAGTTTCGGGCGTCTTCTCCCTGTGCATAGCGCATGATGCTCTGGGACGGATTGCGATTGACCAGCGGGCGCAAATAAAGCGGATGCTTCATACTGCGCACTTCGTGCTCGATGGTAAACAGCACTTTGCCCTCCTCAGGATCGACAATGTCCTGAAATCGATACTGATGCTGATCGCTCTCCTGGATGATCAGGCCCTTCGCAGCGAGCCTCCGATGCGGCCCCGAGAAATCATTAATATAGATCTGAATATGATGCTGATCGTAGGGCTGAATCGGCCGATCAGTCTCCCGAAAGAACAGATTCTGCCCGGTTCCAGCAGTAACACAAGCAAAGCGGCCCTCGGTGTCCTCAAGCGGTGCTGCTTGCGCACCGAGAATCTGTGAATAAAAGCGAGCGATTCCGTCGGCCGTTCCTGCCGGTACGTCGAACTCTACATATGGAATACCCACCGCCATCGGGCCGAAGCGTTTATTTGGTGCAAAACAACGGATGCGGTTGCCCCATGGACAGAGCGCCTCGATATCACCATCGCGTTCATGGAATTCGAACCGAGTACCGGCTAGTGCCTCGTGTACCCGGTCGAGGCGCTGCGGCAGGGTCCCATAATCCGAGACCACTACTCCTACATGCCCACGCAGCACTTGGGGTTTGCTGGTGGGAAGGTGAAATTGTTGGCGGCCCGCATTGACCCACATATTGGCCGGACCCGTCATCATATATGGGTCGCGCGTTAAGCCCAGTCCATTGATGTAAAACAACGCGGCTTTCGTTTGGTCGGGAACCGTGACATTAACATGTTCCAGCGCGACAATATTGCCGAGGTCCTCAGCGGTCCGATCATAGGTCTTGCCCTGCTGTGTCAACATTGCCATGCCGCCCGGAGCGTCCAGGCCGGCGTCTCCCGTTACGCCACGAATCCCCGCCGGTTGCCGGGATGACATGATTGCAGCGCCTTGGCCGTTCCCGGCTGCGCACATTTCCGTCATCTGTTGTGCAAAGAGCTCCTCCGAGACGAGCCCTTTGCGATAAGCCTTGAATAGCTGCTGCACCTCAAAATCTTTGCTTGCCATAAATCACGCTCCTCTAAAGCTGACGGTTTCCGCAGAATGCCAGCGAATATGTATCTTTAAATCCGACAGATTTCAGCATACCCTCGCATGCCACGGGTCGAACTGTTGCCCACTTTCCACGCTTAGAATATGCGCCCAGCCATAGCCAATAGCCAAGCGGCGAACAGCTGATTCGCAGTGCGTCTATCAAAAGCTTATTCGGCGTGACGCACGGATTAATGTGTGCCAACGAAGCGGCCGATCGTTGTATCGAGCGCACCCGGCGTAGCTTGACGTGATCTCAACTTGCCCTTGCGGTTCTGCTTCATCTCGGGGTCGCGAGTCGCACCAGCGTTCTTGGTCGAGCTCGGCGGCGCGATGATGGTAGCGTCCACGATGGTGCCCGCGCGCAGCAACAGCCAACGCTCTGCACCTCTGCATCCACCGATCCATTGATTCCTTTCTAGCTGAATCAATTAATCTGTGCAGAGCTTCTCTAGCAGAGAATAGCGCTGAGTGATCTAACTTTGTCTTTCCCACGAATTAGGAGGTTCCCGATACAAATGTCTACACTTCAACTCCGCCAATCTCAGCTAAGTAATAGCGTTCTCCTGAGATAATTTGACTTTTGCTATTCGGAAATAGCTCCAATTAATTAAGTATCTAATTCTTAGTTTCGACGTCCTTGCTTGCGTTCTGATAATAGTCTAACTAGATAACCACGAGTTAGCGGATGCTTGACTGTTTGTGAGCTTTTACGAACGGTAGGGCCGCGCGCGTTGAGGACCGCTGATTTTTGGTGGAGCTGGATGCTGGCGCGGAGGCGCCGTCAGGATCGCGTGAGGCGATCGGGGGGACTGCGAGCGTGAAGCGAGCAATCCGGAAGTGGGGGGTGAGCGGATGGTGGGGCATCCTGATTGCCGCATTGACGCTTTTGCTGAATCAGGCAAAGCCCACCTTTGCCTCCACTTACGTCGTCTATATTCCCCTCGACGATCCAATCTATACGGAGCTCGATACGCTGGACGGGCTTGGGCTGCTTTATACATATCTCGAAGAGATCAAACCGATCAGCCGGATTGAAGCGGCGCGCTTAATGGTGGAGGCAGAGGAAAATTACCGGCGCTCGGATGTTGACAATGAGTTAGCGCGCTCATTGATCAACGACTTGCGAGAAGCGCTCACGCCAGAAATGAGCTGGGTCGAGAGCAATCGCGAGGACGGGCCTCCGACGATGCTCAAGCCAGTCGATCGCGTCGAGGGTGAATATGTCTTTTCGAGCGGCGAGCGGCGTTTTTGGCTGACCAGCAATACCGCCGGCATCCATGGTCGTGAAGAAGCCCCATTGATGCCAAACGCTGACGGAATGCCGAGCGCGTCGGGCAGCAATGAAATCGTGCGCGCCAGCGGATGGGCCGGGCTCGGGGGCTTTTTTACAGTTTATGGTGAACCGGCGATTGCTGGACCGATCACGCACGGGATGAATAATACGGATCGGGTGCGGCTGCTGGACGGTGAAGCGGTGCTTAGTCTCGGGAATTGGGCGTTTTCTTTTGGGCAGGAGGAGATGTGGTGGGGAATTGGACATTGGGCGCCATTAACCCAGGGCGATAACGCCGCACCGATTACGGCGATCCGCGCCCAGACCGTGCATCCGAAGATGTTGCCGGGCATTTTCCGCTATCTCGGGCAGTACCGCAGTCAATTTATATTCGGACAACTCGAAGGACCGCGTCCGTTTCTCCATCCGTGGATCTTTGGTCATATCGCGAGCTTCAAGCCGTTGCCGAATTTCGAATTCGGGCTGACAAGAACGATCGCGTTTGGCGGCCACAACAACGATCATTACGGAATCGGTGGTTTTTTTGGCCACGTCACCGGTGTCGCTACCGGTAATCCGAAGGGCGGCAATACCAACTCTCGCGGTGGTGTTTACCTCAAATTCCGGTTTCCCAAGCTGCGCGGCCTGATCGTGTATCAGGAGATCATGGGCGAAGATAACCTGACGTACGAAATCCCGGGAATCGGCCGCTTCATGCCGCTGTTGTCAGTGTCCTATCAGGGCGGATTCTACCTGCCGCGCCTGACTGCCGACGGACGCACCAGCCTGCGCTTTGAATACACAATTCTGGAGCCGAACTACTCAGTTCATGATGATTCGCTGTATTGGGTCACCAGCAGCAATTACATGATGGGAGATCCGTTGGGACCGAACGCCAGCCGGGTCGATGTGTCGTTGCAGCGCTGGTTTACGTTCAAGGACAACGCCGAATCGACGGTGTTCTTCACTGATCGGGCGCCGACCTACGATACCAATGAGCCTTATCCGGCGCAGTTCTATGGATCGTCACTAACCAAGGAATACAGCGTCGGGACAACGCTGGATTTCGCGCATTTTCTTAGCCGGCGCGAATGGCCATTGCCGGGACAAGTGTGGATTAAGGGCGAAGCCAGCTTCGAGTACGTCGATCATCTGAACTATTCGGGTGGCGGATCGCTACGAACCTTTATCAGTTTGCGATTGGGATTGCGGCCCAGTCATCCGCCATTGACGCTTGAATGAAATATGAAAGAGCCGAATTGCGGGTGGAAGCACGCAGGAGGGCAGGAATGAGGAACGCTCGATTTAACGGGGTACGAGAAGGGCTGAACTGTCTCTTTGGCTTGATCCTGTGGCTGGCCGCAACCGCGAGCTACGCGCAGGAGTTCAATATGAATTCCAACCTGCTGACGCCGCCGCCGGGCCAGAATTTGCGCGAACAGATGGGAGATCCGACCCAAGTTCTGCAGCAGCGATTTGGCTTTTCACCACAGGAAGCTCAGCAGATCGTCGGGGATAGTAGCCGGGGATCACTTTCGCCGCAGGATTTGGAATCGCTCTGTGATCGTTTCACTGCAAGTCACGTTTCGCCGGAGCAGATCCAATCCGCAGGTCAGTCGATGGGACTCGGGCCGGATGTGGTTTCGGAGTTGATGACCTGCCCGGCGCAGAACACCGGGCTCGGTGGCCCTCCGGCGGTCCTGATGTCGGGACGAGGCGAGAAGTTCCCAGGCACTCTCAATCAGAAGGGGCGAATGCCGGCCAACAGGCCTAAAACGGCTCATGCCGAAACAGCACGGATGAAGCCCGCGCCATCGCAAATCGAGCAATCATTCAGAGATGTCGGTACGCGCAAGCTTTTGCCGGAGCCTCAGCCGCAGCATCTTAGTCAATACGGCTATGCGCTGTTCAAATCGCGGGTTTCGACCTTCGCTCCGGTGGATAACATTCCGGTGGGTGGCGACTACGTGATTGGGATTGGCGACGAACTCAAGATTATGACGTGGGGCGCGATCAATCAGAATTTGAGCGAAAAGGTCAGTCGCGACGGCTCGGTCGGGCTGCCTCAGATCGGACCGGTGTTCGTGGCGGGGCTCAATTTCGAGCAAGCCAAGGAGTTGATTGAGGGACGCTTCGGCCAAATCAATAATGCGCACGCGCAAGTAACAATGGGACGTTTGCGCACAATGCAGGTGTATGTGCTCGGCAATGTCGCCCAGCCAGGAGTTTATACCGTGAGCTCGCTTTCGCGGGTATCGAATGTTCTGGCGGCGGCGGGCGGGATCACGAAAGTCGGTAGTTTGCGGCAACTCGAACTGCGGCGGAATGGCGCGACAATCCGGGTGGTCGATCTCTACCGGATGCTGATGTCGGGGGATATGTCGGGCGACGAGCGTCTGCAACTCGCAGACGTCATATTCGTGCCAGTAATCGGACCAGTGGTCGCTATATCAGGCGATGTAAAGGTCCCGGCGATTTATGAGCTGGCGCGACCTTCGGGTGAATCGTTGAATGCGGTGATCCAGCTAGGGGGCGGGCTCAGCGCGTTCAGTTCGGGTGAACGGATCAGCGTCGCACGAGTAAGGAATCACAGTCAGGCGATAGCAATTGATGTCCGCGCTGACGAGCCGGGCTGGCGCGGCTTTCAGATCAAAGATGGCGACCTAGTTACGGTCTTCCCGATTATCATGGATCAACGCAACGTTGTGACACTGGTAGGGAATGTCTATCGGCCGGGCCAATTCGCGTGGCAACCCGGGATGCGAGTCTCCGATCTGCTGCAACATGGCGAGGGAGTCAAACGCGACAGTTTTCTCGGCTACGCGCTAATCAAACGCGAGATCGGACCCGATCGCCAGACTCAAGTAGTGGCAGTAGATTTGGGCAAGATATTGCAGCCCTCGTTTTATCCCGATTCAGATTTAACTTTGCAGCCGCTGGATAGGCTGATGGTTCTCAGAAAATCCCAGATTCAGCAGCGGCCCAGCGTCAAAATCATGGGAGAAGTAAATAAGCCCGGCTCGTACCACTGGTACGACAACATGCGCGTCAGCGATCTCATCTATCAAGCCGGCGGGTTTCGTGACGGGGCCGATCGCAGTGCAGTGGAATTAGTCCGCACGAGCATCGTCGATGGAAAGAGAGCGGTCCAGACGCATGAGACAATTGAAGTAAGCGCTGACGACTCGGCGAGTTTCGGCCCCTTGCTGCAGCGCAACGACGAGATTTTCATTCAGCAGGCCAGCAACTGGCATTCTCCATGGGTAGTTCAGGTCAAAGGCCGGGTAATGCGCCCCGGCTATTACAGCGTGCAGCCCGGCGAGCAATTGCGTGACCTACTGCTTAGAGCAGGCGGTTTCTTGTCTGATGCGTTTCCGCCGGGGGTCGTATTCACGCGGTATTCCGTCCGCAAGCTCGAACAGGATCGACTGGAAACTGCGCGCGCCCAGCTCGAGCAAGGAGTCGCGCAAACAGCGCTTGCGCAGAACGCCATCGCGCAGTCGAACGGCAGCGCGGGCGCCGGCACCACGGCGTCACTCGCGGTACTCAAGGATGTGCTGATCTTGTTGCAGACGCTGCAAGCCAGCGGGCGAGTAGTGGTGCATCTTACTTCGATCGAAGCGCTACAAACTGATCCGGTGGACAACGTCACACTCGAGAATGGCGACACGATCGCGGTTCCGTCGGGGCCATCCTCAGTGGCGGTGCTCGGACAAGTGAATGAGCCGACCTCGATCATCACCAAGCCGGGCCTGCGTGTGCGGGACTATGTGGCGAGCGCCGGCGGAACCACTCAATTCGCGAGTCTCGACAATGTCATGCTGGTTCGCCCCGACGGCTCGGTAGTCACGCAAAAGGGGCTCAGCCAGTCGAGCCCTGATCGCTATTTTCCGCTGATTGCGGTGGTGAACGGGGGCCTTATGAACGAGCCGGTCGAGGCTGGATCAACAATTTACGTGCCCGCCCGATTTAATACACTAGAAAATCTTGAATACACTAAGTCAATAACAACTATCATTTCACAAAGCGTCACATCATTGGCAATTATAGGCATTCTAGCAAGCAGTTTATAGAAATTGGATTCTTAGTTGTGAAGTTGCTATTTATGCATAACGCCTGATTTAACCACGAGTTTGGAGCCAGAGTGGAAAGCGCCAATATTCAACAGCGAGTGTTGCGGCAACCAGTCGCTCCGATTGGGCAGGCGGAACGCGAGCGTGTAAGGCCAGCAGCTCCGGAAGTTCAGTTCCGACCGGTGTTTGCTCACTGGCGGTTAATCGCGGGCGCGACGATCTTCGCCATACTAACGACTTTTTTTGTTACCACTTTCCTGATGACAAGATGGTATCAAGCGACTGCGGTTATTCGGCCCTCGAGTGATAGCTCGATTGGTCGCCAGTTGTCGCTGGGCGGTGAACTTCCATTACAAGGGCTCGGAGAAGCGATGCTCGGTGGAGGCTTGTCACAAAAGGCCGAAGAATACGTCGCGATTCTTGATAGTTTTGCCTTCAATACGGGTCTCATTAAGCGGCATCAGTTGGCGTCGGCGCTGCTGATTGATCATAGGTGGGATCTTTATCCACATGATCCTCAGTGGGACGCCTATCGTACGTTGCAGCGTCGGTTCGATGCGGCGTACTCATATCGCACCGACCTAATCACTTTGAGTCTGCGCGACCGGTCGCGCGCGCGCGCGACCAAAATCCTCGGATACTATATCGACGACCTTCGTGCTCAGCTGCGTGAGCGTGAAATTCAATCAACCACGCTTGCGATTAATGCAATTGAAGAGCAGGTAAGCAAGACTGCAGACGCGCTGCTATTAAACCGGCTTTACGAGCTAATCGCGGAACAACTCAAACGTAATCGGCTGGCTCAAGTGCAGGCAGACTACTCATTCGTAGTGATTGATCCGCCAAGTGCACCGGATTGGCCTTATCGTCCACTGGTGCTGATGGATTGCTTGCTGGTGGGGCTAATTACGCCCTTGGCGATAGCGCTACTAATGCTCGGAATCGATGCAACACGTAGAGCGGAGCGTGCTGGGGAAGGGGAATATGTGGAGGAAATCTACGAAGAGCGTGTAATCCGGTCCAAGTTCGACTGAGCCGGCCAGCAGGCCCGGCTTATCTTCACGAGAGACCGCGGAACTTCACAAATAAGGGAAGGGGCCGTTCGGATGACCAAAGTGGTGATCCTCGCGGGCGGAATGGGCACGCGACTGCGCGAGGAGACTGAGTATAAGCCCAAGCCGATGGTAGAGATTGGCGGGCGGCCGATCCTATGGCACATCATGAAGATCTATGCGCGTCACGGCTTCAGCGATTTTGTGATTTATCTCGGCTACAAAGGGAATGCAATCCGCGACTATTTTCTGAATTACGAAATTCGTAATCGCGATTCCAGTGTCAAATTGGGCTGCCAGCAAGTCGAAATTCACGGCGCCAATCATCGAGAGGACGGCTGGCGTGTAACATTGGCTGATACCGGCGAAAAAACGTTGACTGGCGGGGGCGTCAAACGGATCGCCAAATACGTCAACTATGAACGCTTCATGGTCACCTATGGCGACGGTGTGACGGATCTCGATATCAACCGTCTCATGATGTTCCATCAGCGACAGGGCAAACTTGCGACGGTAACGGCCGTTCGTCCGTCGTCGCGCTACGGTGAGCTGGCGATCGGTGACGGGCTGGTCAGTGCTTTCCGCGAAAAGCCGCAGGTGCATGAAGGCTGGATCAATGGGGGATTTTTTGTCTTCGAGCCGCCGGTACTCGAGTTGATTGAGAGTGAGCAGGAAAGTATCGAAGAAGGCCTATTGAGCCGGCTAGTGCAACGCGGCGAACTAGCAGTCTATCAACATGAAGGATTCTGGCAGTGCATGGACACCTACCGCGAGATGGAGCTGCTGAATTCGCTGTGGGCGTCGCAACGTGCACCATGGTGGGTTGAATAAGAAATCAATTGGCAAACAAGGGGGATAAACCATTGGGAAAAATACGCCGAATACTAATTACAGGCTATTCGGGCTATATCGGCTCGGTAATGGTCAAAGTACTCGAAGACGAAGGATACAACATAGCCGGATTGGATAATGACTATTTTGCCGGCTGCGATTTCGGCGCCGTGGGTTATCCATTCCCAATTATTCGCAAGGATGTGCACGATATCATAGCCGCCGATCTTGCGGGATTCGACGCGATAATCCATCTGGCGGCGTTGTCCAACGATCCGATGGGCGAGCTCAATCGTGAATTGACTCTCGATATCAATTACCGGGCGTCAGTCCGGCTGGCGAAGCTCGCCCGCGCCGCGGGAGTCGAGCGTTTTTTGTTTTCGTCCTCATGCAGCATGTATGGCGCAGGGAGCGACGGCTTGTTGAACGAAGAGGCGCCGTTGCGTCCGCTGACCGCTTATGCCGAATCCAAAGTGCGGGCTGAGGGAGAGGTATCGCAACTTGCATGCGCGGGATTCAGTCCAGTATTCATGCGCAACGCGACGGCCTATGGCGCTTCACCCCGGCTACGGGCGGATCTGGTGCTGAATAATCTTGCCTGCTGGGCTTTTACTACCGGCAAAGTCCGCATTATGAGCGACGGTACGCCTTGGCGACCGCTGGTGCACGTCGAAGATATAGCGCGCGCGTTCGTGCGGTGCTAAAAGCGCCGACCGCAACGATCCACAATCAAGCGTTCAATGTCGGCGTGAACGGGGAGAACTATCAGGTGCGCGATCTAGCGGAATGTATCAGGACGGCATTGCCGAATTGCGCAGTCGAGTACGCTGCGCAAGGCGGCCCGGACGCGCGTAACTACCGCGTAGATTTTGGCAAAATCAAAACTCAGTTGCCGGCATTTCAATCACATTGGGATGCGCAGCGGGGCGCCGCTCATCTGATCGAGGGTTTCCGGCGCAACGGTATGGCCGCGGATGATTTTCAGGGCGCGCGCTTCACTCGTTTAGCGCGCCTCCGGACACTGCTCGAAAATGATTCGCTCGATAGTTCACTGCGTTGGCGTAATGGGATCGAATCCCATGTGAGTAATGCATGATCTTCCATGAGACTGAGCTCAGAGGCGCTTTCATGATCGAGATGAAGCGGCTGGAGGATCCGCGAGGCTTCTTCGCCCGTTCGTTTTGCCGCAACGAGTTCGAGAAGCACGGACTCAAACCCAATGTTTCGCAGTGTAATGTCTCAGTCAATTGGCATAAGGCGACTTTACGCGGGATGCACTATCAACTTGCGCCGAAAGAGGAAGCCAAACTCGTGCGCTGCGTGAAGGGCGCTATCCATGATGTGATCATCGATCTGAGACCGAATTCGTCCACTTACAAGAAGTGGCTCGGCTTCGATCTCACGGCTGACGATTATCGAATGATCTATGTACCGGGTGGATTTGCTCATGGCTATCTGACGCTAGTAGAAAAAGTCGAGGTCATATATCAAGTCAGCGAGTTCTACAGCCCCGAACACGAGCGCGGGATTCGATGGGACGATCCGGCTTTCTCGGTCAGATGGCCGATTACACCGGAAGTGGTTTCTGACAAGGACGCGAGCCATCCGCTGTACTCTTTATGAAGCGCGTTTTGGTTACTGGTGCGACCGGCTTTATCGGCCGTCACACGCTGCGGCCCCTAATTGACGCCGGATATGAGGTCCATGGGAACGGTTGTGGAAGCGAAGGCGAAGCTGTCCCCGGCGTCAGTTGGCATCGCACCGACCTGCTCGATTCCCGTGCAGTTCGTGAGCTGCTCGCGAGCCTCAGACCAAGCCACTTACTACATTTCGCGTGGTATGCGGTGCCGGGAAAGTACCCTACTTCGCTGGAAAATCTGCGCTGGTGTCAGGCGACTCTGGAGCTTGCGCAGCTATTTGTTGAACACGGCGGGCAGCGCGCGGTCTTCGCCGGCACCTGCTTTGAATATGACGCACGCTATGGTTTTTGCAATGAAGATTTGACGCCTGCGAATCCCTCGACCTTCTATGGAATCTGCAAGAAGAGCACGATGGAAATCCTCTTAGCGTTCGCGCGGCAGGCCGATTTGAGTGTGGCGTGGGGGCGGATTTTTTATCTGTATGGGCCTCACGAGGCTGAGCGGCGGCTGGTGCCTGCGGTTGTGCTTTCATTGCTGAAAGGTTCGATGGCGCGATGCAGTCATGGGCGGCAGGTCCGCGACTTTATGCACGTGAAGGACGTCGCCTCGGCCTTTGTCGCAACTTTGGCAAGCAAACTTGAAGGACCGATCAATATTGCGTCCGGAATACCGATTTCGATTCGCGAGCTGGTCGAACGGATCGCAATCTTACTCAGCGCTACCGACCGAGTGGAATTCGGGGCTATCACAGCGCCGGCGGACGATCCGCCATTGCTGGTAGCTGATACGCTAAAGTTGAACTCGATACTAAATTGGCGACCGCAGCTCTCGCTGGACGACGGCTTGGCGCAAACAATCCAGTGGTGGCGAGATGCCCGATCTGGCCAACAGCGTTAAGGACGAAACTGTGAATACGCTGGCCGGCGCGCGCGACACCACAGCCGGATCCATAACCAGCGGCGGTGACCTAGCGCGCAATATCGTTTGGAATTTAATCGGCGAGGCTGCACCTTTTGCAATCGCGCTCGTCGCAATACCCATATTATTAAAAGACCTCGGTATCGCGCGCTTCGGCATCCTGACGATCATTTGGTCATTGATTACCTATTTCGGAATCTTTGACATGGGCCTCGGCCGGGCGATGACGAAATTGATCGCGGATAAAGTCGCCATCTCAGGAATCAGCGCGACACCCGGGCTTTTTTGGACTGGGATGTTGTTGATGACTGCTGCGGGAGGGGTCAGCGCAGTGCTGACGGCGGTTGGCCTGCCCTTCGCGGTCGATCATGCATTGAGGATCCCGCCCGAGCTGCGCACCGAAACTGTTCATTCATGCTATGTCTTAGCGCTAGGATTCCCAGTAATTATCAGCAGCGCCGGACTGCGCGGAACTCTCGCAGCGATGCAGCGCTTCGATCTGATCAATCTGGTCGAATTACCGACCGGCGCGTTGCTCTTCTTTTGTCCTCTGCTGGTATTGCCCTATTCGCATAGCCTGGTCGCGATCGTGATAGCGCTGTTATTAGTTCGCGCGCTCAATTGGATAATCACACTTTACTTCTGTGCGCGCGCCATTCCTGGTTTATTATCCCGTCTCACAATGGATCGCCGCTCGGTACGGGGCTGATGAGCTTTGGCGGATGGGTGATGGTCTCGAACGTGGTTGACCCAATAATGGTGTACTCCGACCGTTTCTTCATCGCCGCAATCATCTCGATCGCCGCAGTTGCCTACTATACCACTCCCTTTGAGCTGCTCTTTCGCTTGTCAATCATCCCGTCAGCAATTACGGCGGTGCTCTTCCCGGCATTGGCTGAGAGTCTGCTACTCAAACGGACCCGCGCGCTGGAATTATTCGATAAAGGATCGAAGGCGATTCTATTTACGATTTTTCCGATTCTACTAATCGGAGCAGCTTTTGCGCATCGGGGGCTCGATGTATGGCTCGGGTCGACGTTTGCCACCAAAAGCACGGACGTTATGCAATGGCTAAGCCTCGGAATGCTAATTAATTCGGCAGCTTGGATAGCTTTCGCTCTGATTCAAGCGTTAGATCGGCCTGACCTGACTGCTAAACTACATATCTTCGAATTACTCGCCTATATTCCCCTGCTTTGCTGGCTTACCTGGGCCTATGGCGTCAAAGGAGCAGCGATTGCATGGACGCTAAGGGTGTTGGGGGACACGACAGCGCTTTTGTGGATATCGATGAGGTTAGTACCCGAGATCGCAGAAGATGTCCGCAATACTATTTGTTTAACTTTGATTGCAGCGACTGCGCTGGTAATAACAATGATTTTGCCGGCAAGTTTCACAATCCGACTAATCTTCGTTGCGGGTTGCCTAATTGCTATAGGCATTTTCGCGCTGCAGGAATTTGAATGGTTAATTGAGCGCTTACGCCAGCGCAACGTTTGTTCCAGACTACTTGGCGAGTGATGGTCAATGGGTCTGGGGAATCAGGCAATCACGGACACTTTGAACCACCATCGAACAACCGCTGAATCGATTGTGGCGACGACTCCTGCCTTGAACTGTTACCTTTGCGGAGGTTTCGGCAACCTCGTCTATCAGGGTCTTCGAGATCGCCTATTTTCAGCACCAGGAGTCTGGAAGATTCGCCGCTGTGCCGATTCGCGATGCGGCTTGATGTGGCTCGATCCAAAGCCGCTCGAAAGCGAGCTCGGCAAATTGTACGCTGATTATTATACTCATGCTGATCCGGAACGCGGGTCGCCTGCGCGCCGTCTTTTCAAATACATACGCGATGGTTATCTCAATCGGCTTTGTGGCTATAACGGCACAAATATAACCCAAATCGAGAAGGTTGCATCTCTGCTATTGGACTTCTATCCGCCGAAGCGGAGCGATTTTGATTTCCCAATGCGCTACTTACGCCTCCTTCCTAAAGGACGGCTGCTTGATGTCGGTTGTGGGGCCGGACTGACTCTCGAATTGGCGCAGAACTCCGGATGGGCCGCGGAAGGTATTGACGTAGATCGGAAAGCGGTGGAGAACGCGTGCGGCAAAGGTTTGCGCGCAAAAGTAGGAATACTAAGTGAGCTTGAGTTTCCCGCGGGATCGTTCGATGCGGTGGTGATGAACCACGTTATCGAGCACCTGTATGATCCGGCGCAGAGCTTGCGCGAGTGCCGGCGTATTCTGCGCACGGGCGGGCATTTGTTGGTCAACACGCCGAATACGCAGAGTCTCGGGCACCAATGGTTCGGCGAACACTGGGTAGCAATAGATTCGCCACGCCATCTTCATTTGTTCCCCAGCAAATCATTGCGAACTCTGGTCGAAAGGGCTGGCTTCGACGAGATCACCGTGGACTCGGCGATGGGCCGCGCCGCGGGCGTGCTGTCCGCCAGCAAGTCAATTCGCGACACAAGTCGCTTCGATATGTCGCAGACTCCGAAATTGTATGGTCGTTTTACCGAGATGGTCGAATGGGCGGTCGGTTTCTGGCGCGACTCGGCCGGTGAAGAGCTGCGATTGGTAGCGCGAAAACCACCGTTTCAATCAACTAACGCTGGAATTTAAGGGCGTTCTGTGGCGCTTATCACGACCGTTCTGCCAACTTTTCGCCGGCCGCAATCGCTGGCGCGCGCCATCCGCAGCGTTCTCGATCAAAGTGTAACTGACTTTGAAGTGCACGTTTATGACAACGCCTCGGGCGACGAGACGGCGCGAGTTGCACGTGATATCGCGGACCGCGATCGACGCGTCAAGTACTATTGCCATCCGGCCAATATTGGCGCGATCGAGAACTTTAGGTTCAGCATCGCACGAGTAGCTACTCCCTATTTCAATGTTCTAAGCGATGACGATTTCCTTTTGCCGAGATTTTTTGAGCGCGCGCTGGCGGGATTGATCCGATATCGCGAAGCGATGCTTTTCGTTGGTTTGCTGAAACACGTCAATACCTGCGGGAAACTAATAGCAATTCCCCTGAGCGGTTGGCATGAGGGCCTATATCTTCCGCCGGAAGGCGCCGTTCAATGGGTTGCAAAGGGCGACACCTGGACTTCAGTAATATTCCGAAAAGAAATACTGCAATCGATCGGAAATATTGATCCTGAAGTTGATTTGGAGGCTGACCTCGACTTGCTACTGCGTGCGCTTGCGCAGGCGCCGATGGTTCTTGTCAGGGAAATCTGCGCCACCTTCACGATCCACGATCACTCGGCAATGAGTACGGGTTCCATTGTCCAGTTGATCGAGGGGATGCGCCGAATCGAAAGCAAATTTGGCGCGATGGGCGGGATCGATGCCGAAGCTCAGAAAAAGCTACAACACGCGATAATCCCGGCTAATGCGAGCCGGCTATTTCGGCTAATGTTGAAGTTAGCTCTGCGTGGAGCTCAGGCGGAAGTTGATCCAGCAATCAACGAGCTACGCGACCGCTTTCGGCTGCCAATGCGTGCCGCAGCTCTGGCAATGGTCGCGTCATCCAGCCCCATCGGAACGATCGCGCGAGCCGTGCTGAACCGGCTCTACAATGTACGGCGCAGCTTCAGAGATTTTCGCGCTAAAAGGACAGACACCGGTGCAGCGGAAATATTTGCGCCATTAAAGACTATGCTGATCGAAATAAAATAAGTAATCCGTTTTATCGCGCGCTGGTCGCATTGAATTACTTAATATCGGTGCCTTTCAGCATCGTGTTTCTGCTTTGCTCCGCGCGAATTCATCCCGCTTATCAAATGACATGGCCGCGGCGCTGGCAATTGGGACTGCGGATGTTTCGCAACAAGCAACTCATTCAGCCGAATGGAACATCGTTCAAAAGTGTTCTGGCCATGGCGTTGAAAATTCTGGAGACCTCTCCGGATCAGCCAGGAATCATAATCGAATGCGGGAGCTGGAAGGGAGGCTCTGCCGCGAGTTTATCGCTGGTGTGTCAGATTACCGGTCGCAAGCTTCATATTTTCGATTCCTTTGAGGGTTTGCCTATAGCAGATGAAGCTGATCGCGAAGGGCCCGCTTATCAATCCGGTGATTTTCGCGGCACGCTCGACGAAGTGAAACGCAATATTACTCATTATGGGGCAATCGACGCATGCATCTTCGTAAAAGGATGGTTTGCCGATACGCTTCCGCATCTAACTGAGACTGTGCTGCTTGCGTATTTGGACGTCGATCTCGAAGCGAGTCTCAACGATTGCGTGCGCTATTTATGGCCGAGACTTATTGATGGGGATATATCTTTATCGACGAAGCCGTAAGTGTAAATTACGCAGCGCTATTCTTCAGTGAGAAATGGTGGAATTTGTATTTTCAAACTGATCCGCCCGGACTGGTCGGCGCGGCAGTGGACTCGCTTTGGGAGAGTATTACGTTGGGCCTTGGGACAGTCTGCCAGACCATCCCTTACAGCATGCGACGGCTTGTGCTTATACGCGTAAAGGCATGACTGGCGTCTGGAAATATTTTCCAAGTGAAGAATCCTTGAACCATGGCAACTTGGCCATTCAGGCAGGATCCGGCGAATGAGCGTTTCGGCAACCTCAGCTGCCCGGCATGGTGTAAGTTTTCCAGACTTTCAATGGCTTTTCCTTCTGGTCTGGCCAGTAGGATATGCACTTACCTATACAGCTCTGCCGGACTTCGCATTTCAATACTTTGCGCTTTCTTTGCTGGCGTTATTATCCTGCGGACTCTCACTGTCTGCCTTGAACGCGCCGTTGGACGATAGTCTGCCGATCTGGGTAATTCTGCTGGTCTTCATTTTTGCATATTACATCGAATTTTATCTGCTGGTGCTTGATCCCTCGATTCTGGAAGCTTTTTTTGCACCGACAAAGATAACTCAAATCGACATCGCTGCTTACTTTGATTCTTACCTGGCGGCGACCAGCGCTTTTTTAACAACGAGTTTGATTTCAATCATCTATTTGAAGCGTAGCTCCAGTCAGGGCAGGTCGCCAAATAGATCAAGCTATAATTCTTCTAACGATCGCGCACTGTGGCAACTAGGTGTCACATTCGCACTGATCGTGCTGGCGTCGTCGGCATTGGCCTACAAGTTCAATCTTATTAGATCAGGCGATCGGGATTTGCTGCCGTTTCATCTCGAAGGCCTGGTGGACTACATCCGACTGGAAACCGCGCCACTCCTGATCGTTCTGATTATTCAGCGGGCAATCGTAAATAAGCGACGCAACTGGATCATCGCGGGCGTGGTGATGCTGCTTACGTTCGCCCTTTCCGACATGGTTTTGCGCACCAGCAAGGGCACCTTTGTCAGCATGACGTTCACTTTGATGTTCCTGCGTTTGATTACTGGCGAGAAGCCGAGCAGAAAGCAAATTACGGGCGGCCTCCTGCTGATACTGATTGGCTTGACCTTCTTTCCTATCTTCCTATTCTTTCGCACCTTTCGCACACAAGGGATGAGTATCGGTGCGTCACTACACAGCAGCGCGCAACAATTGCTTGAGTTTGGACAGATGCCCCTCGCGATCACTTATCTCTATCGGATTCTGGTACTGCGTTTGACTGGAGCGGGGGCTTTGCTGACAATTGCCTTACGCCACGTACATCCCCTCGGATCTGCTGCGTGGGACGCTTTTTGGGGTCCGCGGAGTTGGACTGGATACATAGATATGGAGATTTTTAACATTTCTCCAAAATACGTAGATTACTTCGGAATCGCGCCCTCACTAGTCGGACTCTTTTACGTGGTCGATGGCATCGCCGGCGCAGCGATTGGCTGCGCTGGATTGTTTGCGCTGACGCTTTATGGATGGCGACTGCTTGGAAGACTCGGCGCAACACTGGGACCAGCATCGCGCGCAGTTTATCTGGAGATAGTTTTATGGGTCGTGATGGATGGGAACGCGACCTTGCAACTAGCTAAAGAATTGGTTGTCTTTTCAGCGTCGCTATTACTCGCGTATTGGCTTTGCAAATTTGATCTGCTGTCGCTAGTCGGGCTCTCACAGCCGAAGCTTAACAGCCGGACACCACAGTCGGTAAGAGTTGGAGGCTGACTTGGAAACCAGCGTCGGTATAGCTATCATCACGCACTGCGCTCGTCATCACCTGCCATTTTGTTTACCGCCGATCTTCGCGTCTGGAGTGGCCAAGCGAGTTTTGGTTGTCAATTCCAGTTCAGGCGATGGAACACCAGAGCTAGCTCGATCGATGGGAGCAGAAACGCTGGTAATTCCGCGCGCTCAGTTCAATCACGGTTTAACGCGAGAGCGGGCGCGAAACGTCTTGAACACTGAGATTGTTGTGATGATGACGCCCGACGCGTATTTCCTCGATTCGGAAAGTCTCAAGAAGCTTGTAGCTGTGGTCAAGCAGGACAAGGTCGGGATTGCGTATGCACGCCAGATTCCTCACGACAGCGCCGGGATCCTGGAAGGATTTGCGCGACAATTCAATTATCCGACGGAAAGCCATCAACGAACGATGGCAGACCTCGGCCGATATGGCGTCTTTACTTACTTTTGCTCCAGCACGTGTGCGGCGTATTCCAATCGAGCAATGGATGAGATTGGCGGCTTTCGTTCCGTGCTGACCGCGGAAGATACTTTGGCCGGAGCACTATTGTTGCGGCGCGGTTATCGAATTGCGTATGTGGCCGACGCGGTGGTAAAGCACTCGCATCGATACAATCTGACTCAGGAGTTTCGACGCTATTTCGATACTGGCTATATGCGCCGGCTTTATCGCGACTTGCTGGCCGCCGATGAATCAGATGAGGATCGCGACCGGCGCTTCGTACAGGAACTACTCGCCGAGCTTTATTGCCGCGCGCCGCATTTGATTCCGTACGCGATCGCGCAAAGCTTTGTCCGCGCGGCGGGTTACAAGATCGGGCGTTTCGGTTCCAAGTTACCGGTTCGTTTGCGGCGCCTGCTCAGTGCCCAGGATTACTACTGGAACTCTGAAGCGTTTCACCAGGCAGGTATCTAGAAGGACGTGGAGACGTGACATGAAAGCCGGCCGATCGGCCATGATGACGGCTCGGATGCGTCTGCTCGAAAAGCTGCTCAAGCTGGCTATCAGGGCATCTGCTTCCCATCCGCTCAGCAGTCTCGATGTAGCGCCGCGCAAGCTGCTCGCGATCAAGCTTTCGGGACTGGGCGACGCAGTTATGGTGCGTTCGCTGATCGAGCATCTGCGCGAACACGATCCAAGACTGAAGATTGGGGTGCTGAGCGGCCCTTCCACGATGGAGGCGCTGTCGTGTGCAAGTGATTTTCAGACCTATTGCTATCATCCGCGAGAGAGTGGGATGCGGCAGGTCGTCAGTCTGCTTTGGCGGATTCGCAATGACAGCTATGACGCGCTCATCGACTTTGAACCTTACTCGATGCTGACTGCGGCATTTGGGCGAGCTACCGGGATCAAATGCAGAATCGGGTTTGAGGGTTTAGATGGGAGCCCACGCGCGAAACTGTTTACTCACTCGATAGGAATCAATGATCAAGTCAGATTTTGGGATAATTTTGTTCGCTTGAGCAATGTGATCGTCCCGGTACTCGGTCCAACTACTACGATGCTTCCGCTGCCGGTGACTAACTCAGTCGAGCGATGGATCGATAATTGGCTCGAAAGGCAGGCGCCGGGCTTGAAATGTCGATGCTTGATTGCACTTCATCTCGGAGCGGCTCAGAGAATGACCTATCGGTGCTGGCCAGTAGAGAATTTCGTTAAAGTGGCTAACTTGCTGAGAGATGAATTGCCGACTTTCACGATAATTTTGACAGGCACGCCGCCAGAATCCGAACTAGCTAACAAATTTATGACGAGGTATCCGGGACCTTGCGTGAATGCCACCTCCTTGGAGTCACTTGAACGTACCACTGCATTGCTGCGGCGCTGCCGACTGCTGATTAGCAATGATACTGGTATTATGCATTTAGGCGCAGCGCTGGGTATTAGAACTTTAGGATTATTTGGAGCATCAAATCCGGCGCACTGGGCGCCAGAAGGACCACGCGCCAGCTATCTATATACTACAAAAATAGAATGCAGCCCCTGCATCGATGTCTATCATCGTAAGGCGCCTTCAGACTGCTTCAATCTCCATTATCAAAACTGCATGAGCGATATATCGCCAGCGGTGGTCTCTGAGGCAGCGTTGAGGTGTTTGAATGATCGCAGTGCTTAAGCCGCTCTGGAACCTATTCGCTTGATGGAGAGCATTTGGCTGAAACGTCGCGACTTCTAGCGAGAAAGGCGTCCGGCCATCCGCGGGCGTTGGGCGCTTGGTCCGCGCTAGTTGGCATTTTGCTTTGCTGTACGGATGCGGCGAGTCCATCATCTACGATGCCAACGCCCGGACTGGATTTCAGCAGAGGGACTGCACGTACAGTGGCGGAAGTGCATCAATTTGGTGCGATAGGGGATGGCGTAAGTGATGATTCAGCCGCCATTCAGAAAGCAGTAGAGAGCGGAGCACAAGTTTATCTTCCCGCCTATTATAGAGGCACGGTGCAGCGCTATCTAATTACTCGTCCGATCAATTGTGTAAATCGATCTGGGCCAACGGTATTCGCAGGCGACGAGCTGGGTGAATTTGACCAGCACGGTCCGCACGGTTCGACGATCATTATCCGGACAGGACCGGCGCCGGCCTTCGATACTTCAGGTTCACAAGATGTTGAATTCCGTGAACTGAGTATAGTGGCGATGGCGCCGAACGCCTCCACGATTGCGATCTTCGAGGCACGATCGAAGTCGATCCCATTTGCCCAGAATCACCGATATCAAAACGTTAATATATATTTGTACAGCGATATGTCTGCCAATCATGGTAGCGGGCGGATCGGAATTTATAATTATGGCGCTGAGTTATGGAGCGGCTACAACGTGCATATCGAAGCGGATATCCCATTGTATTTCTCGAATGAGAATGAGCTTGGAATTCAAAGTAGCTTTGCGCCCTTAGCCACCGGCACTCAGTCAATGAGTGCAGTGACTATCAGTGGCGAATCGAGCTTAATTACCTACGGCGGCCCCGCAATCTATCTGGGAGGCAGCGACAGCGGAATGTTCGATTTCGGACAGACCTTCATCGCGGAGAATGCAACTTTTCGCGACAGACATTCACCCTTTACGATCGTTGCACGGGGGCGATTACGCGGACTGCGCTACGCAGGAAATGTCGAAAACCTGAACCAGCTTCTGTCGCTGGAAGATAAAGCGAGCGGTCTCGATTTGTCCGGTTCGATCGAACCAAAAGCGGGAATGCCGATCATTGCACTTGGCGCGAATCAACGATGCCCATCAATTTCGGACAGTGTTCTGCGTGTTCGTTCCGCCAACCAAGCAATCTCCACTCTTCTGATCGCGGGGCAAAGCGGGAAAAATTGTGGAATCGCGAGCAGCTTGGTTGAGCTCCCTGCCGGTCTGGAATTGGACGTGCAAACAACGAAAACACAGGGCGACATCGTGTACGGTTTGGGTGCAGAGAATGCCGCTAAATGATTTGGTTGCAGCTTTGGAATTAGTTAATATCTGTTGAAACTTCATTCGGACAATATCGGCCTCATTTGATTAATTAATTTACAAACAAGAGCCTAAGCAACAATAAAGAACTGATTTATTGCACTGCGATAACTGACAAAGGGGGGCGACCTCAGGGGAAGCGAGATCTACGAGTGAAGATCAAATTCCCGCAAAGGTTGCAAATCTATGATCTGGACGGGATCCCTGGCCGGAGGCCTGGCTACTTGGGGTATCAGCCGTTTAGCCCCATTTGGAAATCGATGGCTCCATCGCACCGACGCTGTCGTAAAAGGAAAACAAATCGGCGTAATCGGCGATTCTCCGCAAGCCGATGGTCTGGTTCAACTGCTGGTTAAAACATCTGACGAATCGATTTCGGTTCAGCGGGTGAGCATCGAATCGATTGTTGAATCGATCGCGAGTGAAAAGCAATTACTTGACCCCGCTGGGCGACAATTCGATGAAATTTACATCGCCGAGTCTCTCTCATGCGCTTCCTCGCTGGACTACCTCGTAAATCAATTACTCTGTCGAAACAAATCGATTATTTTTGCTCCAGCTCTAATTGATTTGAGTTTATATAACTGCCGATTATCCAAGTTGGCCGGGCTGCCATTGCTGACGGTCGGAGGAACAGGGTTTACACCATTAGCGTGTAAAGCCAAGCGTGTCATTGATGTAATCGGATCATTCGTATTGATAATGCTCTTAAGTCCAATACTGATCGCTTTAATGGGGTTGCTCCGAATGATCAATGGTAGCCCGGTGCTTTTTCGACAGAAGCGCGTCGGACGGGCCGGCAAGCTGTTTACGCTTTTCAAGTTCAGGACGATGCGGTGTGATGCCGAGGCCGCTTTGACCTCAAACCCCGAGTTGTATCGCGAATACATTAAGAACAATTACAAGCTCCCGCTATCGGAAGATGTTCGAATTGCCCGGCTAGGACGTTTTCTGCGCGCGTCGAGCCTCGATGAATTACCGCAACTGTTCAATGTCCTCCGTGGCGAGATGAGCCTGGTTGGTCCGCGTCCAGTGGTTCCTAATGAAGTTGAGAAGTTCGGTGCTTTCGCGCCTCTGATCCTGTCGGTTCGACCGGGATTGACCGGTCTTTGGCAAGTCAATGGAAGAAGCTTGATCGGCGACTACGAACAACGCATCAGGCTCAACATAGAATATATCCGCGATGGCTCGATCATCCGGGATTTTGCAATCATCGCGAAAACGTTGCTGGTTGTGCTCAGAATCAAGCACGCGGGTTGGGAACGCGAAACACCTGAGGCCATCGTGGAAGAAATAAGTTCTGAGCAAGCTTCGTCGATTAATGACGGCGTAGCGATTGAGCCGCAAGCTGATGGGAAACGATCAGTGGCTGATCATCACGCTGGAATTTACGGACTCGGTCTTGGATATACGAATCGGCCACTGTGGCGCGGCCGTGCTGTCGTAGATGCTCGATCCAGCTATCGACCACGAAATACTCGACATACCGATTCAAGCGGGTAATATCGAAAAAAAGTCCCCATGAAACTGCACCATCGCGTAGCCGGAGCGTGCGCAAACCGAGCATTGCCTCCTCGAATTCAAGCGCGTGCGCTGGGTCAATTGCATATTCTATTGTGACCAGCACTGGACCGCTTTCGTTAGAGATAGTTGCTTCGGGCGTAGGCGCGGGCCGAGCGGGAAGCGGATCAAGCACCATGTCGCGAACCGCTGCGAGCCGGTAACGTAACATCGAAAAAATTCCACCGACTAGAGAGATCGCCGCAATGATCAGTGCACTGCATATGCTCCATCGTTGTGCGACTGCGCCCCATAGTAGCGCGCCCAGGGCCATCCCGCCCTGTACGACAATTTGGTAGCAGGAGAGCGCGCGTCCCTGTACCCATAGTGGAACTGCGAGTTGCGCCGCGACATTGATTTCGGCCATCGCCATAACCCAGGCGGCTCCGCCGAGCGCCATCGCGAGATAGGCAAGTGGATGGCTATGCACGATCGCAAGTTCGGCAGTAACCAGTGCAAAAATTCCTGACGCACCGGCCACGATAGCGTCGTTCGAAAAGCGGCCGCTCAGTTTGGGTAGGTAAGCACCTCCAGCGACGGCTCCTGCGCCAAAGCATCCCAGAAGGATGCCATAGCCAGATGCCTCCATCTTCAGCTGATATCGTGCGATCAATGGCAAAACCGCCCACATTGCGCTGCCGCCGATGATAAAAGCTGCGGTTCGGGCCAATACTGCGCGCAGCGGGGGCGCGTGACGAACGTAACGGAGTCCGGCGCGCATCGCACCGAGTACGCGCTCCGCGGGCAACAGCCCGGGATTGTGCTGACGTTTCCACCAGTACAGCACGATCATCACACCGAGAAACGACAAGGCGTTGAGCAGAAAGGTCGCGCCGACGCTGATTAGCGAAATCACCAATCCGCCAAGCGCGGGTCCAACCGCCCGTGCGAGATTGAAATTGATGCCGTTGAGCGCGATTGCATTAGCCAGGTCCTCGCGCGGAACGACTTCGGGCACAATCGCTTGCCAGGCTGGCGCGTTAAGGGCCGCTCCGATACCGAGCGCGAAGCTCAAAATCAGTAGGGCAATCGGAGTGGCGGTGCCGGTGAGGGTCAGGATTCCGAGCAGCGCGGCTGCAAGCAGCATCCAGGCTTGCGAGAACAGCAACAGGCGACGACGATCCACAACGTCGGCCAAGGCGCCGGCTGGGAGCGCCAGCAGGAAAATTGGCAGACTCGAGGCGGTCTGAATCAGCGCAACCATCAATGCCGAGGATGACAACGAGGTCATCAGCCATGCGGCCCCGACGTTTTGCATCCAGGTGCCGACATTCGAGGCCAGTGCGGCAATCCAAATCGCAAGAAACAAAGATTGAGTTAGCGGACGCCATGCCGAAGCCGCCTTTGCCGAATCTGATGCAGCGTCCAGTCGGCGCGGACCGCCGTATGCGGGAAAACTAGCCATAGCGATCAGTTAGGAAAATCTAGGACGTAACCTCGTAGGCAACTCTATCAGGGCGGAGCAAACAAATAGCCCGCAAAGTTTATCATTGCGGTCTGATCAGCAAAATCGAAGTGCCGCAGGCAGCCGGTCAGGCCGAAGCGGACGCGCTAAGCGGGACTGGCATAGCAGGTTCTTCCGCATAAGCTCTGCAAGCCAAAGCCGCCACGGCGCCGATCAAGTTGATAGCGATGAATAGCTCGAAGGCCGGTGAGTAACTGCCGGTTAGATCGTAAATCCGACCCGAGACCAACGGCCCAATCGCAGCGCCAAAGGTCTGCGCCAAACCGGCCAGACCAGAAAGCAGCCCGAACCGTCGCAAGCCGAGCGACTCGGCAGTCAAGAGCGGCAAGAGCATCAGCGGCGCAGCGACCGAAACTCCATAGAGTAGAATAAAGATGCCGATCGTGGCGGGATGCGCGATGTAGAAGATCAGTGCGACACCAATTGCCTGAACGGCAAAATCGAGCGCCAGCGTTTTCCGGGCAGTTATCCGATCAGCCAGCAAGCCCATCACGACTTTGCCGAGCGCGGCAAAGCCGAACACCAGACTCATCACTAACGCAGCATTGGCTCGACTGTAGCCAATCCCCTCGAGATGCGTGACGAGATGGATCGCGGTGCCGGTTGCGGAGAAAGCAAAGCAGAAATTCGCCCCCGCGATCATCCAAAACGAGCGTGCACGTAGCGCCTGCCGCAGCCCAAGGCCTTTAAGCCGATGAGCACTCTCTGCGACCGTCAGCTTGACGCCATCCAGCGGCCGAGTGCGCACGGTGAGCACGATTATCGGTATCGCCACGACGAGCATACCGATTCCGATCGCAAAGTAAGCGGCGCGCCAGTTCCATTGTCGAAGGACATAACCGGCTGCCAGCGTCATCACCATGCCGCCGGTCGTCGAACCGGCATTGGCAATGCCCATAGCTATACCGCGTCGAGCACCGAACCAGTTCGCGATCACCAATGAAGCGGGCAGCACGGTGCCCGCGGCGATTCCGAAACCCAGGATGAGATAGGCGGCGATTAACGCGTTCAGCCCGTTGGCTTCGCTGGCGATCAGAAAGGATAAGCCTGCTGCAAGTGCGCCGACGACCATGATTCGACCAGCCTCGACCCGATCGATCAGCCATCCGACCGGCAGTATGAAAGTCCCCACAGATAATGCGAGCACGCTCGGCAGTATCGAAACCTGCTGATGAGTCCAACTCGGGAAAGCTCTAAGCAGAGCCGGAAGAAAAACTGGAACAGTATTGTAACCGCCGCCGAAGACTAGCAGCAGAACCACAAAGAGGCCTGCCACCATGAACCATCCGCGGCGCTCGGTTTGATTCATGCCGCAGACTCGAACAATTTGCGCGACTTGTCCACTACCGGACGAGTCTCGTCAATAGGTTTCGGGATAATTGGGCTGGTACCGGCCTAGAGCCAGATACCGATCAGATGGGCTGGTTGAAGCGTTCCAGCTTGTTGTACAAGGTCTTTGCGCTTACACCGAGGACCTCGGCGGCGCGCGTCTTGTTGCCGCCTGTAAACTCGAGCGTGCGCATGATCATTTCTTTTTCAACGTCGTCGAGCGTCGAGCCGAGCTGGATCTTGATGAAGCCCTCCTCGCGCGGATTGGCGATGCGGAAATCTTGCGGCAAATCGTTCTTCCGGATTACGCGGCCTTCGCAGACGATTAGCGCGCGTTCGATCACATTGCGTAGTTGGCGCACGTTGCCAGGCCATGGATGGGCGCGCAGGGCGTCCAATACTTCGTCATCAACCCGATCGACTTCCTTCTTATTCTGTTCCGCGTAATGCGTAAGAAACATCCGCACCAGTTGCGGCAGATCTTCGGCCCGCTCACGGAGCGGCGGTAATTGGAGCGTAAAAACGTTGAGTCGATAGTATAAGTCGGCGCGCAACTTGTTGTCGCGCACTGCCTGTTCGATATCGCGGTTGGAAGCGGCGAGCACGCGCACGTCGAGCGGCAATTCCGCCGTTCCACCGAGACGGCGGAGCTTTTGATCCTCAATTACGCGCAGCAATTTGGCCTGCAATTCGACCTTCATCTCAGTCAACTCGTCGAGCAGCAGCGTCCCGCCATTCGCCAGCTCGAAACATCCTTCGCGCCGCCGATCAGCGCCGGTAAAGGCTCCCCGCTCATGACCGAACAGTTCACTTTCCATCAGGGTTTCCGGGATCGCGGCACAGTTCACCGGAACGTAAGCCGCACCACGCCGGGGCGACAATTCATGGATCGTACGCGCAACTAATTCTTTGCCCGTCCCGCTCTCTCCGGTGATTACGACGGAAGCCGACGATTGGGCGAGCCGTTCGATAGATGTGATCACCCGGCGCATCGCGAGCGATTGTCCGAACAGAGGTCCCAGTTCGCCCACGCTCGCCAGTCTGCGCCGAAGCGCCTGATTCTCTTCGCGCATTTGAACGTTCTCAGCAAGGTTCTTCAGGATCTGGCGCAGATGGGGTGGATCAACCGGCTTGCGGAGATAGTCCAAAGCCCCAAGTTTGATCGCTTCGACCGCGTCTGGAATCTCGCCTTGGCCGGAGATCATCAAGACCGGCAAGCGAATGCCCATCCCGCGTACATCGCGCAACAGTTCGAGGCCGTTCTTACGTGGCATTCGCAAGTCCGCGATTAGAATGTGCGGACGAAAACTACTGATCAGTTCAAATGCCCGCTCGCCATCCTCGGCGACTTCGCCCTGGAACCCCCAAGCGGCGAGCGACTCGCGCCACTCCTGATGGGTGGAGACGTCATCTTCAGCAACCAGAATCCGTGTATCATTCGCCATCAACGCACCTTTCTGAACTCAATAGTGGAAAGCGTACTTAGCAACACCAATGCCTAAATCGAGTTTGACATGGTAACGAACATTATGGACCAATCTGAGCAAGATTTACATAACTGTGTAGAATTTTCTCAGCGAAGGACAAACTGCCAATGGCGATACTCATCTTGCGTGCATCGATGAGCTTCGCAGTGCTATTTCATAGCCACTCAGTAGAGGATAAGAATTCATGAAACTGGCGCTTACTATCGGCTATTCGGGTGCAGAGCTGCGACTTCCGGTCGAGCGAATCATCCGAGCGGAGAAACTCGGCTACGATGCTGTCTGGACTGCTGAGAGCTACGGCTCGGACGCGGTCAGTCCACTCGCCTATCTCGCGGCGGTCACCAAGCATATCCGGTTAGGCACGGGAGTGATGCAGCTCGCGGCGCGTACGGCGGCTAATGCGGCGATGTGCGCGGCGACGGTCGATGCGCTCGCGGGCGGGAATCGATTTATCGCGGGTCTTGGAGTCTCAGGTCCGCAGATTGTCGAGGGATGGTACGGCGAACCGTGGGGACGTCCGTATTATCGCTTGCGCGACTACGTGAACATCATGCGAAAGATTCTGCTTCGCGAAGCGCCGGTGTCCTACTCCGGAAAAGAGATTTCGCTGCCCTACAAGGGCGCCGGATCGAGCGGACTCGGCAAGCCGCTCAAATCGATCCTTCATATGAATCCGAAGATTCCGATCATGCTCGGTGCGGAGAACGAATCGATCGTCAGGTTATGCGCCGAGTTATGCGATGGCTGGTTACCGCTCGGACTGGTTCCCGGAACTTTCGACCGCTACCGCCCATGGCTAGAAACCGGCTTTCAGCGCGCAGGCAATGGCAAGTCGCTCAAGAATTTCGAGATTTGTCCGATGCTGCCCGTCGTAATCGATCGTGACGTGCAGACCGCGCTCAACCGGATGAAACCTGATATTGCACTGTATGCGGGCGGGATGGGTGCGCGGAGCAAGAATTTTCATAACGATCTGATGATTCAACAGGGCTTTCCGGAGGCTGCCGCGCGAATTCAGGAGCTATATCTCGCGGGCCGCAAAGAGGAAGCGATTGCCGCAGTGCCGGACGAGTTGTGCGATCTGCGCGCATTGGTCGGACCTCCCGATCGCATCCGCGCGCGTTATCGCGCATGGGAGAATTCAGGAGCGACTTCGTTGATCGTCCGTACCGGTCAGGATCAGGCGATCGATTTAATGGCGGAAGTCGCTGGCCTCGAACCCGCTTGAAGCGAGATTAGTTATGCAAGTTAAAGAACTCGGCCATGTAATGCTCTACGTTCGAGACCTTGCCGCGTCCCGCCGTTTTTACGGCGAATTGCTCGGATGGATTGAAGTGGCGAAGTACGGCGATTCGGTTTCCGCGTATTCTTCAGGACGAACCCATCATGAATTGCTGCTGATTCAGGTTGATCGCGACGCGGCGGCTATTCCTACCAGCCCGCGCGTCGGGATGTATCACTTCGGCATGAAGGTCGGCGAAACCGACGATGAATTGCGGGCGGCGCTCGAACAGGTGCGGCTCGCCGGCGTGCCAATCGTTGGAATGTCTGATCATGGCGTCACGCACAGTCTTTATATTCAAGACCCGGACGGCAACGAGCTCGAACTCTATATCGACGTTCAGCCGGAAGCGTGGCGCGCTAATCCATCTTCGGTGAAAATGACCACGCGCCCCTTGCATCTATAACAGAAAGGGAAATGAACTGATGAAATCGCCCCATTTCGACGCGCGCACTTCTCATCCCGAAATGGAGCGGACGCGCGCCGCTATCCGGGAATTTTTGGCTGCCGATCCAGCTACAGCCGAGCCTCACGCCGATTGTTGGACGCACTTCGATGCGGAATTCAGCCGACGTCTGGGTCATGCCGGCTGGCTCGGGATGACTTGGCCGAAGCGCTATGGTGGCGGCGAGCGCAGCTCGCTTGAACGTTACGTGGTGGTTGAAGAACTACTCGCCGCGGGCGCGCCATCTGCCGCTCACTGGATTGCCGAGCGGCAGATGGGTCCGCAATTGTTGCGCTTCGGCACCGAAGAGCAGCGGCGGCGTTTTCTACCATCAATTGCGCGGGGCGAGTGCTATTTCGCGATTGGCATGAGCGAACCAGAGACCGGCTCTGATCTAGCCAGCGTGAGGACTCGCGCGACCCGAACCGGCGATAAATGGATAATCAATGGGCGTAAAATCTGGACCTCAAACGCCCACTTATCTCACTTTGTCCTGATGCTCTGTCGTACCGGCGATCCCGCCGGACGGCAACAGGGTTTGAGTCAATTAGTGGTCCCACTCGATTCGCCCGGCATCTCGATTCGCCCGATCGTGAATATGGCGGGCGCGCATGATTTCAATGAGGTCCTTTTCGAGGATGTGCAGGTCCCGGCTGACGCGCTGGTCGGCAATGAAGGCGCCGGCTGGACCCAGGTGCTCAGCGAATTGGCGTTTGAACGCTCCGGTCCCGAGCGTTTCCTCTCGTCGTTTGTGTTGCTGGAGGCTTTTGTCGAGCGTGCGCGACGTGAACCGACACCGGAGCGCGCCGCATTGATCGGCTCATTTGTCGCGCGATTGGCGCCTCTACGCGGGATGTCGATGTCGATCGCAGGGCAGCTCGGACGCGGCGAATCGCCAGTTTTTGAGGCGTCGCTGGTCAAAGAGATGGGGTCGCTGGTCGAGCAGGACATTGGTGAGGAGCTCTTGGAGCAGGTCGAGATGCAAGCTGATCCGACCTCCAATGACCGCTTCGCGCGATTGCTGGCCGAAGCGGTCCTGCACGCACCGTCTTTTTCGATTCGCGGGGGTACTCGCGAAATCTTGCGCGGCATCATCGCGCGCGATCTGGGGTTGCGCTGATGAGCGAGATCGCGCTGATTGAAGACACCGCGCATCGCACGATCGCTGATGCGCTGACGCCGGAATTAATCGAGGCAGCCGAGCAAGGCTCATGGCTGCCGACGCTATGGGCGCGGCTCGAAGAGCAGGGTCTCTTACAGCCCACCCTGATCGCTGGTGGCGATAACGCTAAGGATACTCTCGAAATCGAGGCTGCGATTATCCGCGCCGCAGCGATGACTGCGCTGCCATTGCCGCTGGTCGAAACCGCACTGGCGGGCTGGTTCCTTGCGCAGCAAGGGTTCGAGGCGCCCTCAGGGCCGCTGTCAATTGCACCATTCGTCGCTGGCGAGGAACTGACTATCCAAGCTGAACGCGTGAGTGGAAGGCTTGAGCGAGTGCCCTGGGGACGCGACGTAAAGGCGGTCGTCGCGCTCGCGAACGGACGCCTGACGCTGCTCGATGCGAAGTCCGCTGACCTAACACACGGATCGAATTTCGCCGGCGAGCCGCGCGATACGCTGGTCTTCATGAATGCTCAACCGCTCTTCGCCGGGCGTCAGATCGAACGCGAGCTGATGCTGGCTCGAAGTGCAGCGGCTCGCGCCGTTCAGTTGAGCGCGGCGGCCGCGCGAGCCTTGGAAATCACCGTCGAATACGCCACTCAGCGCAATCAGTTTGGACGGCCGATCGGAAATTTTCAGGCAATTCAGCATCAACTTGCAGCGGCAGCAAGTGAAGTCGCCTCGGCGCGAGTCGCCGCGCAGCAAGCCTATCTCGCGATTACTGCGGGGCAGAGCGAGCTATTCGCCGGCGCAGTCGCCAAGGCGCGCGCCAGTGATGCCGCCGGGATGGTCGCGCGCACCGCTCATCAGGTACATGGCGCGATTGGTTATACGCGCGAGTACCAGTTGCAGCGCTATACCCGCCGGATTCAGGCATGGCGCGGCGAATTCGGATCGTCGGCATTTTGGTCGCGCCGCCTCGGTGAGATGGTCCTTGGGCTTGGGAATAAGGACCGTTCACTGTGGGAGATCATCACGGGCGGAATCTAATCAGTATTGTTCTGATTCTCGCGGCGAAGCCAATTTAGCGCGGTGCAAAACCGCCGCTTCGAGCGCCATGCTTTGCACTTTTGCTTCGAGCGGATGTACCCTCGCGCAGAGCTGAAGAACGATCATGGCTTCGCAGCGATTGCGCTTTTGCGAGGAGGAATTGGAGTAGATGATGAACGCTTCGACGCACATGCTGGCCGGCTACAAGGTTCTGGATTTTACTCAATACGTCGCCGGTCCGACCATTACGAAATTGATGGCGGAGATGGGGGCGGAGATTATCAAGGTTGAACTTGCACCCGGCGGCGATCTTGCGCGCAATTTTCCTTATATCAAAGACAAGCGCAGCGCATACTACGTGCAGCAGAATCGCGGTAAGCTGAGTTTCTGTCTCGATATGAAAACGCCCGCCGCCAAAGCAATCGTCCGTGAGCTGATTCCGAAAGTCGATGTACTGACGCAGAATTATGCGCCCAGCGTAATCAGTCGCATGGGTTTTGATTATGAAACTGTACGGCGCCTGAATCCGAAAATCATAATGTGCTCGGTCTCAACTTTCGGTCAAACCGGCCCGCTCGCGACGAATCCGGGTTACGACTTTATCGGCCAGGCGTATGCCGGCGTGACTTCGCTCAGCGGCGAGGAAGGCGGCGATTACTATCCGCCGGCGCTCGCGATCGGCGATGTTTCGACTGGCGTCCATGCATACGGCGCGATTATGACTGCGCTGTTGCATCGTGAGCGCACCGGCGAGGGACAGCATCTCGATATCTCCCTACTCGATACTTATTTCCATTATCAGGACATGGCGGTCGAACTGGTGACGGCCAGCCACGGCAAGGAACGGGTGCGGCGAATAGGAAACCATATCAGCGCGCTGTCGCCTGCCGGAATATTCAAGACCAAAAACGGATCGCTCTGGATTTTCGCCTTTCAGAACAATCATTGGGCAAGCCTCTGCCGCGTGATCGGTCGCCCCGAACTGAGCGAAGATCAGCGCTGCCTCGATAACACCGATCGCGTGGCGAATCGCGCGCTGGTCAACGGAGCGATCAATGATTGGCTGATGGCGTTGCCGGACAGAGATGCGGCAATCGCAAGCTTGCGCGAGGCTCACATCCCGCACGCGCCCATCTTAACGGTCGAGGAAGCGATGGCGCATCCGCATCTGCAAGAACGCGGAGCGGTCCGGACCATTCACGATCGGCTCCTCGGTGACTTTCAGATCCCGGGCGTGCCGATGCGTTTTTCAGGGTTTCCGGAATCGCTTGAACTGGAAGCTCCGCTGCTCGGGGAGCACAACCGGCAGGTGCTGTCTTCTTATCTGAACTACTCCGACGCCGAGATCGCACGCCTCGAAGAACAGAGAGTTCTGTGCAGCGCACCTTATTGATCAGTAAATGCTCAGCAGGATCGAGGAGCGACGGAAAATTTTATGGACATCGCTGAATTGGCGCGCAAGATCCAACTGCTCGAAGATTTGGAAGCAATCAAAATCCTCAAGCATCAGTACTGCGCCTACTGCGACGACAGCTATAACCCGGACGGAATCGCGAGTTTGTTTGTCGAGAATGCGGTATGGGACGGCGGCAAGTTCGGTCGATGCGAAGGGCGCGAGGCTATTCGCAAGTTCTTCGAGGGCGCGCCCAAGACGTTGAGCTTCGCCGCCCATCAGGTGATGAATCCGATTATCAAAATTGACGGCGATCACGCCACCGGCGAGTGGAAGCTGCTACAGCCGTGCACGCTGGAGGGCAAGCACGGAGCGTCGGCGATGTGGCTGATCGCGAACTATCACGACGATTACGTAAGAACGCCGTCGGGCTGGCGATTCCAGAATCTCCGTGTCGAGATACTATCGTTCGCACCGCACCAGGACGGCTGGTCGAAACCCGAAGTCGAGCCCTAATTCGAGCGGCGCGCCCACTACTTGAGCCCCATATTGGCGGCAAAATCTGATCAGTTTCGCGTGGCCGACTCGCCGGATAACATAGCTGCTCGATGGTTCAGAATATATCGGGTGCTGCCGGACGGATCGCGCTTGTAACGGGCGGCGCGGGTTTTATCGGATCGCATCTAGTGGATTCACTGCTCGCGCGCGGATTGCGCGTACGAGTGCTGGACAATTTTATCACCGGTCAACGTAGTTATCTCAATCCGGCCGCCGAACTGATCGAGGCTGATATCGGGGATGCCGCTGCAATTAGACCAGCCTTCGATAGGGTTGATTGCGTTTTCCATACCGCGGCGCGGCCACGCGTGATGTTCTCGATCGAGCATCCGTTGGAAGCGCATCTGACGAACGTTGTCGGCACTTTGAACGTATTGCTTGCTGCGCGCGAGGCCGGCGTGCGACGGGTGATCTATTCGGGTTCGTCATCGGTTTACGGCAATCAAACTGCGATGCCGCTGCGCGAATCAATGACACCCAATCCCCTCAATCCGTACGCGTTGCAAAAGCTCACCGGCGAACAGTACGCGAGGATGTTCCATCGATTGTACGGGATGGAGACCCTTATCCTGCGCTATTTCAATGTCTATGGTCCCCGCATGGCGACCGAGGGCGCTTACATAACCGTCATTGCAGTCTTTCTCGAGCAGCGCCGCCGTCAACAGTCGTTGACGATTCATGGTGACGGCGCGCAGACTCGCGACTTCACGCATGTGCGCGATATCGTGCGTGCCAATCTGCTCGCGATGGATTGTGCGATCGCTGACGGCCGCGCGATCAATATCGGTCGCGGACAGAGTCTCAGCGTGAATCAAGTCGCAGCTCTAATCGGCGGACCGGTGATTCATCTCGAGCAGCGCCCCGCCGATGCGCGCGATACCCTCGCTGAAATCTCGCTCGCTCACGAGGTGCTCGGATGGCAACCGGAAATCGCGACCACCGACGGCATCCGCGAGCTGATAGACAATGGGATCATGTTCCGGGGTCCACTGCTCAAACACAAGTGAGCGCTAATAATCACTCCGGGCTTGCGCTTTGTGCTTTGTCAGATTCAGCGAAAGCGCGCTCGATTAAGCTTGAGAGTACATGATCCGAATCGAAATACTCGTGCGCGATTTGACATGCGACACGAGCATGACGCTCCGGGGCAATCGCCACGTTCTCGATCGCAGAGCGCGCCTCGTCAAGATTCGAGAAACTCAGAACTCCTTCGCCGGTGGGAATCGCACATCCGAAGCCGGTATCCTGCACAATTACTGGTACGCCCAATGCCAGGTAGCAGGCGCTCCGGCACGAGAACCATCCGCTACGGCTCTCGACGTAGGCATTCTTCGCGACGCTCCATTCGCCGAGCGAATGCGCGAGGTAATCGCGATAACTCCATGGATTCCCGGAGACCTCCGGCGCTTCGATCAGACGCCAGCCGTTCGCGCGCAACTGATCACGCGGAGCTTTCCCGCTAATTGCAATTTCAAGCGGCAACTTTGAAATCGCGGGCAGATCCATGAATCGCAGCATTTCTTTGCTCTTGCCCGCATAGGTGATGCCATCGACAGTCGGACCCTTTTCGGCTGGTTCCCAGGACATAATTGTCGTCAAGACAGGACGGCGATCCGCAACCGCGACTTCCAGTGCGGGTTCAGCAAAGCATTGAGTTACGATCGGCTGACGCGTAGGCAGCCAGTTGAAGAGCGCTCGCGGAATTCGGCACTCCGGCGCGCCTATATTCTCTCCGAACGTGAAATGAACGTCGTGCGCGCGCATCGCTTCGACGCGCTTGCGGGCTAATGCATCGGCGTCGAGTCGTCCGGCGGTATAATCCGGGATGCTCGCTTGAGTGAACATCGGATCACTGTCGATAAACGCGAGTCGTCGCGCGGAATAGTATTCATCGCGCATCTCACATGAGGCTGAGATATGGACGAAGAGATCGGCGTCACGGCAGAACTCGACGACACGATTCCAACTCCATCCCCACGATTGACCTCGCGGATCGCGAAAGAACCATCGCTCGGCTAACGCATTATCAAGTTTCCGCACCTCACGCGTAAACCATTCGGCGTTAGTGGCGCCCGACTCGACAAACGTCTCTTGCGCCAAGTCGTAACACCATTTGCCGCTGTCTTCGAGATACAGTACGTCGTGGCCGAGGCGCGCAAATCCAAGTGCATATTGTAAGTAATCCCAAAATACCCCGCCCATTGGATAAGTCGCGGCTAATCCGGTCGTGACAATTCGAAGCTTCGAGGTTTTATCCACCGGCGATACGCGTCAACTCCGAAGACAGCTGCTCGATCGCTTTGCGGCGCTGGCTAAGTTTTGCGGCCTCCTCGTCGTTCAATTCAGCGAGGTACTTTTTGCGGTCGGACAGCCATAGCACTGAACGATAGGGAAATCCCTTGCGCACTTCCGGGTAGCACTGATCTGCAATCAATCCTTCCAGTGCGGCTTCCGCGGTGGCCTCGTGGAGGATCCCATCTTCGCGCCATAGCAGCGCCGCAGCAGCGCGAATCCGCGCGGTGCGACGCGCCTCCGGAACGTCCTTCATCTGCCGAATCACCTCTTCGGCGAGCATGTGATCGTCGGGATTTGCAATACCCAACCATCGATGGGACCTGATGCCGGGTGCGCCGTCGAGTGCATCCACTTCAAGCCCGCCATCGTCAGCCAGGGTGGGGATATTCGCTGCGGCGAAATAGAAAGCTGCTTTGCTCCGCGCATTCTCGATAAAACTTGAGCTATCTTCCGGCGCCTCGTGCTCGATTCCGGCCTGACGCAGCGAAATCGGTCGCAGAGCGAAACCACTTAGTAGCAGTTGGTATTCGGCGAGCTTGGCCGGATTAGTCGTTGCGATGAGTAAATCTTTCATTCAATTTTATCCGCTCGACCACGGCTTAATCACTGTTCGTGCGGCAAATAACTGTACTGTAATTTCGCGCGTTCCCGATACTCCTCGATTGCCAATTCGATTAGTCTGTCGATCAATTGTGGCAGCGGCAGGCCGCTCGCTTCCCACATCTTTGGATACATACTAATCGAGGTGAAACCCGGAATCGTGTTGATCTCATTGACGTAAAGCTCGTTCAGATCATCGCGCGCGAGAAAATCAACCCGCGCCATGCCGCGCAACGACAAGGTTCTAAAAGCTTCCACCGATATATCGCGAATTTTCTGTACGATATTCAAAGGCAGGTCAGCCGGAATCCTGACCTCCGATCCTTCAGAATCGAGGTACTTCGACGCGTAATCATAGAAGGCGTGGCGTCCTTTCACCACAATCTCGCCCGGAACCGAGGCCTCCGGATGGTCATTGCCGAGTACTGCACATTCAAATTCGCGCCCGGCACATGAAGCTTCGATCAAAAGCTTGCGATCGTATTGAAAGGCATTATCGAGCGCCGCGGCCAATCCACGACGATTGGTCACTCTCTTGATCCCAATCGACGAACCAAGCGCGTTGGGCTTTACAAAAACCGGATATCCGAGCTGCGCTGCGAGACGGCTTGCCAGCTTCGGGTCCTCCGATGCTTGACTCCGAGTCAGCGCGAAATAGCGGACCACCGGAATACCTGTCTCGCGCATCAATCGTTTCTGCGCGTCCTTGTCCATCCCGATCGCGGAACCCAGCACGCCTGCACCGACGTATGGGATACCGGCCAATTCGAGTAATCCCTGTATTGTGCCGTCTTCCCCATTTGTTCCATGCAGCGCCGGAAAGACCACGTCGAGTGGCCCCGGTAACGATAGTCTCTCGCGCGATCGAGCGCCGTTCGAGATGCTCATCGAGATCAACTGACGACTGGGATTCGGCGGCAGGCTCACCGGCATTCCGCTGTTACCCAACGCGCGGAGTTTTGGTCCCGCGAACCGCAATAATTCAGACGTATTATTGGGAAGAAACCATTTACCGTCGCGCGCGATTCCGATTGGCACGACTTCGTAGCGCGCCGGATCCATCGCGGACATCACCGTCTGGGCGGAGCGCAAGGAAATCTCGTGCTCACCGGAGCGGCCACCGAACAGCACACCAACCCGCAACCTCTTTGCCCTTCTCATCGCCGCTTGATTGTGCCACGGCGTATGTTGAGTTTCGATACGATCGCTGAGCACGACGAAAAATTATGGTCGTGCGGAGTCGGCTAAGCGTTGCGAACTTTACGGGCGATAATTCGGAGCCTCTTTCGTGACAATCACGTCATGAACGTGACTCTCGCGCTGACCCGCATCGCTCACGCGAATGAATCTTGCACGACGACGCAAAGTCGCCAAATTCTCCGCCCCCACATAGCCCATGCCCGCTTGCAGACCGCCAACTAACTGCTCGATATTCGTCGCCAGCGCACCGCGATGAGGTACGCGGCCTTCGATTCCTTCCGGCACGAGCTTGTTTTCAGCTACGTCGCTCTGACCATAACGATCGCGCATCCGCTCGGTCATTGCACCCAGCGAACCCATCCCGCGGTAAAGCTTGTAGGTGCGTCCCTGATAAAGAATTGTCTCGCCCGGACTTTCTTCCGTTCCGGCGAAGAGTGAACCGATCATCACGGTTGATGCGCCCGCGGCGAGCGCCTTCGTAATATCTCCTGAAAAGCGGATTCCACCGTCCGCGATCAGCGGAACGCCGCGCGGCTCCGCCATCGCCACGCAGTCCAGGATCGCCGTAATTTGCGGCACGCCCACTCCGGCGACCATGCGTGTAGTGCAGATTGAACCGGGTCCCATGCCGACTCGCAGCGCGTCTGCACCCGCGTCGATCAGCGCCTTCGCCCCTTCAGCCGTCGCGATGCTGCCCGCGATCACCTCGACCTGCGGAAACTCGCTCTTAGTCGCAATCACCGCATCAATAACGTTGCGTGAGTGCCCGTGTGCCGTATCTATGCAGAGCGCATCGACGCCAGCTCGGCACAGCGCTGCGGTGCGCTCGCCGCGCTCCGGTCCTACTCCAATCGCCGCACCGACTCGCAAGCGACCCATCGCATCTTTGCTTGAATACGGATGGCGCGTGGCTTTATCCATATCCTTGACGGTGATCAATCCGCGCAGGCGATCATAGTCGTCCACCAGCGGCAGTTTCTCAATCCGATGAGCTTGCAGGATTTCTTTGGCCTGATCGAGACTGATTCCGGGTCGCGCGGAAACAACCTTGGTGGTCATTACCTCGCGCACTTGCCGGTCAAGCCGCCGCTCGAAGCGCAGATCGCGATTGGTCAAGATGCCGACCAGCCGCTCATTCGACACTACCGGCAGACCCGAAATTCCGTACCGCTGCATCACCGCCAGCGCATCGCCGATTGGTTGATCGGGATGCACGGTCACGGGGTCGGCAACCATCCCGCTCTCAAACTTCTTCACCGCCGCGACTTCGGCCGCTTGTCGTTCGATGGGCAAATTGCGGTGGATGAAGCCCATTCCGCCGAGTTGCGCGATCGCAATCGCGACTCGCGACTCGGTCACGGTATCCATCGGGCTGGAAAGCAGGGGGATCCGCAGCTTGATCCGCGGGGTCATCAGAGTTGCAACGTCACAGCTCGACGGCAAAAGATCGGAATATTGCGGGAGTAAGAGAACGTCGTCGAACGTCAGGCCTTCGCGCAGCTCCTGGTACGGCATCATTCTTCTCCTGAAATATCGAGGCCCACGAGTTTCTCGCGGGCCTCGACAATAGTTTGTGAATTAAACGGGGAAACGCGTGTAAGAAGCGCCATATCTGTATCTAACAGATACGCTCGAAAGGCGCAATTCAGCTTCCTGCTTACGCCCGTGCCGTTTAATTTTTAGGATATAAAAGTAGCAGCTCTTGACCGAGCGCCTTGACCAGGAATCGCTGGACTTCAGCAACGACCCGCTCGAGCGCGCGCCCGCCGATGATCCAATGGCCGCGACCCTTGATTGTCACAAGTGGCGCTCCTAGCGATCCTGCGAACCCGCTTACCAGCTCATGAGGTGCGAAGATATCCGAATCGCCCGCGATAATTAGTCGAGGGGCAGCATTTTTGACCCATTCTACTTGTCCTGTCGCTATTTCATTCATCACACCGGAGGCGCCATGCTCGAAGCTCTTGATGAGCGCCTCGCGATGAAATGGGTCGGCGTCAACTATGAACTCAAACAGAGTCCGTCCGGAGGGCGGCCGTAACGGGCGACCAAACCTCTCTGCGATGCGATTGCGCAGACCACTAACCAGTGGTGAGCGGAATCCCGGAATTATTGGCGCAAGCCCAATACCGGCCCGGATTGATGATTGCCCGGCCAGCTTGAGAGCGATCAATCCGCCCACCCCATGGCCTATCACGACCACCTCGCTATCGATTGCGCTAACCGCTTCGAGAGCGAGCCGAAGCAATTCTTCGAACGTCGCTCGCGGCGCAGCCGCTGCATAAAGATCAAGCGCAATTACCCGCCACCCGATACTGGCCAAATAACCGGCAGGTAGCGAAAGATGGCTTGACGTGGCAAACAACTCGGGAATCAGAACCAGCGGCCAAGCAAACTTAGGAGCCGATGCTTCTTCCACGCGCGACTTCACTCGCCCAAGCGTGAGATACATGGCTTTATGGCAATCCAAATCGAAAAGAAAGGCCCCCTTGAAAGAGGGCCTTTCCGTTGTACGAGGCCTATACGCCTCGGCTCATCGTTGCAGCAAGCCCGGTATATGCCCCCGTCGTTATGACGGTGGGCTGCCGTGAATGATTACTTCTTTTTGGTCGGTTTCTTCGTAGCTTTTTTCTTCATATCGCTTTTCAGCCTGGGTTTGGACTTTACAGCCTTTTTAGCACCGGGCTTTTTGGCAACTGGCATACGTACCTCCTAAAGGGTTGCTGCACTTCGATGAGCACCAGAACTTATATTAAAAGCTCTCGATGTTTCGCATTATAGAAATACGTTATGTTAGAATCAAGAGATCAATATGAATTTAGAAAGAAATTCTAAAGTTAAATTTTTCTAGATAAGGGTTGGTCTTTTTTGAAGTAAAATAATGTTAAATATTAGTGCGGCTTGAATTAAAAATGCCTCTGCTTTACATCTCTGACATGACGAGTCCGATTTTCATCCTTCGCCGATACTGGCCCAGCGTAGTTATAATGGCTGTATTGATCGCGCTCTTGGTAAATTGTTTGGTAGGCCCTGAAGGTCCTTTGGACCTCATCATGCTCGCACATCGCAGAGCGGAGTTAACTAGACAAAACGCTCAATTAGCTAGTGAAAATGCCGAATTGGAACAAGAAGAATCGAGATTGAAATTCGATCCAGTTTATATTCGCAAGATGATCCGCAAAGAACTGGGATATTCGCGCCCAGATGAATTCGTCTATCACTTCCGTACTAATGAATCGCCGCTCTAAGCTTGCTTTGCTGGATTCGGGATGGGACAAACCGCTCTCAGGATTATTCGATTCGCCTTACCAATCGTTGCGATTGCGCTGACCGGATGTCTAGGCGGTGAGATCGAAGCGAACCAACAGCAACTCGCGCAACAGCAAGTACAACTTGATCAACTCAAACAACAGATCCAGGCCCTGCAAACTCAACAGGCATCATACGCCACAGTAGGAACGGCAGCGGCAGGTTCGTGCGATGACGCGTTGATGCATGAGGCGACACATAAAGGCGGCCAGCGCTTTGCAACAGGTGATTTCACACGTGCGCTTTCTTATTATCAGGACGCGATTACAGCTTGCCCGCAGAGCGCTCGCGCGCATCTGAACTTGGCCCGGACCTACGAGGCGCTTGGCGATCGCGCCGGGGCAATAGCCCAATATAAGCTCGTTGCCATAGCCACTGATTCAGGTAGTGATCCGGCCACTGCTGAACAAACTCGGGCAGCGCTCGCGAGATTGCATTGAAGTGCGAGAAGAAAATTCGATGAGTGATGTCGAAATAAAAATGTATTCCGATTATAAGAGCCCTTTCGCCTATCTCGCGTTCAATCCCGGAATGGCTTTGGCGGAACGCTATCACGTCCGCGTGCGATGGATTCCATTCCAATTGCGTATCCGCGATAAAGGCGAGCGGAGCGTGTATTCAGAATACAAAGTCCATTATTCGTATCTTGATGCGCGCCGATGGGCCAAACCGCGAGGGATTCTGATTCGAGGGCCGCGCAAGGTTTACGATACTACACCGGCGCTGATCGGCGGCTTATTCGCGGATCTGCATGGCCGTTTGATCGAATACAGCCGGGCGGCTTACGAACGCTTCTTTCAGCGTGAATTTGAAGCGGACCAGCCGGACGCAGTCGTAAGTTTACTTGCCGGTGCCGGTCTTTCGGGCGACGGATTTCGGGAATATCTCGTGGGCGATGGGCGAAAAGCTTATGATCGAGCTCAGCAAGAAGCTGCCGAGGATCATGTTTGGAATCCCGATTTTTCTTTTCGATCGCAAGCCGTTCTGGGATTATGATCGGATTCCGATGCTGGAGGAACGTTTAACCGCAGCTGGGCTGAGGAGAACGTAGTCTCGCTCCGGCACGGATATTAATCTAGGCAAGCTCAAAACCATTTCTGCGATTTTGGTAAAATTATCAATCAACGATTTTGACTGAAACTCCTCCAAATCCGACTTCTGCCGACCCACTACGCCGGCCAGCCCGGATGCCGCGACGGCTTGCCATCCTGAGCGCTGGTGGGGATGCGCCCGGGATGAATGCGGCGATTCGTGCCGTCGTGCGCACGGCGAATGGCGCAGGAATCGAGCTGATCGGCGCACAGCGGGGGTTTATCGGCCTGATCTACGGCGATTTTGTCCCACTCACTAACCGCTCGGTGTCAAATATTATCCAGCAAGGCGGGACGATTCTCGAAACTTCGCGCGCGCCTGAATTTTCGACCGAGATCACTCGTGCGCGCGCCGCCGAAAATCTGCGCTATCGTGCAGTAAATGGTTTGATTGTCATTGGTGGCGACGGCAGCCTAGCCGCTGCTCGCGCCTTTGCCGCGCAGAGCCAGATGCCGGTTATGTTCATCCCAGCGACGATCGATAACGACGTACCGAATACCGACAACTCGATCGGCTTCGATACGGCGGTCAACACGGCCCTGCAGGCAATTGATCGAATTCGTGACACGGCTTTTGCCAGCGAGCGGCTGTTTTTCGTTGAAGTGATGGGCCGCGATTCCGGATTCATCGCGCTGTCAGTCGCGATCGGGGGTGGTGCAGAAGCGGTCGTAGTGCCGGAAATCCCATTCGACATAAATGACCTCTGCCAACGTATCGAGGAAAGCCAGCAACGCGGCAAACGTTCCTCGATAATCGTGGTCTCCGAGGGTCCGCGTACCGGCGGCGCGATCGCGATCGCCAACAAGGTCACGGATCTGCTCGGAATGCAGTCGCGAATCGTGGTGCTGGGACATATCCAGCGGGGCGGAGCACCCACTGCCCGCGATCGAATGCTGGGAAGCCGTATGGGGGCAGCAACCGTGCGCGCCTTTTTAGACAATCAGCCTTCCTCGTTAGTCGGAGAGGCCGGCGGCCGAATCGTTTATGTGCCGTTCGAGCAGGTCGATGCGGAACCGCGCAAGCTCGAACCGGAGTTAATTCAGCTGGTTTATACGCTCTCTATCTAGCCTAGATCGCATTTACCTTTCACAAAGAATCAGAAGCTTTGTGATCTGGGAACCGAAACTCTCGTAGCGGCGTTTACCATTCGAGCGCTGTGACGCATGAAGGTAAAACAGCATGAGTTCGCGGTTCTGCGCGGTTTCGAGCATCTCGACGGTTGAAGACAGTTCGGAGCTGATTCTCCCCTGCCAATATTTCGATCTTGGCAGCGGTTACGAGTTGATGGGCGAGCAGCGTTTGATGCTTGCCCTATTGGCCGACGCTATCAATGTCTATCAGCGGGGCGCCATGTCCGCGGCTACCCGTGCTCGGCGTTTATTTGCTGATGCTGATCAATGGATTATGTCCGACTGCATCAGCAATGGCGCATTGAGCTTTGAGACTGTTTGCGACGCCTTGGGAATCGACGCTGCCCGACTCAGGCGGCGACTGATCGACTGGAAGCACACGATTCGTCGCCAGTGCGCGACACAAGCATCCTCGCGCTTGCGTTTACGCATCACGCGCCGCGAACGCCATTCGAGCCATCGCCGCGGCCGCCCGCCCGCCAGCGCGGCCGCTCGGTCCTGACGCTAAACGGCCAGCCATATCACTTCTCGCTATCCCGCCATCACTGCTGCAATTAACCCTTTGCGACTGCCCCATACCTGAGCTAGATGATCGGTTGATAACGCGCGCTTGTCGCTGGAGGACTCGGGTGAAAGACATTTTTAGCGTCGAGGGTAAGGTCACGATCGTGACTGGCGGCGGGACCGGAATTGGTATCGCGATCGCACGCGAATTCGCCGTGCGCGGCGCGCCGGTGCTGATCGCGAGCCGCAACGCCGGTCATCTCGAACCGGTGCGCGACGAAATCCGCAAGCTAGGCGGCAACTGCGAGATGTTCGTGGTCGATGTGCGTGACGCGGCCAAATGCGACCAAATGATTGCTGACGCGGTCAAGCACTTTGGCCGCCTCGACGTGATGATCAACAATCATGGCGGCAGCATCACCGCGCCGAGCTTGAATCTCTCGGCAAATGCGTGGCGGGCAGTCGTATCCATCAACCTCGATGGAACTTTCCTGTGCTCAAAAGCCGCAGCGCGGCAATTTATTGCACAGAAGAGCGCGGGTTGTATCATTAATCTTTCCTCCACTTCAGGCGTGCATGGTTCAGCCACAATGCTGCCCTATGCGGCATCGAAAGCAGGCGTAATCAAATTGACCGAATCGCATGCAGCGGAATGGGGCCGTCATGGGATTAGAGTCAATTGTATCGCGCCCGGTCCAGTAACGACCGAAGGCGCCGCGGAACGCATTTGGCCGAATGAAGCTGTCAAGGAGATGATGCTGCGGTCGCGCGCGCTCGGGCGCTTCGGCACGGTCGAAGATATCGCCTATCCGTGTATCTTCCTCGCCTCGGAAGCGGCGGCCTGGATGTCAGGCGCAACGATGGTAATTGATGGAGGGAACATCCGAGCCGCCGATATTGTCCATCTGGGACTCTAGCCTGGTATGCGCGATACTACTTAAGTCGGATCTCATTATGACAGTCGGCTCTCACAAATCGTCTGTTGCTTTGAATGCACCATTCCTTTTAGGCGGCGAGAAGACCGACGCTTTTATGCGTACGGTAAACTGGGATTCGACTCCGCTAGGTTCTCCGGAACGATGGCCTCAACCGCTGCGCGCAATAGTAGGTAATTTGCTTGCTTCCCGACTTCCATTCCTGATCATGTGGGGACCAGAGCTGCTGATGCTGTACAACGATTCATATGCGGCTCTGATTGGCGACAAACATCCCCGCGCACTTGGGCATTCCGCACGCGAGGCTTTCCCTGAGATTTGGGACGTTATTGGTCCGATGTTCGAGGGCGTGATGCGCACCGTTGAGGCGACCTCGTCTCAGGATCAATTACTGAAGTTGCAGCGGCGCGGCTTTACGGAAGAGTGTTATTTCACTTTTTCGTACAGTCCGATGCGTGACGAGGATGGCCGGGTTGCCGGAATTCTTACATTGGGCGTTCTTGAGACCACCTCGTACGTTCTTAACCAAAGACGGCTCGGGCTGCTGCGGAAACTCGGTGAGGGCGTGCCGGCACTGGCCAGTACGCGTACAGCAGAAATTTGTACGTGGTCTGCTGAGACGATAACGTCCGACCCCTACGACATTCCATTTGCTCTAATTTATCTGCTTGAACCGAAAAAGCGGCGTGCAGAACTTTGCGCCAGTGCGGGGATTGAGGACGATTCCGCGGCCGCACCCAAAGTGATCGCTTGGGACACGGATGGTAACTCACCGATTTGGCCCGTGCACCAAGTAGCTGAAAGTCGATCGTCCCGCGTCGCTACCTTGCCAGATTCAGTCCATCTCGTAAGTCCGTGGAATGTCCCAGTTGCCTCGGCTTACGTCATGCCGATTGTCGGAGCAGAAGGTCCGGCGGCTGTGTTGATTACCGGGTTGAGTCCGCATCTGCCGTTCGATGAAAATTATCGAAGCTTCATCGAATCGATCAGCGCTGATATTGGCGTCGCACTCTCGAATGCCAGTAGCTATCAAGCTCTGGAGGAAGTTCGCGAGCGCCTGAGCGTAGCAACTGCGGCGGCCAATTTCGGAGTGTTCGATTGGGACTCCGAATCGGACACCAATACTTATGATCGCCGCTATCGCGAGATCTTCGGCCTTCCACTCGAAGGACCAGGGATGACGCTCAAACGATTCTCGGCGATGGTGGAATCCGACGACAGCGAGATGTATCGAAATTTGATAGCCGCCGCCTTAAAGCATGGAGAGCTCCACGCTACTATACGCTTCCGCCCTCTCGACGGTGAGCGGCGCTGGCTGGAAATTCATGGAAAGGCCATTCCAGCTTCCTCTGATCGTGGCCGCCGCATCGTAGGTGTGGTGCGTGATATCACCGGACCCAAACGCGACGAAGAACGTCTGCTCGCCAGTGAAAACCGTTACAAGACGCTGGTCGATGCGTTGCCGGACGGCATTTTGATCAACCGCAATGACCGCGTCGTATTTGCCAATCGGGCGTTTGCCGAGATGATCGGTGCGCGTGACTACACTGAATTGCTTGGACGGGATCCATTTGACTTCCTGCATCCTGATTACCATCCAATTGTACGTCAGCGCATCAAGCATCTACTCGAAACCGGCGAGGCCAATCCGCCGCTCGATCAGCATTTCGTGCGAGTCGATGGCAAAGTGATCGAGGTCGAGGCGATCAGCACCCCGTATGACACTATCGAGGGTCGCGCGGTACAGTTGTTGATCCGGGATATCGGCGCTCGAAAGCAAGCTGCGCTCGCACAGATGCGGCTGGCGGCGATCGTTGAATCTTCCGAAGACGCGATTGTTGGCAAGGATCTGAACGGTTCGATTCTTAGCTGGAACGCGGGGGCAGAGCGTATTTTTGGTTATACCGCCGAGGAAATAATCGGGCGTTCGATTCTGACAGTCGTACCCCCGGACCTGGCGCACGAGGAAACCGAAATCCTCAGCAAGCTGGCGCGTAACGAGCGAATCGAGAACTTTGAAACTATTCGCGTGCGCAAAGGCGGCGAGCGGTTCCCGGTTTCTCTGACGATCTCGCCAATCAAGAACGAGCACGGCAGAGTGGTTGGAGCTTCCAAGATCGCGCGCGATATCACCGATCGTAAACGTATCGAGCGCGAGCGCGAGGAGTTGCTCAAGCGGGAGCAGGCAGCGCGCTCACAAGCCGAAGAAGCCAGTCGTATCAAAGATGAGTTCCTCGCTACGGTATCCCATGAGCTGCGCGCGCCACTCAGCGCAATCTCCGGCTGGGCTCATGTCCTAGGAACCACACCCCTCAAGGATTCCGATCGCGTCCACGCAGTTGAAGCGATTCAACGCGGCGTGCAATCCCAAACACAATTGATCAGCGACTTGCTGGACGTATCACGTATTGTCGCCGGCAAGATGCGCCTCGATATCCGTTCACTTAAGCTGGTGAACGTACTCGAACAGGCAATCGATACCGTGCGTCCCGCAGCTGACGCCAAGCGAGTTCGATTACAGGTGATCCTCGATCCGGCGGCTGAGCCTCTGTCGGGCGATTCCGACCGTCTGCAGCAGGTCTTTTGGAATCTGCTCTCGAACGCGATCAAGTTCACCCCGTCGGGGGGACGGGTCGAACTCCGCTCAGAACGGATCAACTCCCATGTCGAGATTACGGTGAGCGACAATGGTATCGGCATCCGCCCTGAAGTGCTGCCGTTCGTCTTCGATCGCTTTCGTCAAGCCGACTCGGCTATCACGCGCAAGTTCGGCGGACTCGGTTTGGGCTTGGCGATCGTGCGCCATCTGGTTGAGCTGCATGGCGGGACCGTGAGCGCCGACAGTCTCGGCGAGGACCAAGGCGCCACGTTTATCGTGCGACTCCCAGCCGCGGTGGCTAAACACCTGTTACGCGATCCCGGTCGGGTTCATCCGGCCGTTGGCGGCGCTACTCTCGGCGATGCTCCTCAGCTCGACGGCCTGCGCCTCCTGGTGGTCGATGACGAGCCGGGCACACGCGAAGTCATGCAGGAAATTTTGCGACGCGCCGGAGCTGAAGTCCGCGCAGCTGCATCAGCGGCTGAAACACTCGAAATTCTCGACGAATGGCAGCCCGATGTGCTCCTCTCTGACATCGGGATGCCGGCAATGGACGGCTATGGGTTGATCAGGGAAATACGCGCCCGTCCGGCCTCCAAAGGAGGTCGCATTCCCGCGGCCGCGCTAACCGCCTACTCGCGTACCGAGGACCGCCTGCGCGCGCTTTCGGCGGGCTTTCAGATGCATCTACCGAAGCCGGTCGAGCCGGTCGAGCTGCTTACGGTGATCGCGAGCCTCGCCCGCCGTTTCTAGACCGAATCTGGGTTGTTCTTCAGGGAACCTCCGCACCAGTCATTTATCATCCCGGGCAGGCAGCTAGCCCTGAGTATAGGTGAAAGGGACTCCACCTTTGTCATCCCGACCGGAGCGAGTTTGCGGGCGCAGTGGAGGGGACCTTCGCGAAGCGATTCGAAATTTAACTGTACAGAGCCTACTCAGAACATTGGGCTTGTCGTAGCCAACCGCCGCGTGTTATCCGAATCTACATAAGCGCTGCTTACGATTCAGCGGAGGTCAGCTTTGGACTTCGGATTCAGTGATGAACAGGAGATGCTCCGCCAGAGTGCGCGCGGAGTGCTCGAAAAGGAGTGTCCCACGACTCTCGTACGCCGTTTGATGGAAGAGAATCGCGGCTTCGATCCGGTGCTCTGGAGAAAAATGGCCGAGCTTGGCTGGATGGGGCTGGTGCTGCCCGAGGAATACGATGGCTCGGCACTGAACTACGTCGATTTGGTATTGGTCATGGAGGAAATGGGACGTGTCGTGCTCCCCTCCCCTTTTATCTGGACCATGCTTTTTGCCGAAGCGTTGAAGCGCGCCGGTAGCGACACGCAGAAAAGCACGCTATTGCCAAAGATCGCGACCGGCGATCTCGTCGCGACGCTAACTTGGCTAGAACCTTCGGCCAGTTGGGATGCATCCTCGATCACGCTTGCGGCGCGCCCAAGCGATGCCGGCTTTGTCCTCAATGGCGTCAAGCTCTTTGTCAATGACGGACATATCGCCGATTATCTGTTGGTAGTGGCCCGCACTGGCGGCAGCGGCGAAGACGGTATCACGTTATTTGCTCTCGATCGTAATCGGGCAGGAATCGCGGTGACGCCGCTCAAGACAATGGATCAAACGCGCAAGCTAAGTGAAATTAGGTTCACTGAGGTGAAGGCGACTAGCGCGGATGTCGTCGGCGAAGTCGGGAAGGGCTGGAAAACGCTCTCCGAGGTAATCGACCGCGGCAAAGTGATGCTCGCTGCGGAGATGGTCGGCGGCGCACAAAAAGTGCTCGATATGACTGTCGAGTATGCGAAACTGCGAGTCCAGTTTGGTCGGCCGATCGGTAGTTTTCAGGCCGTTCAGCATAAATGCGCCAACATGATGATCGATGTAGAAGGCGCGAAGTCTGCGGTTTATTATGCGGCATGGGCGGTCAGCAACGATGTCCCCGACGGGCCAGTCGCGGCCGCGGTCGCCAAGGCGGCAGCTTCTGATGCGTTCCGGCGGGTCTCAGCCGAAGGTATCCAGCTTCACGGCGGGATTGGCTTCACTTGGGACCATGACCTGCATCTATATTTCAAACGGGCAAAATCGTCGGAATTCACCTTCGGCGATGCGACCTACAACCGCGAGCTGATCGCACAGGGAATCAATCTGTAATTCTCAAAAGGTGACCTTAATGGCAGTGGATAAAAGCATCATCGGTAAGACTGGCAAGCCCTTCACGGTCCCAATCGAATGGAGCAAAGTGCGCGAGTTCGCACGTGCGATCCGCGATCCGAATCCGGTCTGGTTCAATCTCGAACTCGCGAAAAAAGAATGCAATGGGATTCCCGTCCCGCCGACCTTTTTGCAAACTGCGGCTTTTTGGCAGGATTCCGAATCGATGCCGCCAATGCAATTCGATATTCGTCGCATTCTTCACGGCGAGCAGGAATTCGAGTTGTTCAAGCCGATCCTGGTCGGCGACGTTTTAACGGGAACTGCGAAAGTCGCCGAGATTTACGAGCGTGAAGGCGGGCGCGGCGGCAAGATGACCTTTATGGTCACCGAGATCGAGTACAAAAATCAGAAAGGAGAGAAGATCGCGATTACGCGGTCAACCCTGATCGAAACCGGACAGGCAGTCAGCGGTTAATATGGGATTTTGTCATTCCGATCGGAGCGAAGCGGAGAGAGGAATCCCTGAACATTTATAATTGAGTAAGGCACTCCTATGGCATCCCAGATAAAATATGATTCAGTAAAAGTCGGCGACTCGCTACCGACCATCACGGTTGACAACGTCTCGCGTCCTGACTTTGTGCGCTATGCAGGTGCATCGGGTGATTTCGTCCCCCTGCATTATGATCAAACTTTTGTTGAAGCTGCCGGCATCCCGACGGTCTTTGCGCAAGGTATGTGGACGGCAGGATGTCTTGGACGCTGTCTGACCGACTACGCGGGTGCGGGCAACGTCCGCCGCTATCGTATCCGCTTTTCGCGGCAGGTATGGCCGGGCGATACGTTGACCTGTCACGGTAAAGTCACAGGCAAAGCTGAAAAAGACGGTGACAAGGTGGTGGAAGGCGAGGTCGAGGTGGTCAACCAAAAGGGCGAAACCACCGTCAAAGGGAACTTCACGGTGCTTGCCGGTTGATCATCGCCGCCACAAATCCTGCGTTGGAGTTCTTCCTCCGCCTGTAGCTACGCTTCGATCTACTGTATAACGTAATTAGGTCAGCGCTGCGCGCAAATCGAGACCGCATCCACTATTTGAGCGAAGGGAGTAAACTCATTCTCACCATGGATGAGCCGCGTTACATCATTCTGCATGGCCATTTCTATCAGCCGCCGCGACAAAGCCCCTGGACCGGACTGATCGTTGACGAACCGAGCGCTGCGCCGTTCCATAACTGGAACGAGCGGATTTTGAGCGAGTGCTACACCGCCAACGCGCATGCTCATACGATGGAAGGTCGCGTCGCTTTTATCCGAAATAATTACGAAGCGCTGAATTTCGATTTCGGACCGACACTGCATAGCTGGCTCGAAAATCATGGCAAGGTGGCCAATCGCGCGATCAAGCTGGCCAATGACGCCAGCCGCGAGCGCAATGGTGGTCATGGCAACGCGATCGCGCAATCCTACAATCACTCAATTCTGCCGCTCCTCGATCGTCGCAGCCGCGAGCTGCAAATCGCCTGGGGTATTCAGGATTTCCAATTTCGCTTTGGTCATGCTCCGGAAGGAATGTGGCTGCCGGAGTGTGCTGTTGACGATGATACCTTAGCCGCAGTCGCTGAGGCCGGAATCAAGTTTGTAATACTTGGCGCTGATCAGGGACAATTTAGTAACGATGGGCGCGATGCTGGTCCCTTTGTCTGGCGACGAGATCAGTTGTCCATCGCAATCTTCCGCTTCGACTGCGACCTAGCCGGCTGGCTCGCCTTCAGCGATGCCCTGCATGATGGGGCGAAATTCGCCGAGGCATTGCTCTCAACTGCCCTCGCGATGCCGCCCGGCGCTGCTCTGTTGGTCGCAACTGATGGCGAGACCTATGGCCATCACAAGCCGCACGGCGCTGCCGAATTAGCTCGCACCCTAAGCCTGCTCGAACAGCAAAACGGAATTGTCGTAACGAATTGCGCCGCCTATCTGGCCAGGCATCCGGTAACCGGGCACTTCGGCCTCAATGCGCCATCGTCATGGAGCTGCATTCATGGGATCGAACGTTGGCGCTCGAATTGTGGCTGCCGTCTTGATCCGCACACGAGTCAGGAATGGCGGGAGCCGTTTTTGGCGTCGATGCAATTTGTCAAGCATCATGCAGATAGCGTTTACGAGCGATTTGCACCGGAACTCGTAGCGGACCCGGAACGTGCGTTGCGGAAATCGGCGGTGCTGTTCGCGAACCCCAACCCTGCGGCGCTCGAGGAATTCGCGCAGGTCCATAAGCTTCATGACGAGGTCGCGCGTGATCGCCTCGTGCGGCTGCTCGAGATGCAACGCGCGGCCCATGCTTCACTGACCAGCTGCGCCTGGTTCTTCGACGATTTCGGCGGCCTCGAAGGACGCGTCGCATTGCGGCACGCGAGCCGCGCGATCGAATTGGCGGCCGAGCTGACTCTGAGTATCGAGCACGAGTTGCTTCAGCATTTGCGCGAGATTCGCTCGAACCGGCGCGAGACCGGCGATGCTGCAACGCTATATCTGAGCCTCAAAACACGCGAAGCACGCGGGAGAGTGTAAATGGCCGGCAAGGAAGCTAGTACCGACATTGAATCGATACTGCAAGAGGATCGCAAGTTCCCACCCAGCACGGAATTTTCGCGAGAGGCGACAGTCAAAAGTCTGGACGAATACGAAGCGCTCTATCGCCGCGCCGAGCAGGACCCTGAAGGCTTCTGGAGCGAATGCGCCCGCGAACTGGCGTGGTTCAAGCCATTCACAAAAACGCTCGAATGGCAGTTTCCGTTCGCGAAATGGTTTCTCGGCGGCGAACTCAACGCCGCCTACAATTGTCTCGATCGCCACCTTATCGGACCGCGCCGCAACAAGGCTGCACTTATCTGGGAGGGAGAGCCAGGCGACTCCCGCGTATTGACTTACCAGATGCTTGCGATTGAGGTTGGGCGATGCGCCAACGCGCTCAAAGCGCTCGGCGTCCGCAAAGGCGATCGCGTTGCGATCTACATGCCACTGGTCCCGGAAGCCGCAATTGCAATGCTGGCGTGTGCGAGAATCGGCGCAATCCATTCGGTGATCTTCGGCGGATTCTCAGCCGAAGCGCTGGTCGATCGGATCAATGATGCAGAAGCCAAGCTCGTGATTACTGCCGACGCCGGATGGCGGCGCGGACAAAAGATCGATCTCAAGCGCAACGTCGACGAAGCATTGAAGCGCACACTTTCAGTCAACAAGTGCCTAGTTCTGAATCGCGTCGGCGTCCCGATCGAGATGCAACCCGGGCGCGACGTATGGTGGAGTGATCTGGTCCCGAATCAAAGTCCCGATTGCCCGGCTGAGCCGGTCGATTCCGAGCATACGCTCTTCACGCTCTATACCTCCGGCACCACCGGCAAACCCAAGGGCGTAGTCCATTCGACCGCCGGTTATCTTACTCATGTCGCGGCCACGATGAAGTGGGTATTCGACCTCAAGGAAGAGGATATCTACTGGTGCACCGCCGATATCGGATGGGTCACCGGCCATAGTTACACGGTATATGGACCCCTTGCCGCTGGAGCTACCGTCGTAATGTATGAGGGCGCTCCGAACTTCCCGAATGAAGATCGCTTCTGGGCGATAATCGAAAAATATCGCGTTAACATTTTTTACACCGCGCCCACCGCGATTCGTACCTTTATCAAATGGGGCGAGTCGTGGGTAAAAAAGCACGACCTGTCGAGTTTACGCCTGCTCGGAACGGTCGGCGAGCCGATTAATCCTGAAGCCTGGATTTGGTATCACAAGGTGATTGGCGGAGGACGCTGTCCGATCGTTGATACGTGGTGGCAGACTGAGACCGGCGGGATCATGATCGCGCCGCTGCCTGGAGCGATCGCCGCCAAGCCCGGCTCCGCGACTCGTCCGCTGCCCGGTATCGCGGCTGATGTTGTCACCCGTGAAGGCAAATCCGTGGGAGCCAATCAGGGCGGATTACTGGTCATCAAGCGGCCGTGGCCCGGGATGCTCCGGACGATCTATCGCGATCCGGAACGCTACAAGCAGGCGTATTTCAGCCAAATCGACGGGATGTATTTCACGGGCGACGGCGCGCGTCGCGATAAAGACGGCTATTTCTGGATCATGGGACGCGTCGATGACGTGATCAACGTCTCGGGCCATCGGCTCGGCACGATGGAAATCGAGAGCGCGCTGGTCTCGCATCCGACGGTCGCCGAAGCTGCCTGCGTAGGCCGCCCCGACGATATGAAAGGGCAGGCCGTGGTCGCCTTCGTGACGCTGGAGACTGGGCGTAAAGGCGACGCCAAGCTGCGCGACGAGCTCCGTCAGCACGTCGTGAAAGAGATCGGCGCGCTCGCCCGCCCCGATGATCTCCGCTTCACCGACGCGCTGCCGAAGACCCGTAGCGGCAAGATCATGCGTCGGCTATTGCGGCAAATCGCTTCCGGTGATCAGACGCTCGGCGACACGACCACGCTCGAAGACCTCTCGGTGCTCGCCAAACTCCGCGATGACGAAGATTGATTTCTCGGAGGAGGTGCATCAGCGGCAAATCAATGGATGCCTCCGGAGGTTCTGGTTTGTCATTACCGCGCGTCTGAGTTTGTCCGGCGCGCGAGGAATCCCTGATTATGAGACTCTTGGCGAGGCAGCCACACGCGAGGATGACAAGATCCCTCTCGACAAAGGCTGCGAGTCATTGAGCGAACCTCACTTTCGCTTTCGCCCTTCGTTGAGTAGACGACACAAGACAGGCATTGCACTCGGGGGCGGATCCCAGAATCCGAGTCTCCCTTTCGCGGGAATCGGCTTCGCGAGCTTGCGTGGATTATCGAGCTCTAACTGATAGACGCCGCCTAAAGTGTTATCAGCCCAAGGGCTTGGGTTTCGATCATTAGGCCCCCAGTAGTCGACAAGGTCCACTATTCCGAGAATCTTCCCTAAGGGGAAATCATCGGCGTCCCAACGGCGATTGAATTCGCGGAGCTTTGTCTTACTTAGGGCCGCCTCTACGGTGTAAGTGATTCCTTCGCGATAAGTATCAGGAGCGGCGCTAGCGGCAATAACAAGCGGCCCAAGATAAGAACGTACCCACGAGCGGTTTTCCATGTTCTTGCCGAATTCGATAATCAGGCTAGCCCACGGCTGTTTGATCGAAAGAACTTTCAATCTGCCCCCCTCCCGCTCTGGATGTCAGTCTCCTTCGCTCGACGTATCGTCTTAGTCTTCAGCGTCGTGCAGAAGATCGGCTCGACTTAGCACGAATTGCTTTCGCAAGGCGCTTCTTCGATTTCACCTTAAGCTTCATGCATGAACGAACGGATTTCTCCCCTTCCTCCCGAGCCGCAAGCTCATCACAGAATCTTTGAAGCTCTTCGAACGCGGCCTTAAATTCGCGGTCCCGCCGGTCGAGATCGGCTTCGCCCGCTTCACCAAGCTCCGGCGGTAAGCCGTTCTCAATACACCATTCGCGTAGGTATCCAGGCTCGCCAAGTTTCTTCATGCTTGAAAGCGACACAACAGCATTCTACGAGCCGCAGCTGTCGCAGACATTTGATTGTCTTCAGTGAGCCTACTTATAACAACCAGAAAAACTATGCCGCGCTCGGTGGCACTATCGCGATCTTCCCCGCGATCGTATTGTTCTCCATCAGATGCTGAGCGTGGGCCAACTCCCTCAGCGGTAGCACTTTCCCCACGACCGGCTTGATCTGACCGCGCTCGACGAAGCGCATCGCATCCATCAACTCGCCTTTATTCCCGAGATGCGAGCCGAGGTAATTCTGCTGCTTGTTCCACAACAGCCGGATATCCATATGGGCGTCGAACCCTGAGGTCGCCCCACAGGTGACGATCGTGCCGCCCCACTTAAGACACTGCATCGAGATCGGCCAGGTGTCGGCGCCGGTATGCTCGAACACAATATCCGCGCGGCGAGCGCCGGTGATTTTCCGTACTTCCTGAAAGATGTCGTGCTTCTTGCGATGGAGCAGAAACTCCGCGCCGAGCTTGCTGCACAATTCAAGCTTGTCGTCGCCGGACGCCACCGCGATAGCCCGAGCGTTGTAGAGTTTCGCGATCTGAATCGCCATCACCCCAAGACCCCCCGCCGCTCCCCAGATCAGCACGAAATCGCCGGCCTGAATTCGGGCGCGCGTCACCAGCATCCGCCATACTGTCACTAGTACCAGCGGCATTGTTGCTGCTTCGACATGCGACAGAATCTCCGGCTTGGGCAGAGTATTTACCGCAGGAACTTTGCAGTAATCGGCATGACCGCCGTCCAGCGGCCCGGTCTGAAAACCCCAAATCTCGAATTCCGGGCAAAAGAACTCCTCGCCACGGGTACAGTAGTCGCATTCGCGGCAGGAGATTCCGCAATGAACCACGACCTCATCGCCGATTTTGACGTTGTGGACCTCGCTGCCGGTTTCAACCACCACGCCGGATACATCGGAACCTGAGATGTGCGGCAGGATGATTTTCATTCCGGGCAGTCCGCGTCGCGCCCAAATATCATTGAAATTGCACGCCGAGGCTTTGACGTTGATCACGACGTCATTGGGACCGGCTTTCGGAATGCCGGTATCGGTATATTTGAGAACGTCACAATCGCCATTTTGTTCGAAAACTATCGCCTTCATCCGTTATGTAATCTTCCTCGGCTTGATAATCAGAATGCGTCTTGGCTCAAGAAGCAGAAAATAGCTATATGTTTTCCCGACTTTTGACAAGAATCCTTCTTTCAACCGCTTTTGGCCCATTTTGGCCGAAAAAACTAGCAAATACTCAAGCTACTGAACCAAAAGATTGAACGCTCGTTCAACGGTATTGAATCGTGCGGCTCAAACCTAGCAGCACGACGTAAACAAAATTAAGATAGCGTAATTCCCGTTTGATTGAGGACGATCAAAATTCCCCGGCAAGCAACAATCGGCTAATTCAAACCTGGAGATCAGCATAAAATGTTCATTCTTGACCAAGGCGCTCGTTTCGTAATTCCCCGTACCGAGATGACCTATCCGGGTCACAATCTTAAACTTCATCAAAATGCCGCAGACGCGGCCAAATCACCGGTCGATCACGTGATGGCCGACTTCGAGGACGCCTGTCCTTATGAATTCAAGGGTGAAAAGAGCCGTAAAACGATGGTCGAGGCGCTGAACACGCTCGATTTCGGCAAGAAAGTAGTGACGGTCCGCCCCAATAATATCCATTCGCCTTTTTTCAAAGGCGATATGGAAGCAATCGTGCTCGGCGCGCCGAATCGCTTTCACGGCATCATGCTGCCGAAGACGCGTGGCCCCGAGGAGATCAAAGAAGTCGCAAAATTGCTTGACGACCTCGAAAAGCGCGCTGGTTGGAAATATCGTCTTCAAATCGAATCTCTGATCGAAACCCCGCAATCGCTGGTCAAAGCCTACGAGATCGCGATGGCGTCGGACCGGATGGCCGGGTTAGTTTTCGGTATCGCGGACTTTGCTGCCAACTTGGGCGTGCGCGAAATCGTCGAACGGCAAAATGAGAACTTCCATTACGCGAAGCAGGCTGTGGTCGTCGCGGCCAAAGCCGCCGGTCTGCACGCTGTCGATAACGTATATCTTCGTCTATGGCGCAAGGAGGATTCGCCCGAGCGCGTGGCTGAGTTGCAGCGCGGCTTGCGCGAGAAGAATCAGGGCGCCGCGAGCCTTGGGATGGACGGCACCTGGGTAATCCATCCGCAGCAGGCCCCGATTTGCAACGAATGCTACACACCGACCAAGGAGCAGGTCGAAGAGGCGCGACGCGTCATCCGCCTGTACCATGAAAAGGGCGGCGGCTCGATGGCGGATCCGAAGAGCGGCGAGATGATCGACGAGGCCACGATCAAAATCGCGCTGATGGACCTCGCGAAGGGCGCACAGGCCGGGATGGTCGATCAGACCGAACTGAAAGATTGGTCCGAGAAGAGCAAAGCGATCACCGGCTACGACATCCTCGAACTGATGCGCCGCATCGCATGACCGCGGATTCGAGAGTCTTCGGTACACGATCGCTGCGCGAAGCCAACGCCGCCTTCGCGCAGCCGCGCGACTTTGGCGTCGGTGCTGATAATGGATGAACGGCTGAAAACAAATCTTGCGAAATGGAACGCCTTGGTCCCCGTGCACGCCCGTTCCGGGATGTACCGACTGGCTGACTTCAAGGCCGGACGAAATTCACTGCATGAGCTCGAGCTGAAGGAAGTCGGCGACGTGCACGGCGCGTCGCTCCTTCATCTGCAGTGTCACTTCGGACTCGACACCATCTCATGGGCGCGGCTCGGCGCGGCCGTCACTGGACTCGACTTTTCCGGCGAGGTAATCAAGCTGGCACTCGCGCTCAGCAATGAACTAGGAATTCCAGCGCGCTTCATCTGCGCCGACTTATACGATGCTCCCATAGCAGTTAATGATAAATTCGACGTGGTGTTTTCCTCCTATGGCGCAATAACCTGGCTGCCCGACATGACTCGATGGGCGCAGGTAATCGCCCAGTGCCTCAAGCCGGGCGGCTTTTTCTACATAGCGGACCAACATCCCTTTGCAAGCATTTTCAGTAATGTCGACGCCGGGGCCGAATTGGGGATCCTGCATTCTTATTTCAATCAGGAAATGATCGTTTCGCCCGGCGGCCAAGACTATGCCGACCCGGCCTATGTGAACGAGTACGACAACGCTGAGTGGATTCATACAGCCGGTAACATCATCGACTCGCTGATCGAAGCCGGACTGCAGATCGAATTTTTCCACGAACATCCGTCTTGCCCATGGCAGATGTTTCCCTTCTGCCAGCCGAATAGACACGGCAGTTGGCATCTCAAAGACGATCCGATCCCGCTGATCTTCTCGCTCAAGGCCCGCAAATCCGGTTAGCGTCGTCCGCCTCCGAGGCGGAGTGCTGACCAAAAATGGCGCCGCCGCCAGAGGATCTCCCTCCAGCGGCGCAGCTGCCACTTTCGCTCCTGTGCTTACATCAGATTGAACGCGCGCGCGACGTTCTCGCCGAGCACTCCGCGACGGGCCGTCGCCGTCATCCCGGTGACCATCCCGCGCAACTCCTCGAGATAATCGCCCGGATGGTCCGGATGGGGATAATCGCTCGCCCAGAAGAAGCGATCCTCGCCGACCAGTTGCGTCATCGCGGCGATCGAGCGTTCGTCGGGATCTGCCGAAATGTAGCATTGTCGCTTGAAGTAATAGGATGGCGGTTCCTTCAATTGAACCGTGCCGCCAAGCCCGGTATGCCGGTAAATCGCGTCACCACGATCGAGCCAGTAGCCGATCCATCCGGCGCCGGATTCGAGCACCACGACTTTGAGCCTCGGGAAGCGATCGAAAACACCATATTGGAAAAAAGTCGCAAACGCGTGACCAACGCCCTGCGCCGCAAATAGATCGAAATACCAGTCCGCCCACCCCATACCGTCGAACCGCTGATGAATACTGAACGCTGCGGGTTCCAACCCCGGATGGATTCCGACCGGCACGTCGAGGTCTTGCGCTACTGCCCAGACGACGTCGTGATCGGGATGGCCGTGCGGTTTGCGGCTGATCGTGTACGGCGCGACAAATGCGCCTTTGCAGCCGGCCTTGACCGCCCGTTCGAGCTCGCGCGCAGCTTCCTTCGGATCGCCCAGCGAGATGTGCGCAATTGGTACCAGCCGACCGCCTGAGTCGCCGCAAAAATCGGCAATCCATCGGTTGTATGCGCGGCAGTGTGCGCTCGCGAGCTCCGTATCGAAAAGCTCGGCTTCCCACAGGAGTCCGAGCGTCGGATAGATCACCGACTTCGCCATGCCTTCGCCGTCAAGAATATCGAGCCGCTCTTTGAGGTCCATTGCTCCGGGTGCGCAACCCGACACATAGGTGTCCTCGCGACGCCCGGTCGAGAGGCTGTCAAAAGCCGCATGCTTTTCCTTGGCCTTCTCCCATAGCGCTTTACGGCGTCCGGCATTGAAGTCGCTGACTCGCGAACCCATTTCTTGCAACTTCTTCATTCCACCGAGCGAATGCAGCAACGCCGCGCTGGTCAGCTCGGCCCTCTTGCCATCAACTTCAAGAAATTCGAACCCATCATCGCCAACGCTGATTCTCGTCGCGCGCTCGCGATAACGGGGTTCGAGATATTGTTCGAATAGATCAGGCGGCTCAAGGATGTGTCCGTCCGCATCGATTAAGAGTTCTTCATGGGCCATTTAATTGCCTCCGGCAAAAGTTTCCCCAAGATAAGGATCAGTGGCGTCCTTGCTTCCTACACCCGCGCAATAGCTCTTGGCAAGCATCTTTGCCTGCACTCAATTCCATACTATCGCGCACCGCGAGGTGAGTTGGAGATCATGTTCAAGGCACGCTGTAGGCCAGAGACACTAGAGCCCGGAGTTTCGCCTCACTTGTGCGGAAAACAGAAAAGCGGCCCATCGGACCGCCTTTCCTTGTCATCTCATCTGAGAATGCGAGATAGCTGCGTTATGCCCGCGCTTTGCGCAAATTCCGCCCCGACGTATGCGGCCGCATTGACGCAACCTTATGGTGCGGCTTCTTTGGGCCGAAAACCTTGCCTTGAGGCATCGCGCTTACCGGCTTGAGCGGAACCGCGGGTCTGACCTCTTCAATGGCCAGCGTCGGCTCCTGCACCGGCTCAGGCGCCATCACCGGAGCTTCTGGCATCTGCAGTTGCATCTCCGCCTGACGCTCTAGCGCAGCAATTTTGCGCTCTTTCCATTCTTTGAGGCCGCGCCGCAGATATTCTGGATTTATATCGAGCATCTCGCAGACATTATCGAACGAGAACACCCAATGCTTGTCTTCCAAAGCAATCCATTCGTCTGCGTCCCGGAAGAGACGCTGTCCTTTGCTGCTGGACGCGTCAATACACTTCATGAAACACTCGACGGCATCTTCCAGCACACTCAGGATTAATCTTTTTTCGCCTTCGAGCAAATGCTTCCGGCGCATCGCTTCGAAGTATTGAATGGGCAAAAGGGTGTCTGGCTCGAACAGGCCCGGCAACTTTTCGTCCAATGTTTCCTTCTCTTGCATTTTCCCTCCGTGATCAACCCGCGCTTCCACCACCTGCACCTCCTTAAATTAAGGACGATTCGCGCCCCGCGCTATTCATCGTCGTCTGCACTCTCCTCGTACAATTCATTCCACGCCATTTGGATCGCCTCGAGCTTGCTCTCGTTCGATCCCGCTGGATCGTCATCGAATTCATCGAGATCAATCACCCATTGGCGCAGATCCACAAACCGAACATCGAGCGGATTAAGCCCGGGGTGATTTTCGACCAACACTTCGGCCAGATCCTCGGCTTGATCCCACTTCAATCCCATTGCCGTAATCCTCGCTGATCCGTCAGGACATCTGCTCCAGCGTTCGCTTCTCAACCGCCTCTCTCACCGCTCGATCCATGATCCGTTCCGCGAATGGCGTAGAGAGTTCATTCAACTCCTCGACCAGTCGGGCAATCAATTCGCGATCGCCGGAGGTATCTGCTTTTTCCAGCCGCGCTATTGCATCGCACAGGCGGTCGCGCTCCGTGAGATCGATCAATTCTGGATATTCTTTAAGCTGCTTTTGAAGCGCAGTCATTATTTGGGCGGCATCATTGCGCGCGATTATCAACAGGCGCTGTTCGAGGTCTTCCTCGCCCAAGTCAATCGATTCTTCGAGCATCCGCTCGATATCGTCGTCAGTCAGGCCATAGCTCGGCTTCACGTCCACTGAATGCTCGCGGCCAGTGCGATCATCCCGTGCAGTGACATTAAGGATTCCATTCGCATCGACCAGGAAAGTTACTTCCACTCGCGGCAGGCCGGCCGGTTGCGGCTCAAGCGGGCCGAGCTTAAAACGCGCGAGACTGCGGCAGTCTTTCGCTAGTTCGCGCTCGCCCTGTACGACATGGATATCGACGTGAGTCTGATTATCCACCGCAGTCGTGAACATCTCGGTCGCGCTGGTTGGAATTGTGGTGTTTCGATGAATCAGCCGCTCCAGCACACCGCCCATTGACTCGATTCCAAGCGACAGCGGCACGACGTCCAGCAGAAGCAAATCGCTCTGCGCACCCATCAGGACGCTGGCCTGCACCGCAGCACCCAATGCTACGACCTGATCGGGATCAATTGAGCAGAGCGGCTCGCGTCCGAAAAATTCCCCGACCCGCCGCCGGACCAGCGGCATCCGGGTCGAGCCGCCGACCAACACGATCGAATCGATTACTGAGGTTTCCATTCCGGCATCGGCCAGCGCACGTCGGCAGGATTCTACTGTTCGCTCGACCAAGGGAGTTGCGAGCTGTTCGAGTTTTTCACGCGTCAGCTGCCGCTCGATTCGATTGCCCTCGCCCAATTCGACTGAGACAACAACCACCTCGCTATCGCTCAGGGCGTGCTTGGCCGCTTCTACCGCCGTCCGCACTCGATTCCATGTATCACGATTTGACGAAATTTCGCTCGCCTGACCCTCGAACAACCAGGCGATGATTTCCCGGTCGATATCGTCGCCGCCCAGATGAGTATCGCCGTGAGTCGCGAGCACTTCGAAAATCCCGCCCTTAATATTCAGAATTGAGATATCGAAAGTGCCGCCCCCAAAGTCATAGATCGCGACCCGTCCCTCGGCGTTTTTCTGGAGTCCATACGCGAGCGAGGCCGCAGTTGGCTCATTGACCAGCCGCATGACTTCGAGGCCCGCAAGCCTGCCGGCATCGCGCGTCGCCTGCCGTTGTCCATCATTGAAGTACGCGGGGACGGTAATCACGACGCGCTCGATTTTTTCGTTGAGCGCCGCTTCCGCCCGATGTTTCAACGCGCGTAAAATTTCCGCCGAGATCTCGGGCGGCGTGTAACTCCGGTCGCCAATCTGGAAACGAACTACTGAGCCCGTTTGCTCGACGAATTGATAACGCCTGCGATCTTCGCTGGTGAGATCATTGCTCCCCAAGCCCATGTAGCGTTTCACCGAACGCACAACAGTTGCGTCGTGGCTCTGGGATTCAATCGAGACCGCCGCCTGACCGACGCGGACCTCACGATCTGGCAAGAGCGTAACGACCGACGGCAACAACATGTCACCGGTACCTGGATCGGCAATTACCTGTGGAATTCCGTTCCGTACGGTCGCGATCAGGCTATTGGTAGTCCCGAGGTCTATGCCAAAAATCTGAGCCATCTAATAATTCAGGGAGTTTTCGTGAAGCTTATCTTATATTGAACGGGGAACAACGTCTATTGTCAGGCTGCGGCGCGGATGTCAAGAGCTTTCTCAATGTCACGTATCAAGGTCTTGAGATAAGCGATTTTCGCCAAAATCAGTTTAAGTCGCTCGAACAGTGCTTTCGATGGCTCATGGCCCTCTTGATCGAATGCATAGAAAATCTCCTCCAGCTCCAGGCGTGACTCATTTAGCTGGGCGCGCACTTCATCGCGACTCGTCTGCAGGTTAGATAATGCCCGTTCGAATGCCTCTTTGGCTGCTTGCCGAAAGTCCGCGATTAGGTCTTGAATCTCGAAAACCGTTGCCGCCAAATCCGGTGGCACCTGCTGGTTATTTTCGGCCAGCTTTTGCCCGTTCAACTCGAGCCAGTAGTGGCCCCGCGCGATCGGGTCTTGAAACGTTCGATACGCGCGCGTCAAAAGCGCGGTCGCACGTAGGCTGGCCGCTTTGATTTTGGCTGAAGCATTCGCGAAACGGTCCGGATGTACCCGGCGACCGAGATCGTGGTAACGCTCTTCGAGCGTCGCGCTATCAATCAAAAGCTTGCGCGGTAGGCCGAGCGTCGTAAAGTAATCCAGATTAGACGCGATCGGCGTTTGGCAATCAACACAAAACAGACGAGGTTCTTGGACCCGCTCGCATGACGGACATTGCATCACGGTTTAGACGTTTTCCTTGAGTTCGCGGTTTCATACCGTAAACGATTCTCCGCATCCACAACTACGCTTCGCGTTTGGATTAACCAGGCGAAAACCCGACGACATCAATTCCTCAGCATAGTCGAGCTCCGAGCCATTCAGATAGAGGAAACTCTTCTTATCAACGATTAGCCGGGCGCCATCCCGCTCGAAAATCTTATCGCGTTCCTTGACCGAGTCAATCTCCATCCGATACTGCAAGCCGGAGCATCCACCCCCCACTACTTTGACTCGCAATCCAGCATCCGGCTTGTCAGCCGCTAATTGCTTGATCTTCCCGACTGCGTTTTCGGACAGCGTAACCATTGCTTTAGGCCCTCTCGGCTTTCTTCCCCGCGATGCTCATTTCTGCAGCCTCCGACTGATCGGCTGGCTGGTGCTTACGCCAGTCGGAGATCGCGGCTTTGATCGCGTCCTCGGCCAACACCGAGCAATGGATTTTAACCGGCGGCAAATTCAGCTCTTTTACAATCGAGCTGTTCTTGATTGCCATCGCCTCGTCCACATACTTGCCCTTGACTAGTTCAGTAACATAGCTGGAGCTCGCAATTGCACTGCCGCAGCCAAAGGTCTTGAACTTGGCATCTTCGATCATTCCATTGTCGGGATTGATCTTAAGCTGCAGCTTCATCACATCGCCGCATTCAGGCGCTCCAACCACCCCAGTACCGACGTTTTCCTCGGTCTTCGCAAAGCTGCCGACGTTGCGTGGATTACTGTAATGATCAATAACTTTGTCTGAATAAGCCATCGCTAATCACTCCGCCTTCCAGTTCACCGATTTCAAGTCGATTCCTTCTTTGGCCATTTCATAAAGCGGCGACATCTCGCGCAGCCGGTTAACTTCTTTGGTCACCCGGTCAGTCACGAAATCGACCTCTTCTTCCGTATTGAAACGGCCAATTCCGAAGCGGATCGAGCTATGCGCCAATTCTTCATTCACTCCCAACGCGCGAATTACATACGAGGGTTCAAGAGTGGCGGAGGTGCACGCCGAGCCGGAGCTAACCGCCACATCACTGATACCCATCAACAGCGATTCACCTTCGACATAAGCGAAACTTACGTTGAGGTTCCCCGGCAATCGCTCAGTAGGATGTCCATTAAGCGACACATCTTCGAGTCGCTCAAAGAGTCCCGCTTGGAGCTTGTTGCGCAGATCGATTAAGCGTCGCGCTTCTTCGGCCATCTCCTCGCCTGCAATTTCACAGGCCTTGCCTAAGCCGACGATGCCGGTGACATTCAGCGTGCCGGAGCGCATCCCGCGCTCATGTCCGCCACCATCCATCTGCGCCGTGACCCTTACGCGAGGTCCTTTTGACCGGACGTACAGCGCGCCGACTCCTTTAGGTCCATAGATCTTATGGGCGCTCAGCGATGCGAGATCGATCCCGTCGCGTTCCATATCGACCGGAATCTTCCCGACCGCCTGCACCGCATCGCAGTGAAACAGGATGCCCTTTTCTTTGGCGATCTGGCCGATTTCGCGAACCGGATGAATCGTGCCGACCTCATTGTTGGCATACATGATCGTGATCAGCACCGTCTTATCAGTAATCGCCTTGCGCACGTCGTCTGGATTAACCATCCCGTACTGATCAACCGGCAAATAGGTCACAATTGCTTTGCCGCTGCGCTCGAGCGCGCGGCAACTATCAAGTACCGCTTTATGCTCAGTCACGCAGGTAATGACGTGATTGCCCTTGTCTTTATAAAACTCGACGACCCCTTTGATCGCAAGATTATCGGATTCGGTTGCGCCGCTCGTGAAGATGATTTCCTTCGACTTGGCATTGATCAGAGCCGCAATCTGATTACGCGCCTTATCGACCGCCTCTTCCGCTTCCCATCCGAAGCTATGATTGCGGCTGGCCGCATTACCAAACTTCTCGCTGAAATATGGCAGCATCGCTTCCAACACTCGCTGATCGGTGGGTGTCGTAGCGTGATTATCCATGTAGATGGGTAGCTTGACCATCATCTCCTCAACCGAAGCTTTTACGAATTCTTAATTGTGGACCTGATAAGTATATTATCGCCTGTCCGACCAGTTAGTCAATTTTTTGAAGACCCAATTTGTCGAATTGCGGACTCGTCAGGTCTAGTAAAGACTGCGGGTTAATTTGTTAATCCGTCCGAAGCTTTATAGATGCTTATTGACAGTTTTATGCGTTCAGAACGGGCCTCGATTCTCGCCATCGAACGATAGCTCTAACAACTTCCGTTCGGCGCGAATCGATTTTAGTGCTGCCTCGCGCGTATGCTCGAAATTCCGTTCGATCCATGAAGCAAGCCACTCCAAGAGCTGATCCACGTTCGATTCCGCTACCAATTGATGATCAATGCGGCACCGTAAGCCGATCCGCTCAATTCCGTCCGATCGCTCGAGAACGAGCGTCAGCATCAGAGCATCTTGATCATGCTGCGGCGGTGCGGTAGCCATGAGCCGATAGGCGCCATAGCCACTCTGAACAACTACCGAGGACATAACGTAACGCCGGGATTACTGCGTTCCACTTAAGCGGCGCGCGCCGCAGTGCTCTTGGGACCATGTCCGCGTTCCCAAAATAACACCACGGGACCCGCAATATAGATCGAGGAATAGGTGCCGGTAATAATCCCGATGAATAGAGTGAAGGCGGCAGGCCGCAAAATTGGCCCCCCTAGTATCAGCAACGATGCCAAGACGGTGAGCGCCGTGCCGGAGGTAAGTATTGTGCGCGACAGAGTTTCGTTGATCGCCCGATTCATGATTGTGGCCAGCGGCTCGCGCCGGCGCTTGCCTGCGTCCTCGCGGATCCGGTCTGACACGATAATCGTGTCATGCACCGAATAACCAATAACAGTGAGCAGTGCTGCGAGGGTTGTGAGATCAAACTCAAGATGAGACAGCACCAGCGCGAGGCTCACTACTAGCACGTCATGAATTAGGGCGATTACCGCTCCCGCGCCAAAACTCCAGCTCACGCCGCGAAATTGCAGCGCGATATAAATCCCCATGAAAATTGTCGCAA
>CAWCJN010000005.1:0-176447 GCA_963795945.1 uncultured Pseudomonadota bacterium
ACGAGGCCCGCGACCGTTGCTTGTTGCTCCTGATGAGTTTGCACGAGTACCACCTCCGACCTGCATGTTTGGGATATTGTTTATGCTGATGGGCTTAGAGAAAATTAAGATCCTTGGCTTTAATGCGCCGTCAGGTCTCGAAATAGAGCGTGATTTCACACCGGCCGTTGTTGACGAACTGTCGAGTCGATTGGGGACAACCAAGGATAAAAAACCCGACAGTCCGGACGCGAAGATCTGTTCCTAACCGCTCCGACCGGCAGCTTCTGGCCCGCAGCGATGTAGGGCAGTGTGCCTTGGTAGCTGAGGGAGATGAGGAGGTCGAAATCATCGTAGGACAGGCTTGCCTTGAGGGGCCCCTGCGCATTGCCTCCAGCCTCGATGAGATGGAGCAGTTCGTTGACCGAGTGTTCGACGCGCTCAATGTCAGTGACTTTTATCTGCCATTCCTTGCCCTTGCTCTTGAGCAACTGATCGAGCTGGAGCAGCCCTGTGCTTCCTGCGGACTCGACCAGTACGCTCTGCGCGCGCCGCTCGCCGAACAGGAAGAGCGCGTTGAGCACGATACCGCAGATCACACCTATCGCCAGCATCGACCCAGTGAATTGCTGCGTCCAATGCGGCAGCGCCAGATAGAACGTGGGATAAACCTTGCGGCTGAGCGCGAACAGGAAGGAGACGCCAATGATGAAGGTCGTGCGCATCGTTACCGGGCGCGAGGTCACGATCTGGATACCGCCGCCAAACATGGATGAGGCGTTGAAGACCAGGGCCGCACCGATCACAGGTAGCGGCAACGCCAGCAACAGCGCGCCAAACCCCGGAAAAACAGGCGAGCACGACAAACCATCCGGCGATCGCGTAGGCGATGCGGCGGCTAGTTGCGCCGGTCACTTTTTCCAAGCCAACTAGACTGGGTGCGGTACTCAGCCGGGCGCTGCGAGCATTCCTCCAATAGCGCACCCGAGCCCGTCGGTCATCACGCCCGCGCGCACGTTAGCGAGGTTGGGGCGGGTCCAGGCCGCGTCATTCATTTGCTCGGCTGTCGTTAATTACCCCGATGGTACGCAGGCCCGAGGCGAGCGCCGCTATTGCAAACGGAATAAGCAGATCAGGCAAGATACGGTAGGAGAGGATCGCTGGGTTTGGCAACGAAAAAAGCGGTGTAATCGCGATCGTGGCAATATCCGCCCTGGCGAAAAGGCCCATCGGAATCGCGATCACAAGCCCAACGAAAGTCCTATAAGCCTGCACAGCAGACGCGCCAGTCCGCGGCCCCAGACGCCCAGGCTACCATCACAGCCAGAGTCATAAACCCGGTTGCGACCGCCGGGCCGGCAACCCTCGCGTGAACAACGGTGACGCTCTCGTGCGCCGAAGCAAGGCCGAGCAAGGCGTGGATTCCGATAAGGCCGAGCTCGACCGCTACCGCCATCACGATCAGGCCTGAAACGACCGGCGAGAATATCTTGCGGGCGTGCGGCAGGATCCACGCGAAGATTGCTTCGAACACGCCCGCCATCCCGATCATTCCGCATACTGCGGCGAGGCCGCCGCGCTCAGCAGCGTAAATGGCGGGAGCGAAAGAGATCGCTGAGACTACTGGCGGCGCCACGAAGCCCGAGCCGACCAATCCGAGCCGCTGGACCTGGAGCACCGTCATTATTGCAATCCCCAGCATCGCAAGGCCCACGGCGCTGGTCGCGACGTCGACCGGGGCGTGCGCCGCCTTCAGGACGAGCGTGGCAAACACCAGGTAGGGGCAAATCACCACGACATGCTGAAGACCCAGCATCACCAATCGGGGAAGCGGCGGACGATCGTCGAGCCAGTAGATCAGGTCGGACGGACGCGATGGCGCGCGCTCGGTCTTGGGCTTCATCGAAAGCAACGTCTTGCGTGAATGCGCCATTCTCAGCAATTTCGCTTGGACAGAGCTTCGCTTTAGACTGGGGCTTCCACGTTTCTATAGATTGAGCTGCATTTGTCGGCAAGGTTAGCACCGGCTTTGGTCCACAAAGTTTCCGGCGGTACCGGGACATGACGAGGAGAACAGCAGTTACAACACGGCCGCAGCGCGAGCTTCGCGTCGCCGTCTAAACATGAATTGCCGGAAGGAGGGTTTTAGGTGAGGAGCGGCAAACGACCGGACGAAGGCTATGGTCAACCGATGGGTCCAAGTGGTCGATAGTTGAAAAAATCATGCTCCAATGTTTATAAGGGCTTTCGGCACATCCGAAGCCCCGAATATTCGACAAAACGATGAAGCACCGCAAATCCCGAAACACGACAGGGAACCGGGAGCACTGGCGGGGGGCGACAGCGATCGCAAACACCTCACCGAGCGCTAAGTTGAACGATCAGCGGCCATTGCTCAGATAGTTGTAGACCGTACGCTCTTTGACGCCGAGCGCCTGCGCGATCTCCACCACCGTTAGTCCTTGCTTTCTCAAGCTTCGCGCCCGCGCCGGCGCAGCTTTGGTGGCGCCTGGACGTCTACCGCTGTATACGCCACGTTGCTTGGCCAGCGCGATCCCGGCCGCCTGACGTTCTTTGCTGTGCTGCAATTCAATTTCAGCGATGCCGAAGAGCAGACTGGCGATCAGGTTTCCCACCGGGCCGCTCAGGTCGATCTGCTGGGTGGTCGCGATCACCCGTACCCCGCGCTGGCACCAGTCCGCCAGTACATTGACGCCTTCCTTAAGGCTGCGGGCCAGGCGGTCGAGCTTCCAGACGACTACCGTGTCGATCTGGCCGGCGAAAATTGGCCTGACCGGGGATTTTTGGACCAGCGCTAGTGAGAGAGAATCACGGAGAGGAGCGCTGGTCTGCCAACCAAGAAGTACCAACCGGAGCAGATCATGACGCTGCTGCGGCAGATTGAAGTAGCGGTCGGCAAGGCAAGACGACCCCGCAGGCGTGCCGAGAGGCCGGTATCAGGGAGCAGACGTTTTATCGCTGGCGCAAGGAGTACGGTGGGCTGAAGCTGGACCAGGCGAAGCGGCTGAAGGAGCTGGAGAAGGAAAACGCCAGCTTAAGCGGCTGGTGGCGGAACTGTCGCTGGAGAAGCAGGTGTTGAAAGACATGGCGGCGGGAAACTTGTAAGCCCCGAGCGGCGCCGGGGCGCGGTGGCAGGCGCGCGCGAGAAGTACAGGCTCAGGGAACGCCGGGCCTGCCGCCTGTTCGGCCAGCCGCGTGGCGCCCAGCGTTACGCGGTTTGCGGCGGGTCGACGAAGATGCGTTGACGCCTGCGATAATCGCGTTGGCGGGCCAGTACGGTCGCTACGGCTATCGGCGGGTAACCGCGCTGTTCCAGCCCGGATGGCCGGTTGGCAAGGACCGGGTGCAGCGCATCTGGCGGCGTGAGGGGCTGAAAGTACCCTAGAAACAAAGTCCGCGAGGACGGCTGTGGCTCAATGATGGCTCCTGCGTGCGGCTCCGGGCGGAACGGCCCAACCATGTCTGGAGCTATGACTTCGTCGACGCGCTGACCCATGATGGCCGCAAACTGCGGCTGCTGACGCTGCTCGACGAATACACCCGCGAGTGTCTTGCGATCCGGGTGGCACGGCGGTGGCAATCGACAACGCGTGCGGCAATCCGACGCGCTACCCAGTTTCACAGGAATGCGTGTCTGCCATGCGTTATCTTTCGGATCATTGCTTCAGCAAAAGCGACCTTCTCGTGCCAGTCTGGTGAGCGTGCCCAGACGCCGACCCTTGTCATCCCATTATAAATGCCACGCTGGCATGCAATGACCTGAGTGCGCTGGCGTTTGGAACGGCTGCGTATAAAGACGCGCAATCCAAATGCAACGAAGCGCAAACTCAGAATTATTCATGTAACACCTTCAGGAATGACCCGGAACAACATAGCAGAGAAATCGCCTTCGTTGACTGTTCATTCAAGTGCCCTGTTCCAAATGAAAGGACCTCAGCACTTATGGACGCGAAGGATGTATGGGTCAGTTCATGCATCACGGATACCCAGATCCGGCCGAGTGCTCGCAAGCGCGGGCAAGGTTGAACGACTTTGAAGAGAGCGTCCGCGAAGAGAGCGTCCGCAAAGCAAGGCTTGATGCCGAATTGAAGGCCGCATTTACGCCACCCGCGCCAATTTTAATTCCGCAGCGGCGCCACCTGTCATAATCGAGCAATGCACCGTACCGAATGTTTTCGCCCCGCCTCCGGTTCCGAGCCCACCAGCATTCACCCTTTGCTACAGCTTTGGTGGCAGTACGAACTGCATCACACATTAAGTACGCTAAATTATTTTTTCTAGAGAGCGCCCCTTCACTGATAGTGTGACACTCCTGCAGGGGGCTATCCTGAGGGCAGTGTAGCCCGAGCACACATTCCCGATTTTTCCGGTTGACATAATGAATCGGATACGGCCCAAGCGATGAGCCTCAAGCCATCTATCGTCTATGCTCCGTCTATTCTGCGGTAAGCGCCTATTACATCACTGAGAAGCTTCGTTCGATAAAGGCCTAATTCCAGCGATTTCTTTGGTGGGCCGTTGGAGACTCGAACTCCAGACCCGCTGATTAAGAGTCAGCTGCTCTACCAACTGAGCTAACGGCCCACCATCAAAGAATCAATTTCAATAGCAGGATAGATGGGGTGAGTGAAGGGATTTGAACCCTCGACCACCGAGGCCACAACCCGGTGCTCTGCCATGCTGAGCTACACTCACCATCCGCGCTCGAACAATCTTCTGCAGCGTATCGTTGGCGCGCCAGAAGGGACTCGAACCCCTGACCCACGGCTTAGAAGGCCGTTGCTCTGTCCACCTGAGCTACTGGCGCGAGTCGGGACGGCCGGATTTGAACCGGCGACCCCCTGTGCCCAAGACAGGTGCGCTACCAGGCTGCGCTACGTCCCGAAGCCCATAATGCAATTAACAGAGGGGCATCTCGCGCTCAATCCTAACCTGATTACCGGAAAGAGCATAGCGATCCGAAGTATCCTCTGAAGCAGACTCGAAATGACTTTGCGTTTTGAGAAAAGTGAACAATTTCGAGATTTGCTGACTTTTCCGATTTTGATGAGGAAATTTGGGCACAATCTCCCTTGTCTGCTTTAGTTTGAAACTATATATTTCGCAAAGCGCGAAACTTTTCTTTCGAAATCATTGATGATTCGTCACGTTTAATAGGCGCAGTTGTTGCTCTCATAACTGATGCGCTGTTCATCTTCCCCGAGAGCATCAGCGCCTGTTCCCAATTCGGCCGGGTTGTTTTCCGCAGATTTTCCCCAGTCTTCGGATACCATGACAGCCCGGCCTTTCATTATTCGCAATTATTAATTTGAAAAAGCAAAGGGCGCGAAGGCCCATATCATGCCCTTCAGGTATTTAGATGGGAGTCGCCCTCAGCCGGGTCGCTCAGCCTCCCATCATGGCTTTGAGCGCCACGCCCATTTCGCCGAGGGCTTTGCTTACCGAGGGACGAGTCTGAACTTTGGTCCACCACGCTGTCAACTTGGGGCGGCTTTCGAGCGGCGGCTTGGCGCCGAATCCGGGCAACATATTGGTTACGAAAAATATAGTTGGAGCTAAGGCGCAGTCGGCCAGCGTGAATTCCGAACCGGTGGCGAAGTTGCCTGGCAATGCGAGCATAGTCTCGAGGCAGATCTAGCCGGCCTTGTAGTTCGGATAATTTCTCATTTACGATCTTTTCGTCGCGATTTTTCGGATTAAGATGGCCGAAAAGAGCTCGCAGCGGCGGATCCAGATATAAATCGTGCAAGCGAGTCAGTAGTCGTACATGTGCGCGAGCTTCAGGAGTCTTGGGGAGCAGCGCCGGGATTGGGAACTTCTCTTCGAGGTATTCATTGATTATCTCAGATTCGAGAATCATGGTACCGTCGGCATCGAGGCTCGGAATTTTCCCCAATGGATTGACCTTCAGATATTCGGAAGATTTCGGGTTTCCGCCCGGGATATCGGACATCTCGATATTGAGACCTTTTTCGAAGATTACGATTCGTGATTTGGTCGCAAAATTCGAGAGATTCATGTTGTACAGCTTCATGCTTCGTACGCTCCTAACTTATCGGCGACCGCTCGATTGCGGCGCAACCCGCCTTATCGCAGACACTCGCCGATGACGCAAGCTGCCCGGCTGTGTGCGTCGAAGGCGAACTCAGGTGTTAGCTAATTCGATAAGCGCGTGCGCAGTTGCGACAGGCTGCGTGAACATCAGCTCATGGCCGCAGCATTTAAGACTTTTCGTCGTTGGACTGCGCAGCCGTCCCGAGAACCCCAGGTGCCATGCCGCAGGATCTTCCAGCACTCGATCGTCTTCGCAGATCACATAACTGGTTGGAATGTCGAGCCCATAAAAATCTTTCATCGGCACCCGATCGGTCATCGGCAACATCGCTTCGGGAACTAACGCAGCAAAAACGAAGTCCTGCAGATCGCGCGACGCGTCCTGCATGAAAGCTTGGCGGAAATACTCGGCACCCACTATCGAGGACATGCCGCCATCGATTTGTTCCATTGCGTTAGCCATTGCGGGTGTTATCAGTCGCGGAAATTCATCTGCCAGACTGCCCTCTTCGGGCGGGACTAGTGCAGTCGCATAGATGCATCGCTTAATTCGGCGCGGAATTCTAAGTGCCGCACCCGTGATCGTCAGGCCTCCATAGCTATGTCCAACCAGTACGACGTTTTGCAGGTCGTGCTCTTCAATCAATTGTGTTATGGAGTCAACCTACATATGACGGTTCACCTGAGAATGAGGCATCGGATTACCGGGTCGACCCGGCAGATCAAGCGCGTAGGCACTATGACCTCGCCGTTCGAGTTCGCTAATCACCGCAGCCCAACACCACGCTCCATGCCACGCACCGTGCACGAGAACGAATATTTCGCTCATGAATTCAACCTTTAGGCCACAGCAGCTTCGCTTAGCGACAATAACCCACGAAGTAAAGGCGCATTGGCTATCTTCGAGGCAAAAACCACATTAGGATTCGCTTATTAGCACGTACGCGAAGACTTTTCACTGCTGTAAATTACCGATGTTGATTAGCTAGATCTTTAGGTGATGAATTGCAGTCGTATCCACAAGAATCGTCTAATTGAACTTTGATTGCTCATTTTTGGGATGGCCAGACGTACATAGGAAATTTGATGCTTGTAGAGGTTAAAATGTAGAGTATGCTTAGATTAATAACCAACCTTCACTTTGAGGTGTTGTGAAGGAAAATTCGCAAATTTTGGAATAGGGAAGGCTATCTTGAGGCGTGAGGTAGTCGTTGTTGGTGCCGGGCCTTATGGGCTTGCAGCTAGTGCACACCTGTCTTTTGCAGGTATCGAGGCGCATGTACTTGGGGAGCCGATGGCATTCTGGCGGGAACAGATGCCAAAAGGAATGTTGCTGCGCTCTGCTTGGTATGCCTGCAATATCTCCGATCCGCGTGGAGATTTCGCTCTGAACCGCTACCAAGCAGTTCAGCCGAACGAAGTACCAGCGCCGGTTCCATTGAATGATTTCATCGAATATGCCGATTGGTTCCAACGCAATTTGCTCCCCGGTATTGATAGACGTGATGTTGAGCGCATTGAAGCAAGCGACCAGCACTTCCGAGTTCATCTTGAGAATGGAGACATTATAACAAGCGAACGCGTGGTAATTGCTGCCGGAATTTCAGGATTCGCATATCGGCCACTACTATATCAAGGCTTGGCGGCGGCGCATCGAGCGTCCCACACTTCGGATCACTCTGACTTGTCCAGATTCAGCGGACAGAGCGTCGCCGTGATTGGCGGTGGTCAAAGTGCACTAGAATCCGCCGCCCTGCTGCGCGAGGCGGGAGCGGAAGTCGAAATAATTATGCGGGCTAGCCGAGTCAGGTTCCTTTCCAGCGAAGGCCGTGTGCGCAAAAAATTGACCCCGCTGCAACGCCTGAGCCGTTCGCAGACCGACGTAGGTCCGCCATGGCTCACTCATTTGATGTCGCGGCCGGAACTGTTGCGCTGTTTACCGCGCCGGCTGCAAGCGCGCTTGGCCTATCGCTCAATTCGGCCTGCGGGAGCAGGATGGCTGCGACCACGTCTGAAAGAGGTGCCAATTACTTGCGGTCACAGCGTGCTTTCCGCAACGCCCTGCCAAGGGCGAGCCGCTTTGACTCTTGATGATTCTTCAAAGCGCATTGTCGATCACGTCCTGTTGGCAACCGGCTATAAAGTGAACGTGGCCGCCTATCCATTCCTTACGCCCGAATTAATTCGGTCGCTGCGATTGTTTGAAGGTTATCCCGAACTGACCTCGGGATTCGAATCATCTGTACCAGGGCTGCATTTTCTTGGTGCGCCAGCCGCGTGGAGCTTTGGTCCGCTTGCGCGATTTGTGTCCGGCACCGGTTATTCAGCCCGTGCGCTGACTCGATGTATCATTCGCAATCGTTCGATGGTTTCGGAGGCGTAAGTTATGCCTGAACCGGCCGGCTACTCCAAATCGTCTCGTTTCGCAGTGAGCAGTCAAGCCGACCAACCCGGGGCCGTGGTGATAGGGGGTGATTATCGCGGCCTAAGCACGGTGCGGAGCCTGGGAAGGCAGGGTCTGAAAGTTTGGGTATTGGCGAGTGATCAATGGATTGCGGCAACGTCGCGCTATGCGCGGCGACGGCTGCCATGGCCCAGCGGCGACGAAAACTCACGAGTCGCTTACCTGATCGAGCTGAGCGCCCGCTATCAGCTCCGTAATTGGAGCCTAATTCCTACTGACGACGATCACGCCGCATTAATTTCGCGCAACCAATCGCGGCTAAGCAGCGCTTTCAGGCTCGCTAGCTCTCCATGGGAGGTGGTGCGATGGAGCCACGACAAACGCCTGACCTGTGAGCTTGCCGCGCGAACGAAAGTTGATATTCCGTGGACGCGCTATCCACGAAACGAGGCAGAACTTAAGAACCTCGAATGCAGTTTCCCGATTATTCTCAAGCCCGCCGTGAAGGATGCGCTGAATCGCTTCACTTATGCAAAGGCCTGGCGTATCGACAATCAGACGGATTTGCTGGAGCGTTATCAAGAAGCATGTCAGCTGATCGATCCAGCGCTGATCATGGTTCAGGAGCTGATCCCGGGTAGTGGCGAATGCCAGTTTTCATATGGTGCGCTATGTCAGGAGGGCAGGCCGCTGGCTTCGGTCGTAGCTCGCCGGATCCGCCAGTATCCAGTGGATTTCGGACGATCAAGTTCCTATGTCGAGCTGATCGAGGAACCGGAAGTCGAGCTCGTGGCCCGCAGGCTAATCGAAGATATGGGCTACACCGGACTGATTGAAGCTGAATTCAAGCGCGATCGGCGCGATGGTAAGCTCAAGCTGCTCGATCTGAACCCTCGTGTCTGGGGCTGGCATACCTTATCTGTCGCCGCGGGGGTAGATTTTCCTTATTTCTTCTGGCGCCTTGCTCAAGGACAGCCTATTCCCGAAATTCGAGGTACTATCGATGCGCGATGGGTGCGGATGGTTACAGATTTACCGGCAGTCTTGGCTGAGTTGCGGTCCGGGCGTTTGACCTTTCGCGCTTATTTGAAATCGCTGCGTCGTCCGCTTCAATTCGCGGTTTTCGCTCGCGACGATCTCATACCGGGATTACTCGAAGCTCCGCTCCTATGCTGGTGGAAATGGTCGGTACTGCGCACCGCGGGTGCGCCAATCGCGGTACCCGCGCCTGCACCGGCGCCAGGGTTGTCTGCCGGAGAAATCGAATCAGCAAATCCTTCGTTGCGTGCGCTCACGTCCAACACATTCGCTTTCCGTGAGCTGCAACTCAAACCGCTTTCAACTGCCGAGGAAACGAGCTCGATGACTGTGAAGACCGCCGCTTCGCGATAAGCGCTCGTCCGCTTGGCGGAATCACGCGCCAAGCGGGGTCATTTCCTCTGGACACCGATCCCGGTGAGTCCCACCTGCTGGGTCGTCCCATTCGCGGCATTGGAGTGAATCGTGAGCTGATCGGTGAACGTACCCGCCGCTACCGGCGCGAACGTCACTTTGAGCTTACATCTCTTGCCAGTTGCCAAAGTTCCCACGCAATTCTGCGATGGTATGAATAAGCTGCTGCCGGAAGTAATCGCGGAAATAGTTACATTTCCCGATGCTTCGAACGGTCCTTTGCCCTTTTTATTTACTAAGGTCACGGTCTTTTTCTGTGGTTTCACGCCATGTGTGGAGCTGATCTTTGTCTTGAGGGTCAATGCTGCCGGCGTGATTTGCAGTGCTCCGCCTGGAGTAGGCGTCACGGTCGCGGTAGCTGTGGGAGTCGCGGTCGGGGTGGCCGTCCGGCTCGGGGTGGGTGACACAGTTGCCGTTGCACTCGCGGAAGGCGTCGGCGTGCTCGCAAGCGTGGCGAACGCATCGACCAGGTTCGTGGCGTTAACGTTGCCTATTCCCGAGGCGAAATCCCAACCGGCGTTCGTGGCGTACGCGGGCTGAAAGGTGGAATTCGAAATCGATAATACACCGTTCGTGCCGGCAGGCCGGTAGCAGTTGAGCGTACCGGTGCAGACCACGTCCATATCGCCTTGGGTGATATCATAAAAAACGCAGGAACTATCTGCTCCACCGGCGCGGCTCGAATTGCAGGCCGTACTGCCGGTCGCGCCATATTCGCGAGCGGCCAATTGGTAATAGACCGGATCCGGATTTCCTTGCGGCCCTCCTGCCTTTTGGTTAGCGAGTGCCTGAATTCCCGCCATAATCGGCGAGGCGAATGAAGTGCCGCCACCACCCGCCCATCTGCTCGGAGAGCTCGCGCACGACACGCCTCCACGCTTAGTATCCGAGTAGCAAAATAAGTAGTAGTGCCCCCAAATGCCGTCAGCCGCGAACAGTGAAACATCCGGGGTGTCGCGCACGCCATCAGCGGGATTCCCGACAATCGATTGCCACGACGGTTTGGAATAGCCGGCGCAGCTTCCACTGACGATCCCGGTCTGCGACGGCGATCACGTAGCGCATCCGCTCGGAGCGCCGCTGCCCGCTCCAGTATTTAACAATCCTGAAGACTGAGCGAGGCTGCTGTTACAAAAACCAGCCGTTCCGTAGGGTACGCCGAAACCCTCAAAGCTTGTGATTAATCCGCTGGCACACGAGTCATTCCATGGAATTTCAGGGATATACGAAAGCGCTGAGCCAAAATCGACGCTATTCGATGACACCCAGTAAGTAGTATTCGTGCCGGCAAAAGTATCGCCAAAATCGGTACCTCCGACGGATACATCGTATGGGGTGGAGATGAAACCGCTGGCCGTGACCCCGTGACTCGCGGTGGGTTGGCGATGGTCAGTACCGGCCGCTCCAGAATCTCCTGCCGAAACGAATACCGATACTCCCAAAGCGGCGGCCTGCTGATAAAGCGAATTAATGAATGCATTGCTCGCCGCGCCCAGATCGGGTTCATCCTCTCCATAGCTGATACTGATGATTGCCGGCGGCGGACCGGATTGATTCAACAGATTTTGCAACGCAATAAAGCCGCCAAAAGTGGTCGTGTTGGCGCAAGAAGCGAGTTCAATCGAGGCGTTCGGTGCAGCCGCGCTTGCCCATTCGGCATCCAGGATTGCTTCGCCATCATCAGCGTTGACGCCCGGATCGGAACACTGGCTGCCAGACGAGCTCGGATGAGTTTGCGTAAAGCTCCCCTGCGGATACTTGCTTGCAAGCTTGAAGGTGGAGCGGAAAGTATTCCAGTCTGCCGTCGTGAAAACGTCGGTATCTTCGATCACAACGATCGTTTGTCCCTGACCGGAAGTTCCCGTGTCGAATAGCGGATTCAGGTTGTAGATCGTTGCGAGATCAGCGGGCACGAGAGCATAGATACCGCTGCCGATTGTGTCGTTGGCGTGGGAGCGAAACATCGGATGGGGACGGAAATCATTTAGCGATGTAATCCCGATGATCGCTGGCGCGAGCGCGGCCGGGATCTGCGGATCGCTCATATTCGCGATATGCGTCACGCCATCCACATCAAGCTGATGAATCGCAGTATGGAAGGCGCTCTGGATACCAGCAGCGGTTCCGGAGAAATCGATTACCGCCTTATTCGGATAAACTGTATTTATCGTGAAGCCGTACGACTGTAGCCATCCAGTGATTTTCGCGATATCCGCCGACGCGAGGCCATAGCGCGCGCCGATTTCCTCGACGGTCAGCCAGTGATGGAAATTTGGTGAATTGCGGTCCGTGAGCTGCTCAATGTATTGATCGAAGGCGCGCTGGCGCTCCGCCGGCCGCCGCAGTTGCAGCATCAGATGCGGCATCGAAAGGTTGCCGACTACCGCGCCGCGATCATTAGCGGCGTTTGCTCCGCGACGCGTGTTCCCCGCCAGTGTGACTAGCGCGCTCTCATTGACCGAGTTGGTGATCAGTTCGGGTGCTGCCCGATCAGCAGTCTCACCGCCCCGCAAATCCATTCCCAGCCAGATCATTACGAGAGCCGCGGATGCGTGAGTAATCGACTACGCGTGGTACGCATAGATCGTGGTTATAAGCTAAGAGCAAGTATTTATCGATGTAAATTTTTTACAAAGCTGCGCAAATAACTTTAATTCTTGTGAGCAGGCAAGGCCTCGCTAATTTTTTGAGCAGGGCAAGATTCTGACTAATAAAAGTAGATTCAGCGCACTGAAAACCCTCCGTCGATAATTAGCTCCGCGCCAGTCATGTGATCCGAGGCGCACGACGCGAGGAAGACCACTGAGCCCGCCAGTTCGTGCGGCTCGCCAAACCTTCCGCGCGGCGTCCGCTGCACCATCTCCTTAAGGACTTCGGCGTATTCCGGCCAGTTGCGAATCCAATCCGTCATGTCGGTGCTGAACCATCCAGGTAGCAACGAATTGACCTGGATATTATGCGGCGCAAGCTCTAGCGCGAGGCATCGCGTGAGCGCCTGTAGTCCACCTTTCGCAACCACGTATGACGGAAAAATCGGCGAACCGGCATTGCCCGCGATACTACTAACGTTGATTATCTTGCCGCCACACCCGCGCTGCACCATCGACTCAGCGGCAAACTTCGCGAGAATGAACGCAGCGTCGAGATTGACTGCAAGCACGCTGTTCCATTCTTCGACGGTTTGGTCGAGCACGCCTTTGAGAATTGCAAAAGCGGCATTGTTGACGAGGATGTCGATCGGTCCGAGGCTGCGCTCGATTTCGTTGAAAGCCGGCTTAAGGCTCTGCCGTTTGGACAGATCGATGCGCAGCGCCAGCACGGGAACTTCCAGCGCACGAAGTTCTGCCGCTACGGCCTGATTCTTTTCCTCATCGCGCGCAATAATCGCGACGGAGGCGCCTGCGCCCGCGAGCGCGATTGCGATCGCCCGTCCAATTCCACGATTCCCGCCGGTAACCAGCGCCACTTTGCCGCTAAGATTGAAAAGCTCCGCGGTCGTCCCTCGATTCTCCATGCAAAACACTCCTCATACCGGCCATGCCGATTGAATAAGCGTAGCCGTCGCACCTATATTGGCTTGCCGGATTCGCCGAGGTCCACCGCCTCGTCAAGATTTGCCGGCGATCTGATTATTACAGGAGCGAGGAAGCGGCATGGGACTCAGGACGCCAGAGCAGTACAAACAATCTTTGCGCGATGGGCGCGCGGTCTATTTTCGCGGCGAGAAGGTAGGCGACGTTACGACGCATCCGGTAATCGGGATTGCGGTCGAGCACGCCTGTATCGACTATCGGATGACTGAAGATTCGGCCTATCGCGAGCTCGCAGTGGTCAAGGACGGTGCTGGCGAGTACAGCCGCTATTTTCATCTGCCGCGCAATAGTGAGGACCTGCTCAAACGAAGCCAGTTGATAGCAGCTTCGACGCGTGAAGGCGCAACACTGGTGGTGCTGATCAAGGAAATCGGAACCGACGCGTTGCTGGCTTTGCATATTATCGGCGAGCGGCTAGCCGCTGCTGGTCATCCCGCGTACCGCGAACGGATTCAGAAGTATTATCACTATTGCCGCGATAACGATCTCGCAATCGCAGTCGCGCAGACCGACGTCAAGGGCGATCGTTCGCTCGGACCAACCGCGCAGGAGCATCCCGATTACTATGTCCGAGTTGTCGAGCGCCGCCCTGATGGAGTCGTAGTTCGCGGCGCGAAGGTGCATACCTCGGTCTCGACCAACACCAACGAAGTGATCGTGCTGCCCACTCGGGCGATGCGTCCCGAAGACAAGGATTACGCCATCGCTTTTGCCCTGCCGATCAATACGCCGGGGCTGAAGTTGATCGCGAGCCCGCATGGCAGCTCGAAGAAGGATCCGTTCGAGCATCCGATCAGCGCACGACACAAGATGATGGAAACGCTGACGGTCTTCGATGACGTATTCGTCCCGAATGACCGCATCTTTCTGAATGGCGAGATTGAATTTGCCGGACTCTTGGCGTTGACGTTCGTGCGGTTCCATCGATTTACGGCTGTGTCATACAAATTGCCGCTGCTCGAACTAATGGCGGGTGCGGGCGCTGCGATCGCAGAAGCCAATGGCATCGCGCGCGCCGGTCATGTGCGCGACAAGCTGACCCATCTGGCGGCCTATCACACGATCGTGCGCGGACTGATCGAACATGCCGCGGCGACCTGCACGATCGAAGACGGCCTCGCGGTGCCGAATACGTTGATCACTAACGTGGCGAAATATCACTTCGCGCATAACTATCATCAGGCGGTGCAAATCGTGCAGGACCTCGCGGGTGGGATTCTCGTGACCGGGCCATCAACCGAGGATTTCACCAGCGAAGCGACTCGCGCCTATGTGATTAAGTATCTTGGCGGTGCGAAAGGTTTCGATGCGGAAAAGCGCTCGCGACTGCTCAATCTGATCGCCGATCTCACGGCTTCGGATTTCGGCGGCTATCAGGAAGTGCTCGCGGTACATGCTGAGGGGGGCTTCGAGGCGGAGAAGTTACAGGCCTATCGCGAGTACGATTTCAAGACGGTCGCAGCGTATGCGAGGAAATTGGCGGGTATCTAGAAACTTCATTGCTCAAGTCGGGGCAAGCTGGGCATTATTAAGCAGTGAGATGCCAAGCTTGCCGATTTGCCAACGCCCTCGACGCGCTCTATTGCCGCGATTGTGGACGCAGCCTCGGCGGAAACGGTGCAGCACGCGTCTCGCTAGGTGTGTGGTCGGACCGCGCGCGTGAGTGTTTGCTATGTAAAGAAACAATCCCACCCAGCAGCCGCTATTGTCCCCGATGCGGTGAGGCGGCGTCCACCGCCGCCGCGGATCAATGGAATAATTGGCTACTGGGCGCGATGATTTTCGGGGTAGTGGTTGCCGCCTCGCTTGCGACATTGCTGACCCCGGCCTTTCAGCTCATCGCAGGGCGATCGAGTTCGAGTAGCCCATCGAGCTCGTCTGCGCCGAACTGATTCCGCCGTTCGAGTTCATCACGGTCCTGCCTCAGGTAATCCAAGTAGCGTTCTCCCAGCGCGCGCGCGTGATCGAGCGCCGTCGCGAGTTTGAGGCGCTCGGCCTCATTCATCGGGATGATTCCCCGAATGATCTCAGCCACTCGATTTCGCGCGTCCTCGACTTTGTGATCGTCCGGTGAGTTCGCTGCCTCGGCGAGAATACGGTCGATTTCGCGCGAGCCGCGATTCAGTTTCTCGGCGTCGATCGAGAAGCGATCGGCGTCAGTCGTCGGCATCACCAAATCGAGAATCTTCTTGGTCGAGATGCCCAGTGCGACCGCTACTCCCAGCCCGGTGACCATCGCGATTCCGGTCGGCAGCAGAAAGCCGCCGCCAAGCGCGACCAGCCCGGTCCCGATCCCTTCGGCGGAAAGTCCGACCGTGCCGAGCGGGAAGAGGACCGCTGCGGGCATTCCGATCGAAGCGACCGCCTTCTTGAACAGTTCCAGCTTGCGATCATTGAGCCGCACGACATGGCCGCCCTTGCCGAGCATCGCGGCGACGCGATTCTCCGCGTCTGTCAGATGCTCGAAGAAAGCCGTCCAGCGGCGGGTCTCGTCAGGCTTGAGCCGCAGATGCGCTCCCAGTCGCGCGAGGTATTCTCTTGCTTCGGGCGACAGCTTGCGCCCCGCGAGTGCGCTCGCTTCGATCATTGTGGCGCGGCGCATCTGAGGATCGGTGAAAGTCGGAAGCCGTTCGGGCGCGAGCCGCTGATGCGTGTACAACTTTGAGAGCAACTCAAGTCGCATGTCCTCCGGCATCTGCATAAACGCGAAGAGTTGATAGAGACGCCGCAGACTCGGTCGTTTAACTTTGCGGCCTCGGCGCGCGAGCGGCAGCAGAGCCTTGATAAAAGCACTCTTCTCCGCGACGCTCAGCGCGTCTAATGCTTCTTCGGGAACCGCGCGCCACGCGGCAACCGGCTCGGGAACATCGCGCATCCGGACGAGCCGCAGAAGCATCTGCTTGCCTCGTTCGATCTCTGGAAGAACTGAACGGAAATCTGTGAGGGTTGTCAACGAAAGACTCGCCATGAGTCGATCTTAGGAGTTTTCCGGCGATGGGTTAAGAGGCATCATCGAGGGCTCGCATTGTATCCCGATAATTCAGGCGTTGGTGGGGCTTAGGCGGTCGAACAGATGCCGACGAGATATTAAATCGTGCGAGCCGGAAGAGTTCTCACTGGTCGCATCGATACGTTGCATAAAGGAGTATGCTCCGTCCGGCGCATTCAGAGGTTTACGTAACGGCACTTATGCGAAATAACTCCTTCCCAGTCGAGTGGCGCGAGAAACTTATATCAGGCTTCGGAAGGTTACTTCCCAATGGCCTTGACCATGACGCCGTACGACATCGAAAAGTGTGAGCAAGGAAGCGGCTTGTCTTTAACTACTTGACGCTCTTTTTTAAATTGTTCTCTAAAACTGTTCGAATGACTCTGCCGGTACGACGGTCAGCTGATGCGGTGGCGAGAGCAAGTGGACAGATTGGGGTTCTATATCCTACTAGAACGGGTATGCCAAAAAACGCTGCTTTTGGATTTTCCAGATTGATGCTCCAGTGGCCACCTACATTTGTCCGAAAGGTCTCTCCGATGTATCGTGCGATACCATCCACAATGCGCGACTCGTCTGGCCTCAACATGACGTCCTTTGAGTGATATCGGTTCAGTATCCAGCTTTCGAGTGTATCGAGTGATCCCGGAGATGAGTCTAATTTCGAACGGATAGATCCCGGAAGTAATTTGAAGAACCGCTCAAGCGCGTCATCCATATCAGCTACCCAGAAATTGAAATCGTCCAGATTAGTTTTTGCCTGATTTTCCATCTTTCATTTACCGAACGATTACGTTGATGCCGGCTGCCTCGAGTGCAGCGCGGAGGGGACCGCTGGGCGGGTTTTCAAATACCCAGTCGATATGCCACCCTTCTTCTACCAGTATCTCATCACGCTTGATTTCCCAGTTATTATCCTCTGTCAGGTACTGCTAACCGGGTTTGTATTCAATGCCTCTTAGTGCTGTTTCATCTGCAATATCGAGACGGCGCGGTACGCCTTCTACATCTACGGTAACTTCTCTTTCACCCCATCCGCCAATCTCTTCATGATAAGCATCGACGGCTTTATTTGCCTCTATAGCACGCCTCATGTTCAGGTCATAGGTTTTGCTCCAGCGATCGTACGACCAGCGCTCGTCTGGAGCCGTCCTAGCCTTGTAATTAGCCCATCGTTGGGCTTTATGCTCAGGTGAGCCTGATTTTCCCGGTGCAGGAGTTGAACTTGTTTTCGGAGGAGCTTCGGTGGTCGTTGTTTTCGGAAGTTGTTCGGTGGCAGATCCACCAATTTGCGATACACTGGATTTTTGCTCACCTTGTAAATGCGGATTCTCGATAAGCCCTTTCCAGTTTCTCTCAATCCATTCGGCAAATCCGGCGCCGAGTTTGCTGGCGCGGAGCTTGCCCACGAGTTCCGGCACCCGGCTAGCTGCCGCAGTTGTTCCCCTAGCGCTAAGAAACGCAATAATTCCCTGAAGCATGCCACGAAAGAGCAATCCGACCGCGAATGCTAGCCCTTGGGGTGCTCTATCGATGACCATTGGCTGCGTGGCGGGATTATCAACCGAGTGCCAAGCCATCTGTACCGCCTCGCCTGCGACCTTGGCGTATTGTAATAACTTTTTACCGACATACGCGGCGAGGAAGGCTAAACCCAGGTAGTCCAATAATGCGATCCCTGCATCAAAGCCCAGCTCTGCGCCCACGGCCGCACCGGAACTGCGCCGATGCCGAAAGCCAAAGCTCCTATAGCAGCTCCTATTGTAGTTCCAAGTGTAGTAGAGGCAGCTAAAACGCCAATAAACATTAACAATCCTGGCAGGATGTCGCTAACAATTGTATGCAGCTCCTGGCCGGTAGCCTCATACAGAGCTTTGGGCAAGTATTTGTATGCAGAAACAACCGCTTCGAAAACCGCTCAGGCACGTTGCTCAATTATTAGGTGGGGCAGCTGCCAAGAAAAATGCCGACCAACAGGGGAGTTTGGGTGAGGTATGGATGATGACGAGGGCCAAGAGGATTTCTGTGGACCAGGAAGACGGGAGAATCCTGGCCCTGAACCGCCAGCAGGTGAGTTCGGAGAAGCTAAAAAGCCGGAATGGGACCAGCTGCGGAACCAGTCTATCCACTGGTCATCTGCCATGCACTGGAATGATGTAATGAAAATGACCGAGTGGCAAGCCTAACAAACGGAGGACTATATTACGCCGTCCAGCTGCGTCGGACTGAACAGATAGCTGAAGAATTTCAAAAACATTTTGGCCGCATACCTAGGAACCTTTGCACAAGTGCATAAGTTGTTCGACCCGCTCATTCTTGAGCGACAGTGAAATCTGAAGCGGCCGGCTTCAAAACCTTAACTTCAATCAAATCCTCAACGTTATCAGCCGTTTCGGTCATTCTAAGTGCGGAGAAAACTCTCGGGATTTCTCCGCTCTGTTCAGAATGACAAAGGCCCGGATGCAACTCCATTAAAAGAAACCTGAAGCGTCAAGTTCCGCTTCGATTTCTTTGTGTTCCTTTTGGCATCACCCCAACCCTAACAAAAGCTGCCAGCTCTCGATGTTGCGCAAAGGGTAGATGCTGTTGAAAAAGGGTTTTTGACCATAGAGACCGCTGTTCCAATGCGCGTTCTTAAGATCCTAAAAATGCTTAGCCATCGCGAATGTTGGGTTCGTCGGCCTTTTTCAACAGCATCGGTAAATTTTGCATCATCCAAAAAATTCATACAAACAAAAGACTTTCTATGTTGCAAATGTCAGTTGCAAAATGCGGCTAAGAAGAACGGCCAGCAATTAGCAAACTCCCTTCATCTGTTGTAGTGAATCCATTCTTAAGACGGTCGAAATGATGATTAATATTTGCCGGCTTCGTGCTCGTCGAAGTTCCAGGCCTCCGATGATGAGCCGGTGATTCTCCAGCGCGGCATCACGATTTTCGGATCGTTGGTCGCCTCATAGAGAACCTCGCAGGGTAATCCGATCGCGGCTTTAGAGTCATCGTCGGTCAGGACACCCGCGACGCGCGTGACCGTGCCGTCTTCTTCTCTGCAGTCATCAAGCTCAATAATCGCGACAATATAGGGAACCGCGCCGATAAACGCCCCGACTATCGGCTGTTCCACCACGACATAGCTGTGGATGACGCCTCTGCCGCCGGTCTCGAACCATCCGAGGTCCATCGAAGAGCATTTGCCACACGCGGGAAAGGTCGGCGGGAAGAATTTATGACCACAGCGCTTGCACTGCCGGACAAGATACTTATGCTCGCGGGTCGCGGCCCACCATTCCTGCGTATCGAAATCAGGAATGATGCGGAGCTTGGAATAATCAATTGTAACCGGCATTACATGATCCCCCGCAGAATCAGACAGCTCGCCATGTTCTCATAGCCCCACGCCATCCCGCAGCAGATCTGCGCTTTTTTGACTTGACGGCAGCCTGCTTTGCGATCGTAAGTGTGCACGCCTTCCGCCCATCGCGGGCAGGCGTCATCGGCGCGATGGCGCAATTGGCGCACGTTTTCGATCACCATCTGGACGCCGTGCGTATAGCCTTCGGACAGATGGCCGCCGGAAAGGTTGCTCGGCAACTCGTGATCGATCTGCAACCGCCCGCCCTTGACAAAATCGCCGGCCTCGCCCGGTCCGCAGAAGCCATTGGCCTCAAGCTGAATCAAAGTTGTGAAGGTAAAAGCGTCGTAACAGGAAACAAAATCGACATCGCTATGGCTGATTCCGGCCATCCCGAACGCCCGCTTCCATCCGTAGTTGCCCGCTACATAGTGAATCACCGGGCGCGAGTAGTTCCACTGCGGATTATCAGTCATCGTGCGCGCGTAGCCGCCCATGATGAAAACCGGCGGATGGCGCAGGTCATAGGCGCGCTCGCGTGACGTGACCACAATTGCCGCGGAAACATCGGTTTCTTGACAGCAGTCGAGCAGCCGGAACGGCTTGACCACCCATCGCGAACGCTGATGGTCTTCGATCGTGATCGGCGTCCGATGGCGCGCCTTGGGGTTGAGGCTCGCGTGATAGCGATGGGCCACAGCGATCTCGGCGAAAGCCTTTGTGGTGCATCCGGTATCGTGCAAGTAACGCATCGCGGACACCCCGAAACGCTGTGCCGGAGTCGTCCAGCCCCATCCCATGTTGAACTGATTGTCCCCATCGGCATTCGCGACCGGAATCGGACCGCCCGGGACTTGACCGCCCATCCGGCGCCCTGACCGTCCGTTCATTGAGCGGAAGCAGACGATCGTCTCGGCGTAACCAGCTTCGATTAGACCGATAGCATGGGCGACCAGCGCTTCGGTGCTGGAACCACCGCCGAAGATATCGAGCGAGTAGTTAAGCCGCATCCCGAGCGAGGTCGCGACGTGGGCGGCGCTGGTCGAATCGCCGATTTGGTAACTCGTCATGCCGTCGATGTCAGATGGCTTCAGGCCGGCGTCAGCAACGGCTTTGCTGACGGCCTCGCACGCCATCGAGAGGGTGGTGCGGTTCGACGGCCGCATATGCGGAGTCTCGCCAACGCCAACGATGCAACACTTATCGGTCAATGCGCCCATGTTTCGCTCTCGGTTTGATGCGTGATCCGCCCCTTTAATCGATCATCCGGTCGTTAAAGGGCCGCTAAATCGACCATCTGGTCGATTTAGCCCATTATTAGGCCGACAACCGGCGGATTTACCGTCACTCGCGTCGTTCTTTTGGAGACGGATTATGGCGGTGTCCACTTGAGACACCACCTGATCCCTCCCCTGTGCCCTGATTAATCTAGCCGCTGTTGCAGCTCGATAGTATTGCCGTCCGGATCCTGCACCCAGACCTGCTTGCCGACCATCTTCTGCTGCTCGGGCGTCAGATTCAGCTTCGCCATCATCACCGCGGCGTCGAGGAACTTGACGCCCAGCGCGTCGAGCGTGCGCTTGGTCTCGTCGATATCATCGACCTGGATGGCGATATGCGGGCCGGTCGGATCGATCCCTTTGTGACGTTCGCCGCCGATCAGATGAATCGCGTTTTCGCCCACGCCGTACCATTCACCCGGAATATTGATCTTAGGGCGTGGGAGCTTCTTGAGGCCTATAACTTTCTCGTAGAACTCACGCGACTTATCAACATCGGTAACGTTGACTGCCACGTGATTGAGTCTGCCGGTTTTGATCATTGCTGTATCTCCGCTTTGGCGATTTTGGGCCTGTTCCACAATCCGAGTCGGAGCACGGCGCCTGTTACGCTCTATTAGTGCAGTCGCGTCGAGTGGGCAACACTAGCGAAGCGCACTCTTGCGCGGAGCGAGCTAAGAAGTCTGCGACGTGCGCACCAGCGAGCGGTCAGCGAGTGATTCAAAAAAGCGGGTCGCCGATCTCAATGGACCTCTGCTCCGCCCGCAACGTTCAACGCCACACCGGTGATGTTGTCGGCCTTTGCGAGGAAAACCACAGCCTCGCCGATATCCTCGGGAGTCTGTTCACGCTTAAGGAAAGTATTTTGTTTCGATACTTGGGTAAGGTTGTCGCCGCCTTCGTCCACTCCGAGCAGTCCGGGAATTTTGTTGAGCACGTCGGTCCACATCGCAGTGCGCAGGAATCCGGGGCAAACCGCATTGACGCGAATGTTCGCCGGACCCAGCTCTTCGGCGAGCGCCTGCGTGAAGGCCACGACGGCGAACTTGCTCGCGCAATAAGCTGCAACCCCGCCGTAACCTTTCTTGCCTGCGATCGAAGCCGTGTTGATGATCGCGCCTTCTTTGTTCCTGATCAGATAAGGAATGCAGGCCTTCGCGCAGAGGAACGGCCCTTTGGCGTTCACCGCCATAACGCGGTCCCATTGTTCCTCGGAGAAATCGGCGACTGGGCCGATCGCGATGATTCCGGCATTACTGACCAGGATATCGATGCCGCCGAGTTGCTGCGCGGCCTCCGCGGCCATCCGCTCGCAGTCGGCAAAGCGCGTTACATCGGCGAGAATCGGAACCGCTTTGACCTCCTTGCGCCGGACCTCCTCGACGGTGCGCTGGAGATCGGGTTGAGCCGCGAGATTATAGGTCAGCGCCGGATCGCTCGGATTACCGAGATCAACGAGAGCGACATTCGCGCCAGCCTCGGCCAGTTTCAGCGCGATCCCTCGACCGATGCCGCGCGCCGCGCCCGTTACAACTGCGTTCTTGCCCGCTAGGTCCATCGTAGCCTCCACGTTCGATTGACTTGAGCTTCGAAGCGAAAATCGCAACCTAGCATGACTTTCATGCTCAGTCGTATCCGATTGATCGCTCAATTTGAAGCATGACAAGGGAACGTGGTACGGCTGGACCGCAACCTTTTGGATCGGGGTACCGCAACGCATCGGATTGCGAGGGACTGATGAAACTGAAGCAGCTAATTCGAATGCTCGGCTTCTCCGCTTACCTATCAATTATGGCCATGAGTGTTCGCGCCACCGCCGCGGATTCTGCACCGGCGACGATTCCTCCAGGCACGACAATTACGATGGCTAATTGGCAGCAGTATAAGGATTTCATGCCGGACGGCATGGTCGAGTTATTTGAGGGCAAATACTTCTGGAAGATGCCGCAGGACGTGCAAATGGAAATTGGCCCGACCATAATTCATCCGCTGCCCAAGAACTATCTCGCCGCGACCGAGAAGTATGCTCCTCAAGTGCGATTGATCGAGCTACCCGGCGGAGGTCTGTCGCTGGAGAATTATCACGGAGGTATTCCATTTCCGAACCCGGTCGAACCGCACAAAGGATGGAAACTGCTGGCGAATGTCTGGTATCGCTACATCCCTCATCTGATCGTTGATACCTATGGCTCGGGTTGCGCGATAGATAGTAGTGGCAGCGCCAACTGTCAGGCCTATGTTGGGGTAAAGCGGCAGTTAAGCTACAACACCGATTCCGACGCGCCGCCGGAAGCCGCCGGTCCGGACGCACGCTACTTCACCGAATGGTTCATGACGCTGGAACCAGAGCAGGACCGTTATACCGCCTATCTAACGGTGAACTATGCCGATCCCGCCCGGCCCGAGGGTGCTTATGTCTTTCTGCCATCGTTGCGCCGTTATCAACCCGTCTCGAATGCCGCGCGATGCGCCGAGAGCGCGGGCCTTGATCAAACTTACGAAGATTTTCACAACGGTCTCGATACCAACCTGACCGAGCTCGAGGTCGAGGACATAGGCCATCGCAAAATTGTTGCGCTGGTGGATGTTACGCCGCCCACCGCCCCGTTCCCCGGTGGCGTCGATATGCCGCTCGGCTTTCCGACGCCGAAATGGGGCAAATGGCAGGTCCGTGAGGTGGATGTGCTCGGCATCAAGAAAATCCCGTCAAAGGCTAAAGGTTATTGCTATGGCAAGCGCGTGATCTACGCCGATAGCCACTTCGCTTACCCACTCTGGGAAGACATGTGGGATTCGAAGATGCAGCCGTGGAAGTTCGCCGGATTATTTCCGCTGGCGGTTGACGTACCCGGGGTGGGGGTGGTAAACAGCGCGGCGCTGGATGTCGAGGTCTTCTGGGATATCCAGCGCAACCACGCCACGTTCGCCAGCGAGCCGACGCGCGGGCATCCCTATTACGTCAACGGTCAGGCCCCCAAGGAGTACAACGATGACGCGCGCTACACGACACCGGCAGGACTCAATCTGATTATGCGTTAGTTGAATAATCCGTGCACGAGCTTCCGCTGTGGAGTGAAGGCGAGCGCATAATTGACAATGCGTTGACGGGGCGGTTACGCTTTGTTGTGCCCATCTCGTCATCAGGTTTTATCAAGTCTGACCAAGTTGTATCCGCTTCAGTAATCGCAATAATTCCGGCGCGGTTCAACTCTTCGCGACTGCCGGGCAAGGCGCTGGCTGAGGTGCGCGGCGCCCCGATGGTCATACGAGTGTGGCGGCAGGTATGCGCGGCACATTCGTTGACTCAGGTGATCGTCGCAACTGACGACGAGCGGATTGCGGAGGCGGTGCGCGTCGCGGGCGGGACGGTCGAGATGACTTCCAGTGCGCATCAGAGCGGCACCGACCGGATCGCCGAAGTCGCGCAGCGGATTCCCGCAGATATTTATCTCAACGTGCAGGGCGACTTGCCCTTTATCGCGCCGGAGGACCTCGACGCGCTGGTTGCGCCGATGCGATCGGACTCAACGATCCCGATGGCGACGCTCGCCACGCCGATCGTGAGCCTTGACGAATGGTGCAATCCGAATGTGGTCAAAGTCGTGTGCGATGATCGCAGTGACGCACTCTATTTTTCGCGCAGTCCAATTCCGTTCCGGCGCGACGAGACTGGGGTGGCACCGGGTGCGCTGCGACATATCGGGGTTTATGGCTATCGGCGCGATTTCTTACTCGAATTTGCAACTTGGAAACCCAGTCGTCTCGAACAAATCGAAAAACTCGAACAACTGCGGGTGCTCGAGCGTGGCTATCGCATCCGTGTGGTAAACTCGGTTGCACCCTCACTCGAAATCGATACGCCCGAAGATCTGGCGCGAGCGAATCAAGCTTAGCGGAGGGGACGTGACGTGGAACGCGGCAAAACCAAGTTTATCTTCGTAACCGGCGGAGTGGTTTCATCGCTAGGCAAAGGGTTGGCGGCGGCCTCGCTTGGGGCGTTGCTCGAAGCGCGCGGCCTGCGCGTCACGATGCTCAAGATGGACCCTTATATCAATATCGATCCGGGCACGATGTCGCCGTTGCAGCATGGCGAAGTTTTCGTCACTGACGATGGCGCTGAAACGGACCTCGATCTTGGTCATTACGAGCGTTTCGTGCAGACTACGATGGGCCGCCGGAACAACTGCACGACCGGTCAAATCTATGACACCGTGATTCAGAACGAACGGCGCGGCGAATATCTGGGCGGGACGGTGCAGGTGATTCCGCATATCACTGACGAGATCAAACGCCGCATCCTGCTCGCCGCCGAGGGTAATGATCTGTGCATCGTCGAGGTTGGCGGCACGGTCGGCGATATCGAGAGTTTGCCGTTTCTCGAAGCGATACGTGAGTTTCGCTGGGACCTTGGCCGCGAGAATGTCCTGTATGTGCATCTGACGCTGGTCCCATTCATTCCCGCAGCAGGCGAGCTCAAGACCAAGCCGACCCAGCACAGCGTCAAGGAGCTGACCGGATTAGGTATCCAGCCCGATATTCTTTTGTGCCGATGCGATCGTCCGCTGGAGAAACGCTTCAAAGCGAAAATCGCGCATTTCTGCAACGTCGAGGAGAACTGCGTTATCGCGGCGCAGGATGTAGCGTCGATCTACGAGGTGTTACTCCGTTTTCATGACGAGGAGTTTGATCAACGCGTGACCGAAAAACTGAATATCTGGACCGGTCAGCCGAACCTCGCCAAATGGCGCAGACTGGTAAAGACGACGCAGAATCCGAAGGTCACGGTCAATATTGCGGTAGTCGGCAAATACGTGAATCTGGTCGATTCCTACAAGAGTCTCCATGAGGCGATCGCGCACGGCGCGATCGCCAACGAAGCGCGCGTGCAAATCGATTACGTGGACTCGGAGGAGCTTGAAAAGGACGGCGCAGCGGCCGAGCGGCTTGCCTCGGTTGACGGGATTATCATCCCCGGCGGCTTTGGCGATCGCGGGATCGAAGGCAAGATCAATGCGGTGCGGTTCGCCCGCGAAGGCGGCGTACCGATTCTGGGTATCTGTCTCGGGCTTCAGATGATGGTGATCGAGTACGCGCGCAATATTCTGGGCCTCAAGCGGGCTAATTCGCGTGAGGTGGAAAGCAAAACCCCTGATCCGGTGATCGATTTGATGGATGCGCAGCGCGAAGTCGATAAGCTCGGCGGGACGATGCGCCTCGGGGCTTATCCCTGTGTGATCGCGCCGAAGTCGCTCGCCGCGACGGTTTATCGCCGCAACCGGATTTCCGAACGGCACCGCCATCGCTACGAAGTAAATAATGCTTATCGCGAGGCGTTGGAGACAGCGGGACTACGCGCAACCGGCACGTCGCCGGACGGCCCGTTGGTAGAAATCATGGAGCTACCCGGCCATCCGTGGTTTATCGGTTCGCAGTTCCATCCGGAATTGAAATCGCGTCCGCTCGAATGTCATCCGCTGTTCCGCGGCTTAATCCGTGCCGCCATCACGCGTAAAGCGGCGCGCCCGATCGAGCGTTCGAAGGTGCGCGAGCTGCGCTCAGCGTCGTGAAGATCGCCGAAGTCAAAGTCGGAGAGGTAGTTTTTGGCGGCACGCGACTAGCTGTTATCGCCGGACCATGCGTGATCGAAAGCGCAGAATCGTCGCTACGCCACGCCGAGCGCCTACTCCGAATTTCGCGTCAGACTGAAACGTCGCTCGTCTTCAAATCTTCGTTCGACAAAGCGAATCGCACCAGCTATGCATCGTTTCGCGGCCTCGGAATCGACGAGGGGCTTAGAATTCTGGAGCGGGTGAAAGAGGCGACCGGGCTGCCGGTCATCACCGACGTGCATGAGCCTTCACAAGTTGCATTGGCGGCCAGCGTCGTGGATATTCTGCAAATTCCGGCGCTGCTATCGCGGCAAACTGACCTAATTGTCGCGGCCGCGCAGACCCAATGCGCCGTCAACCTCAAGAAAGGGCAGTTTCTTTCGCCATGGGAGATGCGCTCGGTAATAGCCAAAGCCGCTGAAGCTGGAAATCGTCGATTGCTGATCACTGAGCGCGGTTTTTCATTCGGCTACAATAATCTGATTTCCGACATGCGCTCGATTGTGATCATGCGCGATTTTGGGTTTCCCGTTATCTTTGATGCGACCCATTCGGTGCAGCTCCCGGGCGCTGGGGGCACTCGATCCGGCGGCCAACGCGAATTTATTGCGCCACTGGCGCGTGCTGCTGTTGCTGCCGGCGCGGACGCGATATTCATGGAAGTTCACGAAGACCCGGATCACGCATTGAGCGATGGTCCGAATTCCTACCCGCTGGACCTTCTGCCTAAATTGCTCAATGATCTGAACCGGCTACGCGCGGTCATTTGGAGCTCCAACGAATCAGCTTGAGAGCCGGTTTACAGTAGAAATCTCTACTGATAGCTTTCGCTCGTTTGGAGGCAGTTTATGGGTCCTCGACGGATTGCAAAGCTATTAGGCGGATTAGGCGTAGTAGTTTTGGGCGCACTCCTGCTCATTACTATAGTCGTGGTGCGACATCGTGATCTCGGCAAGAAATTGGCGTCCACCGTAATCGATATCGCGCCGGGCGCACTTCTGCACGCGCATAATTTCCACTGGACTCAGATGAAAGGGGATCAAAGCCAGTGGGTGCTCAAAGCTCGGGACGCGAGCTACTCCGATGACAAAACCAGCCTTATCCTGGTCAAACCGGAACTCACGATGATCGCTCAAGATGGGAAGCATGTTGATCTTTCCGCTGATTTAGCCAAACTTAAATTGGATCACAACCATATAATACAGGCTAATATGAGCGGGGGTCTGCTCGTACATTATGGCGATTTTGTGCTGGCCACCGACACGGCAGAATTTGAGCCCGATCGCGATCGCCTCAACGCCCCCGGCGCGGTCCAGATCAAAGGACAGGATTTGACAGTCACCGGAATTGGGCTAATCGGTCATCCCAAGGCGGAGACTTTTGAATTGCAGAAGCAGGTAAACACTGAGATTACTCCGAGGCAGAAGAGTGATAGCGCGAAAGTTTCCTGAGGCTCGGTCAACGCTGCCACAATCCGGGCTCTCACTCCGCATATGGTTGCTTATCGCCATTTGTCTCGGGTCGAGTGGTCGAAGCCATGCCCAAGAGCTTCCGGCGCACGCCGGGTCCGGCGCTGCAACGATTAGAGCGTCATCCAAAGCGTCACCTTCTACCGAATATCGCTCCGCGGCGAAGAAGGATTCGACGGATCAGTCGGACAATTCACCGTTCGGTTCGTTCGAGACTTCTCGCAATCGCGGCCCGGTCAATATCCAATCGCAGTCGCTGACGATGAATTACAAGGAGGATACTGTCCTGTTTCGCGGCAATGTACATGCGACTCAGGCGGATGGGCAGCTCTCGAGCAATACGCTGAATGTAAAATACGGCAAGGATTTCCATGAAGTGCAGGAAATGACTGCGGACGGGAATGTACGTATCAGCCAAGGGTTGCGCTGGTGCACTTCCGATCATGGCGTGATGAATCAGGCGCAACATACGGTAGTATTGACTGGTGATCCGGTTTGTCATGATTCGAACGATCAAATCAGCGGGAGCAAGATTACGGTCCATCTCGACACTGGGAAAAGCGAAGTTGAAGGCGGAGTCAAAGCTGTGATCTTCCCTCGTGATAGCAAAACTCGCGATAATAAAGCTACGCCGGAGAGCAATCAGCAGCCGGCCTCTTAGCTATGGCGATCGAGACTCGACTCAATCTGGACATGCGGCTGCGTCAGCAGCTCGTGATGACGCCGCAACTCCAGCAGGCAATCAAGATCTTACAATTGTCGCTTCCTGAGCTGGAAGTCGTCGTGCAGAACGAGCTCGATTCGAATCCGCTGCTTGAACCGCTGGATATGAGCGTCGCGGAAACTGCGGCCAACGCTGATACCGGGGTCGAACTCGCCTCGACAGAAGGCGAGCCGCTACCGGCGGAACCAGAACCTGGAACGGTGGACTCGACAGCGGAATGGGAATCGGCGCCGGTCGAACAGCCGGTCGAGTCGGCTACGGTGGAAGCGCCCGATGCGGCGGCGGAGGTCCAGGACCCCAGCCTGAGATCGGCTAGATTGGCGCGAATATCTCGAAAACTATTCGAATAACTGGCAAGACGGCGAAGCCTCGAACGACGACGAGCGGCGGCAAACTCTTGAAAACACGCTCACCCGCCGAACCTCGCTCGAAGATCACTTAATGTGGCAGCTCAGACTGTCGAATCTCGATGCCGAAGGCCAGCGAATCGGCGCCACGATTATCTACAATCTGAACAATGACGGTTATCTCGAAACCCCGGTCGCTGAACTTGCGGCACAGCTTGAAATTACTGAGGCGCGCGTCGAGCAAGTGCTGCAGCGCGTGCAGCGGCTTGATCCACCCGGCGTCGGTGCGCGCGATTTGCGTGAATGCCTGTTTGCCCAGCTACGTAATCACGGGATGGAAGAGTCGTTGGCGGCGCGGATTGTATTGAAGCATTTGGATTTGCTCGAAAAGCATCGTTATGCCGAGATCGCTAGGGAACTCGCGGTTTCGCTCGATCTGGTGCGGGAAGCGGCCAAAACTATCGCGCTGCTGGAGCCGAAGCCGGGCCGGGATTATGGCGGGGCCGAGCCGTCCTATATTGTGCCGGATGTTTATATCCAGAAAGTCGGCGATGATTTTGTCGTTACTCTCAATGAGAGCGCTGTCCCGCGATTGCGGCTCGCGAATTATTATCAGCGTGTGCTCAACGACGGCGCGGTGGCGGCTTCGACCAAAGAGTATTTGCAGGAACGGATGCGCTCGGCGCGCTGGCTGGTCAAATCGATTTTTCAGCGGCAACAGACCATATCGAAAGTGGCCAATTCGATTGTCAACTTTCAGCGGGCGTTCTTTGAACATGGCATTAGCCATTTGAAACCGTTGGTGCTGAAGGACGTTGCCGAAGATATCCGAATGCACGAATCAACGATTAGCCGCGCGACCGCCAACAAGTACGCCCATACGCCACAAGGTATTTTCGAGCTTAAGTTTTTCTTCACTTCCGGGGTTAAGGCCGCCGACGGCGATGATGTCAGCGCCGAAACTGTAAAAGAGAAGATGCGTGCGCTGGTCGCAGCCGAACCGCCCGACAATCCATTATCGGATCAGGCTATTGCCGGATTGTTAGGCCGAGATCAGATTAATATAGCACGCCGCACAGTAGCCAAGTATCGACAGGCCCTCGGCATCCTGCCGTCGAGCCGTCGTAAGAAGCTCTGATATATATATAGGAAGAGGTCAGAGTATGAAGACCAAACCGAACGAAGGAAAGCGGACTCGCGCAACAGCACGTAAGACCCGTCGCTCGGGCCTAAAGGCGCAATTGCCTGCCCCGAGCATTACCATTACCTTCCGCCATCTCGAACCGACCGAGGCGATCCGCACCTATGCTGAGCGCAAGTTGGGGCGAGCGACGCGATTCCTCAAGCGCGCCTGTTCGGTCCATCTGATCCTCTCAGTCGATAAGTATCGCCATTACGGAGAGGTGACTCTCAAATCTGGACATCTCACCATCGCGGCCCAGGAAGAGACACAGGACCTGTACGCCGTTATTGACGGGTTGACGGACAAGATCGGCCGCCAGTTGCGCAGCTTTCATGGTCGAGTCGAAACCCGAAAGGTGCGTGGATTATCGGCTAGTGAAGTGATGGCGGTGGCTGAGGAGCGCTGATTCCGGCGCGATGCTGAGCGAATGAAGATTACTGAAATTTTCGCTCCCGACCTCATCCTGGACCAACTAACCGGCGAGGCTAAACCTCAGGTGCTCCAGGAATTGGCGGCCAAACTTGCCGCTAATCATCGTGAAATTGATATGGCCGAACTTAACGCCGTACTCAGTGAGCGCGAGCGGTTGGGATCAACTGCGATTGGCGATGGCATTGCAATCCCGCACGGCAAGATTCGAGGAATCAAACAAATCTGGGGGGTCTTCGGACGCTCTTTGCAGGGAGTTGAGTTTGATTCATTGGACGGCAAGCCGACTTTTTTGTTTTTCCTGCTAGTCGCGCCGGAGGACTCCGCCAGTCTTCATTTGAAGGCTCTGGCGCGAGTTTCCCGGCTGTTCAAAGACAGTTCCTTTCGCGAGCACTTGATGAGCGCGCGAGACGCAGCGGAGATCTACCGGCTGATCGTTGAAGAAGACAACCGGTATTAGGTCCATGGCGGAATTTGATTGCAGATGAGCCGCGATCTGAGGTTCAGCTGCGCCGTGGCAGTTAAGCCGACTAGCTGATGGCGTCGAGCAAGCGTTCCTCCAAGCCCAGTAAAATTCTTCCGATTAGGTCGCGTAAGAAAAAAGCTTCCCGCCAATCGACCCGATTGATCATCGTCACGGGCGTAGCCGGCTCCGGACGGTTATCGGCAATGCGGGTGCTCGAGGATCTCGGCTTCTATTGCGTGGATAATCTGCCGGTGGCGCTTGCCCCTAATGTCGTACGGCTGGCGGCAACGCATCGTCCGGAGGGCGATCGTATCGCGTTAGGGATTGATCCGCGCGAAAGGCTCTTCTTCCCTGAATGGCCGCGCGTTTTTGCGGAACTCGAACACGAAGGGTTCGTCCCTGAAATACTGTTTCTTGACGCCACCGACGAGGTGCTCGCGCGGCGCTATTCCGAAAGCCGACGGCCCCATCCCTTGGCGACAGAAGGTATGAGTATCGGCGACAGTATCCGGCATGAGCGGCTGGCGCTCGCCGAGATGCGCGAGCGCGCCACCCGGTTGATTGATACTACAATGTCCACGGTGCATGAATTGCGCGAGCTGATTACCGCGGCGGTGATGGGAGCGCGGGATGGCGACCGAATGGCGATCGCGCTGGTATCGTTCGGCTATAAATATGGCCATCCGGTCGGTTTGGATCTCATGCTTGACGTTCGGTTTATTCCTAATCCTTTTTTTGTTGCCGAATTACGGACACTCGACGGCTTGGACAAGCGGGTTCACGGCTATGTAATGTCGCATCCCGAGGCACGCCGCTTCGTTGCTGATACTGCCAAGTTGCTGCAATTCCTGATTCCGCTCTATCGCCGCGAGGGCAAAAGCTATCTTTCGATCGGCCTTGGATGTACTGGCGGTCGCCATCGTTCTCCAGTACTGGCTCGAGAGCTCAAACTAACTCTCAAGCATTCCGGTCTCACGGTGCAAGTCCGCGATCACGATATCGCGCGTTGAGCCAAATCTAAAATCGTTCATCTAGCCTGAACAAATAGTCGTAAGTTCTAAGAAAATACTGTATGCGGGGGCGCAATCATTATTGCGTGGATTCGATAAATGTTGCGATGCGTTTGAAAGTCGTCCGGCAACGGCATCTGTTAGAGGATAAGAATCGACCGCAGCTTGCAGTTGCGCGAAGGATAGTGGTACCTGAAATTGCGGTCAGGAGCTGATTCAGACCGTCCGCTCGACCAAACGAAACGGAGGCAACTCATTTGGATTTCGGTTTTTCTGAAGAGCAGGAGATGTTGCGGGACGCGGCCAAGCGCTTCCTCGCCGATAATTGTTCCACCAAGTTCGTTCGCCAAATGATGGCCGACTCAACTGCTCACGACGTGTCATTTTGGCAGAAACTGGTCGGTCAAGGATGGCCTGGATTGCTGATTCCCGAACAGTACGGCGGCACAAACGGCGCCTTTCTGGACATGACGGTTATCATCGAAGAAATGGGCAAAGCGCTGATTCCTGGCCCGTTTTTCGCCGCGGCGTTGCTGGGCGCTCCAACTTTCATCGAGGGCGCCTCTGAAGCACAGAAGAAAGAATTCCTCCCAAAGATAGCTGAGGGCAAATTCATCGCGACCGTCGCGCTGGCGGAGGCTGTCGGGAGGTTTGACGCCGGCGGGATCGAGCTGAAAGCCACGAAGAAAGGTGCAGGATATACTCTCACCGGTGAAAAATTCTTTGTTCCCGACGCGCACGTTGCCGATGCTCTGATAGTAGCAGCACGCACAGGTAGTGGTTCCGGTCAGGACGGGATCACCTTGTTATGCGTGCCGCGCAACGAGAAGGGAATCACGGTTACTCAGCTCAAAACCGTCGATATGACGCGCCGGATGTGTCACGTCAAATTTGATAACGTTCAGGCTGACACGATCATCGGTAAGGAAAACAATGGATGGCCCGTGATGAGTCGCGTACTCGATATTGCGACCGCCGCGCTATCGACCGAGATGGTAGGAACCGCACAAAAAGCGCTGGATATTGCGGTCGAGTACGCCAAGACGCGCGTGCAGTTCGGCAAGCCGATTGGCTCATTTCAGGCGATCAAGCACAAGTGCGTCGATATGATGGTAGCAGTCGAGAATGCCCGCTCTCTTACTTACTATGCGGCATGGACGGTCGATGAACGCGTCGCAGAAGCTCAAACCGCCGTACCGATGGCCAAGGCGTACGCGTCCGATATGGCCAAAAATGTAACTTCCGAGGCGATCCAGGTGCATGGCGGGATTGGCTTTACGTGGGAACACGACATGCATCTTTACCATCGCCGGGCTTTGGCCGGTGAGGCGAACCTCGGCAATGCGCCGATTCATCGCGAGACCGTGGCGAAATCGCTGTTAGCATAGTCAAAACCGTTTGCAACATTGCGGCCGAGAGCTTAGTCAAGCTCTCGGCCGCTTTTTGTTACAACCGAAGCGGGGCGCGTCCGAACGGACGCGCCCCGCTTTCAAATCAAGCAAGCTCGATCAGTTAACGCATGATCTGCATCAAACCGCCCGGGCTGCCATACTTCACGCCGTCAAGATACTCCTTCGGCGAATTGATCCCGAGATATGGTCGCTCCTTGTACTTATTACCAAAGCCGGACCATACGGTCTCATGCTCATTCTGGAAATCCATCGCCATTGACGAGACCCCGTCCCAGCTATCGCCATAAACCGGAACATTGCTTGAACCGTCGTTGTAGTAAGCAATCGACTTCCACAGCTTGTGGTTGGAGTCGAACAGATCGACCCAGTTGCTGTTCCAATGCTCTTTGTCGGCGTACACGATCCGGCTGGAGTAACAATAGCCGGCTGCTTCGCTGGTAATTCGATGTACGTCGTCAACTGCATGTTCACGTACTTCCCATTTGCCCCATGAGGGTTTCGGGAAGCCAAGCGGCATCAGATAGCCGTCCGGAAAAACCGCGCCTTCCAAGTTAAAATGGGCGAGCGTCAGTAGCTTACGATCGCCGAGGAAATCACCGGTATAGATCGAGGTGCTGCCGTTGAAGCCATTGGTCTTGGCATCATCGTAGGTCCAGTCAAAGCCGAACACCGGCGAGCATCGCGCCGTATTGGCCAGACGTAGTGAGCGGCGCAGCGCCGGCACGAAGACGTAGGTATCCGGAAACGGCGTCTTTTCCTGATCGACATAGAAGAGATTGAGTGAAGCAGTATAGCGCGCCTGTTCTGGCGTCTCTTCCATCAACCACTCAGTGTACCAAGTGCCCGGAGCGTAATTGAGCTGAGTAGGGAACTTCGGATCCGTGATGAAATCGGTCCAACGATAGACCACGTCGAGGGTGGTTTGGCTGGTATTGCCGTAACGATCAAGTTGCCACACTGAACCATAGTTGTTGGGACTGTTCACATAAACCGCAGGCTGATAGGCCCAGAATACGTTTGCGAGAACCTTCCAACCTTTGTTCGGATCTTGCGGATTCGGAAAAGGTGTGCCGCCATGATAGTTGTGCAAGACATAGTGGCCATTAGGCAGTACCTCTACCGTGGTTTGTGCGCCGTATTTTTCGGTCGCGTCTTTCCAGGATTTCGGCAGGAAATTGTGGATCGTCGGGCCGACATCCATCTCGACGTCCTGCGGCATCTTCCAGTAGTAGCTGCCTTCCCAAAGCTTCTGCATCCCTAACGGGAAGTAATTTTTATACTGCTGCCAGTTGGCCATCGTGATCTTGGTGCCAACCGGCAGGTCTGGTTGAGTCCCGGTGTCCTTGATCCATTGGTCGATTGCGCTGCGATCCGTCGATTGGGACCATCCCAGCGACGGCAGCAGAGCAATTGCCAGCCCTGCTACGAGTAAACGAGACAACTTCTTCATATCAATTTCCCCTGCCGGTTAGGGCCTGACTCCGCTCCATTCGGAAGAACGAGGTCAGACCAGTTGAGATCCCCAATCTCTCATTACTTGGGTGTGATCTCAGCTTATTAGCTGAAAAAATCGTGCTGTCAATCACCATAATTTTTTAGGCTGAAAGAGCGAGCTCGTCTTTTACTGTGCAGCGCAAAAAAGAGACGCGCCCGGATTCGGACGTGTCTCGGTAGAGTACTCGCTCTCGAAGTAACGCCGAGAACAATCAGCAGGGGTTTAACGCATGATCTGCATCAAGCCGCCCGGGCTGCCATACTTCACGCCATCGAAGTACTCTTTCGGCGAGTTGGCGTCAATGTAAGGCTTAACCTTTTTAGGATTGCCAAAGCCGGACCAGATCGTCTGATGCTGATTCTGAAAGTCCATCGCTGAAGAGGCGACGCCTTGCCACATCGTACCCATTCCGGGGACTTCTCCCGCGTCGTTATAGTAGGAAATCGACTTCCAGAGCTTCTTATTAGAGTCGTATAGATCGACCCAGTCGCCATCCCAGTGTTCCTTGTCGGCATATAGGATACGGCTGGAGTAACAGTAGCCTGCGGCTTCGCTGGGAATCCGATGCACGTCATCGATCGCCATCATGCGCGGCTCCCATTTGCCCCAGGAAGGCTTAGGGAAAGCCAATGGCATATTGTAGCCTTCTGGCAGAATCGCGCCATCCTGGTTGAAATGGGCCAGTGTCAGGATTTTGCGATCGCCGAGGAAGTCTCCGGTATAGATCGAGGTGCTGCCGTTAAAGCCATTGGTTTTAGCGTCGTCGTAGCTCCAGTCGAAGCCGAATACCGGCGAGCATCGGGCGGTATTGGCCAGACGCAATGAGCGGCGCAGCGCCGGTACGAAGACGTAGGTATCCGGGAACGGCGTCTTTTCCTGATCGTTGTAGAACAAGTTGAGTGACGCGGTGTAACGTGCCTGCTCCGGCGATTCTTCCATCAGCCATTCGGTGGACCAGGTACCCGGCGCGTAATTCTCGGTCTTCGGAAAACCCGGATCCGTGATGAAATCGCTCCAGCGATAGACCACGTCAAGCGTGGTCTGGTTCACGTTACCATAGCGGTCGATAGCCCATACAGAACCGAAATTGGTCGGGCTGTTCACATAAAGTGCCGGCACAAATCCCCAGAAGGTATTGGCGAGAACCTTCCAGCCTTTGTTCGGATCCTGCGGATTCGGAAAAGGGGTGCCGCCGTGATAGTTGTGCATCACGTAGTGTCCGTTGGGCAGCACTTCCACCGTGGTCTGTGCGCCATACTTCTCGGTGGCGTCTTGCCAGGTTTTCGGCAGGAAGGTGTTGTAAACTGCCGGACCGACATTCATCTCGACATCCTGCGGCATCTTCCAGAAGTACTTGCCACTGAACAGCTCAACCATGCCGAGTGGCATGAAATTCTTGTACTGCTGCCAGTTCGACATCGTGATTTTGGTGCCCGGAGCCACGTCTCCCTGATTCGCGCTGTCCTTGATCCATTGATCCATTTCGCTGCGGTCGGTCGATTGCGACCATCCGAGTGAGGGCGGCAGCGCGATTCCGACGCCTGCCGCCACTAATCGAGCCAACTTCTTGAGCATAACCAATTTCCCCTATCAGTTGAGGCCCGCCGCGGCTCTGTTTGAGCAAAGAGCTGCGCCGAGACGGTTGAAGTCCCTGAGGCTCGAACACGTTGCTTTCTTACAGCAGACTAAACGCGCGCTTACACGGCCAAAGAAACCAAGCTGTCAAGACCCGCCCATAGTTCGACAAAGTCGCGACTGAGCTGGACGCATCTACGAAACGGTTTAGCTGGAGCCCGTTTCAGGCTGCCCGGTTCTCGCGAGTTCCCCGAACACTCACTGCATACCGGCTTCAATGAGCCTAAGTCATTCGCCTCCTGAGGAAGTAAACGAAGTTAGCGACAGGTTGGTTCCCTACTGCGCCATCAGGCCACCATCGACCGGCATTGGCAGGCCATGCACAAAAGAAGCGCGATCTGAGCACAGCCAAGCTACCGTTTCGCCAATCTCGCTGGGCTCACCGAGGCGCTTAAGTGGTTCGGCACGGGCGAGCTTGGCTTCGACGTCGTCCTTGCGCTTGAGCAAACGACCGAGCATCGGCGTGCGGATCGGACCCGGGCAGACCGCGTTGACACGGATATTGTGCTTGCCGTATTCGAGGGCGGCTGCGCGGGTCAGTCCTGCGACGCCATGCTTCGACGCGATATAAGCCGGCAAGCCTGCACCGCCTGCTAGTCCCGCTACCGACGACGTATTGACGATTGCGCCGCCGTTCCCCTGCTTCAGCATCTGCGTGATTTCGGCCTTCATGCACAGCCATACGCCGGTCAAGTTGATTGAGATGACGCGGTTCCAGTTCTCCTCGGTACATTCGTGGATGCGGCCGCCGCGACCGTCGATACCGGCATTGTTGAAGGCGCAATCGAGGCGCCCATAACTTTGGACGGCCTTCGCGACCATGGCCTGCACCTCTGCGTAATTTGCGACATCGACGCGAGTAAAGAGCGCGTCTGCGCCTGCACTACGCGCCATCTGCGCGATTTCATTGCCGGCTTCTTCTTGTAGATCGGCGAGCAACAATTTGGCGCCCTCGCGCGCGAAAATCTGGGCGGTGGCGCGTCCAATCCCTGATGCTGCGCCCGTAATGATCGCAACTTTGCCCTCGAGAATTCCTGCCATTTCACTTTCCTCCGTGAATAAGCATCAGCTAGCGTGGAGGCTTCTGAGTTATCAAGCACAGCACTCGTTTTTGCCGCCGCGCCTTTCACCATCGAGAGGGACGCGACGGCGACTGACTTTGTAAGGAACCGCACGGATGAATTTAAGCGCTACCGCGCCAATGGGGATTGCGCTGATCGGCCTGCTGATGGGGATGCGGCATGCGACCGACCCGGATCATGTTATCGCGGTGACGACCATCGTGAGCCGCGAGCGGCGTCTGTTAACCGCAAGCCGAATCGGCGTGGTCTGGGGACTTGGTCACACGCTGACCGTGATGGCGGTTGGCGCCTTGATCATCCTGTTTAAGATCGCAATTCCAGTACGGCTGGGCCTGGCGATGGAATTTGCGGTGGCAATCGTCCTGATTTTGTTGGGAGTAGGTGCGACTGCGCGACTATTGCAGCGCCTCGCCCGGCGAGCTGGTTTGGCCCACGGAGAGTCGCTAATGGTGCATTCTCACGCACACTCTCATGGCGAACTTTCGCATTGGCATCCCCATGTTCATCATGGTTCCGAAGAGCACGCTGATGATATGGAGGGGGCGCATTACCTATTTCGGCCAGTGCCGAACCTCTTCTTTGAGAGCATGATGGGACGCCCGCTGTTGCGGGCGTTCGCGGTCGGCTTGGTGCATGGATTAGCCGGTAGCGCCGCGATCGCGCTGCTGGTCCTCAGTGCCATTCCGCAACCGTTGTGGGCGACACTATATCTCGCGATCTTCTGCTGCGGCACGATTATCGGAATGGGACTGATTACTACTACTATCGCCGCTCCGATGACGCTGGCGGATGGGCGGCTCGCCGGAATCCATCAAGGAATTGTCACCGGTTCGGGTCTGCTGAGTTTTGGCTTCGGATTATTCCTCGCCTATCAACTTGGGGTAGTCGATCATCTTTTCGGCGCAATTCCGCTCTGGACTCCCCAATAGACGGAGTGTCGGCATTAAGCTCGTCAGCGTGCAGGCTCTCATCTATGGTGGACGATATTTCGATGATGAGATGAATCCGTATTGAAGTCCCCAAGAATCCACGAGGAGGAGCTATGGCGTTCACCACGATCAATCTTGAAAAACAGGATCGTATCGGCACGCTGATACTGAATCGTCCTGAGAAATTGAATGCGATGACCCCGGCGCTCATTAAGGAGTTCGCCGAAGCGCTGACCGAAGTTGAGCGCGACGCGGAGATTAAAATCTTAATTATTCGAGGTGCGGGACGCGCTTTTTCCACCGGTTACGATTTAACCGGCGGATGGGGCGAGGGAAGCTCGAAGCCCTTCACCATCGACGACGATCAAAGATTCCTACAAAGCTATATAGAGCACTGGCTTAGATTGCGCGACTTGCCCAAGCCAGTCATTTCGATGGTGCATGGCTACTGTCTGGCCGGCGCGACGCAGTTATGCGTCAGTACCGATATGATTTTCGTCGCCGAGAACGCGCAGATTGGTTTTCCATCGATTCCAGCGGGCGCCGGTTATGTAAGCTCGTTCTGGAATTGGATGATCGGTCCCCATCGCACAAAGTATCTCGCGTTCCTACCCGGCAGCAGGATCAGCGGGAAAGAGGCCGAGGCGATGGGATTCGCGACTCGCGCCTTTGTGGCCGAGAGTCTGGAATATGAAACTTATGACTACGCCGGGCGCGTCGCCAAAGTTCCCGCACAGAAGCTCCGGCTCGAGAAACTCGCGATTAATCGTGCGATGGACCTGCGCGGGTTCCGTACTGCGGTTCAGGCAGCCTCGGAGTTCGACGCGATTTTTCATTTCGGGCCGGGCAATGAGGAAATTCGGGCAGTTCAGAAGGAGCGCGGACTGCGTGGCGCGATCAAGTGGTACGAAGAAAAATGATCGACGGTGGAATTCTTCGCTTAACGAATCGCAAGAGCATTGCCCGGAGAGCCAATACCGCCGGGAATCTTTAACGGTACGGCCACAAAGAAAAAGGTCCAGCGCTGGTCGGCGCGACAGCGTTCGGCCAGCTTTTCGAAATCGAAGAACTCTCCGAGCGCCAAGCCCAACAATGGAAGCAGCCGGCGATGGAGCGATCCGATCGTCGGATCGCCGGGAATGGTTTCAATAGCTGGGTTGTCGCAGCAGAGGGCGCCCGGATGGGCGTTCCATAAATAACGCGACATGGCCTCGTCGGCGCGCAGACCGGCGGCTACGGGAGCTTCGGCAAGTTTCGCTCTGCCGTCACGATCGAGCGCCTTGTATGCGCCCACCCATCCGGTGCGAATACAAAGTATATCGCCGGGTTCGAGGTGTATTCCTTGGCTTTCAAGCGCTCGATCGAGATCGTCGGCTGTGATCATCGTCGGCGTAAAGGGATTCAGCGGACACCCTTGCTCTTTGAGCCATCCGGCTACGTCGAGGAGCACGCCGCGACCAGCGACGCCGTGTTCGGCTACGCGATCGATGCTGAGGTCCGTCCGTGCCTCAGTCGGATCCTTGGTGCGCCCGCCCCAGTAACCGTGCTCGCGGCATCGTACGTGCCCGAGCGCATCCCACTGCGTGGACCCTTGAGGATAAAAGTTATCGAGGCGGTCATCCATTTCGTTGCGGTTCAGCGCGAAGACTTCGTGGCGATAGCGTTGTCGCCCGAACATCGGCGGGTCCGGCAGGTTGAGCGGCAGGTCGAGCGAGATCATCTCGCCCGTGCGAACCAGTCCCGCAGCGGCAATCACCCGCTGGGGCGTGAGCAGGTTGATACTGCCGAGCACGTCGTCCGGACCGAACTCGTCCCACGCGTGGCGCATCCCGATTCCGGGTACCTCGGGCAACTGATCAAATGAACGCGGCGGCTTCATGCTCGGCATGGTATGAGGTCACGAGAGAACGCTCAAGCATGGACCGGATCGAGTCTAGTACGTTGGATTACGTGCGGAGCATTCTTGATATAAAAGACGTACTTTGGGCAGAGCAAGAAGTATGGACTTTAATTACAGCGTTGCAGACGAGGGGTTCCGAACGGAGTTCCGCCAATGGCTGGAGCAGAATCGCCAATACGCGGTTCCCGCGCTCGGTCCTCTGGCAGACGAGGAAGAAGCGAACTGGGAAGCGACTCTGCGCTGGCATCGGAAGTTATATGAAGGCGGCTGGCTAGGTATCACGTGGCCGAAGGAATATGGCGGGAGCGGCGGGACCTTGATGCAGGAGATCATCTGCGAGCAGGAACTCGAACGGATCGATAGTGGCCTGCCGTTTACTGGTCCTGGGATATGGCTACTCGGGCCTACCCTGATCCATTGGGGAACCGCCGAGCAGAAGAAGCGTCATCTGCGCAAAGTATTGTCCGGCGCCGAAATCTGGTGTCAGGGCTACTCAGAGCCGAATGCCGGATCGGACCTCGCTGCGATTCAGACTCGTGCGGTCGAGAAAGACGGATATTTCGTAATTAATGGGTCCAAGGTCTGGACCTCGATGGCCCATCATGCGCAGTGGATGTTTCTGCTCGCTTGCACCGATACTAACGCGCCCAAGCATAAAGGGATCAGCTACATCTTGGTTGATATGCAGACGCCGGGGATCACGATTCGACCGCTGATCCAGATGACCGGGGCGCGTCATTTCAATCAGGTTTTCCTTGAAGACGTGCGCGTTCCGATTGAGAATCTGGTCGGCGGCAAGAACCAGGGCTGGCAAGTTGCGCTGACGACGCTGGCGTTTGAACGCTCGTCGGGTCAGGAGCGAATCATGATGGCGCGGGTGCGGGAACTGGCGCGGCTCGCGAAACAGTTAAGGCGGAATGGTAGTGCGCTATGGGATGAACCGGGGGTGCGTCAGAAAATCGGACAGTTCGCTTCGGAAGCCGCCGCGATTCGCTATACGGGATTTCGCCAGCTCACGCGGCAGCTCAAAGGACTTCCGCCCGGGCCGGAAGGCTCGATGATCAAGCTGAGCGCCTCGGAACTCGGCCTTAGAATCGCGGCGTATGCGATGGAATTGCTCGGGCCTTTTGCGCAACTCGAACGCGCCGATGACATGGCGGTCGATCATGGCATCTGGGCGCGGCGGATGCTCGAAGCGCGCGGCCCGATGATCTATTCAGGCGCGAATGAGATTCAACGCAATATTCTCGGTGAACGCGTGCTCGGTTTGCCAAAAGGTTAAAGAACCAACGGAGGCACAATACGGATATGAATCAGTCCAGTTTAGAAGGCGGATGCCTCTGTGGAGCAGTACGATATAGAGTGGAGGGAGACCCGCTTGCCAGTGAGATTTGCCACTGTCGCACTTGCCCAAAGCGGCTTCGGCCCCAATGGTGCCGTTTCTCACTTTCGCGTCGGAGCAGTTCCGTTTCACGCAGGGGAAACCCACTTCTTTCCATTCTTCAACAGCGGCCACTCGGAGCTTTTGTGAATTTTGTGGCTCACCGCTCACCTACCGCAATGCTACCGAGCCCGATCGAATCGACGTAATGACATGCAGTCTTGATAATCCGGAAGTTTTTCCTCCTACGTGCCACATTTGGATCAAGCACAAGATCGGCTGGCTGCTATGTGCGGATGGATTACCGTCTTATGAGACCACCTCGTCGAGATGAGGTCCGAATGGAGAGCCAATTCAAGGCGAATCTCAATGAGCCGGCGGTAAACGCTTCGCTTTCAAATCTTCGACGAGCTTATCGTAGCCGTCGCTATTGAGGATCTTGTTGAACTGGTCCCGATAATTGGCCAACGTGCTGACGTTATCAACGACGATATCGTAGAGCCGCCAACCACCGGGCGCCTTATGCAGCATGTAATCGACGTGCAGCGGGTCCTGTACCATCGCCAGATGCACCTCACCATGTACCGCTGCGGTCTCCGGGTCGTCGTAAGTAACCTTTTCCTGGAGGCCGTGAGAGGCCGCTTCAACCGTGTTTTGCTGGAGAGTCGTCAAGTAGGTTGCGAGCACGTAATCCTCGAATAGCGGGACAAACTGCTTACGCTGGGCGGCAGACAAACTCTTCCAATGAGTTCCCAAAGCCGAGCGCGCCATGTAGGCAAAATCGAAATGTTTCTCCGCGATCGCGCGAAGTTGTTGATCGTGTTCGGCTGGCGGCAATTGACGATTCGCAAAGATGGGCGCGGCCTGATCGATGGTGGTGCGGACCTCGGCCACTGGACCAGTCTCGCTCGCCGCAAAGCCGTTCGAGAACAGCACGAATACTATGGTAGCCGCGGCAAGTATCGCGCGACGCATTTATAATCCTCCCTCGCTAGTGTTGTATCCAATTAATAATTTTTTCAACGAGGAGGCGTCCTGCGTATTATCCAGCGTGACAGTCTTGCGGATGAGATTTTGAATCAGCCATCGCTTATCTTGGGTAAATGCAGGGAGCAGGCCGGAGAGTATCACTATTCAGAGCGGATTCTGTGAATACGCAACCAAGGGGCGCGCTCCCCGCTCGGACCGATATTTGCTATATTGGGATTGAGGTATCTGGATTTCACGCCAGGTATATCGCAAGGAGAGCAAATGGCCAAAGTCAGCCGGGGGCAGAACGGTCGCAGCCAGCCTCAAGAGCATCAATTCCCGAAAGAAATCAAGCTTCCCGACGGCCAGCAGCCCACCTTTCGGCTGATGACGCCTGCGGACAAGAAAGCAATCCTGAGCTTCGCGCGCTCGCTGCCGCCGGACGATTTGTTATTCCTGCGCACCGATATCACCGAGGCTGCTGCAGTTGACGACTGGACGCATAACTTGGAAAAAGACGCGACCATCACGGTAATCGCCCAAATTGGCGATGAGATCGTGGGTTACGCCAGTTTACATCATGAGCAGGCGCGGTGGACGCGGCGGGTCGGCGAACTGCGGCTGTTACTCGGCCCGAAGTATCGCGGCGCAGGATTGGGCCGCCGGTTAGCTGAAGAGATCTTTCACATCGGCGAGCGGCGTGGTGTGAAAAAAATGGCGGCGATGATGACACCGGATCAGACCGGGGCGCGCGCCGCATTCGAGCGCTTGGGCTTTCAGGTGGAAGCGCTCTTGCAAGATTGGGTAGTCGATCGCAATGGCCGTCCGCGCGATCTTTTGGTTATGAGTCATGATGTCGAAGGGTTGAGCGATCGGGTGAGCGCCTGAATCGATCACATGGCGAGGAATTCACGTGATTGGCATGGAAGCATTCTCGCAAAGCTTCGCAGGACCTTATTTTCGCGGCCGCACGGCAGTGGTCACCGGCGCGTCAAGCGGGATTGGTCGCGATATCGCGCTAACCTTTGCTCGCTTCGGGGCTAAAGTCGCACTATTGGCGCGTCGCCAATCGGTACTGGAAGAGCTCGCGCGAGAGATCACTGTTGAGACTAGTGAGCGGCCATTGGTGCTGGCCGCCGATGTTACTGATCGGGAGCAAAGCCACTCAGCGATTGCTCAGGCGCTGGCGCACTTCGGCCATGTTGACCTGCTGATCAATTCGGCGGGCATCATGGAGTCGGGTCCGGTCGAATCGATGGATGTAGCGGCTTTGCAGCGGATGCTCGAGGTAAATCTGATTGGCACGCTGAACACGATGCAGGCGGTGATTCCATCGATGCGTAAGGCGGGCGCGGGCAATATCGTGAATATCGCGTCCTTGGCGGGTCGCCGCGGGATGCCGCCGCTAGGCGGATATTGCGCGACCAAGTTCGCGGTCGTCGGATTGACTGAAGCGTTGCGCGTCGAGCTTTATGGCAGCGGAATTAAGGTTGCGCTAGTCATGCCCGGGATGATTAATACGCCGATGGTTCAAGGGGGTGCGGGAATTGACGTGCTTAAAGGTCTCCCCGAGCGCCTCTACTCAATGCCCGTGCAATGGGTTACGTGGGCGGTCATTGCTGCGATCGTTTTCGGGCTGACCGAAGTTGACGTGCCGCCCGGCGCTGCGGTTGCCGAGAAGATCGCCGCGCTAATGCCTGGTCTCGCGGATGGTGTGATAGCGTTCGCGAACCGGCTCATGCAGTGGGCCGGGCGGCCCGACCGATCGTCCAGCTAATTCGTTTTTCGGCACACGTAAATCGCGGCTGCCATCCCGAGAATCGACACACGAATGATTCTCGTCGCGCGCAGCACTCCATGACGGAGGAGGTCGCTTATCAGGCGTTGTTCACCGGTTAACATCACTGCGATCCCCTTGGGTGTCAGAAGCCGGGCAAATTCGTTGAAGACTAGCGGATAAAGACGGCGATTGTCCGCATGCGAACCATGCTGCATGCCCCACGGCAAGTTAGTAATTATGCGACTGACGCTTTGATTCGGCATCGGGACCGCGGTCGCATCCCACGGATGAAGTTCCAGCGGCTTGTAGCGCGGACCGATATTCAGTCGTGCCGCATCGAGGGCGACATGATCAGTATCGCCGCCGATTAATAATTGATAGCGAGCAAGATGGGCGCGCTCGATCAGGACGGTTCCGGCTCCGCAAAACGGGTCGAGCACGAGATCGTCAGGCTGCGGAGAAGATAAAATGCCCAACGCTGCGGCGACTGATGGACGCAGTGATCCCGGGATGTGCGCAGCCTTGTAGTCGCGGTGACGGAGGTGCTCGTCACTGAGCCGAAGCGCTAGAAACAGTTCATCGTGAATCAGGGTCGCCCAGAATTCGACTTCGGCATTATCTTCTTCGAGCTTCCAGGAGCGATCGCCGCGTTCAGTGATCCCGCGCTCGACAGCGCGCTTGAATTCAGCGCGCCGAAACTCCTGCTCTCCGACGATTCGCGCGATTACGCGAAATTTGAGTCGGGCGCCGGATCGGCTGCCCGGGGTAAGTTTGACGCGGGCGCGCAGTGCGGATTCAACGTAGGGCGCCGCGCGAGCCGCACCGCGAATCCGCTCGAGCGCAGCTTCCTTTGTGCCGTAACAACGACTGTAACCTGCCACTCCAAAGAGGTCCTCGGTGCAACGCAGCTTTTGCAATGGCTCGATGCGCGGGGCGGTGAACAGGCACATCCCGGCGCGACCGGGCACGACCCGTCGTCCGAGTTCGACAGCTGAAGGCAACGAGCTATGAGATGTTCGTCGGACGAGCGGCGCAACAGTTCTATTATCACCGGCGCGCCGCGCGTCACCCATGCGTGACGGAGAGTTTCCCGCGGCCTCAACAAGCGCATAGCGCATGGCGACTTCCTCGAACGCGATCGCTTCAAGACCGGGCTGGGTTTGCACCAACCAGGTCTCGTCGGTGATTCGCAGTGATGGTGCGCTGCTGGCGCGCCGGACCGGCGCGCCAGCGATATTAGTGGGAGAGGCGGGGGCAGGGCGCCATCGGCGCCCTGCCCCCGCCTCTCCCACTCTATGCGAGCGCGTGCTAATCATCTTCGCTTACCCGGGCGGTCTTATGCAGAGTCATGCAGGCCGGACGGAGACGGACGCCGCACGCGGCGTCCGTCTCCGTCCGGCCGAGCCACGCTCGATGCTTACTTCGTGCGTGAAAGATATTCCCGCGTCTCGGTATTGATCGTGATGACATCCCCTTCATTCACAAAATGTGGAACCTGAATCACAAGACCCGTATCGGTCTTCGCGGGTTTAAGGGTGTTGGTCACCGCAGCGGTCCGATTGCCCGGTTCTGTCTCCACTACCGTCAGCGTAACGGTCTTGGGCAAGGTGACGTTCAATGGCGTCGATTCGTAAAATTCGACCTCGACCTTCATGTTTGGCGTAAGGAAACCCTCGACGTCTTCGACCAGTTCCTCCGGTAAAGTGATCTGATCGTAGGTCTCGGTATTCATGAAATGAAAGTCATTGCCCTCGCGATATAGGAATTCCATCTCAACCTGATCGAGGATCACACGCTCGACTCGATCTTCAGAACGGAATCGGTTCTCGGTCTGCCCACCGGTTCTGATATTGCGCAGCTTGGTCTGAACCATCCCGCGCCAATTGCCGGGGGTGATATGATTGATCGTCATAATGCGCCAGAGTGCGCCATTATATTCGAGAATCATCCCGGGCCGCAGTTGCGTTGCCTGAATCAACATCGATTATTCACTCTTGCTAGTCTCGGTTAGAATAAGGCTACCGCTTGAGCGAGCAGCGTCGCAAGCCGCAACTACGGGCGCATCCCGCGCATGAAGATGGGTTGTTCGGTATATGCGCCGTTTTTGGCGTACGCCCGAATCGAGGCGGGACCGATTGCCGGATTGTAGCGAACATTGAAATTGATACTTTTTGCGCGGCTGGGAATTATCCCACCCAAGAGGTCGCCCAATCCTGAACTGTTAATCGTAATACCATTGCCGCCGACGGCGATCTCCTGCGCTAACGCGCCATTTTGATAAAGACCGGCTGAGGCGAGATCATGCCCCGAGATGACCCCGCTGACCGCGTACAGTTTTGCTCCGAGAACTTGCAGAGACGTGATTTCAACGCCAATTCCCGGAGTCGAGGATGGCGGCGCGATCATCATCGGCGCGAGCGGCGCCGGATTTTCTTCTGAGGCCGTCTGGTCCGAAAGATCGAGCGAATTTTCAACGAATTGGCTGCCAAGACCGTACGCGCGAATCGACGCGGAATCGCCGTTCATCACGAAGCTTTGATCGAAATTGATCGAAGTCACGCCCAACTTGACCGGAATCTGTGTGGCCAGCCGACCATCGACATAGATACCGGCATGGGTGATGCCCGCTCCCTGGATTTGGCCGCTGATCTCGTAAGTTGGCGGCGTCGAATTTGTTTCAGAAATGCTGAGTACCTCGATATGGACCTCAGCCAAGCGCGCGCCAATCGTATGACGCTTGGACGGCGAGGGGCGGGGAGGTCCGTGGGTCGGAATCTCTGCAACCGCATTATCGCTATTGGAGAATGGGGCCGCTGCTTCGGCTGGTAATGTCGGCGCAGACGCGGCCGCACTCGCGTTTCTGGTTTCAAGCACCGGCGCTTCCGCCGAACGCCCATCACTATCGGTGACGCGGATAACCATGTCGGGTGGCGGATCGCCGATCGCGAGGTCCAACTCGACTCTTTCCTTTCCGATAGTTGGAGCAAGTTTAAACGCCTTCACGCAATGGTCGTCTTCGTAGATGCCCGCGGACTTCAATGCTGTTCCTTCGAGCGCGCCTTTGAGGTGCACGATATTACTTTTGACCGCACGCGACGTTATTGTGACTGATGGCGGTGGGGGTAGAGCTGCCGCGCGAAGGCAAACGTTGCTCGCGGCCATTATTGTGACAAGCGCCACCAACGAGCTGACAAACAAGTTTCTTGAAACGTAATTTTTGCGCGAATTTGCTATCGCTTCCACCGATTTACGCCGATTTGGATCGAGGGGGTAGGATATAATGAAAATCGTGACAAATGTAGCGATTGGAAGTTGCCCGAGCGAAACCGCGAGTGGGGAACGAGTAGCGCGGGACTATTATGCGATAAAATCAGGCATAGGTTATCGCCGTCTCGATGATCGCATGCTCGTGCGCGTTACCGGCGATGATCGGGTTTCATTCCTGCACGGGATGTGTACCGCAGATATTAAGGGCATGAGGATCGGGCAGGTCGCGTACGCGTTGTTCGTTACCGAACGCGCGCACGTTATCGCTGATTTTTTCATTTATGCGCTGCCGGACGCCTTTTTGATCGAAATCGGATGTACTGAATGGCCGCATGTCCGGACGCATCTGGAGAAGTTTCTGGTCGCAGATGATGTCGAGATAGAGGAGCTCGTGACGCTGGCGGTAATCGACGTCGAGGGGCCGTCTGCCGCTGCGATGATCGGCAACAATGATGGCGCCCACTCGGCGCCGGAGCTTTGGCATTTCGATCCGGAACGGATGATTGCGTCGATCCCGCGCGTCGGCTTGTCTGCTTTTACAATACTTGCCGAATCCAATGCGATCAGCGGCATCCTGCAATCATTTAGCACGCGCGGCGCTGTGGAATTAAGCGCCGAAGCTCTTGAGATTGTCCGAATTGAGCAGGGTATCGCGCGTATTGGCGTCGATACGACTGACAAAACCCTTGCGCTGGAGGCGCGGCTCGAACCCGCGATCTCGCTTAGTAAAGGATGCTATATCGGGCAGGAAACGCTGGAGCGAGCGACCGCGCGCGGCGGAATCAAACGCCGACTCTATGGATTACGGATCGCGCTTGATCATCAGGTAAGTCCAGGCGCGACGATCACGCTCAACGAGAAGCCGATCGGGATTCTTACCAGTATCGCGCAATCACTAGAATTTGGCGCAATCGGCCTCTCAATTCTGCATCACAGCGCCTGGCAGGAGGGTACGCGGGTGAAGCTCCATGATGAGATCGGCGTGGTTGAGGCCTGCGTTACCAACTTGCCCTTCAAAAATTCCTGATCGGACTTCAAGTCGCATTGCACATCTGCTTAATTATGAGTGATCAGTTTAATTATCAGAGGAGGCTCGGCTCTCATGGCTAATACACTAGGCAAGCGTTATATGTGCGAAAAATGCGGTACCGAAGTGCTCTGTAATAAGGCAGGTTCCGGCTCGTTTGAGTGTTGCGAGACCGAGATGAAGATCAAAGAGGCGAAAGCGCTCCCATCATCTGATTGATCATCGAGACCTGAGCAAACACATATCTTCTGATTCAGCCAGTTGACACGGGGCTTGAATGCTTCCGTGGAAGTCGAAGGGCGGGAATTGTGGCGGCGAAGGCTGATCTGGTTTTACATGGCGGAGCGGTCGCGAGCCATCCGGCGAGTGATTCCGTCGCGATCGCTGGCGGACGGATTATCGCACATGGGACCTTCGCGACGCTTAAGGAGCTCGTTGGTCCCGGTACCCGTTTGATCCGGCTCGAACGACAAACAGTCGCGCCCGGCTTCATCGATTGTCACCTCCATTTTATGGAGGCAGCTTCGGCAGCCGCCGGAAATTCGGTCCTGCGCTGCCATACAATCACGGAGCTTCTGGCCGATCTTCGCATCGCGGCCGGCAAAACCCCTCCGGGAAACTGGCTACGCGTGTTTGGCTGCGACGAGAGCCTGCTCTACGATCGTCGCGGCCCAACACGTGCCGAACTGGACCACTCGACGCCGAAAAATCCGCTCCGCCTGCGCCATCAGACGCTCCATGGATCGTGGCTCAATTCGCGGGCAATCAGTGCGCTCGGCCTCGAGCATCCAGATTTTCAGCCACCCCCGGGAGCAACGTTAATTCGTGATGCGCAAGGCCGGATGACCGGTCTGGTGGTCGGAATGGAAGAGTGGCTGAGCGCCAGGATGGCGCGAGTTACCGGCGCGGAGCTTGACGCGCGCGCGCGCGTTTTTAGCCGTGAGCTCGCGGCCGCTGGAGTCACCTCGATCACCGACGCTACCGTCCGCAATGGACTTGAGGACATTACGACCCTCGATGGTTTAGTCGCGAGCGGCGCGATTGTGCAGCGAACCTCGGCGATGGTCGGCACCCAGCATTTTGAGCAGCTGCCGGAGCTGCGAGAGATCGAGCGAGCCGGCGGGATTCGCGTAAGCGGAATCAAGTTCATGGGCGTCAATCGATGGGAAATGCCGCTATTGGTTAATTCCGTCGCGAAAGCGCTGACGGCGCAAATGGACTGTGCCTTTCATTGCACCGAAGTTGAAGAATTGGATGCAGCGCTGATAGCGATCCAAACCGCACGTGCACGAATTCCAGTCGAGACGCTGGGCGGCTCAGTCTGTCGAATCGAGCACGGAGGACTAATTCCGCCGGAATATCCCGAGCGGATCGCCGCGCTCGATGCGTGGGTGGTGACTAATCCCGGATTCATTCATTATCGCGGAGCCAAATACGCTGGAGAACCGGGATTAATCCCATTTCTGTATCGTGCCCGCAGCCTGACGGCGGCAGGGATTAGAGTTGCTGCGGGCAGCGACGCTCCGGTGACGCCTGCGAAGCCGCTTACTGCGATTGCTGCGGCAGTGTCGCGCACGTCGATGGATGGTTACGAGCTTGCCCCCAGCGAGGCACTGGATACGGCAGCGGCGCTCGCGATGTTCACGAGTTCCGCTGCGCAATTATGTCGCTTGCAAGCCGGGATTATCGAACCGGGCGCGCTGGCGGATTTGATCGTGTTGCCTGCTAATCCGGTTTCGCTGTCGCCGCCCGACCTGCTTAAGCTGTCAGTGGATATAACGATTATCGGCGGGCATGTGGTTTATGAGCGTGGCCGTCCATTGAATCGCAGTATGGAGCTATGAACGCCAGCGATCGAGCCGGCTGCATATGGCATATTTCGAATCCCGGTAGAGCCACGATCGCCGCTACTGTGCGCAAGAGGCCTCTTAATCGTTATTAGTCGAGCGCCTGTGGATCGCACTTCAAAGTAATGTCGCGCAAAAGTGCTGAGACCCGTTCTTTTTCGGTAACCAACGCGCGCAACTGCTGAGCCATTAAGGGATCGGTGCGCTCACATTGAGCGATAAGGCTGTTCAAAGCCCGCACCAACCCGATCTGGGCCGCAAGATCGAAGCTCAGGCGCTCCCAGTTATTGGCGCCCTCGCGATTTGGAATCAGCGGCGGCGCAGGCCACGCGTGGTGCGTCAGGACCACTTGACGCAGGACGTCGGCATCGGCGCGCTCGGCGGCTGCTAATGTTTCGAGTCCCGACTTGAGGCGCGGGGACTCGCACAAGTCCGCGTCACGCTTCAGGCTGTCGGCGAGCCGTTCGTTGTCGCCGGCGATTTGCGCAAGCTGCTGGAGCAGCCGGGTGTGCGGCGACAGGATCGTGCGGAGCTTTTCGAGCATCGTCATTTGAGTTCGTTTTGCGGGACCGGTTGTGTCAGCATTCGTACCAGAAATGACTCGCGCTTGAAAAAACCGGGCGTGTGCGGAGAATCGCCGAGCCGCAGCAACGCATAATCCAGGTAATGCGTAAATTCGTGCATCAGGGTGCGCAGAAAGGTCTTTGGCTTGACGATTTCATGCCGTTGCGCCGTGCGCATCCAGAGAACAATCAGTGGGCCGCCCGTTGCTCCGGATGAGAACTCGTAAGGATTGATCTGGCGTTCCGACGGGGCGCGCGGATAAAAGATGCCGTGGAGTTCGCCGGTGCTATTGTGCGGGCGGACGCTGCGCACCTGAAGCCGGACTCCGCCGATCGCGCTCGGACGCGATAGATCGTCGAGCAGCAGTTGTGCACTGCGCTGCACGGTCGAAGGTGCGCCGGATTCCAAAGCCGAGAGCAGTGAAGTGGTCAATTGGATCGTCGTGCAGCGTGGCATGAAATCGAAATGATCAATGGCGGCGCTTTGCAGATAAGTACGTTGCGCGCTGGCTGATAATCGATGGAAATAGCGCGGCAACTTCGCTGCCGCGGAATTTGCGCCACTTTCGAGCCTCACCGCCACAACAGTATTATCGTGAGGTCGAGCGCGCCGAAATGCAACTTTGTTGTGTCGGGCTGCAAGGGGAATTCAATGGAACTGAAATTGGTTGAAATCCGTAAACCGAATCCCGACATCAATATAATTATCGGCCAATCACATTTCATCAAGACTGTCGAAGACCTCTATGAGGCGCTGGTTCAGGCAGTGCCGGGGATCAAGTTCGGAGTCGCCTTTTGTGAGGCATCCGGGCCGTGCCTGATTCGGCGGACCGGCACTGATCCTGAGCTTGAAGAGGCCGCGGTTGCGGCTGCGAATGCGATTGGCGCCGGGCACGTCTTTGTCGTAATACTCGGGAACGCATTTCCAATCAATGTTCTAAGCCAGATCAAGGCAGTGCCGGAGATTTGCAATATATTCTGCGCGACGGCTAATCCGCTGAACTTGATAATCGCCGAGCAGGATGGCGCGCGTGGCGTAATTGGCGTAATTGATGGCGCAGCGCCAAAGGGAATCGAGGACGAGAGCCAGCAGGCGGAACGTCGCGCGATGCTTCGGCGCTTTGGTTACAAACAATAAGCGATCCGGCTTACTGTTCCGAGATACGTTATAGTCGCGAGCGGGCGGGAGAGGGGTATGGGCAAGCCGAACGGCACGCGCGGCGCAGCGAAAAGGAGCCAGTCGAAAACACGTTCAAATACGCGCTTGCGGGCGCTGCTGAAACGGCTGGGATGGCGTCGCGGAGTGCTCCTCGCACTCTTGAGCTGCACCTTTATCTTCGGTTTTTATCTTGCGACCGTTTACGCCGATATTTCGGTTCTGATCGAGCAGCGGCGTGCCGCGCTTACTTCGGCAATCTATTCCGCACCGCTGATTGTAAATTCCGGGGACAGTGTCGTCTCGACGCATCTGCTCGATCGCCTTAATCAGCTCAGCTATGCCGCAGTCGATACACCGGCTCATCCGGGTGAATACTCGATGACGCCCGGCTCGATGATAATCAACGTGCGCGAATTTACAGTTGGTGCGCATGGCTATCCAACAACGGTGGTGAGGCTCAGATTCGAGCATGATCGGGTAGCCAGTATCGCGGATTCATTGGGCGTGGCGTTGCCACGACTGACACTCGAACCTGAAGTGATCGGACGCCTGCTTCCTAACGCGCCGGCGGAACGGGTTGAGGTCTCGCTCGACGAACTGCCGCCCTATGTGACCAAAGGGCTGCTGGCGACCGAGGATCGCTATTTCTATTACCACTTCGGCTTTGATCCGATTCGGATCATCGAGGCGGCGGTCGTGGACTTCCGATCTCATCGGCTGCGGCAGGGCGCGAGTACGATAACTCAGCAGCTAGCTCGAACTTTTATCGATAACCACGCGCGAACTTTCAGCCGCAAAACGCGTGAGTTGGCGATCGCGTTGGTCTTGGAGATGCGGCTGTCAAAAACCGAGATTCTCGAACGCTACGTCAACGACGTTGATATGGGCGAATATCAGGGCACGCCGATTTATGGGCTGCCGCTGGCCTCGCGCCTGTATTTCAACAAGGATTTGCGGCAGGTAACTCCAGCCGACGCCGCGACCTTGATCGGAATGATCCAAGCGCCGACTCTCTATGACCCGCGCCGGCATCCGGAGGCCGCGCAGACTCGGCGCAATATCGTTCTCAATTTGATGCATCAGGCGCATCTGATCCACGATGCGCAATTCGCCCAGTCAGCCGCCGAGCCGGTCGTGACTGTGAAGACGGCAGGACTGCGGCGCACGCCGTATTTTACCGATTTCGTTACCGAGCAGGTGACAAAGTTGCCCGGCGTGAATGGCCAGCTTGCCGGATTGCGCGTTTACACGACGCTCGAGCCAGAGTTTCAGGCGAGCGCCAATGACGCTGTGACGCAGAATCTCGAACGGCTCGAGCGTGAGCATCCGCGTTTGCGTCGGCGTGAGGCCGGGAAACGGCTGGAAGGATCGATGGTCGCCTTGAATCCGCATAACGGCGCGATCGTAGCGTTGGTCGGAGGACGCGATTACGTTGCCAGCCAATACAATCGTGTAGTTAGCGCCAAGCGACAGCCGGGCTCGGCCTTCAAGCCAATCGTTTATCTGACCGCGCTGGATCCCGCTATGTCACCGCTCGGCCAGCCAGTAACCCTTGCGTCGATCCTCCCCGATCGGCCGATGACATTCGCGGGATGGACGCCAGTGAACTATGAACGCACCTATCAGGGGCAAGTGACCGTCACGGAAGCGCTGGCCGAATCCTTGAACGTTCCGACGGCGTACCTCGGCAGCCTGCTGGGACCGCCAACGATTATTAAGACAGCTCACCTGATGGGTATTCGGGGCGACTTGCCGAATTATCTGCCGATCTCAATCGGAGCGGGTGAAGTGACTTTGCTGGATTTGTCAGCAGCCTATGGCGTATTCGCCGATGGCGGTGTGGCTCGGCCGCCTTACGCTATCGAAGCGGTGGTTGATTCCCAAGGCCGCCTTCTTTATCAGCATCAGGCCGAACAAACGCGCCTGATGAGTCATGCAATCGCGTATTTGATGACCGGGGCACTGCAAACCGTTTTCAAATTCGGTACGGCATCCGGCGCCGCAAAGATGGGGCTAAATTTCTCGGCGGCGGGCAAGACCGGCACCACCGATGACTATCGCGACGCCTACTTCCTCGGCTACACGCGCGAGTTGGTGACCGGTACCTGGGTTGGATTCGATGAGCCTCAGACGATCGGCCTCAGCGGCGCTCAAGCTGCATTGCCCGCCTGGGTTGATTTCATGACCAATACGGTGCGTCAACCTGAGGCCGGATTCGGTGCGCCTCCCGCAGGTATCATGATGGCGAAAATAGACCCTTCCACCGGCGGATTGGCAACGGCTCAATGCCCGCGCAAGATATGGCTGCCATTTCTGACCGGCACTGAACCGACACGTATCTGTCCGCTTCACGGAGGACTGCTAGCTTCGACGACAACCGCCAGCGCCGATACTTCGATCGATGCTTTCAAAGGAGCGAACGCAGAAAATCAGACCACGGCTCAAACAAGTCCAACTCCTTCCACCAATAATCTTTTCGGGGCAATCGGCGGCTTCTTTGGCTCAATTTTCGGCAAGCACTAAAAGTGAACGTCAAGCACCGCAGTGCCGTCCAGTACCAGCGCTCGCGCGAATAATATTTTCCGCCCCGGAGCTATAGCGGAGGAGCATCATTGCGCCTGCGGGCGTAGCATCTCAGCGAATCGTCATCTGTTATGATGAAACGTGCATGGGGCAGAATTAGCTCGGCGCCAATGACTGATGCCAAATAAACCAGGAGTGGCAAGCACAGCGCGACAATTTGGCCGAAGCTCGAACATTGACGCGTTGACGGCTCCGATCAGGATCAATTAACTGCATAATCAAGGATGATTTCGCACAAATCGAAATATGCGCTGAAGGCCATGATTGTGTTGGCGCGTGAATACGGCAATGGTCCGGTCTTGATCTCGGAAATCGCCGCTCGCGAAGGTATCCCACGCAAATTTCTGGAACTGATCCTGCTTGAATTGCGCAATCGCGGGATTTTGCAAAGCAAAAAGGGCAAAGGTGGCGGTTACTTTCTCGGACGCGCACCGGACGAGGTTACCCTCGGCGAGATCCTGCGCGATATCGAAGGACCTCTCGCGCCGATTCCCTGCGTCAGCCACACCGCCTATATGCGCTGCCAAGAATGCCGCGACGAGCGGACCTGCGGCATCCGTATGGTAATGAAGGACGTGCGTGATGCGACCGCGAAGATTCTTGATTCAACCACGCTCGCCGACGTGTTGAGACGAGTCGCGAGCAGCATCCGCAAAGAGCATCGACCAACGCTCTAAATTTCGATACTTTACTCTAGTTATAAAATAGACTAAATAGACAATGCGTGGCGACTGCCGAGCGCAATGTCCGGAATGATGACAAAAATCTTTCCATGGAAAAATCCGGGAAACCCTGCGAAACGTCAGAGCGTTAATGATGGATCGGTGGAAATCGTGATTCAAAATTCCCGCATAATGCAGATCGAACGCAAGAGAAGTTTCGCTTCGACTGGGATTTAACTGACTGGGTGAAGCGCACTAACCGGACTTCCGGAAGCGTCGGAATCTACTTTTCCCCGAGCCGACTGACGACTGGAGGTTCCAACAATAGACAGGCATGATGTCAGAAGTTGGTCAGCTCGAAACTATTTCCGGTCCGTATTCTGCCGGCTCCTCTCAGCAACTTAAAGTCACTCTGATGCGCAGTCGCGGACGCAGTTCGGTGCGTGCACTGGCGGCGATATGCGCTCTACTATCTGCCTGCTCCAGCAATCTCATTTTAAGCTCCGGGCCGCAGCCGCGAGTCGAGGACTGCATGCTACTTCAGCAAGCGACTCCGACCCGTTACGTGTGCGACGGCAAAATCTACACCGCCGTTGAACTTACTGATATTCGCAAAGGAACCAGTAGCGGCGTTCATTAGGCCGCTTCAATGCGATTCATGGGTGGGGGGACCTTCAGGAATGCGATTCACTGATAAACGATGTATTGCAGCTCTGACGGGCTTAATTTTATTTGGGGCAATTTACCCGATTCGGGCGCAAGATGCGCCGGCCGTGACTGTAACGAAACTCTGGGTCGATGAAAAAACCGGACAGGTGTTCATTCGGCCAGGTCATGGACGGGCGCCGCTGAAGCTCGTTAGAGCGCCGGATTCACAGGCCATCGAGCAACAAGTCGAGCAGCGCACGCGGGAGCAGGTCCGCAACGCCAGCGTGGAGAATCAGGCGCAGCAGCAGCTCCGGCAGGCGCAACTGGAGAAGCAGGTCGCCGAAATCAAGCCGGCTTGGAAGAACTATTTGGATAATTTCCAGGATAAGTTCCGAATTGGCGCGCTAGCCTATTTGGATTATAGCTTTTATACTCATACTGGGTTTGGGCCCCAATTCCTCGAAAACCTGAACCCACCAGGGCCAGGCAATAATGCCTACAATTCGTTCGATATAAATCGAGTCTATTTAAATACTTACTTTTCACCGACAGATGATTTGACTTTTCGGTTCACTCCCGAAATTTATCGCGCGAACGGTACGAATCAGACCGGCGCAACCTGCGCGACTCCGACCGGCGGAACCTGCTCGCTCAATGACAAGTTCGGGACTACGTCGGGCGTCGGCAGTAATCTCGATGGCAACTTGAATGTGCGGCTGAAGTTCGCATATCTGCAATACTCCGGCCTGTGGGATAAGACGCCGCCCCTGCGCAGTGGTACATTTACCATCGGTGCTCAGCAGAATCCGTTGCTTGGGTGGGAAGAGGACTTTTCGCAATATCGCTTTGTCTATCTATCGCCTTGGAACTATCTGGGGCTGTCGTCGAGCCAGGTGGGTCTCCAATTCGCTGGTCCAGTCAGGTTTGCGGACGCGGAGAAAACCTACCTCGAGTACGCGGGCGGAGTTTACGACAACGGTAACTTTCGGACGCCGGAACAAACGAATACCAAGCAGGTGATGGGCCGCATAACCGCCTATCCATTCGGCTCGCAGTTTCGGTATCAGGGACTTGGCGTCACCGGTTTCTGGGATTACGGATGGGGCAACACTACACCTGACAATCAGGGAACTTCAACCCGCTAAAAAGCTCGCGCGCGCAGTTTCAGCGAATCGCCGCAATCTTATCTTATGCGGCGGAGCAATGGAATGTGCTCGGCGAATTCGACTATGGCAAGAATGCTTTCACACTGGGTAATCTGTTTTCGGCCAGTGGACCAGCCGATGCCTTCGGAACGCCGACTGGCGTAGCGGTAACCAGTAACCAGGGGTTAGCGGGAGGCTTTGGGAATAGTTGCACCAAATCTACGAACGCCGCGCCCAATAACATACCCTGTTACAACATCTTTGGAACTTATGGACCACAGACTGCAGTCTATCAGGCGATCCTGAACAGTGGCCGGACCCGACAATTGGGCTTCGATTGGCTCGGCCACTATCACATTCCAGATACTAAATTTACACTGTTCGGGATGTTCCAGTGGTTGATGCCGAATGACTATGTTAGAGGGGTCGATCCGCTGGATTTTCAACGCTTTGTCGCGGGTATTAGCTATCAATACAACGAGTATTTGCGCTTTGCGTTAGATAGCCAGAATCTGCTCTTCTATCACAACCAGTTTGGATGGAGTATTCCCACGGCAGCAGATTATAACTATGTGCCCGGCAGCAAATTCAACGGTTGGTCATTACCCAAGACGATTCCGGCGTCGCTCGGTGGCCAAATCCCCGAGCTGGTGTCACGCGATACTCACTCGATCTTCCTCAATATGGAATTCGCTTACTGAACGGTGCAGGCTCAAAGGAACCGCAGAGCAGGGATGGGATGGGCAAATTCCGCGTGAAGCGCTTCGTAACTCGCCAGATCGTCCACCGTGCGGAAGAATCCTTCGTGCACGTATCCAGCCAAACTACCGGCAGCAATGGGCGCGAGCACGTCGCTGATCAAACTGAAAGGTGGGGACGGCGGCAGCATCTCGAGTATCGCGGGCTCGCACAGCATCACTCCGCAGTACATATAGGGATTCAGTAATACTGCGATGTCCGGATCGAGCGAAGCTGGGTAGTCAAGAAATTCTCCGCGTGAGCGTCCCTTTAGCAGGCGCATCCGGCGAATTCGCGCATCCATATCGATTTCGATTCGGCTATATGCGTCGGGATCGCTGACATCGCGCAAGACTAATGTCGCAAGAACATTTTGCTTACGATGGAAAGTGATCAAATCTGAGATATCGAGGTCAATTATCGTGTCGCAATTGGCAATAATGAAAGGCTGGTCTGCGAAATAATCGCGCAAGACGAGCAGTGGACCTCCCGTTCCCATCAGTATCGGTTCCGGCGAATAGGTAATCGAAAGTCCTAGTTGGCTACCGTCTTTAAGTGAATGCTCAATCTGGTCCGCTAGATAATGGACATTAATAGCTATGTCGGTGATACCCGCCGCTTTGAGCATCAGCAATGCATAATGAATCAACGGACGGCCACCAATCCGCAATAGTGGTTTTGGAACCGTCGCCGTCAATGGGCGTAGCCGTTCGCCATAACCAGCCGATAGCACCAGCGCCTTCATCGGAGATCTTCAGTCAGGAGAGCAGGGCTGATCGGAGCGTTGGAAAGGCCGCGTCTCGCGCCAACATCCGGCGTGCTTGTGCAAGTGCAAAGGGTATATATTTTGAATAGCCAGTCTTACCGGTGCGTTCGAGGTACGTGAAACGGCCGATCACTTTGAATGCGTGCTGCAGCACGCACAAGCGATAGCTGTCGAGAAACTCCGCATACATGAGAGATGCCCCGCCTTTCCGCACTAGCGACGTGTAGTAGTAATCGAGCACTCGCTGTTCCATGCGTTCGGTGATTATGCGCGAGGTGTCGCGCGTCGTAAGCAGCACGGCGAGGTCCTGCGCTGCCGGCGCCATCAAGGCATCCTGAAAATCTATGATTCTGACCAGCGGATCACGCTTAGCGTCGAACTGCACAAATAGATTGTGGCCATGATAGTCGCGATGAGAAAAGACGCGCGGGATGCGTCCGAGCCGCGCAGCGAGGTCATCTAATTCGGGTGCGACCGCGATGCGATCAATCCCTGGTGCGACTTCAGCCGCGACCTCGATAAACTGTTCGATCTCCCATCGAAAAAGCCGTTCGTCATAGGCAATGCGCATGGCGATGCACTCCCGATCGAGCCGCCTTGATCCTTCGAGATGAAATCTCAGGAGTTCATCAGTTGCGAGTCGATATAGATCCGCCGTATCAGCGTATTGCGCAGCCTCGAACAGCGGGAGCTTACCGACATCCTCGACCAGCAGCATCCGCGCATGCATATCGGCGACGTATAGTGCGGGTACTGGAACATCGATCGCGGTCAGAAATCGATGTAGGTTAAGCCACGGCGGTTCCGCGAGCGGCTGTGGTAACAATCGCAACGCGCGCGCATAGAGCGGCAGGTCATCCGGCCCCAGATCGATCGCTATCGCACTCGCTGGTACGACTCCGCTCGATTCACCATCACATACCTTCGCGATTTCGACCCGCCAAAACCGCCGACTCGAAGCATCCCCCTTAAGAGCGGTGATACTAAGCGGTGCGCTTCGCGGAAACTGCATGCTGATTGCTTGCTTAATCCAGGCTTCGTTTTCGCCGTGCTTCATTCCGGTTTGGGCCGAGTCCCTACGCTTAATCTCAGGATTTCGTTTCCAACTGAGTTGATATCGAGAAAGCAAGACTAATACTTTTGCTGGGCCTGTGCTAAGCTAGCTGCAGCTGAAAAGACAGAGTATCTGTGGAAAGGCTATCGCAGAACCCTCGCAGATTACTTGAATCGCTCCGGCAAGAAGATGGCGATGGCTGCACCCTAATGAAGCGTTCCGGTAACACGGCCTCGCAGCTAATCAACGCGATCAGCGAGTTGCCGCCCTCCATGCGCAGATTTTATCGTGCGATTAGCCACTGATGCGAGCACCGGGGCGGAGCGCCCGAAAGCCGTCCATGATGAAGCGGTGAAGACTGCCCCCTGACGAAGAACCCGGCGCCCTGCCATCGTATCTCCAGCCGCTGAATTACGTGCTCGGCGGTGCACTCCACGATTTCTGTTCCGAGACTGAAAGTGCTGATCAAGCTGATCGCATCTTGGCGCTGGCGTATCGCATCCACTCGCCTGCGGTCGATCGTGTCATCGTGACCCGCTTACTCGATTGTTTCGAGACGCCCAACCCGGATATCCGCTCGCGTATTCAGCAGGCGTTTGTGTTTTTGGTCAAGGATTATTCGCGGGCCAAACCTCAGCAGGCCAATGCGCTATTGAACTGGACGCCGCTCAAGGACGATTCACCCGCGCAAGTGAATAACTACACTCGCGCGTGGAGAGCGTGGTGGTCGCCGCAGTTCGGAGAGTCCTTCAGAGGTCGGTGATTGCTAGCCGCTGGCCGAAACGCAGCAAAGTAGTAATATGGCAATTCCGCCGGCGCATCAAACTGCCGCGGCTTTCTCAGGATCAAACTGCAAGAGTTGCTCGTACATCTGCTCGATTTCAGCGCCGAGTCGCTCGTATGTTGCGATCATCTGATCGGCGTCCTTGCGTTTCAGGTAGAAATTGGGATCGTTCATTTCGAGCGCCAAGGCGGCTCGCTCGGCCTCTTTCTGCTCGATCGACGCTTCGAGCTGCGAGCGCTGCTTGGCGGCGCGCAATTGCGTCCGCTGTGCCTCGCGATCGGGATGCCGCCCCTGGCCGTTCCGCGTGGGCCCTGATCCATTACGATGCCCATCAAGCGCGGCCCCGGGCGTTGCCGCGCTGGGCTTCATTCCAGTTGGAGCACTCGGAGCGCTAATGCTCGCGACCTTATTCGATTCTTGTTCGATCCGCTTCTTTTCCAGGTAGTTATCGTAATTCCCCAGATAGCGGATCGCGTGGCCGTGGCCGACCTCAATCACTTCATTTACGAGTTGATTGAGGATGTACCGATCATGGCTGACGATCACGATTGTTCCGGGGAATCGCCGGAGAGCTTCGAGCAGGGTTTCCTTCGCGATAATGTCGAGGTTGTTGGTCGGTTCGTCCAGCAGCAGGGTATTGTTGCGATGCGCAATCACTTTTGCCAACGCCAGCCGCGCGCGCTCGCCGCCCGACAGTACACCGGCGCGCTTGTTCACGTCGTCGCCCGAAAACAGCAGCGCCCCGAGCAGATTGCGAATTTCGGTCGTCGTCATCCCCTGCGCTTCACGGCTGAGCTCGTCGAGAATTGTGCGCTCGTAGTCGAGCGACTCGGAAAGGTTTTGGGCGAAATAGCCGATCTGAACGTGATCACCGACGAACCGCTTGCCCGCAGTCAGCTCTTCCGTCCCGGCCATCAGGCGGATCATGGTTGATTTGCCCGCGCCGTTGGGGCCGACCAGCGCGATTCGCGCGCCGCGCTCGATCGCGATATCCACGCCATCGTACACCTTTAACTCGCCGTACGCTTTGACCACTCCGGTCATTTCGACGACGCGCCGGGCGCTGCGTTCACATGCAGGGAAAACGATCGCAGGCGGCTTTTCGAGACCAGCCGGCGGTTCGAGCCGTTCAATTTTTTCGAGCTGCTTGATCCGGCTCTGCACCAGCTTGGCTTTGCTGGCCTGATAGCGGAAGCGGCTGATGAATGCCTCTATGTGCTCGATTTCTTCACGCTGCTTTGCAAACGCTGCGAGAGCTGCCGCGAACCGCAAATCACGCTCGCGCAGATAATACGAATAGTTTCCGGCATACTCGGTCAGGGCGCCGCGCGAGACTTCGACGGTGCGCCGCGTAACGCGATCGAGAAAATAATGATCGTGCGAGACGAGAATAATGCCGCCTTCGTAGCTATCGAGATAATCTTCGAGCCAGTTACGCGCTTCGATATCAAGATGGTTGGTCGGCTCGTCGAGCATCATGAAGTCAGGCCGCTGCAACAGCAGCCGCGCCAGCGCGATCCGCATCCGGATGCCGCCCGAGAACTCGGCAACGTCGCGCCCCAAATCTTCTTCCTTGAAGCCGAGGCCAAAGAGCACCGCGGTGGCGCGACTTTCGGCGGTATAGAAATCGTGACGTTCGAGCTCATGCAGAACATCGCCGAACTCCTCGAGCGCCGCGTCATGCCGCGGGCCGGAGGTTTCGTGCGCCAGAAGCTCAGCGAGCTCGACCCGGCGCTGATCAAGCGCCCGCATCTCCGCCAAGGCCGACAAGGTCTCTTCAAGCACTGAGCGGCCGCCCATCTCGGGCGCGTCTTGCGCCAGATAACCAACCCGCGCACGTTGTGGATGCGTAACGCGGCCCGAATCCGGCTCGATTACGCCCGCGATAATTTTGAGCAGGGTCGATTTGCCTGCGCCGTTCAGCCCGACCAGACTCACGCGGGCGTCGTCGGTCATTGCCCAGCTCACGCCATCAAAGATGGCCCGGGCGCCATAGAACTTGGAAATTTTGTCGAGCGTCAACACAGGTTAGTAACTTCGATTTTTACAGATGCGCGTCAAGGCGGAAAGCCCGCTCTCTGAGTCGGTTCGATTCCCACATCGCATGACTCGCGCCTCATCGTCATAATTGAGTTGTCGGGTCAAATTATTGGTACGAGGAGATCGTCGAAATGCCAGCGATACGCGAAGGCGATCGATTGCTTGTCATCGATCGCAAACTGTTTAAGGACGACAATACCCGCTTGTTCGTCGGAGCGGTCGAAGAGTCTGATCACACGGTTGTACGAATTCACGGTTATCCATTTCATCTCAATCCTTACGAGGTATCAGGGACTGAGCGGCACGGCGATCCGCGCGTACGGATACTGTCGTTAATCGCCGGTGATTTGATTTATCTTTTGCCGCGTGACCTTGACGTCGCCAAAGTCCAGTTGCGTCGCTCACCCAAATCGCTGCTGCTCACCGACGGCGATAAACTGTCGCTCGATCTTAGCGAATGGCTGGTGCGCGTCTAGCTATAGTGCTCGCACAAACTCAATGATTGCCGCAGCCGTATCCGCGGGATTATCCAGCGACACATGATGATGCGCGTTGGGAATTTGCTTCAACTGGGAATTGCGGATTCCGCGATGCATCCGGCGCGCGGCATTCGGAGTGACCAGCGCGCTATGTTCACCGCGCAGGATCAGCACCGGCATCCGAATCTGCTTGAGCGGAAAGCGTATATGCCGCTTCCAGCCGGGCGTCATCTTGCGGGTTTTCGGATCGAAGCGAAACACCCAGTTGCCGTTCGGCAATTGCTCCGCACCCTTGACGGCAAGCTCCGCAAGCTGCTCGCGAGTTAACCTGTCGCCCGGCGGCGATAATCGAAAGCGGCGGACCAGTTCGTCGAGTGAGCGGAACTCGGGACGCCCGAGATGCTGCTTGCGGCGTTTCCATCGCCACATCAGGCGTGTCCGCAATGGAGGCCCTCCGTGCGGCGCGTCGGCCAGGACCAATGCCTCGATCAGTTCCGGACAGTCGGCAGCCACCCGCTGCGCAATCTCGCCACCCATCGAATGGCCGACTAGTACGACGCGCTGGCCAATATGATCGCGAAGAAAGCGTTTGAGGTCATTGATATGACTTCCGGGTCCGTAAGCTTCCGCCCATTGACTGCGGCCATGTCCGCGCAAATCGAGTGCAATTACCTTCCCGTGCAGGATCAATACCGGCGCAACGAAATCCCACCAATGAGCGTGCGCGGAACCGCCGTGACAAAGCACAAAAATCCGCTGGTTCGAATCGCCGCCCCAATCGAAGTAGTGGAGTTTAAGTCCGTTGATTTGAACGAATCGACTAGTCGGCTCCGTCGCGACGGTCGCCGCTGATTGCTGGTTCATGCGTCGTTATCGTAACCAAGCCATCATCCAGAACAAAGCCGATCCGCCATTAATGCAGAGGCGATCCGAATCGCCGGCCTGGCCTGTTTTCGGGATGCGGCTGGTCGTGCTAACAACTTGGCACGCCTCGCACCTCGGCGAGAGCCCCTTTTTGTTTGATGGAGTTATGCCCATGAGCTTGAGACTCGATGGCAAGAACGCCCTGATTACCGGCGGCGCGAGTGGAATCGGACGCGCGACCGCAATTCGATTTGCGCAGGAAGGCGCCAATGTCTGCATCGCCGATCGCCAGAAGGCCGCAGCCGAAGAGACCGCAGCAGAAGTGCGCAAGCTGGGCCGCAAAAGCTGCGCAGTAGCGGTCGATGTGAGCGATCCAGCACAGGTTACCACAATGGCTGATGCTGCCGCGAAAGAACTCGGCGGAATCGATATCGTACTCGCGGCGGCGGGCGTTTCGGCGGCTAACTATGGCGAGGGCAAGGTCAAGCCGAAATTCCTCAACGAGCTGCCGTTCGAAGAATGGCGCAAAGTGCTCGCGATCAATCTCGATGGAGTTTTCCTGACCTGTCAGGCCGTTTCGCGTAAGATGATCGAGCAGGGACGGGGCGGCCGGATCATCGCGATCTCGTCGGGCGCAGCCAAAATCCCGCTCAAAGGCTCAGGCGATTACTGCGTGAGCAAGGCCGGCGTCTGGATGCTCATGAAGTGCATGGCGCTGGAACTCGGACGTTATAAAATCACTGCCAATGCGATCGGTCCTGGTGTAATCGATACACCGATGACCAAGGATTTGCAGAGTGCGGGTCAGGTGGAGCGCATGATTCGCCACACGCCAGTTGGCAGGATCGGCCGCCCCGAAGATGTCGCAAACACCGCGCTATTTCTCGCCAGCGAGGAAGGGAGCTTTTTCACCGGCTCGATTCTGCATCCTGATGGCGGCGTGATTATGCAGTGATTAAGCTACTTGTCTGATGCGGTTGCGACTATCCAAGCTATCGAAGCTTCGCGCGATCATAGTCGGCGTTGCATTTGTCGCGCTCGCTTGCGCCGTGCCCTGCGGACACGCGCAGGATTCGGACTCCGGCGCCGAGATGAACGGTCCGGCGCCGATGTCTTCTCCTCCGAATGGAAGTCCGGAGGATGGACTAGCGCCGATGCCGCAAATCTCGATCCGAGAGCCTATTACCGGCTCGATGCTGGTGGCTCCGCCTTATGGTAATGCTCCCTTGAAAGTCGGATTTTTCGTCCTGGCGAACGATCCCGAGAATATCGGGTTCCTAACCTACCAGTGGAACTTCGGTGATGGCACCGTTTCCGCATTGCCACCCGAACTCTATATCTTCCACAATTACGTCAACCCGGGAAATTACGTCTGCACGTTGATCATCAAAACGGTTGATGGGCGCTCGAAAACCTTCTTCCAGGGCGTAATTGTGAAAGCTCCGGCGGGCGGCGGCTAAAATTTCTCTTTGAAGGGCCGCAGTTCGAGTTCCATCGACCAGGCGCTGCGATCCTGATGAGCGATATGCCAGTAGGTCTCCGCGATCGCGTCAGGATTGAGCAGATCCTCGGATTTCATCTGCGGATAACGCTGGCGGACCGCCGGAATATCGATGACGCCATCGATATTAATCCACGCGACGTGGATTCCCTTTGGCCCCAGATCGCGCGCCAGAGACTGCGCCAGACCACGCATTGCGAATTTTGCCGGGCCAAAGGAGACTGATTTCGGTCCGGCCTTAACGCCTGCCGTTGCGCCCGTAAACAGCATCGCGCCGCGCCCGCGCGCAATCATTGATTGAACCACTTCCTTTGCGGCTAGAAATGCCCCAAGCGCATTCACCCGCCAATTCGCTTCGTACTGCTCCGGCGTGATTTCGAGAATCGTGCCCCACGTACCGCTACCCGCGTTATAGAGCAAGATGTCCGGGTCGCCCAGCTTGTCACGAATTGACGCGAAGGCGGCAGACACTTGAGATACATTGCCCATGTCGGCGGGTACTTCGAGCACCTTAGCCCCTGTCGCACGAATTTCGTCGCCGAGCGTATGCAGATAATCGGCGCTGCGTGCGATCATCGCGATGGCGTAGCCTTGGACGAAGCGCCGTGCGAGGGAGGCTCCGGTACCGGGTCCAACACCCACTACGACCGCTACTCCGCGATTTTTTGTTTCTGCCATTTACGCTCTCCTCGAATAAGATCGCCTATTCTGATTATTTCTGATCGACTGATATTCGCCCTGCTCGAGGCACGCAAGAACAAGTGATCTCCGGGTAGTGGAGACGCGCATTCTGCGACGCCGGTGACTTGACTGTCATATCGACGTGAGATTTGCTGCAAACGCGATTGTTTCATGCCTGTAGCCAAACCTTTGCATACCACTCCGGAATCATTTGAGCGCCGTCGGGCCTCACGCCCGATCCTGTTTGCGACGGTGTTCGTCGATCTGCTCGGCTTTGGCATCGTTATCCCGTTTCTGCCGATGTACGCTGAGCGGCTCGGCGTTGGCGCGGTTGGCATTGGACTGATTCTGTCAGTTTATTCGCTGATGCAGTTTCTGGTCGCCCCGGTTCTCGGACGAGTTTCCGATCGCGTCGGGCGTCGTCCGATTATCATGCTGGGTCTCCTCGGGTCGTCGCTCAGCTACATGATCTATGGGTTCGCGTTTTCGTTTCCCTTACTTTTGATCTCACGCGCCGTACACGGCGCCTGCGCGGCGACTGTCTCGACCGCGCAGGCCTATGTTGCCGATATAACGACCGAGGACCAGCGCGCGCATGGGATGGGGATGATCGGGGCGGCGTTCGGACTCGGTTTTGTGCTCGGACCGGCAATTGGCGGACTACTGGCGGTCCGAGCTTGCGGGTGCCGGTATTTTTCGCGGCGGCGCTGACTTTCATAAATTTGATTTTTGCCGCGTTCGCCTTGCCCGAATCGCATCAGCCATCCGGCGACCAACATTTGCATTGGCACGCACTCATTCGGCCCCTTCTGATTTTGCCGCGACAATTGATGCGGCATCATTTGGCGCGGCTCTTTATGATTGCATTTCTTGCGACCTCGGCGATGGCGATCTTTGAAACAACTTTCGCGCTGATGGCGCCGCTGGTCTATGGCTATGGCGCGCTCGGAGTCGGTGCGCTGCTCGCTTATGCCGGATTGGTTCAGGCGATTGCGCAGGGCTATCTAGTGGGTAAACTCGCCAAGCGGGTGGGCGAAGTGTGGCTGATCCGGCTTGGGATGTTGCTCTTTGCCATTGGAATGGGGCCGCTGGCGAGCTTCGGCTTCCATCCGCTGCTGTTCGTTCTCCTGGCCATTCTTTCGCTCGGCTATGGCTTTGCGAACCCCGCGATAGCGAGCCTCATCTCAAAGCGCACCGAACGGCAACTGCAAGGCGAGATCCTGGGCGTCAATCAGTCGGCATTGGCGATCGCGCGGATTATCGGTCCAATCGTTGCGGGTCTGATGTACGAATCTATCGGACCGGTGTGGGCTTATGTTGGTGGCGCACTGGTTGCCGTGTGCGCGTTAATTCTTGCGGCTGAATTCGTCCAGCCGCCTTCAGGAGAATTCTCACGTTAAGATGGATGTTAATTGTTCATGTGTTCGGGGTCGTGATGTGGCTCGGCGCATTGCTGGTGATCAGCAGCCTGATGAGGCTGGCCACCAATGAAGTCGGAGTTGCGCGCGAATCCCTGATCGGCGCAGCGCGGCGGCTAATGCGACTTAATGCCAACATCGGCGCGCTAGTCGCAATCATTTTTGGCATTACGGCGCTCTTAATGGAACCCGTATTGCTGACGTTTGGATGGTTCCATCTCAAGCTGTTTTTGGTTCTGATCCTCCTGGGGTGCCATTTCAGACTTTACCAGCGGGCCGTCGCAATCGAAAAAAATCCGGGTACTGGGACTCGAGGCGAATTCGCGATGCTGCACGGAATCGTCAGTGCGGCGTTACTATTTATTCTCGCATTGCTCTTTTTGCGACCGTTCTGAGGCTGCGGCTAACGATTTCAGGGTGTTCATGCGGCGCCTGCGTAAGCCCGATCGGCCGCCGCTAACGCCATCCCGCGCGCGACTTCCATCCCCTGCGCCGCCAGAATCGTTTCCAGTGCGTTGAGAATCAGCATCACGTTCTCGCGCCGCGACGACTCGCCCATCAAGCCGATACGCCATACTTTGCCCTTGAACGGACCGAGTCCTGCGCCAATCTCGGTATTGAACATGCGCAGTAATTCGCTGCGCGTCTTCGCGTCGTCGATCCCGTCAGGGACGCGCACTGCCGTCAATTGCGGCAGTCGATAGCCTTCCTGGGCAGCCAACTCGAGGCCCATCGATTTGATTCCGGCTTTCAATGCGTCAGAATTTTCGCGATGGCGTGCGAAGCGCGCCTCCAAGCCTTCCTCATTGATGATCCGTAGAGCCTCGTATAGCGCATAATTCATCGTAATTGGCGCAGTATGATGATAGACGCGGTCCGCCCCCCAGTAACGCTCGATCATAGCGACATCGAAGTACCACGAACGGCATTTGTTTTTGCGTCCGCGTATTACCGCGAGCGCCCACTCGCCAAATGTTACGGGCGATAGCCCGGGAGGCGCACCGATTCCTTTCTGTGTGCAGCTATAGCAAGCGTCCACGCCCCAGTTATCGATTTCGACCGGGACGCATCCGAGCGAGGTGACGGCATCCATCACGAATAGCGCGCCATAGCGATGCGCCATCGCGCCCAACTCCGCCACTGGCAGATGTACGCCGGTCGAGGTCTCGGCATGAACTACCGCGAGCAGCTTTGGCTTGTACGCCGATTTAAGCGCCGCTTCGAGACGTTCAGGTTCGACGATCCGGCCCCACTCCGCTTCGACCCGAGACACCTTCGCGCCGTAACGCTCGGCGACGTCAGCGAGCCGTTCGCCGAAAACCCCATTGACGCCGATCACCACTTCGTCGCCTTCCTCGATCAAGTTGGCGATAGCGGTTTCCATCCCGGCTGAACCCGTACCTGATACCGGAAAGGTAATCTCGTTTTTGGTTTGGAAGACGCTGCGGAGCAGCTTCTTGATATCTTCCATGACGCGCACGAAGTCCGGGTCCAGATGCCCGACGACCGGCGACAGCAGCGCTCTCATCACGCGCGGATGGACGTTCAGGGCCCGGGACCGAGCAGCACGCGAGCGGAAGGCTGGAGTTCTGGAAAGGATGTCGCCACAACTGTTCTCCTTGCAAACACCGGCGGGTGTGAAGAACGCCAATCAATCGATAATTGGGCCGTCCCCGCAAATCAGTTTGCGGTATTATATCTGGTCAGGCCTTGCTGCAAAGCCGATCGCTGAATATTCCAGTCAGCGCCTCCGCCCGGGCTAGAGTAGTCGGCAGTTGCGGGGCAGGATCTCTTTAGACTCCGCTTAAACCCTGAACCGGAGAGTTGAGGCAAAAATTACCAAGACCAACTACCATTTCGAACCGGCGTGACGATCAAAACGCGCCTTCAAAGGAGCGTTATTTGTCAGAAGTCGTCTATTCGTAATTCACTTCTGGCCTAAGGATTCGGCTTGATCTATGCACTCACAAGGAGACGACCTTCCAATGGAGGCAATACGTGTAATCAAGCTCCCTCATGAACATTCTAGATATTGAAAGCTCTTGGAGAACGCCAATGGCGTCGAGCAGGGAAAGTCAAAACGTCAGAAGATGGTCGAAGGATGTACATACCGTGTCGACCTTCCCGCCGCCCGGCACCTTCACCAAATCGGGTGAGCAGGTCGCGTCGGTAATGGCTCGCAAGGAGGTGTCACCGCGCGGACTCGGCTCCGCAATCCGGATGATCCAGCTATTCATCAATCGAGCGGGAAAAAAGCTTGCCCCCAGGCGCAAGGCTGAGCTGAAGAAAGCGAAGCAGATCTTACAATTCAAGAAGCGTCAGACCGGAACGCGTCGATGAGGAATGAAATTGCTCGCTAACATAAGAGGAGACGATGGCTGGTAAAGCTGACACACAGGAGCGAGCGGCAATCACGGTTGTGATCGAGACGCCCAAAGAAAGCCGGGTTAAATTCAAACTCGATCCTGAAACTGAGGACTACATTTTCGACCGCGTACTGCCGCCAGGAATGCGCTTCCCGTTCAATTTCGGTTTCGTACCGAACACCCGCGCCGAGGACGGGGATCCCACCGATGTGATTGTCGTATTGGATGAACTGCTCTTTCCCGGATGCGTTGTAGAATGCCGGGCGCTCGGAGTGATCCGGGCCGAACAAACCGAGGACGGCGGAACCAATCGCAACGATCGAATCGTCGCGGCGCCGATAAAAGACCGCGGTGCGCCCGTCTCGATGGACGACCTTCCAAACGGATTCGTTGCCGACGCAGCCCGCTTTTTCGCCACCTATCACGAAGCCGAAGGTAACCAGTTTAAGGTGATCGGTGTCGGCGACACTGCTGAAGCGCTCGAACTCATCCGGCGCACGACGGTCTAAGCGCCATCACCCATTTCGCACGCTGCTCAGGGCATCGGAGAGGTAAACCCGGTATCGCCCGCAGCAGCGACGATGAGTCGCAAGAGAGCGCCCCAATAATTCCTCCAACCATCGGCCGGCGACACAGCTAGTCTGTCTATATCAATTAGATAGCAAGGCGCTAACTTGTAGTCAGCAAACAGCTTGGATGCGATCAATACGGGAAAAAGGCAGCGCCTTTGATCGCAACGTCCCGCCGAAAGCAGTAGCGCGGCAGCGCCGGTTCGCATAAAAGCTCTGCCGATGACCCCTGAACCGGCAGCCAGCGCATCTGCACCCGCTCCGCGACCGCTCACCCGCGCCGAAGCGGCTAACACCATTTTCGCCAGCTTCCTGGGATGGTCGCTCGACGCCTTCGATTTTTTCGTGCTGGTGTTCGTTTTGCCGGCGGTTGCCAAGGAATTTCATCGCTCGATCGCCGACCTCGCATTTACGATCACTGCGACCTTGGCGATGCGCCCTATTGGAGCTCTGTTCTTCGGGTGGCTCGCCGATCGCTATGGACGACGCCTACCGCTGATGCTCGATCTCATCTTCTACTCGTTTGTCGAAATCGCGAGCGGGCTGGCCCCGAGCTATGGCTGGTTCCTGTTCTGGCGAGCCTTGTACGGAATCGGGATGGGCGGTGAGTGGGGCGTCGGGGCGGCGCTCGCGATGGAAGCTGCGCCGCGACGTTGGCGCGGCTTACTCTCGGGATTGCTGCAAGAGGGTTACGCCGTCGGCTACCTGCTTGCGGCCGCGGCTTATTTCTTCATCTTTCCTCATTTCGGTTGGCGTCCGCTGTTTTTCCTCGGCGGCGTTCCGGCGCTGCTCGCGCTCTATATCCGGGTCAAAGTGCCCGAGTCGCCCACCTGGGAACGATCCCGTCCCGCGCCGGGCGTCATTAAAACCGCGCTGCAGCGGCACTTTCGCCGTTTTATTTATCTGGTCGCCCTGATGACCATGATGAGCCTCATCTCGCATGGCACGCAGGACCTCTATCCGACCTTTCTTGAGAAAGGACGAGGACTGGAGCCGCGCACCGTCGCCACAATCGCGATCATCTATAATATCGGCGCGCTGATGGGCGGGCTGGTCTTCGGATGGCTCTCCGAGCATCTGGGACGCCGTCGCGCGATGATTATCGCCGCACTCGCCGGCGTTTGCATTGTGCCACTGTGGGTCTATCCGCAATCGCTCGTTTGGCTGACACTGGGGGCTTTCCTGATGCAATTCATGGTGCAGGGCGTCTTCGGAGCTATCCCGGCGCATTTGGCCGAGATGTCGCCGGCGGAAGCCCGCGGCCTCTTCTCGGGACTGACCTATCAACTCGGCGTGCTGCTGGCCTCGGGCGCAGCTTACGTCGAAGCGATCATCGCGCAGCATCTGCCATACGGGACCGCGCTGGCGCTCGTGGCGACAACCGTGTTGATCGGCGATGCGATCATGATCGCAGTCGGCGAGGAGCATCACGGGCGTGAGCTCCACGAAAACTGAGCGCGTCATCAGAGAGAGCGGCTCCGTCGTAAGTTGGGTGCAAATTCCGCTTGTTTTCTCACAAAATCGCTGATTTTATAATTCGTATCAAGAGCCGACTACCAGTTAATGCCCCTCCGCTCGGCCCGAATCCGCACGTTGGAGATTGCTTTATGGGAGCCAAGGTTTCGGAAGTTCTACGCAATAAGGGATTCGAAGTCGCGACGATCCGGCCCGATGAAACCGTGGCTGAAGTGGTGGCGATGCTTACGCGCAACCGGATCGGCGCGGCGCCGGTCCTCGACGAACGTGGGCGGCTCGCCGGCATTATCTCGGAGCGTGATGTGGTGCGCGGAATCGCCGCCCACGGCGATCGCGTACTCGCGCTAAGCGCGGGCGAACTGATGACGCGTGAAGTCCAGACCTGCGCGCCCGGTGACGAGATTGTCGAGTTGATGGAGATCATGACCAATCAGCGCATCCGACACCTGCCAGTCGTACAGGACGGGTCGTTGATCGGCATCGTGAGTATCGGCGACATAGTCAAGCAACGCCTCGCCGAGGCGCATTTCGAGCTCGAAGAAATGCATCGATACATCGCGTCGAATTAGAGTAGCATGGATTCCCGTGCTGCTTGATACTGAGCAAGGTACGTTCGCCCATACCCATAGCGCAACGGCTATATCCCGGTTTAATAACCAGCATGCACACATCCAGTGAGCAGCTGTCTGCAAGAATTTTACCGGCGCATTGATCTGGCAAATGGGTCCTCGTAGCTTTGCGAAGGAGGTCCTCAACGGATATGGCGAGCGGCACCGGTGATGCAGACAATCCAGAGTCAGAAGCTACTGAATATCTTAAGCAAGTATCTCGTATAAAGCACGAGATTTTGTCCAAATATCTGGGTGCATGGTCGAGCATACTCGGTACTAAGTTCAGTCATCTCGCTTATTTTGATTGCTTCGCCGGCAGCAATCGTTATGTCGATGAACACGGGCGCTCATTGGAGGGTTCACCTCAGCATGCGCTCAAGGTGGCTTCGGACTTCGTTTCGAAATCCACGGGACGATCGCTTACTCTCGGCTTCATTGAGCGCGACGAAAAAAGACGAGTTCAGCTTCTCAGAACTCTCAAGAATGTAGGCTCACCAAGCAGCGTGTCCTTCAGTGTTTTCGCTTCGGATGCTCGGGACTTAGTGGACCAGATGATCGAAATCGTGAATTCACAAAGAACCATCATTCCGAGTTTCTTCTTCGTTGATCCGTACGGCTACCCATTGTCCGTGCCGATACTTCGTCGTTTGCTAGAACTGCCAAAGGCCGAAGTTTTCGTGAATCTCATGTGGTACAGAATCAACATGGACCTTGCCAATTCTTCAACTCACCACAGGCTTGACCGACTATTTGGTCACGAGAATTGGATTAAGGAAGATTTCAACAAAATGAGAGGACTCGCGCGAGAAGAAAAATTCGTCGACTATTTTCAGAACGAACTAGGCTCGCGATATCATGTTCCGTTCCCAATGACGTACAGCCCTGAGGATCGGGTGTCAGCTCCAGCTAGACGCCGAAAGTATTATCTGATTCATTTCTCGCGTCATCACGCCGCCCCGCTAGCGATGAAAGAGGTTAAGTATCGCGCGATGGGAAGACTGGAAGAAATTCATGAACCGAAAAACCAGCTTCGATTGGGCTTCGAGGCGCGCGACCGACGGCTGGATCAACTCAAGTCAGCTTTGCGCAAGGAATTCACCGGAAAAACGCTGACCTTCGAGAGCATTAGGATACAGACTGCGAATTGTCCCTTTGCTTCCTCTGAATATCGTAAAGTCATTAAGGAAATGGAAATAAGCGGCTATGCCAACATCGAACGTCGGCAGTCCAAACGCGATGGACTCTCCGGAATGGACTTAGTTACACTCGTTGCCGATCGGCGGTAACTCACTATATACCCGCCCTCGGATCGAACGTCCACTCTTGTGCTTTCGGACACCGCCCCACTGCTTGAAGAAGAATGGAACGCTGTGCTTCTTGCATTGCGAGCGGATTGACCAAACCCATTTTTCGTTCATAGGGCGGGCTCCAGGTCCGCTTTCTCCACCTAGAATTACCCAGTGAATTCCTCTCAGATCGACGACTCCTAAATCTTCCAGTAGGGGTTCGATCGAAAGGAATCGTACACGGGCAGGTGTCGCACGCAGCGCGTTGATTCGCGGTAAGCCGTACTCCCGGTCTTCGACACTGACGCCGAACCATGCGTGATCTAACTTCGACATCCAACGCAGATCGTGCGAGAGCAAGTTGTGCATCCGCTCATGGCGTTTCGTTAATACCTGGTATGTATGCCAATTCGCAGACTCCATTACCCGACCGACTTTTGCGATATACTCAGTTGGTACACCATCCTGAAAAAGATCACTCATCGAATTTACAAAAACTTTTCGCGGCGACTTCCATCGGAATGGTTCGTTTAGCTTTTCGGGAATCAACCGAAGATCAAATCCCTGCTTATAGGGGTGACCCGGAACGCCTCGGAAACGTTCGGCGAAAGTTTCAGCGTAACAGTGCTTGCAACCGGGACTGATCTTTGTACATCCACGAACTGGATTCCATGTAGCATCGGTCCATTCGATCGTACTGCGGTCGGCCATGAACACACCCTTAAGGCGAAATAAAGGCGAAAGTCGCTGGAACGTCAAGCATCTTTATGCTGCTCCCATCTCCGACGCCCATTTGAGCATGTCGCGGGCGACCTTCAGGTGCGCTGTATCGACCATCATGCCGTTGAACGTCACGACCGAGCTGCCCTCGCGCTCGCATTTCTCCACCGCCGCGATTAGCTCCTTCCAATGCGCGATTTCTTCTTTCGTGGGTGTAAAGACTTCGTTGACGATCGCGACGTGCGACGGATGAATCAGCAGCATTCCCATGTGGCCGAAATTCTTGGTCAGGATGGCCTCCTTGCGTAATCCATCGAGGTCCTGAATATCCCACCATCCGCGACCGCCCATCGGATAGGGCACGTTGGCGGCGCGCGCGTCGAGCAGCACCTTCGAAATATAGTAAAAGGCTTCGTGACCTTCGGGCGTCCAATGGAAGCCGATCGCACGCGCGATATCGCCGTCCTTGCCGGTCAGCCCGCCCATATGCACCACGCGCGGTGACGCGATTCCGACTTCGTACGCCTGCCGCATCCCCTGCGCGGTTTCGAGCACCGGATAGATCAGCACCGTGCCGACTTCGATCCCGTGCTTGCGTTCGAGAAACTCGATAATTGTGTCGGCGCGCTTGACGTCCTCGGGGCCGGTCACCTTCGGCAGCATCACGCAGTAAAGCTCCTTGCAGATGATCGCATCGAGGTCGGCCCAGGTGAAATTGGTCTCGAAATCGTTGACCCGGACCATCATCGTTTGTCCCGCGCCGCCCAGCTCTTCGACCATCTTGCGCACGACCGGCCGCGCATTCGGTTTGTCCGGCAATGCCACCGCGTCTTCGAGATCGAGGATCAGAGCGTCTGCGCCAAAGCGTGGCGCTTTACGAATCCGGTCCTCACGATTACCGGGGACGAATAGGGCGGAACGAACGGGTTTGGCGCGACGCATATACGGTCTCTCTCCTGCGATTGATTCCGCTATTACTTAGCATCCCGACGCGCTATGGAAAGAGGGCGGCGCACAGTCGCGACCTTTTCTGCGGAAGGTTGATGCTGATGGCAAAAAAGATTTTCGAAGGCATCCGTATCCTCGATGTGACGCAATATCTGGCCGGACCAGTAGCGGCGCGGCTCTTTGTCGATCTCGGAGCCGAGGTCATCAAGGTCGAGCCGCCACCGAAAGGTGAGGGCAGCCGATTACTGCGCTTCAGCGCCGATGATGGTCCGAAAGGCGCACCTGCCGCATACTTCTCGATGCATAACCGGGGCAAGAAGTGCATCTGTATCGATTTCAAACGGCCCGAGGGCGCAGCGATCCTGAAAGACCTGGCGAAGACCGCCGACGTGTTCTTCCAGAACTACACGCCGGGCGTGCTCGCCCGTTATGGCCTCGGCTACGAAGATATCGCAGCGGTCAATCCGCAAATCGTGATGTGCTCGGTTTCCACCTACGGACAGGACGGTCCGTACGCACAACGGATCGGCAATGATCTCGTCGCGTTGGCGGCGGGCGGTCTGCTCCACATGATGGGCGAGCCGGACGGCCATCCGATGTATCCCGCGTCTGCGATCGCCGATCACATGACGGCGGTGAATGCGTTCGGCGCGATCAGCGCGGCGCTGTTCCATCGCGAGCGCACCGGGGAAGGTCAGCATATCGATCTCGCGTTGGTGGATTGCGTGTTCAATTCGCACGATTGGCAGCTTGCAGCCTATAGCGCCTCGCAGGGCGAGATCGATCCGCAGCGCGGCGGCACTCAACGAACCGGCGCGTTTCCCTATGGCGTGTTCAAGGCGAAGGACGGCTACATCGGGATTGGCGTCTTCACCGAGCCGCAGTGGGAAGCAATGATCAAGCGGATCGGACGCGAAGAGCTGATGCTGCCGGAGTTCAAGTCGATGAGCGGCCGGACGCAGAATCAGGAGATGCTCAAAGCGATAATCGAGGAGTGGCTCGCGACGCTCCCGAACGACGACGAGGCGATCCGAATCCTGGCGGATGAACTGCGGTTGCCGGCGGCGCGACTGCTCTCGGTCGGGCAGTTCGCCAATGATCCGATTATGAGTCCGCGGATGGTCGAGAAGATGAGTACTTCCACTGGCAGCGAGATGCTGATGCTCAAGTCGCCGCACAAATTCTCGAAGACTCCGCCCGAGATTCCCGGTCCTGCCGCCCGCCTCGGCGAACATACGAGCGAGCTGCTGAGGAGCTTGTGCGGCTACTCGGAAGAGAAGCTCAATGCCATGCGCGAGCAGGGGATTATAATCGAGCAGCGCGGTTTGTGATCATTCCCAACACGCGGTTAGTTGGGCGAGGTCGCTGGATGCTGCTGCGTTAGGCAATGGATCGCGCCGAGGCCCCACACGAGATCGGTCGAGGGAATCGGAACAACGTGGCGGCCCGGAAATAATCGTCCGAGAGTTGAGGCTGCGACATCGTCCTCCGCGCAATCGAATGACGGCATGATCACGCCACCGTTCACGACATAGAAATTCGCATATGAGGCGGGTAGGCGCGAGCCTTCATAATAGAGTGGCGGCGGCATCGGCAAGGTCTCGACTTTGAACGGATGCCCATGCTGGTCACGCGCCGCGCGCAGCCGCGCAAGATTATCCTGCAACGGTTGATAATTCACCTCTGCCGGATCGTGCTCGACGACGGTGACAATGGTGTCCGCGGCGGTGAAACGCGCAAGATCATCGATATGACCATCGGTATCATCGCCGGCGATTCCATCGCCCAGCCAGATAACCTGCTCGACCCCGAGGCATAGATGCAGCGATTCCTCGATCTCATTGCGCGTCAAGTCTGGGTTGCGATTGCGATTCAGCAGGCACGCTTCGGTGGTAAGCAGAACACCCGCGCCATTTACTTCGATCGAGCCGCCTTCGAGCACGACTCCGGTTTCGATCACCTTAAACCCATGGCGTTCGCCGAGACGTTGGGGCACCACGTCGTCGAGATCGTAAGCGCCGTACTTCTCGCCCCACGAGTTGAAGCGCCAGTCGAGCGCAAGCTGACCGTGTCCCTCGCGCCGATTCACGAAGATCGGTCCGTAATCGCGAATCCACGAATCATTCGTTAGTATCGGCACAAACTCGATATGTTCCACCCGCGCAGGACCACTAAACGGCGTCGGCGCATCGATTATCAATGGCGCAATCTCTTCAGCACGCATGTGATCATTGATCAGAATTCGCAGCGGCTCGAAATGTGCGATCGCCGCCGCCATCTGGGCGAAGATCGCTGGAATCGGCTCAAACTTGCCCGGCCAGGTATCGAGATTGTGCGGCCATACCAGATAAGTTGCCGTATGCGGCGCCCATTCCGCCGGCATCCGGTAAGAACCAAGGCGGGCGCGATCGGTAGCGGAGAGGCGGGCCACGGTTAATTGCGAAAACGCCGCGTCAGATCGCCGTACGCATCGATCCGTCGATCGCGCAAAAAGGGCCAGTTACGCCGCGTCTCCTCGATCTCGTTCAGGTCGCATTCGACGATCAGCGTTTCCTCTGAGGTATAACTCGTGCGCGCGATCACCTCACCGAACGGATCGCTGACGAACGAGCCGCCCCAGAACTCGATCGCGCCTTCGACGCCCACACGATTCACCGCCGCGACGAACACCCCATTGGCGATCGCGTGCGCCCGTTGCATCGTCTCCCACGCCGAATACATCTTGCGCCGCAGCGGCTCGTTCATATCGGCAGTCCACCCGATCGCGGTCGGATAGAAGAGAATCTGCGCTCCCGCCATTACGGTCAGTCGCGCCCCTTCGGGAAACCATTGATCCCAACAGATCAGCACGCCGAGATTGGCCGGCTCGCCCCGATACGCTATGAAGTCGAGGTCGCCCGGCGTGAAGTAGAACTTTTCGTAATAGCCCGGGTCGTCCGGTATATGCATCTTGCGGTAATGGCTCGCAATCCGTCCCTGCTGATCAATCACGATCGCCGAATTGTGATAGACGCCCGGCGCGCGCCGCTCGAAAATGGGCGCGATAATCGTCACCGAGCGCGCCCGTGCGACGCGTCCCAGTTCTTCGGTGCTCGGTCCAGGAATGGTCTCGGCCAAATCGAAATTCGCGTTCTCCTCGCGCTGGCATGGATACCACGAGCGATAGAGTTCCTGCAGGCACACCACCTGCGCGCCGCGCGCTGCTGCCTCCTCGACGCGAACGACTGCCTTATCCAGATTCCGCTGCGGCTCGGGGTCACAGGCCATCTGTACTAGGCCAATTTTGATCCGTCCGGCGTCCATCACTGATCAGATAGCAACAGAAAAGCTCTGAATCGACTGGTATTATCAAGTGGCCAAGCCGATCATCGCATCAGCGGCATCACCATTTCGGCGAAATCGCGAAAAACCTTGCGCTGATATTCCGCGGGCGGCAGCAGGCTGATTCCCATCAAACCGTTGCGCTCCATCTCGGTGATTTGATGTACGATCTCCTCGGGCGTGCCGGCTAGGCAAGTCCCGCGAATCGCCTCCGGCGTCACGAAGACCTCCTCGCCCGGCTGCATATAGGTGCAGTGACCGTCGTGAATCTGCCGGAACCGCTTCTCCTCGGGAAGGCTGAAACTCACGACGTGTTCGAGATACCGTCCCCAGTTGTTTCTGAAGTAGGGCGGAATCAGCTCGTCTTTTTTGCCGAGGTCGCTCCAGATTTCGTATGCAAAATGCAGGATCGCGGTGACATAGGATCCGGTTTCCTGAATCACGCGCTCGTTAGTTAGCTTCTCGCCCGCTCGCAAGACGCACGACGTGATCAGCGCGGTGGTCAGGAATGGCTCAGGTAATTTTCGACCCGCCTTTTTCGCGCCCGCTTCAATCAGGTTCAGCTTAGGCCGGATATCGTCGGCGCCGGCGGTGATCCATCCGTCGCCATACGCGCCCGCCGCCGCACAAGCCATCGGACCGTTGGCTGCAACATAGAGCGGAATCGGATTATCGAGATTGATGAAATGCAAGTCGCGATGGAGAAACTCGATCCACGAGTGATGCCGCCGTACGTATATTCCACCGCCTTTCCTTGCAGCAGCGCACGTACGACCCGCAGATATTCGCGAAATTCCTTGATCGGCATTGGATGTTGCCCCATGACGCGCATCGCCGTATGCCCCGTGCCAATTCCGAGAAAAACCCGCCCCGGCGCGATCTGATTGATCGTTGCGATCGAGTGGGCCGTCACCGGTGCGATCCGCGTACCCGGAATCGACACGCCGGTCCCGATTTTAATCCGCTTGGTCGCCTGCGCCGCCAGCGCCATTACCGCATAGCAATCCGACCAGATCATCTGGGAATCGGGAATCCACGCGTGATCGTAGCCCAATTCCTCCGCGTACCGGACCAAATCCCATTTACCGATATGCGTATCGACGCAAACGCCAAATTCCATCTTTAGAATGCTCCTCGAATAATCGCGCGACCGGTCAGTGAAAGGATTGTCGCCAGCATTTGGGAATTAGCACGGTAATCACGTGTGCGCGAGTTGCAATGACGTGCGATGTGCTAATTTAATAGCAGCTTCGATTTTGAGGGAACCTGTCCGCCGCTGATAGCCGGGTCCTGCGCAAGGGAACGTCGCGAACCCCGCCAGGTCCGGAAGGAAGCAACGGTACCGGCTAACTCCCTGTGCCGCAGGGTCGCCTGGCTATCATCGACGGACAGGTTTTTGCTCACAGAGTTTTGGGAGACTCGATGGCCGCAAGTCCCGCATCGCATCTGGTGCTCGCGCGCAAATGGCGCCCCGAACGCTTTGACGAATTAGTCGGTCAGGAGCACGTCACCCGCACGCTGATCCAGGCTTTGCGCAGCGGACGAATCGCGCATGCCTTCCTCTTTACCGGGATTCGCGGCGTTGGCAAGACCACCGGCGCACGTATCCTCGCGCGATGCCTCAACTGCGAGCAGGGTCCCACTCCCGATCCTTGCGGAATCTGCGCCGCCTGCCTCGAAATTCGCAGCGGCGGTTCGCTCGACGCGGTGGAAATCGACGGCGCGACCTATCGCAAAATCGACGACGCGCGCGCCATTATCGAGAACTTGAGCTATCGTCCGGCGCGCGATCGCTTCAAAATCTACATTATTGACGAGGCTCATCAGCTGACTGATCAAGCCTTTAATGCGTTGCTCAAGACGCTCGAAGAACCGCCGCCGCATGTTAAATTCATCCTGGCAACGACCGAGCCGCAGAAGATGCCTGAGACGATCCTCTCGCGGCTGCAACGCTACGATTTTCGGCGCATCCCATTTGCGACCATCCTGACGCGACTCAAAGAGCTTGTCGGCCGCGAGAGCGCCTCCGCCGACGATGCCGCGCTGAGTTTGCTCGCTCGCGAAGCGGGCGGCAGTATGCGCGATGCCGAGCGGATGCTAGAGACGGCGCTGGCCTCGCTCGACGGTAATCTTACAGAAGGCGAGATTGCCGGCCTGCTCGGAGTCGCGAGCCGCAGCCGCGTGCTGGAGTTAGTTGCTGCGACACTCGACAAGAACGCGGCGGGAGCGCTCGCAGGCGTCCGCGAGCTACATCATCGCGGCGCAAATCTGGAATCTCTGGGCCGCGACCTCCTCGAAGTCTTGCGTAATCTGGCGACGGCAAAGTTGCCTGGTGCTGACAGCCCCCAAAGCCCGCTGGCGGATCTGCCGGATCACGAAGCTGCTGAGCTGAAACGAATTGCCGAAAAGGCCAGCCTGCGCGATTTGATGCGTCTATTCCATCTGCTGGCCGAGTCGCAAGAACAATTGCTCCGCTCGCCTTATCCTGATCTCATACTTGAGATGGCGGTAGTACGGATGGCGACGCTGGTGCCGGTGCTCGACGCGGACGAATTGCTGCGCGCGATTGCGGGGGCGGGGACCGGCGGCGCAGACGCGCCGCCGGTCCCCACCCCCGCCGCGTCCTCCCCCTCCCCGCCGGTTGCGGCGGGTGGCGAGACTCGTCTCGCCACCGCCGCAACCGGCGGGGAGGGCGCACGCCGCATTCCCATTCGCGGCCAAGTCAAGGCGCAAGCCCCGCCCCGGACTGCACCGGTAATGCCGACGCATCCAGCGCCGCTCGCGTCAAACCTCGATTCCGGCAATCAGCACGACCTGCCCGACTTACGTGAGTTTATCCGCGGACGCCGCGCGGCTTTGGCCGGCTTTATGGAGCAAGGCGCTGGACTAAGTCTCGCGGGCGATACGATAATCGTGAGCCCGCGCAACGATATCTACGTACGTTATCTCAGCGATAATCGCACCGCGATTGCTGAACTCGCGAGCGAGCTTTATGGACGCCGAATCAAGGTCGAAGTCGCCAACGGCCATATCGAGGAGTCCGTTGTGGTCTCCGCACCTCCCGCGGCAGCTTCCATCGAGCCGTCTGCATCATCAGTCGCCGCGACGGCGCCGCTCGCGCCAATCTCGGAGGAGGCTGCCGGAATCGCTGCCGCTGAACCAATGCCCACGAGCGCCAACCCACGCCGTGACGCGGCAGAGGCGCGCCAGGCCCTCTACGCGGACCCAGTCGTCCGGCGCATCTTTAACGAGTTCGAGGCGCGACTGGTCGAAGTCCGCGACGACCCGCGCAGTCCCGCTGCTGTCGAAGAACTCCCAACTCCGAAAAAATAATCGTTTCACAATTTTTCGAGGAGCCGTCCGATGTCGCAATTTGATTCTCCCCCTTTTGATCTTTCCGCGATGATGAAACAGGCCCAAGCCCTGCAGGAGAAATTCAAGCAGGTGCAGGATGAGGCTGCGGCCAAGACCGTCGAAGTTTCCTCCGGCGGCGGGATGGTGCAGGTAGTCGCCGACGGCGGGATGCAAATTCGCAGCATCAAGATTGATCCCGCTCTGCTCGCCGGCAATGACTGCGAGATGGTGCAGGACCTCATCACTGTCGCGGTTAACGAAGGACTCCGCCGCGCGCAGGAGATGGTCAATCAGGAGATGAGCAAGCTTTCGCCATTGGCCGGGATGAACCTGTCCAACATCTTCGGCGGACGTAGCTGAAATCGTCCCATTCTGAAGTTATTCGCCGCGACCCATGCCCGAGAATCTCAAGCGTAACGACGGCTTGCCCCCGGCAATGACCCGGCTCGTCAGGGAGCTTTCACGTCTGCCCGGTATTGGCGAAAAGACCGCCTCGCGCCTCGCCTTTAATCTCCTCAATCGTCCCCGCAACGAGGTGATCGCACTGGCGGAGGCCCTGCTCGAGATGAAGGAGCGGGTCGGCTTATGCTCCGAATGTCTCGGCCTCTCCGATACTCCGCTCTGCGTGATTTGCAGCGATCCGGCGCGCGAGCATGATGTTATCTGCGTGGTCGAAGGTCCCGCCGACCTGATGGCGATTGAGCGGGCACGCAGCTACAACGGCGTTTATCACGTACTACATGGCGCGATCGCGCCGCTCGACGGGATCGGTCCCGACGACATAAAAATCCAGGAATTGCTGGCGCGGCTTGCCGTCCCGGGCGCCATCCGCGAGCTGATCGTCGCCACCAACGCAACCGTGGAGGGCGAGGCGACCGCGCTGTATCTCGCGAAAATCCTCAAAGCCTCCGAGCTCAAGGTGACCCGTCTCGCGCGTGGACTTCCTGCCGGCGGCGATCTCGAATACAGCGACGCTGCGACGCTTTCGAGCGCACTCTCGGGCCGCCGTGAATTATAAGCGCTTCGACTGTTGAAGGAGGGGGGCGAATACCTTCTTCCGTCAACCTTGCAACGATTTGCCTCCGGCGATAGCCTCGTAATTATCTTTATCGAAGCTGTCTGTCGCCGCACTGGGCGCTGAACTCTCAAACTAAAAACGGCTGAGCGCCGATTCGCTCCGCTGCCTCAGCAAGAAAGGACACCACTATGGCCTTCACACTCCCCAATCTCCCATATCCGATCGACGCGCTGGCACCGCATCTTTCGAAGGAAACTCTCGAGTTCCATCACGGCAAGCATCACGCGACCTACGTGAATACGCTCAACGATCTGATCAAAGGCACCAAGTACGAGAATGCCAGTCTCGACGAGATCGTCAAAACCGCCGAGCCGGGTAAGATTTTCAATAACGCCGCGCAACACTGGAATCACAGCTTTTACTGGACCTCGATGAAGCCTAACGGGGGCGGGATGCCGACCGGCAAAATTGCCGACGCGATCAAAAAAGCCTTCGGCGATTTCGAATCATTCAAGAAGAAATTTCAGGAGACAGCGGTCGGGCAGTTCGGCAGCGGATGGGCCTGGCTGGTCGCTGGCAGCGACGGCTCTGTCTCAATCGAGCCGAGCCACGACGCCGAAAACCCGATTACCAAAGGCAAGACTCCGCTACTCACCTGCGACGTCTGGGAACATGCCTACTATATCGACTATCGCAACGCCCGTGCGAAGTACGTTGAGACTTTCTTGAATAACCTCGCAAACTGGGATTTCGCGTCCGCCAATCTGAAATAGTCTTGAAACGCGACGAGAGAGGAAAACTGCCTCCTCTCTCGTCTTCTAATCCTTCTAAGAATTATCGTCCGCAGTCTGAGAAGCGCCTGCAAGGCCCAATTCCACTTCCATCATTGCGGCGTTGCTCGTCTTGTGCGCCGGATGCGCTAAGCCGGCGATTATCGGCACTCCCTACGCACTGATCGAGGCTCGCGTCCTCCATCAGACCGAGCCGCCGGGCTACCGTCCTCGCCGGATGACTCGATCTGATGCTCCCGATGACCTGACCTGCTTTGCACCGCGAATTGATGATCTTGCGGTTTTATCTTTTGCTGATCTTACTTAAGTCACCGTAGCTCTTCCATATTGCACGCGAAAGTCAAAATTAGCTTGAGCCTGATCGAATTGAGAGATACGCAATCTCAATAGATGATTTGAGGAGATTTATGCATGCCTATTAGCGTCTGCCGGATTGAGACTTTCACCCGCCGAACTGAGCGATTGTCCGCACACCCCATCGGTCTCGTGCTGTTCATATTAGCTATTGGGCTATTCAGTTTTGTCGGTTTTAGCTCTGCAGATTATAATCTTAAATTTATTTACTCCTTCACCGGTACGAATAACGACGGCGCGAATCCATCTAGCGGACTGATTGCAGATCACAACGGCGTGCTCTATGGCACAGCAGGGGGAGGAGCTAACTATCAAGGTACCGTGTTCTCGCTGACGCCGCCGAGCATCGCCGCCGACCCTTGGACTGAAAGCATCTTGTACGACTTTGCGAGCAGCACGAATCCTTTGGGCTACAACACTCCAGCTGCTGGCCTTGCTATCGACAAAAATGGTGTGCTCTATGGCACAACCTTAGAGGGCGGCAGCCAAGCTAGCTGTATTGTTTCGGGTGTGAAGGGGTGCGGTGCAATTTTCTCCCTTACGCCCCGGTGGTTGCTGGCGGAGAGTGGACGTTATCCATTCTCCATGCCTTCAATGCCTACGATAATAACGGCGCCTTTCCTGACGCAAGTCTGGCTATCGGCAAAAACGGTGTACTCTATGGAACGACCCTGCTGGGCGGGGGCACCAGTTGCGGCGGGAGTTATTGCGGCACAGTGTTCTCGCTGACGCCACCGTCGGTCGCGGGCGGTGCCTGGACCGAGAGCGTCCTCGAGAGGTTCGCCGGATTTGGCCCTCCCGGACCAAACCCCCGGCCGGTAGCAGGTGTTATCATCGGAAAAAACGGTGTGCTCTATGGCGTAACGCCCTCCGGTGGCACCAACAACAACGGCACCGTTTTCTCACTGACACCGCCATCGCGGAGCAGCGACCCGTGGAGGAAGAACATCATATATGCTTTCGCCGGCGGCTCAGACGGCGATTATCCGCAAGGCGGATTGGTTCTGGATAAGAATGGCGTCCTCTATGGAACGACCGAAGCCGGCGGTGCCATCAATTTCAATCAACCGCCGTGTATAGGTACTGTCGGGTGCGGCACGGTCTTCACTCTCACTCCTCCAGCGACAGCCGGTGGAGTCTGGACGAAAGATCTAATCTACGCCTTCACCGGTAACTATACCGATGGAATCGCTCCCCAATCCAGCCTCGCTCTCGACCGAAACGGGGTTGTCTATGGCACCACGTCGGCGGGTCCAATGGTGGGGCCGGGGTTTATGGCAGCGCGTTTTCTCTGACACCGCCAGCCATGCCCGGCGGGGCTTGGACTGAAACTGAACTTCACACGTTCACCTCAACCGACGGTTATACAGCGTCCAGCCTCCTCCCTTATAAGGGAGCGATCCTCGGGACGATCCGAGCAGTGGTAAGTACTCGGGTGGCACGGGTGGGGTCTTCGCACTGGTTCCTTAACGACCAACTGACCACAAGGCGAGAGGCGGCGACTGATGCGGAATCAAGACTTCGCATCGGTCGCCGTCTTTGCTTAACAACAAGCTGACGGGAACATAGCTTCGCTGATGCGACGACGCTCAGACCTTGTGATCCATCGGAGTTATCCACCCAGATATCATCCGAAACGTGCCACCCATCTGATGCGTGCGATGCCGTGGCTGACATCGCAGATCGACGAACTCGCGGCGTATCTAAAAGCCGCGAGTTCGCTGCCGAAATGAGCCTCAGACCTTCTCGAACTCAGTCTCGATCCGCGTCGGGCGTGCGACCGTTTGCGTCACTGGCGAGCCGTCAATAGCGGCCTGCCAGATCTCGCGCAGAGTTTTTTCGTCCGCATCGGCCCGTACAAAGCACTTGGCCTTGACCGTCGGATAACCCGGATTTCCCGCAGAGCTGTGACCTGCCCACTTCAGGATGTTGTCGAAGTTGCCTTCAAGCGCGATTTCGAGATCGTGAATCTTGATCCCGCGCTTGGTCGCGTTCAGTACATATCCAACGGTCAGGCAGCTCCCCACTGCCGAGAGCAGTTGCTCATGCGCGCTGGCCGCCGAGTCGCTCGCATCGAGTCCGTCCGGCTCATCCATTTGCACCGAGTGCTTGCGCATGTAGGCCTTGGCCTTGAATCCACCCTGCCACACGACGCGCGATTTCCATGGTCCGGTGACCGCTTTCAGCACCTCGGGATCGTCGCGCATCGAATCGAGAATCGCCGTGATCTTGTTGACGCGCAGTCCATTGAGTTCTTTTTCTTCCGCCATGGTCAGGCTCCTCGTTTTGAAGGATCAGGCGTATTCGCGCCGCAAAAGCTCCGCCGCTTCCGACACCGCCTGCAGCTTGCGATAGGCGACTTCCGGCGTGTTCACGCAACGCTCGGCGAAGGTGCCGAAGCCGCAATCAGGATTCAGAAAAATCTTCTCCGGATCGAAATGCTTTAGCACTTCCTTGACCCGGCTTACGATTTGCCGCGGATTTTCGATCTCGTCAGTACGTGGATTCGCGACGCCTAGGCCGATCTCTTTTTCGTTGCGATATTCCTTGAAGACGTCCACCTCGCCGGCCCGCGGCGTCGCCATCTCCAGCACTAGCTGATCGACATTCATGCGCATCAGCCACGGCAGCAGCGGACCGTAATTGCCGCTCAGCAGAACATTCTCCTTGCGGCTCCAGTTGCCGCGACAGACGTGAACACCGAACCGCACCCCCTTAATTCCTTCGACGACTTCGTTGACCAGCCGCACCGTGAATTCGAGTTCAGTGGTCGGATCGGCGCGCGAACCGAGCGCCGCACACATGAAAGTCTGCTCGGCCTCGTCGCCATAGACGACCTGTGAGATCGACGGCTCGTCAAGCTGGATAAAATCCACTCCGATTCGCTTCAACCCTTCAATCTCGCGGCGCAGGATCGCAACCACATCTTTGGCCAGGTCTTCGCGCTTCGGATAGGTCTTGTCCGAAAGTCCCTCAAACCAGGCCGACCGCGTCAATAAGTATGGTCCCGGAATTGGCACTTTGGTCTGCCGATGAGTATGCGCTTTGAGAAACCGCGCCTCGTCGAGTGAGATGCCGTCTTCGCCGCCGCGCACTTTTTCAACTGCAATTGGACTCTTAATCGCGAATGCAGGCACATCGAGCCCGCGCAGAATCTCCTCGAAACCCGCGCGATCTTTCATGTAATCCAGCAATTCCGAGAGTTTCATCAGCCGCATCCCGGAGAGCTTCTCGACCACGAAAGAGTAGAAGTTGTCACGGCGCATCTCGCCGTCGGCGACGATATCGACCCCCGCGTCTTCCTGATATTTGATGGCGGTGAGCACCGCGTCATCGGCGATCCGGTTGAATTCCTCGCCGCCGATCTCGCCGGATTGGCGCCGCCGTAAGGCCTGCACCAACCACTCGGGACGCGTCCACGATCCGACTACCGTTACGGGAAAAAGCTTCTGATTAGCCATCGAAGATGGACCTCACTTGATACAGCCAGCGCGAGAGACCAGCGTGGCGATCGCGCCTCACGCTAGCATCGCATCAAAAAAAGCCCAACCGCTCGCGCAGTCGGGCTTTGCCGGAGGATGACCGTTTCGACGCGCTTACTTGTTGGGCTGCGGCGTCATCCGCAAATATGGCTTGATCTCGCGCCAGCCCTTCGGGAACTTCTCCTTCATGACTTTCGGATCAGTAAGGGACGGGACAATTACGCAATCCTCGCCCTGCTTCCAGTCACCGGGAGTCGCGACCGAATGATTGTCGGTCAATTGCAGCGAATCGATTACCCGCAAAATCTCTTGAAAATTACGTCCCGTGCTCTGCGGATAGGTGATCATGAGCCGCACGCGCTTCTTCGGATCGATCACGAAAACCGAGCGCACCGTGGTGGTGTCGCTCAAATCCGGATGGATCATCTCATATAGTGTCGAAACCTTCTTGTCCGCATCACCGAGGATCGGGAAGTTCATCTTGGTGTGCTGAGTCTCCTCGATATCGCCGATCCAGCCCTGATGCGATTTCACGTCATCGACGCTCACCGCGATTGCTTTGACGTGACGCTTGTCGAACTCGGGCTTGAGCTTCGCTACGATTCCCAATTCAGTCGTGCAGACCGGCGTGAAATCTTTGGGATGCGAAAACAGAATCGCCCAGTTGTCGCCGATCCAATCGTGGAAGTGGATGGTGCCTTCGGTCGATTCCTGCGTGAAGTCTGGGGCGATGCCCCCTAGTCGAATTGCCATTGATGCCTCCTGTACGAGCCATCTATCTGGAAGTCGCTCCAGAATAGATGACTTAGATCGTTTTGTTAATCATATATATTCTGGCGGGCGGAGCAAAATACCGCTACTCGCAGAATCGAACTTGATTTGCGAGGACGCTACTTATTGCTGCGTCTGTTATTCGTCTGCCGCCGTTCAATAAACGCGCTGACGTACTCGCGATGCTCCGCGCTGCGCGCGCATCGCTCCAGCGCGAAATTCTCGAATTCCATCGCATGTTCGAGCGTGCCGTCGAGTCCTTGAAAGAGCGCCCGTCGCAGCATCGCGACCGATAGCGGCGAGCCTTGGACGATCTCTGTCGCCATCTCTCGCGCCTTCGCAATTAGATTTGCCGCCGGTGCGATCGCGCTGACCAACCCCATCGCGAGGCACTCACGCCCCGTGTACTGCCGCCCGCTCAGCATCATCTCCGCGGCGCGCGACGCTCCAATCATTCGCGGCAGGAAATACGTCGAACCCAGCTCTGCCATCAGCCCGACTCGCGCGAAAATGAAACCGACCTTAGCTTCTTCCGCCATGATCCGGATATCGCACGGCAGCGCCATCGTAATCCCGATCCCGAGCGCGAAACCGTTAATTGCAACGAGCGACGGCTTGCTCATCGTTCGCACAAGATTCGGAAACGCGAGCATCTCGCGCCCCTCGCGTGACGAACCACGCTCCGCCGCCGACGGAGCCTTTTGCGCTTCGATCGCACTCGCGAAACCAGCGATATCCGCGCCGGCGCAGAACGCGCGACCCGCGCCAGTCATAATGATTGCGCGTACCTGCCGGTCTTCATCAGCGCGCTGGAAAGCCTCGACGATCTCGCGGCCCATCGTCGCTGTATAAGCGTTCATTTTGTCGGGACGATGCAATGTGATCGTCGCGATCCCGTCCGCAGCCTCATAGAGAATAGTTTCGTACGACATCTCAGCCTACGCGCGCTTCTTTTTTTTATGGCTGCGCGCCTCCCGAATCTGCTCCTTGAGTCTCACCTCGCGCCGCTTACGCCGCCGCTTGATCTCGCGTTGCCGCTCTGATGCCATACTTTGCGGTACTCCTCGTTATTTTCTGATTCCGCTGTTGACTCTCGTTGATATTTTTTCGTCGAAAGCTCCCCCGCATATCATTCTGAGGGAGTCTGCGACCGAAGAATCTCGAATCTAGATTGTTCGCTGCGCTCTGCATGACAGCTTTTTCCGAGAATTATTGACGCAGCACTCCGCTAACGGCTCATCCCGGTTAAGGCTTCACGTAATTCACCACAAATCTCTTTCATCACATTTTTGCCTTGCGACAGGATATGTCCAAGTGTGAAAAACCCGTGAATCGTGCCCTTGTAATCTGAATGCTTCACTTTGACGCCCGCCTCCTTGAGCTTGCTCGCGTAGGCCGCGCCCTCATCGTGCAACGGATCGTATTCCGCCGTAATCACCAACGCAGGTGGCAGGTTCTCGAAATTCGCCGCCCGCAGCGGTGACGCGTATGGCTTCGCGCCATTGCCCGGCTCACCTAAATAGAGATTCCAGAACCACTCCATTCCCGCTTTGGTCAAGAGATAGCCTTCCGCATTCGCCCGATACGATTCAGTATCGAGTCGATAGTCGGTGACCGGGTAGATCAGCAGTTGGTACGCGAGCGCCGGCCCGCCACGATCGCGCGCCATCTGTGCCACCACTGCGCTCAGATTTCCGCCCGCGCTATCGCCGCCGACCGCAATCCGAGCCGGATCGCCGCCTATCGACGCCGCATTACTGGCGACCCATTTGGTCGCTGCGTAGCAATCCTCCGGTCCAGCAGGAAATTTATGCTCGGGCGCGAGCCGATAATCCACCGACACCACGATACATCCTGCGCCGTTCGCCAATCCCCGGCACACGATGTCATACGATTCGATATCGCCGATTACCCATCCGCCGCCGTGCAGAAAGACCAGAATCGGCAGCGGTCCCTTGCCCTCGGGCGTATAGATGCGCACCGGCAGCTTGCCGTCGCCCGTGTCGATCGTCCGATCCTCGACCTTCTTGACTGGCTCGCGCTCAGTCACCGGCGCGAACAGCTCGCGGATAAACTTGCGCGCATCGGCCACCGGCAGCGTCTCCAGCGGCGGCGCACCTGATGCCGCGGCCTGATCGAGAAATGCTTTGGTCTCTGAATCGAGCGGCATGCTCTATCCTCCTGAGCCGGGCTGAAATCCCGTCGCCATCATAGAGACCGCAGCACAAATGCGCCAGCATAACCAAGATCATCCTTGCAGCGCTGCGTTTCGCCATGAGCTAATGGCGAAATGGCCGAGTGCCTCTTCTATATAAGGCTTAGCCCAAATCACTTTAATCCCGGGCGCATTCAGCGCATGGTTTCGGGGCGCGCTGTCGCCTATCCTTATGCACTTACGATTGAAAGATTTCGGCCTGGACCACCTGATGATGAGGTAATGATCAGGTACTAGGATAAGGCAGGGAGGGAGCTAACCCATTCGCATTCCTATAGCGTACAAGACGCTTTTGACGACGCCTTTTACGAATTTGGAATTCAGCGTCACGAATGGACGATGTTAGCGGCGATCGACAAGATTCTGAACTGAGCCACTATCTCTACTACGTTCGCCCTTGCAGACCTCCATCGACCCGCGTTACAAGCAGAACATCGAGCGAAGCATTATCCGAGGAGATTCCGCGATGGGCGCGAAAGTCATCTTTGAACGCGATATCGAAATCCCCCTCCGCGACGGACTGGTCCTCAAGGCCGACCTCTTCCGTCCCGACACTCCCGAGAAGCTGCCGGTTCTGCTCAATCGCACGCCTTACGACAAAAAATTCCCCCAAATATCTTTCAACACGCTCGATCCAATTCGCGCCGCCCAACGTGGTTACAACGTCGTCTTTGTCGATTGCCGCGGCCGCTACGCCTCGCCCGGCAACTTCACCTGCTTCGTCGATGAGCAGCCGGACGGCTACGACACTATCGAGCATCTCGCGCGACAGCCCTTCGCCGACGGTAAGGTCGGGATGTTCGGGGCCTCCTACATGGGCGCGACGCAATGGCTCGCCGCTACGCAAGCGCCGCCGTCACTCAAGGCCATGGTCCCCTCGATTACCGCCAGCGACTATCACGATAACTGGACCTATCAGGGCGGCGCATTCTCGCTTTTCTTCAATGTCAGTTGGCTGATGACCAATCTTGCGCTCGCTCGCCTGATGCGCGAGCGCGACGAGAAGGATGAAGCCCGCAAAGAACTCGGCGCGGTGATGAGCAAAATCGACTCGATGCGCGATTTCATGTACTCAACTTCGCTCGCCGATTTTCCGCTCTTCCGCGCCGGCGCACCGTACTTCTTCGACTGGCTTGAACATACCTATTACGATTCCTACTGGCGTCAGCTCTGCATCGAGGAGTACTACCCAAAGATCAATGTCCCGACGCTGAACTTCGGCGGATGGTACGACATCTTCGCGGGCGGCACCGTCCGCAATTATCGCGGGATGCGCGATCGCGGCGCGGGCGATGGCCGCAATGCCCGTCTCGTGATGGGCCCCTGGTTCCATACACTGCCGCTCGGCAGTCAAGTAGGGCAGGCCGACATGGGATTCCGTTCTGGTTATGTCTCGATCGATTACGACGGTCAGCAGCTCAACTTCTTCGATCGCTGGCTCAAAGGCAAAAGCAAAGGCGCGGCTGACGAGGATCCGGTTCGCATCTATACCATCGGTGCGAACGACTGGCGCGACGAAAAAGATTGGCCGCTGCCCGGTACCGAATGGCGCCGCTACTACCTCCACAGCCGCGGCAAAGCCAACAGCGCTAATGGCGATGGCGCGCTCGATACCAGCACGCCTGGCGATGAACATCCAGATTGCTTTCTCTACAATCCGTTAAATCCGGTGCCGACCAACGGCGGCGGCCTCTGCTGCTATCACAACGCTGTACCGGGCGGCGCATTTGATCAGACTGCGATCGAACAGCGCGAAGACGTGCTGGTCTATTCGACCGACCCGCTCGCCCAAGACCTCGAAGTCACCGGCCCGATCGCGCTCACCCTCTATGCGTCCACATCCGCCCCCGACACCGATTTCACTGCCAAGCTCGTCGATGTCGGTACGTGCGGATGCTCCGCGATGAACCTCACCGACGGCATCCTCCGCGCCCGCGTCCGCGAATCAAAGTCCGACCCGAAGCTACTCACGCCCGGCAAGGTCTATGAGTTTACGATCGATATGTGGTCAACCTCAGTGTTGTTCAAGGCGGGCCATCGAATCCGGCTCGAAGTAAGTTCGAGCAACTTCCCGCGTTTCGATCGCAATCCGAACACCGGCCACGAGCTTTTCACCGACTCCGAGATGCGCCCTGCGCTGCAAACCGTGATGCATGAGAAAGGCTTCGCCTCGTACCTGATGGTGCCAGTGATTCCGCAGAATCGGTGACCACGCGAGATCGGCTTCGATGCGGGTTGCGAGAGAGCTAGCGTGCCAGAATTATAGCCAGTTCTCGCAACAGTGCTGCGCCATCTCCGCTCCAAGCGCTGCCATGCATGCAGGCGAGGGTGGCGGGCTGGGCAGCTGCCAACTTCTCGAGCAAGGCCGCGGTCTCCATACCCTTGGCGTAGTAGTCCAACCGTGTTCGGAGCGCTTCACTCGGTCCGAGAATGTCAGCTTTCGTTAGTGGCTCGGGTTTATCTCCGCTCTGAGTGAAGAGATCGCTGCACATCAAAGTGTTCGAACGCGTCTCCATCATCAGACCGCTTTCCCATCCGTGCGGCAGATGGGGCATGTCGAACCATCTGACAGCACGCGCGCCGAGCGACAAGATCTCTCCGTCGGCAATCACCTGCGGCTCACGATCAGCCATATCCCGCACCGAGGTCATCGCCGCAATTTGACTGCAAAGCGCTACTGCGCGCGGTGCGGCGGCGAGCCACTGATTCAGCGACCCGCACTCGTCGGCTTCAACATGCGAGAAGCTAATGTAGCGCAGCCGTTCGACTGGCATCACGCTCGCCACAGCCCTTTGTATCACAGCGAAGCTGTGTCGCAGCCCCGTGTGAAACAACAGTGGCTGTTCATCCACAATCAGATACTGGTTGAAGGTAAATCCGCCGGGAATCGCGGCGGTTGGCGTGCTTATGCGATAGATTTGCTCTGCGATCTCATCAACTCGCGTGCCGGACTGCGTGTCGATAATGCCCATGCTTTCCCTCCGTTGATCCGACCTGTGCCACCAAATGTGTGCCCGAAACTAGCACAGGCCATCAATTCTGCTGCAACCTGCTTCTTCTCACTCCGTGAGCAGAAGCGGGGCGATCTCTTGTATTAACCACTGACTTAATTACTATGATTCTCGACTTCTTATGGAACGCACTCGCGATTTGGCTCGAACCCGCGAGCGGCTGCTGGCCGCCGCGCTGACCGAGTTTGCCGCCCACGGCCTCGCCGGCGCGCGATGCGACGCAATCGCGCGCCGCGCCCGCGTCAACCAACGCATGATCTTCTACTGCTTCGGCTCGAAGCAGAACCTCTATCGCGAAATTCTCCGCCGCAAATTCAACGATCGCGCCGCTTTCTACGAGTCCGCTCCCGACGATCTCGCCAACGCCATTCAGCACTGGTACGAGGCCGGCGCGAGCGACCTCGAATGGGTCCGCCTGCTCGAATGGGAGGCCCTCGGCCCCCTCGATGAGCCGCTGGTCGATGCGGACGAGCGTCGCACTTACATCAAACGCAGTCTCGCCCGTCTGCGCCGTGCTCAGCTTAATCATCGCATTCCCGCGGGACTCGACCTTAGCCAGCTCCATCTCTCGATGATCGCGCTGACCATCTTTCCACTCGCCTTTCCTCAGATGACCCGTTTGGCCACCGGCCTTGCCCCGACCGATCCGCGCTTTCGATGCAAACGCCTCCAGTTCTTGCGATGGCTCGGCGAGCGCCTTGCCTCCGAACTTGACGCCCCTCTAAATCAGTGCAGTCTGCCTGCTCGCATTAGGCGCAAGACAATCCCCGTCAAGTCCACTTAGGTTCGATCACTCTGATGGCTGCCGCCACGTCCGATACCAACCTCGCCGCGATGACACCTCCTTTAGCAGCGCCCGCGCCGCATAAATGGTTGATCGCGCTGGCCGTGATGCTCGGGGCAACGCTCGAAGTTCTCGACAGCTCGATCGTCAACGTCTCGCTCCCGCATATGCAGGGCAGCTTCTCCGCTAGCGTGGACGAGATCGCGTGGGTTCTCACCAGCTATCTCGTCGCCAACGGCGTGATGATCCCGATGACCGGCTGGATTTCCGCCCGCTTCGGACGTAAACGCTATTTTCTCTTTTCGGTCGCCGCCTTCGTCGTCGCTTCGACCCTTTGCGGTGCAGCCCGTTCGCTCGACGAGATGATCGTCTTTCGCCTACTCCAAGGCTTGGCCGGTGCGGCCATGATTCCCTCCTCGCAGGCGATTCTGATGGAGACCTTTCCGCCGCAAGAGCAGCAGCTCGCGATGGCGATGTGGGGCGTCGGCCTGATGGTCGCGCCGATCCTTGGCCCGACCGTCGGCGGCTGGATCACTGACAACTGGAGTTGGCGCTGGACCTTTTACATCAACGTCCCGCTCGGCGCAGTCGCCTTCCTGATGGTCTCCACTTTTGTTCACGACCCCAGCTACTTGCGCACTCGCCATCGCGGCGCATCGATCGATTACGTGGCCATCACCTATCTCGTCCTCTGTCTCGGCCTCGCCCAAGTTGTCTTCGATCGCGGCGAGCGCGCCGACTGGTTCAACTCCAACTGGGTGATCTGGGCAACCGCCGTCTCAGCCGCTGCGACGCTCCTGCTGATCATACGCGAGTTGCGCATCCCCGAGCCTATCCTCGAATTTCGTTTCATGGCGATCCCGCAGTTTGCCGCTGCCGTCTTTCTGGTCGTGATGCACAGCTTTATCCTGTTCGGCACCGGCGTGCTCAATCCCCTCTTTTTGCAGGAATTCATGGGCTATACTGCGTGGAAAGCCGGATTGATCATGGCCCCGCGCGCCTTGGCCGCGATGACCTCGATGATGATCACCGGGCAAATCGCCCGCCGCGGCATCGATAACAAGCGCCTCATCGGTGTCGGCTTCACACTGATGGCGATCGGGCTTTGGCGGATGTCCCATTGGAATCTCCAGATCGGGATGACCCGCGTGGTCGCCGATAGTATCGCGCTCGGCCTTGGCTTGGGCATCTGCTTCCCGATTCTCTCCGCGGCCGCGCTGACTTGCGTACCGCGCGAACGGATGGGCTTCGCCTCAAGCCTCTATAATATGATGCGCAATAATGGTGCAGCTTTCGGCATCGCCTGGCTGACCAGCATGCTGGTGCATAACCAGAACATCCATCAAGCCTATCTGGTCCAGCACTTCTCGGTCTTCGACGCTTGGCGGATGGGCGCGCAGGCGGCGCACGCGCCCGGCTCGCCAAGCTTCAATCTCGCCACCCAGATGGTCACCGGCCAAAAGCAGAGCCTCGGGATGGTCTATGGGGCCATCCAGCAGCAGTCCGCGATGCTCGCCTTTAACGACATTTACCAGATGCTCACGGTGATGGCTGCCCTGATGATCCCGTCGTTCCTGTTGTTCCGCAGCCAGCGACCTGCCGGCCCCGCCCCCGCCGCCCACTAAGGAATCTGCACAAGCCTAAATTGTCATCCTGAGCCGGTGAGCAACGCGAGCCGTCACTAGTGGAGCGCGTCCTCGCGCGAAGCGAGCAGGCGAGTCTGCGAGCTGCGTTTACAATCGAGGAACTCCTAATTCTGCTGTCCTGAAAACCGCCGCCCATTGCCGATGTCTCTCGTGAAACATCGCGATGCTCGTTTGCGCCCGCCGCGAAACTCGCCTGCAGCAGTAATTCATGCTATTACCAGCTTAAGATTCTGTTCAGGAGAAGCAGGCTGATGGAACTCGGACTCGACGGCAAAGTCGCACTAATAACCGGCGGCAGCAAAGGGATCGGACGGGCAGCCGCGATAGGCTTCCTGGCCGAGGGTGCGTCTGTCGTGATTTGCGCACGTGGCCAGGAGGCTCTCGCCGAAACCGTCGCGAGTGCCGGACACGAGCGCGCGAGCGGATCGACGCGATTGCCGCTGACCTGACCGATCCTGAGGCGATCCGCCGAGTGGTCGCCCGCGGGGTCGAGCGCTTCGGCCACATCGATATTCTGATCAACAACGCCGGCAGCGCCCGCACCGGTCCCTTTCTCGAACTGCCCGACGAAGCCTGGCTCACCGACTGGACCCTCAAGTTCTTCGGCTATGTGCGGATGGCGCGCGAGGTAATTCCGCGGATGAAGGCCAATGGCGGCGGGGTAATCGTCAACATAATCGGCGCGGCGGCGCTGAATCCACGCGCGACCTACACAATCGGCGGCGCAGCCAATGCCGCGCTAAACCATTTCACCAAGGCCTTAGCCGAAGAGGGCGCACAGCATCAGGTGCGGGTGGTGGGAATCAATCCCGGACCGATCCTCACCGAACGACTGCTTAAAATGCGTGCCGGCTTGAACCCGTCAAATGCCGGGCAATCTGCGGAAATGGCGTTCCGCTCGATGACTCCACTGGGACGAATCGGCCAGCCCAATGAAGTTGCCGATCTGATCCTGTTTCTCGCGTCACCACGCGCCGCCTTCATTCATGGTGCAAACATCACGATTGACGGCGGCTTGACCAAAGGGCTGATGGGCTGATCTAGTTGGACGGCTGCTTGAATCATTCAGCAGTGCGGGCGAAGGCGCATCGCGCAGCATCTTTGCTACAGGACCGCGGTTAGGTTTCTGCTTTCTCCCGGGGCACCTCTTCTCACCGGCCCGTTTCGATAGTGCGATGCTCGCGGGATATTAACATCTCACACCTCAAATGCGGCGCGTTCGAAGCTTTGGATAATCTGGAGCAGCGCTCGCGGCTCAATCGGTTTGACCACAAACCCTAGTCCCCCTGCATCCTTCGCCTTCTGCATTTCGTTACGGCAACTGGACATGATTACTACTGGCAGTTCCGCGATTCGCGGATCATTGCGTCGTTTTTCCAAAAACCCCCATCCGTCGAGTACCGGCATCACCAAGTCCAGCAAAATCAACGCGGGCAGAACTTCACAGCGTGCAAGCCATTGAAGCGCATCATGCCCATTCGGAGCGTATTGGACGGTATAACCGCGGCGCGATAAAAATTCCGTCAGCGCGTCGCATGATTCATAATCGTCATCGACCAGCAGGATCATCCGTCCATACCCATATCGATCATCTTCGCTGTACAAACGCACCTTGTGTGCCATTCTAACCATAGAACAAACGTATTCTTATTGTACTTAAATTACGCTAAGACTTTTCGGATGATGTGTACTGAAAAAGATATTTTTACAAACTAAGAGGCAAATTTCTTCTGTTACTTCAGACAAGTTGACTGCCACGCGACGCATAATCGATAATCAGTAGTTGAATTTAATAGGAAATCAGATTCATATCTGCGTTTTTCATTCTGTGATATGCGGCCATGATTCAAAAGAAGCAAAATCTATCGAAGCAAGGGAATATACGCATCAAAATGCGCATCAACGCTGATTGCCTATTCAATCGTCCCGTGAATAATAGGCTGCGAGCATAAGAACTGATAATTGAGCGCAATCATCGTAGTACTTGTCTTAAGTAACATATAAAGGCTCGATTTTAATTCCACGTTCGAGTCCCTATTCACGCGGCGCTAGAGAGGGGAGCCTAGTCATTCCAGAACACCGGGCCAACAGTATCGAATCCCAAGCCGGTCACGCGCTGTTTTGGGATTGGGACTTGACATCAGGCGTGATGACGTGGAGCGGAGCAGTTCGGCGTCTTTTCAACACCGAAGGCTCCGAAGTCCACGTCGCGCGCGCGGACTGGGAACGCGGAATTGAGGAGTCCGCACACCCAGAGTTGAAGAGCGCTATCGCGGCATTGCTTCACGAGGCTCTTCCGCACGCCGAATTGCGCTATCGTGTTAAACAGCGCGGCGGCTGTTATGTCTAGGTTCTCGACCGGATGTTCGCCTTTCCCAATACGGCCGGGTCGCCCCGCAAGCTAATTGGTACCCTTTGTGTTATCGACTCGGCCGCCGACGAGCTTTCTGATCAAACTTCTTTGAAGGAGCTGCTCGCGGTAAGTGACGCCCGATTTCAGACCTTTGTCAATTTTCTTCCCACACTTGCTTGGGAGAGTGACCCTGACGGCTGGATTTTTTTCTATAATCAGCGCTGGTACGACTATACGGGCACGGCGCCCGATCAGATGGAAGGGTGGGGTTGGATGAGCGTCCATGATCCCGACGATCTGCCGCGGATGCTGAAGGTGTACAGGACCTCTCTCTCGACGGGAGAGCCGTGGGAAGACGAATTCAAGTTGAGGCGCGCTGACGGCGTGTTTCGCTGGCATCTCTCTCGCTCCATGCCTATTCGTGACTCTCACGGACATATCATTCGATGGATCGGCAGCAATACTGATATTCATGATCAAAAACTGGCCCTGCTCGAACGGGAGGCACTGCTTAAGGCGGAATATAAATTGCGGCAAAACGCGGAAAAAGCCAGCCGTGAGAAAGATGAATTTCTAGCAGTCGTTTCTCACGAATTGCGCAACCCGCATAACGCAGTGCTTGGATGGGCTCACTTGCTCAATAGCCCCACTGAGGATGAAGGCCAGCGCGTTCTGACCCGCCAGAAGATCGAATCCAATGCCTACGCGCTGGCCGACATGATCGGCGAGCTCCTCGACGCCTCCCGGATTATTAGCGACAAGCTCACGATTGAGAAATCGAATCTCGATTTGAGCGATCCCTTGCGCGACGCGCTTGAATCGGTCCGCTTGGTCGCTGAAGGCCGGCAAATCGAGATCGTCTGTGACTTGCCGCCCTCAGCCGTACCAGTGTTGGGCGACGCGCGCCGCCTCCAGCAAGTCTTCGCTAATCTTCTCAACAATGCGATCAAGTTCAGCGCAAGTAATCAACAAGTTCACGTCAGTATTGCCGCTGCCGAGGGCTTCATCACGGCCATCGTGCGGGATCAGGGCGAAGGTATTGATCCCGCTTTCATGCCCAAATTATTCACGCAGTTCAGTCAGGCCGACGCCTCTACGACGCGGCGGCATGGCGGTCTCGGCCTGGGTCTCTATACCGCAAAACATCTCGTCCAGATGCATGGCGGCGCCATCCATGCCGAAAGCGAAGGGCGTGGACGCGGCGCGCGCTTCATCGTTCGTCTCCCGGCTGCTACTCAGGGAATTCTCCGGCCCGTACCGCCGCCGATCCATGAAGTTGCAGTCTCCTTGATCGGGATCAACGTGCTCGCGGTGGACGACGACCTTGAGGCCTGTGACTTAATCACCTAAGTGCTGCTAAGTCGCGGAGCGACGGTCACCGCAGTCGGTTCGGTGGCGAAGGTTCTTGAGACGCTCCGCTACGGTCTGCCGGAGGTGATCTTGTCCGACCTATCGATGCCGGAAGTGGACGGCTATGGCCTCATTGATCGGCTACGCTCTTCAACCAATCCTGCATGGCGTGGTTTGCCGGTGATTGCCCTGACCGCACTCGCCAGCGAACAGGAGCGCATCAGGGCGTTGTCTCGAGGCTTTACCGCATATCTTACCAAGCCGCTCGATGTCCCTCTGCTCTGCCGGACGATCGTTGACCTCGTGCGCACCCGCCTGATGGCTTGAACCGCTCGATAGTACGACCCTTTTAAGAATCCCTTCCCCTTTGTATCGCTAGACGTAGCGAAGCGAACCCGACCAAGCGAGTCTGCGAGCTGTGTTCCAAGAACAGGCGCGCGCGGATGAGGTTCCATCATGCAGCATCACTCTCTATGCAGAGCCGTCCGCGATCGCGTTACAATAGAGCCATATGTACTGGACCACCGATCGCATTCGGCAATCTTTTCTCGACTTCTTTGCCGAGCGCGGCCACGAAATCGTGCCGTCCGCCTCGTTGATTCCCAAGGGCGATCCAACCCTGCTCTTTACCAACGCCGGAATGGTCCCGTTTAAGGATTATTTTCTCGGCCTTCGCACGCCTACCGCGAAGCGCGTCGTTGATTGCCAAAAATGCCTTCGCATCTCGGGCAAGCATAACGACCTTGAAGCGGTGGGCCGCGATAGCTATCACCATACGTTTTTCGAGATGCTCGGGAACTGGTCCTTCGGCGACTACTATAAAGAGGAAGCGATCGCGTTCCATTGGGAGCTGGTCACCAAAGTCTGGAAAATCCCTCAAGAACAGCTCTGGGCGACCGTCTATAAGGACGACGACGAAGCCGAGCAGGCCTGGCTCAAACTCAAAGCGTTACCCAGGAATCGAATCCTGCGCTTCGGCGAGAAGGACAACTTCTGGGAGATGGGCGAGACCGGTCCCTGCGGTCCCTGTTCGGAAATCCATATCGATCGGGGCGCGGAGACGTCGAACTTCTGCACGCACCCTAAGTCGGAGAAGTGCGGGGTGAATGTTGAGGGCTGTGCGCGCTTTATCGAACTCGGCAATCTGGTGTTCATCCAGTACAATCGCGACGCTTCCGGCAAGCTGACGCTGCTGCCGATGAAGCACGTCGATACCGGCACCGGCCTGGAACGCGTCGCGTCGGTCCTGCAGAGCATCGAGACCGGGAAGTATCTAGGGAATTACGAGATCGATCTTTTCCAGAGCATAATTGCGGGAAATCAACGGTTAAGTCGCCAGCAACGCATACAGAAGAATTTGGAAAGCATTGAGGACATTGTTTGTACCGTAGGAAACCGCCACGCCTATGGGACCAACGCTGATAGCGATATTTCTTATCGCGCGATCGCGGACCACTCGCGTGCTATCTCCTTCCTTGTTGCAGATGGACTGCGCCCCGGAAATGGTGATCGAGAATATGTACTTAGGCGGCTAATTCGACGCGCGGCACGACATGCTCGGCTCCTGGAAGTGGGTATGATTGATCGGCTCCTCGTAGCTGCTTGCCGTGGTGTCATTGAAGCCATGACCAGTGCATACAAAGAACTCAAAAAAAAGGAAGTTTACATCTTTCAAACTGTGCGCGAGGAAGAGACGAGGTTTCATACTACTCTGCTGATGGGTGAGCAGTATCTCAAGTCCGAAGTACACGCGCTCCGTAACGCGGAGTACAGGCGTAACACCGCATCCACGGATTCGTTCCGCGAAACAGGCGAGTTCTTTGGATCGGATCTAATCCTTCCAGGCGAAGTCGCTTTTAAGCTCTACGACACCTACGGCTTCCCTCTCGACCTCACGCAAGACTTTCTCCGCGACGCCGGAATCGGAGTAGATGTCACGGGCTTCAACCGTCTCATGGAGGAGCAGCGCGAGCGCGGACGCGCGGCGCGCAAGGACGAACTCGCAGTACCCGAGATCGCGCTGAACTCGGACGCTCCCTCCCAGTTTATCGGCGCGCACGACTACGAGGCTGATTCGGAAGTCCTTGCCGCGCAAACGAATAATGGCAACGTCACGCTCGTCACCGCCGAAACTCCCTTCTATCCCGAAGGCGGCGGACAGATCGGCGATCGAGGCGTAATCGAAACCGAATCCGGAGCGCTGCTGGAAGTTTTCGATACTCGCAAACAGGACGGCTCGATCCTTCACTTAGGCCGGATCCTGCGCGGCGACGCTACCGAATTCGAGCGCGGCCGCCGCGTCCATCTGAAAATCGATCGCGAGCGCCGCGACGCCGCAATGCGTAATCATTCCGCAACCCACATCCTTCATTACGCGCTCCGCGAAATCGCCGGCGCGGAAGCCCATCAGGCGGGTTCGCTGGTCGAACCCGGACGGCTGCGCTTCGACTTCAATCATCAGGGACCGATTTCACCGGACGATCTCCTGACTATCGAAGAAGAAATCAACGCGCGTATCCGTGAGAACGCGGCCGTGACGTTCGAGGAGATGGCCTATGACGACGCGCTCAAGGCTGGCGCGCTGGCCTTCTTCGGCGACAAGTATGGCGACCGCGTGCGCGTGGTGCGGATGGGTGATTTTTCGGTCGAGCTGTGCGGCGGCACCCACGTGAATCGCACCGGTGATATCGGACTGTTCAAGTTGCAAGGCGAATCGGGAGTGGCCGCGGGCGTCCGCCGAATCGAGGCGCTGACCGGGCAGGGCGCGCTCGATGCCATCTGGGCGCGCGAGAAAATCCTCGAACAGCTCGGCACCCAGCTTGGCGCGCGCGACGCGGCTGCGCTCGATCGTCTCGAACGTCTGGTCGCGCGTGAAAAGGAACTCGAAAAGAAACTCCGCGCGCTCGAACAGAAGCTCATCGCCGGCGAAGGGACTTCCGGCGGCAGCGCAGAGCAGATTCAGGAAGCAGGCGGAATCAAAGTCGTGACGCGCAAGCTCGACGGCGTCGATCCTGAAAGCAATGCGCGAAATCGCTGACCGCCTACGGCAGAAACACAATTCGGCCGTGGTCGCACTCGGCTCCGCTCTCGGTGATGGCAAGGCGGCAATCCTGGTCGCGGTTACGCCCGATTTGACGTCGCGGATCAAGGCCGGCGATCTAGTTAAGCAAATCGCGCCGATTATCGGCGGCTCCGGCGGCGGTCGCCCCGATTTCGCACAGGCCGGCGGTCGCGACCCATCGAAGGTCGAGACAGCGCTCGATCAGGTTATCGCGCTGATTCGCGCCGGCAATCAGTAATCTGTGTTTAATTCCGCCGGTTTAACAATCGGCTTCAAACGCGATACTATCGCTCGGCAAGATGGATCGTAATAACGGCGTGGCGGAAACGACCGATAGGTTGAACGGCACTGTCTCCAGTCTGCATACCGAAGATGCGCTGGAACTCCACTTTGATGATCATCGCCTCTTCACCGAATTGCTCGGCCAACATGATGCGCACATGCGCACGATTGAGCAGGCCTTGGGCGTGCGAATCGCGGTCAGCGGCAGCACTCTCAAAGTCTCAGGCGGGCACGCGGAACAGGCGATGGCCGGCAAGCTGCTCGGCGATCTCTATGAATTGTTAAAACGCGGATATCCGATCTATTCCGGCGATGTCGAATACGCGACGCGGATCGTGCGGGGCGATCGCAATGCGGACCTCAAGGATATCTTCCTCGACACGGTTTACGTGTCGGCACACAAGCGCGTTATCTCGCCCAAGAGCCTGAATCAAAAGGCCTATATTGACGCGATCCGGACGCACGATATCGTTTTCGGAATTGGACCGGCGGGTACCGGCAAAACTTACCTCGCGATGGCGATGGCGCTGGCCGCCCTGATGAAAAATCAGGTGACGCGGATGGTGCTCTGCCGACCAGCAGTCGAAGCCGGCGAAAAGCTCGGCTTTTTACCGGGCGATCTCGCCGAAAAAGTCAATCCGTATCTGCGCCCGCTCTACGATGCATTGCATGACATGGTCGATTTTGATCGCGCGCGCCGGATGCTCGAGCGGGGCACGATCGAAGTCGCACCACTGGCATTCATGCGCGGCCGCACGCTGAATGATTCCTTTATCATTCTCGATGAGGCGCAGAACACGACCTCCGAGCAGATGAAGATGTTCCTGACCCGCCTCGGCTACGGCTCAAAAGCCGTAATCACTGGCGACATTACGCAAATCGATCTCCCGAGCGGCAAGTTGTCGGGTCTCAAAGAGGCTCGCACCGTATTGGCCAACACGCCGGGAATCAATTTTACCTTCTTCAATGAGCGTGACGTAGTGCGCCACCGCCTAGTGCAGGCAGTAATCACCGCGTACGAATCGTTCAACAACGACAATACTTCCGCACGGGAATCCGCCCCCAATTCTGAGATTTCCGGATAGCATGTGCCGGTCGATTTGCGATGCGAAGTGATGCAAGGTCGTCCGTTTGCGACGGCGTTGCGCAAGGAAGCTACGATGCTTCTGACGATCCTCGGGATGGGCGCTGCCGAACTTTCGATCGTGCCGACTTCCGACGAGGAAATTCGCACGTTGAATCGTGATTTTCGCGGCAAAGATCAATCCACCGACGTGCTCTCGTTTTCGCAATCCGAAGTTGGCGAAACAGCAATGATCGATTTCCTAGGCCGAGGAGCAGCGGCGGGCGCTAAGCGCCCGCCGCTGCTCCTCGGCGACGTGGTCATCTCGGTTAAGACCGCGCAGCGGCAGGCATGCGCATCGCGCATGCCTGCCGCTGCGCGGCTACGCACTTTACTGATTCACGGACTCCTGCATCTGCTTGGCTACGACCACGAGCGCTCGCCCGTCGAGGCGCGCCGCCAGTTCGCGCGGGAGCGCGAACTGGCGGCGCGCCTCGACTATCCTGCGCGGGGAGGCGGGTCCGCGAAGCTTCGCGGACCCGCCTCCCCGCGCAATCTTCGCCCCGCACTATGACGATCTGCTTCCCGAATCGTGACCCTAGCCTCACGTAAGCTCGGAACGCCCGCGATGCTTACGCATTTCACGCGGACTTCGCGCGACGGCAGTGCGTTGGACCATCTCGTCACCATTTTGCGCGAGGGCCAAATTCGCGGCTCCGCCCGGATGATCCCCGGCAAGCATCGAGTAGTATGTCTTTTCGACGGACGATCGCCGATTTAGGCCGCATCTTGACGCCCGCTAATCGCCGTCGCTATCAACCCTTCGGCGTTGCGATCGACAAGCGCTATGCTTTTATGATGGGTGCGCGACCGGTGATTTATATTTCATTAACCGAAGGACGGCAGCTTCTGCCTCCCGACGAGCTTTGGAGAGTGGTGGCGATTGATCTTGAGCGAATGCCACAAGTTGATTGGACCTTTGAGCGCGAATGGCGACTATCAGGTGATCTGCGGATTACTGCTCAAGGCGCAGTCGCGCTCGTTGAAACCTGGCACGATGTGGCCGAAGTGTACGACCGCTTTGACGGCGCGCCGCCGTGCGCCGGCGTGATCCCGCTCGAAAATCTATTCGACTCAAGTGCGTCATGATCTTGAGCCGAACCTCCAGATTCTTTCTCGTTTTCTTCAGCGGTTTGATGCTCACTGCGGCATTCCCGAAAGCCGATCTGAATCTGCTTGCCTGGATAGCCTTCGTGCCTCTGCTGTACGCGATTGCGGCGCAGCCGTCGCGCCGGGTGTTTTTCTGGGCCTGGTTGCAGGGTTTCGTCTGTTATGTCGGATCGGTGTACTGGATCGCGGAGACTTTACACAATTTTACCCGCCTACCCGTTGATTTGGCGCTCTTGCCGATGTTGTTATTGGCCGGCGTGATGGCGTTATTTACCGCGATCGCATTCACTATCGCGGATTTCGTGACAGTGCGGCTGTCGATTCCGATTGTCATCACGCTGCCCGTCGCATGGACCGCGATTGAATGGGTCCGCACCTATTTTCCGATCGGATTTCCGTGGAACCTGCTCGGCTATGTCGCCTATCGCAATCTCGAATTGATCCAGTTCGCCGAGTTCACCGGCGTTTATGGCGTCTCGGCGCTGATCATTTTTACTAACGCTGTCATTTACGTGATCGCATCTCGCACTTACTCACAGCGAATTCAGGCGCTTAGCCTCGGCACTTTGACCGCAATGATGGCGGCGGCATTCATCTTTGGCATCTTCCGGATTCGCGGACTCACCGCCGGACAGGAGCAAGGCGCGCTGCAGATTGCGATGGTTCAGGGCGATATTCCGCAATCGATCAAGTGGGATCCCAAGTTTCTCGGTTCGAGTTTCAGCGTTTACGTTGATCAGACCGAGACTGCGGCGAAGCGCGGCGCTGACTTGATTGTCTGGCCGGAAGCCGCTGCCGCATTTTTCTTCCAGCCTGATGACCATTATCCTGCCGCGTTCGCTGAGGACGCGCGTTATCGACAGCGCCTGCTCGGACTCGCCAAACAGACCGGCGATCCGATCCTGTTTGGCGCGCCCGCTTTGAGCGTCGAGAATCGTCGCGTCGGTTTCTACAATCGGGCCTATCTGGTCTCCGGCGATGGAAAAGTTGAGGGCTGGTACGACAAGATTCAGCTCGTGCCGTTTGGTGAATACGTTCCTTTACGCAGCCTGTTTGGTTTCTTCGTCAATCGAGTGGTCTCCGGCTTTGGCGATATGTTTGCGGGCCACAATCAAACCGTACTTCAAGTGAAGCGCGCCAAGCTGGGAGTTCTGATCTGTTACGAAAGCGTTTTCCCGAATTTGGCGCGCAGCGTAGTCAAAGACGGCGCGGAAATCCTGGTCAACATCACGAACGATGCCTGGTATGGGAAAAGTTCTGCGCCCTATCAACTGCTCGCGATGGCGGCGATGCGCTCGGTCGAGACCAAGGTCCCGATGGTACGGGTAGCGAACACCGGTATCAGCACGATTATCGAACCTGACGGGAGAATCACGGCGACTACCGAATTGTTCACTCGCGGCACCGAGATCGAGCGCGTCTATTGGCGTCCCGAGCGCACCATTTATACTACAATTGGCGATCTCTTCGCCGAGGTTTGTTTCGGTCTGACGATTGCCGGCCTGCTTGCCGCGATTTTCTTGCGCCGACCGCCGAGGATCGAACATGCGACAAGTGCTTCTCTGCTAACTATAAATGGGCGCGACGGCAGTGCGGTCGGCTCGGACCTGCTAAATTAATTTCTTTCCTTAATTGTGTCAGAATTACGGCATTTGGATTCTTACTGAAATGGAGAGTCTCCCATGACAATTGCTGAAATGCGCGATCAATTGACCGACTTCGAGACCCGCAGCGACGCCCTCGGGAGGCGTCTTTGACGTCCCCACACTGACTGCACGCGAAAAGGAACTCCTCGACCAATCTACCAAGCTCGATTTCTGGGATCGACCCGAAGCGGCGCAAGCCGTTCTTCGCGAGCACGATCGAATTAAAGCGCAACTCATCGATTATGAGCGTCTGAAAAAATCATTAGAGGAGGCGCGAGTCTTTTTCTCGATGGCCGAAGAGGAGGCCCTCGACGATTCTGAAGCTGCTCACGAAACCGCTGCTGCGCTCTGGTCAGCGCGGGCGGAACTTGAACGGCAGGAGCTACACCTGATGCTGGGCGGCGAGTACGATCGCCTCGGCGCGATCGTCTCGATTCATCCGGGCGCAGGCGGCACCGAAGCGCAGGATTGGGCCGAGATGCTCTTGCGGCTTTACCTCCGATGGGCTGAGCGTCGGGGCTACAAAACCGATCTTGCTGATCTTCAGCCCGGTGATGGCGCCGGGATCAAGAGCGCGACCTTCGAAGTCGATGGCGAATACGCCTACGGTTATCTCAAGGCGGAAGCCGGAATCCATCGACTCGTGCGTATTTCTCCCTATGATGCGAACGCGCGCCGTCACACCTCGTTCGCTTCGGTGTTCATCTTCCCGGCAATCGACGACAAGGTCGAAGTCGTAATCAATCCCGCTGACCTGCGCATCGATACTTTTCGCGCGTCGGGCGCGGGCGGCCAGCACGTCAATAAAACCGATTCAGCCGTGCGCTTCACACATCTTCCAACCGGTATCGTCGTGACCTGCCAGAACGAACGCTCGCAGCATAAGAACCGTGCGATGGCGATGAAGATCCTGCGCGCACGCCTCTTTGAACTCGAACAGCGCAAGAAGCGCGAAGAGCTGGAAAAGTTCAGCAAGGAAAAGAAAGACATCGCGTGGGGCAGCCAGATTCGCTCGTACGTGCTGCATCCCTATCAGATGGTGAAGGACCATCGCACCGGTGTCGAAGCGGGCAATACTAACGCTGTGCTCGACGGCGATATCGATCAGTTCATCGAGGCCTACCTGATCGGCGTGCGAAAGGGCGACCCGGAGTCGCTCTCGGCCTGATCGGTTTGCGAGCCGCACCGGAACGTGCCAAAGCAATCCTCAAAGGAGTCACTCATGATCGATCTCTATTTCTGGATCACTCCGAATGGCTACAAAGTTTCGATTCTGCTCGAAGAGCTCGGATGGAAGTACAATGTTATTCCAGTCAATATCGGCAAGGGCGAGCAGTTCAAACCGGAATTCCTCAAAGTTTCGCCCAACAACAAGATTCCCGCGATGGTCGATCATGACGGTCCGGACGGCCATCCGATCGCGATCTTCGAGTCGGGTGCGATGCTCATGTACCTCGCCGAAAAAAGCGGATGGAAATTCATGCCGCAGGACACGCGCAAACGCTACGACGTAATCCAGTGGCTGATGTTCCAGATGGCGAGCGTCGGCCCGATGCTCGGACAGGCGCATCATTTCCGCCGCTACGCGCCCGAGCAGATTCAATACGCGATCGATCGCTATACGAACGAGGCGGCGCGCATCTACGGCGTGATCGACAAGCGGGTCGCCGAGGCTGGCTATCTCGCCGGCGAATACTCGATTGCCGATATGGCGACCTATCCATGGCTGCGGACACATCATTGGCAGGGGCAGAATCTCGAAGATTTCCCGAATCTCAAGCGCTGGTATGATGCAATCGAGGCGCGTCCGGCAGTCCATCGCGGTCTCGCGGTTATGAAAGAGGAAGTCGAGAAGAGCCGCGGCGCTAAACCCGACAAGAAATCGTGGGACATACTGTTCGGCAAGCAACAGTTCGAGAAACGCAGCTAAACCAGCTAGATTATGGATGAGATCGCTCGAACAGTAGGATAAAACATCTAAAAGTTGCCTTGGCTTTAGGGCCAAGGCAACTTTACTTGTCGTCCTATTTGGTTCCACCATTGAGCATCATCAATATCGAGCCATTGCCCAAATCAATAATCATGTATTGACCGGCTGAGGTGCTACTCTCAGCGACAAAGTCGCCCGATTGAGTAAGGCTCGGCGAAGCAGCTATCGCGACCGGGAACAAGTCGAAGACATCATTAGCGGCTGGGCTCTTACAGCTTCCACTGGTAGTGACGACCAAAGTTCCCGCAGCGCCACTTGCCGCAGCATGCGTGAGTGCCGGTGAAGATCCGACTGGACTCGGTGTAATCGTCGGTGTCGGTGTGGAGCCGATGGTCTCGCCGCTAAATGTTCCGGTCGTGCCTTTGCAGCCCTTCAAGCCCTTCATCGAACCGGTAGCCGAACCATCGCTCGCCAAAGTCAGGGTGCCGAACAAGGTCAGGTTCGCTGCGGGCGATTCGTCCCTCTACCCTTGGGGGTTGCGGAGGCCGACGCGCTCGGCTTCGATGACGGTGATGAGCTGGGGCTGCTCGAGGGCGATGAACTAGGGCTACCTGGATGAACTAGGGCTACCTGAAGGTGACGAACTTGGGCTGTTGGATGGGGATGAACTCGCGCTGCTGGACGCCACCGGGATAGCGTCCGATTGTGCGCGAACTATCTCCGAGCCCGCAAATGCTACCGCAGTTAGTGCTGCGGCGGTCAGCCATGTACCGCGAATCATTCGATTTTTCACAAATACTCTCCTCCGCTTTCACGTAAATTCTGGTTTGGGTAAATTCCAAGCATCCGGGAGCAGCCGCTGTATGCACAGATGCCAAGCCGGTTGTCAGTAATTGACGACCCCTCATTACTTTGAACTGCGAATTTTTGATTACTCATCAGCCGCGCGACCCTATGCGACCGATGACTAACTAGTGAGAGCTTAACTCTTAAAGCTTATCCATTCAAAAAGAAAAGTTAAGGTTATTTATTGTTTAGTGCAATTACTCAAATGAGTAATAAAGTAAGTAGAAATAAAGTGCCATAAATATAAGGTCATCAAACTTTAATTTTACTGAGAGATTTTTCGATATTTAAAATTAACGAACGATTTTAAATTTTTTCAAATCGTTTAATCTCGTATTGACGATTCAGTGTGATCGAATACCGCTTGACAATTGGGCCTTTGTGTTGTTCCACCATCCTGCGGCCCTCTTCGAAGGGCCTATGTGGAGGGTTTACCAATGGGAACGCTACGCGGCGAAGAAATCATCGCGCGCTGCTTTCAGCGCGAAGGCGTCGATACAATTTTTTTCATGATGGGCGGTCCGACCGGCGGCACCGCTGGCGCCTGTCTTGATCTCGGCATGCAGGGCATCTACGTCCGCCATGAGCAAGCCGCCGCGATGATGGCGCATGCCTATGCGCGCGTCACCGGCAAACCCGGCATCTGTATCGCGCCAATGGGTCCTGGTGTTGCGAATCTGGTGACCGGCCTCGCCAATGCCTGGGCCGACGCTTCCCCAATAATCGCGATCGGCGGCTCTGCGCCGATGCGCGGATGGACGCTCGACACCTTTCAGGAGATGGATCAGGTGCCGATGATGAAGCCGATCGTCAAGAACGCTTTCCGCGTCGATCTCGGCTATCGCATCCCTGAATACATCAGTATCGCCTTTCGCGAGGCGCTCGACGGCAAACGCGGTCCGATCTATCTCGATCTTCCCGGTGACATTCTCTCGGGCAAAGTTGATGACAGCAAAATTAACTGGGTCGAGGGCAACTATCGTACAGACGCGCGCCCGGCTGGCGATCCAGCTCTGATTAAGCGTGCGATTGAACTCCTTGCCGGCGCGCAGAAACCGCTGATTCTTACCGGCAGCGGCGTGCTCTGGGCCGGAGCCGAAAAGGAACTGAAGGCGTTCGTCGATGCGACCGGACTTCCCTTCTTTACGACTCCGCAGGGTCGCGGAGTTATCGCAGAAGACGACCCGCGCTCGTTTCCTGCGGCGCGCTCGACCGCCTTTCGCGAGGCCGATGTGGTCCTTGTGATCGGCGCTCGCGCCAACTCGATGCTTTCTTTCCTGCGCGCGCCGCGGTTCTCGCCTGATGCAAAATTCATCAACGTTAATCTCGATGGTCGCGAAATCGGCCACAATCGTGCCGCCGAAATCGGCATCATCGGCGACGCCAAGCTCGTCCTTCAACAGCTCACGGGCGAAGCGAAGGGCCGCTTCAACGGCAAGGAAGAGAGCGCATGGGCAGCACAACTCGGCGCAAAACATCGCTCGAATATGGAGCGCAACGCTCCGCTGCTCCATTCGGACAAGACGCCTATTCATCCGCTGCGGCTCTGTAACGAAGTCAAAGATGTAATCAGCCGCGACACGATTCTGGTTGTCGATGGGCACGAGATCCTGAATTTCGCGCGGCAATCGATTCCGGCCTTCAGCGCGCGCGGCAGCCTCAACGCCGGACCGCACGGATGCATGGGCGTCGGCATTCCATTCGGGATCGGCGCGAAAGTCGCGGCTCCTGATAGGCCGGTCGTCGTGCTGAGCGGCGATGGAGCTTTCGGCTGGAACGGGATGGAGATGGATACGGCTATTCGGCACAAGCTCAATATCGTTGTCGTGCTATCGAACAATGGCGGCTTCACCTCGCGTCAGACCGGCGGAAACGTCGGTCGCGATCTCGGCTATCAGCGTTATGACAAAATGGTTGAGGCGCTCGGCGGTTACGGCGAGTTTGTGGAGAAACCCGACGGTATCCGTCCGGCGATCGAGCGTGCAATGAAAGCCGCCAAACCCGCGCTAGTCAACGTCTGCACTGATCCTGACGCGCAGGCGACCACCGATATGGGTTTCGCCGGATATTAAGATATTAGCGTGCACGTTACTGCAGGAGCGGAGCGTAGCCGAAGGAGATAAACATGTCTGAACAAAACGGTGTTGCCGGTCACAACGAAACCCAGCGCTTCGCCGAAGCGATCGCCATTGCCAATGTGCCGGTGCTGCGCGCTGTATTGGTGCAACTGACCGGCGACCAGCGCTGGCTCGACGATCGCTATCGCACACGACGCGCGCGTGGCATGGGCGACAACGACTCCGGTGGACTGTCCGAGCCGCTGGCTGAGGAGGTCCGCGCCGCCGCGCTCGAAGCCATCCTGGCATGGCGCGCCGGACGACCAGTGGCTATCCCCGAGCCTTCGCGCGAACTGCGCCTCAAAATGCTCAGTTCTGCGATGGGCGAGCCTATTCTCGATGAATACGATTCGATCATCGCCTCGGAACTGGGTCTGGGAGGAAACGAGGCCGCCGAGAAACTGCCGATCCCTGATGGCTTCGAGGTCCTGATAATCGGCGCGGGCGTCTCGGGATTGTGCGCCGCGATCAATTTCAAACAAGCCGGTATTCCCTTTATGATCCTCGAAAAGAGCGCAACCCTGGGCGGCATCTGGCGCGACAACCATTACCCGGGCGCCGGCGTCGATACTCCTAATCATCTCTACTCATTCGCCAATGCGCCTTACGACTGGTCGATGTATTATGCGCTGCGCGACGAGCTGCACGCCTATCTCGAGCACGTCGCTGACAAATTCGACCTGCGTTCTCATATCCGCTTCGAAACGGCCGTCCAGTCGGCCAGCTATGACAATGCCGCCCAGCGCTGGTCAGTTGCGGTCCAGAAAGCTGACGGTTCGCGCGAGGCGCTTACGGGCAACGTCCTAATCAGCGCCGTCGGCATATTCAATCCGATCAAGATGCCGGACATCAAAGGGCTAGATGGCTTCGAAGGACCCTGCTTTCACAGCGCCGAATGGCCCGCCGATCTCGACCTTACGGGCAAGCACGTAGCGATAATCGGTAACGGCGCGAGCGCGATGCAAATCGGTCCTGAGATTCAGCATACCGTCGCCTCGCTCACGATTTTCCAGCGTTCCGCGCACTGGGTGGCGCCTAACGATCAATTCCGGACTCCTATCCCGGAAACGCTGCGTTTCCTGCTCCGAGAAGTGCCGCTCTATCGCATATGGTATCGGCTGCGCTTGGGCTGGACTTTCGGCGACCGATTCCACGCCGCCTTGCAGAAGGATCCCGATTGGGAACACCCCGACCGGTCGATGAACAAAATCAACGACTCACATCGCAATATCTTCACCCGCCATATCGTCTCCGAGCTTGGCGACCGCACCGAGCTGCTCGATAAAGTCGTTCCTACTTATCCGCCGTTCGGCAAGCGTATGCTGATGGACAACGGCTGGTATCGGATGTTGCGTAACGAAAAAGTGAAACTCGTCACGGATGCGATCGCGGAGATAGGTCCTCACAAGATCGTCACAAAAGACGGCAATGAGTATGGCGCTGACGTCCTCGTGATAGCCACTGGCTTCGATGTCCTGCGCTTTCTTACCGCCTTCGATCTGCGAGGCCGATCGGGACGCAGCTTACGCGACGTGTGGAACGATGACGACGCCAAGGCCTACCTCGGCCTCGCGATCCCGGATTTCCCGAATTTCTTCTGCCTCTACGGTCCTAATCTGCAACCGGGGCATGGCGGGAGCCTGATCTTCGTCGTCGAGATGCAGATGCGCTACATCATGGATTTGCTCCGACAGATGCTGCAGCGGGGCATCGGCGCGGTCGAATGCCGACAGGACGTTCATGACGCCTACAATGAGCAGATCGATGAGTTGCATGAAAATATGGTCTGGACGCATCCCGGGATGGAGACCTATTATCGCAACGCTCGCGGACGCGTGGTCGTGAACGCTCCCTTCCGCAACGCAACGTTCTATGATATGACGCGCGCCGCCAATCTGGATGAGTTCATAATAGAACCGATGGATTATACCTAAGGCGAAGCGTCGATCATGGTGGGCAGGCGGGTAAAAAGACTTTTCACCGCAAACAAAGAATCCATTAGGCTTTGCTTAATGGATGCCCATTTTATTGGGTCAGGGTATTTTATGATGCAGAATTTTTCCGATTCGGTTCTGCAATGGCTTCGGGAAAAATATGTTTTTGAAGGCCAGCGAAGTTTGCAGGATCATTGCATCGTCCAACAATTTACGACCCTTGCGTGGAGAGAATAACCAAACCATGCCTATCCATAAAGCGAAGCGCCAACTTGATACCCAAGCAGCCAGCATTGAAGCTGTATCTGGCTCAGGTTCTATCACTTTAACCGGAGGTGGGTTGGGATGCGCTCTCACATAATCACTGATATCGTAGTTAAAAGGTTCCATATCAGCCTCTTTAGTACAAAAGCCCGCCGGAGTCGTCCTGCTGGCTGCACACCTCAGATCGTAAACGATGGACGATTAGCCTGCGGTTAGCTTAAACTATCACATGCGCCGGAGGGCCGGGACTCCTCGCGCCAAGTAATTCGAGCCTTGGGAGCTAAAAATGCCAACCGTACAAATCAAAGACGAAGAGCGCGTGGGAAGCGAGGCGCGTTTCAAGTACGAGCCGTCGCTATACATGCAAAAACTCTATGAGACCGGCACGCCCGATCTCGGCTGGATGAATCAGCACGGCGAATGGGGCATACGCGCGAAACCCGGAAATCTCGGTTTGCGCCTTAAAGATATCGAAATCGGTACCTATGGAATTGTGCCGGAAAAAGGCGGCGAGCATCGCTCGATGGCCCCGCGCGGCGCTATTCTCCCACCAGACCTACCCTCACTAGGGTTCACGATTAATGAGAAAGCCGAGTGCTGGGCTGACAATGCGATGGAGCTTTACGAAGAGGCGGTCGCGCGTCAGTGGAGCTCCGCCCGCGATATTCCCTGGGACGAGCTCAAGCCGCTGCCTGATGACCTCGAACGCGCGATGTGCCAGCTATGCACCTTCCTGACTGAAGTCGAGTTCATCGCCGCCGATGCCCCCACACGATGGATGAGTCGGATCAATCAGGATTTCCTCGAAGTCAAATTGTTCCTCGCCACGCAGGCGATGGATGAAGCGCGCCATACCGATGTCTTCCGCAAGCGCGCATTGGCCAATGGCGGCGGACTCGGCGTAGCGAGCACGCTTAGTCAGTTGTCGCTCAAGCGGATTCTCGATTCACCGAGCTTTTCAGTACAGACCGGACGCTTGCATCTCCTCGGCGAGGGTTTTGTGCTGACGATGTTCCGACAGGGCGAGTACATCGCCAACAGCCGCGTCGATCAGGAGATTTTCCGCCGCTGCATGCAGGACGAGTCGCGTCACGTGGGGTTCGGCACAGTGCATCTCCGCGAGCAACTCAGGACGCATCCCGAAATTGCCGGCGATATCCACGACCAGCTCGATGATGCGGAAAAGATCCTGCTACAGCTCTTTAGCTGTCCCGAACAGGTCGAGCCGATGGCGATTCTGATGGGTGGCGGCGTCGCCCACTTCGACAAGGGAATGGAGATGCAGGGCCAGCTTTGGCGGCGAATCGTCAACGAGTACCTCCAACGCTGCGATTCCGCCGGCTTAGATCGCCGTCCACGATGCTTGCTGCCGACTGATTTCGCCAAAATCTTCGCTTCTGATGGCGTCGTTTCCTGATCCTGATTGGTTTCTCGCCCTCGGTCGCCTGATGGCTGCTGAGGGCGAAGTTTTTCGCCGCCTCGGTTATGCCGAAGTGCGCTTCGCGATCCGCATACTCGATGACTCCAGCGAAAAGATCGAGGCGACGACCGGTCTCGAGTTTGATGGTTACACGCTGGTTCGCGCCGAGCAGGTTCGCGATTTGACTTCATGGGATGCTGATTTCGTGCTCTGCGGACGTCACTCGGTCTGGAAGCGGATGCTTGTCGAGATCGCGCGGGAGGGCCGGCCTGAGATGCGTCATACGCTCAGCTCACTGGCCCTGCTCGGCGAGGAGATGTGGCTTGAATCGAGCGACCAGTTGCGCGAAGACAAGTTTTACCGCGTCAATCAAACCCTACAGGAGTTTTTCAATCTAACGGCGAAGTTGCCTGCCTGATATCGATTAAAGGTGTGTCTGCATGAGTGACAGGCATTCCGGCGCTCCCGAAGGACTCGGGATGGCGCGCGTAACCGCGCTGACTGACGGCGTCTTCGCGATCGTCCTGACCTTGCTCGTACTCGATCTTCGTCCGCCTCAGGCGAGAACTGATGCGCAGCTATTAAACCAATTACACGAATTGGCGCCGGCTCTGATCACGTTTGTCGTGAGCTTCGCCATCGTCAGCGTCTTCTGGTACGGCCATCACATGGAGGCGCACTGGATTCGGCGCTCCGATCGCATACATCTGGGAATTACCCTTGTGCTCTTGCTGACGATCTGTTTCGTGCCGTTCTCGGCTGCCTTGCTCGGACGCAACCAGCAGCTCCCCCTCGCCGCGACCGTCTATGGCGCAAATCTGTGCCTGGCCGGTGTAGCTCGCTACCTGCACTGGCGCTATGCGACTCATGGCTGGCGGCTAGTCGATGAAACGATGGACTCTCAGCTGATTACGCACGTGCGCCGCGTGTTTCTTCTAGTGGTATTCCTATACGTGGTGGCAATCGCGATCGCATGGCTCAGCACAATTGCGGCAATCATCTGTTTAGCGCTCATCCCAATTCTGTACATTAAGCCTTCACGCCACACCCAGCATCTAACCTCGCTTGAGCCGCGTTCAGCTATATATTAGGAAAGACCGCTCCTCAGGTGGAAAGAAAAACCCTATGTCGGTGCTAACCGATAAGCTTCCGTCACGGACGATACGGGAAACGCTTCTGACCCGCTTTAAGAACCATTACATCTCGCCGGAGCGTTACCCGCGAAAAATAGTGACTGGCCCCTTTCGCGGCATTATTATGAATCTATCTTTGCGCACGCAGATGCAGCTCTATCTCGGGCTATATGAGCGAGAGACGTTTCGATGGATAGAGCGGCTGTCGCGCGGTCTTGCCGCTGCAATTGACATTGGAGTAGCAGAGGGCGAGTTTACGCTTTTCTTTCTATTGCGGACCGCTGCAAAGAAGGTGTGGGCCTTCGAACCTGATACTGCGGTACTCCCACTTTTGAACGAGAACCTACGGCTTAATGGCTTGGCGAATCCGGAGCGCCTTGAACTCAGGCATGAGTTCGTCAGCGACTCTTATAGTAACGACGAAACTGCTCTCGACGCGGTCGCGGGAGGGGTGCAATCGCCCTGTATGGTTAAAGTTGATACGGAAGGGGCGGAAGCGCGCATCCTGCGCGGTGCGCGCATACTCAACAAGCTGCCCGAAATTCGCTGGCTGATTGAGACCCACTCGAAAGCCTTGGAGACTGAATGCATCCAACTATTGACGGAGTCCGGCCTTGATACCCAGGTTATCCCGCAGGCGTGGTGGCGAGCGATCTTGCCCGACTACCGACCGCTTGAGCAAAACCGCTGGCTGGCGGCATGGAAGAAGTAATCAGTAGGAATAGAAGTCTTGCAGGTATTACCTGCCGTGCTGTCCTTCAGTATAGCCACGGGATTAGCCGATAGCGGGTCGAAGTGCAATACTCCTGATACGTCGGATCCTGATTCAGTAATTGCTCCTCGAGGATGACCCGCCAGATCATGAATGGGATTGTCAGGCATATGACCAACGCGTTGCGCATCGTTGGATAGACCATCAGGAACCCGATCGCCAGCACCAGCCAGCCCAAATAGATTGGATGCCGCACGATCCGGAACGGGCCGCTTTGCACGATTCCCCGATTTGCCGGCAGCAGTCCAAATCTGCGCCCCAGATAGATCCGCGCAAGCTGGCTGAAGATCACCGCCAGGACTTCGATCGCTTTGCCGAAGCTCGCGAGTAGTCCCGTGGACGCGGACTGCGGCGCCATCAGTGTCGCAAGCAGCACCATCATTGTCGTTGTAATAATTGACGGTGCATCAGACCTCGATGTATGCGGCGGTATTCGCACCAGCGACAGGAAAACCATCGGTATGGCCCCGACCATCCAGAGGATATTGGCGACGTCGGTTCCGTAGCGCGCCGCGCCCGGCACAAGCTCGATAAGAAACAGAATCGCAACACCAATATTTGCCGCGTATAGAGTCAGCTTCCGGCGCGACGTCTGAGCGATTGACGCTTCGACGCTATTCGCGGCAGAGGTATTAGAATTTAAGGTAGTCTCAACCACAACAATTAGCTTAATGCGATTCGGGCTGACTCTCTTGATTTAATAGAAATTATCTCTGGATTCTTGCTTTAAGTCTTTCACGGCTTCTCGCGTCTTGACAATTAAATCGGCGATAATCGGCCATTGTGGGTTGGCGCGAGTATTGTGCGCACTGCGATGTTGAAGGGAGATTAAGTAAATGCCTGAAACTAAGCGGCGTGAATTTTCCACCTTAATCGCCGAGGCTCGTGACTCGATCGGTTATCTCATCCTGAATCGGCCGACGCGGCTCAACGCGATCAATGACGCCCTGATGAGCGAGATGCTCGAAGCGGTGCATTGGTTGGATAGCCATCGTGAATTGCGCGTCGTGATTTTCAAAGGTGCGGGACGCGCCTTCAGCGCCGGCGCCGATCTCAAGGAGTTGCCGGGCGCTCCGGCGCGAGCCGATAGCAGAAATAGCTGGCTTTACCGCCGGCGCTTCGGACAAATCGGCACGCGTCTGTGCGAGGCGATCGAGCAGATGCAGGCCGTCACGATCGCTCAGGTACATGGCGCAGCAGTCGGTGGTGGCGTGCTGCTGATGATTGCCTGCGACCTGCGCATCGTAGCGACCGGCACGGTAATGTTCATCCCGGAAGTCGATCTCGGCTCTCATTATTCATGGGGCGCGGTGCCGCGGATGGTGCGGGAAATCGGACCGGCGCTGACGCGGGAGCTGATCCTGACCTGCCGTCGTTTTACTCCTGAAGAGGCCAAGGAATGGCGCTGGATCAATCGGGTCGTCGCGCCCGATCGGCTCGAAGGGGAGATCGAACAGTTAGCTCGTGAGTTATCCGCAAAGCCCTCGGTTCCGGTGGCGGTAACCAAGGACCACGTCAATGCAATCATGCGGGTGATGAGCGCCGGATTGACCTCGTATTCCGACGGCGACGTAGCCTTAGCAATGACGGTCGAACAAGAGGCCCAAGAGGCGGGCAGGATTTATGCCGAATCCAAGCTGCGGAAGCGATAAACTCCACGTTTAGACCGAGCGCTTGCTCATTGGAGAATAGCGTGAATGGCGTTGTTTACCGGTCTCCAATGAAGCACCCCGGACCTGCCGCGTAGCATCCGTCGTCGCCTTCCGGGCAGATCACGACGAACGGGTGGCGCCGATTCAGCCCGTCACGCCAATGGTGTATTCGGCGCGCGGGATGCCATGCGCTCATGGACTCTATAAGGCCGGTTGCACCACCTCGCACGAGATGATCTCGCCGGTCGCGCGCGGACAATTCATCGTGAACTTTACACGATCCACTGTGGTGTCAATCGCCATGCTCTGCTTATGGTCGAGCAACTGCTTATGGCTGACGCACCCTGAAATAAATATTGCTGCGCAGAACGCCATCATGAGACATGATCATTTTGAATCGATTCGCATCACGCGCATCCCCCGCCCGAAGGTTGCTTCAGCATCTTCTTGCCCGCGTTGCAGCTACTTACCAGATAGACTTGGAACCCACAAAACGCTTGATTCAAGAACGCGTGTCGCACGCCACAGAAGCTCGTGCGCACGCGACGGGTAATACGCGCTAAGAGGCGGAAAATCAATGGCAATTATCCGAAAATCTACTGAAATCGTCAGTGTCGAGAGCGTCAGTCCAGACGACTTCGATGCGCGAAACCGTTATTTCGCCGATCTCTACCATCACTTACTGACCTCCTCATGGCCGTCGCTCTTATTAAAGATCGCGGCAGCGTTCTTCCTACTGAACGCGATTTTCGGCGCCGCCTATTGGCTGGACGGCGGCATCGCGAACGCGCGCAAAGGCTCGTTCGCCGACGTGTTCTTCTTCAGTGTCGAAACCATGGCGACGATTGGTTACGGCCGGATGGCGCCCGTGACTCTGGGCGCTCATATTCTGATGAGTATCGAAGCGCTGACCGGGTTAATTGGCTTCGCGCTGGTGACCGGCCTAATGTTCGCCAAGTTCTCGCGGCCCAACGCTCGCGTCAGATTCAGCCGTTACGCCGTCATCTCGAAACGTGACGGGGTGTCGAGCCTGATGTTCCGGATGGCCAACGTGCGTGCCAATCAAATTGTCGAAGCGCAGGTTCATGTCCTGTTGGCGCGTTCTGAAGTCACCACGGAGGGTGAGGACATCTGGCGCTTTCATGATCTCGAGCTTGCCCGCTATCGTAATGGCACCTTCCGGCATTCATGGACGGTAGTCCATCCGATTCGGCCCGGCAGCCCGCTATACGGCTCCTCGCCCGACGCACTCATGCAGGCTTTCGCCGAAATCGTGGTTTCGATGACTGGCATCGACGGCGCATTCATGCAGACCGTCTATGCACGGCATACGTACTCTGCGCGCGATATCGTCTGGGGAGCACGACTGTCCGACATTCTGATCCGCACGCCTCAAGGCGGCTTCGTCTTCGATTACGGAAAGTTCGATGCTGTAATCCAGACTGAAATACCGGCATGGGAATTAAGCGCAACCTAGCCGCAAGTTCAGTTCGCGCATAATAGAGGGTTTAGCTGCTTAGTACACTAAGAAATTGATAAAAGAGGTCGTTTTCACTGGTTGCGGGGAGAGGATTTGAACCTCTGACCTCCGGGTTATGAGCCCGGCGAGCTACCAGACTGCTCCACCCCGCCCGCGCAGTGTAACGATCGAGTCACGGGCGGGTCAACATAGTAGCGTAAATCGGTCGTTGATCAGTGGGATATGTTCCACAAATTAGGGATTCCTCGCGCGCCAGGCAGGGCAGACGCGCGGGAATGACACCGAAAACGCTAATTGGTCCACGAACGTATGCTGATTTAGGGATTCGAGCTCATATCGGCTTTGGCCGTCAGCAAATCGACCGGCACCGAATTATGCTCGTGAAAAATCAGCCATTTGCCGTTGGCCTTGCGATACGCGTCGGTCGTGCGCATCACCATGTTGATCTTGTCGCCCTTGACGGTCGAGCAGGTGAAATGCTGCAAACTATGACCGATCGCAAGCTTGCCGTCGCTGACGACTTTTAGGTCCGTAATTTTCATCGAAATCGGACTGGCGCAGCCATCGAATACCCCCTGCCAATCCTTCTTGTAGGCCTCCCAGCCGTCGTACTCGCGCGGCGGGATTAGATCAAAGACCATCAGCTGGTCGCCGGGGACGTAATTCGCCATCACCGTGTCGGCGTTCTTCGCCTCGACGCCTTTCGCGATCCGCTGTTCGAGCGCGGCGATCTGCGCCTGATCGTCTGCTTTGGCGGCGAACGCGCTGGTGGTCGCGAGCATCGCAATTCCGGCGATTGCTGCCGTCCATAATGGTTTAACGTTCATCTCGTGCCTCCTCTGCAGGAAGTTTAATCCGCGAGAACTCGGATATTGCAGTCACGATGCTGTTTGCCGAACTCGATCACCTCTTTCTCGGTCGCGCTCGGATTGGCGGGCGGCTCAGTCAGCATCAGCTTGCGCGCCGCCGCCGGATCAATCCCGTCCGCTTCAACCGAGAGATTGTGATCGTCACACATGATAAACGCCATCGAGAATCGCTCCTTTTGCGCGATTTACCGTACCGAAGGATGCGCGCATTTTCCATCGTTCGCGTTCACGCGTTACCGGCATTTGTGCTACTCCGATACAATCGCGCTAGGCGGAGCGCAGCGGAGCCGAGCAGGTGAGTCTGCGAGCTGCGTCACGATAAAGGAGCCACTGAATTATGAGTCTCAAGGGAAAAGCCGCAGCAATCGGGATCGCCGAACTCAAGCCGTGGAAGGAGCCGCCGCCCGGAGTGACGCCGCTCAAGCTGATGTCGCAACTGACTGCCGACGTGCTTGCCGATGCAGGACTCGAAAAACGCGACCTTGACGGCCTGCTGGTCGGGATGCCCTTCGCTGACCCCGGCATGATCTATCCAGCCAGCCTTGCCGAGGTACTGGGGATCAATCCGCGGATGCTCAACGTGGTCGATATCGGCGGGGCCAGCGCCGCCGGAATGATCTGGCGGGCGGCAGCCGCGATCGATGCCGGGATGTGCAACGCCGTAATGTGTATCGTCGCCGATCTTAACAAGATGGGCGATCAGAAGGTGCCGGTGGTCTCGGTCCAGCGCGAATTCGAAGCGCCCTACGGCAATATCGGTGCGAATTGCGGCTACGCGATGATCGCGAACCGCCATATGTACGAATACGGCACGACGCCGCAGCAGATGGCGAAAGTGGCCGTCGATCAACGCAAGAGCGCCGTCAAGAATCCGCTCGCGGCATTCGGTGACAAGTTGATCACGATCGATGACGTGCTGAACTCGCGCATGATCGTCGATCCGCTGCATCTGTTTGAGATTGTCAGCCCGTGCAGCGGCGGCTCGGCCGTGATCGTCGCGTCGCCGGAAGTCGCAAAGCGTGCGAAGCATCCGCCGGTATGGTTGATCGGCGCGGGCGAATATTCGAATCACGCGTCAATCACCTATGCGCCGTCGCTGACCGACTCCCCGATCAAGACGGCTGCTGATGCCGCCTTCAAGATGGCCGGGGTTGATCGCAAGGATATCGATCTCGTCTGTCCTTATGACTGCTACACGATCACCGTGCTCGTAACACTGGAAGACGCGAGCTTCTGCAAGAAAGGTCAGGGCGGCCCATTCGCGATGGAGCATGATCTTTCCTACGCCGGCGATTTCCCCTGCAACACGCATGGCGGCCAACTCTCGTTCGGCCAGCCGGGCTTGGGCGGCGGGATGAGCCATGTGACCGAAGGTATTCGGCAATTGATGGGGCGCGGCGAAGGCCGCCAAGTCAAAGATGCGACGCTCGCCTATGTCAATGGCAACGGCGGCATTATGAGCGAGCAGGCCAGCCTGATTCTGGAGCGGCGATCATGAGCGAGTACGTCAAACCTTTGCCCAAGCCGACCGAGACCAGCCGCCCCTTTTGGGACGCCGCAAAACGCCATGAATTGCAGCTTCAGCAGTGCGGCGGATGCAAGGCCTTCATCTACTATCCGCGCGACCGCTGTCCGCATTGCCTGTCGGATCAGCTCGCGTGGCGACCGGTTAGTGGGAAGGGCAAGGTCTATAGCTATACAACGGTGCGCCGCGCTTCAGTCCGCTCGTTCGGCGATAAGCCGTATGTGCTCGCGATCGTCGAGCTGGACGAGGGTCCGCGGATGACTACTAATGTCGACGCGGCGCCGGAGAGCGTGAAAGTCGGGATGCCGGTGACGGTGTTCTTCGATGACGTGACGCCGGATCGCACGCTGGTCAAGTTCAAGCCCGTATAAGAATTGCCGGCTATTTGAATCGTTCCACTGTGAGGCTGCTAGTTCGATCCCCTTCGTAAAAGGAAGGGGAACAGCACGGATATTCAGGATCAGAGTGAGTCTGATGCGTCCACGTGGCCGGCGATCGATGTTTCACGTGAAACATCGAAAAACAGCATGAGATTAATGAGAGTATATGGAAGACGCCAGGCGAGGTGTTTCGAGAGTGCACAGCGGGATGTTTCGCGTGAAACATCCCATAGCTCAGGTGACGCGTAAGATGAAGAAATCAGGGATTCCTCTCTGCGCTGCACTCCGATCTGAATGACAGAAGAAGCGCTGTCGGGTAAGCAGTGACGATCGATGTTTCACGTGAAACATGTAATTCTTCACCCGTGAAGGATTTGGGACTGTCACGACAGTTGACGGACGGCCTCGTGTGAGGCTACTCTACCCTTGACGTGAGCGGAAGGAACGTTGCGTTCAGGGAACAGTCATCATGGAAGAGGACTTGGGGAGAGATTTCTGGATTGCAATCGGCTTATGGGGAGCGGCTTTTCTTACGGTTTTCGGTACCGGTCTTTTTGGACTCTTTCTCGAAAAGCAATACATATCGGGCGCGGCGCTCACGGCAATCGGGTTGGGGGGAATAACGTATATGAGCCTCCACCTGAAAGGCCGACGCTTAACAAAGACCCATGCCATAACCGGCGCGCTGGTATTGACGTGGTTGTTTTTTGCTTACGATATTTACGATCGGCATCAACAGGGAAAACAGAGCATAAGCTTTAATCCTGCAACTAATCCTTTAGCGGACAGCGAAATGTCTGGTCTGATTCAAGGCTATGGCGACTGCTGGGTTCAAATCGACGGCTCAAAACTTAGTCATTGGCAACAGAAATATGACGTCGGTTTAATATGCGGGGCGAACAGGCGTGCAGATGATATGTATGCAGCAACTGGCATATCAGTAAGCACCCTACATTCTATACATCCTGAGTTAATGCCCCTTGAGGTACTGCGAAGTCCTCAGATGACTATAGAAATAAGCGAGATCGTTCGTCATGCGATTGCGAACGCCGCACCAGCGCCAAAGGGAATGATTGCTACTGTAAATGTCCCTATCTGGAATGAAATTGTGCTGCTCCCGAAAGGTTTTGATATGCGGCGCATTCACACGCTAGATGATGTTTACTCTAACGGGGGAATTATCGTCAGCCGAGAATTTCCGAAATGCATAGCCTGCATGGGTGTATTCGACTCTCCAGAGGTGCAGCGATCTCTTTTCGGCACTGAACCTTTTAGTCACCCAAAGCCAAATGGCAATTCTAACTGAATCGGCTCGCTGGCGTGCTCTTGCTTGCTCTGAATCACCCGCCAGTTATTGATGCTTCAGCAGCATCCTATCGCTTCTCCGAATACATCGGGATTCTTCCGGTTGTTATGGCGAAATTGGAACTCCGCCAAGTAAAGCGGCAAGTATTTCGCGCTGACGTGATGATAAGTGCCAATCACGCCACGTTTGAGGAGCGCCCAAAACGATTCGATGTTATTGGTATGCACTTCGCCGCGTACATACTCACCGGCTTTGTGATCCACAGTCTGATGATTGCGGTCCAAGCCGAGCCAGCTATAGGCGGCAGCCGAGTCCGTAGCAACCAAGTCCACCTTGTCCGCAATCATCTTATGTACGAATCGGTTGATCGTAACATGCGAAGTATCTTGAATTACTTTGCAGACTACATTTCCCTTACGGGCAATCGCGCCGATCACCGTGGTCTTGCCGGTATTGCTTGCTCCCCGTCCGCGATACTTCTTGCGGTCTTTGGCATGGTGGTTTTCCTGTTTGCCGCCAATGTAAGCTTCGTCGATCTCGACAATACCCATGAGTTGCTTGAAGTCAGGATCGTGCATAGCCGCGCGAAGCCTCATGCACATATACCAAGCCGTATTAACGGACGAGCTTTCCCCGAAGAACATGCGCCGTATCTGGCGGGAGGAGATGCCCTTCTTCGATTGCAGCATCGTGTAGAGCACTTTGAACCAGATCAGAAGCGGCTTCTTGGTATTCTCGAAGATAGTCCCCGCCGTCAGCGAGAAGCGGTAAGCGTTCCCGCTTCGGCATTCAGGATTCGAGCATTCCCATTTCCACGGCTGGTTGATGTTGTAAACCGTTTCGCTCGTGCCACAGCGCGGACATTTTACAACGCCATCCGGCCAACGCCGATTGAACAAATATTCCTTGCAAGCCATTTCGTCGGGAAATTTCGCCATCAATTGATCGAAGGTCAACATGGATAAGAGAATAGCGCAAAAGAATCTATCCGTCAACTGTCGTGACAACCCCAAGGATTTCATCCTTGATTTATCCTTCAGCAGAACCGCGAAAATCCTGAATGTCGAGGACAGAATTGCAGCACAGATCGAGACTAGTGCTTCCGAATTTAGTTTGAAAGTGATCCGCAGCGGAAATGCTGAGAGCAGGGCTTCAGGAATCTGAGAGTCTGTCCAGATATGGGATTCTGAAGATATCCATAGTTGCGTTCAAGCGATACAGTCTAACAAAGTTATTGGGGGGCTAAATTGATTCAAGCGAAGATGTCAGCCCTGGGAAATATCCTAGGGGCAAGCAGAGCCGAAGCTGATGAGAACATGCTGGCAAAGGCTTTTGTTGAGACAGCAGACTATCGCGCCCTGGCGTATACTCGAGACTTCAATCATGTTGTCGGAAGACGTGGAACCGGGAAAAGCGCCCTATTTGATAGAATAAGAGCGCATTTCACCGCGCAACGGAGCACTTTTTTAGTGACATCGGCTCCTTATGAACACGAAACATTGGTCCTCCAGAATCTGTTGAGAGAGATATGCCCCGATTATCGAAATGCACGTGCAATTCTAAGGCTGACGTGGAGGTTAAACATCTTACTCTCGATTTTTGAGATAAGCCGTCATTACAAGCTCAATCGCGTGCCGGAATATGCTTATCTACAAACCTATAAGGAAAGTCACCCAGAGTTAGCGGCCAAAATGGGGGCGGAACGTTGCGCTTCAATCATTCGTGAGCATCGGTCAGGCATTCAGTCTTCCTCTGATTTACCTGGCAAGATCGCCGCTAAGCTACGCATAGATTGGGTGCAGGAGAATGTGCGTGAGATGCTCACCGCGACGGGACATTCTGGCGTCGCTCTCTGGGATGGCTTGGACGAAGGTTGGTTGCCTGATCAAGCTTCCACTGCGATTGTTGGTGGCCTTGCAGCGGCCGTGGCAGATTTACGAGACCGCAAAGTAGGTATTCACGGAATCCTTTTCGTTCGAGACAACATTTTTCGCGCCTTCTCATTTCGACAACGATTTCTCGAGGCATATAGAAGGCACCACAATGCGCCTGCGTTGGACCGAACGGTCTCTCCTCACCCTAGTAGCGGCCGACTGCGAGTAGCGTTTGACTTCGGAGACATCGAGAACGACGTCAAGGTGTGGAACCGATTCGCCGGACGAGAACTGCAAAATAAGACTGGCTTTGAAACCTGCCTTAAGCAAACTCTTTACCGCCCTCGAGATCTCTTAGTTTTATTGAATGGCGCCTACGTCACGGCCACTCGCGAAAATCGAGATCAGATAATAGGCAATGACTTGGTCGCTACGAGTCGGGGAGTTTCTGCTGATCGCCTTAATGATTTATTTAGCGAATATCAGACCGTATTACCCGAATTGGCACTTTTCGTTAAAGCCTTCGAGAATGGTCCTGCATTCTTTGCGTACGGGTCAGTTGTCGAATTATTGAAGGTGCTCGTACGGCGCAATGATTACGAATCTTCATCGGCGGGAGATTTCGCTATCTTTAATTCCGGCCCGGATGCCTTTCTTGCTTTGTATAGCGTCGGGTTTGTCGGAATTCGTGATAAATCAGTCGACCATTATCAATTCTGCCATGATGGCGCGCTTGCTAACGTTTCGGAAATAGAGATGGAACGCGCGGTTGTCGTGCCCCCTTGTTATTGGCAAGCACTCAACTTGAACAGCCCAGCCGACGAATCTTCAAGCTTAGTTATCGAGGTGGATGATGAAGTTGAAGATAAATTCATTCGCCCTGAGAAGGCGGAGCGGGTAGCGCATGTAAAAGATATTCGGACAAAACACCTGGGCCAAGTGCTTGAGCAGCTGCCGAAAATTGAGTTGGGCAGGGAGGGTTACTCTGAGTTTGAGGATTGGGTCAATCGGGCAGTAAAAATAATCTTCGCCGGCAAATTGGGCAATGTTGAGTTCAAGCCCAATCAAGGCGACGTCCAACAACGAGATATTGTTGCGACAAATCTCTCTCCGAATGGCTTTTGGCGTCGTGTGTTAGAGGATTATGAGACGAGACACGTGATCATCGAGGTGAAAAACTATACCGAGCTAGGAAGGGATGATTTCCGGCAGATGCTCAGTTATATGGGCGGCTTTTATGGTCGGCTAGGGATAGTAATCTATCGATCCGAAAGCGAAGGAATGACAGTTCATGAGCGCGCCTGGCTCCAAGAGATCTGGCATACGCAGAATCGCTTGGTCCTTACGCTGCCGGTCCCTCTTATCCGCCGATGCATATCGAAACTGCGCAGCATCAAAAGCATGACTATACTGAAGAGGCGCTGAGCAAACGGCTCGATACCTTTGAACGCTCATATCTCGCCATCAGGCACTCGAGAGGAAGAGCATGACGCTGACTTTCATGTTGCTTTCCATTGCTTAAAGGCGATCAAGATTGACCCTCACGCGAGCATCGGCGCTTTGGGCCGATGCGCGTCCTCCCCCTATATGTTAACGCGGCTCGCGTTGCTCGCCGGCTCAGGATAACAAATCAGAATTATGCATTGGGCAAAGCTTGCCTGGCGGACTACGGCGAGGGATCCGGAAAAAGATCAGCCAATCGCTTTCTTTAGTTGTTGACCTACTCTTCGCGGAGGTCGTCGATTTCTGCGCGGGGGAGGCCGGATTCGCGCAGCATCTTTACTTCTAGGAAGACACCGAACATTGCTGACCGGCGCGCGACAGCCGTTCGCATATCTGTGTAGAATCTGAGCTGATGGCAGCAGTCAGGAAAATCGAAGCGGAGCTTATGAGATTACCGGCGACAACGCGCGCGCGAATTGCCGCACGATTGATCGAAAGCCTCGATTACGAATCCGAGGATGAACGTGAAAAAGCCTGGATCGTAGAGGCGGAGCGGCGTGACGCCGAGTTGCGCCGCGGCGAAATCAAGGGAGTCTCAGCACGAGCAGTATTCAAGCGAGTCAAATCCACCCTGCGCTAGTGTGGCGATAGTTTTTCATCCGGCGGCCGAAGCCGAACTCCGAGAGGCCGCCGAGTTCTACGAATCGCGGAATCACGGATTAGGCCGAGCGTTCGTAACTGCTGTCGAGCATACGGTTGCGCGTATAAGCGAGAATCCGGAGACCGGCTTGCGCATCTCTAAAGAGATCAGACGCCATTTAGTCCCAAGGTTCCCCTTTGCCATAATCTATCGTGCGTCGGAACACGAAACCCGATTGCTTGCGATTATGCATTTGCGGCGGAGGCCCGGCTATTGGCGTAGATAGAAGGTAATCATTCGAAGAGGGATCAGTTGATCACCTGCTCCTTTCGCAGTTCGTCGATTTCTTCGCGGGGGATGCCGGATTCGCGCAGGACTTCTTCGGTATGCTCGCCGAGGGCGGGTGGGCGCCGCCAGAATTTGGCCGGGGTCTCGCTGAAACGCATCCCCGGATTCACCGTGCGCACCGGACCGGCTTGCGGATGCTCCCAGGTCGTGAAGCTCTCGTTGGCGACGATCTCCGGATCAGTGAAGAGCGTGTCGTAGTTGTGGACTGGGCCGCCGGGACAGTCGGCCTCTTCGATAATCTTGAGCCAATGGGCGCTCTCGCGCTCGGGAAAAAGTTTGGCGATTCCGCGCAGACAGGTGCGCAGGCGCTCGCGGCGGTCGGGGACCTCCCACCATTCGGGATGGCCGAGGCTCTTGAGCAGGCGTTCCCATTGATCGTCGGTATAAGGAGCGATACTGACGAAGCCGTCCTTAGTTTGGAACGGATCGAGGCTGCCGTTTTTGGGCGTCTGATGCTTGTACTCGTCGGGCGGGATGAAGGCATAACCGACCATCGTGTCGTTGGCCACAAAGTTCATCATCGCCTCGACCATCGGGACGCGCATGTACTGGCCGACGCCGCGATTACGCGCGGCATGTAGCGCGGCGATGATGCCGATGGCGGCGGTGAGTCCACTGACCTTGTCGGCAAGGACGGTTTTGACGGCGGTCGGCTTGCCGCTCGCGCCGCCCTGAATCGAGGCCATCCCGGTGAAGCCCTGAATGACCGGGTCGTAAGCGGGATCGTCGGCCCTGGGGCCGTTCGGGGCAAAGCCGTGAATCGCGCAATAGACGATCTTGGGATTAATTTTGCGGATGTCGGTATAGCCGATACCGAGCCGGTCGGCGACGCCGGGGCGATTATTCTCGATCATCGCGTCGGATTTCGCCGCGAGACGGCGGACGAGATCGCGGCCGTGCTCTTTACGGACGTCGATCACGATGCCGCGCTTATTGCGATTGAACATCAGGAAGTACGCGCCGACGCCGTTCTTTTTCGGCCGGGTGATCAGACGGGCGGTGTCGCCGGTGGGCGCTTCGACTTTGATGACGTCTGCGCCGAGGTCGCCGAGCATCATCGTGCAGAAGGGTCCGGAGACCGCCTGAGTAAGGTCGAGAATGCGAAAACCAGCGAGCGGTCCGTCAGCCATGGTGAAAAAATCCTCGACGTGTGAAGGGGCTAGTACTGGGTGTCCTGTTAAGAAGTTTTCGCGAGACGGCTCCTCGCAAATCATTCTGAGGGAGTTTGCGACCGAAGAATCCCGTCTGCGGCCGTATTCAGACGAAGATAATGCGTAAGATTAGCATAAGATACCGCTAGATTCTTCGCTGCGCTCAGAATGACAAACCTTGCTTCGAGAAAGTTCTTTGCGACATAGAGCAGTAGGTTCTTCGCTCCACTCGCGCAGTTCTCGGACTCGCTTCGCACGGCAACCGCGCTCCGCTAGCGTCGCTCAGAATGACAAAACTCGGCATTAGTTGATTACCTTGTCGATGCGCAGCTCTTCGATTTGGGCGCGGGCGAAACCGGCCTCGCGGAGGACCTCCTCGGTATGCTCGCCGAGCAATGGCGGGCGGCGAGCGACGCGCGCAGGAGTCTCGCTGAAACGCCATCCAGGAGTCGGAGTGCGGACCGGCCCGGCCTGCGGATGCTCGTAAGTGGTAAAGCTCTGGTTCTCGACGACTTCGGGATCGTCAAAGAGAGTTTCGTAGGAATGGACCGGGCCGCCAGGACAGTCGACGTCCTTGATCACCTTGAGCCAGTAGGAAGTCTCGCGCTCAAGGAAAACCTGAGCGAGGCCGCGCAGGCAGGTAATCGTGCGCTCGCGACGGTCGGGAATCGCCCACCATTCGGGATGGCCCACGCCGGCGGTCAGGCGCTCCCATTGCTCATCGGTGAAGGGAGCAATCGTGACGTAGCCGTCTTTGGTGCGGAACGGATCGATACTGAAGCTTTTGGGCGCCTGATCGCGAAAATCGTCGTTCGGGAAAGGCATAACCGATCATCGAGTCGTTGGCCGCAAACGCCATCATCGCCTCGACCATCGGGACGCGGATGTACTGGCCGACGCCGCGGCTGCGGGCGGCATGGAGGGCGGCGACGATACTGAGCGCCGCGGTCATCCCGCTAAGCTTGTCCGCCAGCGCCATCCGGACGGCGACCGGCTTGCCGCCGCGTCCGCCCTGTACGGCGGCCATCCCGCTGAAGCCCTGAATGACGGGATCGAAGGCGGGGGCGTTGGCGCGCGGGACCTTTCGGACCGAACCCGTGGATTGCGCAATAAACGATTTTGGGGTTGACCTTGCGAATATCGGCATAGCCGATGCCGAGGCGGTCTGCGACGCCAGGGCGGTTGTTCTCGATCATGGCGTCGCACTTCGCCGCGAGCATCTTGATCAGGTCGGCGGCACGCGAGTTTTTGAGATCGATCACGATGCTGCGCTTATTGCGATTGAAGGCGAGAAAGCCGGCGGCGACGTTGTTCTTGCGTGGCACGCCGACGCGACGGGTCGTATCACCGTCGGGCGGTTCGACCTTGATCACGTCTGCGCCGAGATCGCCGAGGGTCTGGGTGCAAAATGGGCCGGAGACGACCATCGTGAGATCGAGAATACGGAAGCCAGCCAGCGGTCCTTCGGCCATCGGGGTAAATCCTCTTGGTGCGCGAACGATGATTGCCTGATTAACGCGCCGACGTGAGACTCGTCAAGACGAGCACGAACCGAATCATCTTAGACGAGCGTGAGTGAGCGAAGGCAATTCACGGCGCACGCGTTCAAGATATTCGATATCGAGCGGCGCGACCACCACGCCCTCCTGATCGGCGGCACAGGCGAGCATCCGGCCCCACGGATCGACAATCATCGAATTGCCGTAATCGCTGAAGCCGTGGACATTGGGGCCGAACTGCGCGGGGGCAATGACGAAGCATTGGTTTTCGATGGCGCGGGCGCGGATCAGCGTATGCCAGTGGGCCTCGCCGGTCGGGAAGGTAAAGGCGCTGGGGATCATCAAGATACGCGCGCCGGCGAAGGCGAGGCGCCGGTAAAGCTCGGGGAAGCGGAGGTCGTAGCAGATGCTTAGGCCGAGCGTGCCGAGGGTGGTCGGGGCGGTAACGACCTCGTCGCCGGCGAGCTTGACGTCGGATTCCTTGATCGTGACGCGGCCGGGGAGATCAACGTCGAAGAGATGGATTTTGCGATAGACGGCAAGGCGCTCGCCGTCGGGTCCGAAAAGGGCCGAGGTGTTATAGCGTTTGTCTTTGCCGGGGGCGTCCTCAGTGATCGAACCGGCGAGCAGATGGATTTCGAGCTCGCGGGCGAGGGCAGCCATCAGGGTGAGCGTTGGTCCGTCGAGGGCTTCGGGGGCGAGGGGCTCGTCGATACGTTTGCCGCGCCAGTTGAAGACCTCAGGGAGTGCGACGAGCCGTGCGCCGCGTGCGGCGGCGAGGCGGATCAGATGCTCAGCCTTGGCGAGGTTGGCGGCCTTGTCGCTGGTGGTGGTCATCTGGATGGCGGCCGCGAGATGGGTCATCGGTGGTGCTCCGGTTAGGGCGCCTGTTATCGAAGAATTTCGGCCAGCCTTGCCAAATTTGACAATGCGAGTGCGGCAGATCGCGCATAAGAGGCCGCTAGATTCTTCACTCCGCAGACTCCGTTCAGAATGACAACTTTGCTCCGAGAGGATCTATTTGCAGGACAACACACGATCGATCCTAATAGCGCGGGACTGAGGGATCGACCGTCAGGGACCATTGGTCGATTCCGCCGGTGAGATTCGCGACGCGCTCGAAGCCCATCCGCGCGAGATACATCGCGACATTCGCACTGCGCATCCCATGATGGCAGACGACCACCCAGTCGGCGTCGGGATCGAGTTCGGTCAGACGCGAGGGAATATCGCCCATCGGGATATGCATTGCGCCGGGGAACTCGGCGATAGCGATTTCTTCAGGTTCGCGGACATCGAGGATCGTCAGCTTGTCGCCGCGGTCGAGGCGCTGTTTGAGTTCGGTAGGTTCGAGTTCGCCAATATCAGCCATCGTGGTTGCATTGTACAGCAGTATCGTTTTGATGATGGTAGCGGGTTTCCGTAGAGTCAATCATAACGACTGAGATGTTTCGCGACGACCATCACGAGGAGCGGCTGCGCGCGTATGACGTGCGGATCGCGGAGTTTCAGCGGCGCGGGACGTTCGGCGCGGCGGCGATGCTGACGGCGCTCGAGGAGGCGGAGCGCGGCGCGTTAGAGGGCGAAGTGCCGGTCGGGGCGATTGTGATCAGAGAGAATCGGGTGATTGGCGCGGGGCATAATCTGCCAATTGGGATGCGCGATCCGACGGCGCATGCCGAGGTGATGGCGATTCGGGACGCCTGTGCTCATGCTGGCGAGTATCGGCTGGATGACGCGTCGATCTACGTGACGCTCGAGCCATGCGTGATGTGCCTCGGGGCGATCGTGAATGCGCGGATCGCGCGGGTTTATTACGGCGCGCGCGACGAGAAAGCAGGCGCGCTCGGCTCGGTCTATGACATCGGTCGCGATGGCAGGTTAAATCATCGAATCGAAGTCTATGGAGGCATCATGGCGGCGGAAAGCGCGTCGATGTTGCGGGAGTTTTTTGCGCGACGACGCCGCGAGCGCGCCGGTTCTTAATTGGGCGGTCACCCTACTCGATGTGTTCTGCATCAGCTTGATCGCGGACTTCTTGTTGTTTCACAAAGGGTAAGTTTCACCTGACGCGTTCACAGGTTTATGTAAGCGCAATTATGCGAAGTCGGAGAAGCTCCTTCCCTGCCCCGCAGCTTGCGCTTATCGTTCCCCGGAGTCCTAATTGCAGCGTCGTGTCCGCCGCGCAAAACGTGCCACTAACGAACCAAGCAGAGAAAGCCTTGATGATACTGAATGCCGCAACAATAGTAGTTGCCGCCGCCAGAACGTACGTTGCTATGGTTGTGGCCTTGGTAGCTTTCACGAGGGCGGCGGTAGCTTCTATCTGAGCAAACACGAGCCGCCTATTTAACTCCAAGGCGGCTTTCTGCCAAGCCGAGGCCTCGGTGCCCTGCAAAGAATCGCGGAGCAAGGTCAACATCTCAACGCCTGACATCTCAACGCCTGACATCTCAACGCCTGACTCGTTTCTTCCGCAATACAGCGTTTAGTAGGTTCCTTTATGCGGAGAAAAGCCGATTGTGGTGCATTTTTTGCCGGTTCTGTGATAGCCGAGGGACGCAACAGCGACATTATTCCTAATTCCTATGCCCATCCAAGTGATTGTGACCGCACCAATTGCCACGAGGAGCAGGCTGGAAAGTGGAACAGTCATCCAAGGGTCAAAACAAAGGACACCGACAAAGAAGGTAACTATCAGTCCTAATGCGCCAATGATGAAACCAACGACCCTTAAGCCCTCGCGAATCTTGGTTCGTTTCATGATTCACGCGAAGCGGGCGAGCGAATCACCTCCTTCAATGCCCGTCGAATTTCATTAGGTCAGCATCGGTCAGATTGCCGAGCCGCTTTTTTAACTGGCGGGGGTAGATGATCGTATTCTGTCTCAGCTTCCTTCTTCGGTTTCATGCACCCTCACCTTTACATTTTGGACACATATAGTCCGATATTGGATGCGATTCCGTCTCCTGCCACTGAACGTCTGTAAAATGAACCATTCCCCATCCATCGCATGTTGAGCATGAAAATTTGACCTTTACGTACAGTACACCGTCAATCGGCTGAAGGACTGGATATACCCCCAAAACTTCGCTTTTTTTCACCGATTCTCACCTCTAGCAGCTCGGACAAACAGAGGGAACGACGCCGAATAAACGCCCGTGTTCTTTGTTCGTGTGTTGCACAAAGGGTGGATGGTGTTGAAGAAGTCCGTGTTTGAAAGCGGTTCTGTCTGCGGTGAGAGGTTTTTTCAATGGAAGGGAGGGTTGTTGTCCGTTGCTCCAGCGTAGAGCGCGGTTCAGTGTCAGTTAGTTCTTGAGTTCATCCGCTGCCCATCATGTTTTGTCTATCAGGAGCGTGGCTGCAGTGTACGGTCTCGGGATATCGGGTGGCCGCAGTGGGGATCGAAGGTGAAGGCCTCGCGGGGGAGCAAGCCAGCGGGATCTGCTGTCGCCCGTTCAGCACCGGGATATGCGGTGTAATGTCACGTTCTGAGAGCCAGGCCAGAAAGGGCCCAGTGCCGTAAGCCTTGTCCCGCCGCCAGCTCGACCAATATGTCTCGGCGGGCGTCACCCACACCATCTTTTCGGTCTATCCGAAGGACCGCGAATGGGTCCGCCGCTTTACCCGAAAGGTGTTTACTCCCGCACTACAAATAGTAGCGATGAGGATCGCGCGCTGATACTTTCCAGCCCGGCGCGCTTGCCGAACTACGGTTCTCCAGATTGAAACTGTCTGAGTCGCTCAGGAACCAGGCGCCCAACGTAACACACTAGATATTTGCAATATGGGAAGCCTTTTATTTACGGGCCTTTCTGCAATGATGCAAAACTTGACCCTTTTTGCGCAATATGGGCCGGGGGTTTGTGGCATATGGTCGACTGAAAGAACCCCCTCTAAACACCCAGCCTATGACCGCCGCTCCGATGAAGTCACCTTCGATGAAGTTGAAAGGGTGGAGATTTTAGACCGCAAACGGCTATTGAGTACCGCAAGCCGACCAGTTTCGCCACTTTAATCAGTGAGAATTGGGGAACCTTAGCAGTTTCAGTACGATTTAAGAACTGTAACGACCTTAACTGTTCACGGCCTTTATCGACAAGATAAGCTAAGCACCCGAGCGGATACATTGCGAGCAGCAGAGCCATTGTCGTCTTTGGAAAATCGAACGCCTTGCGGAGGGGAGAATCGCTACAATGCAAGTGAAACCGGGTGAAATTGATCGCACACCTGACAAACCATTTTGGATTGTAATGGAAATACTGCGCCTCATAGCGAAATGTCGAGTCCATCCAGTAAGCAGTGCCGCGCGCAATTGTTTTCGTGGGCCGGATGATCGCGTGAGCCCGTCAGGACTTTGATGAACCGTAAGAAGGACCTCGTTGATAAATCGCGTTTTGTAATGAAGCGAGATCTGCGTCCATAAAACGTTTTCAGGCACGAAGCCATCCATATTTTCTGGAAAAGGAAATCGTCGCATCACGTCGGTGCACTGGAATCCCCATTTGTCTCCGGACATTTTCCATCGGTGCACGAGCTCAATCGAATCAGAGTCAAGCCATTCTGGCGCCGGAAACCGCTTTCCAACAATGCTGCCGTCCGCATAAGCGCACAGCGCGGTTACCGCTGAAAAATGGGCACGCTCCGCGATTGGAATATTGTTCCAATGCCACCAGAATCGTTCAAGCGCCGTTGGCACACATTCGTCATCGCTATCGAGAGTCGAAAATAACGTACCGCGAGCCTCGCGCACCGCGAAGTTGAAGGCCGTCTTCTTATGACCGTGCGGCTGCCATAGATAGATTACTGAGAATTCGGACTGCTCTCGAAAGGTAGATACCAAATCTGCGGTATTATCGCTCGATCCATCGTCAACGATTATCCATTCGAAGTTCTTAAAAGTTTGTTGCTGAAGACTTTCCAAACCCTGGACAGCGTATGGGCTCGATTAAATGTTGGAGTAAAGACAGTAAAAGCGTAGATTTCCATTTTTATGTACGTCTATTAACCTCAATTTACGAGATTATACCTCAAAGCCAAGCTAATGTATTATCATCAGCTGTTTATACATATGATAACAATAAAGAATAGTAATAAAAGTAGAATAGGGACGAATTAGGTTATTTACGTATATTTATTGCATTATTATATCAGTTATCGATTAATGACGATATTTCAGAGCTCAAAGTAAGAATTACAGTCTTATTAAGTTAAATAAAATTAAAAACGAACAGATACTGGCAGTAAATTGGCTAAATAGAGCGTCTCGATAAAGCCAATGGTGCGCGTCCACCCCGTCCCTACTGCACCTTCATCGCTCAGATTCTGCACCGCCGATTGTGGGCTTTAATCCGGCACTTGATGATGGCCTTGGGTTTCATCCTAAGGCGGCGCTTCGGACGATAGCCGGTCGCGCTTCGCGCGGCGGCTGCCGGCGCCGTGCTCGCCATCGCTGCGGCTAATTCTAGAGCTTCGCTTAAAGTTTCGCGGGTTTTGGCGCTGTCCGGCTTGCCATTGAGGTAGTTGACCGAATACTCACCGGGTAAGCTGGTGATGAGAATTCCGCGTTGACGGAATTGATGGGCGACGGCTTCAAGGGGAAGGGGAGAGACTGGCGATCATGGGTGCACGCGGGTTGTACGATGAAAGCGTCGGATATGGATTTGCTTCTCACGCTTGCGCGTCCGCGCGATGTCATAGGCGCTCTGCATCCGCATGAGCGTATCCATCTTCACTCCGAAAGCCTTCTCGATGCGTAGCGCCATGTCGCCGGAGGTCGGCCTTGCCATTAAGCAAGCTGGACAGGGTGGGGCGCGATACCTGAAGCGCCTCAGCCGCTGCGGTCACGGTCAGTCCTGCGGGTTCAATGATTTCCGTGCGTATGAAATCGCCGGGGTGCGGCGGGTTCTTGATCGACATGGCGGTTGCTTCTGCGACTAGTGATAATCCTCGAAATTCACGTCATAAATCTGGCGTTCGGCGGCATCGATGCGGAACGTCAGGCGGCGGTTGCGGGTGACGCTCAGGCTCCGGGTGCCTTCGGTCCGGGTCAGCGTGTGCGCCTTCACAGTCAGCGCCCGTAATTCCTCGGCATCTTCAATCGCGTCGAGGTAGGCGAGCATCTTGCGCAATTGTCCACGATACCGAGGGCCTCCCTTTGGGGTGGCCCTCGGTATAGAGCCGGTTAAGGCCCTTGTGAATGAAGTTCCGTATTTTCCACCAACGGGCTGTAGCCCGTAGCCTAACACTTGTCAAAAGATATCTGCGGTGCTTTCGTCATTTTGAACCGTGCATGTAGAATGCGGTCGTCACGGGCGCTCGGCAGGAGTTGTGAGTGGTGGGAAGCCCCAGAATCAGCGTGTGTGGACGGACTCCGTCAGCTCGCATAATTGGTGCTTACGTTAATCCCTGACGCGCCGCACCAAAACTTACGGATGGTGTTGAAAAAGGCCGATGAACCCAAGATTCGCGACGGCTAAGCATTCTTAGAATCTTAAGAGCATGCATTGGATCAGCGGTATCCATGGTCAAAAACCCTTTTTCAACAGCATCTACGCTTTGTGAAACGTCAGAGCTTTGGCTTCGGACTGCTTGATTTGTCGTGTCCCGCTTGCGAGGTCTGCGCCTCCAAGGCGCTCAAGTACTCCCCCAAGGTCGCGTCCAGTCGCCAGTAGAGAAGAGCGTTAAAACTCTCCGCTCCTTGCCCCGCTTGTTCCTGCTGCAATCTGCGGATGTATTCAAGCCGGTCTTCCGGAAGAACCGCAAGCGGCGGATAACTGCCTCGGATGAGAATCAGGTTCATCAGAAGTCGCGCCGTGCGTCCATTGCCATCGTTGAAAGGATGGATATCAACCAGGCGACGGTGCGCCGTAAACGCCGTCTCCGGCGTGTTGAGTGCGGTTCCGAGCCACCTGGCGAAATCTCCCATGAGCGCTGGAATCTCTGCCGGTAATGGAAAGCTGTAACGTCGCGTCTCGATGCGAACGTAGCGGGGCAGGTCTGTATACCGTCCCGCAGTCGCCGGCGCGGACCGCTGCATCACCAGCTTGTGCAGATTGCGCACGTCACTTTCGGTCAGCGGGGTATCTTGGCGGGCCAGTTCGCGCACATACCGGATCGCATCGTAATGATCGAGCGCTTCAAGGTGAGCTTTGAGCGGCTTGCCGCTGATCGTGATTCCTTTTTCGATGACCAGCGTAGTTTCCACCGGGCTGAGCGTATTGCCCTCGATCGCATTCGACGTGTAGGTCAGCTCGATATCGTAATAGTGCTCAAGACTGCTGGGCGCTTGGGCTGACAGTGGCCGTAGCTCATTGAGTCGCTCTTTCTTGACGGCGATCGCGGTCAAAAGCTCGTGCATCAGAGATACACCGCCTTCGATTAATTTGCGGCGCTGCTTTCTGCGATCAGCCTATCGACTTCAACCTTAAGACGGCCGATCACCTCGTCATATTTGAAGTTACCGAGCTTGCGCGCCTTGCGCTTGAGATTCACGGTCGTCGGACCACACCATAAGCCTAAATCTGCGTCATCGGTCTCGCCCGGACCATTTACTCGGCAGCCCATCACCGCGATCGTGATCTTGTGCCGTGCCGCATAGGTGGTTAAATCCTTCACCTCCTGCGCGAGTTCGACGAACTTTTCGTTCTCGACTCGCGAACACGAGGGACACGAAATGATATTCAGGCCGGTCCCGAAATCCGGCACCGAGATAAAGCGGCCCGCGCGCACATCTTCGATAATCTTATGGCCGACGGTCACTTCTTCGTGCTTGCGCTCGTTCGGTAGGGTCAGGGAAACACGAATCGTATCTCCGATCTGATCAGCGAGCAGCTTCTCGAAGGCGAGTCGCGTCTTGGTGATTCCCTCAGGCGGCAGCCCTGCTTCGGTCACTCCCAGATGGAGCGGTACGTCAGGACGCCGCTCGGCGAAACGGCGGTTCGCCTCGAGCACCTTGGCAGGATCGGAATCCTTAAGTGACACGACGAAGCGATCAAAGCCGAATTGATCCATCAGTTCGCAGTGGTAAGCGGCTGATTCGACGATCGCAGCAAGTTGGTCCGCGGGATATTTTTCGAGAAATGCGGGTGCGACCGAGCCACAGTTGACGCCAATACGAATGGCGAGATCGTGATCACGTGCGATAGCGGTGAGCCATCGCACCTTATCAGGGATCGATTTTGCCTTCTCGATATGATGCAGGTGGCCGGGGTTGTAACGAATCTTGTCAACGTACGGCGCGACTTTGCCGGCGATCTTGTAATTTTCCTGTAGATCGACTGACAGCGTAACGCCCGGGGTCTGCGCGCGAATCTGCTTGAGCGCGGCGACTTCCTTTTCATTATCGAGCGCGATCCGCACGATTCCGGCGCCCGCCGCCGCCAACTGATGCGTTTGCGCGATCGTCGCATCGATGTCCTGAGTTCGCGTCGCGCACATCGATTGCACCACGATCGGCGCGTCGCCGCCAACTTCGATCCCGCCAACTCGGATCTTACGCGTGTTCCGCTGTTGCATTGATTCGATCCTTTCCCGCTCCAATCTGACCTCGGACCTTATTGGCCGCTCCGCTACGACTCAGTTTATCTGAATCGTTCCTTTATCGATGCAGCCCCAAAGAAATCAGAATTGTAGCTGAAAGAGACAGAGCTGTAACGGAAACGAAGCAGGACGCTTAGCACTGGTGAGCAAAACAAATGCGCAACAAGATGTGAAGAGCAGCTTTTGGAATATGATTCAATGGCATGGATTTAGCTCCTATTCAAAAGCAGATGTTGGATATGCGAATCCGAATAAACCGGGTATTAAATCGCATGTTATGAAAAGTCACGAGTCCTTATCTATTTGTTTAATTTGGTTTTAGGTGTTTACAATTCCTTCTAAATTTAGGATTATCAACACCTTTGTAGACGAATGGCCATTTTGGGCATTTGAGCTGAAAGCAAGGGGGGATTACAAAAATGGAGCCGACCGCTAAGCCACTCGACACGACCGCTGATTTGGGACTCACCGACATTATTCTGCCGGCCCAATATTTTGGCGCGATGGGCTCTGGTGGCCTTTGCAGTGAGCAGCGCCTGATGCTCGCGGTGCTGGTCGATGCGATTAACGTGCTGCAGGGATGGCAGCGGCTAGGCAGTGCGCGCAAACGGCGCGCGTTCGCTGAAGCGGGCCAATGGATCAATACACATGGCACCAGCTATCCATTTTCATTCGACAGTATTTGCGATGCGCTCGGGATTGAGCCGGAGATCCTGCGCGAACGGCTGAGCGGCTTGACGATGGGCCGGGTCGGCGCTGCACGGTTCGGTTTGGGACGGCTTCGCTTAAAAGAGTCGAGCCGCGCCTAACATATGACCGCTAATCGCGTGCGGCGGCGCAGGCATTCCCGAGTGACTGCCGTTTCCGTCTAAGGCGGTCTGGGCGCATTCACAATAGTCTGTCCTATGCAGACGAAAGGGGGTGCGCCCTATGGCTGATAGATTTATTTCTATGGTGACTATTCGAGCTGAAGCTTCGCTCAGAATCAGCGGAGTCACATCCGGGCACTAATATTTGATAGATAATTGACTGATGCTTGTGGCACTCCGTATCATTCTCAGGATACGGAGATTCATTTTTGTGCGAATGCTCGTGCCGCCCGTTATACTTCGTCGCGATCTCGATCGTCGGCTAGTCGATTTTTTCCGCCATCAGCAACTGGCAGTTTTTCGTCAGGCTATCACCGATTTTTGCCGCTATTATGCCGTCAAACCGGCGCGAATCGAGTGGTATCAGTATATTGATTGGGGTAAAGCCGCCGGCAAAACCTTTGAAGATGGCCGAATCCACCTAATTCATCCCGAAAATTGGAAACGCGGACGAATCTATAAGAGCGAGCGGATGTGGGTGGAAACCGTTTATCACGAGCTTGCTCATTATCTTTTCTGGACTGACGCAGAACGAAAGGCCGAGGAGTTCACCTTACGCATGGTGCGCGGCTTGAAAAGGTTGAGCAAACCACGCACCCAGCAACGAGCCTCGCAGGTGGCGAAGCGACGAGTATCGATGGCGCGACGCGTTAACGCCGGACGGCGACGTTCCTCCGGCCGCGCCACTCCGCAACAGCGGCGCGCCAACCGCAGGCAGCGAGCAAGCTAGCCCCCGCGCGTATCGCTGTAGCGCGACACAGTCCAAATCCGGATCATGGCTCAGAAAATCAACGTGGAAAATCGATGGTGGGTTGAAACCACCTTCAAAAAGCCGCGTCAGATCAAGGCCGAAACCGATCTACCGCAACTGCCGGTCGCGATGAGCTTCTATACCGTCGCGAAGGATTACAATCAGGATCGTGCAAAAGACGATTTAACCGATAATAACCTGCGAATTGCGCACGCAGCCAATCCCCCATCAGGTGATTGGGCCTACGTATCGATGACGGAAGAGCACTATCCCGCCCGCCTCGTAAAACGCATCAAAGAAGAATTTCGGCTGCCGCGCGAAGCTCGGGGGATCGTACTCGATCATGGCCGCCTCCTACGACTGCTGATCTGTGGTCCGCAGCTCGAAGATTGGATGATCGACGTGACGCTCGCCGACGAGCCTTCAGTAGATGTTTATGTCTGGAGCACGATGCAGCGTGAGCGTTTGTTCAAACGAGCTGAAGACGCGCTGAAACAGGCGCGCCGATGGGCAATCAATCTATTGCAGTACCCACCGCCGCGCGACGAACCCTTCCGCGGCGCCCTCTTGTAACTCTTTTCGAGAATCAATTCTTTTCATCGAGGCGCAATAATAGCAGTCCTCGTTCCGCACGCGTATTATTAATCATCCGTCCGATGTAGCCGGAACGGGGGACATCGAACGGCAGTTTCGCCATCTCCTCGTGAGACGCTTGTTGTCTTTCGATTAAAAGGACGAGCAATGAATAGTTCCAGCAGTTTTCGCGAGAAGGTCAACAACACCTACCTACAGTTTTTTCAGATCGCCGAGCGCAAACGTCGCTGGAGCGTGTTCGACGACATACCTTGGAATAAACTCGAGAGCTCGAGAAACAGCGAGCGCAAAGCGGTTCGGCTCGAGACCTTCTGTGCGGAAGAGCTCTACGTTCCCGATTATGGCAGCAACGGACTTGCGCTGACGCGCGAGGTATTCGGCGCGGCCTGGTTCCAGATCTGCTGGAGTTACGAAGAGGCCAAACACGGCCTCGCCTTTCGCGAATATTTGCTCCGCTCCGGACTGCGCTCTCCAGCGCAAATCGCTTCACTGGAAACCAGTCTTTTTTTCAAGACGTGGAGTCTCCCATTCGCCACCACGCGGCAGATGGCCTGTTATGGCGCGTTGCAGGAAAGCGCCACTTACCTCGCCTACAAAGCCCAGAAAGAGCTGGCGCGGAACGAGGGTGATGAGGTTCTCGAATCAATCTTCTCTTTTATCAGCCGCGACGAGGCGGCTCATGCAGGATTCTATCGAGCACTGATCCAGTTGGAATTAGACGAGGATCGGCCGGGCGCGTTAGCCGATCTCGCTCTGGTAATTGCGCATTTCAAAATGCCCGGTGATGGCTTGATTCCCGATTACCAAGAACGGCTGCGCTCCTCAGGCGCAGGAATCAGTCCACGAATTTTCGTCGCGCGCGCCCTTTTGCCGACACTCAAAATCCTCGGGACGAGCCGTGCCGAATTGCGGGCGGCACAGAAATACTCGCCAGACATCGAGCAGATATCCATCAGCTGAACGAGCGCCTATTTTAATTTTTCGACCTGAGAGGCTGCTCGAATCTTAACCGGTGTTTCTCGCGCCAGGCTTTGCCGATATTCGGTTGTCGCGCTAAGGTTTGCCGCGCAAAGGAGTCACTCCGATGAAGCGCAGCACCGAACGAATCCTGACAACCCATACCGGTAGTCTGCCGCGTCCCGCCAATCTTTTGCCGCTGCTGCGACAAAAAGAGGACGGAGCGGCGCTCGATACGGCGATCTTAGCGGCACAGGTTAAAGCCGCGGTGATCGAAACTGTCCGGCGGCAGCTCGAAACCGGCATCGATATCGTCAATGACGGCGAGATGAGTAAACCGTCGTATGCGACCTACGTTAAAGATCGGCTGAGCGGCTTCGATGGCAGCGAACGTAGCGCACCGATTCGCGGAGCCGACATGCTCGACTTCCCGGATTATGCCCGTGCTAGCGCGGGCGGGATGGGCGCTTCGGGGGTGCGGATGAAACGGCCGGCCTGTACTGGGCCGCTCGCCTATCGAGACGTGGCAGCCGTCGATACCGATCTCGCGAACTTCAAAGCTGCGCTCGCCGGAGCCCATCCGGCGGAGAGTTTTCTCAGCGCCGCCTCACCCGGCGTTGTGACCTTCTTCCTCAGCAACAAGTATTATCCGTCGCATGAGGCCTATTTGCGCGCGATCGCCGAGGAGATGAAAACGGAATACGCGACGATTGTTGAAGCGGGCTTTATTCTCCAGGTGGATTGCCCTGACCTCGCGATGAGCCGTCACGTCCATTACAAGGACCTGAACCTTGCCGCGTTCCGCAAGACGATTGAGTTGCACGTGGATGCGCTTAACCAAGCGCTTGTCGATATTCCTCCGGATCGCGTGCGAATTCATCTTTGCTGGGGCAATTACGAAGGTCCCCATAACCATGACGTTCCCCTACGCGACATCATCGACATTGTATTCAAAGCTCGCGCGCAGGCGGTCTCTTATGAAGCCTCGAATCCGCGGCATGAACATGAATGGGCGATATTCAAGAACGTCAAATTGCCCGACGGAAAAATCTTGATTCCGGGCGTGATCGACTCGGTGACGAACTTCGTCGAACATCCCGAGCTGGTCGCGCAGCGCATCGGTAATCTTGCCCGCGTGGTAGGGCGCGAAAATATCATCGCCGGAACCGACTGCGGCTTCGGCACAATTGCTGGATCGTCGGCGGTCGATGGCGCAGTTGCATGGGCCAAGCTTCAATCGATGGTCGAAGGCGCGCGCATCGCCTCCAATGAGTTGTGGCGCTAATCTCAGCGAGCCTCTCGGTTAGCGATCTGAAGGAGACGAGCATGAAACAGAGCACCGAAAGAATTCTGACCACGCATACCGGCAGCCTGCCGCGTCCCGACGGATTGCTGCCGTTGATTGAACAAAAAGAAAGTGGCGCGTTGAAAGACGTGAACGGCTTCGATGCGGCCGTCAAGGCGGCGACCACCGCGATTGTCCGCAAACAGATCGAGTGCGGGGTCGATATCGTCAATGACGGCGAGGTCGCGGAGCCTTCCTATGCTACTTACCCAAAGGATCGTCTGAGCGGTTTCGGCGGCGTCGCCGAGGGCTTCTTTGGAATCGGCGATCTCGCAGATTATCCGGAATATGGCGAGCGCGTATTCAGCCAAAGTCCGGTCTCGACACTCAAGCGGCCCGCCTGTAACGGCGCAGTCACCTACAAGGATCGTTCAGGATTGGATACCGAGATCGCAAATCTCAAGGCTGCGATCGCCGACGCCAAACCGACCGAGACTTTTATGAGCGCCGCCTCCCCCGGCGTCATTTCGATCTTTCTGCCCAATCAACATTACAAGACCCATGAGGCCTATCTCGCTGCATTGTCCGACGCCATGAAGGTTGAATATCAGGCAATCCATCAGGCCGGGTTTATCTTGCAGGTAGATTGCCCGGACCTTGCGATGGGCCGACATATCCAGTTTCCCGACGCTTCCCTCGCGGAATTTCGCAAGAACATCGAAATGCACGTTGAGGCGCTAAACCACGCCCTTAGTGGAATCCCCGAGGACCAGGTGCGCATCCATTTGTGCTGGGGCAATTACGAAGGCCCGCACCATCGCGACGTGCCGTTACGCGACATTCTCGATATCGTGCTCAAGGCGCGCGCCGCAGGAATCTCATATGAGGCCTCCAACCCGCGTCATGAGCACGAATGGGCGGTTTTCAAAGACCTGAAACTGCCGTCCGGCAAGGTATTGATCCCGGGAGTAATCGATTCGGTCAGCAACTTTATCGAGCATCCCGAACTCGTGGCACAACGGATTTGCAACGTTGCTCGCGTCGTCGGACGCGGAAATGTGATCGCCGGCACTGACTGTGGTTTCGCAACCGTCGCGGGATTCCATTCAGTCGATCCGAAGATCACCTGGGCGAAATTTCAATCGATGGCCGAAGGCGCACGACTCGCCTCGAAGGAATTGTGGTAAGCGCTGCGGGGTGGCACGACCGCTCTGTCTGACTGTTATCGCAAAAAACAAGGGCGGCATGGAATCGGCTCCGTGCCGCCCTTTATGCAATCAACTCGACTGACTGGGCTCAGCCGCCGAAGTTGAACATGTCCATCAAATCGCCGATTGCCGGAGCATTGCTCGGCGCATACACGCCGGCGGCTTGCACCGGATTCGGCAGATTATCGCGGCTGGTCGAGGAAATCGGCGACACACCCCAATTCGCCTCAACGAATTTGTCGAACGATACGTGGTCAGTATAGGAGTGCACCATCCCGACGCCCTTCGAGTACGGTGATACCACCAGCATCGGGATACGCGTCCCGTCACCGAACGCGTCGATTGGCTGCACATAGCCCGAATCATAGTAGCCGCCGCCCTCATCGACTGTGATCATGATCGCGGTGTCAGCCCACAGCTTCGGATTCGCCTGAACCATGTTGATGATTTTCTTGGTGAACGATTTGAACAACTCGAATTTCGAAGATGCCGGGTGTCCGTCAAGGAGTCCGTCCGGCTTCACGATCGAGACCGATGGCAGCGCGCCGCTCTTAATATCCGAATAGAGATTCTGAATATCCTGATTATGCGCGCGCAATGATGGATTGGTCATAATCTGCGTCGAGTAAAGGAAGGGATCGCATATGTTGCAGAAGGTGCTTTGCTCGCCGGTTTCAGTTCCGTTTGCCCAGCCTTCGCCATAGTAGTTCCATGAAACGTTATAATGCGAAAGCACTAGGCCAATATTGCGCTGCTTAGTCGGCGGAATAGTGAATTGATCTGAGCCAAGCGGAGCCGGAGTGCCATCGCTCAGATAACCCGGATTGTAGTTATTAACTAAATAATAGGCATTTTTCAGACAGTTGCCGCTATTCCAGACTGTGTATGGCAGCGATTGCAGATAGCTCGCGATCGATTTGATTCCCGGCTGCGTCGTATCCGAACAGTTGATGTACGAACCGCCGCTATAGCCGTCCTGAGTATAGTAATTGTTCGTGCCAGCTTGCGGATCGGGATTTTCGATCTGGTTCGACGGCGGCGTCGCCAGATTGCCATTGCTATCGGTATAAAAGAGCGTCTCGCCATAGCCGATCGCCAGATGGTTCGCGCCGGTGCCACCCTCGATCGCCTGATGATAGTTGTCGCTGAGCGCATAGTTATGAGCGAGGGAGTTGAAATAGCTCATGTCACCCTCTTGCACATTATAGAAGCCCATCGAGATCGCGCCTTCGTTAGTCGTTTGATCAGTAAATGGAACCGGTTGCGGCTTACCGTTGCTGCCGGCGCCATCGTAGTCTCAACCCACGGGAATAGATCGGACTGACAACCACTCGGATTGCTTGAAGTTGCCGCACTAATGCTGCAATCAAGCTGTTGCCACATCTGGAAGAACCGATGGACCGGGCTGCCGGTATAATCATCGTAAGAGATAAAGGCTGAGATGTTGAACGGACCATCGAGAAAATCCTGGGGCGAAGCGCCGAATCGCGTGTCGATCGAATGACTCGGCAAGCCGCTGCCGCCAATCGTTAGCAGACTATAGTCGCCCAGCGACAGAGCTGGTTCGACTCCTTCTGCCTCAGAAACCGACGAGAAATATGGATTCGTCGGCGTGCTATCAGTGTTGATGTCGGGCAGAACCGAATACGGAGAAGTTTTCGTCGGGTTTATCGAATATGTTGACGTATCACTCGCCTGCCACTGCGCCGCGAAACTAAAGTTCGGCCCCGGAGTGCCATCGGCATTAACGACACCCTTCGATAGAAGATTGGAGATGGTTTGGCCCTGATTAGGTTTGAATGTGCCGAACAGATGATCAAAGGTACGGTTCTCGCCGATGATCAATATGACGTGCTTGATCGGCGTAGTTGTGGTGGTGGTCTCCGCCGACGGTTGGCCGGCCCGCGCCATGCCGGTGGCGAAAACTGCCATCGAAGCGCCTGCTGAGGCGAGCGCAACCCAGAATAATCCCCTGCCCCTTCCTCGATCTTTCATTTTCCTATTCCTCCCTATGAAATGGCGAATGAAGGAATTATCAGAAGGGCGTTGCGCGAAAGTTAACGGCCTAGTCAGTCAAGACGAAGAGTTTGTTGCGGGAAGATGACCAGCATCGCCCGGACCTGATGAACGCCGTTGTTCAAGCGGGGCATCCGCCATTAAACTGAAACTGGCGGATGGCGAAAGAAAAACTACAACAGTCCAAAAACGGCTACGATCTGGTCGCTGATAATCGCAAGGCGCGGCACGACTTCTTTATTGAGGAAGCGCTGGAAGCCGGCCTCGCATTAACCGGCACCGAAGTGAAATCTCTGCGCGGTCATCGCGTCAACCTGCGCGACAGTTACGCGCGGGTCAAGAATGGCGAGATGTTCCTGCATGGCGTCCATATCGGCGCATATGCGCCCGCTGGCCAGTTTAGCCATCAGGAGACCCGCACGCGCAAACTACTGATGCATCGGCGGGAAATCGAGCGACTCTGGGGACGCGTGCGCGAGCGCGGCTATTCGCTGGTGCCGCTCAAGATCTATTTCAAAGGTGGTCGCGCCAAGGTTGAGATCGCATTGGCCAAGGGCAAGCGCCTCTACGACAAACGCGAAGCGATCGCGCGTAAATCCACTCAGCGGGAAATCGAGCGCGCACTCAAAGGCCGCAACCGTTAGCGACTGGAATTCGCGGCAGCTTGCGTTTTCCGAATATCGCTGACGAACTCATTTAATGCTTCTGCATTGACGCTCGAAACCGCCCAATATGCATCACCATTCTCGTTCCAGTGGACGACGTTATAGCCATTGTGAGTTTCCGCAGCCGGCCTCGAATCGCGAATCTTTGGCGATGGCCAGACGAACAGATTGATCGGATGCGCCCCGTGCCGATACACGATCGCCGCTACTGAATGATTGTTAAGGTAATCGAGCCGTCCTCCGATTAGCGGAAAGCCCTGCGTGGACAAGTCAATCACCATCGGCGAAAAATCGAGCTTGCCCTCAAACCACGGCTTGACCGTGTGCTGGTTCGACGAGAGCACGTCCGTCAGATGACCTGCCATCAGTGAGCGGATATGGTCGGTCACGACCTCGCGCGCAAGGACATCATTGGTGACTGATTGATGTCTGATCAGCCCGCCCAATAGAAGCCCGATTAGTAGGATTGCCGCCGCAGCCAATCCGGCGCCGTACAACGGCCATCGACGGCGGCTCTGAGAAAGCTGACGATCGCCTCGACGGCCCATCGCACCAATAGTGGCCTCAAGCCGCGCGGGCGCGGAGTAATAGAGGTCAGCGACAGCTATTCCTGAACGCAACGCCCGCAGCTCCGCTGCCATTTTCGCGCAGGCCGTACAGTCACGGAGGTGCTGCTCGATCTCGAGACTCCGCATCAGCTCGAGTTCGCCGTCGAGATAAGGATGGAGCAGCAGGCGTGCTTCTTCGCAGGTCACGTCACGACTCCGTCGGCAGTGTCGTCGCGAGTGCGCGCTGGATCCGCCCACGCGCTCGCGCCAGCCGCGACATTACGGTGCCGATCGGCGCTTCGATAATTTCAGCGATCGCCTTGTACGACAATCCTTCGAGTTCGCGCATGACGATCACCTCGCGAAACTCAGGCGGCAACTCTTCGATTGCGCGGCGGAGTGCGGCGCCGTCTCGGATATTCGCCAGCAGAGCCTCTGGGTCGGACGGCTCAGCGTCAGAGGAATGCAGTTCATCGTCAAATTCGGTCTCGCCCTCGCGCCGACGAGTTCGTTCAAGCCGCGAGTAACATGAATTGCGCACGATCTTGAGCAGCCAGCCCCTGCCATCATCGCCGCGTAAACCCCCGATAAATCTGAACGCGCGCAGGCAGGCGTCCTGCACTGCATCTTCAGCATCAGCTTCGTTGCGCATCAGCCATCGCGCCAGATTGTATGCGGCGTCGAGATGCGGCAGCACCGCCACCTCGAAGCGCCTGTCCTTTCGTAGCAAGGAGCTTTATCCCCGTCCTCGTCGGACACTTCCACGGGAGTAGGATCGTTCACATAATCCCTTTATTCCCGCCCGTTCGTTCAATTCGCTAGCGGGAATTTATCTCCGCTGCGATGGTCTTATCGCTTGAGCCGCATTGATGCGAGCGAGGTGATTGCCCATCGGGCAAGTCGCGTAACGCTCACCGCGGCTAATCAGATTTCTGCGGAGGTAGTTCGATGAAGGAAAAGTTAGATCGTCGCTCATTTCTGAAAATCGCAGGAACTTCTCTCGGAATGGGTGTGATGTATCAGTTCGCGCCGCTTTTGGCGCGGCCCGCGCTCGCCGATCCGCTCGGTGATTTTTTCAAACGCCTTAATGGTGAAGCGCCCGCTCGTTTCACGTTCGCGCAGTTCAGCGATCCCCATGTGGGCTTCGACGGGCCGCCGGACCCGCTCGGGACGCAAGCTTTTGAGAGCGCGGTGCGGCTGATGAATCAGTCGTCGCACCGACCCGACTTTGTGATCTTTACGGGAGACCTGACGCATGACGCGCCCACGCAAGAGATTCATGCCGAGCGGATGCGGCAGTTCAAAATCATCGCTCAACGCCTCAAAACGCCCAGTTTGCATATGGTCCCAGGCGAGAATGACGCGGCGCTCGATGGGGGCGTACTTTATCGCGAGTTTTTCGGCGAGACGCATTATTCCTTCGATCATCGCGGCGTCCATTTCGTCGCACTCGACAACGTCTCCCACGGCCGTCCCGTGGTGGGCGCAGAACAGCTCGCGTGGCTGAAACAAGATCTCGCACGCTTTCCCAAAACTGCCCCGATTATTGTCTTCACGCATCGTCCGCTATTCGATCTCAAACCGGAATGGGAATGGTTCACCAGCGACGGCGACGACGTGATGAACCTGCTCGCGCCCTACGAAAACGTCAGCGTCCTTTATGGGCATATTCATCGGCACGACGTTCAGCAGCGAGGAAGGATTCGGCATTACGCCGCACGCTCTCTGATTTTCGCTTTCAACGATCCGGCAAATAACGTCGACAAAAAGCCGCAGCCGTTTGATCGAGCGGATCCATTCAAGGATTTGGGCATCCGTCTCGTTGGAGATGCGAAGCAGCCTGCTCAATCGCTGACAATCGAGGATGTGCAGCTCACGAAGTCGGAATTTGGCGGATTGTCGGGAATTCAGCAAATGACCAAAGGTCATACTGCCATAGGAGAGTCTAATGACGCAGATTAGGAAGTTACTATTGTTATCGATTGTGTTCAGCAGTATGGCCGCCGTTCTATTTGCGCGAGGCGTCCACGCGGAGGTCGTGCAACCGGAAGTGATCAAAATCACCGCGAGCAAGTTCCAATTCTCACCGAACCGCATTGTCTTGAAAAGAGGAGTCGCTACTACGCTACAAATCACTAGCGAGGACGCCACGCACGGCTTTCTGATTAGACCTTTGAAGCTCGATATGGATATTAAGCCGGGCAAGCTCACCGAAGTCACCGTCGTTCCACAGACTGCCGGCACTTTCAAAGCAATCTGCGATCACTACTGCGGTTATGGTCACGGCGATATGAAGATGACGATCGTCGTCCAGTAGCAGATAAATAAAAAGGACCGCGCCTCATCGAAGCGCGATCCTTCAAACTCTCAGACTTGTTAGTTGACTTGGATTTTTACTGGCTTGGCTTCCGGACGTTTCTCGACAGTCACTTCGAGCACGCCGTCATGATAGGAAGCCTGCACTTTGTCGGTGGTAGCATCCTCAGGCAGCTCGAAAGCGCGTCGGATCGCTCCATAGCTCCGCTCGCTTACATGCACCTGCGCATCATTCGGCCACTCAGGGAGTTTGCGCTCGGCTTCGATGATCAGCGCGCCATTTTCAACCCGTACGTCAAAGGCGTCATTCTTGAGCCCGGGCGCCTCGAAATAGAAGCGATAAGTATCTTTCTCTTCAACGACATCGGCCGCCGGCATGATCCGCTTAGCGGTTGTATTGGAGTCGCGGAGCATTCCGTTCATCCGATCAAACAACCATCCATTGCCCGTCCAGCCATTTACGTAATTCAGTTCCATTAAGCGATCCCTCCGTCAGTGACTCTCTAATTTGATTAGGCGCGCTCCGAAGCTCTTTGTGTCGTCGCGTCTTATGAGAGGAATCTAAGTACGAAATGACAATCGTCAAGTCGCGAGAAGATTTCGCCATCTTATTTTATACGCAGCTCGCAGACTCGCCTGCTCGTTACGCTCGAAGACTCGCTCCACTAGCGAGGACTCTTAATTATCTGCTGTCGAAGGAGATGCGCCTGCCCGTGCGACTTCGATTGCAAAGCGGCGCGCCATCGCACGGTCGCCTTGTTGCTCCGCGAAAGCTCGCCCTTCTTCGAGAACAGCCACCGCGCGCGCTACATTGCCCTTGCCGAGAAAGATGCCTGCTTTGCGAAAAAGCCTCGCATAATGTGCTCCTTTCTCGGTTGGATTCATGGATATCAATGCGCAGACAGAATCGCTCGACGCAATCTTAAGCGGCGCGCTGAATATCGTCCAGCCGCTTTTTGATTATCGCTTTTCGATCGACTCAATCCTGCTTGGAGATTTTGCGCGGCCGCGTCGCCACGGCGATCGGGTGCTTGAGCTGGGCGCCGGATGCGGCGTGATCGCGGCAATCATTGCGGCGCTTCGTAATCCGCGCGAGGTCATTGCGATCGAGTTGCAACCACAGCTCGCATCGATCGCCAAGCGAAACGCGCAACTTAACCGCCTCTCTAATCTGAAGGTGATTGAAGCCGACCTGCGTGCACGCAAAATCGATGACGCAGCGCCCGCCTCGTTCGACTACGTAGTCGCAAATCCACCCTATCGCGCACCGCTCAGCGGTCGCGAAAGTCCGAATGCAAGCCGACGGCTTGCGCGCGGAACCGGCGGCGCGAGACTTCAAGATTTTCTCACAGCGGCCGCTCGATACGTGTGCGTTGGCGGCAAAGTCGCGCTGATCTTCACCGCTCCACGCGCCGCCGAGCTGATCGTGGAGATGAAGTCGCGCTCGCTTGAACCCAAGCGGCTGCGTTTCGTGCATTCGTTCGCAGACAGTCCAGCCAGCGCCGTCCTGATCGAGGCGCGCAAGGGCGCGCGAGTCACGGCTCAAATCGAAGCCCCCTTAATTCTTTGGCGACAACCCGGCGAATACACGCTCGAAGCCCTCGCAATCCTGAATGGCCGATCACCATAATTGATGCGGCAATGCCAAGCGCCTGAAGCCACAATTATGTGAGCGATTGCCCGAAAAATTCCAATGCGACCCGCGCAACTTCGTCCGGCTTTTCCATCGGCAGCAGATGTCCCCCATCGGGAATAGTAATACTGCGCCGCGTCGATGCCTTGTCATCGATTTGCTCGGCGAATCCGATACCGGGACTATCACTCTTCCCGCCAAACACGATCAGCATTGGTATCTCAACCGCCAGCAGATGACTTAGCCCATCGAAATCCCGCGCTGTCTGATAGAGCCGCGCTTCGGTTTCGGGCGAACACTTCAAAATCCGCCGACCGTCTGCGTCTTTATGTGTGCCGTATTCGCAATAGTCACGGAGCACATTAGGCCGCCACTCGGAGTACGGGAGCTTGGCGGCGAAATTCGCGTACATCGCTTCGAGACTATCGAAGGACGGCTTGCGCTTGAGCGTCCGTTCATAGAGATCGTTGGGCCGTTCGCGCGGATCGGCAGGATCGATGATCACCGGTTCGACCAGTATCGCACGCGAAATCAGGTCAGGCCGGCGGCGCGCGACCGCGGCGATCGCGGTGCCGCCGGCGGAATGTCCGAACGCGCGCACCGCCGTGAGTCCCCGTTCAACGAGAAACGCCTCGAGTTCATCCGCTGTACGAAACCACGAGACCTGATCGGGTTCCAATCGATCACTATCCCCATGCCCAGCCTGATCGTAGCCGACCACGTGCCCGATCGAGCGCAGCGCCTCTGCGATTGGCCCATACAACCGCGCCAGAAAGCCGGTCGCGTGAACTATCACGATCGGCGCTCCCTCGCCGCCCCAATCGAGATAATGCAATTGCAATCCGTTGACCCGAACAAAGCCGCTCGCCGCTTCTATCGTCGAAATTTCGTTGCTCATCGTTTGTAACGATTCTAGGAAAACCGCTTTATCGATTAAACCGCATCACTGCTAAAAGCCGCGTTGCGCATCCCACGGGTTTCCGCTTAGCTCATCGGGATGCATCGGCTGATCGTGCGCGGCAAATATCTCTACGACGGCGCGCAAAAGTTCTTCGCATGCGGAGTCTCTTACGGACCGTTCACCCCAAATTCGCGCGGCGAGCGCTATCCCGAACCGGAGCGGACCGACGCCGATTTCGCGCTGATGCGTGAATTAGGCGCCAATCTTGTCCGTACCTATGTTCCCCCTCCCCCGTGGATGTTCGAGCTCGCGGCCAAACACGAATTACGTCTGATGGTCGGGATGCCGTGGCCGTTCCACATGGCGTTTCTCGACTCACCGGAGATGATGCGCGATATCCGCAAAACGATCATTGAGGGCGTGCGCACGATGCGCCAATTCGCCGAGGTAATTTTTGCCTATAGTCTCGGTAATGAAATCCGCTCGGATATCGTCCGATGGCACGGGCCGCGCGCCGTCAGCAAATTTCTGCACGAGCTTTACGATCTCGGCAAGGAGAACGATCCCGAGGGCTTGTTCACTTACTCGAATTATCCGTCAGCCGAATATCTCGACCTGAATTTTCTCGATCTGGTCAGCTTCAATGTCTATCTCCATCGCGAGGCGGATTTCCGCCGCTACCTGACTCATCTGCTCGCGACAACTTATGATCGCCCATTGATTCTCAGCGAAACCGGCATGGATACCATTCGCGAAGGCGAGGCGCATCAAGCGGAGCTGCTTGCGTGGCAGTCGCGTGCGGCATTCGAGCTGGGCCTTTCGGGATTTGTCGTTTTCGCCTTCACCGATGAATGGCATACCGGCGGAGCTGAGATCACAGATTGGGCTTTCGGCCTCGTCACGCGCGAGCGCAAACGCAAGCTCGCCTTCGACGCTGTTGGTGCGACATTCAAAAAACCATTGCCCCCGCCGCTGACCAATCCGCCCACCGCCTCAATCGTGGTATGCGCCTACAATGCCGCCGCAACACTCGAGCGCTGTCTCGAATCGCTGAAGGATCTCAACTATCCATATTACGAAGTGCTCGTGGTCGATGACGGCTCCACCGATGCCACCGCCGAAATCGCGAAGAGCGCCGGCGTCCGGCTCCTCTCGCTCGAACATCAGGGATTGAGCGCCGCTCGCAACGCCGGAATCATCGCCGCCCAGCATCGAATCGTCGCGTTCCTCGATGCCGACGCGGAGGCCGATCACGACTGGCTCTATCACCTAGTCGAGACTATCACGCGAGAGAACGCGGTCGCCGTAGGCGGACAGAATTTCCCGCCCAAACCAAGTTCGGCGCTTGAAGCCGCCCTCGCGAGCGCCCCAGGCGCTCCGCGCGAAGTTCGCGCGAGCGACGACGAACTCGATCAGGTATGCGGATGCAGCATGGCGCTCGACAAATCGAAGCTGCCGTCCGCGCCATTCGATCCGGCTTTCACCACCGCCGGCGATGATGTCGATTTCTCGTGGGGCTTGCGTGAGCGCGGGTTTAAGCTGGCTTATGCGCCCGCCGCCGCCGTGTTCCATCGCCGCCGCGCCACTATCGCGGCTTACCTCCACCAACAGCTCGGGTACGGCTATGCCGAAGCGATGCTCGCGCGGAAGTATCCTGAGCGCAGTGGCGTGTCCATTTACGGCGGCGAGAGCTGGCTAGCGCGATGGTTCGGGTCGGACGCGCGGATTTACTACGGCGTGTTCGGTCGCGGTTTGTTTCAAAGCCTCTATCGCGGCAGCGAGTTTCCGCTTGCGATACAGGTTCCACTGTTGACTGGATGGGTGGTCGCGTCAGTTGTGCTGGTCCTGTTCGGTTTAATGGCGAGTTCCGCGCTAGCGGCAATCGGCGCAGCCGGGATTCTTCTCACGCTTCTCAGCGCGATTGGATTGGCGTCAATCAGCACGCCGGCTCGCTCGCGCTTGGATATTCGTTCGCGGATCTATTTGGCCTTGCTATGCCTGCTCGGCCCGCTAGTGCGCAATTTCGCCCGGCTATCGAGATCCCAGGTCTCGCTCGCGAAAGCGCTTAATCCCACGCAGCGCCGGCAAGCGCGATTTCAAACCCACGGACGAATCGTCCTGCCGTTCGAAGCCAAACCGCACGAGGAACGCGGCATGGACAATTTGATCGATCGGACGCGCTGGGCGCTGGCAAAGCGTAGCGCGCGCGTAATTCGCTCCGACGGCTATCAACCCTACGACCTCCGGCTGGATACCGACTCGGGCGCGCGCGCAACCATCAATTTCCTCTCCACTCGCGACGATCCCTGCACGCTCGGATGGAGGTTGCGGCTAGCTTCACGAGGATTTGTCCGGCTGATCGCGCTCATCGCTCTCGTCGTGATTGCTACGATAGTGTCACTCACCACCGATACCGCCTTTAATTCTTGGCTTGTCTTGGTTCTGGTCTTCGGCTGGAGCCTTATCGCAATCGGCCTCGCCGCTTTGATACGTGACGTGCGATTGCTTGGTCCATTAGTGGAAATTGCGGCGAAAGAGGCCCTCTCGTACAGCGATCAAATTGTTCCGGCTGAACAGGTCTCCGCTTGATGGGCCGTCACGGACTCTATCGCGAGGTTCTGCGCCGGATGCGCCCACATCTGCGGACACTCCTCTTTGTTGTCCTCGCGATCGGCGCGACCAGCCTGATCGAGGTCGCCAAACCGTGGCCGCTCAAAATTGTCATCGACAATGTTCTGCGCGGCGCGCCCCTGAACTGGAAAGCCTTTTCAACTCTCTCCCCCTCCAGCTTGCTCATCGACGCATGTCTCGTGCTGATAGTGCTGTACCTTGTGCTCGGCGTACTCAATGTCGTCACCAACTACGTGACCATCGCGATCGGTCAGCGGATGGTCAACGAACTCCGCGCCCAGATGTTCGATAACCTTCAGCGGCTCTCGCTCTCATTTCATCGAAGGCGCGAAGTCGGCGATCTGATGGTGCGAATTGCCTACGACAGCATGTCGCTTCAGACGATCGCAATGAACGGGCTATTCCCTGTTCTCTCAGCGGGCGTGATGCTCGCGGCGATGTTCGTCGTGATGATCCAGATGGATTGGGTTCTCACGCTCGCAGCGCTTGGCGTGGTTCCACTGCTCTTCATCCTGATCGCCGGCGTCAGCCGTCGCATCGATACACTTGCGACCGGCGCGCGCGTCAAGGAAAGCCGTCTCTACACGGTTGCGCATCAGGCCCTCGCTGCGATCCACGTCGTGCAGGCCTTCACTCGCGAAGCCGAGTCGTTTCAGGAATTCGTGCAATCCAGCAGCGAGAGCCTGAGCGAATCGCTCAAGCTCTACACTTTCCAGACGATCTACGCGGGCGGAGTCAACGCGCTGATTGCGCTCGGCACCGCGGCCGTCATCTATATCGGCGCACGCCACGTGATGAGCGGAACCATCACGATCGGCGATCTGATCGTCTTCACCACTTATCTCGCCTCGCTCTATGTCCCGGTCAATCAGCTTTTTCAAACTTACAGCCTGGTCCAGAGCGCGAAGGCCGGGCTCAAGCGATGCTTCGAGCTGATCGAGATCGAACCTGAAGTCAAAGACCGGCCAAACGCACGAGCGCTGGCCCGCGTGCGCGGCGAGATTGAGTTCGACGACGTAGTATTTGGCTACGATCCGGCTAATCCCGTCCTGAAAGGAATCAGCTTTAAGGCGCACGCGGGCAAAACGATCGCGATTGTCGGACCGAGCGGTGCAGGCAAGACCACGATGGCGAGTCTCGCGATGCGCTTTTACGAGCCGCAATCCGGCGCAATCAAGATCGATGGGGTCGATACGCGTGACACTACCCTTCGTTCGCTGCGTGGCAATATCGCGACGGTTCTGCAGCCGCCGCTGGTGCTCGCCACGACGATTCGCGCGAATATCGCGCTCGGCAGACCCGACGCGACCGCTCGCGAGATTCAGGAGGCGGCTCATGCGGCGCGACTCGATCCGCTCATCGCGAAGCTGCCGAGCGGCCTCGCCGAAATTGTCGGGCAAGGCGGCCATAGTCTCTCCGAAGGCGAGTCCCAGCGCGTCACGATTGCGAGGGCGCTGCTCAAAGACGCCCCCATCCTGATCATGGACGAACCGACCAGCGCGCTCGATGCCGAGACCGAGTCGCTGGTGATGGCCGCGGTGCGCGAAGCGATGCGCGCACGGACCACGCTCGTGATCGCTCATCGGCTATCGACGATTCAGAACGCCGATCTGATTCTCGTGCTGCGCGATGGAACGATCGCCGAGGATGGAACCTTCGACGAATTGCTTTCCCGCGGCGGCTTCTTCAGCTACCTCTACAACTTGCAAGCGTGGAACAGGGAAGCCAGCTAATGATGCAACGCAGAACCATCGTAATGGGAACCTGCGACGCGCGGCCAGTAACCGGTTCGGGCGTCGCCTTCAAATGAACGCCCTCTCTATCATTCTGAGCGAAGCGAAGAATCCTGGCCTGCCGCTAGATTCGTGTTCCTTCGCGATCGCCAAAGCAGTGCCAATGGAAGTGACGAAGTGAGACGTGCAGACAGTTTCTTTTCGCGAGGCGAGTGGATGCTCACGATCGGGATCACCGGCGGAATCGGCTCCGGCAAGAGTACCGTCACGAAATTTCTCGCCGAGCTCGGCGCGCCAATTATTGACGCCGACAAAGTCGGCCATACCATCTATCAGCCCGCCGGTCCCGCCTATCCCGAGATGATTGCGGCTTTCGGCGAAGGTATCCTCGCGTCTGACGGTACAATCGATCGCAAGAAGCTGGGTCCGATCGTCTTTGGCGATCCCGGCGCGCTCCAGCGGCTCAACGCGATCGTGCATCCGAAGATGTTCACGCGGATGCGCGAGATGGTCGAAGGGCTGCGGGCCGAGGGCGAACGCAAACCAATCGTGATCGAGGCCGCCGTGCTGATCGAGGCAAACTGGCAACCGCTCTTCGATGAAATCTGGCTGGTGGTCGCGTCGAAGGAGCGCGTGATCGAACGCGTCGAGCTTGAACGCGGACTCAAGCCCGATCAGACCGAGGCCCGCATCCGCGCGCAGCTTTCCGATGCCGAGCGTCGCAAGCACGCGACCGAGATGCTTTCGAATGACGGCACGCTCGATGAGCTGCGCACCAAAACCGTCGCGCTCTGGCAATCGGCCCTAGCTCGCACCGCATAAAGGCTAACTAATGATTGGCTTTCTCTCGGATCCCTCGCCCCGAGGGGAGAGTGCAAGCGCGGCTCTTGTCGCGCGCGGGTGAGGGTCCTTAATTCCGAACGGATACTAGCGAAGAACGTTATCCATCAGAGCCGAGCAGGTAACCTGTCCTGAGTCTGTCGAAGGGCGTCTGCGAGCTACATTTAGAAATGATATCGTGGAGAAGGCCACGGAGGATGTTCGCGGCCTTCTCTGTTCTTGTTTCAATCAATTCAGGTTCTTCTTGAAAAACGCCACGGTTTTCGGGAACGCCTCCTTGGCGTGCTCCGGATGGTGCGACGGACGCTCGTCGCACATGAAGCCGTGATCGGCGTCGGCATAGAGCACCACCTCGCCCGACTTGCCGGCCTTGTTTAATGCGTCACGAAATTTATCTACCTCTGCGACCGGGATGAACGCATCTTTGCCGCCAAAAAAGGCGAGCACCGGCCCCTTCAGATTCGCCGCATCGTCGATCGGCGCACGACCGCCCGGCTGACCTGCACGGGTCATCCCACCGCCGTAAAAAGGCGCCGTCGCGTTAACGTCGGAATTGCGCACCGCCGTCAAAAATGCGACCCGGCCACCCATGCAGAAGCCGGTCGTCCCGAACTTCGGCTTAACCTCCTTCTGCTCCTTCAGAAAATTGATCGCCGCAGTCATGTCGGCAACGATTTGATCGTCGGTCAGCGATCCCATCAGCTTGATCGCGCTCGGCAAATCGTCATAGCCAACAACGTTGTTGGGCTGCCGGAAATAAAGATTCGGCGAGATCACGACGAACCCTTCCGCCGCAAATCGATCAGAAATCGCTTTGATATTCCCGTTCAGCCCAAACGCCTCCATCACCACGACTAGTCCCGGATATGGGCCGCCGCTCGCGGGCCGCGCCACGTAAGCAGGCATCTTTTCAGCGCCGACCGGCACCGTCACTTCTTGCTTGGTTATCTCCATAATTTCGCTCCTTGATTTATTACGGAAGCGGAACCCTGCCTTCTTTCGCACACCCGCGCGGCGTTCACAACCTCCTCCAGTAATAACCGGTCAATTTGAATTCCTTGTGCCCACGCTACTTGTGTCATTCCCGCGCGTCTGTCCTTGTCTGGCGCGCGAGGAATCCCGATTTTAACTCCAAAATGATCCCTACTCGCTCCGCTCAACTGCGCTAGCTAACCTGCCCTCGCGATGATTCCACTACGAGATAACGAAGCTGCACGTCGCCTTGCATCCGCGACGGTCCTACTGATCGTGGTCAACCTCGCCGTCTTCGCTTATGAGATCCATTTCGCCGCGCGCGGCGGCATCGATCTCGCTCACTATGCGATGGTCCCGGCGATAATTGCGGGGGCGCATCCGCTCGACCGTGAACCGGGCGTCCTCGCGACATTGGTAACCTCGACGTTCCTTCATGCCGGTCTCCTGCATATCGCCGGCAACATGCTCTATCTGCTGATCTTCGGCCCGGCGGTCGAAGAGCGGATGGGCCATCTGCGTTTCATCATTTTCTATTTGCTGGCGGGAGTGGTCGCCGGACTCACGACCGTTGTAATGGGTCCGGGCTCGTGGATTCCGGTAATCGGCGCGAGCGGGGCGATCGGGGGCGTCCTCGGCGCTTATTTCGTGCTATTCCCGCGCGGCCGAATCACGACGATTTGGTTCTTCCGATTAATCGAGATTCCGGCGATCTTTTACCTGCTGGTCTGGTTCGCGCTCCAGCTCTATTCCGGTATGCCGGATTATGCGAGCGAGCTGCGGCTCGACCAAGTTGAAGGCTACGACGCCGTTGTCGTTTTGGGACCGAGAGTGACGAGCTCGACGCTCGACGGAGCCGAGCGGTTGGCCCTGATCGCCCGCTTCGGTGTCGGCTACGATGGGGTCGATGTCGAAGCGTGCACGCGAAACGACGTGATTCTGACGACCACCCCCGATGGTGTCCGGCGACCGATGGCGACGGCGATCCTGACGTTGCTACTGGCCCTGAGCCAGCGCTTGCTGGTCAAAGACCGAATGACCCGGGCAGGCCAAGGATGGGAGCGGAAACTCGATGCGATGGGCACTGGCTTGACCGGTCGGACGCTCGGCATCATCGGCTTTGGCAACATTGGCCGCGAAGTCTTTCGGCTGGCCCAGCCGTTCGAGATGCGTCATCTCGCCCATGATCCGTACTGGTCGGCGGTCGACGCGGCAGCGCTCGAGGTGGAAATGGTCGGCCTAGAGACATTGCTGCGAACCGCTGATTACGTTGCGATCTGTTGCGCGTTGACGCCAGAGACGCATCACTTGATCAATGCCGAGCGATTGGCGTTGATGAAGTCCGAGGCCTATTTGATCAACGGGGCGCGAGGCGCGATCGTCGATCAGGCGGCGTTGACGGCCGCGCTGCGAGCTGGACAAATTCAAGGCGCGGCGCTCGATGTATTTGAGCGAGAGCCGATCGATCCGGATGATCCATTGCTCTCACTCGACAATGTCATCCTGACCCCGCACGGACTGTGCTGGACCGACGAGTTTGCGGCCGGTGTCGGCGGCAGCGTGATCGACGCGATTCGGGCATTGGCGGCTGGGACCGTCCCGGCTCACGTCGTCAATCGGGACGTGCTGAGCCGGCCGCGGTTGCAGCGAAAGCTCGATCACATCCGCGAGCGGGCCACGTCTCAAATGAACCGCTAACGCGGCGCGCGGGCGGAACGCCGCAACTCATATCGCTTGATTGCTGACGATACGCGGGAATCGAGGGAGGAAGCATGCGTGGAACGCATCGGCTGCCAGCGCGCGTGATTCGCTATGGCGTAGATGAGCCATTGCCTGAACGGCGGCTCGTCCGGGCTGGGCCGTTGGGCGGGGTCTTAGAGAAAGGTGATCTCCGGTATATCTCGGTTGGCGGTGAGGAGGTCGTCCGCCGAATCTATGTGGCGGTGCGCGATCGGAATTGGGGCACGATACCGGCTCGATTTACCAGCTATGTGGTTACGCAAGACGACGACGGCTTCTCGGTCAAGTTCATGGCGGAGCATGTCAATGACGAGGTTGACTTCGTCTGGACGGGCAGTCTGTCGGGGACCGCTGATGGCGTCATTACTTGCTTGCTTGCCGGCGAGGCGCGGCGAACATTTCTGAAGAACCGGATCGGGTTTTGTGTGCTTCATCCAATGAGCCTGGCTGGCCGCGAAGCGCGGGTGGTGACACCGAATGGATCGGTCGAGGGGCGCTTCCCGCGGTTGATCTCTCCGCATCAACCATTCGTTGATATGACGGCGATTGAGTACGAGGGAGGCGACGGGCACCTCACCGTCTCGTTCGAAGGCGACATCTTCGAGATGGAGGATCAGCGGAATTGGACTGATGCCTCGTACAAGAGCTACAGTACGCCGCTGCGATGTCCGTTCCCAGCCGTGATCGAGCAAGGAGAGCGGGTCGAGCAAAAGATCACGGTTCGATGGGAAGGTTGTCAGCCCGCCGCAACCCCCCAAGCAGCTTACGCGGCGCCGGAATTTGACATTGAAATCGGCTCAAAGCGCCAGGGCTCATTGCCAGCCGTGGGACTTGCCATTGCTGGGCATGGCGTGCTGCCGGAATCACTCCAGCTTGGGTGGTTGCGAGCGCTCAATCTGGCGCATCTTCGGCTTGCCCTCGATCTCACGAAATCCGAATGGCGGCACCGGCTGGACTATGGGGCGCGCGTGGCGCAAGACATCGGGGTACCGCTTGAGCTGGAGCTGATTGCGACCGACGGCGGCGGGGGTATCGCCGAGCTCGCGGCCGCAATGCGCCACGTGCGGCCATCACTGGCTCGGGTCCTTGTCTTTCCCCGCACGGGCATGGTGACGACGAAGCCGGTGATCGAGCGAGCCCGGGCCGAATTGCCAGGCGTGGTTGGCGATGCGCCGATCGGCGGAGGGAGCCGGGCCCATTTCACCGAGCTGAACCGGGCGACGTTGCCGCTGGAATCGATGGACGTTGTCGGCTATGGCTTCAATCCGCAGGTCCACGCGTTTGACAACGCCTCGCTCGTGGAAACGCTGGCGGCGCAGCCGTTGACGGTACAGAGCGCGCAGGCGATCGCCGATGGCCGGCCGCTTGCCGTCGGCCCGATCACGCTGCGGCCACCTTTCAATCCGAACGCGACGGGACCCGAGCCGCGCAATCCGAACCCGCTGCCGCCTTCGGTCGATCGCCGTCAGGTCTCGCTGCTGGCTGGAGGCTGGCTGATAGGGAGCTTGCGGCGGCTGGCGGAGGCGGCGCCGGAGTCGCTGACCTATTTCGAGACAACTGGCTGGCGCGGCGTGATCGAGCGTACCGACGGGCAACACCGTGACGATCTCTTCCCCTGGATGCCGGGCGCCCATTTCCCCATCTTCCATGTCTTCGCCGATGTTGGACAGGTGAGCAATCCGTCGCTCTTGCCGGTCACGGTGCGAGAACCGCTCAAATTCGACGTTCTGGCGTTGAAGTATCGAGCGGGCGGCACCGCCACGGCACGGGTGCTCGTGGCCAGCTTTCGTGATGAATCGCAGGTCGTGCGACTGGCGATGCCAGCGTTTCGGTCGGGAACAATTCGTCTGCTGGACGAGACGACTGCGGAGCAGGCGATGTTCGATCCGTCACGATTTCGCGACCGGGTCGATCATCACCTCGATGATCCCACGACGGAGCTGACGGTTTCTCTGCGACCGTTTGGACTCGCGACGATCGAAGTAGTGCTGATTGATTTACCCGATTGAGGGCGGTGCTGGAGTCGATTGATCTTGGTACGGTGCGGGATCAATCAGCCCTGTCTCGGCAAATCCGCGCAGGCGCAATTGGCAAGCATCGCAATGACCGCAGGCCTCCCCCCGGGGCGAAGGATCGTAGCAGGTGAGGGTGAGGCCATAATCGATGCCGAGGGCGACGCCGCGCTGGATGATCTCGCGCTTAGTCAGGGTCATGAGCGGAGTGTGGATGGTGATCCGCTGTTTGCCCTCGACCGCAGCTTTCGTCGCCAGGTTCGCCATTCGCTCAAAGGCGGCAATGTACTCGGGGCGGCAATCAGGATAGCCGCTGTAGTCGAGGGCGTTGACGCCGATGAAGATGTCGCTTGCCGCCAAGACTTCGGCGTAGGCGAGGGCGAACGAGAGGAAGATCGTGTTCCGGGCCGGCACGTAGGTGATTGGGATCGATGCATCGGAGCGCGAAAGGTCGCGGTCTTTGGGCACGCCAAGGTCGCTGGTCAGCGCGGAGCCGCCGAAGGCGCGGAGATCGATCTCAGCGATGATGTGATCGTCAATCCCGAAGGCCTTGACGACGCGGCGGGCGGCGGCGATCTCCTGCTCGTGGCGCTGACCGTACCGGAAGGTCAGTGCGGCAGGAATGAATCCTGCCTCTTTGGCGATGGCAAGGACGGTCGTCGAATCGAGACCGCCGCTGACGAGAACAACCGCTCTTGGCTGCTGCCCGGTGGTCGAGCTCCCGGCCAAGATCACGTCTTCACTGCCCTGTCGCCGCCACATCGACCGAATCGACGCGAGATGGGATAGTCTGGGCGATCGATGCGAACCGGCTGATGAGACCGTCGGCGACCGCTTGATCTTCCAGCAAGGTGGCATTGGCCCGGAGATTCAACTCCGCCGCTTTGACCGCGGCGGCGGCAAGAGAGGCGCCAGTTTGGGCATCCGAGACGACCGATCGGCTCCCCAGTTGGGCGATCTCGATCAACACGTCGATGAGATCGGCGCATGCCTGAAGGAGCTCAAGCGGGACATTTGACGCTGCATGGAGGGCCGCCTGAATTGCTTTGCGTCGCTGCTGTTGCTCGACCTCAGTTGACTTCGGTAGTCGCGTGGCGGCGCGGTACTGACCGTATGCCAACTCATCGTCGGTCGCTAAATTGAGGAGCTGATCGCGCAGGCGATGTGTCCGCTCGCGCAGCGCTTCGAGCTGTTCGCGGTTTGGCGCAGATGGCCGGGCGAGCGTGACATTGCAGACCATCTCACCGAGGGCCGCTCCAATTGCGGCGGCGACGGTGGCACCGCTGCCGCCGCCAGGAGCGGGCCGGGCAGACGCGAGCGCGGAGAGATAGGCATCGAGCGTTTGCTGGCCGAGCGATTCGTCCTGGGCGTCATTCATGTTTCGCTCGCCCCGTTCGAATCGGTCATGGGAATGCGGACGTCATGCTCGGTGGCAAATGTCAGTGCCTCAGGATAACCGGCGTCAGCGTGACGAATGACACCCGTCCCCGGATCGTTCGTCAGAACGCGGTCGAGCCGCGTTGCCATCTCCGGCGTGCCATCGGCGACGATGACCTGACCGGCGTGGATCGCGTACCCAATGCCGACGCCGCCGCCGTGATGGACTGAGACCCAGGTGGCACCCGATGCGGTATTCAGCAAGGCGTTCAGGATAGGCCAGTCGGCGATGGCGTCGGAGCCGTCGCGCATCGCCTCTGTCTCACGGTAGGGCGAAGCGACTGAGCCGGAATCGAGATGGTCACGGCCGATCGCGATCGGGGCGGAGACTTTGCCAGTGCGGACCAGATCGTTCAAGACCTGGCCGAACCTGGCCCGCTCGCCATAGCCAAGCCAGCAGATCCGAGCGGGCAGACCTTGGAATGGGATGTGGCGTTGGGCCAGCTCGATCCAGCGCCGGAGGTGGGCATCGTCGGGAAATGTCTCCAAGAGCGCGGCGTCTGTCGCGGCGAGATCAGACGGATCGCCGGAGAGGGCGACCCAGCGGAATGGCCCCTTGCCTTGGCAGAAGAGCGGACGGATATAGGCCGGCACGAAGCCTGGGTAATCGAGGGCATTGGTGACGCCGGCCCTGAGGGCGTGGCCGCGTAGATTGTTGCCGTAGTCGAAGACGACGGCGCCCCGCCGCTGGAATTCGAGCATGGCTCGACAATGGGCGGCCATGCTGGTGTAGGCGCGGTCGATGTAGATGTCGCGGGAATGGACGCGGAGCGCGATGGCGTCGGCGAGACTGATCTCCGCTGGCACGTAGCCGTTGAGCGGATCGTGGGCCGACGTTTGGTCCGTGACGATGTCAGGGGCGAAGCCGCGTTTCAGCAGCTCAGGGAAGACCTCGGCCGCATTGCCAACGAGGGCAATCGAATGTGGGCGCTGGGACCGGCGCGCCGATTCGACTTTGGCCAGCGCGTCGTCGAGATCGTCGGCGATTTCTTCGCAGAAGTGAGCCTCGACCCGGCGGGCGGCGCGAGCGGGATCGACTTCAACGACAAGAGCGACACCGCCGTTCATCGTAATCGCGAGCGGTTGCGCCCCGCCCATGCCGCCGAGCCCGGCGGTGAGAACCACGCGGCCGGCGAGCGAGCCACCGAAATGCTGGCGGGCACACTCGGCGAACGTCTCGTAGGTTCCTTGGATGATGCCCTGCGAGCCGATGTAGATCCAGGAGCCGGCCGTCATCTGGCCGTACATCGTCAGGCCGAGACCTTCGAGCCGCCAGAACTCCTCCCAGGTGGCCCAGGCGGGCACGAGGAGCGAGTTGGCGATCAGCACGCGCGGGGCGCCGGGGTGGGTGCGGAAGACGCCGACCGGCTTCCCCGATTGGACGAGCAGGGTTTCGTCGTTCGCGAGGCTCCGAAGTGAGCGGACGATGGCGTCAAAGGCCGCCCAGGAACGGGCGGCCCGGCCGGCACCGCCGTAGACGATCAGATCGTCCGGGCGCTCGGCGACGTCGGGGTCGAGGTTGTTCATCAGGCAGCGGAGGATCGCCTCTTGCTGCCAGCCCTGGCAGCTGGTCGTCGTCCCGCGTGGCGCACGGACCGGGCGCGGCCCGGCGGCCGGAGAACCGAGGGCACTCACTGATTCACTCCTTGCCAACCGTGGCGGCGACCGTGAGGGCGGCTTCGACGGTGTCGTGCAGCTCGCCACTGCGGATCAAGGCAACGATCCGGCCGATGTCGGCGTGAAGTGACCGATCTTCCCTGACGAACGGGGATTGCCGTCGGATGGCGTCGTGGATCGCTGCCGTGGCCGGAGCTAAGGCGTGATGCCGGCTTTGCCGGAGGAGATCGACGGCTTGGGCGGCACAGAGCAGCTCGATGGCGGCGATACTGAGCGAGTTCTCGACAATCCGGGCGAAATGGCGGGCGGCGTGGGTGCCGAGACTGTTGTAGTCCTCGATCCCGGCCGACGAGGGAATCGAATCGACGCTCGCGGGATGGGCCAGAATCTTGTTGTCGGCTACCAGGGAGGCTGCGACATACTGGGTGATCATCAGTCCCGAGTTCAGGCCCGGCTCGGCCGCAAGCGACGGGGGTAAGCCGCTCAGCTCCGGAGTCAGGAGAAGATAGCTGCGGCGCTCGGCCATGTTGGCGGCCGAGGCCACGGCGATCTTGAGAAAATCGAGGGCAAGAGCGACTGGATGCCCGTGGAAATTGCCCCCGGAGATCGCTTCACCGGTCTCCCGGATACAGAGGGGATTGTCCGTCACGCTATTGAGCTCGGTCGCCAGAACAGACGAGACGTAACGCTCGGCATCCCAACACGGGCCAAGGACCTGGGGGACGCAGCGGACGGAATAGGGATCTTGCACCCTGGCTCGTTGCGGCGGCTCTGCGAGATTGGCACTGCCAGTGAGCAAGCGTCGCAGTCGGGCGGCGACGGCGATCTGACCGGAATGTGGCCGGGCTGCATGCAGCTCGGGAGCGAGCGGGGCGGTGCGAGCCTGAAGGGCTTCCATGGTCAACGCGGCGCCGCAAGTCAGCGCATCGAGCAATAAGTCAGCATCATGGCTGGCGAGAGCGCCGATGGCGGTCATGACCGAGGTGCCGTTGATCAGGGCGAGCGCCTCTTTCGCTTCAAGTGGCAACGGCGCGCAACCTGCCAGGTGAAGTGCTTCGCCGCCAAGTAGCCGTTGCCCGTTGAGCTCCGCTTCGCCCTCGCCAATGAGAACGAGACCAATGTGGGCGAGGGGAGCAAGGTCGCCGCTGGCGCCGAGCGAGCCCTGACTAGGCACAATTGGATGGACCCGAGCGTTGAGCATCGCCAGCAGAGCCTCGATGAACGCGGGCCGGACTCCAGAATACCCCTTGATGAGCGAGTTGGCCCGAAGCAGGATGACGGCGCGGACAGTCTCAACTGGCAGGGCCTCGCCAACGGCGGTCGCGTGTGACCGGATCAAGTTCGCTTGCAGCAGACGGCTCTCGGCCGGAGAGATGGTGACGTGGCTGAGGGCGCCGAATCCGGTGGTAACGCCGTAGACGCGGGCTTCGTTTGCCAGGAGCCGTTCGACGATCTGGCGCGATTCGATGATGCGAGGATACGACGAAGGATCGAGGGTGACCTTGGCATTTCCGCGAGCGACCGCGACCACTTCATCTCGGGTCAAATGCTCACCGTCGAGCGTGATGGCTGTGTTCAATCGACCAGACCTCTCGTAGGTAGTTTTTTGCGCTCGGCCCTCGCCCCAGCCGCTCGATTGTACCGCGACTCTTGGTCATCATCCCTAGGATTCATCAAGGTGAAAGGGTCACCGCCTAGCCTCCCTGTCATTTCGACCGAAGGGAGAAATCTCTCATCGTCGTTCGCGGCTAATGGAACCGAGAGATTTCTCGCTGCCGGAGTCCGGCTCGAAATGACAGGGAAGTGGTGCGGCAACTCGCTTATGCAGTGGTTTCCGAAGAATGGCATGGGCAACGGCAAAGCGACACCGACCCGCCTAGTTCTCGGCGGCGGCGCGGACGGCGGCGGCGACGGCTTCGATGTTGGCCTCGGGGGTGGCGACTGGGATGACGCAGCCGGGGGCGACGATCAGGTGTTGGCCGCCGGTGACGGCGATGGCGTCGGTTGCCTCGTGCGCGGCTTCGGTCGAGGTCATGGTGGCGATAGTGCGCTCGTTGATGCCACCGGCGACACAGCGGCCGCTTTGGCTGATGCCCTCGCTGAGGGCGGGAGCGGCGTGGCGATCATGCCAATTGACGATCTGGATCGGGTAGTGCTTTTGGAGGCCAAACATCGGCTGCTCGCCGTGGAGATGGAGGATGTTGATCGTCTCGCTGGAGAGCACGTTCAGAACTTGGAGATCGTAGTTCAAGCCGAATTCGCGATACTCAGCTTCAGTCAGGAGACTGAAGTCGGCGCATTGAGTGGCAAAGAAGAGACCGTCGGCGCCGCGTTCGATCGACGATTGGGCCATTGCCGCCGTGACGTTGGTGATTGTGTAAAGACCGGCGTGAAGCTCAGCCGGATGCTCGCGAAGATGGTCGATGGCCTTGCCCTGCGAGAGCTTCATCGCGATCGTCAGCGGGCTGAAAACCGTATGGAGCAGAGGAACATGGCTCGGAAGTGCGGCTCTCGTCTGCAGGACGGCATCGAGGATGACGCCGTTGAATCCGTGTTCGACATCGAGCATTGACAGCTTGGGCCAATCGGCTGGCTGAGTGACGGGAAACTTGAGTGTGGTGCGGGTGCCGCCAGGCGAGCCTTCGTAGCGGCTGGTGGCGCCCCAATCGATCGTTGGGTAGTCACCGGGCGGCATGTATTTGACGAGATCGAATCCGTAGCGCCGCTGCCACTCGACGGTGACGGCGGTCAAGTCGGCGGCGGTTTGGTCTCGCTCGGGAAAATGGCGCCACAGGCTAACCGGTGGCCGATCGACGGCCGCCCCAGCGATTGCCGCTATGACACGCTCGCGCGGTGTCATCTCCGCATCGACCATTGCACTCCCTCCCGTGTTCGCAGTTTCAATCTCAACGCGATGGTGAAATGCGGGTTGCTGGTTACTTCTCGACGAGGCGCTGAAGCTCCATGACGAAGCGCTCTTCGCTCTCGAATTCGACGCGATAGGCCGATTCGTCACTGCTCGGGGCTGGCGGGAAGATGAAGCGAACCCAGCCTTCTTCGGCGCCGCGGCAGAGCAGCTCGGTGACGCGAGCCTCGAAGCGATTGTAGGGCATGTCAGGGGAGAGGACGCGATAGTAGCGCTCGCCCATGCCATTGCGCGTCCAGGTCAGGCGAATCAGCTGGCGATGCTTGGTCCTGATTTCGGAGGCGACGAGCTCGTTCGACATCAGGCCACGGACAATCGCGGTCAACCGGCTCATCTCGCGGACAGGTGAGGCACAGACGGGGCAGCGATTGTCCGGCGCCTCGTCGGGATCGAAACTACGCCGGCAAGTATCGCACCAGAGGTAGATTTTGGGCTCCGTGCTGCGGGCCATCAACGCGTTCCTGAACTCATGGATGATCGCGGTAGAGACAAGGTACCCCGGTTCGCTTGAAACGAACCGGGGCGTTCGAATCGAGGGGACGTCATGGACCGCGATCAACCACGCATCGATGTCTGCTCGTAGCGATCGGCGGCGCCACCTTGGCCGAGATTCGCGGCTGGCGGCGGCTCGCCGGCCCTGTCCGCCCATTTCTGGACAAGGTAGGTGATGTAGATGCCGCCGAGCATCATCGCGATCGCGAGAAAGACCTCGATGGTGTCGGACAGAACACCGTAATTGGCAAGATTGTCAATCAGCATGATTGTGATCCTCCATGCGGCCTCGGTTGAAGCGTGGACACTACTCGCCTCACTTGACGGTCATCGTGCCGACCATGCCGGCCGCCTTGTGCCCCGGCTCATTGCAGTAGTACTGATAGGTGCCGGCGGGCGCCTTGATCGTAAAGGTCACCGACTTGCCGGGCGCCAGCGTCTCATGGATGTTGAGCTGGTTGATACTGAAATCATGCGGCAGCGCCCCAGTGTTCTTGAACGTGACTTGGACCGGCGTATTGGCCGGAATCGTGAATGCCTTTGGCTGGAAAGCGATATCGACTCCCTCGATCGTTACGCTCGTCGGCACGCCGGCGGCCTGGGTCGGCTGAGCGGCGGGCGCGGGCCCATTGGCGGCGCTCCCTCCTGCCACCACATGCATCACGCCATGCATCCCCGCTGCCTCATGCCCCGGCTGATTGCAGAAGAAGTAGTAGTCCCCAGCTGGGGCATCGATCGTGATCGTCTTGCTCTGGCCTGGCTGCAAGGTGACCGAGATGTTCAGGTCCTTGACCTTCGGGTTGTTGTGGGCTGTGACCGAGAAGTCGTGCGGCAGCGCGCCTTTATTGGCGAGCGTGACCTGAACGTCAGTATTGGCGGCGATGGTGAAGGAGTTGGGGACGAATTTGATGTCCTCCAGCTCGACCGTGGCCTTCGTCGGAGCACTGGCACCTGGAGCGGCCGGACTGGCCGCCGGAGATGCCCCGGCCGTTACGTGCATTACGCCATGCATGCCCGCTGCTTCATGCCCCGGCTCATCACAGAAGTAATAGTAATCACCGGCCGGGGCGTTGATGGTGATCGTCTGACTCTGGCCGGGCTGCAAGGTCACGTTGACGTTCAGGTCTTTGACCTTGGCATTGTCATGTGACGTGACCGAGAAGTTGTGGGGAAGCGCGCCCTTGTTGTCGAGCGTCACCTTGACGTTGGTATTGGCGGGAATGGTAAACGACGTGGGGACGAACTTGATGTCTTCCAGGTCCACGGTGACGCTGGTGGCCGTACCGCTTGATGGCGAGCCCGCGGCCGGTGTGGCCGCCGCTGGCGACGCCGACGACGCGCTGCTTAAACCCGTCTGCGTGGGCCATCTGCCACCATTGGCTTCGATGGCCTGATTGAAGACGTAGTTCCAGTCAACGTTCTGGATCATCGTGACGATGTCGTTTATCTGGTCTTCGTTGAGTTGCCCGCTCGCTCCCCAGTCGGGCATCAAGCAGTTATTGCCAGCGGCGTCACAACCTTTGCCGTAGTAAATGGTGTTGTAGAGATACTGGGCGCGGGCTGACAATCCACCTGGCCACGGTGTTCCCTCTCCGTTGATGCCTTTCTGGTTGAGATCGATAGCGGATTGAATCCCGCCCAGTGGAAGTCCAATGTGGATGGGATGACCTACGGACGTGTCGCCGGCCAACTGTCCCGCGCCATTTGCGGCGTGGCAGGCAACGCAATACTGGACAAACATGTCAACACCACGCTGGATCGAGACTTCTTTTTGGGTTTGGGTGTCGGTCGCGCGCCGGTGCGGTTCATTTGCGAGATAGACGACAAGGAGCGTGGCGAGACCGACGAGGCCAACGATCACCACGGTCGCTAGCTTCTGAACTGCTCCCACGCTTCAACTCTCCTCTGCTCGTGCCCAAAGGTCGATTCCGAAATTCGACTCCGGTCTGATCTGATTCACTTGAGTCATCGAGGAACGACTGACGCTTAGAAGTTCCACGGCGTTGCTTGCTTCGGCTCGTAAAGCGCCCGCTGCGTGATTTTGCCGGTATCGACGACCAGATCGCCATTCTTTTGGACCGTCACGCCCATGTAATCGAGCGATCGTGGCGCAGGGCCGGCCACGCGCTGCCCGTCGTAGTCGTAGATGCTGCCGTGGCATGGGCAGTGGAACCGATGCTCAGCCGGCTTCCAGGGCACCGTGCAACCGAGGTGCACGCACTTCCAGTAGAGTGCCATGACGCCATCGTGGTTGTGAATGATGTAGAACTTGCCTTCTACCTCGGTGTACGGCGTCCCTTCGACCGGTGGAACGTTCGATTTCGAGACGGGCAATGGCTTGCCAAACGCGCCGGTCTTGTTTGGATAGACGAAGTAGTAAAGACCGGCCCCGATCTCGGCGAGGACGACGACGACTGCGCCAAGGGCCGCATTGCGCGTGAAATTCCGGCGGGTCGTGCGTTTCGCCTGAGGCGTCGCCGCAAATTGCAGGCGGCTGAGGATGCCGAACAGACGGGCCACGATACCACCGATCAGAAAACCACCTATTGTTCGAACGAGAGCGAACATCTTAGCTCACGCTTCCTTTTCGCTGCCCACCCTTCGCAACGAAGGTCGCACGTCCCGCTAGTGCGTCAGCGGTAGATGCCAAGGCCAGATGAGATTCTGACCGCGGCCTCGGAAAGATGTGCCAACGATCGTCAAAACCCAGTACGTCACGAAAAAGCCGGTAAAGAGGGCAATGATGAGCTCGCGGCGCGTCGGTCGGAAGATGCGCTTGACGAGACCTACCATAATCAGAATCCCCGCGACCCAGAACACACTCGGCACGATCCAGTGGGTCACGAATTCACTGTATCCGCGAGCGGTCAACCACGGCACGAGGCCGAAAACATTGCTGTGCTGCCCGCCGGCGCTGACCCACCCGCCAGCTTCAAAATTGTAGAAGTCGTCAAGATTAAACTGTTGCGCCTCTTCTGTGAGATAGGTCTTTTTCTTACGATCAAAGGCCGCACCACTCTCTTGAGTATTCCAACGTACCCGTGCATATTGCTGTCCTGCTGGAATAGACGTATGCACATCCACTAATATATTTCGCTCTTCTTGCAATGACCATCTCTATCTTTCTACCCTACCCTCCAACTATAACCTGATACAGTATAAACAGCTATGCATAAAAAGCTAGCCTTACTGAATAAGCGTAGTACTTTCTGGGTAGGAACACTACAATTCGTAGAATTGCATGAAATGCGTCAGAGGTAATTCGTACTCCTCTCTAAATTTTAACTGGCAAAGTCAGCAAAATTGATGGTTTTATCTCTCCCCCAGATGCCTAACCTTGATTATATTACCACATATTTCCAGATACATAGTACTTATCGGTTATTTTTCATTAAAAAACCTTTAAAACACATCTAATGCATAAAAAGCGTCGTATACAGTAAACTGATGTATTTGTACACAAGGCGTTGGTCAATTCCTTTTGAACAACGATGGAAAACTCCACACTGACACACTGGTACGCATATCCTATGATATATACAGAAGCCCAACTGCTACTAAGACAACAATCGCCGTCTACCATGAACAAAGGAACAAACGAATGGATACGATTACCCGTGATACTATCAATGAATTTCTGGCAGCGTACAATACGCTCGTTATCGCTCAGAATCTGAAGGACAACCTTTTGCAACATCCACATTTTACGCGGAGAAACCGTTGCACGATACAGAAGATGCAGGTCTAACCCTGTATGCCACCTTCATTACATCGTCGCGCAAACTGGCGAACTTGCGCAAAATCCGCACGTTGGCCTATTCATCGGACCACAACAACCAGCAAACTGGTTGGAAGCTATTGCTCATGCTCATATTATTGGTGAGAGAAAAGCGAGGCTATTCGTCAACGACTGAGGGAAAAATCCGCCGTAGCTGCCACATTTCTTCGCTAGTTCCAACGGCTGCCGTTCAATTGCACATCCAATGGCTGCCATCACTAATCTCACAACTACTCCTCTCTATACAGAAGTAACTTTTCCTGCTAGACAGGGCGAAGAGGACACGACCAAATCAACCAGTTGCAATTATTGCTGAAAGAAACACGCGCACGCACATTGCCCGTCATGGTCGTCCCTGTGATTATCGGCGCTGTACTCGCATGGGAGCAAGGATTCTCATTTCAGTGGGGATTGTTTCTGCTCACCTTTGTAGGTGCATTAGCGGCTCACCTCGGCGCCAATGTCATCAACGACGGTTTCGATTTTAGCGAAGGTACCGATCAGGCAGCACAACAACTCATGCCGCAAGGTACCACGCTTGCCACTGGCTCACAGGAGTTGATGAGCGGTTCCATCTCGTTCAAAGCGTTTCGCGGAGTCGCGATTGTACTTTTCGTGATAGCTTTGCTTTGTGGTATCATCATCGCCTTTGTCCGACCGTGGGCGCTCGCCTTCGGCGTCGTAGGGTTCCTGCTGGCCTTTTTCTATGTCGCACCGCCATTACGACTGGCATATATTGGCGGAGGTCTCGTGAAATAGATATCCTGATTTCCTTTGGCATCCTGCCACTCGTCGGCGCGTATTATGTCCAGTCGGGCAGTATCACGACCAGTGCGCTGCTCGCCTCTCTACCCATCGGCCTTTACACAACCGCCGTCCTCTACTTCCACCATTTCCTGCACTGGCGAGCGGATGCAGAAGTTGGCAAAGTCACGCCCATTGTGGCGTTGGGAGAACGCAATGCTCGCATCGTCGGTGCGATAATACTCCTGCTCATGCCTTCACCATTATCCTTGATGCCGCATTGCAGGTCTTCCCCTGGTACAGCTTTCTCGCCGCCTTTACCGTCCTCCCCGTGTTACAAGCAGTGCGGCAAGCGACAGGTGATTTGAAACGCTATCTCAAACTCATGGCGGCGAACTTGAATGGTAATCTACTGGCCGGCTTGATTATCTTCGTTGCTTTGTTGGTGAGAGGAATATTCCATGTATAACATCTGGGAATATTCAAAGCTAAACAATTGTTGTAGCAAGTAGAGTATTATAGAGCTATTACTAACCGTTACCGCTTGTTAGCTGTTTAGCCAGCAAAATATTGGGTTGAGTACGTGTTGGTGTATCGAAAGGATTTTTTATGTTGGCCCATTCATGGCACTGGTTAACCCGGTGGTCAGATGGCAAATTACTGTATTGTGCAAAATGTAATAAAGATATGCCTGTCAGGCGATCCATCCTGGATGGTTTCTGGACCTGTCAGCGCTGTGGTTCCCGCATTTAAGAGATATACATTGCAAACAATAGAGCGCAAAAAGCGGTGGGGTATCTGGTTTTGCCAGATACCCCACCGCTTTTTTTTGTGCAGCTA
>CAWCJN010000006.1:0-57409 GCA_963795945.1 uncultured Pseudomonadota bacterium
ATCGCGAGCGGCGAGCGGGCCCGCTCACCGGCGGCATCGCCTGGTGGTCCCACGTCGGGGGATTTTTGTTCGGGTCGCGTAGCGCCTTTATTGACGCATCGGCAGGGTGCTTCGAGTCGCCGCCGGAAATGCTAGAGAATGACATTGACGTCGCTTGCATGATAATTACAAGCATTTAGCTGCAATAAGGATCTAATACGAAGACAATGCACCAAATATTATAGATGGAAGCGAGAGATAAATTGGATGCATCGCTCGTAAGTATGAACGCCGGGCTGCCGTAAACGTGCGCGCGACGCTTGGGTCAAGAAATTGATCGACCTCACACCGCGGAACTGGCTCTTTATTTCCGTGAAATAAAGACTGGAAGTCTCGATTTAAGCCAATGTAACAGAGAGGTCCTTGGAAAATTACTTGCATGGCGAGAGTGTCACTCTGGGCCAGTTGCTCCCAAGTGCGGATCAAGTTGAAATCTCCCCATGCGCGAGAGCGATTCGTAAGATCGCAAAAGCTAATCTGGAGGATCGCGGTCTCGACACATCATTTATTGCTTTTGGCTTTGCTTCCTGGCCCGCTTCCGACAAGGGAACTCCGGTGCGAGCGCCAATTCTTCTCGCGCCAGTTACCATTGTTACGCATGGGACGCAGGTGCATTTGAGGCCGCGCGAAGAAGACCTTCGGATTAATCCAATATTTCTATTTTACCTTGAGCACGAGCATGGCTGCAAAATAGCCGCAGAAAATCTGCTCACAATAAGTGAGGCCAAACACGAAACTCCAATTACAGACCTAGAAATTATCTATGCCCGGCTTCGAGATGCAGCCAAAGAAATAAAAGACTTTACGATCGATGTTCGTATGGTATTGAGCAATTTCGCTTATCAAAAAATGTCGATGGCGAAAGACCTGGAGGATAATCTTGAGCAACTCGCATCGCATGATCTGATTGCAGCGCTGGCTGGTGATCCGGCAGCAGCGGAGCTATTGCGTCCGGACGCAAGCGCGCCAAGCCCGCGCGACTTGGATTCCAAAGACCCAGCTAAAGAATTTCTTGTGCTCGATGCTGATTCAAGTCAGCAGCTCGCGATTGACGGCGTGCTCTCCAAACAAAGCGGCGTGATTCACGGCCCCCCGGGGACAGGCAAGAGTCAGACGATCGTAAACGCGATCGCCGAACTCGTTGCGCAAGGGCGTCGCGTGTTGTTCGTTGCCGAAAAGCGCGCCGCCTTAGATATTGTGCTCGACCGACTGAATGAGCTCGGCTTGGGACATTTGGGGCTCGATCTTCATGCACGGGGCATCACAAAAAAAATCGGTGACTGCCCAAATCAAGTCAAGTCTGGCACTCGTGCAGACTTCAAACGCGAACGGCGGTCCTATTATTGAGCAGCAATTACACGACTTCGCCGCTCGCCGGAAATATCTCAACGATCATGTTTCGTCGATGCGCAAGCCGCAAATTCCGTCAGGGCTCAGTGCATTTGAACTACAAGGGCGGCTTCTGCATATCTCGCCAAATCAGCGGTCTCAAGTTCGATGGCGAGGCGCTGAATTAGCCGTGCTCACAGCAGACACTATCACCCATACGCAACTACTTCTTACACAATTGCAGGGCTTCAGCGATCTCTTTCTCGGAACGAGCAGTTCACCATGGGCCGGAGCGACTCTGCCAACCGGAGCAGCAGCGCAGCAAGCCATTGATATAGCACGGCGACTCGCGTACCAATCTTGGCCCGCGTTGCTGGAGTCTGCTTCAAGGATGACTAAGGTTCTTACGCTGCCCGATACTAGCGATATCGGCGAGCTAAGCTCGCTTTTGGGATTGCTGAACGGCATCGATGGCACATTGAAATTCTTTCAATCTGCAGTTTTTCAGAGTGATTTGAAAGCATTGTACACCGCATTAGCACCGTCCGAGGTCCGTATCTCGGCAATTTTGGCTTGGTGTTTCAATCCAGCATATAGAAAAGCACGCCAAGCGGTTCGGGCACTTTGCACCGCTGGCGAAAGATCATCTTCGAAGCTTCGCGCGAAAATTAAGATGGCGCTTGCGCAACTGGATCACTGGAACGTGTTGTCGCCGGGACGCCTTCCAGTTACCTGCGATGAGGCGACAGCGTGCCGTTCTGCGCTCGATCAAGTTTTAACCGATCTGAACATACTAAATCGAGTGCTGACTGCGTCCACACTGCGGACTCAATCAATAGGCCAATTGGACCGCCTCATAACGCAGCTCGCAGCTGACACTGTCACGCCATTTCGATTACCGTCTTTGCTCGAAATCGAGAACAAACTTATTTCCATTGGCCTGGAACCGGTGCTCAAAGAAATAAAACAGCGCCAACTCCCATCGAATGTTTGGTCTAAATTTGCCGAGCACGCATGGCTCGCATCATGCCTTGATCAGGCAAAAGCAGAGAATACCAAGCTTGCTGGATTCGATGGCAGCACCCACCAGCAGATTTGCGATCGGTTTCGCAAGCTTGAGAGGATCGAATCAAGCTGTCAGTCGATCGTGTTCACCATGCGCATCGCGATCATGCGCGGAAAACAATGAGCGACCACCCCGACCAAGTTTCTTCCATCCGGCGCGCGGTATTCGCTAGATCTACACGACAGCTTCGGTTACGCGAGTTTCTGATCGAGGCCCCTGATGTTTTGACTGCATTGCTGCCGTGTTGGTTCGCGAGTCCCCTTTCGATCAGCGAACTAACTCCGGCGATGCGCCAATTCTTCGACGTTGTCCTCTTCGATGAAGCCAGCCAAATTCTGCCCGAAGACGCGATTCCGGCGCTTATGCGGGCATCCAAAGCTGTGGTCGCAGGCGACCCGCATCAGCTACCCCAACTACCTTCTTCGCTGGCGGTTTACCCGACGGAGACGGAGATGGAACCGCCGCCGCTACGGTCGCTGATTTTGATAGTGTGCTCGATCTTATGATGGGAATAATTCCAAGACGTTGGTTGCTGAACTGGCATTATCGCAGCTTGGATGAAGCTCTCATCGCCTTTTCGAATCGATATATTTATGGAAATCAACTGATTACTTTCCCGAGTCCGGGTGAAACATCGGCGGTTTCTCAGGTTTTGATCCCGTTCGTGACTACGCAAGCGGACCAGGAAGAAAGCTCCGGCGAAGAAGTCCGGAAGGTAGTTGATTTGATTTTCAAGCATGTGGCAGAGCGGCCCAACGAATCTCTTGGCGTTATCGCGATGGGAATCAAGCACGCTCAGAGGATCGAAGGCGCACTCGACAAAACTCTGAAATCGCGCCCTGATCTTGAGCCATTTTTCAACGAAGAGAGCAAAGAGCCCTTTTTCGTGAAGAACTTGGAAAGGGTACAGGGCGACGAACGCGACGCCATTATTTTATCGGTCGGCTACGGCAAGAATAGCCAAGGCAAGCTTTCATATAATTTCAGTCCACTAAATCATCAAGGCGGTGAGCGCCGCCTGAATGTTGCGATTACACGGGCACGCCGCCGCATGACAGTTGTGTCGTCCTTCGATGATCGCGACATGGATCCTGAGAGAACGACGGCGCGAGGGGTCGAGCTACTCCGGCTCTATCTCGAATACGCGCGGAACGGAGGCAGAAGATTTAATGACGCGGGCCAGTTAGCATTTCCGGAAAACTCCTTCGAGGCGGACGTTCAAGCTGCGCTGGAATCAAAAGGAATCGACCTGATTCCGCAGTACGGAGTATCCAGCTATCGCCTCGACTTTGTTGCCAAGCATCCCAAACGCCCCGGCCGTCTGGTACTTGCTATCGAGTGTGACGGCGCAAGCTATCATTCAGCATACACAACTCGCGAACGCGATCAATTGCGGCAGCAGCACCTCGAAGCCTTGGGCTGGCGTTTTCATCGAATTTGGTCAACCGAATGGTTCAATCATCGCGATCAGGAAATTAGCCGTGCCTTAGCAGCCTTCAAAGCCGCCGTTGCATTTGCAGATCGCTCTGATTCGCCCACGAGCGAAAGCGAGGATTCAATAAGTATCGATCAGGTGTTGTCAGCACAAAGCTGACCGCTTATCAGCAATCCCCTGCCTGTCGATAAACCCTGTGCATCCATTACCCACAGTCGGTGGAAAACCTGTGGATTAATGCTGCATAAACACTGACTGTCGGCGACCCGCTTAAGTCCGTGCTATTTATCGTGTATCACCGTTTGGTACTCGGATGAGGTGATGTAGGCGGCGGTGGCAGCAACAAACGATATTTTGACGCGGGTTCCTCCGCAGAATCTCGAAGCCGAACAGTCGGTACTCGGCGCGGTCCTGCTCGATAACGACGCGATTAATCAGACCATCGAAATTCTCAACGCGGAGGATTTCTACCGCGAAGCGCATCGCGAGATTTTTCGCGCGATGGTCACGCTGGTCGATCGCAATCAGCCGGTGGACGCGATTACGCTGACTGAGGCGCTGCGCACCAGCAACGTGCTCGAAGTAATTGGCGGCCCAGCTTATATCGCAGAGTTGGCTGCGATGGTGCCGACTGCGGCCAATGTCGCCCATTACGCGCGTATCGTTCGCGAGAAGGCGGTCCTGCGCAGCCTCGCGTCGGCGACTACCGAAATTGCTTCGGGCGCTTACGACGCGCCCAGCGATGTCGATCAATATCTCGACGCCGCGGAGCATCGGATTTTCGAGATTTCCGAGCGCCGCATCCGGCAGGCCTTCCATACGATGCCGGAAGTCACGCGCGCGTCGATCGCGCTGCTCGAGCGGCTCTACGAGCGTAAGGAGCTGGTGACCGGCGTGCCGACCGGCTTCTCCGATCTCGATCGGCTGACGGCGGGCTTGCAGCCCAACGAACTGATCGTGATTGCCGCCCGCCCGAGCATGGGCAAAACTGCGCTCGCCCTGAATCTCGCGACCTACGCGGCGACTGAGGCCGATCCGCCCGTGGGCGTCGCATTTTTCTCACTCGAGATGTCGAAGGAGCAGCTCGCGCTCCGGATGCTCTGTGCGGAGGCGCGCGTCGATAGCGCCAAGGCCCGCGCCGGGTTTCTCGGCGAGCGCGACTTCCCGAAACTCGCGCAGGCGGCGTCGCGCCTGTCCGAAGCGCCGATCTATATCGACGACAACTCCGACACCTCACCGCTGGTGCTCAAGGCCAAGTGCCGCAGGCTGATGCGCGAACGTAATTCGCGCCTCGGCCTGATTATTGTCGATTACCTTCAGCTGATGCGCTCGGCGCGGCCCGGCGAGTCGCGCGAAAAGGAGATCGCGGAAATCTCACGCTCGCTTAAGGCGCTCGCCAAGGAATTGCGTGTGCCGGTAATCGCACTGTCGCAGCTTAATCGGCAGGTCGAGACCCGCCCGGATCGACGTCCCCTGCTGGCCGACCTCCGCGAGTCCGGCGCGATCGAGCAGGACGCCGACGTTATCGCGTTTATCTACCGCGACGAGATGTACCATCGGGACAGCAAGGAGCCGGGCGTCGCCGAAGTGATTATCGCCAAGCAGCGCAACGGTCCGACCGGCACCGCCAAGTTGACGTATCTCAGTCAGTACACCCGCTTCGAGAACTACGCCCCGGAAGCCGATATGTACGGCGACGCCGAAAACTAACGCCAACCGAGGTCGTGAACGGATACATCCTTCTGTCATTTTGAGATATTAGGTGGAGCGCCGCTGAGCCGAGTAGGCAGCCTGCCCTAAGTCTCTCGAAGGGTAGTCTGCGAATTGCGTTGAAATTAGACTCTGCGAAGCGAAGAATTTCGCGCCCTCCTTAAGCCGCGATCAAGCCGGTCCACTATCGTCTGAGCTCTTCGTAAACCTGCGCGCACGTCGCGCGCCATCACCACCCGCGAGAGCTGCTCGAAACCGATCCTTCGATAAAACGCCTGCGCCTCCTTATTTTCAGCCGTTACCTGCAATTCGACCGTGCCGATCTCACGACTCCGGCAGTAATCATCGACGACGTCGAGCGCGCGCTTGCCTAGTCCGTGACCGCGATACTTTTCGATAATGAACAAGTCCGTCACGAGACCCTCGAGGCCGCCGAACTCCAGATCGAAATTGAACGTCAGCACGACATAACCGATCGCCTTCGCCATCCAGCATGAGCCAGACGCGACCGAGCGCGCGACTTTGCAGCAAGCGACCGAGCGCCTTCTTAACATTTGCCGGCCGGAAGCGAATCCCGTCGAAGTGATAGTACGCGCGAATCAGCCGGAGCAGATCGGCCCGATCCGAGAGGCGTGCAGCGCGAATAACGATCGACGTCGATGCGGTCTGAGCAAGCAGAGGCTTCTTCATTTTTTAATCCTGCGCCGGTTGCGTCGCACGGCGGATGCGGCTAATGGCGATAGCCTACATCTGGCAAACTGGAGGGGATAACTGCGATGCGTCCCAATGTAGCCTTCGATACTTTGGTGGCTGCCGGCACCTATTTCGGTCTGAAAGTGCTCGGCGCAATCGCGATCTGGATTATCGGCCGCTGCTGATCCGCCTAGCTAATCGCCTCATTGCACGCAGCCTCACCAGTTAACACGTCGACGCCACTACCCGAGCAGCATTACCACATCCGTCGCAGCGCCTGATACTAATTAGTCATAATCATCGGTCATCACCGTTAGGGAGCAACTATGAATCAATGGCAAATTGGCGGCGTTAAGATCACCCGGGTCGTCGAGATGGAAACTATGTCGAAGGCGACCTTCGTCCTGCCCGACGCGACGCCTGAGAATATCCAGCGCGAACCCTGGCTGCAGCCTCATTTCGCCGATTCCAAGGGTCGCGTCCGGATGAGTATCCATGCGCTGGTTGTCGAATCCGACGGCAAGCGCATCGTCGTCGATACCTGCCTCGGCAACGACAAGCCCCGGATGAATCCGCCGTGGAATATGCTCCAGACCTCCTTCCTCACCGATCTCGAAAGCGCTGGTTTTCCCCGCCCATCCATCACCGACGTGCTCTGCACGCATCTGCACGTCGATCACGTTGGATGGAACACGATGCTGGCCGAGGGGCGATGGATTCCGACCTTCGCCAACGCGCGCTATTTGATTGGGCGCAAAGAATGGGCGCACTGGTCAGTCGCTACTGACAAATTCACGAAGGACCCGATTGACGATTCCGTACGACCGATCGTGGATGCGGACTCGCCACTTTCGCCGAGGATACTCATCGAATTACCGATGAGGTCTGGCTCGAGCCGACGCCCGGCCATACGCCGGGTCATTTCAGCGTGCGTATCTCGTCGCGCGGCAACGACGCGGTTATCACCGGCGACCTGATGCATCACCCGGTGCAATGCGCGCATCCGGAATGGAATTGCGGGTTTGATTCGATTCCCGAACAGGCGCGCGCCACCCGCCGCGCCTTTATCGAGCGCTATGGCGATCGGCCGGTGTTGGTATTCGGCACCCACTTCGCCACTCCGAGCGCGGGTCACATCGTCAAAGACGGCGCGAGCTGGCGTTTCGTGGTGAACAGTTGAGATCGAGTGAACGTCCGTATAGCCATCATTGCTCAGTAAGTAGAATTTCCGACGGTCTATAATCAGGATAGGCCGCACCGGACGAGTATCTATTACGATATAGTATAGCTAGTAAGCGATGGCTGTCAGACTGTTACTCGCCTGTGAGAAAATATCTCGAGCGACCTCTTTTTAACTGAGCATTATCTGCTATCAATAAAGTAGACTGGCAGCTCAGACTGAGCAGGGGGGCCTCGATGAGCATACTACTGCGTATCGCCCAACCAGGTCGGCGATGGGCGCAAGAGCTTGCTTCGATCGCCTTCGTATTAACTTTACTACTAAGTATTCCAAGAATTGCATACAGCGGCTCGCGTCAGGCGCTCTGGCTGGCGAACTCCGCCGCCGGTCAGGAGAATCCTTCCTGCTTTCTCTCAGTCAACACCATTGTAGAGTATCTTCCAAGAGCACTACAAACCGGCAATCCGCCGAATCCGCACTTGGTCAATCACAGCCCGGCGCTGAACAACCCGACTGGCCTTGCTTTCGATCATAGCGGCAACTTGTGGGTCGTAAGCGCTGCGGGTCCTGCGATCCTGAAATTCAGCCAGGACCAATTGCGCGCCCTTCACTCGGATCGATCGCCGGCGCCGGTAATTACAATTACGAGCGCGAGTTTTCAGGCGCCGAACTCGATCATCTTTGATCACGCCGGCAATCTCTGGGTTGCCGACCTCGGACCTTCTTTGAACCCGGCACTCTTCAAGTTCACTCCGGCGCAGCAGGCGATCGGAGGCAATCTTACACCCAGCGTCACGATGACTTCACTGAGCCTGCTCTCGCCCGGCGGGATGGCGATGGACAGCGCGGGCAATCTCTGGGTCGGCAACGTCGATTTCTTTTTGCCGTTCAATGCGCTCGAGTTTGCCGCCAGTCAATTTGCCGCCGGAGGCCAACAATCGCCCAGCGTGACGCTCGGCATTAATGTTCAGGAGCCGATCAACGTAGCCTTCGATCATAACGGTAATTTGTGGACCAATGATTGGAGTGGTAATCGTGTCTTGATGTTTCAGGCGGCTTCCTTGACCGCCTCGGGAAGCCCTTCGCCCAGTATAGTTCTAACCGCGACCCTTTTACCCGATGGCGAAAACAGCCTGGCTTCGCCCAACGCCTTGGCGTTCGACGCATCGGGCAATCTCTGGGTTTCTAATTCATATCCAACCAATAACTGCACTGGCTCACTGGCCGAGTTCACCCCTTCCGAATTGACCACGAGCGGCAGCCCGCTTCCAGCAAAGTACATCACTGCTGACGCTGCCGGTACGAGTCCCGTAGGCGTCACCGCGATGGTCTTCGGCCCCCCAATCAGATGACGGCGCATCCTTAGTGCTTGCTGCGACTAGCCGCATTATCCGGAAAAGGGCGAGGTTAGCTGTTAGCCAGGGCGCGTGAGAGCGCCTTCGCCGTATAGCTCACCAAGGGGATTACCCGCTCATAATCCATCCGCACCGGGCCGAGCACCGCCAGACTCCCTAACTGCGAGGCGCCACTGGCGTAAGCGGCGGCGACAACACTGAAACCGGCTAGGCGCACGTCGAAGTTCTCCGAGCCGATCGAGATCATCGGTCCGTTCTGCTCCAATGCCCGATCGAGCAGATCGAGCAGCGCGTCTTTGTCCTCAAGCGCCTGCAGCAATTCGCGGAGCCGCGACGAATCCGCGAACTCAGGTTGACGCATCGCCCGCGCACTGCCTTCCACATACAGCTCAGCCGGTCCCGCAGGCCGCATCAACGCCTCACCCAACAACAACGCACCGCGCATGAAATCATCGTAGCGCGCCCGCTCCTGCCGCCGACTCTCCTCGATCCATCCGCGCGCCTGCTCCAACGAGCGTCCGCTCAACGAGTCCTTTAGATACGCCGCCATCCGATCAAGCTCGGATTGCGTATAGTCGCGCTCGGCGGTCACCAACCGATTCTGCACGCTGCCGCCTGGCGCGACGAAAATTACCAGCACTTCCCGCTCCCGCAAACGCAGGAAACGCACCTGCTCGATCATCAATGATTCAAGCTTGGGCGCCCTCACCAGCGCCGCCTGACCGGTCATCAGCGCCAACAAACGGGAGGTGTCGCGGATAACCGCATTGAGATCCGATGGCAACGCCGAGTAGTGCAGCTCGATTTGCGCACGATCCTCAAATGGAATCGCCAGCGTCACATGATCAACAAAGTAACGAAAAGCCTTGTCGGTCGGCACGCGCCCGGCTGACGTATGCGGTTGCGATAGGAAACCTGCGTCTTCCAGTTCGCCCAACAGATTGCGCACCGTCGCTGAACGTACCCCGAGCGTATGACGGTTGGCCAGCTGATGAGAGCCGACTGGTTCCGCACTCGCGATGAACTCCTGCACCGCCGCAAGTAATAACGTATGCTGCCTCTGTGTAAGCTCCTTTGCGTCATTTTGCATCGAGATGCTTCACCGCCGAATCCGGATTCATCGCCTCAAATCCGGATCATCCATTGTCCTACGCGAAGCTGTCCTCATTCAAGTATCTGACTGAGCTTCAACCACAGCTTCCGCGGATCAACTTGGAGATGCGCGATTTCGATTCCTCCAATCAGGCTGCTACGCTTGATCCAGCGGAACACCCGCACCCGATGCCTCGCAAAACAAAAACTATCAAAGCTCGTCCGCTCTTCGTTCCGATCGTCCCGCAAAACGCAACTTGGCTGGAGAGCGACAGCTACGACCGTCGCGCCTGGACCGATCTCGCTGCAACCGCGCCCTCCATCTCGCAGCTTATTGAGACCGGCGAAAAACTAGTGCCGCACTTCGGCGCATTCCTGCAAGACCTTTTCTCCGGCCTCTTCAAATACAATTTGGTCTGGATGAAACCCGACGCGGTGCGCCGCGCCGCGTCGCTGAATCGCAGCATCCTCGAACAACTCCTGCCGTCGCCTGCCTTCGAGTTGCTCAAGAACCGCACGCTGCTCGACGAAGATAAGGCGATGCTCGGCGCGCTCGCACTCAGCGAGCAGGTGCTCGATTTGATCCGCTCGGAAAAATGGATCAATCGCCGCGAGATGCTCGATCTCTGGGACCTGAAGCATCAGGAAGAAGACCTCGAAGCGAATGCCGCCGCGATCAAAAATGCGCAAGAGTTGAGCGAGCAGCAGCAAAGCGAATCGCAAAATAATCCCGCGGAAAACACCAACCTACAGAAGAAGATCGAGGAGTTGAAAGATGCTGCCGCGCGCGCGGCCCGAGTCTCAGAGGCGCGCCTCAACCAGAAAGCCCGCGCCTTCGAAGAGCAACTCAAACACAGCGATCAGACCGAATTGAAGCGAATGCAACTCCGCACCGCTCAACTCGCCGAGGAGATCGATCGCGCCGCGCAGGACAGTCATGATTTTGGCGTCGAATTCGGCAATGGCGGTCGCCAATCCGCCGACGAGCGCCTCGAACTGGGCCGCCGCCTCGCCCGTAACAAACGCCTCGGCGAGCTTGCCCGGCTGGTCGGACGCCTCAAGCAGGACGCCCGCGCGCTCCGCCGCCGGACTCTCGATCGCGGCGTCGCCGAAGCCTACGACATCGAGCGCGGTGATGAGCTCGGCCGTCTGATCCCGGTTGAGCTGATGGCGATGCATCATCCGATCCTGCGCACCGACTTTCGCCGCCGCCTGCTCGAAAGGGAAATCCTCCAGTATCGCTTGCGGCAGGACGAGCAGAAGGGCAAAGGCCCGATGGTCGTCTGTATCGACGTCAGCTCCTCGATGCAGGGTGACAAAGAACTCTGGGCCAAAGCGGTGAGTCTCACCCTGATGGATATCGCGCGGCGCAACCGCCGCCTGTTTCGTGCGGTGCTCTTTTCTTCAGGGCCCGAGAGCCTGCGCGTGCTCGATCTGAACAGCCAGCGCCGTTATCAACCCGAGCTCCCGAAGGTGCTGGAGATGGCCGAGTACTTCCCCGGAGGCGGCACCGATTTCCAATCGCCGCTCGACGCTGCTGTCGCGCTGCTCGAAGACAAGAAGCTTAAGCGCGGTGATATTGTCGTCATTACCGACGGCGAGTGTCAGGTCGCACCGGAATGGCTCGCGCACTTCCGCGAGCGCCGCGAGGAATTGAAGTTCACCGTATTCGCCGTGCTTGTCGATATCGGTTCGAGCGAGCTCTCGACGCTCGCCCAATTCAGCGACCACGTCACCTCGGTCAAGCAACTCACCGTCGAATCGAGCCGCGAAATTTTTCTGAAAATCTAAGATCCGAAAGCCTTTGCACTAGACATTTGCAACAGGGGAAGTCTTTTATCCATGAGGTTTTTCGTCATGATGCAATACTTACCCTTTGCGCAACATCGGGCTCACTGGATGCCGTCGTGGTGCTGTTACCGAGAGCAATGCTGTTGCATATGAGCGTTGGTTCATGGGCATAAATCCGGGTGGGATGCAGGCCATGAAAGTATTGCTCCTGCAACAGCCGCACGACGGCGTGATGCTGCTGATCGAGTGTCATCATGCTCTGCGCGCAGGCTGGTCAGGATCGGGCCAGCGCGTAGGCTCCATACAAGCTAGCGCGATTGGCGCAGGTTCTCGGTGGAAGGAACGAAGTAATAAGCACCACTGATGGGTCGCGTGTAGCGCGTGAGCTCGTCGCGTACTCCGGTACGCAAGCCCGCCATGCTCTCCAACATCGTGGAAAGCCGGCGCTGATCGGCGCTGAATCCAACAAACATCGTTCCGTGGTCAGTGACAGTTCCGTATGGCATGTTCCGACGGAAGATCTTCCCGTACTGATCCTGATCCGTGCTCGCAACGTGCGAGTTCGACGGCTTATCGTCGAGCTCAACGCTGTCCAGCTTTCTTCGCCCCATCACCTGCTCTTGCTGATGGACTGGAAGCGATTCCCAGGCCGTTGTGTCGTGCTTCCATTTCTCTAACAGAAGGATAGTTCCAGCTTCGCCGGCATTTCCATCGGGTATGAGCGCCACGTCCGGAGCATCGATGAGGCTCGGGTTCTCCGAACCGTCGATGAAGCCGGTCAGGTCGCGATCGTGCCGATACGGCCAGCTCGAGGTCTCTTCGGCTACCGACGCCAACTCCTTCAGGGCAGCAATGGCTCCGTGAGCCACATCGAAGAGTACGTCGTATGCGCTTCCTGAAAGCCACAAAACTGCGTCGTGCTGTGTGGCGGGCATCACGAACCCGTCCTTGCCAACGATATCCGTATTGAATCCTCGCACGCCTGAGGGTGTGTGATCGGGAGCGACTTTGTTCCACAGCTCAGGCCTGAACCCTACCACTAAGTTGACTCCCCCTATGGTAGTTCTCGGCTCACGCAAAGCCGAAATTGCGGCAACGAGCCGGTTTCCGTCGTGTTGATCCAAGGCATCGAATTGCAGGTAAGTATGCGACGACGTTCCGAGCGCAAATATTCCCGCCTGTGGAGTTTTCATGCGAGTAGAATAACAAGCTGAGCAACGAGCGGCCACCGCCGGGCTAGACCTCGACCACACCTTGTCGGTCCACTTAGCCTCAGCAAAGTCCTGTTTGCGTCACTGTCGGTGTCCGTAGACGACTTCCGTGACGGCCCGCAGCCTGCTAGTGTCACGTCCCGCAATTGATCATCCGCGACGTTGCGTCAAGGCGAGCGCGCCGGGGCTGGAAAGTTCAGGCGCGCGATCCTCATCGCTACTCTTTGTAGTGCGGGATGATCTCCTGAGCGAAGCGGTGGACCCATTCGCGGTCCTTCGGGTAGACCGAAAAGATGATGTGGGTGACGCCCGCCGAGACGTATTCGTCGATTTGGCGGCGCGCATCACTGATCTTGAACGGACCGGCACTGTTCGCCGCGCTCACTAGCACTGATTTCTCGATCGTCGCCGGATCGCGTCTGATATTACGGCAGTGCTCGTTGAGTATCGCAATCTTGTGGCGGAACACCTCCGGCGTGCCGAACGAATTCCACATATCGGCATGCTTCGCGACGATCTTTAGCGCGACGTTCTCGCCGGTTGCGCCGACCAGAATCGACGGACACGGCTGCTGAATCGGCTTTGGATTGAAACTCGCATCGTGGAGTTCGTAATGCTTGCCGCTGAAGCTCGATCGCTCGTTCGACCATAACAGCTTGACTACTTCGAGCGCTTCGTCGAGCCGCTGCAAACGTGCTCGGGTGGTGCGGAACGGCATCCCGTATTCCTGATGCTCCAGCTCGAACCATCCCGCGCCGACGCCAAGAATCAGGCGGCCGCCGCTGATGATATCAACCGTTGTCGCCATCTTGGCGAGGACCACCGGATGGCGATAGGTATTGCCGGTGACCATTGTGCCGACGCGCACGTTCTTCGTCGCCACGCGAGGGCAGACAAGACCGTCCAAGCCTCCATGCAGGGCCCGGTCGGATCGGAGAAGATCGGCAGGAAATGATCAAATACCCAGGCAGTATCGTAACCGAGCGTATCGACCTCCTGCCAAAGGGCAAGAATCTCCGGCCAGGTCGTATTCTGTTGAGGGGTTTGGATTCCGAATCGAATTGGATGTTTGCTCACGAGGGTTTCATCCTCAGAGAGATGGTCAGCGAAGTACTACTGCGACTCCTGACTGAATGGAAGTTATTGCTTCCAAGGCTCTCTGCACCAGCGGCTGAATGTCACGTAGTCGATTGCTCTTCGCTGCGAATACGATAATTGCTATCTGAAAGGTCGCTAAATTTTGTTGGTCAGGCAATTTTTGAGCGGCGGTGAGGAAGACGTCGAATTCCTGCTCCGCAAGCCGTAGCAAGGCGCCGTTGCTTCTCCCGGCCCATCCCATCTCAGGGACGGTCCGGACTTCATGAGACGCGAGGTGAGCTTTGAGCTTCCTTGGCAGGGACTCGTCCACCAGCAACCGCATCAATCAAGTCCTCTCCCGCAAGCTCGAGCACTCTCGCTGCTAGTTCCCGGCTGACGGTCGGAAAATCATCAAGGAAATCCGCCAACCTATCTCCGCCTGAGAGATAGTCGAAAAGAGTCTTTATCGGCACGCGAGTTGCCGAAAAAACCGGAATTCCATGCATAACTTCTGCTGAAGTCTCAATAAGGCCGGGTCTCAGCATGTCGCTTATTCCCTGGAGCTACTATCGTTACAATAGAGCAAGCTTATCAGATTTTCTGCTTGGTCTTGTGCCAGTCGGCGAGGAAGCTTTCAAGGCCGCGGTCAGTCAGTTCATGCTTGAGCATCTCGTTGATCAAGCTGAAGGGCAGGGTGACGATATGCGCGCCGAGCTCGGCGGCGCGCACAAGACCGCCGGGCGAGCGAATCGACGCAACTAGCACCTGTGCCGGATAATCATAGTTTTTGAGGATTCGCAGCAGTTGATCGACGGCGCCAAAGCCGTCCTGCCCTATATCATCGAGTCGTCCGACGAAGGGCGATAGGTAAGTCGCACCACATTTCGCCGCGGCCAATCCTTGCAACGGGCTAAATATCAAAGTGACGTTGACGCGGATGCCGCGCGCGCTGAGCGCCTTAGTCGCCTTCAATCCATCGAGTGTTACCGGGCATTTGACGACGATATTGGGATGGATACGGGCGAGCTTCTCGCCCTCTTCGAGCATCGTGGCGGCGTCGGTCGCGACCACGGCGGCGCTGACGGGTCCGTCGAGGGCGTCGCAAATCTCGCGCAGGACTTCGGCGTAAGGGCGTCCGGTTTTCGCCAGCAAGCTGGGATTAGTAGTGACGCCGTCGGCCAGTCCCCAGCTTACCGCTTCACGAATCTCGCACGGATCGGCTGAATCGATGAAAAATTTCATCGTAATGCAATCTCCCGTCTTGAGGAGGGCGGGCGGAGCAGGTCCGCCCGCGCCAAGGTTATCCGCTGCGCGGTTTTGAGGTTCACCAGCAGCTCGGAGATTGTCTTGTTCGATTTGGGATGAATCAGCGCGGGCGCCAACTCCGCCATCGGCGCCAGCACGAAGCGTCGTTCATACAGTCGCGGATGGGGTATTGTGAGCGCCGGTGTATCGAGCACTTCGTTATTGAAAAAAAGCAGATCGAGATCGATGGTACGTGGACGATACTGTGGTCGTCGAGCCGGCCTGCGGCCGCCCGTACGTTTGCGGCCCATCACGCGCTCGATCGCCAGCAATCGCCGCATCAACGCGCCAGCCATCATCTCGGTTTCGACTTCGACCACGCCATTGAGGAAAGACCCCTTTATATCGCCGACCGGCTCGGTTTCGTAAATTGACGATTGGCGGACGAGACGGGTTGCCGGCAGCGCCGCGATCCGTTCCAGCGCCTGCCGATAATTGGCGGCTCTATCGCCCAGGTTGGTTCCTATTCCAATAAAAGCCCGATTGGGCATTCTCCCCATCAGAACCGAAGCGTTTCCAACCGTCCTATCGCCTCTTTCAGCCGCTCATCGGGGACTGTCAGCGAGAAGCGAACAAATCCCTCACCACTTTTGCCGAAGCCTGAGCCCGGCGTAATCACGACGCCGGCTTCCTTCAAAACACGCTCGGTAAAAGCAACGGAAGTATAGCCGGGAGGCGTTCTGGCCCAAAGATAGAAAGTGGCGCGCGGCAATGTGCATTCGAGACCCAAGCCACGCAGCGCCTCGACCATGAGGTCGCGTCGATGTTGATAGATCGCGCAATATTCGCGCAGTTTGCCATCGTCGCTGTCGAGCGCGCTTATAGCGGCTTCCTGCACCGGCTGGAAGACTCCGGAATCGACGTTGGTTTTGACTTTACCCAGCGCGCTGACCAGTTGCTCGTTGCCAAGTGCGAAACCGACGCGCCATCCAGTCATTGAGAAGGTCTTGGAGAGCGAGTGAAATTCGATAGCACAATCGCGTGCGCCGTCGATTTGCAAAACGCTGGGCGCGCGATATCCGTTGAAGGCGATCTCGGAATAGGCAATGTCGAAGCCGAGAATGATGTTGTTGTCGAGACAGAATTTGACCGCACGCCGGAGGAAATCGGGTTCGGCGGTCGCGGCAGTCGGATTGTTGGGATAATTCAACCACATCAGCTTGGTGCGCCGGGCGATTTCCCCCGGAATCGCACCGAGATCGGGAATAAAGCTGTTTTCCTGCTTCAGCGGCATGAAATAAGGCTCACCGCCATTGAACACGCATCCGGAGTAATAGACCGGATAACCCGGGTCAGGAATCAGCACGATGTCACCCGGATCGACGATGGCGACTGGGAAATTCGCGATTCCTTCTTTCGAGCCGATCAGGGCGCATACCTCACGCATGGGATCGACCGCCACTCCGAAGCGACGCTGATACCATCGCGCAGCCGCCTCGCGGAAGCGATCGAGGCCCTGATAGTCGGGATATCGATGATTAACCGGCAGTTCGGCAGTACGCTGTAGCGCCGCAACTATCGGGGCCGGCGTCGGCAGATCGGGATCGCCGATGCCGAGGCTGATTACGTCAACGCCGGTCTGTTGAACTTCGCGTTTTAGACGATCCAACTCGGCAAAGAGATAGGGGGGAAGCAGGCCAAGTCTCGTCGCGGTCTTTATCTGCACCTGAGCAAATACTCTCCAGGAAGCTTCATCGAACCAGAAAAGTAACATACTCGAGGGGCTGCCGAAACTAGCCTCTGCGCGGCCATCACCGCCTAAAGCTTATCCACAGGTGGGGTTAGGGTGTGCTGTGGAGCTGGTGAGGAACGGTCGAGAGCGCGGTCGCGGGCCGCTCGAAAAAGAGCTTACGGAGCGCCCCTGCGCCCATCGCATGACTGATCTCTTCCATCATCAAGTAGATGCCGACCATCACGCTGATAAGAATTACCAGGCCGAAGAAGCGCTCGAGGTTAGCGTTAGCGACCATCAGGGCAAATCCTTCGCGCAGACTGCCGGTCTCGCGGGTCCCGTGGATAATTCGCTCACCGATGCCCAGCGCAATGACCGCCACGCCATAGAGCATCGTGCGGAAGAGCACGACCATCGCGCGCGGCAAGCGGCTTGGGCGTCGTCGTGCTTCCGCCCATTCCATCAGCAGCACCGCCTTACCGATAATCAGTGCGCCGATTGCGGCTTTGGTGAAGGCATAATACTCAATCGCGTACTGAGCGACGAACAGCTTAAACATCAGAAGGATCCACGCCAAGGCCAAAAAGAAGAACAGGACTACAGGCGCCATCTCGCGAACTAACGCCAGCACTCGGTAGAAGATGGTTTTTGGAATCATTGAAATTTTCATAAACAGGCTCCGCGCACGAGTCCTCGCTCAATGAGGCTAGCTACACCCGACATAGCGCACGTCATCGGAACAAAGCGCGCGGAGGGATCCGTGGCGCTTTTCTCTTTACAAATTTGAACAAGCCCGTCGCATGCTTTTTGATCGCGAGATATAACTTCTGCTTGCAGACGCATCACGCGAATGTTAGTAACTCTTTCGTTTGTGTACCGCCAGTAGGGTTGAGCTTGTGGATGATGCAGGGTTAGTCGGTGAGACCCCATTGACCGTCAGTATGGCAGCCTGTTACTTGTGCCCGCGCAATATGTTCGCGGGAAATAGTCCCCGACCAGTCGTTGTATCGCCGTGGTGTGAACTGTGGGAACGATGAACCGCATTCTGATTCCAATTGCGCTGCTCCTCTTTGTCTCCGGAGTCGCTATCGTCGGCTTCTCGCAGCGGCCTTGGGCGCCACGCACGGACGTTACGCAGCCCATTCCCTTCAGCCATCGGGTTCACGCAGGAATAAACAAAATTCCCTGTCAATACTGTCACGAGTACGCGCGCCGCTCCCAAACGTCCGGGGTGCCGCCGGTCGAGCGTTGCGTCGGATGCCATGGCAATGGGCTACTCGGCGGAATCAAACCGATCACGCAGCCCTGGACGGATAATCATCAGCCGCCCTTCGAGATTCGATGGAATCGGGTATATGCCCTGCCCGATTTCGTAAAATTCGTGCATAAACCGCATATTTGGGCGGGCGTCGCTTGTCAGGAGTGTCACGGACCGGTCGAAACGATGGATCGAGTGGTGCCGGTACATGAAATTAACATGGGATTTTGCATAAATTGCCATACCAAACGCGGCGCCACGCAGGACTGTTTTGTCTGCCATCACTGAGCGAGGAAAGTTAATGTCAGACGGGCTCAGCAGGCGGTCATTTCTGAAGCTTGCTGCTACGGCAGGAGCCGCAGCGGCGATCCCCGGATGTGAGCCGGCCGCCAGGAAGGTCATTCCTTACGTCGTTCCCGACGAGAACGTCATCCCGGGCGTGCCGACGTATTACGCGACTACCTGCGCGGAATGTTCAGCCGGATGCGGGATCATCGCCAAGGTTCGCGAAGGCCGGGTGATCAAGCTCGAAGGCAATCCGGCTGATCCGATCAGTCAGGGTTCGATTTGTGCACGCGGACAAGCTGGTTTGCAGGGCCTCTACAATCCTGACCGGCTGGGCAAACCGAAACGGCGTGGCGCCGACGGTAAGCTGCACGAAATTAGCTGGGATGACGCACTCAAAATGCTGTCAGATCATCTGACGGCAGCGTCAAAGGCCGGCAAGGATCGCGTCGCGTTTATCGGCGGTTCGCAGGGGCCGACTCTCGATAAAATCACGCAGCAATGGGCGCAAGCCTACGGCTCGTCCCGCGTCGTGTTCTGGGAACGAATCAATGAGGAACCCGCGCGGGCGGCGGCGGAGGCCTGTTTCGGACGTCGTGACCTGCCGGTTTACCGGCTCGATCAGGCGGAGACGATCCTCTCATTTGGCGCGGATTTTCTCGAGACGTGGGGCTCCCCGCTCGAGCAGACCCGTCAATATGCTGAGTTTAGAACCCCTCGCATGCGTAAGGCCGGTATGACCATCGGACATTCCGCCTACGTCAGTCCCCGGATGGGAATCACGGGGGCAAAGTGCGATGAATGGGTCGCGGCAAATCCAGGTAGTGAAGGCGCAGTCGCGATGGCGGTGCTCAACGTTGTCGCTTCGCAGGGATGGCTGGCGCGTCACGAGGGCGCGGATGTTCAAGCCGTTAAGCAGTACGCGGCGGCTTACGATCCGGAAACCGTCAGCCAACACTCCGGCGTGCCGGTTGAACAAATTAATAAGATTGCCGGATGGTTTGGACAGGCCGATAGCGCGGTGGCTCTGGCCGGCGGCGACGATCCGCAAACCTATCTCGCCGCTTATTTGCTTAATTCGCTGAGCGGCAATATCGGCAAGACCATGATTTTCCTTGAAGGCGCTCCTGCTGAGGCGCTCAGCCGTCCTCAGGAAGTCAATACCGTCGTACAAGCGATCGGAAGCGGTCAAGTAGATGTAGTGGTCGTCGCGAACGGGGCGAATCCAGTTTACTCGATGCCGCCCACCTGGGGTGCGGCAGCCGGAGTTGGCCGTGCGCCACTGGTAGTTTGGATGGGCGATACGCCGGACGATACGGCTGCAATCGCGCATCTGTTGATTCCAACGCATCACGCGCTCGAAAGCTGGCGGGATTCGACGCCGCGCGCCGGCGTCTATGGCTTGGGTCAGCCAGTGATGCAGCCAGTCTTCGACAGTCGAGCGCTGCACGACATTTTGATCTCCACGGCGCATCTCGGCGCTGGTACGTCGGCCCAGGGAATTCAGGCGGAGAATGCTACCGACGCGATCAGCTCAGCCTGGCAGGATTTGCAAGGCAAGATCGCGTCGAATTCGAACGCGACCGAGTTCTGGAATCAGGCGCGGCGGGACGGCGGAGTTTTTCAGGAGCCGAAAGCGCAAGCGGTCACGCTTAGCGGAACCGTGATGAACCAGCCCGTTCAGCGATTCGTGGCGGCTAATCCGAATAGTCTCTGGCTTGCCGCTTTCCCCCATCCATTTCTGTATGATGGGCGCGGCGCGAACAAACCGTGGTTGCAGGAAATTCCCGAGCCCACTAATCAGATCGTGTGGGATAGCTGGGCCGAGATTCACCCTGAGACGGCGGCGAAGCTGGGCTTCGAAGAACATTATAAGGCGACCTATCTGTACGCGGGTATCGATGTCGTCGAGATTACGACCCCCAATGGCCCACTGCGCTTGCCGGTGCATATCACGCCACTGGTCAAACCCGGCGTAATCGCTGCGCCGATTGGTCAGGGACATAAATCTTACGGACGTTATGCGAGCGGACGAGGCGCCAATCTTTGGGCTTTTCTGCCTGAAAATACGCGAGGCGTGCCAGTCGGCGCCAGCAAAACCGAGAGCCAATACAAAATCGTTACGCCGCTCGGTAAGAGCGACATGATGGGACGCTCGATTGTCGAGGCGATGAGCGTCGAGGATTTGGCGAACGGCGTCAAACCGGAAATCGAGCGCGAAGAAGAAGCAGACGTGCCGACCGTACCTTACGAAATGTACACGCCGTGGAGCTATCCGGGCCACAAGTGGGGTATGACCATCGATGTCAATTCATGCACCGGATGCAGTGCGTGCGTAGCTGCATGTTATGCCGAGAACAATCTCGTGGTCGGCGGCAAGGACGAGGTTGATCGCGGCCGTATCATGTCCTGGCTCCGCATCGAGCGCTTCATTCCGACGTCAGAAGAAGGGGAGCACTCGCCCAATCTTTATATTGCCCCGATCCTGTGTCAGCAGTGCGATCATGCGCCGTGCGAGCCGGTCTGTCCGGTTTTCGCGTCGCATCATACGCCTGAGGGCCTCAACGCGCAGATTTACAATCGATGCGTGGGCACCCGCTTCTGCGAAAACAACTGTCCGTACAAGGTGCGGCGTTTCAATTGGTTTCTGCCCGAATGGGCCGAGCCGCTTAATCTGCAACTCAACCCTGATGTCACGGTGCGCGGCGCCGGCGTGATGGAAAAATGCACATTTTGTATCCAGCGCATCACGATGGCCGAAATTGACGCGCGCACGGCGGAGCGCCAACTGGTCGATGGGGAGATTATCACAGCATGTGCGCAAGCCTGTCCGGCGCGCGCGATTAGTTTCGGCGATTTGAATGACCCGAACAGCGCGATGGTCAAGCGGCGGAACGATAATAAGAGTCGCACCTACACTATGTTGCCGGAGTTCAATGCGCTGCCGCAGATTACCTACTTGCGCAGCATGTATTGGGAAAAGAGGAAGGCTTAAATGGCGGCCGCGATTGACACCAAACAAATTGACCTCGGCTATACCGACGTTGATCGTCAAGCTCAGTTCGCGTTTGCTCCCGGCGGCCTCAAATACTGGCTATGGGTGCTGTTCTGCGCATTTCTAACGGCGCTCGGTACCTCCTGGTGGATGCATCAGGTGTACTACACCTTCGACATCACCGGGTACGGACAGCCGACGATGTGGGCGATCTATATCACTAACTTCGTCTTCTGGGTTGGTATCGCGCATTCGGGAACGCTGATTTCGGCCATTTTGTTTTTGTTCCGTGTACGCTGGCGCACCGGAATTTTTCGGCTGGCTGAAACGATGACAATTTTCGCGGTGGCGACTGCCGGATTGTTCCCGTTAATCCATCTCGGACGGGTCTGGTTTTTCTATTGGTTGGTGCCGTATCCGAATGAGCGTTTTCTGCAACCCGATTTTCGCTCTCCGCTGGTCTGGGACCTGTTCGCAATCAGCACCTATTTGACCTTGAGCGTACTATTCTTGTTTACTGGGCTCATTCCAGACATTGCTAACGCTCGCGAGAAGGCGGTTGGCTTCCGCCGGACTTTTTACTCGATTCTTTCCTTTGGATGGCAAGGCACGGACCGGCAGTGGCGCAATTTCTCGATGGTCTATTTGCTACTGGCCGGCTTTTGCACGCCGCTAGTGTTGTCAGTTCATAGCGTCGTCTCGTGGGATTTCGCGATGACCCAGCTACCGGGCTGGCACAGTACGATCTTCGCGCCATACTTCGTTGCCGGCGCGATCTTTTCCGGCTGTGCGCTGGTCTTAACGCTCGCGATTCCAATGCGCCGGCTGCTGAAACTCGAGAATCTGATCACCATATGGCATCTGGATAATCTTTCCAAAGTCGTTTTGCTCACCTCGGTCGTGATGACTTATTCGTACATAACTGAGTCTTTCATGGTCTGGTACACGCAAGATCCGATCGAGTTAACCACCTTCCACGAACGTTACTACGGGCCGCAGGGCTATCTGTTCTGGATCATGATCATTTGCAACTGCGCAATTCCGTTACTGCTCTTCATTCCACGGGTTCGTACTAACACCATCTGGCTCTTTATCATTTCGATTTTCGTGAACATCGGGATGTGGCTCGAGCGCTTTGTAATTATCGCCGGCTCATTGGCGACCAATACCGATCCGTCGCAATGGAAATTCTATGTGCCGCACGCGACCGAGATACTGATTACAATCGGCAGCTTTGGTTGGTTCCTGATGAATTTTTCATTGTTCGCCAAATTTCTACCAATCGTCTCGATGACCGAATTGAAAGAAGGATTGACCTATCTCAAGCAGGCGGTGCGCGAAGTGTACCCCTATCGGAAGGCGGCATGAGCGGCGAAATCGAATTGGTATCGACGTTTAGCACCGACGGCGAGTGTGCGAACGGGATCGAGGCGTTGCACCAAGCCGGTATCCACGATTTCCAAGCTTTCGCGCCTTTTCCCAGCGAGCCAATTCTTGAGGCGACGTCCGAGGTGCGGCATCTTGGTCGTAGTTACGTGCGATGGTTCGTGCTGCTCGGCGGCATCACCGGATTCTTGAGTGCTATCGTATTAACTGTCGGTACGTCGTACGAATGGAATTTGAATACCGGGGGCAGGGCGGTCGCTTCGATTCCTCCGTTCGTCGTGATCATGTTCGAATTAATGATTCTAATCGGCGGTATTTCAGGCGTGGTTGGCTTTTTCCTGCTCAATCGCATGCCCGCATTTGAGTATGCGCCAGGCTATCGCGCACGTTTCGGTGCAGACAAGTTTGGTCTGGTGGTTCGATGCGCGCCGGCTGATGCCGCAAAAGTAGAATCGCTTCTACTTGAGGCGGGCGCTGAGGACATCCAGCGGGAGGCGGCTTGAAGCGTCCGCAAGGATAGCTGAGGTCCGATCTGAAGATGAGTGAAAATCAACCCCAGTCGTTAGGAGCCGCCGCGCTTAGACCGATACGCCCGCCGGTCGAGCTGAACTGGCAGCGTCTTAATCTGATTGCGGGAGCGTTGATCGCGATCGGTATAATCGGCTTCGTTATCGCGATCGGTTTGGGCGAAGACAATCGTGTTTGGCAATCCTACCTCGTCAATTTTCTCTTTTTCATGGGGATTGCGCAGGGCGGAATAGCACTGTCGTGCGGCTATTATCTAACGCAGGGCCGCTGGACTCGTTTCGGAGTCCATATACGGCTAGCCGAAGCCGCCTGGCCCTTCCTGTTACTCGGGCTGGTGCTCTTTTGGGGTATTTTCATTGGAAGAGACCATATATTCCCATGGATTGCGCATCCGGTCGCAAAGAAAGCGGCGTGGCTGAATATACCATTTTTATTCACCCGTGATTTCATCGCGCTGCTCGTGATCGGGCTGTGTAGCGCGTGGTTTGTCGTACGATCGCGCCGTCGAGAAGCGGCGCATTGGGCGAGTGATCCGGCGACGATTGAGATGCCGCCGACAGCGATCCGCCGCCTCGCTCCCATCGTGGGTATTCTCTATATCTATGTTTATTCCCTGCTGTCGTTCGACCTGATTATGTCGCTATCGCCGCTGTGGCATAGCACGCTTTTCGGGTGGTGGTGGTTCGCGATGTGCTTTTGGAGCGCGATCGCCTTCTCCGCTCTGGTGGCAACGGTTTTCTATTCGCAGCTTGGCCGCGATAACGCATTTAGAGGAATCAATGTCCTGCACGATTACGGCAAGCTGGTCTTTGCGTTTTCGATTTTTTGGATTTATCTCGGTTTCGCACAGTATCTGGTGATTTGGTATGGCGATTTGCCCACTGAGACGTTCTTTCTAGTCATTCGATTTTGGCATCGGCCGTGGGAATATCTCTCCTGGTGGGCGCCGATTCTGATCTGGGTCGTTCCCTTCTTTTTCTTGATGGGCGTGCGCCCCAAGAGAAATCGGCTATTGTTGCGGACGGTCTGTTTCTTGGGGCTGATTGGCGTGTGGATTAAGGATTATGTTTTGATCGTTCCGTCGTGGTCTCCATACCACATTCCATTTGGCTGGATTGAAGTGTGTATAACGGCTGGATTTCTGGGACTTTTCTTGCTTTGCGCAGTTCCCGGATTAAGACTTACTGCACGCGTCGCGACTGAGGGCGTTGACAGGATTGGATAATGGTAGCGCCGAGAAATAGAGGCTGGTTAGCGGCATCATTAGGCATAGTTGCCTGGTTCATCTCGGTCGCGGGATGCGCGCCGGCGCACGGCGTACACTATCGACTCGATACGCTCACTCCGAAATCGGACCTGACGCAACGGTTTTACGATATTTTCGTGACCGTCACTGCACTAGACATCTTGATCCTCATTGTCGTTGTAATAGTTTTCTTCCTAGCGCTTTTTGTTTACTCCAAACGCGCCGGTGAGCCGGGCGATTCTTCAGCGAAACATCACGACGTGTATCTTGAGATGGCTTGGACCATCATCCCGTCCATCATTGTGGTAGCTATCACCGTCCCGACGGTACGGACGATTATCAAGACGCAACCTGATACGTGGTCGCCAAATACGCTCGAAGTACGCGTCATTGCTCACCAGTGGTGGTGGGAATTCAGGTACCCATCTTCAGGTGTCGTTACGGCGGATGAAGTACATATTCCGGTTAACCGGCAGATTCATTTCTCGATGGTCTCGCGTGACGTGATCCACAGTTTCTTTATGCCCGCGATCGGGGGCAAGCGCGACGTAGTCCCGGGTCAGAATAATCAGATCACTCTTACCGCCAATACGCCAGGTGAGTATTGGGGCCAGTGCACCGAATTCTGCGGCGACTCTCACGCCAATATGCGCTTTCGCGTGTTCGTAGATACGCCTGAGGGTTTTGAGGCTTGGACCAAACATCAGCTTCAAGACCCGGTCAAGGATCAGACCGGCGCGGCCGCGGTGGGCGCCAAGGTCTTCGCCAATGCGCCGTGCGCAATATGTCATAGAATCCAGGGCATTGCGGGGTTCTCTCCGCAATACACTTACGGGTTTCGCGGTCCCGATCTGACGCATTTCGGCAGCCGCGGAACGATCGCGGGAGCGATTCTCGATAACAATCCTGAGAACGTGGCGATGTGGATCAAAAATCCCGATAAGGTTAAACCGGGGGCAAATATGCCGACGCTCGGGCTCAAGGGAAAAGAACTCAACGAACTGGTCGCTTATTTAGAGAGCCTCAAATAGGAATTTATCGATGGCTGCGCAACCAAGACCAATTCATATCGAGCAAACCAATTACCTCGAAGGCGGGGGAATTTACGGTTGGCTTACGACGATCGATCATAAACGAATCGCCGTACTCTACGGTATCACTGCGCTCTTCTGGATGGCGTTCGCCGGGTCTGAGGCGATGCTGGTGCGCACGCAGTTGATGACGGCCAATAATCACTTTTTAAGCGCGCATACCTACAATCAGTTTTTCACCATGCATGGCTTGACGATGATCTTCCTGGTCATCATGCCGATTGAAACCGGATTCTTCGGGAACTTCCTTATTCCACTACAGATCGGCGCACGCGACGTCGCGTTCCCACGACTTAATGCACTGAGCTACTGGATTTTTCTGTTCGGCTCGATTCTTCTAAATCTGGGATGGCTGTTCGGCGCTCTGCCTGATGCAGGCTGGTTCGGCTACGCGAATCTGACGGAACGTTACTATACGCCCGGTCCTAATATCGATTTCTTCGACCTTGGCCTGCTGGTTCTTGGCATCTCTTCGGTAATGAGCGCGCTGAATTTTTTCGTTACGATCGTGAATATGCGCGCGCCCGGCATGACCTTTATGCGGATGCCGATGTTCATCTGGTCGTTGTTGATCACTGTCATTCTAGTCCTGCTTGCTTTCCCGGCCCTGACTGTTGGACTGATTTTCCTTTTCCTCGATCGGCATTTCGACACGCATTATTATCGCGTAATCGCCGGCGCGACGCCGATTCTCTGGCAACATCTGTTCTGGATCTTTGGGCATCCGGAAGTTTACATCATGATCTTGCCGGCCTTTGGATTAATCTCCGAAGTTCTACCAGTCTTCTCGCGCAAGCCGTTGTTCGGATATCCGATGATGGCGTACTCGATGATCCTGATCGGATTCCTTTCATATGGTGTGTGGGGTCATCACATGTTCGCTACCGGCATGGGACCCGTAGCGGACGCGACGTTCTCGATTACATCGATGCTCATCGGGATTCCGACGGGTATCAAGATTTTCTCGTGGATCGCGACTATCTGGGGTGGCCGGCTGCGCTTCACGACGGCCTTCCTCTTCGGCGCGGCTTTCGTATTGCAGTTCACGATCGGCGGCTTGAGCGGGATTATGCATGCCAGTCCGCCGATCGATCTCGAACAGACCGACAGTTATATTATCGTCGCGCACTTCCATTACGTGCTGGGCTTGGGCGCACTGTTCGCGATCTTCGCCGGACTTTACTACTATTGGCCGAAAGTTACTGGCCGTATTCTCAATGAGAAGCTCGGCAAGTGGCACTTCTGGCTGGCCGTATGGTCGTTTAACGCCACTTTCTTCCCGATGCACTTTTTGGGCGAGCTCGGCATGCCGCGCCGCATATATACCTACGCGCCTGATATGGGCTGGGATTTCTGGAATAAGTGGGAAACCTGGAATGCGTACGTAATCGCAATCTCGTTTATTCCACTTATCCTGAATATCTACTGGAGCCTTACCTCGGGCGAGCGCGCCGGCCCTGATCCGTGGGACGCCCGGACTTTGGAGTGGGCAGTTCCGACACCGCCGCCAATCTACAACTTCGCCGAAGTCCCAGTAGTCAATTCGCGCGACGCTTTCTGGGTTGCCAAGTACGGCAGCGTCGAGGCGGTTGGTACGCAGGAAACTTCACCGGTGATTGCGCCAAGCCTGATTGATGTGAGCAAGATTCACATACCGCTGCCATCTTTATATCCATTATTCCTCGGGATCGGAATCTTTGGGATGGTTATCGGCGTGCTGGTTGACTGGTATCGTATAGTTTTTCTGAGTGCCGCGCTACTGCTGTTCAGCGCGATCGCAATGTCGTTTGAATATCGCGAATGGGGCGAAGAGAATCCACATTCGATTGCCGAGAGTTTTCTCGCGCTCGACCATCGCAAAGTAGGTCTGTGGGCGTTTATCGGTTCCGAGTGCGTGTTCTTCGCGAGCTTGATTTCGACCTATATGGTTTATAAAGCGCGCAGCCTCGGCAGCTTCGACGCGTTTATCCTTAATATTCCGCTGACCTCGGTCAGCACCTTCGTGCTGCTGACTTCGAGCTTGCTGATGGTTTTGGCGCTTGCCGCCTTCCAGCGCAACGACAGTAAGTGGGGAACTATGTGGCTGATCGGCACCGCCCTCTTCGGCTGCATTTTTCTGGCCGGCCAAGTGTACGAGTTCAGCGATTTCTGGCTCGACAAAGGAATGACTTTCAATAGTAACCTGTTCAGCCAGTGTTTTTACACACTGGTCGGGTTTCACGGCTTTCACGTCTTTCTGGGAGTAATCTGGCTAATCGTGATGGCAGTGGCGGGCGCCCTCGGTAAACTTAACTCGAAGCGGGCGCTGGCGGTCGAGCTCTGCGGTCTCTATTGGCACTTTGTCGATATCGTCTGGGTAGTAATCTTCACGCTGGTCTATCTAATGAGGACGGTTAAAGGCGCATGAGCAGCCAACACGCAGCCGATTATGGCCACGCGCCGGTACATCATGATCTGGTCGAGACGCACCATCCGACGGCGGGGCAGTATCTAGTTATAGCGATAATTCTAACCGTGCTCACCGGACTGGAAATCGGTGTGTACTATGTACAAGCGCTTCAGCCGATCCTGGTGCCACTGCTCATCGTGCTGGCGTTCTTTAAGTTTATTCTGGTCGCAGCTTATTACATGCACCTTCATTTCGACAGCCGTGTGTTCTCGGTGCTGTTCGTTTTCCCGTTGATGCTCGCCTGCTTGATTCTGGCGTCATTGACGATGCTATTTTCGTATCTCGCGCACCATCCCGGACCTTGAGTTTCGGCTCGATTATGCTGAATACGGATCCTTCAACTCTGATTTCGCTGGCGATTCTGATCGGCGCCTATACGTCGATAGCACTATGGCTCAAGCGATCGCCGACGAGCACGCAGGTGGCCCTGTATGCGGCAGGCATCCTGAGCATTGCACTAGCGCTAATCGGGCCCCTCGATGAACTGACCAAGGAACGATCCTTCGCAGTTTATATCTTTCAGCAAATGGTGCTGGTATTCGTTGCGCCGCCCTTGCTGCTCGCAGGAACCCCGGACTGGATGTTGCGTCCATTTTTGCTCAATCGCTTTATCGAGCCATTCGCGCGATTCTTTACTCGACCGCTGGTAGCGTTCCTGTTTTTCTCCTCAGTTTTTACACTCGTCCATTATCCATTGGTATGTGATCGCGTCTGTCATGTTCATCCGATTTACGGCGACGTCCATACCATTCTGCTCTTTACCGGCGTATTGCTCTGGTTCCCATTACTCAGTCCGCTGCCGGAGTATCCACGTCTCTCCTATCCTTTGCAGATACTCTACATATTTTTGCTGATGATCCCGATGACGGCAGTCGCAGCGCCGATCACGATGGCGGAATCGGTGATCTATACGTTTTACGCTGCACCGCCTCATCCACTCGGATTGAGCCCACGTGCCGACCAGGTCTTGGGCGGTCTGATCATGTGGATTGGGCAGGGCGTTTACCTAATGTTTGTTTTCAGCGCGATCTTCTTCCGTTGGGCGCGTCGCGAAGACGACGAGCTACCGCCCATCAATCGACAGACTGCTCCGATCCGTGTGCTACATTCAGCCTAATCAAATCGATAACGAGGCGCTTTGAAGCCTACGCTGAGGCACGGCGCACTTGCAGCAACGAATAAATCAGCCTATCAGTGATCCAGTGAGTTGGTTCGCACCATAGCCGGGAGATAACGAACAACCGCGGCTCACACTCAGCGTCGGATTTACACCTCTTTTTCTGGAACCGCGGCTGCTCATTTGTGATTTCCTTTCTTGCGAAGGAGGATCCGATGAAGCACTCGAAGGCCCGAATCATTGGCGATGGAATCGTCGCAGGACTAATCGGCGGCGCGGTGATCGCAATCTGGTTCTTCATCTTTGACGCGGCGAATGGCCGACCACTCTGGACCCCGGCGTTGCTAGCGGCGGCGCTGCTGCATGGTTCTCACGAGCCGGCGGTGATGACTCAGGCCGCATGGACGCTGGTCGCCGAATACAGCATTTTCCACTTCGCAGCATTCGCTATAATTGGTGCGATAGGCGCTTTACTGATTGACTCGTCGGAGCGCAACAGGGAACTGTTCGCGCCGCTTCTGATTTTTACCGCTGGGTTCGAGGTGTTTTTCATCGCGCTCTTGGTGCTGGCGGGTCCCGCGGCCGCTGCCGCGATGCCGTGGTGGAAGGTGATTATCGGCAATCTGATGGCGACCAGCGCGATGCTGTCATATTTCCTATGGCGGCAACCTGATCTGGCGGAAAATCTGCTCGGGCCGTGGATGGACGTGGCTCGCGAAGGAATCATCTCGGGGCTGATCGGCGCAGTGATCGTTGCAGGATGGTTTCTGGTGTATGACCTCGCCAAGGGGCAGCCGTTCCATACACCGGCCCTGCTCGGCGCAATCATTTTCAATGGCCTGCATCAGCCCGGGCCGGTGATGCCGACCGCTGCCCTTGTGCTCGGCTATACTGCTCTCCATTTTTTCGCGTTCATCATGTTCGGGATAGCCGCCTCAATTACGATGGCGGCGTCAGAATACGAGCCGTTGGTGGCAATCGGCGTGCTCGTGCTGTTCGTCTGCTTCGAAGTTTCCTTCATAGCGTTCGTCACGTTTCTAGATCAGAGCGCGATCGAGGAGATCGGCTGGTGGAACGTAATCGGTGGCAACGTGCTGGCGCTGGCGGCAATCATCGGATTCTACGAATGGCAACATCCGCGAGTCGTGCCGCGCTTCATCGAGCGCTGGGATACGATGCGTGATGAGCCCGGGGCTGACCAGCGCGCCATCCGCCCTGCGCGCCCATAAGAAAATTGACCAGCGAAGATTACAAACCGAGTACGTCGCGCATCGAGTAGAGGCCATTCGGCCTCTGCTCGATCCATGCGGCGGCGCGCAGCGCCCCGCGCGCGAGGCTCTCGCGACTTTGCGAACGATGCGTCAGTTCGAGCCGTTCAGCTTGACCACCGAAATAGACCGTGTGATCGCCAACTGCGTCGCCCGCGCGCAAGCCGAAAATCGCGATGCTTTCCGGCGACCGCCTGCCGGTGATCCCTTCGCGCCCAAAAATAGCGTTCGACTTGAAGTCCAGCCCGCGAGCTTCGGCAATCGTTCGACCAAGCGCCAGCGCCGTCCCGCTGGGTGCATCAACCTTGGTATTGTGGTGGATTTCGAGCACCTCGGCGTCGAAATTGTCAAGAATCTTGGCAACCTCGGCGACGATCTTCATTAGGACGTTGATCCCGAGACTCATGTTGGGCGCGATAACGGTGCGGGTACGCGGTGCGATGCGCTTCGCTTGCGTTTCCATTTCGGGCGTAAAACCCGTGGAGCCGATTACGATCGCAGCGCCGGCCTCAGCTGCGACTTCCAGATGCTCCATCGCAGCTTCCGCATTGGTAAAATCGAGCGTCACTGTATCGGGACGGGCGAGGGCGGCATAGTCAGTGGTAACCGAGACTCCGATTTTACCGACGCCGGTCAGTTCACCAGAATCCTGTCCGACTAATTCGCTGGACTTCGCTTCGAGCGCACCGGCAATCTGATGCTGCTTTTCATGGACTACAATGGACGTAATCAGGCGACCCATCTTGCCGCCCGTGCCTGAGATGATCAGTTTTGCCATCGCGCGCTCCTTGCCGGCAGAGCGATCGAATCGTGACTACTGCCGCAATCGAATTACGAACTCGCGGCTGTCGGCGCTGCGGCCGGTGTTGCTGTTGCAGCCCCGGCGCTCGCTCCACGGGCAGCCTTGAAGTGTTCCTCGCACAAGCTACCACGAAACCAATGTTTGTGGCATTTTTCGAAGGTGCAGGTTTTATAGCGCGGTTTGGGCATCTCGCCCGCTTTCCAGAGACGATAATGCTTGCGGCAATATCCTTTTGCGATTACCTTGCGGCTGCAATCGGCAGCCTTGCAGGTTACTTCGTTGGCCATCAATCTCCTAATGATATCATTATCTAAATTCAGCCTTTAGTTCCCGGCTGAGTAATTCCTCGACCATAGCGCGCGCCGACGTTCGCTCATAGAGCAGTCGATATACCGCCGATACAATCGGCATTTCGATATCGAGCTTTTGCGCCAGTGACCAAACCGATTTGGCGTTCGAGACGCCTTCGGCAACCGGCGCGCCGCTCTCTTCGGTTGAGATCGGTTCGCGATGGGCAATCGACAAACCGGTCCGCCGATTGCGCGACAGGTCACCGGTACAGGTTAAAATTAAGTCGCCGAGACCGGCCAATCCGGCAATGGTCTCGCTCTTTGCGCCCGCGGCTTCAGCCAAACGCATTATCTCCGCTACGCCACGCGTGATCAACGCCGCGCGAGCGCTCGCCCCCAACTCGAGGCCGTCGGATACTCCGGACGCGATCGCAATCACATTTTTAATCGCGCCGCCGAACTCGACGCCGAGGACATCGCGGCTCCGGTAAGCGCGAAACGTTGGACTCGCGAAGAGTTGCTGAACCTCAGCAGCGACGGTTTCGTCGTCCGCCGCGGCGACCAACGCCGCCGGCTTGCCACGCGCGATCTCGGCAGCGAAGCCCGGGCCCGAAAGCACCGCGATTCGCTTTACCTGCGGCGCCAGCTCAGCCAACAGCCGGCTCATCGTCAGCAGCGAATCCTGTTCGATTCCCTTGGTCACGCTAATCAGCGTCGCGCCAGCCGGAAGCGTATGCGCTATGGGCGCGATGGTCGTGCGCGCATAACGCGACGGCACGGCCATCACAATCATCTCGGATTCGGCGACGGCGGCCGGCCAGTCGCTGGCGAGCTCCAGCTCTTTGGGCAATCTGACGCCGGGCAGGTAACTGTTCTCTCGATTCGTATGCAACGCCTCCAATTGCGCGTCGCGCCGAACCGCAAGAACGACCGAATGTCCACTTCCGACCAGCGAAACTGCCAGCGCCGTGCCGAAGGCTCCCGCCCCCAGTATTGTAACTTTGGACATAACCATCAGCTCCTACCGGACCGCCCGCTATCTCCTGCTCGTCGAGCAGGCTGTTGAAAAAGGCTTTTCAGAGTTTTATTCATGCGCAGCTCGCAGACTTCCCTTCGTCGTGATACGGACAGGCTCATGCTCGTTGCGCTCGAAGACTCGCTCCACTAGCGCCGCCCTCAATGTAATCTTCCCGCAGGGAGAGAACCAAAGGAAAGCAGCCAGTCTTTTCGCAGGATGTTGAGAATGTGCGCTGAGGAATTGCCTAAATCATGCCTTTCTCAACACCCCGCTAGGCAACCTGCGTTCGGCGATCAATACACTCCAACGCCATTTGGATTAACTGCATCTCGTCATGCTGATCGAGTATCACGGCAAGTCGTAAAGCGTACATCGATTCGATTATCGGCGAAAACCGCTCGAGCTTGACCATATCTTTCTCAGTTGTAATCACGCGATCGGCAGATACCGCGGCGGCCAAAATCTCGCGCCAGTCGTTGGGCTCGTAAAAGTGATGGTCGGGGAATTCCATCAAGTTTACGATTTCCGCACCGAGTTCATGGAGCATCGCTCTGAAACCGGACGAATCGGCGAGCCCGCAGACTGCGACTACACGGCGCCTATCCAGTGCGAGTGGACTTTCGACCCATCGTCCATTGGTGGATTTTACCAATGCGCTCGGCCGCAGCTTCATCCGGAGTATCGGAAGGCCTCCGCTGAGAACTGCCAACTGAGATCGCGAAGGTGAGCTGCAACCCTCGTCACACACATTGACTCGAACGATCGCGTTGGCGCGACGCACCGCATTGAGCGGTTCGCGCATCGGCCCCGCCGGTAACACCCAGCCATTGCCGAAGCCTCGACTAGCGACGAGCACCAAATCGAGGTCGCGCCGCAATCGCAGATGCTGAAACGCGTCGTCGAACAGCACGGCATCCAGCGGCCCATGCGCCAGCAACAATCTGACGCCGTCGATGCGGCGTTTCGCCACCGCGATCGGCCCTTCGAAGGAATGCGCCATCATCGCGGGTTCGTCACCCGCGACTCGTGCGTCTTTCAGCAATTTTCCTTGTTTGGCCACCAGGATGGCGGTACTGTCAGAGGATTGCCGTCCGTACCCACGACTGACGATACCAACCCGGTAGTCGCGAGCACGAAGCAAGTTGGCGAGATACAACGTAAATGGCGTTTTGCCGTTCCCACCCACTGTCAAATTCCCAATACTGATTGTTGCGACCGGCGCGACCTCGCCCATCCGTCGCCACCAGCGCGCCCGCAGCTTGAGTGCTCCGCCATAGGCGACCGAAAGCGGAGTCAGCATCGCCCAGAGAAGCCATTGAGAGGGCGAGAGCACAGGCCGCCACAGTTGCTCGATTGTGGACCGCCGCCTCATTCGCCAGCCAGCAACCGCAACAAGTGATCAGCGGTGAGCGCGTCGCCATTCCCAATCCGCTCGACCGCCTCGCGCGCGCGCTTACCTACTGCATACTGAGCATTATCGTCGGCCAACCATGCGAGGCATGCCTGCTCCATCTCGGCTGAGTCCTTCACGATTGTACCGCTATTGCTGGCGAGCAGTGCCTCAGCCGTCTCGTGCTGACTCTCGTGATACGGCCCGAACAACACTGGTACCGAAGCCATCGCTGGTTCGGCGAGGCTCTGACCGCCCCGTCCCGGCATCAAGCTGCCGCCGACAAAGGCAATCGTGGCGCGACGGTACAGCGGCCGCAGTTCGCCCATGGTATCGAGCAACAAGACATTGCAGGGCTCGGTTCCGGTGGCGCCCTCAAGCATACTGGCCTTGATGAAGGATACCGAAGCTGCGCGAAGCTCCTTTTCGACTTCCGCGACGCGATCAAGATGACGCGGCGCGAGAATCAGCGCGAGTGACGGATGGCGCCCGACCAGTTTACGGTAAGCATCGATCGCGACTCGCTCTTCGCCCGGGGAGGTCGAACCCGCAATTAAAATTGGATCGCCTCGCGCGAACTCGGACAGCGCCGGCCTGAGAACCGCCTCATCGGGGGCGAGACCCAACTTGGTATTGCCCGTCACAATTATCTGATCTGCGCGCGCGCCGAGCAGCCGAAAATGATCCGCATCTTCAGGTGTCTGAGCAAAGATCTTGTCTGCTTTGACAAGCGCGTGCGCGATTAATTTGCGCACCATTTGATAGCGTCGTATGGAGCGCGCGGAGAGCCGGCCATTGACGATCGCGATCTTTACCCCGGCGCGTTTCCCTTCAACGAATAAATTCGGCCATAGCTCCGTCTCGGCAATCAACATCAGAGCAGGTTTGAAGCTCCTCAGAAACGATCGGATTGCCGGCGCGAAATCCAGTGGTGCGAGCTGACATGCCGCCAATCCCGGAATGCGTCGTCGTGCTGCGTCGCGGCCAGCGATGGTCATCGTAGTTAGCACGATTTGCAGATCGCGACGCTCGCGCATCATTCGGGCGACCACCGGCCGGACAGCTTCGATCTCGCCAACCGATGCGGCGTGAATCCAGATCCGTCTGCTAGCGGGATCGCCAGCGGCGGCGAGGTCAAGAGACCCGAGACGATTTCGCCTCAGAACCGGATCGCGTCCTCCACTTGCGAGCAGGGCAAACGGCAGTGCGGGATACCAGAGTGCATTGTATAGGCGATGGAGAAGCGCGGGGCGGTCTCGAACAGGACTCACAGTCGGACACGCAAGGAAAGCTTCAACCTGCCGAAGTGCCGTTGATCACATAGTCCGCTGCAGGCGCGAATTGTAAATTATGCAGCCGGCCGTATTCGCCGCCGCGTGCGATCAACTCGTCATGTCTCCCGTGCTCGACGATTTGCCCATGCACCACAACGGCGATTCGATCGGCGCTGCGCACCGTGGATAGTCGATGCGCAATTACCAGCGTCGTGCGATTCCGCATCAGGCGCTCAAGCGCCTCCTGCACTTGCCGCTCCGCATCAGAGTCCAGTGACGAGGTTGCCTCATCCAGAATCAGAATTGGAGCGTTCTTAAGCAACGCCCGCGCTATCGCAAGACGCTGGCGTTCGCCCCCGGAGATTCGTACGCCCATTTCTCCCACTACCGTATTGTAACCGTCGGGTAATCGCATGATGAAATCGTGGGCGTTCGCGGCTCGCGCCGCCTCGATCGCATCTTCGAGCGGACGTTCCATGCTGCCATACGCGATATTTGCGCGCACCGTATCGTTGAACAGAAAGGTTTGTTGAGTGACAACGCCGATTTGCGCGCGCAGAGAGTCGATTTTCAGGCGTCGCACATCGATCCCGTCAATCGCCACTCGTCCCGCTTGAACGTCGTAAAAGCGCGGGATCAGATCGGCAATCGTGGACTTGCCGCCGCCGCTCATGCCGACCAGCGCCACCACCTCTCCAGCGCCAACTTGCAGACTGACGTTGCGCAGCACCCATTCATCTCCGTAACGGAAGCTCACTTGTTCGAGACTGATTGTGTGATTTCCGGCAGGTAATTCGATCGCGTCGGGACTTTCCGAAACTTCGACCGGCGCATCCATCATCTCGAAGACGCGTTCAGCCGCCGCCAAGCCCTGCTGAATACTATTGTTGGTCTTGGTCAGGCCCTGAAAGGGCTTGTAGATGATCAGCATCGCCGCGATAAATGCGCCGAAATTGCCGTAGGTCCGATGGCCCGCGATGACTGAGGTGGCCCCCCACCAGATCACGCCTACAATCGCGACAGCGCCCATCACTTCAATAATCGGGCCAGTCGCCGCTTTGATCCGTGAGACCCGCATGCTGATGCGGAAAAGCCGCCGCAGCTCGCGATGGAATCGGCCGCGCTCGTAATCTTCCATCCCGAACGCTTTGACCACGCGATTGCCCTGATAAGTCTCCTGCAGCAAAACGTTGAGGCCGCTCAACTGCTTCTGGGCGTCACGGGTCATCCGTCGCATCCGCTTGGAAAAAGCACTGACGGGCAGCACCGCGGCGGGAAAGACAATAAACGCGAGCAGCGCGAGTTTCCAATCAAGATAAAAGGCCGTCGCAAGAACCGCGATCAATGATGTACCATCGCCAAAGACCGAGAACAGGCTATTGAGCCCGCCGGTCGAGATCAGCCCTACATCATTGATTACTCGCGACATCATCACGCCGGTCGAGGTCCTATTGAAGAAAGCCAGCGACTGATTCTGCAATCGCTCATTCAGCTCGGAGCGGAGATCTAAGGTAATCTTCTGAGAGATGTAGGCCTGCAAATAATCAGAGCCAAAATTTGCCGCGGCACGAATCAGAAAGAGCGCTAGCACTTCGATCAAAAGCACGCGGACTGCCGCCAGATTATGTGAGACGAATTGATCGAAAAATCGCTTGACCAGCAGTGTGATCGCGCCATTGCTGGCGCTAAGCACCAGCATCGTCGCGAGCAGGATGATCACGTAGGGAAAGAAATAGCGCCGGAGATAGCCCAACAGTCGGCGATGGAGCGGCGTCAGCAGCTTCATCCGATAAGTTCGAGCGCGATTTCCGCGACCCGCCGCGCCGCACCCGTTTCCCCGAGCTTCGCGCTCAATGCTCTGAGTTCTCGCGCGGTCGTGTCGTGCAACGAACTATCCAGCATCGGTTCAGCAGCCCGCACCAGATTGATGGGCGTCACTTGATACTGAATCAACTCGGGGACCAGACGCCGTCCCGCGAGCAGGTTCGGCATGCCGACAAAATCGACTCCACGGACAAGCAAGCGTCCGATTGTATAGCTAAGCGGGGACATCTTATAGGCGATAACCATCGGGCATCCGAGCAGAGCCGTCTCAAGCGTAGCCGTGCCCGAAGCGACCAATGCGAGTTGACTCGCCGCGATCATACTATAAGTGTCACCTTCGATAATACGCACCCGCGCTAATTCGTCCGCGCTAGCCACGGCTCGGAGATCGTCAGCTTTCAGTGTTGGCGCTAAGGCGATTACCGGCTCCAAATCATGATCATTCGATAGGATACGCGCTGCTTCCAGCATCGGGCCGAGGAGGTAACGAAGTTCGCTACGACGACTACCCGGCAGTATCGAGAGAAGTCGTGCGCGTGGCGTGAAGTTGTGCTTCGCCAGCGTTTCAGCTCGATTCTGCGCCGGTCTAACGCGATCTAGGAGGGGATGACCCACGAAGGTCGCTTGCCCCCCGGCTCGTTGATAAAGCTCCGCCTCGAACGGAAACACCACGGCCAAACGATCGCTGCGTTCGACCAACGTGCGAATCCGCCACCGCCGCCACGCCCAGACCTGCGGCGGAACGTAATAGAGCATGCGCACGCCGTGGCGCTTTGCGATCCAGGCCAGCTTGAGATTGAAATCAGCAAAATCGATTAGCACCATCAAGTCCGGCGGTTTGCGTCGAAGTTCCGCTCGCAAGCTACGGAAGGCGCTCACGATCGGGCCTATGGTCCTCACCAGCTCGGTCGCGCCCATCCCGGTAACCTCTTCGGTGTTGATCAGGGCGCGCACTCCTGCCGCGCGCATTTCTGCACCGGCCAAACCGTAAAGCTCGCAGTCGGGATCAAGGGCGCGAAGCTCCCTGGCCAGGTCCGCGCCCAGATGATCGCCCGACGCCTCGCCGGCCACCATCAGGATTCTTCGTCGCGTATGGGCAGACATGACTGGCGGCGAACTCGGGAGCAGTGAGCCTGCGATGTCAGTTGAGGTCCAGCCGCTGTCCGTCATTATTGATCGAGGTGCGAATTAGCTCACTGAGTTCCATCACGCGTACGCCATCGGCAGGCCCCACTTTCGGCGCCGAGCGCGTACGCACGCTCGCGACGAAGGCGATAATCTCGTCCATCAGTGGGTCGCCTTCGCTTAGTTCGATCTGTTCCGCAGAGATCGTCGGATAGCTGGAACCAGGGGCCGGTGCGCTCTTGCGATAGATTTGGATGCGCCGGGCTTCGTAATCGAGCGAAATGTATGCGTCGGGTTGAAAAAAGCGGATTTTCCGCTCGCGCTTCGGCGCTACCCGGCTGGTATTGAGGTTCGCGATCATACCGTCAACCATGCGAATACGGGCGTTGGCGACATCGATTTGATCGGTCAGCACCGCTACCCCTACCGCTTCGAGCGATCGCGGCGCGGCGTCGGTTACACTTAAGATTACGTCGAGATCATGCACCATCAGATCGAGCACAACGTCAACGTCAGTGCCGCGTTCGGTAAATGGAGCAAGCCGATGGCACTCGATAAAGCGGGGGCAGTTCAATATTGAACGCAAGTGCACGATTGCCGGATTGAAACGCTCCAGATGGCCGACTTGCAGGATACGTTCGGTGCGCGTCGCAATCGCCGCCAACTCACGCGCTTCGGCGACCGTCGCTGTCATGGGCTTTTCAAGCAACACATCAATACCCGATTCCAACAAGTCCCGCGCGACCGGATAATGCGCCACGCCCGGAACCGCAACCGTGGCGAGCTCAGCGCGGCCCTTAAGCTCGCGATGATTATCCAGCGCCATTGCGCCAGTCTTTTCTGCCAATGCGACGGCTCGCGTCTTATCAATATCCGCTATGAACGAAAGTCTTACGCCCGGTATCGCAGCATATTTCTGTGCGTGCAGCGAGCCGAGCCGCCCTGCGCCGACGATCGCCGCGCGCAGGTCACTCATGACCGAAAACGGTTACGCCTAATTGATTCGCGCGCTCCAACGTCGTCTCGCGCTCTAAGATCATCGTCGTATGCGCCTGCACGCCGATCAACGAGACGCCAATTTCATTGAGCAGACCGACTGTCGCTGGTCCAATCGCGGGACGATCAAAGCGCAAATCCTGAGAGCTTTTAGCGGCCTTCGCCACCACTTGACCCCTGCCGTCTATCGCTGCGGCGCGGCGCAAAGCTGCGTCGGTACCCTCGAGCGCTTCGACTGCGCTAACCACGCCGTCCCGTACCGCAACGGTTTGTCCGATATCAAAGGTGCCGAGCGAATCGAGCACCCGAAACGCCAGCTCCAAATCCGCAAGCTGCGCTGCGCTGGGCGCAGGCCCGGCGAGCACGCCCGCTAGTGCGAGAATGTTCTCGAGCATCGGAATCGGATCGATTACTTCGATCCCCTCCGCTTCGATCTCGCCCGCGACTCCGCGTAACACCGCGTCGTCGCTAAAACGTCCGATTCGCGCCAGCATCGCCAATGCGCGCGCATCTGGCGCAAACGAACCTATCAGCCGTGCGCGTGAGATGCCTCCCGCCATCGCGGCTTGCCGAACGCCGGCCCGCTTGAACGTATCGATCATCTTTTCGAGCTCGCCAACTTTAATCCAGGTGATTTCGTTGGTGAAACTTGCCAGCTCTTCAGGAGTCTCGCCGCGATGCGCAACGGCGATCACGTTGACCCCGCGCTTGCTGAGGGCGCGCGCAACTTCGAGCGGTAATACGCCATTCCCGGCAATCAGTCCGAAGTTAGTCACGACTGCGGCCTACCACTCCTCGCGTCGAATTGGCGATGAAATCGATCAGCCGACGAATCTCAGCCGATTCGCCATGCTGCTCTAGAATTTCCTTGATCGCTGCGTCGCGCAGCAGCTTGCCATAGAACAGCGTACGGAACGCATCTTTCAACGCGCCGATCGTTTGCGGACTGAATCCCCGCCGCTCGAGGCCAAGTGTGTTGACTCCGATAAGTCGTGCGCGATCACCGGCGACCATTGAATACGGCGGCACATCTTGTGCGACTTTCGATCCCGCCGCGATTATAGCGTGTGCGCCGATCCGGCTGAACTGATGAATTCCGCACATTCCCGCCGTGACCACCCATTCTTCGAGCACACAATGACCCGCGATCTCAGTCGAATTCGCAATAATCGAATGATCACCGATTTGGCAGTCATGCGCGACGTGCACGTAATTCATCAGCAGGACATTATTGCCGATCCGCGTCACCATCCCGCCGCCCGCGGTTCCCCGATGGACCGTGGTAAATTCGCGGATTTTGTTGCCGTCGCCGATTTCGAGCCGTGAAGGTTCCCCGTGATATTTCAGATCCTGCGGATCAGCGCCCAGCGACGCGAACTGAAAGATGTGGTTGCGCGCACCAATAGTGGTATTACCATCGATTACCGCGTACGGGCCGATAATCGTCTCCGCGCCGATCCGAACGCGCGGTCCGATTACAGCGCCAGCCTCGATTATCGCCGATGAATCGAGTTCTGCGCGCGAATCGATTACGGCGGCAGGATGAATCCGTCCAGCTATGGGAGTTGACCTTCCACTTCCATCGCCGAGAGTTCGGTCTCGGCGGCCAGCTCCCCATCGACTCGCGCCTCACCGCGCATCTTCCACAACGGATGATGATGCTTGAGAAGCGAGACGGTGAGCTTGAGTTGATCGCCCGGTACGACCGGTCGCCGGAGCTTGGCTTTATCGATACCGGTGAGCATAAACAGGCTGCGGCGTTCGCCAATTATACTCAAAGCGAGTATCGCGGCGGATTGAGCAAGCGCTTCGAGGATCAGAACACCGGGCATGACCGGTTTGCCTGGAAAATGGCCGGTGAAGAACGGTTCATTGATGGTAACATTCTTTAGCGTCGTCACCTGATCATTGCTGAGTTCGAGTACCCGATCGACCAGCAGGAACGGATACCGATGAGGCAGCAATCCCAGGAAATGATCGAGGTTGTTTGCTTTTTCCGATGACAAGACAGCGCTACTTCGTGGGGGCTACTTCGTGATGGTTGAAGCGCCGCCGCGCGAGCTGCTTTCAGCGGGCTCTGAGCGAGGCTCCGCCGCCGCACCAAACTGACCACTGCCCCGGCTACTACCCATCGCTTCCTGAGCCAGCGCCCCCGGTCTGACGTTCATCGCATCATAGGCACGAATTACCTGATCGGTGATATCGATACTCGGGATCGCCCACAAGAGGCTGCCTTTCTCCATCACCATGGTGTAGCCGCTGCGCTGACTGATTTGCTGAACAACCAGCGCCAGATCGCGCACGATCTCGCTGGTCATTTCATTATCTTTTTGCTTTAGCTCATCAGCCGAATTTTTATAATCATCCTGAAACTGTCGCAGCTTTTTAGTGTAGTCATCTTCCAGGTTTTGACGCTGATCAGGCTGCATCAATGCGCCTTTCTCCTCGAGTTCGCGTTTGACCCGTTCAACTTCGTCTTGCTCGCCCTGCAAGCGCTGCTGAAGCCGCTCGATTCGTCCACGAAATTCCACCTTGACCTGTTTGCCGTTGTGGCAATCGTTGAGCGCGCGCTGAATATCAACGAAAGCTAGTCGGATGTCGCCGGAAGAGGCAGCAGCCCAAGCCGAACTCCCAAAGAGCAGTCCCATCACCAGCAGTGCAACCAGCGTATGTCCGAACTTTGACCAAGTGGTCATATCTTCCCAAGCCTCCATCGCATGCTGCTGCACCGGCGAGCAGAAGCACGACGGAGCCGGCGGGCGATTCGAGCGTAAACTGTGGCGAATATCATCAGAACACGCAACCATCAGTACTATTGTGAAGTTATCGTAGCTCTCAGATTATTCGCGCGGGTCAACGGCAACTTACAGTGGAGCGCCAGCGCCGAAGTCGAAAACAGTAGATTGATCATTCGGTCGAGGATTAAGTGGGAAGGCAATGTCCAGCGCTAATGGCCCAAAGGGCGATTTCCAACGCACACCGAAGCCGAAGGCCGCCTGGAGGCCGGTTATTGAAGGATTCGTAGTCAATCGCCAGGCCTGACCAGCATCTACAAAAGCCGCGCCTCGGACACCCAGCGACGACAAGATCGGGAAAGTAGTCTCGCCACTCATAATCAACTCCTGGCTTCCGCCCACCTGCTCGACCGCGAATGGCTGCCCAAGCTGATTAAAAAGCGTGACCTGCGGTCCGAGCGAATAGAGCTCATAGCCGCGCACGTCATTGCCTCCGCCATTCCCGCCCGGAAAGAACCGCTCGTACAATGGCAGCTCGCTCCCTTTTCCACCGCCCAGCGCAGTTCCAATTCCATAAGTAAGACCGGGCGAAAAGACCCATTCGCCCCATCGCGGGCTCTGGATATAGGGGAAGAAGAAACGTGTATGGAAAACTCCCTTGACGAACGAAGTGCCGCCCAGCCCGGCCACTTCAAGATTAAGCGACTGGACCGAGCCGCTGCGTGGGTCCACCGGGTTATCGACGGTGAATCGCCGAATACTCGGTATAATTTCGGAGACGCGCGTATATCCCTTGTAACGGTAAATATCGAAAGTAGTGAAATTGCTCAGCCCACTGATGCCAACACTCTCGAATTGATAACCCAGTCCCACCGTAATGTCGTCTAGTGAAAATGGTCCCAGGCGCTTGAGACCCAGTTCCTCCAGCGGGTAGCCCGCAGTTACTGCAAAGCCCGCATTAGTCTGGTCGAATGAAAACAGGTAGAGCTTATCGTAGAAAAGCTGTAAGGACAGGCTCAGCGGAATATCGAGGAACCAGGGTTCCGTATATTGAACATTATAGTTTTGGTAGAGAAAGCCGATTTGCGCATCGGCCGAAGCTGATTCTCCCCCGCCGAACAGGTTGCTGTTGCTCACGCTGAAGTTGCCGAACACCGACGAATAACTATCGTAACCGCCGCCCACTTGCAGCGACGCAGTGTTCTGTTCTTGCACCGCAATCGCCAGATCAATCGTGTCCGCGGTCGGACCCGGCTCAGTTGAAATACGCGTATTAGAGAAATAGCCCAGCGAATCGAGCCGCGCCTTGGACCGGTTGATCTTGGCGGTCGAGTAAGGCTCCTGCTCCTGAATCGTTAATTCGCGCCTAATTACCTTATCGGAAGTCTTCGTATTGCCGGTGATCTTGATACGATCAACCAGCACTTCGCGGCCCGGAGTCACGTTATAGGTTACATTGACCACGCGGGTCGCCGGATCAACTTGCGTGCGCGGATCGACATTCACATATGCGTAGCCCCGGTCGGAGTAGAAGTCCGACAGAGTCAAAACGTCGTGCTGCATATCCGCGCCGCTAAAAACCTGGGCCGGTTTGAGCGTGAGCTTCGAGGTCAGGTCTTTTTCCGGCACTTTCAAATCGCCAGTGACATTTACTTCGCCCACCTTGTACTGCGGTCCTTCGTCGATCGCGAAAGTCACAATCAAAGAGTCGCCGTGGCGCACAATAGTCGGCTGGAAGACTTGCGCGTTGACATAGCCATGCTCGTAGTAAAACGAGGTCAGATGATCGACATCAGATTGCAGTTTCTTCTGATCGAGATATCCGGTGCTGAAGATGATGCTCAGGAGATTATGCTGGCGCGTTTCGATCTGCCCACGCAAAGTACGCGCAGAAAAGCTTTTATTCCCGGTGAAATTAATTTTCGAAATCTTAACCGCGGGACCTTCTTTGACGTCGATTAACCCGATCGCCGTATTGTTCTGCTGTGGAATCAGTTTGAAATTGACTTGTGCGTCCAGATAACCCTTCGATTGATAAACCTCAGTGATATTGCGGGTCGTGGTCTGGGCGCGCAGCGGATCGTAAACCGCACCAGCATGGATCGCGAGCGCATTGATTATCTGTTCGTCGCTGGGCTTGATCGCTTTCATCCCGCTGAAACGCAGGTCGGTGATAAGCGGGCGTTCGGTCACGTGGTAGGTCAGGACACCGTTGCTGTCGAGACTCGCATCGACGTGATCGAAAAAGCCCATCTTGTAGATGGCTTTGATATCCGTATCGACGGCCGTACGATTCAGCGGTTGACCGGTTTGCTGTGTGATATGAACCCGGATCGCGTCAGTTTCGACTCGCTGATTGCCTGCAATCTTGATATCCGAAATTAGTGGACCGCCGGTTTGAGCGCGAGCGATCGCGACGCCTGACATAATTGCCAGGATTAGCCATAAGCTGCGAAATCGGAGAATCCCTCCCCGGAGCGCGATCCAACTAGCCACCGTCACCATCAGCCCCAAAAGCGCGTACACGCTAGCCAATCATTCCGGTCAAGTAAACCGAGCTGTCAGTTCGTGAGCGAAAATCCGCTTCGCAGGCGTCCAGATTATTGGTTTTCAGGATGAAGCCGTCCGTCGCGCAACCGCAATGTCCGATGCATGCTGCGTGACAGTCGCTCGTTATGCGTCGCTACCACCAAAGTCAGGCCGAGCGAGCGATTAAGCTGATGGAACAGCTCGTGGACTTCATCGGCGGTATGCGGATCGAGATTGCCGGTCGGTTCGTCCGCGAGTACTAGGCGCGGATGCATCACGACCGCCCGCGCGACCGCGACGCGCTGCTGCTCGCCGCCGGAAAGTTCGGCTGGACGCCGATGTACCTTGTCGGCCAGACCGACTACCTCAAGTCCATCAAGCGCGCGCTGACGCGCTTCTCTTTCGCTCAGTCGCGCAATCAAGGCCGGCATCATTACGTTTTCGAGCGCGCTGAAATCCCCGAGCAGATAATGGAATTGGAACACGAAGCCTAGCTTGTGATTGCGGAACTCGGCCATTTGCCGTTCGTTCATCGCGAATAAGTCCTGCCCCTCGAAGGAAACGATTCCGGCAGTAGGCGCTTCAAGGCTGCCCAGCACATGAAGCAAAGTGGATTTTCCCACACCGGATTGCCCGACGATCGCGATCTCCTCGCCCGCGCTAACCTCGAGCTCCAGGTTGCGTAGCACAATTACTTCCCGCTCCGCGTCCTGAAAAACCTTGTCAACCCGGCGGGCACGAATCAGCGGTTCGGACGTGGCTGCGACGACGTGCGCCGATCGCGCGTCACTCATACCGGATAACCTCGACTGGTCGCAGCGCGCGCGCCCGCAGCGCCGGATAAATAGCGCCCGCGATACAAAGCACAATTGCCGCAACTGCCACCGCGATGAAATTCATCGCGTAAAGTCTCACCGGCACCGTGCTGACCATGAATAAATCAGCGGGCAAGTGGATAAAGTGATAACGGCCGAGCAGGAATGACAGTAGCAGTCCAAGACCAACCCCCAGCAACGTACCGCCGGCGCCGAGCGCCGCTCCCTCGCAAAGAAAAATCCAGGCGATCGAGCCCGCCCGCGCACCCATCGCGCGCAAAATCGCGATCTCCTTACGCCGCTCCATCACGACCATCACCAATGTCGCGATTATGTTGAACGCCGCGACCAGCACGATTAGCAGCAGCACCAGAAAATAGGTAAATTTCTCCAGCTTCAGCGCCGAGAACAATGGCGCATCAGTCTGTGTCCAGTCGCTGACCGAGATCTTTCCAGGCGCCGCGCGCGCAATTTGCCGGGCGATTGCAGGTGCGGCGAACAAGTTGTCCGTGCGAATCTCGAGTCCGCGTTCAAGTTGAGGATCATCCGCCAACAGCGTCTCGCCATTCTCCAATGAGACAAACATCAAAGAGGAGTCGAACTCGTACATCCCCGAGTGGAAAAAACCCGCGATTACGAAGCGCCGCAGCCGCGGCGTCGAACCAGCTCCGAGACTGGTCGGTGAAATTACGATCAGTGGATCCCCGATATGCAAGCCGAGATCATCGGCGAGTGATTTGCCGATAATCATACCCGGCAATTTTATGATCCGCTGCTTGGAATTCTCGGTAATGGTTGCTGGAAAAAAATTATCCAGTGCGCCAAGTGACCCGCGCGTCAAAGTCTGCTTCAGCTCCGTCAAGACCGGATTATTCCGCGCTACCACCGCGCGCAGCGTTCCACCTGATACGTAAGCTGGAACCCCTTCAGCAGTAGTCGAAACCACCATGACCTGAGAGCTGGCGAAGGGCGCAACGGCCGCGACCCCTGGAATATGCGCGACAGTTTCTTCTAGTCCGGGCTGCAAAGTTCCGTTTTGATTAAAAGACGCAGTTATTTGCGGATTAAATGCGAGGAGACGATCACGGAGATCCTCCTGAAAGCCACTCATCACCGAGAGCACTACGGTTAGCGCGAAGGTGCCGATCGCTACCCCGATTAATGAGATCAGCGCGATCAGTGATACGAAGCGCTTTTGCCGCCGCGCGCGCAAATAGCGGATGCCGATCAAATACTCGAAGCGCACAAGATGGTTTTCGCTGGCTCAGCGCAAATCAAAAATCGACTATCAGCCGATTCTTCTGCATAAAGCGAGCAGATGCTCGTGAGATTATCGATATTTCGCTTTAAGTCATCCATTGAAGCGTTAGCGGAAAATCCACGTGTCGATGAATTTTCATACTTGCGAACACGTCATGGTTTTGCAATCCAGTACGGGTTGCGGCGCCGATCGGACGCCGATACACTCGCACGCAAACGGGGGTCTGCCTTGACCATCAGCAATAATAAATCATGGTGGGCGCTGGCACTTGCGATGTTCGTCTGCATCTGCTTGATGGCGACGCGATTGCACGCCGACGACGACTCGGGTGACGACGATAACAGTGACTCGAGCGATTCCAGTGGCACCAGCGACAATGGCGCGAACGCGCCAGCGGTAGCGATCGCGCCGAGCAATTCCTCGGCGTCATCCGCAGTGATGGCGCCGTCGGCTGCCGACGTACCCCGGCCGGGCTCCGGTGATTTGATCACGATGAATTTTCAGAACGTGGATATTCCCGTTCTGGCGCATTTCATCAGTGAAATTACCGGCAAGAACTTCGTCATCGACGAAAATGTCCGCGGTAAAATCAGCATAATCTCGCCTACGCGGGTCACGCCGGAGCAGGCTTACTCGATCTTCCAGTCGGTCCTGCAATTAAAAGGTTTCACCACCGTTCAAGCCGGTCCGGTGATCAAAATTATCCCTTCGCGCGACGTTCGCCAATCGGCCGAGCTGACCCAATCACAACAACCCGGCCTGACTCAAGGCGACCAATACGTCACGCGCATGGTGAAGCTCCGCAACACTGACGCATCTTCGATACTGAGCGTGATCCAGCCGATGATCTCGCATGACGGTCTAGTTGCCGCCTTTCCGCAAGACAACACATTGATCATGACTGACGACGCCTTCAACATTCAACGCCTGCTGCGCATTGTCGGTAGTCTCGATGTACAAGGCGTACAACAAAACGTTGCGGTAATTCCGCTTAAGCTGGCTTTCGCCGACGACCTTGCGCAGCAGATCGAAAAGATCATGAGCGTGCGCGAAGCCGCGATGCGCGGCGTGACGGCCCCGCGCCCCGGGATTGGCGTCGTCGCTCCTTCGGCTCAAGGGGCTTCAACCAGTTTCAGTGTCGTGCCTGACGAGCGGACTAATTCATTGATCGTGCTGGCTAGTCCGCTGGCAATGCGCGAGATCAAGGACCTCGTTCAAAGGCTTGAATCCATTCGCCAAATGAAACTTTCCGGATCCATGTCACTCACTTGAAGTATGCGCCTGCGGGCGAACTCGTCGATGTGCTCAATGGATTGTTAAGCGGCGGTGGCGGCCCCGGCACACTCTCGCCGCAGACCGGTCGAAATTCATTGGGACGAGGCAGCTCGCTCAACTCATCCTTCGCTAGCGGCTTCGGCGGTTCCGGCAGTGGTTCCGGCTTCGGCGGCGGGATGGGCGGAGGTAGCAGCTTCGGAAGCGGGTTCGGCAATAGCAGCTTCGGCAATTCCTCGGGTGCTTTCGGCGGCGGCAGTAGTTTCGGCAGCGGTGGGTCCTTCGGTTCCGGCGGTATCGGCGCGCGAAATGGCGGTAGCGGTAATACTCAGGGACCCTCCACCGCGACCAGCAATGGCGGACGCGGTACCGACTTCGAAAACCCGGTCAGCGTCACTGCCGATCCGGCCACTAATTCGTTGATTGTCAGCGCCGCGCCGCAAGATTATGAGACGCTCTCTCGGGTGATTGAGCAGCTCGACATTCCACGCGTGCAGGTTTTCGTGCAGGCGATCATTGTGGAGGTAAGTGTCAATCGCGCCAAGGATATAGGCGTAAATGTCTTGTCGTCAGGCACGCTGGCCGGCAATGTTCTCGGCATCGGTTCGCTAAACTTCGGGCAATTACAGAATGCATTGGCGAATCCGCTAGGCCTCTCAGGCCTCGGTCTCGGACTAGCCTCGGGTAAGAATTGCAACGTGCCGTCCACCGGCGCGATAGGTACTACTACTGGCAGCACTACTACCAGCACGAGCGGCACTATCTCGGTGCCTTGCGACGTGGCCTTACTGACCGCGCTGGAGGCCGACACTCATTCCAATGTCTTGTCCGCACCCACATTGCTGACCTCTGACAATGAAGAAGCGATGATCGTCGTTGGCGAGAATCTGCCGTTTGTCGGCTCGTCGAGCGCGAACTCAGCTTTGACCGGCACGATCTTCAACTCAGTTGATCGGCAGAATGTAGGAATTACACTGGATATCGTTCCGCAGGTTTCAGCCGGCGATATGATCAAGCTGGACATGTACGAAGAAGTATCGAATGTCGTGGCGGGCACCGAGAACAATACCAATGGTCCAACCACTACGATCCGCTCGGCTTCGACCACCGTGCAGGTGCAGAACCATCGCACCGCAGTGATCGGTGGTTTGATGTCCAACGATACTGAGAATAGTCGCCAAGGAGTGCCGTTCCTCTCCGATATACCGGTGCTTGGCAATCTCTTTACCGATAACTCACGCTCGACGGTGAAACAGAACTTGCTGGTTTTTCTAACACCACATGTCGTCCGCTCTCGCGACGACTTGCAGGCGCTCGCGATCGATGAACGTCAAAAATTCGTGCGTACCATTGGACGCTCCGAAGTAGATAACATGCCCGCGAGTCAGTTCCAGCAGCTCTATAAGCCGACCTTCAACGCTCCGATCTCGCCGCAGCAAGACCTGACCCACACACGGCAAATGCAGGAGAACGGCTTCGCTCCAATGCCGGGAACCGTACCGGCGCCGGCTAGCGGAACACTCGTACAGCCGCGGTCCTCAGGTGCGCCATGATCTCGTATCGCGAATGATTGAACCGGTGTCCGTGCCACGCTCTCCCCGCGCGATCGCCTGACAGCGGCATTCAATGCCGCGTCAGGTGGGAGCGGTCCGAGCATGGACCGAAGCGGCCGCGCTCGCACCGCTATGGGCGGCGCTTCGCGTATTGCCGCTCGCCAGTTCGGAGCGAGTCGGTGCAATGATCGGCCCGCTCGCGATGAGGCTGGATTTGCGTAACCGTGCGATAGCTTTACGCAATCTCCAGATTGCTTTTCCCGAGTTGACGCGCGAGGCTCATCGTCAGATTTTGCGCCGGACCTACTCTAATTTTGGCCGGATGATGGCTGAGTGGGTGCACACGTTCGACTTCAACCACACGAATATAGAGCGCTATGTCACGTACGCCGGACGTGAGCATTGGAATCAGGCCAAGCGCCTGTCCGATGGGCGCGGCATACTGGTCCTGTGCGCACATTTCGGCAATTGGGAATTGCAGTTCGTCGCACACTCGATCTACGGCACGCCCGGCGCAATCGTCCAACGGCCTAACCGCAATCCAGTGATCGACGCCGCGGTGATGATGCGGCGTGAGCGTTTCGGCAGTCGTGCGATTCCCCGTCGCGGCGCGGGCCGTAGCATCATGCGCCTGCTGCGGGACAACTGGATGGTAGCGATTCCACTCGATCTTGACACTCGGCAGGGAATCTTCGTTGATTTCTTCTCGATGAAGGCAGCGACCACCGACGCACTCGCCCGGCTAGCGCTCGCGACGCGCGCGCCGGTGCTCCCATTTTTCATGGTGCGCGAAGATGATAGCACGCGCCATCGCGCGACTTTCCTATCAGTGATCGAGACGATTCGCAGCGGCGACCGCGAGGCCGATGTGCTGAACAATACTCAGCGCTATACCGCGGTAATCGAATCAATGATCCGGCAACATCCCGATCACTGGAACTGGATTCATCGACGCTGGAAAACTCGTCCCCCCGGCGAACAACGTTTCTATTAAGCTGCCGATTTATTTATTAAGCTGAGCAGATGGATCGAAAGATAGGTTGCAACGAAGCTGTTACCTTCACGGGCGCGGCAAAAGAATCGACAATCGATAGCTCGCCAGAGAAGCCCATACCAACCGGCACGCCGCCGACGTATGTTCCGGCGTGCGGGGTCCTGCTCGACGTGTTTTGGTGGACGCGGATGCCGCGTGCGACCCACGTCGAATAAAGAACCGGTCGTGCAAGAGCTGCGCGGCTCTCGTTCAGCGACCATCCTCGTGAACGCCCAATCGATTTGAGTAATGTGCGAGCCGGGGAACGCGATATATTGCTGCTCTTTTTAGCAGTCACTTCGGGTTCCGCTGACGGATGGAGCTATCTCGGACTCGGGCATGCCTTTGTCGCTAATATGACCGGAAATACGGTGCTGTTGGGCATCAGTTTGTTTGGCGAAAAGCATGACGTACTCCACCCTCTGATCTCGCTGGTTTTTTACGCGGTGGGAGTGGCGATCGGGTCATTTTTAACCCGCAAGGTCACCCGCGGGTCGCTCTGGTCGAAGGCGATTTCTGCGACCTTGCTTCTCGAAGCCTTTCTGCTGATCGCCGCCGAAGCATTATGGATAACCATTAAAGGCGCACCGGACCCTCTACTGAAGTGCCTATTACTCGGCTGCGTCGCTACCGGTATCGGTCTGCAAAGCGGGGCGCTGTTGCCGCTTAGATTGCCGGGTATTATTACTACTTACATTACAGGTACCTGGACCACCTTTGTGAGTGGGTTAGTGTTGATGGGCGCGGGCCAGGAACAAGTGCGCCAGAATGAAAAGAGCTTCGAGGAGCGGCTTCTGATCCAGCTCGCCTTCTTGACCGTTTACTTCCTTGCGGCGGTGGCCACCGGATGGACATTTCGGTACGCGCCGGTGATGACTGGAGGGATCGCCTCGATTCCGATTCTGCTAGTCGCAACGTACGGCTTGCTGCGCGAATGAACCCTATCGAATATCTTCACGTGCTTGGCGCTGTTCAAAAAACCGGAATGATGTCGGCTGCCGTGATATTGCCGACGTCCACACCGTCAAGGTCCAGTTCGGGTATCGCAGGAAACTTGATGCCCCAATCCTCGACCACCTTTTTCACCTTCGCGATCGCGTAACGCCAGTTATCAGCCTGCTCGTCGAAGCTCAGCACACCGAGGCCGCCCTGTCGCGCGAGATCAACCAGCACGCGATGATTCTCGATAAAGTAAGGCGGCAGCTCCCAGAATAAATTCGGCGGCTCCCACAGAATCATCGATAAAAAGACGAACCCCGCGCGCAATTGGCGGGTGATCATTGCCTTGTAATCGTCATTGAGCCCCGGCCAGTCGTTCTCAAGCATCTTCAGACAGATCGCGAGATGACGGCTCTCGTCCTGTCCGACCTTGGTGAAAATCTGCTTGAACACCGGTCGCGAGGTCCGCTGCGACATTCCATAGAACAAAGTCGAAGCGGCAACTTCGCCGAGCAGGAAAGAGGTAAAAAGAATCGACAGAGGATATTTGTCGAGCGAGGCGGAATAGCCCCGCCAATAGCGGCCGCCGTTATGATACAGCCACTCGATATTGTTCACCGCGGCGCGCTCAAGATCGGTGCTTGCACCGAAACGCAGTGGACCGTTTGGCATCACGCGTTCGATAACGCGCTGACAGCATTCTTCGTGGTTGACCTCATCGCGGGCGACAGAGAAGAAGCACTTGCGGATCGGATCCTCGGCGTGGATTTCATAGGTATGGATCATCGCCTTGGAGAAAACGGCGGGTCCGGAGCCGTCGAAAACGGCTAAAACCGCGTACCAATACATGATGCCGAGCCGTTCTTCGGCGGTGAACTGCGTGGGCTCCAGATCGTTCCATGACAAGTCAGAGGGATTCCAGGCCTGCACTTTGGACTTCTCATAAAGCGCGGCGAGTGAGGGGGTTGCGACCGGCCATTCGAGCGGGAAAATGTTAGGCTGCTCGATTGCGGGCGGAATCGCGAAGCCGCCGGCGGGGACGATCAGCTGCGGCTGGGGCCGCGCTGCATGTCCGTTGGTTGCGGGACCATTACCATGTGCATTCGCCGAGCTGTGGTGCGCCATAGGTTAGCTCCTGTAAATTGACCGTTCGGCCGGAACCGCGCAGAGAATCGACCGGATGGTCGGTAGATTTGTAGCAATAGCGCCCGGAGCCGTCAAGCGCGTTCGATTCCCTCGAACACCAGCTTGGTCATCGCGTCGGCGATCGCCGTAGCGGAGAGCTTGCCGCCGGGCTCGTACCATTGCGTGACTGAGTTGGACATCCCGAAGATCAGCCGGGTGAGGAGGCCAGGTTCGATATCGCGACGCAACTGACCTGCGCGGATCGCGTCTTTGGCGATCGCGGTGACAGCGCGGTCAACCCGATGACGGCGCTGGAGGGCGGTACGCTCGGTCGGACTGTTGCCTTTGATCCTCTGCAGTAGATCGACTTCATGACTGAATTCGAGGGTAATCAGCACGACACGATGGAAGACGTACTTGAGGCATCCAATCGCGTCGCCAGTGCTGGCGAGAGGTTCGTCGAAGATGGCAAAGAGGGGGCCGAAAGCGCGTTCCAACGCGCGCGCCAGCAGTTCTTCTTTGCTGGAGACGTGATGATAGATACTGGATTTGGACAGCCCGGCTTCGCGCGCAATATCCTGCATCGAGGCGGCCTCGTAGCCGCGCTGGTTGAAGACCCGCAGGGCCGCATCGATAACGGCATCGAGATCGAGCGCCGGGCGAATCTCGCGGGCCGGCCGGCCGGCCTTTTTCTTTTCGCGTGCAGGCCATGTGCCGACGCTGAAGGTTGCCTGAGCTTTCATCGTGGAAGCATTATGCTCCGATGACAGGAGTATTTCAGTCGCGGAACGCGCGGCGTGGAAAGTACGAGGAAAGACCCCGATGGCTTTAGTGAAGGCTTGCACGATCAATCAATTGAAGCCGGGTGAAGCACTCCGGCTGAATCTCGATCCGCCGATCGCGGTGTATCACCTCGAAGATGGATTCTATGCGACCGCCGATAACTGCACTCATGCGCAATCGTCATTATCAGCGGGTGATATTGATCAGGAGGATTGCTCGGTCGAGTGCCCCTATCACGGTTCCGCGTTCGACATCCGCACCGGACGCGCACTGTCACCGCCCGCCAATATCCCGCTCAAGACCTATGCGGTGAAGATTGAAGGGAACGAGGTCTTCGTCGAAATCGGGTAATTCGAGGGCTGGACGCTTAGACGCGACTGACAGGCTCGTTTGCGATTTCTACCCAGGTTGGGGCGTGGTCGCTGCTTTTTTCCCATCCGCGGACAGCGCGATCGACGCCTGCGCCGACGAGACGTCCGGCGAACGAGGGGCTGAGCAGTAGGTGGTCGATGCGCAGGCCGGCGTCACGTGCATAGTTATTTCGAAAGTAATCCCAGAAAGTATAGATGTGCTCGCCCGGGTGGAGATGGCGCAACGCGTCGGTCCATCCCTGTGCGACGAGGCGAGCGAAGGCGTCGCGCACTTCGGGACGGAAGAGGGCGTCCTTGAGCCAGCGTTCAGGTTTATAAACGTCGAGGTCAGTCGGGATCACGTTGTAGTCACCGGCGAGAATGACGGGCGCGCCAGTGACGAGCAGCGCTGCGGCATGTTCGGTTAGGCGCTCGAACCATCGGAGCTTGTAGTCAAACTTGGGGCCGGGCGCCGGATTGCCGTTGGGGAGATAAAGGCATCCGACGATGAGGTCGTTGACGAGGGCTTCGAGGTAGCGGCTGTGCGCGTCGTCAGGATCGCCGGGAAGGACGCGGCGACGTTCGATTGGGGACGCATCGCGAGCGAGGATAGCCACGCCATTCCAGCTTTTCTGGCCGTGCCAGAGGGCTTGATAACCGGCGGCGCGGATAGCGAGCTCCGGGAATCTCTCCTGGGGGGCTTTCAATTCCTGCAGACAGACAATGTCGGGCCTGGATTCGGCAAGCCATCGAAGCAGCACCGGCAGGCGACTGCCGATGCCGTTGACGTTGTAAGTGGCGATCTTCATCGGAGATGTAAGATTCAAACCGATCCAGCCCGAATCTCGAGGGACGCGAGGGAGCGGAGCGCCGGGGCATGAGGAATACGGTCAGGGAGCGCGATGCGCTCTCTGACTACGCTTGAAGGCGATCAGCTAACTTTGGCCGTCATGTCAGGTTTGCCGGTGGCCGGATCAACCGGCACCGAGACGTGCGAGTGGATCACCTTCCATTGTCCGGCTTCCTTACGATAGACGTCGGTCACGCGGAAGTTGCCCGCTTGCGGCTTGCCGTCCTTGTCCTTCCAGGTGAAGTGCTGAACGCTGTAGGCGACGCCCATTTTGCCGTCGGTCACGATTCCGATGTCCAGAAAGTGGGCTTTGATGTCAGTGGCGTTATTGAAGAAATTGTTGAGGTCGGCGTGGACCGCGTCGGCGCCTTTGTACTCAGCCGGCGGGACGAAATCGAAAAAGACGATATCCTTGCCGTCATAATACTTCATGACCTGATCGGCGTTGGTGGCGTCCATGATCTTCTGTTCGACACTCTTGATCGCCGCTTCGTCCTTGGCATTACCGGCCGCGTAGGCGTTAACGCCCATACTGAGCGCGATTAGGATGGCGGTGAGCGCCGCGGCGGCCGTCAATCCGAACTTCTTCATCGTATTCTCCTTGCAGGTTGAGGTTGTCCCGAGGCCGACATGAAACGCGCGACCCACTTTGGCAAACGGGCGGAAGTGTAGCACAGGAGACCGCGAAAGACGTATGGGAAGCAGGTCAGAAGGAAATTGTGCTTTCGGCATAGCCGAAGGTCAGCGCGCGGCCGGCCGGGAAGTTCGCGCCGACGACGGACCCGCCGAATACTTGCCCGGCATAGAAGTACAGCCCGAGATGCGGGGAGACCTTCCAGTTTGCACTCGCGTCAACCAGCGTGCCGAGATAACTCGCGCCGAAGCTGGAACGGGCGGTATAGCCGAACAGATGATTGTCGAATGCGCCGCCGCCCGCGTACCAGCGATCGCGGCTGGAGGAGAGCCAGAGGCCGTCAATATCGCTGCGCAATTCGAGATTGCGTAGGGGATTTACGATCAGTTGGCCGCCCAGATCGGTGGTGTTCATCATGTTGTAGATCGGCGTCAGTGCATAAACACGTGGGGTCGGCAGGATTTGGAAGAAGGTCCCGTAAGTTGAATCATGCGAGTCGCTGTCGCCCGAGCCGAAGGTGTACAAAGCGCGCAGCCACGGTCGCCCAGGGATTTGCTCGAAGCGGTAACCGGCTTGCGCGGTATAGGCATAGGAGCTTTGGTTGAGCTTGCCCCACGAACCGATTTGATACGCACCCCAAATCAGCATATCGATGCTGCCCGAACCGGCTTTGATTTTGTGCACGAGATCGCCGCCGAGTGTATCGATACTGATCGCGCGCGTATTCGCCTTGGCCGCCGCCGCAGGTTCGTTGTCGGTGGGCGTGAGGCCGCGATTGTCGTCGTACCAGATATAGAAGGCGCGCCCGAGTGAGGTTCCCCATCGGCTTTCGAATAATTTGTTGAGCGCGCCGTAGATCACGTCGGCGCGGCGAATCTCATCGTTGCCGTTGAGGTCGTAGGAGCCGCGAGTCGGCACGCCATACATTAGGAGGGCGTTCCAGTCACGTCCGCCGTACTGGAGGGAAGCGCCGTCAAAGGAGCGCATCGCGTCGGAGAAGCCGAAGTTGCCGATCAGGCGTTGCGCGATTTCGTTATTAACCAGCCAGCGCAGTTGTGGATCGTCGGGCATCAGATCGAGGCCGTCGAAGAATTCAAAACGCCCGCCCTTGATTTTGAGGCCGCGCACGAGCTCCTCACCAAACTCGACAACCCTGCTTGAGAAAGAGGCTGGCGGAGTAGCGGCTCTGCTGAGTTTGGTAATAGTTCGCGCCGGTGCCGAGCGCTCCGATGGGAGGCGAGGCGAGCGCGTTGGGCGGCAATTCGAGTTCGGACGGGTTCATCGCCTCGACGAAGAAGCGGACGCCGTCGAGCTCGTAGCCCGCGCCGAACCGAATTACATTGCTTTGAAAATTATACTGATAGTTATTATTGCCGTTGGCGACCTTGCCGGGATTGAAGTAGCTTCAAACGTACTCGCGAGTGCGCATACTCGCGGTGAGCGTGACCGGCGAATCGGCCAGGTCGAAGAGCGTGACATCGGCCCACGCGAGGACGGCTGAGAGAGTCAGTAGAATCAGAGTGAAAAGCAGTAGCCGGAACGTTGTGACGCTCCGAGCGAAGCTCGAACCCATATCGGTGTTCCCCCGTTTCGAAGAAAATCCGGTACCGGCGGGAACGAGTCAAGGTCGTGCGCGATCGAGCAATGCAGGCGTCGAGCGGGATGGGGCGGAGCAGGGACGCGAGCGTATAAGCGTATATGAGTCGTCAGGGGAGAATGTGTAACGCTTTTCCCTGAGACGTCGTGATAATTAAAATTGATGACTTACTTGGGAGGGTCTGCGGCATGAACAATAGCCGCAGCGGAAGCAATTGGGGCTGCTGAAGCAGCAGCGGGTGGAGTCAGTGGAGTAAGCATCGCGTTGAGCGTCGGTGTTGTAACCTATGTGTAAAAGCCAAGACTTAATCTGACAATGATGGTAAGGTCCTCGGGTCCTAAGAAGGAGACGAGGGCGATGAATCAGGAAGAGAAAGTAATCCGGGTCAAGGTAGGGGTGCTGGAGCTGGCCAAGCAGCTGGGCAACGTGTCGCAGGCGTGCCGGGTAATGGGCTACAGCCGCGACAGCTTTTACCGATTCAAGGAACTCTACGACAAGGGCGGCGAGGCGGCGCTGCACGAGATCTCGCGGCGTAAGCCGGTGCTCAGGAATCGGGTAGCGCCAGAGATCGAGCAGGCGGTGGTGGCAATCGCGGTCGCCGAGCCCGCCTGGGGTCAGCTGCGCGTCGCCAACGAG
>CAWCJN010000007.1:0-319081 GCA_963795945.1 uncultured Pseudomonadota bacterium
CGGTGATCAGCTTCTTGAGCGCGTCGTCGCGCGCCCACGCCAATCGCCGATACGCTTCGTTTAGCAAAGATTTGGCGATTGCCTCCCAGTTCACGATAATTTTGCGGAATCCGTTAGGGTTGAAAACTAAATGCAGTACGTTAAGCCGTGGTGTAACCGATACGTTCAACGGTAATAGGCCGGCAGGTGGTTGCCCCATCATTAAGGTCAGAAAATTCATGAAAGCTTCGTTCGCCATCACGATGTTCCAATGACGATCGTGCGTGAGTGCGCTGCGCGGCTCGTTCGAACGAAGAATCACTTCTACTGCGGTGCGTACCTGCGTCATGCGGGGATCATCAAGGCTGGTTTCGCCATAAATTGGCGCGTAACCAGCCGCTAGCAGCAGGAAGTTGCGCTCGCGCAGAGGCACGTCGAGCACGTTCGAGAGCGTCAGGAGCATCGCGCGGCTAGGCTCGGCTCGGCCGGTTTCAAGGAAACTGATATGACGGGCCGACACTTCGGCCTCCAGCGCCAAATCGAGCTGACTCAGATGGCGCGCTTCGCGCCATCGGCGTAAAAGCGGCCCGACGCCACCTGGCTCTACTGCAGTACCGTTGCGGTGAATATCCATAGGTCGAGCGTAGCAATGGCAAATGAGCTTCGTCGATTACCTGTGAGGTAATCGACGAAGCTCGGTTCAAGGAGATTTTTGTCTAGATTTCGGCGTCCTGCACTAGCGTTGAGGCTTAGACGCCTTTGACATAGCCCATCGCTTCGATGATCCGGCCGTCGCGCACTCGCATCAGATTGACGCCCCGCACTGAATTCTCTTCACCTGGACCACGCCAGAAACGCCACCGGATGATCGCGCGTTCCGCTGCAACGAAGACCTCTTCGAGGTCAAAGAAAGTTCCGGGTGCTGTCGCAATCGCTGTCCAGGTCCCGATACAGGCTTCCCGCCCAACTTGGCGATCGCCGTTGGGGGCGGGCGTAGTATTCTCGATCACGCAATCATGCGCCACTAATTCCGGAAGAGCTGAAGGATCATGTCGCTGAAAAACATCGTTAAACTGCCGCATCAGCTCGGTGGTCATCGCCGTAGCCTCAGTTATATTATTAATACTCATGATTACTCCATGTTCTACTTTTCGAGCTAGAACCGCGGCCCGGATACTCATTCCTTAGGCAGCGGCGAAAAATGTACGCTGACGATCTTCCAGTCACGTCCTTTCCTTGCATATACCCAAGTCACTCGACCACCTTGCATGTTCGCGGGACCGCCGCCCTTGGGAACCACCGCCAGCCGATCGTAGGCGTTCATCACTGCAACGTTGTCGGTGATTGCGCGGCAGGACGACTGATGGAGGGTATAGGTGGTGGATTCGGCTCCTGCGACTGCGCCTTGCAGATAATCGATGAACTTGGCTTTGCCCTCAAACAAATACGGAACGTGATCGAAGACCTCGACCTCGTCGTCGAGGGCATTCACGAAGGGCGCAAAATTACCCTTTGTGGCTGTTGCGATGATCTGGTCATTGATCCCCCGAACCTCTTCTTGCGTTGACATGAGGACTTTCTCCCTGCGAGTGAGATTATCGGCCGCGGCTCCTGAGCTTATGTCGCAGCCGCTCTCGCATCACGAGGGAATCTTGCTGATTCGGGCGTGACGCTCAATTACTTATGAGGTAAGTAAAATAAGCTTTAGCCGAGTACAGAAGAATCTCGGTTGGGCGAGTCGAGATTTCTAATGGGTGCGCGGGAATTATCCCAATGGAGAAATCATTTTTACAAATTTTGCTTGAGTCCCGAGCCGTCCCTGCGGTTTTGCAAACGCGCGGTCATCGTAATGAGTTACGATGTACAGCCTGTGCCCATCGATGCGTTGTTGATGAGGGAAAGGCGGGCGTCTGTGGAGTGCGTTTCAACCACGAGGGCGAGTTATATGCGCCCTTCGGCTATATCGCTCGCAGCTATATGCGTCCGGTCGAAACGAACACGATCTATCACGTATCACCGGGCAGCAAAGCGCTCACCTTCGGCATGTTCGGATGCGATCTGAAATGTCCATACTGTCAAAACTGGAATATTTCGCAGGCGCTACGTGACGAACGCGATCATGAGCGTCCTAGAGACACATCGGCGGCCATGCTGGTTGCGCAAGCTGTTGCGGCGGATTGCCGGGTGATCTGTGCCGCATTTAACGAGCCGCTAATTGCTGGAGAATGGGTATATCATATCTTTACGCAGGCCAAGCGCTATGGACTCGTTACGGCACTTATCACTGATGGAAATACGACTACTGAGGCGCTGAATTACATACGTCCGGTAACTGACGTGTATCGAGTGGATCTCAAAACCTATTCTCAAGAAAGTTACCGCGTGCTGGGCGGCAACTTTGCCGCGGTGATGGACGGAATCGTAGCGGCGCGGGAACTCGAATACTGGGTCGAGATCGTGACATTAGTGGTACCGGGCTTTAATGATGAGCTCGCCGGGCTGCGTGAAATGGCGCGCACGATTGTGGCAATCGACTCATCGATTCCGTGGCATCTCAATGCCTTTTATCCGCGTTATCGAATGAATGATTATCCACGCACGCCGGCGCGACTGCTCTTCGCTGCGGCTGGGTCGGCGCTCGCTCAGGGATTGAAATTCGTTTACGTCGGTAATCTGAATAATGAGTTGCGTGAATTGAGCCATACGCGCTGTCCACAATGCTCCAAAGTCCTGATCGAGCGCGAGAACTATATCACTACTGCAAGTTGCCTTAATGGAAACGCTTGCCCGAATTGTGACTACAAAATTCCGGGCGTCTGGTCGTGATCGCTCAATAGTTTGAGCGCGTGTCTCCGTCGCAGATGTCAGACGAGTTTTTGTTCCGGATTGCCGATTCGCGCCTCTGGCGGAAGTAGATAATTATCACAATTGTCACATTTATCCCAATCGACTTCTTCACCGAAATAGTCAACCAAATATTTCCATCGGCAAGTGGCTATCTGACCGTACAGCATCATCTGCTCAAGCTTTCGCTTATCTAATTCGTGCTTCGCCTGATACTCCTCGGCGATGTGCGCAAGCTCCTCAGGTTCTCGCTCTTCACCGACGAGGCTGAATGCTGCACCCCGGGTTTGCTTGACCAGACCGGCACTCTTGAGCATAGAAAGAATCACTTTGACTCTGGTCTGCGGCAGCCCTGTTTTATTTTGAATCGAGCGAATAACCGAGCGGGCCTCGCGCTCGTGCACCGCACGAAAACTCCCATACACCTCGACGATATGCCAGCTCGCCCCGACTCCTGATAATACGCTTCGACTGAACCAGGAAAATTGTAATGTATGACAAATCGAATATCGGCCTTATCGATTCCCATCCCGAATGTGTTGGTAGCAATTATCGCTTTGAACTCACCCGCCATGAAACGGTCCTGAATTGTGTTACGTTCGGAGACCTTTAATCGCCCATGATAGCGGAGCACGTCATGACCTTGTTCTGTCAGTACGCATTCACCAGCTCGACGTTTTTTATGATCGCGCAGTAGATTAAGCCGGTACCATCGAGTTCCTTGAGCAGCTGATCAATTCGAGTCTGCTTTTCGTGATCGTTGGTCTCGGCAAAGACTTCATAGCGGAGGTTCTCGCGGTACACTCCAAGATTGATTTTGGTCAGATGCGGCAAAGCGAGCTGCTGTTCGATATCTCGTACTACATCCGGCGTAGCGATCGCGGTCAACGCAAGCACCGGAGGGCTTTCTAGCTCTTTCAGCATCGCGCCGATCGCCAGATTTGATGGACGAAAGTCGTGGCCCACTGCGAAATGCAGTGGGCTTCGTCAATGACGACCAGCGCGATCTGATTATTTTTCAGGAGGGAATAAAATCCGGATGAGCTAGTTGTTCCGGAGTAGTAAAAATGAACTCAGTCCGATGCTGTTCCAACTGGTCTAAATTGACTGCACGATCATGGATGTTGAGACTACTGTTGATCTCGGAGGCAGACCTTCCGAAGGCATGTAACTTGTCCGCCTGATCTTTCATCAGAGAAAGCAATGGCGAGATCACTACAGTCGTGCCTGGCATGCTGAGTGACGGCAATTGATAGCATAAAGATTTTCCCGCTCCGGTCGGCATGATTGCCAGTACATTCTCGCCGCGCAGCATCGCGCTAATCACTTTCTTTTGGGCGGGACGTAATGAATCTATGCCGAAGACCTTATGGGCCTGCTTCGTGAGTATTCGGAAATTATTCCGGTCGGCATCAGATGCGATCAGTGTTTCATAGAGCCAGCTATCCGTCCGACGGCCGGAGTTAGCTAGCTTCGAGGCGCCGGAACATGGAAGTACAGTGGTTTAGGAGCAAGGTATGGGCCGTCGTTTGGACTTTTATCGAAATCCAGCGCACGAATTGTCGAGAACTGATTTTGCAGCTGCGTAGAATCAATATCCTGCGCATCTACCTCGCCCGCTCGGCTTCCAGACCGCCGCTGCGAGACGTTCCAGTTCGCCGACATTGATCGGCTTCGACAATACTCCCTCGATTGGCAGGTCGGGCGGAATCTGCGACTGCAAGCGCTGGCCCCAGCCGGTGACAATGTAAAATTTCAAACTAGGATTGGCTTCAAGAGCGATGCGGGCGACCTCCCAACCATTCATCTCGGGCATCGCGAGATCACACAGAACTATATCGAAAGACTGGGCTGAGCCCATTTTTTTGAGCGCCTCGGGACCAGATCTCGCTGTATCAACTCGATGACCTCGGCGCTGAAGCAGCTCCCTCAAAGCATCCAGGTTTTCCTCATCGTCATCGATCAGCATAAAGCGGCATCGGTCGGGAAATTCCGCCAGCGTCTTTTCCGCAATTTGTACAGCAGCGTGAAGAGCGATTGGAAATTCGAGAGAAAACACTGCCCCTCCATTCAGCCCATTCGATGCGCTAATTCGTCCGCCCAGCGACTCCATAGTACTTCTGACGATTGACAGACCAAGGCCGGTTCCGCGCTGTCCTTTCGTCGTAAAGAACGGATCAAAGATGCGTTCGAACTGATCGGAGGGAATGCCCGGTCCGTTGTCCGACACGGTGATCACCACGACGTCGCCACGAGTGACGGAATCGACGATAATTTCGCCCTGCTTAGAAATCGCATCATAGGCATTCAGAAAAAGATTGAGGAATACTTGCCGCAGCTCCGAGGCGGGTCCATTCACCCGTGGCAAGAATTGGGAAATGCGAGACTCGATTCGGATCGGGAAACCCGCCAGCGACGATTTTCCCTCAATTGTCGTTCGGACCAGACCGATCGCCTCATTAATCACCTCGCTGAGTTGACTCGATTCAGTGCGGCTTTCTTCCTGGTTCCGGCCTAACTCCCGGACGCGACCGACGGTCAACACCGCATCCTCCACTGCTCGCTCAATCGAGCGCAAACGCACCTGATGTTTGTTCAGGACCGCTTCATCCTCGAGCAATGCGGAAAGCCTTAGCCGTATAATGTTAAGCGTATTGTTCAAATCATGAGCTATCCCCGACGCTAACTGCCCGGCAACTCGGATGCGTTCCTCGCCGGTGAGAATTTCGCGGCTTTTGACAACTTCGTCTTCGGCTCGCCTTCGCGCACGATGGAGGCGCCGTTCCAGCGCGGTCGAAAACAAGCCGATCGCTGCGGCAATCAGAATTCCAAGCCACTGATAGGGGGCGGAACGCGCACGCGGCAGTTCCGTTGCTGCGATTCCGAACGCGATAATCGCGACAATCGAAAGCAAACCCTGAATCTGCTCGCCCCACGACAAGAACGGTCCGGTGCCCGCGAGAAACAACATCAAGGCAATAAACAATGGCTGTCTTTCGCCGGTTATGATCGTTAACTCCACCGAGCTTGCGATCAGAATCGTACTGAAAGCGAAAGCAACTATCTTCCAGTGACGCCGCATCCAGGGACCGACTCTCAAGGTCATGATCGCGGCGACTAAAAATAATCCGATGTTGAGTAGATGAAGCAGGAGCGGCCACGGCTTGCTCATTGATAGAGAGCGCCGGTCAAAAGCGAGGTACGCGATCTCGTAAATGAGCGTCAATAGTGAACCGGCTCCAACCAAACGAGCCGCCCACTTCGATTCATCAGAGGAGCCCGAGAGCGCGACTGGCGATTTAGCTTCGATGTCCGCGGCCATGAGAGCCCCCCTTGGTGCCCCCTTCTCTTTAGCACAGGAAGTGAGCAATTAGCATAGCCCTGCTTCGCCAGCTTCTGACGAACGATGCGGCCTTGTGCCGCGCGATCAACGGTTGCGCCGTTCGGGGGAGACGCCTCCACAGGGAGGTATCTCTATGATCGCCATCTGGCCCCGCCTGATTCATGTTCTCGCCGGCGGGAGGAGTTGATCAGATAAAAATCTTTAATTCATCGGCGGCGAAACCGTGCGAGTAACTTTGGAAGCTATTACCAGGAAAGTGTCTGATTGAAGTCAAAATTTGCGGATTGCGAAAATATCCGATCTCATGCCCACAACGATATATTAACTAATTTGGTTCTCAAGCTATCCAGCGCATTGGGCAGAGAACACGGGAAATCTACTGAAGAACAATCCTCCGGCGCTAGAAAGCTCCCAGCGCTTCAATCTACATATGACTAGTCTGAGCACCTGCAGACACGGTCAATTACCAACTGGCGACTAAAAATAAGCCGCTGACGAAAATCCGTTACGATTTGAAGTGCAAGTTCATCTGGCCGAGACCTTGGCGAATCTGATTCGCTAGAGTTACTGGATCCCGGGTGTTTCGCATATATGACCAATAAAGCTGGGGATATTCCGCACTCTCCTGATTGTAGAGGCACCCAATAAAGAAGCCCTGCTGCCGCATTACCTACATAACGTTGTTGATCTCAGACTTAATCATGCCGAAATCCGGACTCGCCGCCGCCTGACCGTTGCTTAGCGGCTGGAAATGGATATTTGTATCAACGTTTAGGAACGGATTTATGACGACTCCCCGAGTTTAATCATTTCCGCGCGACTTCGGCCAGCTTAGCTACCAAGCCCACCACGCCTGCGCCGTATGACAGCGCCCCATGTTTTGGATACAGATCCCACTTCTTTGTATCTATATCATGCAATGCCAATAATGGCCTAGACAGCGTACGGAGTTGGGAAGCTGCAATATCTTCTAATTCATAGTATCGCCCTGAGCACGTCAGTGCACTTTTTCAGAGCGTGAGCCTTCTGACGCGCAAGTTGGCCCAACTTCGGAGCAGTATTGCGGTAATTAGGAACGCCCTTATGCTACTCTATGTCAATCGGTTTCATTCGGTGATCCGACAGCAAAGTTTTCGTTTCTTTCACTTTATGCGACAAATAGTGCTGAGAGTTGACACGCTTTGTAGGCGCCTACTGCGTTTCACCGGGATGATTCTAATATTGATGGATGTGCTGTTCCTCTTCGCCCCTCGATCGTACGCGCAGCGCGTGCGAGATTCTGAGTTAGCTGCAAGAGAAAGGCGCGTTGCCTTGGTGGTGGGAAACAGCAATTATCGCAATGTCGCGAGATTAGTTAATCCCAGCAATGATGCTCGCCTGGTCGCCAGCACATTACGGTCTCTGGGCTTTACTATGGTCGGCGGCCGGGAGCAGAACGACCTCGACAAATCCCATTTTGATAGGGCAATCGAGAATTTCGGCGACCAGATCCGCGGCGCCGATGTCGCCCTTTTCTATTATGCCGGCCACGGAATACGGGAGCGCGGCTCAAATTATCTGGTCCCTGTCGACGCAAATCCGACCCGAGAATCGGATGTTGATTTTCAGTTAGTGAATTCGGAAACGGTGCTGCACCAAATGGAGGATGCCAAGACCCGGCTGAATCTTATTATCCTTGATGCTTGCCGAAATAACCCATTTGGAGGCCGTGGATTGCGCGCGCTCGGGGGCGGACTGGGGCAAATGCAGGCGCCAGAAGGAACGTTGATTTCGTATGCGGCTCAGCCACGTGCCGTCGCTACGGATGGCGATGGAAATAATAGTCCTTATAGCGCGTCATTGGCAGATGCGATTCGAGAGCCTGGAGTGGACATAGTCCGTGCGTTCAATCAAGTCGGTCTTTCCGTTAAGCAGCAGACCGGCGGAAGACAGGAGCCGTGGCTCTCGATATCGCCGCTCGAGGGGGATTTTTATTTTGTCAAAGCGGCTCCCACGCCCGTTGTGGCAGCCGTTTCAACCCCCACATTAGAGGCTCCGTCGTGGGGCGGAGTTCCTGATGCAGACGTCGTATATTGGATGTCCATTCCCGCCAACACCAACAACCCCGAATTTCTGAAATCTTATCTCAAGCAGTTCCCGAACGGGCGCTTTGCCGATCTTGCAAAACTGCGGCTAAAGACTTCACAGGAAGCTGTAATTGCACCGCCAAGGCCATTGGCGCCACCTGCTGCCGCTGAGAGCATGTCACCGAGCCGAGCACCAACAACCGAGACGTTTACTGCAACAACCAAGGCGCCAATCAATCGCGAGGAGACTCAAATCTTAAGGCATGACCTGCTTAAGTCGGGCTACAAACCCCATGTGATGCCAACTCAAGTTGGCGAGGCGACCGAGTATCATATAGAAATCGGGCCGTTCTTGACGGAAGCGCAGTTGAATTCTGCGCAAAAGACTCTGGATGAACTAGAAGCACGAACGCAACTGGCGATGCATTTCGCGTCGCCGCAGTCTGCGACAGTTCAGTCATTGCCCAGTGTCGCGCAACCGGAGCCTCGGCCAACGATAGCAGAACAAGCTCATCCTGCCGGATCGCTCCAGCAGCAAAGGTCGGATTCGCTTCCTCCCATGGCAGTCACAACAATCCCTGATGCAAGTCAATTGCGTGAGACTGAGCAAGGTCGTGGTCCCTATAGAATTGAAGTTGAAGATACGGTTGACCATAGCCGCGCGCAGATGATCATGGAACGGTTGCAGCAGCTTGGGTACAAACCGCAGCTACTTGCATCGCGTGAAGGAGATCAGACGTCGTATCGCATTAATGTCGGAGGGTTTGCTAGTGAAGACGCGGCTGAAGCGGCGCAGGACGAGCTGCACCGGAGGTATGATGCTGCTGTTGGCGCCGAACGGCCCGCAACAATTACCAGTAGTAGCCTAAGGCCGACAGAACGTTTCACTACCCCAGCTAATAGAGCGGTAAATAAAATGGTTCCAACGCCCAACGCGAGCGCACCATCACAAATCGTGTCGGCCTACGCTCCTGACAAAAGTGTTGGAATTGAGTTCAGCTCCGAACCTGAAACTCCTGGCAAGATCAACCCGAAAGCATATGGCTCCGCCTCCTACTACAATCGGGGAAATGCATTTTTTGCCGCGAACAATCTGAATGCGGCCAGTGCGCAGTTTCAGAAGGCGGTCGACCTCGATCCAACCAATGCCGATGCGTACTACGCCTGGGGTCTCACGCTCTATGCTAAGCGGGATCTGGCCGGCTCGATCGGTAAATTCCGAAGAGCCACAAGCCTAAAGCCGAATTACGCTAACGCTTACTATAATTGGGGGCTGGCGCTTTATGACTTGGGCGAAACTCGTGATGCAATATCCAAGTTTGAAAAGACTGTTAAGCTCCAACCTGATTACGCCGATGCCTACTACAACTGGGGGCTGGCGTTGTCCCGCACGGCTGATCTGGACCGCGCGATAAATAAGTTTCAACAAGCCACCAATCTTAATCCTAAATATGCTGACGCCTACTATGGATGGGGAGTTGCCCTTTATCACCAGCAGCGATTTGAGGAGAGCATCGCCAAATATCACAGGGCTCTAGAACTAAACCCGGCTAATCAAACTTACAAAATGGCGCTAGCGTCGGCATTAACCGCACAGCAGAATTCCAGCACAGCGCCGCAGAAATAATCCTGTTCGGTGAGTTCATTCAATATCGTGGTGCCGCTGCCTGAGCAGAGCCCACGCCTACTGATGTTATAGCGGATATTCTCAACTGCGCCGCCCCGATTGACGTGGATAATCTAAGCGCCATCTCGAACCAGATGAGAATCTCAATAGCTCTCCATGAAAAGGCACGAAGTGCGTATGAGAAACTGTACGCTCCGCTCAGAACGTCGCCGCTCTGGGACAAGCGAAACTGGTTATTATGAAGTACCCCTCAGCCGCAGATGACGTAAGATTCCTCTTTCCGAGAGTCGAGCTTTCGTGCGCTAACCCGAAGCCTGCTATTTTTATGACGGATGTGGATTGTAGCATGAACGTTATCAGACCTTTACCCTTGAGTCTTTGAGGGCTTAGAGAGACCTATTAGATATGTTAGACCAAGTGAGTCGGATCTATGGAATGAAGTAATTCCGTTAATTTGCAGTGCATACGGAAATTAGCAGCAATAACGTACTTCTGTAAATTCGCTGACACCATCTTCAGTCCGCCGAGTCAGTTCCATATCCTAGATTAACGATTTGTACCCGGCGATTCTTGGCGCGACCTTCCGCGGTGTCATTATTGGCGATCGGCTGAGACATGCCAAATCCGCGTGCATCATTCGATTTCGGTCTATGCTGTTATGTTCAGTGAGATATTCGACTACCGCTTCCGCTCGCCGTTGCGAGAGCCGTTTATTGTAGGCTGCCTTACCAACCGAGTCAGTATAACCCTGGATTTCGAAGCAGCATGGCTTGAGTGTTGCCGAAGTAAGCGCATCCCCAAGGCTCGTCAGAACTTTTTCGTCGATCCGATTGACTCTCGCCGAGCCAGATTCGAATTCAACGGTGAGTGCCGCAATGTCTGATTTGGGAGTGAGAACAATTCCACGCTCGGCCGCTTCGTGGAAGTGCTTACAGGCAGATGCTACGAAAGTAAGCCCACGAGTAGTGCCGCCTATCACAGCGGGCGGTTTCTCTTTGGGTGTTAGCACGCCAATCAGCTTTTCTAGAGTAACGGCTTGTCCAGTTAGATCGTTCACGGTTTGACTAAATGCTGACGAAGACATCAGCAGCAAGGCGCTGATGAATATCGCACGCAAACCCTGGGGCCATTGTATCATCGGCCATCCTCCTTGATCGAAATCGCGCTATATTAGCATCGATTTCGTTAGCTGAAAAAATGAGAACTACGCAAATTGTACGCCGATCCATGGATGCGGCGAATTTAGCGTATCAGTTCTGTAACCCAAATTGCTCGTCAACAGTTCATATGCATAACGACCGGGGCTGAGATCTTCGCCGCTTTATATGCTTAATCATACATACAGGATAGCTATCTATCGAACTATCAATAAGTAGCCAAGTACAGACGTTCTTCCTGGAATTTGATCCGGCGAAAATGGGAAAGATCGGTCGGCTGCATGCCTCGAAGGAGGGGCGGTGCTGATGCGCCGACGCCGATTCACTGAGGAGCAGATCGCGTTCGGACCGAAGCAGGCGAAGACCGAAACCGCAGTGCTGCAGGTCTGTCGTAAAATGGGCGTGAGCGAACAGACTTTCTATCGCTGGAATTAGCAGTAGGGGGGCTTAGATGTATCGGAAATCAAGCGTTTGAAACTGCTGGAGAAAGAGTCACCGGCGGCTCAAGCAGCGGTCGCGGACCTGAGCCGGACGTGTGAAGCTGAAGGCGAAAACGATAAAAATTGCCGATTCGATGATCACGATCGGCCATAGACCATACGCGTAATCCTGATGGCTCATGTTCACGATTGATTTCTCCATGTCGTTTTGTGGCTAGTGCCACGAAACCGCCTTTCACAAACGAGCTTGCGCATTTGCTATACCATCCCGCAAGCGAACCACCGACGCTGCTCGAAGCGCTGGAGGGACGGCTGAAGGACGCCAGCATCGAAGAGCTTCGCGTGTACTATTCGCATTCGGTAGCAGCCTTCACCCAGACCATCCTTAAATACGAGTACCTGAATGTGATCAAGCCTCATCCGTTTTTCTCACCATCTTCGAGCGGTCGCTGATTCGACGAGGACAGCAAGAGAACAGACAGTCGGTCTTCTACATGCCGGGCAACTTTAGCGCCATGTCCGCTGCGTTGTCAGAAATAGGCATCGACGCGTTCATCCTTCAGGTCTCGCCTATGGATGAGACGGCTTCTTCAGTTGCGGGACTAAGGGTGATTACACAATCCCGACAGCACGAATCGTGAAGCAACTCATCGTTGAAGTGAACCCGCGGATGCCGTGCGTCTTCAACTCGACGCTGCACATTTCTGAGGTGACCGGCATCGTGGAAACGAAAGCCTGCTGCCCGAACTGCCGGCGTGCGAGCCAGTCGATCTGGATCGCATGATCACAAGTTCATCGTCGAACTTGTGCCCGACCGCGCGACGCTACAGATCGGCATTGGCGGAGTCCCGAATGCGGTGTGCTCGGCGCTTGTCAATCACAAGGACTTGGGTATTCACATCGAAATGATGAGCCCGGCGCTGGCCGCCCTAATAAAGTCCGGAGCCGTGATGGCATTGTCATGTTAACTTTGGTCGAACGATCTGAGCCTGGAACGGCTCGCCCCGCGCGTATTAAGTCGCGTGTTGGGCGCATGTCTCCTGTTGCCAGACATCGAATGCCGCGGACCTGCTCGCACGATATGCATTGGCTGCCAGTAGATGCCGGCGTGGATGGAAGTGGCCATGGATGAATGCGTGGGCGGAGAGGAAGTCCTGGGCCTGATCAGGCGATTTGAACCGTTGCATCTGCCGTTCTCGTCGCCGTGTCGGTCGATGTGAGTTCTCGGCATGGTTATTCAGATATCGGCTTTGGCGATGCTCGACGCGTGGGAAGCAAGTTGGCGCTTCGCCACCCTGTAGCTTCCCAGCTTGTCGGTCACGATCACCGCGGCTATAGTAGACCTTTCAGCAGCCGCCTGAAGAAGCGCTTGGCGGCCTTGGCATCGCGCCGTTCCTGAACGAGGATATCGAGCACAACGCCATCCTGATCCACGGCGCGCCAAAGATAATGCTGCACGCCCTGGATCCGGATGAACACCTCGTCCATGTGCCACTTGTCGCCGGGTCGTGGCCGTCGGCGGCGCAGGCGGTTGGCAAAGCTCTGGCCGAATTTCTTGCACCAGCGCCGAACGGTCTCATAGGAGACGATGACGCCACGTTCAGCCAGAAGCAGCTCGACATCCCGCAGGCTGAGGCTGAACACATGGTACAGCCAGACAGCATGGCTGATGATCTCGGCAGGAAAGCGATGGCGGTAATGCGGGTCGGGTGGTGGGTTCATGCCCCACTGTCCTACGTCTTCGATCCCACTGCCAGAGCCGGTTACCGTGACAATGCCTCCTACGACCCTAACCGGGATAACTATCCCATCGCTGTAGAGTTGTGGCTAGGGTGCACTGGTATAGACACCGATAGGCCGGTTTCTACATCACAAAAAGCGGCGCGATTCGAGCGCACATGGACGTGGCTAGGAGATGGCCATAGCGCAATACGAACGCCGAATCGAAGGGCATGAGCTCCGCCATCGGGCGGATTTGGAGGAATTGAAGAGCGGAGAGAAGTTACAATTTTCCCTAAAGAGGTCTTCTAAACGCTAGGGAGAAATTATTGCGGGCGAAACGTCTCTCTCTCACCCTTGCTATTACGCTTCCTCATATGGTGTTTCTGCGCTCAGTCCAATATGCAATGGCTCGACCGGTCACGAAAGGCCGCAATCGTGGATCACGCGCCGTTACCACTTTGCCCTTTCTGTCATTTCTTGAGGGTGTCGCGCGCCGCATCTTTGGTTCGCCCAGCAACATTCTGCGCCTTGCCAGCAGCCTTTTCTGCTGCACCTTTAGCTTGCGTTTTGGTATTACCGGTCATTTTACCCATGGTTTTTTTGGCAGAGCCTTTCAGCTGCTTTGCAGCGCCCTTAATCCGATCTTTGTCCATCTCTCTTCTCTCCTTATTAGCTGTCGGTCCCAGCCACAGCGGTGTTTTCAGCATAACAGAATAAAAGGCGCACAAAGATGACGTTATCGGAAATATGCAGGAAACAGGATCGTGCTCGAACAATTCCTCACGCGGATTCCGCAGTTTGAGCTGGAGCGAAGCAAAGCGCCGAGGTGGCCCCCAGCTCAGGTGGCGGATATGGGCAATATGCCAATCGTGTTCGAGCCGGGAGAGCGGCTCGGCGAAGAACCCGCCCGGGACAGCGTTCGCACATGATTGGAGCATGCGATTGCGTAGGACTCCAATCTGACGACTGTTAAGGTTCATCGGAATTGTTGGCGATATGGTTCGCGACTTGCCGCGCTGGCAAGACCAACTTAGGTAAATTCGGCACGGAGAGGATTCGGATTTTTACCACGGATAAGCTCTCCGGAGAGGCCGCTCTTCGGATCCTTTGACGCACGGCAAAAGCGCCCCTTTCACCTGCCTTGGACGCCTGGTTTCATAACCGATCCAACCTCACCCTGCCGTCTGGCAGCGACTTGCTATAGCGCCGCGACCGAGCAATGTGTGTCGAAGGAGGCGATGGCAGCATTGAAGCTGCAATCCGCGAGGAGGGTTCCCCAGTGAAGAGCAAACCTGCGCTCCAAGCGTTCAATGGCCGCGACGAGAAAGCCGCTGATCCGTGATCCGGCCAACCCAGTTCCAGTCGATCAATCAGGGGCAGCGTCGAAGCAGGCGCCAGCGGCCAACCGCAAGCCAGAAGCACCAGCCAAGGCGAGTAAGTCTGGAGTTGACCCAGTTTCGGAGACGGTGTTGGGGAGAAAGGAAGCAGGAGGTAACCCAATGCCGCGAACACATCCACCATATGCTTCGGAATACCGGCGCCGGATTATCGAGCTAGCGCATGCGGGCCGTAGCGTCGACCAGCTGGCGCGCGATTACGCGCCCTCGGCCAACGCGATCCGCCAATGGGTGAAGCAAGCAGCGCTCGATGAAGGGCTGCGCAGCGACGGCTTGACCACGGCCGAGCGCGAAGAACTCAATCGGCTGCGCCGCGAGAACCGGGTGCTGCGCGAAGAACGCGAGATATTAGCAAAAGCCGCGGCCTGGTTCGCTCAGGAGACCGGCACGAGGCCGTCGCAGCGTTCTAATTCGTGAATGCGAATCAGGCCGAATGGAGTTACCCCGTTTCAGTAGACGGTATTGGGCTGCGGTATAAAGTCTGCTGCAGATGATTCCTTTCGTAGTTGATCGGCGACCAATAGTCGAGCGCGTCGAATTGCGGGCTGACAGGTTGCGCGTTGGCTTCAAACTGCCGCTTCTCCTTGGTGGAGCGACGGGTACGGCAGGATTATTGGTCACGCATGAGCTGCCGCTGCAGATCAGACGGCGCGGTGTGGAAAGGCGTCTAATCATACCCGGCGAGACGGCGGTCCGCGCCAGGGTTGACTAGCCGCTGCTCAAGGCGGTAGCTCGCGCCCGCTGCTGGTTCGACGAATTGGTTTCCGGTGAGACGACGTCGCTGGTGACGATTGCCGCCCGCGCCGGGGTCGGCAAACGTTATGTCAGCCGCCTGCTGAAGTTGGCCTTTCTCGCTCCGGACTTGGTTGAGCAAATCGCCGAGGGCCGTCAGGCGCCTGAGCTGTAAAAGCCAAGACTTAATCTGACAATGATGGTAAGGTCCTCGGGTCCTAAGAAGGAGACGAGGGCGATGAATCAGGAAGAGAAAGTAATCCGGGTCAAGGTAGGGGTGCTGGAGCTGGCCAAGCAGCTGGGCAACGTGTCGCAGGCGTGCCGGGTAATGGGCTACAGCCGCGACAGCTTTTACCGATTCAAGGAACTCTACGACAAGGGCGGCGAGGCGGCGCTGCACGAGATCTCGCGGCGTAAGCCGGTGCTCAGGAATCGGGTAGCGCCAGAGATCGAGCAGGCGGTGGTGGCAATCGCGGTCGCCGAGCCCGCCTGGGTCAGCTGCGCGTCGCCAACGAGCTGAAGAAGCGTGCGCTGAGTGTGTCGGCGGCCGGGGTACGCTGCGTGTGGCAGCGGCACGATCTCGAGACCCTGCCGAAGCGGCTCAAAGCATTAGAAGCTAAGAGCGCGCAGGAAGGTTTAGTGCTGAGCGAGTCACAACTGGCGGCGTTGGAGAAAGCCAAGGCCGACAAGGAAGCGCACGGCGAGTTCGAGAGCGAATGCCCGGGCTATTGCGGGGCGCAGGATACCTTCTATGTCGGCACGCTCAAGGGCGTCGGGCGGATCTATCAGCAGACTTTCCTTGATACCTACACGAAACTGGCGTTCGCCAAGCTCTACGACCGCAAGACCCCACTGGTGGCGGCTGACCTGCTCAATGACCGGGTGATCCCGTTCTTCGATGAACATCAGATCCCGCTGGGGCGGGTGTTAACCGACCGCGGCACGGAGTATTGCGGCGCACCCGAACGCCACGAATATGAGCTGTATCTGGCGGTGGAGAACATCGATCACACCCGCACCAAGGTCAAAAGCCCGCAGACCAACGGCATTGTGGAGCGCTTCCACCGGACCGTGCTCAACGAGTTCTACCGGGTGGCGTTCCGCAAGAAGATCTACTCCGGCATTGAACAGTTGCAGGCTGACCTCGACGCCTGGCTGCGCGAGTACAACGAACAGCGGCCGCATCAGGGCCGCTGGTGTTACGGCAAGACTCCGCGGCAAACTTTCATCGACGCGGGCTCGCTGGCGCGGGAAAAGCTGCTCTCTCCCGCGGTTGCGGCGGGCGCGGAACTCTGAGTATTACTCAAGCGCGATGATCACTATGGTCGCTGCGTATAATCGGACAATCAACTTAAACCGGACACTGCGGACCTTAACCATCCACCGTCAGATCAAGTCTTAAGTTATACACCTGAGCTCACTGCGCAAACCTTAATTACCGGCGTGCTCGAAGTACCGCTCAGTTGGCAGGCCCAGCACCGCACGCTCGGTCTTGCCGCGTCAGTTTGAACCACCACTTACCTAACTTATATAAGCCGTCGAATTAGCCCTCCGTTGTTGAGGACGCCGCCGCCGTTCCGCAATTGCTGCGCCGCAGCGTCGCCCCTTTTGCATGCGCCCGCATCCAGGCTTCAGGCTGACACCGACTAGTTCATTGGCCAAGTCCACCGCCGCACTGCCCGCTGGAGAGGAAGCGGGAAATTCGCGTGATGCGACCTTTGTAGAGGGCCTCTCCGGTGCACTCAGATCGCGAAAAGTCCCGTCCGTGTGGCGATGTTATGCACCTCATAGGATGATATGGACAGCGTAAGACTCACTGGCGGAGAGGGAGGGATTCGAACCCTCGGTACCGGTTACCCAGTACGCCAGATTAGCAATCTGGTGCCTTCGACCACTCGGCCACCTCTCCGCTAAGGCGAGGGATAGTTTATGCGGTAATCGCGCAAGCGGAAAGTCTCGCACCGATAAGCTTGGCGCGAGGGATTTCGCGTCAGAACATCGCAGGCATTTTGTTGACGCCGAGGAATAATCGCCCGGTTGATTCATACATCGCCGGATTCACCATCACATGCTGAGTGACTGTGTGGGCGTCGCGCATGCAGCGCTGTAGTGGATGGTCCGAAAAGATCGATGACCCGCCCCCCTGGTCGTACATTAGGTCGTACATTAGATCGACGGCGTGACGTGATTGCCATGCGGCGTTGGCCGCGGCAAGCCGCAGGTCGCGATGGAGTTCGAGCGGGATATGCTCGCCTGCTTCCGCTTTGCGCCAGGCAGCCTCAATCGCCTCAAAGAGAAACGCGCGGCCCGAGCGCAGCGCCGCCTCCGCCTGTGCAACACTCATCTGCACACGCACACTATCTCGCAGCAGGTCGCGCTCCCATGTAGGCGTTTTGTTATTCGCCAAGGTAATTAACTCATTGATCGCCCGATGTGCAATTCCCAACGAGACCGAGCAGACCCCGACCGCGAGTAATGCAAAGAAAGGCATTCGATAGAGCGGACGATCGATGGTCCGCTTCGTCATGCCCATCACGACAGTATGCTCTTCGGGGACAAACACCTCCTCGGCGCGGAAATCGTTGCTGCCAGTCCCGCGCAATCCTGAAGTGTGCCAGATATCGATGATCTCAATTTGCCTGGCCGGGAAGAAGACCGCGCGGATTTCCCGCTGACCATCGGCGCGCAACCGTGGCCGTCCCCCGGTATCGAGCACCACCGCGCCAGCCTCCCGCCAGTGACAATTTTGCGAGCCGCTGCCCCATTTCCATCGGCCCGTAACTTTGAAGCCGCCCGCGACCGGAATTGCAGTTCCTGACGGCGCCGTAGCGCCGCCAGTAATGATGGAGGGATGAGAGAAAATCTCCCGCATCGAGTTCTCCGACAAGAACGCGGAGAGCAGGGCGTTGGTAATTCCGATCATCACGCACCAGCCGACCGAACCGTCAGCGCGCGCGAGCTCTTCAAGGACGCGCACGAAGTCACCCGGATAGAGCTCGTATCCACCGATTTCCTTCGGCAGCGTCAGACGATAGAGGCCAGTGTCGGCAAGTTTACGAGCGAAGTCGGATGGCATCCGGCGCGCAGCCTCGAATTCTTCGGCTCGCGCGACAATCTCGTCCGCGAAGCCGCGGGCGATCTCCAGCGGCGATCCGGACGAAAGCGCGTCAGGCGAAGTATTATTGGCAATCGAGGTTCTAGCGGGCACTCATCTCTCCTTCATTCGCTCTCGACGTTCGAGGGCGGTGGCGCTTTGAGTTGGCCGCGGTCGCGACCTTCAGTGATCCAGTGTTCGACTTCGCGCCGTTCGCGTGCGAGGAAGTTCGCGATCGCCTTGCGTAAGCCGCCATGCTCGATGAAATGCATACTGCGGGTCAGGGCCGGGTTGAAGCCGCGCAGCCATTTGTACTCGCCGCCCGCACCGGGCTCGAAGCGCTGGATACCACTCGCGATACAATGTTCGATCGCGGCATAGTAGCAAACGTTAAAATGTAGATAGCGGACTTCCTCAAACGCGCCCCAGTAGCGTCCGTAGAAAACTCCCGATTTTTGGAAATTGATCGTTCCGGCGATTAGCTTGTGACCCTGCCATGCGCCGATAAAGCATAGATAGTGTTTGAAGTGATCACGGAGTTGGTCGAAAAAATTGGCTGTTAGATACTGGCGGCCCCAGTAGAGCTTCTGGATCGTCGATAGATAGATTTTATAAATCGCACCGAACATGGCATCGGGGATCTCGTCGCCGACCAGCGCCCGAACCTCGATACCTTGTTCGCCTAGCGCCGCACGCTCATGCTTAACCGCGTAACGCCGCTTGCTCTTGAGCTGACCTAGATAGTCGTCGAACGTGGTGAACGACGCGTTTTGCCAGTGATACTGATAGCCGAGTCGCTCAAGAAAACCGAGGTCCTTCAGGATGGCGGCTTCATCTTCGGTGCAGAAATTTACATGCACCGACGAGATCTCATTGTCTGCACATAAGCTTCTGAGACCTTGACCGAGCGCCCGCACCATCACGTTACGATCGATTTCCGGCGCGACCAGAAAGCGCCGTCCAGTATGCGGTGTAAATGGCACGCCGACCAGCAGTTTGGGGAAATAACGGATGCCTGCGCGTTCTGCCGCGTCGGCCCATCCGTGGTCAAACACGAATTCGCCCATGCTATGGCTCTTAAGATAAAGTGGGCAGGCGGCGACGAGACGGCGGCTCAAGCGCTCGCGCACGAGCAGATGGTATGGCATCCAGCCGGTCTTGCGCGTAGCGCTCTTCGATTCCTCCATCGCACAGAGCCAGTCCCAATCAAGGAAAGGGGTGTCGTCAGGCGCGAGCAGAGCATTCCAGTCCGCGCGCGGGATGTCCCGCATCCGTTCGATGCTGGAAATTTCGATTTCGTTCAGGGTTGGGACAGCTGGCATCGGGATTAACTTTAGAACTGATTCTTGGGCTTCGCTAGCAGAGCCGAATCATCAAAAGTTAGGATAACCGAACACCCGTTCAATTGTGGGCAGATCGATGCCACATCGCGATTAATCTGATAAGCTCAATGCAAGGCCAACAGTACGAAGGTCATGTGATGGTTAAGTTCAGAATCATGGCGCGGGCAAACGACGGCAGTGACGACGATGGTGGGACGATAATCGAGCGTCGGACCAAGCAGCAGACCAAGACCAAAAGACCGACCCTCTATAAATGTATCCTGCTGAATGACGACTACACACCAATGGAATTTGTAGTCGAAATTCTCAAACATGTTTTTCATAAGGATACCGCCGAAGCGACGCGCATCATGCTGCATGTTCATCAGAACGGGATGGGGGTAGCGGGAGTCTATCCGTATGAGATTGCGGAGACCAAGGTGCGCACCGTCGAGGAATTGGCGCGCGAGAATCAGTTTCCGCTCAAGTGTGTAATGGAGAAGGAATAGCGAGGAAGTGGGGCGCAAGCGCAACTTTCGAACCGGTATTATAATAAAATTATGGCTTCACCGGGAGTTATGATTAGCCGCGAATTGCAGGTCACGCTGCAACTCGCGATGACCGAGGCATTAAATCGGCGACACGAATACGTCTGCCTTGAACATCTGCTGTACGCGATGCTGCATGATGTAACGACTAGCAGCATTCTCGAGAACTGCGGGGCGGACCTCGCAGCGCTGCGCAAAAATTTGCGTAAGTACCTCGACGAAGAAGTCGAACGACTGCCGAAAGGCGAACAGGTCCAGCCGCATTATGCCAGCGGAGTACAGCGTGCACTACAACGTGCGGCGCTGCACGCGCAATCAGCGGGCCGCGAGGAGATCAATGGCTCGCAGGTGCTAGTTGCATTGTTCAATGAGGCGGAATCACAGGCTGTCGCGTTCCTGCAGGAGCAAGGCGTTACCCGTTTCGATGTGATCAATTTCATCTCGCATGGCGTATCGAAGACCGGGTCTGATCAGGATCGCGAGGTGCGCGGCGCTAATGACGAAGAGGCGGAAGGCGGCGCAGATACCGAGGGCGAGAGTGAAGAGGGTGGGGTGCCGAAAGTCTCGCCCGCCAAGGCGCTCAAGACCTATGCGATCAATCTCGCTGAGCGCGCTGCAAAAGGACAAATCGATCCGCTGATTGGGCGTAAGAACGAAATCGAGCGCGCGGTTCACGTACTGCTGCGGCGGCGCAAGAATAATCCGGTCTTCGTCGGTGAGGCGGGAGTCGGCAAAACTGCATTGGCCGAGGGTCTCGCGCTCGCGGTGCACGACGGCAAGGTGCCGCCCGCGCTTAAGGACATTCAGATTTTCGCGCTCGATATGGGCGCATTGCTGGCGGGCACGCGCTTTCGCGGCGATTTCGAGCAGCGTCTCAAGGCAGTGATCAAGGCTGCGACCGGCAATAAGAATATTGTTCTTTTTATCGACGAAATTCATACAATCGTTGGCGCCGGATCGGCGTCCGGCTCGACGATGGATGCGTCGAACCTGCTCAAACCCGCATTAGCGTCAGGCGAATTGCGCTGTATCGGCTCGACCACCTACCAGGAGTACAAACGCTCGTTTGATCGCGATAAAGCGTTGGCGCGCCGGTTCCAGCGAATTGATGTCGCCGAGCCGACGCAGGACGAGGCAATTCAAATCCTCAACGGCCTGAAAGGTCATTACGAAAAGCATCATAATGTTCGTTATACCTCCTCGGCGATCCGGGCCGCGGTCGAATTATCCGCGCGCCACATCAATGATCGTTATCTGCCGGACAAGGCGATTGATGTAATGGACGAGGCCGGAGTCGCCGGGCATCTGCGTGGCAAGAATGGCGAATCCGTCGTGGTCGGCGCGCGCGACGCCGAGCGGACTGTGGCGCGAATGGCGAAAATCCCCGAGCGCTCAGTCTCGGCTTCCGATCGGAGCCGTTTGCAGGAGCTTGAACCTGACCTTAAGCAGGTCGTGTTCGGTCAGGACTCGGCAATCGAAGCAGTGTGTCGTGCGATCAAACTCGCAAGGTCGGGGCTGGCGCATCCCGATCGTCCGGTCGGAGCATTCCTCTTTGCCGGACCGACCGGCGTCGGCAAGACTGAAGTAGCACGCCAGTTGGCCAAAGTGATGGGCGTCGAATTTCTCCGCTTCGACATGTCAGAGTATATGGAGCGCCATACCGTTTCCCGTCTAATCGGTGCACCCCCGGGGTATGTCGGCTTCGATCAGGGCGGATTGCTTACTGACGCGATCAATAAGAATCCACATTGCGTGCTTTTGCTCGACGAGATCGAGAAAGCCCATCCGGACCTGTTCAGTATCCTGTTGCAGGTGATGGATCACGCGACACTGACTGATAACAACGGGCGCAAGGCAGACTTCCGCAACGTGATTATCGTGATGACCACCAACGCGGGCGCGCAGGAACTATCACGTGCGATGATCGGGTTTGGCGCAGCCATTACGACTGGCTCACCCAAGGCTGTGATCGATCGGATGTTCTCGCCGGAGTTTCGCAATCGGCTCTCGGCGACTATTGAGTTTGCACCGCTCAGCCCAGTGGTAATCGAGATGGTGGTGGATAAATTCCTCGACGAGCTCCGCGCACGCTTAGCAGTAAATAAAGTGACGCTTGAGGTTTCATCAGATGCCAAGAAGTGGCTGGCCGAGCACGGCTATGACCATCGATTCGGCGCACGGCCGCTCGGCCGTTTAATCGAGAATGAGATCGCGCGGGTGCTTGCCGACGAGGTGCTGTTCGGCAAGCTGACTAAGGGCGGCAAAGTGAGCGTCGATCTCGCGGACGCCAAGCTATCGTTCACCTATCCGGAAGCCTTAGCGGAAGTTCCAGCAGTCTAAATCTTCGAGGCTGCGCGGTCGCTTCTAGAATGGCGGCATCGCAGCTTCGAGATTGATCCGCTCAGCGCTGCGATAAGCATCAATTATCCCCCATATCCACAGTATTGGCGTGGTGAAAAAACCGATAATCACCAGCATCAGCATCCAGGAGACCAGATAGGTAAACATCATTATTAATCCCTTGGATATCTGGCCGTTGTAAATTTGCCCTAAGCCGCAAATAAAGAATGAGAGGACCGCGGCGATTCCGGGATTTTTCACGGAGTGATTCGTGATGAAGTGCGTGGGAACCATCTGAGATCGCACCGGGATAGCGCAGCTTTTGCAATATCGCGCGTCATCTACGTTCGCGACGCCACATTGCGTACAAAACACTAAATCGCCCTCGAGCCGGAATTCAAAATTCGTCTCGGATCAAAAGAAGAATAGAGATGGATCGTTTGATGTGCAATTCCGCTCGGAGAAGATCGCTCAATGGAACGCGCGCGTAAGATGGTCAACATTGAATTAATCGCCCAGAGCTTTTTGCGACTAACGGAGCAATTTTACTGCAGGGCAATTTGGAAACCAAAAGGTACTTTCAAACCCATCGTACAATTGCGATCGAAAACACGGTAATGAGAAACGAACTAATACTCAACAATATAAATGCAATCAGGGGTGTCGATATGCATGCGCCAAGCAATTCAATCAGAAGAATTCTAAACAATATGTAGATCAAATTAGTCGTGAAAGCAGGCTCTGAGACATCGGATTCCTGCTCCCATCCTGCAACCATACGGCGTGATCCCGCGGCTAGCAGTAGAACTAATCGCGTCATAAGGGTTTCCAACGAGGGTATCCATTGTCGATTTCTAATTTCACGCAGCACAGCGTCTGTTTCACTACCCAAGTCAACTAATAGTTTCATTCGGATTGCAGTTTCATCAGAGAGTGCTTGCGCCTTACGTGAATGGACCTTGGTCTCCAGCCCAACGATTTCACCCTTTGCGACTGTTTTGCTCGGCCTACTTCGATACGTACTCTTTCGATCGCGCGATTCTTAGCTACTTCACCACGAGCCCAAGCCTTGACTTTGACGGTTTGATACCAAGTATGAAAGATCGGAATCAGAAGGAGACTCAAAACCACAAAGGCGGTCCCAAGCAACGCCGCGAATTTTCCATCAGTAGGGTGCCCTAACAAAATCACGACAATATATCCGCTGGCGGCTCCGGCCAGCACCTTAGCACCGAAACGCCCACTCACGAGGTGTTCTTTCAATGAAATTTGCTAAAAGTTAATGCGTCGATAACCTATCGGGCTGCTGAGAAAAGTTGATTGTTGGCCAGACGAATCAAAAAGGATCAAAACTATATTTGATTTGAAAATCAATCAGCTTTTGCTCCCAATTCGCAATTCAGGCGATCAGCAAAGGCCTTACTCATACCAAGCAACTGGTCAATAGTTTGATCCTTCAACTGCTGCGGCCAGTCCCTCTCCATAACATCCTGAATTTGACGCGAAGTCTGTTCCTGCAATTTGATCAAGATGCTTTGTCTTTGCCCGACATTTTTTAAACCCAACTCCGCTAGAAATTGAAGGTGCGAGTCGTTTAACTGCATCAGTACACGTTCGACCTTCGCAGTCATCTCGGCCGATTTTGCACGTACGGCCTCTTTCAGCTCGTGCCCGACCAGCTCTAATCTCGCATTGTAGTATTGCTCCCAGTGCGCCCGCGCCACTTTGCGATCGATTTGCCGGGCTCGATAACGGTCGATAATATTGCCCGGCTCGGGAGTAATAGGGGTAGGCATCGTAGTTTCAGCTGCTACTGGCGGCAGGATTTCTGGCATAATCACTTGGTTGGAGGCTTGAGAATTATCTGAGTTGCCCCTATCGCGGATAATCCTATCAACTTCGTCCCACTTACCTGCCATAGTTCGTCTCCGGAGAAAAATGGATTGCCAATTAAAACCCGAAAATGCGTCCTTTCGGAAATTTTGCAGTATTTAAAGCAGTACGTAAAGGCGATTTGTTAATTCAATCGCAATCTTTGTATTTGTTTTATGTGGCCGCAAAAACTCATAGCTCAGCTATCGATTTGATGGCCGTATCGCACATCCAATTCAGGTCGTCGCGGTCGGGATAATCGATATTATAGTGGAGACCACGAGATTCCTTGCGGGCCATCGCACAGCGCACGATCAAATTGCCCACTGCAACGAGATTGCGTAATTCTATCAGGTCGGAATCAATCCGATGATCCCAGTAGTAGCCATGAATTTCCTCGTCGAGCATCCTGATCCGCCGCAGGGCACGCTCAAGCCGTAAATCACTGCGTACTATTCCGACGTAATTCCACATCAGGCGGCGAATCTCTTCCCAACTTTGCGTGATCAGCACGCGCTGTTCGCTTTCAATTGCGTTACCGGAGTCCCACTCGGGAAATTCGGGCGGTAAGCCGCGATCATTCTGCAGTTTTGCACTGGCGGCAGAGAAACCTCGGCGGCCCATCACTGCGGCTTCGAGCAAAGAATTGGAAGCGAGTCGGTTTGCGCCGTGCAGCCCGGTCATCGCGACTTCACCCGCGGCGTAAAGCCGGGGAATTCCGGTTTGACCCGTGAGGTCGGTCATCACACCGCCGCACATGTAGTGTGCTGCCGGAACCACCGGAATCGGGCCGGTAGTCAAATCGAAGCCGTAACCGAGACATCGACGGTAGATGTTAGGGAAACGGTCGCGGATGTAATCCGATGGACGATGACTGATATCGAGATAAACACAATCCAGTCCGAGGCGCTTCATCTCGGAATCGATCGCGCGAGCAACCACGTCGCGTGGAGCAAGCTCGGCATCGAGATGATATCGCTTCATGAATGGTGTGCCGTCGAGCAGGCGCAGGATTGCGCCTTCGCCACGCAGTGCCTCGGAAATCAGAAATGACTTGGCGGCGGGGTGGTATAAGCAAGTCGGATGAAATTGGTAGAACTCCATGTTCGCGATTGGCGCACCCGCCCGATACGCCATCGCAACTCCATCACCCGAGGCGATCTCCGGATTAGTCGTGTAGAGATAAACTTTCCCCGCACCGCCCGTCGCGAGCATCGTGGCGCGCGCGACGATCCTGCGCACCGCCATCGTGCTCTTTTCGAGCGCATAGACGCCCCAGCAAGCGCCGCTTTTTCGGGTTCCCTCCTTTTCGATCAGCAGATCAATCGCTACGTGGTCTTCGAGAAACTGGATGTTCGGACATTCGCGCGCCGCTTCGCCCAAAGCTCGCATAATTTCGCGACCGGTTAGGTCCTGCGCATGGAGCACTCTGCGATGCGAATGGCCGCCTTCACGACCGAGGTCGTATTCGTCTTCACCGCCTTCTTCGATTCGCGTGAAGCGCGTACCAAGCTCAATCAGTTCGCGGACGACCGCCGGTCCGTCGCGCACTATCGCTTCGACTGCTTCGCGATTGCACAGACCGGCGCCTGCGCGCAATGTATCTTCGATATGCGACTCGAACGAATCATCGACGCTCCATACGCTCGCAATACCACCCTGCGCATAAGCAGTGTTAGCTTCGCTGCTTGCTGCCTTAGTAAGCACAATGACCGATCCGATTTTCGCGGCTTCGATAGCGAAGAGGAGGCCGGCGATACCTCCACCCACGACAAGATAGTCGCTGCTGAAAATCTTCATCGATCAACTCCGCAGAGGCTGGAGAATCGAGGGTTGTTCGGTCGTTATTTTAAGGGTGCATGAACGATGAAGGCAATACGGCAGAGCGCTGACCGATCATGTATTTACCAATTTAGCTAATTTAAACAAATTACCGCTAATGATGAGCTAGTTTAAGATAATAGTTGTCTTAAAGGCGTTTGATAAGCTACGGTATCACGCAACAGCACGGTTGAACATTGTCCGAGTCGGGGGGGGGGGTTACATGGGTACACGGACGAGATTAAACTGGCTGATCAAAAATTTCCTACGCCTCCTCGCGGTCTTGATCATAGTCGGAGTTGTGGTCCGCAGGACCGGCGCCGCGCTCACGGCCACATCCGCGGCAACGTGCGGTGATCCAGTTAATTCAGACTTGCAGCCCGGAACGGGCGAAGACCTCGAAATCACAACCGGCGTCTGTACTGTAGGCGCCGGAACTTACAATTACGGCAACGTCAACATATATAAAGGCGGAACGCTCAAGTTTTCTGATGCTCAAATAGATTTTTGGGCCAAATCCATCCTGATCGAAAATACCGGCGTTTTGCAGGCCGGCATTGACTGGAATGAACCCCAAAATCTGGACAGCTGGAGGCGGACGAATTGGACCGGGCGGCCGGGCTTATCGGAGGAGAGGCTATGGCAAGGCACCGGAGCTTCAGCTTCGAGTTCAAGCGACAAGTGGTATTGGACTTTCTGGAGGGCCGCGCGGAGTTGCGCGGGCTGGCACGTCAGCACAGCCTTTCACGACATCTCATCCGCCTGTGGATCCAGAAGTACGAGGCGGGGCAGCTCAATGATGAAGTGGCTGACGCCACCCGCATCGCGGAATACGAGACCACGATAGCGAGCTCGAGCGCAAGGTCGGCCAGTTGACAATGGAGGTTGACCTCCTGAAAAAAGGGGCGCGCTGGGCACGTCGGCCGAGCGGCGAGAGTTCCTCGATCGTGAGCGGTCCGCAACCATCTCGGTTGCGGGAGGATGCCGACTCATGAAGCTGGCGCGCTCAACCTATTATTACCGCAGCCGCCGCTCTGCGACGGAGAAAGTAGTCCTGCACCAGCGCATTGCGGAACTCAGCGCGGAATTTCCGCGCTACGGCTATCGGCGGATTACCCATCAGCTGCGCGCCGAAAGGCTGCATATCAATCACAAGGCGGTAGCGCGGATCATGCGCGAAAACGGGCTCCAGGTGCGGCCTTTGCGTCGCTTCGTGCGCACCACCCAGAGCGACCATCAAGACCCGATCTTTCCCGACCTGACGCGCGGTTTTATTCCGACGGCACCCGATCAACTATGGGTATGCGATCTGACCTACGTGGCGATCGCGGCGGGTTTCGTGTACGTCGCCGTGATCCTCGATGCCTGGTCGCGGCGGGTGTTAGGCTACGCACTATCGAAGCGCATCGATACGCGACTGACGCTGGCAGCGCTACGTACGGCCGTCGACTCGCGCCGGCCTCCACCCGGCTGCATCCACCATTCGGACCGTGGCGGGCAGTACACGTCAGCCGCCTATCGACAGGCGCTGAAGGATTATGGGCTGCGGGGATCAATGGGACGGCGCGGTAATCCCTACGACAACGCGAAAGCCGAAAGTTTTATGAAAACCCTCAAGTGCGAAGAAGTCTACCTGAGTGACTACCGAACTTTCGCCGACGTGATCGAACGGCTTCCCCGTTTTATCGACGAAGTGTACAACGCGCGCAGATTGCACTCAGCGCTGGGTTACCTGGCGCCTGTGCGATTCGAGGAGGAACACACCCGGCAGCCGGTCCAATCTCCCGCCTGATAGGTGTCCAGCTCGAAGGGTTCACTCCATAGGTGTCCAGCTCGAAGGGTTCACTCCATAATGGGCAACAGTTTGCTTTTCCTAGTACACTTCCAGTCAGTAGCGGACCGACTCTCCCGAATGGACAGCCGATGACCAAGGCTGAGACGCGCGCGGCGGTCGGATTGCTCTCACGCAGTATCGTGATCGAATCCGCGAGCGCCTTTGGCGACAAGACCTTCGATCCAACGCCGGGCAATTTCTTCGGCGGCCATACGGTGGCGCGACAAGGATTTCTCAAATTCCAGGTGCAAGGCGTAGAATTCGCGCGGCTCGGCGAGGGTGGGAAATCGGGCATTATCCAGTGCATTTTCATATGACGCGTAAAAACCCGCCGAGCACCTTTGTTAAGGACTCTTCAATCAACGAATCGATGACGCGCTGGATTGTTTTGCACGCAACCTCCGGCGTTACCTTGCAACGCAACGTTGGGTTTGAGTCGATCGGCCACGGTTACTATCTGGAGGACGGCATGGAGACCGACAACAAGCTCTACGCCAACCTCGGAATTTTCGCGCGCGCCGCAATCAACAATGCGCAGAACCCGAGGCAAGTTCCGGGGATTCTGGCGGCGCCCGACTACCCCATTGTCCAGACTGATAAAGGACCGCTGCAAACTGGCCCCAATACTGACGTCGTGCCGTACCATTCCGATTGGAACCATCCCTCAGTCTTCTGGATCATGAACGCCTGGAACGACTTCGAAGTCAATATGGCGGCGGGTGCCGGAACCTGCGGAATTTGTTACTGGCTGCTTCCCGGAATTATCAGTGGCGGCTCGACCATGATGACGTGGGACTCGTACGCTTCCGAGCAGAAAGGTGCGGCGCGCTCGGGCACGACTCCACTGCAAGAATTCACCGGCAACTACTGCAGCTCGGCGATGAATTCGTTCAATACGGTCGCGAATACTACCGCCTGTTTCGGTGTACAGATCGGCCCTAATCAGGCCAACCCAATTTTTCCGGTTGTCAATCCGGTGAAAAGTACTCTTGCGCCATCCTCTAACTCGACTACCCCGGATGAGAACGGTTTTGATGCGAAGAATTTCTATCCGCAAATCGGTGGCGGCGGGCGCTTCCCGACGCGCTGTCCGGCTAGCGGAGACTGCTCTAAACAGCCGATCTGCTCCACCGGTGACGAAACCAATTGTGCAATTACCGCCATTGATCACTATACTTCGGCGTTTCATTGGACGGAGACCAATTTCTCCTCGATTTGGTTGCGCCCACAATGGTATCTCTACATCAACAGTGTGCTCAGCGACGTGCTCAACGGGGGGATCACTTTTATTACCGGCGGCGGCTATACTCAGTCTGACGCGATTCCGGACATTGGGCGTTGGCACGTAAAAATGTATTTATCGGCAATACTCAGACAATCGCGAATAACAAGTACGCGTCAAATGCGGGTCCTTTCAATCCGGCGAGCGGGATGCGCTGCGCTCAGGCAACCAATGGGGCAAACCCCGGCAATTACTGTCTATCAGCTGACGACGGAATCAGTATCCCACTGAGCAATTTCGGCAATAATCAGAGACTATTTAATATCTATGATGGCCCGGCCTACGAAGACGCCAATGCCTTCCTAAATATTACCAAAACCGATATCACCGACTGTCAACCTAATACCAATGCGCCAGCGAACACCTGCTTTCAAAGTAAGTGGGGCGCCGGCGGCATAATCGGAATGCCCTACGATTCGAATGAGAAGGCGTGTTATCTGCCGAATGCCGCGATCGCCTGGAAACAGCCCAACGGCTTCTATTATCCACCAGCCTTCCATTCGCGAAGTTTATTTTTCGATAACGTCGATATTCGTCATTTTGTGATCGAGCCGCTGTTCAAGACCACCGGCCGCTTCCAAACTGACCCTGATCAGGTGAAGGTCCGCTACTGCACCTGGAATGACGGAATGTTTACCGGCTTCACTGATGTCGATCGGCAAACTGAATTGGATGATGATGACGGTACACTCACCGGCCTACAGGGCACCATCTCGGTGAACGAGGATCCATTTTTTAATGCTCCAGTCGAAACGCCCGAATGCCTTTCTGACGTGGGGGTGACTCCGGCACAGGCGACCAATCCGACAAATTATCCTGGAACCGCTAAGACCAGCCCATACGACTATGTCACAACGGTTATGTTTCCCGCCTGCGCCGCCGATGGCAAAGATTGTGATGGCGCGATCTGGAACAAAGACTGCACCAATCCAGATTGTTCAGGAGTCCCGCTCTATCGCCAAAACCTGACGGCTGCCGAAAATACGATGACCCCGAAACCGACGCCTTTTATTCGCTTGATGGGCCAGGCGAAATATCAACGCAGTACGCTGACCTCAAACAATAATATCTACTATATCGATACCACTCCGAGCGCGACACTCCAGCATGCGAATCTGCGCAACGTTTTTCAACAAGGGAATACCTACTATGTATTCCTGCTATTCGCCAAAGAGACTACCAAGCAAACCTATCGGATGTTCGTGGGCAAAGATCAAAATTTCGACGTGACCAAAAATGTGTTCCTGACCCGCGTCACGCTCCCCAGCTCGTATCACTTTACCGCCAATGGCGCGAATCCGTGGCCTGCCGCCGCTCAACCCGGCGCCCCGGGATGGACCCGCTCGTATGATCCGGCCACCGGCATCCTGTCAGTAACGATGGACATGCAGGCGATCCCGGATTTCGCCTCGCTCTACAGTCAGACCCAACAGGAGCATTGTCAGCCCACTCATTTTGCGCATGGGACGCTTCGAGCACGACCAATAAATGCCAGTGCGTGTCGCAGACCGGCGGCGGAGTTTTGCCCGGCTTCATGGGCAGTGAATGCACGGCGCAGGACAGCGCGGTTTGCAGCTGGGCGATCAAGGATGTGGACTGTCCGGCCGGCGGATGTTTTGGTTTCGGCGTGACGCTGTCGCCATTGTTTACGACCAGCGATACACCAGTGCCGCCGCCGCAGGCCGATTGCTATCCGCACAACGCGGACTGGAATCTCCCGTTTGATGGGATCACGAATACGACGGACGCGTGTTTTTATCAGAACCCGCCGACAGGCAAGTTCTGCGGCTAGCTCGAACGCCGATCCCGATTATACTTCCTCACCAGTTAGCAAAACGAAGCTGGCCGGCGAGGAGCCTGCGTTGCGACGCCCTCGAGGTTGCCATATTGTCAAAGATGTAGATAATAGCGAATCTCGCGCATTCTCGATTTCTGATGATTCTCACCACGCCCAATCTGCTGACGCTTGGTCGGATCGCGATAGTGCCGGCACTGGTCTATTTGCTTCAGTTCTCCGGTCCGATTCCGTCGGCAATCGCTGCGGGAATTTTCTTTTTAGCCACCATCACTGATTTTCTCGATGGGTATATCGCGCGGAATTATGGGTCCGGAACGATTCTCGGCAAGTTCCTTGATCCTCTTGCCGATAAGTTAATCGTCATTACGGTCTTAATAATGCTCGCCGGGATGGCGCGAGCGCCGCGCGTACCTTCGTGGCTGGTAGTCGTGCTGGTTTCGCGAGAGCTGATTATCACCGGCTTACGCGCGATTGCTGCTGCTGAAGGTTTTGTGCTCGCGGCGGAAGAATTGGGCAAGTACAAGATGACTTTGCAATGCATTGCGCTACAAGGTTTACTGGTGCATTACACATATTTCCATGTCGATTTCTTTGCTGCAGGTATGTTCACCCTGTGGCTGGCGACTGCCTTGAGTATCTGGTCTGGAGTCGATTACGCGGTCAGGATGCGCGCCATCTTTGGCGCGAAGCCGGTTGCGGTGAGATCGAAGCGCGCCCTTGCGTAAAATTGCGTCCAGCGGAATCGGGTCTGCTCGGGATTTGACAGCATAACGTTGAGAAGTTACAAGTTTAGCCCCCATTCGCGGCGGCAGAGCGGGTGTAGCTCAGTTGGTAGAGCGCGTGCTTGCCAAGCACGAGGTCGTCGGTTCGAAACCGATCACCCGCTCCAAAGATTCTCCAATCAATTCAGCCTCTTAGAGCCGGGTTGTTCCGAGCGAGCACTCGCGCTCAGCTTTCCATCACCTACGTATCACCTAAATTGTGCGGAAAATCCAACTCCAACCGCTCTCCGAAGCGTCGCGCCAACGTTCAGGTGTACGTCATCTACGACCAGAACGAACGCTGCATCTGCTGTCCGAATCGATCTCACGTGCGAATCTGTCTCGCTCCACGAAAGAGGCCGCTTCTGACGCTCTGCGCGGTCATCCTCGCGCGAGGTCTTCGCAACCGCGCGAGCGAATCGCTGAAGCTCATCCGCGCGCCTTGAGCGCCTCGAGCCGCTCGGCAGAGGAAGCCGCTCGAAGCCACCTGTCCTGGGCTCGGTCAATTCCGTTCCAAGTGCGGTTCATTCCGTAAGGTAGGCGAAAAGGGAGTACAGCGGTGAGTCCCCGTGGACAGCCGAGCGAGCCCATACAGGGGTGCCCGAATTGGCGCTGGCGGATGCGCGCTTGTGGAAACAACAAGGCTAGGTTCGCGAACCGATGCCTTGCGTTCCCCGCAAACCTTTCAAAATTGGTGAAAAGGTCAGCGGGGAACGTCATTTATTGAGAGAGGGAGGGAGGAGCAGTGCGTCCAGAGCGTGTCACGCGGGGCATGGCGCGCTCCAACGCGCGACCGACCGAACAACCGATCTAATGCTGCAGGTTAACTCGGAGATTTGCGATTGGATTGCGATTAATCCAAGAATGCGGCTCCCGAAAAAAGTTCCATGTATCGAGTCCAACAAAATCAGTGATACCTTCCAAGTATTCACGTCGCATATGAGTGAACAATCGACCCATCATTTGTTCTCTTGTATTGCTCTCGTTCGAGAGAGCAGGGTCGACGACTACGATCCTTCGCAACGAAGCGTTATCCTGCAGCCAGCAGATATTTAAAATGAAAATCAATCGGAGGAATAGAATATCCGATGACTATAATTCGCGTAGCGTCGCGAATTAGCCCTACCGCTTCGTCCCATACAGTGGACAGGCTCTTCGTGAAAGATTTCCGCCATGTTGGTGGAATTAGGAGAGGATCTGCATCTGTCTGCAACACCTTCGAATACTCTCCGTAAATATTTATTCTCGAATTCGCCACCAACGACCAATTTACGGAGCCATGGAGTTTTAAAACCGGAATCGCGTCTTCGTCCTTTGAGCAGCCGGCCGAAGGGTGTAGCTCCGGGTCTAGCGTTTTGCCGTATGAGAACGGCATTCCTAGCCGAGACAAAGCATCCTCCGCAATTGTGTCGTAGTTGAAGCTGATGATCGCATCGTGCCTCGTGTTGGGCCGATCGCAGAAGAAGCTCGACATCCAGCCTAAGTAAACATCGTAAAGAGGTCGACTCAGTCTTCTCTTGTTACCTTGGATATAAGTTGCGAGCGCTTCATCGGTTGGTGGCTGTTGCGACGACCAACTAACCGAAGGGTACTGACTCGCTCCGTACTTAGCCACATCCTCTCTGCAAGCCTTTGCGTAATCCAATGTCGCGGAGATCGCGAGCGCGACGTCCACGCCACCCGTATTAATACTTGCTGACGCAAGGCTGAATAGCTCTTCGATGTTCTCTACATTCAAATGCACCCTGTATGACGCAGAGGCCGCCCTCACACGAAAGCGCAACACCTTCTCTACAGCTTCAGCCTCGCGTTTACGATTTTTCTCAATAAGCCAAGCAAGGCTATCCCGCATGACATTTATGAAAGAAGCTACAACCGGTAAACCGGCGTCTACTGAAAAGCCCGTTCCGAGGATGTAGACATTGTTATCGGTGAAGACAAAATGAGACATTTCGTTGAGTCTCTAATTCGTGAGGTCTCTAAATGAACCTTCCGTTCACAGACCGACGAGCGCAGGCTGCACGAGCGCGACCGCCTGCTGCATAGCGTTCGTACTCCATCCGATAGGCTTCGGATTTATTTGACTCTGGCATGAACCGACCGTCGAAGTAGCGCCAAGCAGTTCGGACGCGAGCAAGTCCACCAGCTCGCCCGCGCGGACTGGGGCGGCGCATTGCTTCGGCGAACCGTTCGATCGCAGCTCCTATGGCAGGAGCGACGACTGCCGCAGCGGTGACATTCGCCGCAAGGCTCCGCACTTGACGCTCACCTTCGACGCGTGCGCGAAGCATCGCCTGTTCGGATTCGAGACGCTGAACGCGTGCGCTTATATCGCTGGTGTACGACTCTATTGCCGACTGGATGTGGCGGCGTGTTAGCAGCATGTGAATGAATTATACGCTCGCGCCAAGCGTCCAAAAAGTAGAGCGATTCCCTGAGCTTTTTGTTGTGAACAGTTCGCTGGCGTCTTAGGGGACATTGGGCTGGCTCGCTGGCGCTCGCTGGATGAGAACAAACGGGAAATAAAGGGCAAGAAAAGGGAATCGGCTGATCGAAAAAACGAGCGCCGCGCTGGCAAGTCGATTGACTTCAATCCAAGCATGGCGTTTTCTTGTTGGTAGGTATTACCATGCTCAGTTCAAATCAAAATTCACGCATAGTCAAGTCGGCCTGTAGCCTCTTCATCGATCCATGCGCAGGAACTTACCTTCGTCCCCTTGCGGGAACCCATTTCGAGCTTGTTCGCAAACTTGAGGAGTTCAAACCGGAGTCCGAAGGCGGCAATCCGCGCATCAGTCTCGCCGAGGTCGCGCGTCGAATTGGACGCGAGCGAAAGACCCTGTATTGCTGGATTGACAAGGGCGGGCTCCGTCAGGAGCACGGCCTAAAGCGGATAAACGGGCGCTGGTCGGTCGACTGGCCGATCTTCCTTGGTGCATTCGACGAGGGAAGAGTCGGCCGATGTCGTGAAGGCGAATCGCGGCTGGCTCGCGCTCGCTCATATTCCCCACCGCGGGGAGTACTTCGACGAATACCTTGAGCTGACTGATACCCGCGACAATCGCCGCGAGGCCGCACGCATCAAGCGTGCACTGGAAGCTGCGACTCTGAATGGAACCTTCGAAACGGAATTCCGGCGACGGTTCCCGAAGTCGAAGCGGCTCGTGCGTTTCGAAGCCGCAGCGTCCGATCCGACGCTGGGCGAATTCGCTCTGGCGTGGCTCGAGGAACGTCGCACCCAAATCACGCCAGCCAGCCAGAGCCACTATCGACTTCAACTCAAAAATCATCTGCTCGGATTCCCAATCGCGAGCAGGCATGTCGCGGAAATAACTGACGGTGACGTGACTCAATTGATCGCGGCTCTGCAGGAGCAGTTTGCTGACGGTGCTTGGTCCGGAACGCGAACGATCAACATGGTGATCGCACGCTTACGATCGATCTTCGCGACGGCCAAACGGCGGAAGCTCGTCGCCGCCGACCCGATGCAATACGTCCGCAACCTGCGTCAGCCGAAGCCGGACGCTGATCCGTTCGACCTCGGCGAGGCGCTTGCGTTGGTGCGCGCTTCCGACGATTGGGAACGCGCCTTTGTCAGCGTTCTGATCTTTACAGGGATGCGTCCGAACGAGGCGCTCGCGCTCCGCTGGTCACAGGTCGACTGGGTGCACAAGCTCATCTGCGTGCGTCAGGCGTCGGAAAAGGAGGTCGGCTCAATCTGCCGAAAACTCCGAACTCAGAGCGCGACATCGAGATGCTCGAATTCGTGCGCGACGCTCTGCAGGAGCAGAGAGCTCGTTCGCAGCTCAAGGGCGAACTGGTCTTCTCTTCAGCGAACGCAACGCTGATCGATCTCAACAACTTTCGCGCGCGAAGCTGGGCGCGAATCGTGTGTCACGCGGGCGTGCGGACGCGGACCCTTTATCAGTATCGCCACACGTTCGCGCGTCTGCTGATTGAGCAGGGAGCGACGCCGCAGCACGTCGCATCGCAACTCGGCCATGCCAGCGTGCGCATGGTCTTCGACGTGTACGGGCGTTGGCTGAACCGTCCGACGAGCGCGGCGATGGCTGCACTCGATCGCGCAATCTCTGTCACCCATGTATCACCCAAATTTGGCGGGGACAAGAAAGGAATTGAAGGGAAATAGGGGAATGGTACAAGATGGGAAACAAGCCATCACGCAATTCCGCTAATAGTGGCGCGGAATTTTCGAGAGGCGGGCGAAGAACTTGCAAGCACGAGGTCGTCGGTTCGAAACCGATCACCCGCTCCAAAAGCGATCCTCGATTTCGATTTCAGTCACCAAGATTTGAGCGGATTCGCCAATCTTTGATTGGTAGACTCGCGTTAGCCGCAACTCGGCAATCAAAGAAAAGCCAGGACAGGCAATACGAATCCACCGCGAGGGCATCACAATGGATGCAGTTTCGCGCTTGAAGCCTGACGATGATCGGCTAGTTTTTCGATTCTCAAAAATGAACGGAATTATGATCGCGAAACGGATTGCGGCTGTCTTCGTACTCCAGTGCGTGTACACTGTTAAATGACTATTGAAGTAGCTACCTATTTGTACGCAATGTATAGCTTATAGCTATTTCATACGGTCAATTTCAGTTGATGCATGTCTAAGGGGGGCCTTGAATGCGCATCATCTCGTTCCCGCGAAAGCATTTCGCATGGAATCTACTTTATCTGGTTAGCTTTGCTTCGATTGTTTTTATATTACCATCGCAAACCAAGGCTCAATCACTTTTTCAGGCTATGCCACTGATAGACTTCACCGGTGGGGAGCTTTATCAGAACAAATTCAACGGGATGCTGTATAACAACTCAAACACATTGGCCGGTACGCAAGATGGGGATGCGCGCGCCGCCGCAGCAGCAGTTGTACTGCTGGACGCACAAGGGAACCCCTCATTGAGTGGTAAAATCGGAGTCGTCGCGATTGGGATGTCGAACTGGACCGAGGAAATCTGTGTTGGTCCTGACGCTAACATGGATCCCTCGATGGGTTGCGCGACTGGCACCTTCATGCAACGGGCTCAACTGGCTCAACAGGCTGGAATTATCAATCCTGCAATTGTTTTTGTTGACTGCGCCCAGGCGGGTCAGGATGCTGGGGATTGGGCCGTTACGGGTTCCCCAGCTTGGAGTAAATGCCTGAATGCTCGCCTGCCAGCGACCGGATTGACGGCCAAACAAATTAAGGTGGTGTTGTGGAAGGAAGGGGATATCCAACCGGCATCCAATAATTTGAGGACGCTTGCGGCGATGATCGGGAATATTTGTACGAAGGCCGACGCGAACACTATCGATAGTTGCTTTGACGAGCAACACACGGGCAAGGCCGCTCGGCTGATGCGCAAGAAGTTTCCATCGGTTCAGCTGATGTTTTTGCATAGCCGGATTTATGGAGGATATGCGAATCTCGTCGGCAGCACGGAAAATCCCGAACCTTACGCGTATGAGTATGGATTCGCCACCAAATGGCTGATTGAAGCGCAAAACAATCAGCTAAACGGTGGTGGTATTAATTCCGTCGCGGGTAACTTGAGTCTAAGGGAGTCCCCAGTGTTGGTGTGGGGACCGTACCTTTGGGCCAGCGGGACGACTCCGCGCTCCGATGGGTTGGTGTGGTTGCAAACCGATTTCGACGCCAGCGATGGGACTCATCCGACCGAGAGCGGATGGACCAAAGTGGCCGATCTGATGATGAACTTCTATAGTAGTAGTCCTTACGCGACGCCTTGGTTCAACTAGATGACGGGACAGCCCAGCTCCTCGATTGACTACATGCTCTGCTCGGTCAGTTGAAGTGTCGTTCGATATAAATCAACGCGCTTTCCAGATCGGGCAGGATTTTAGTGCAAAATTTAACCATCCACGGCGAGCAATCAGCATAGCTGAGCGGACTGAAGGCGATTACGAATTTGCCGAGATCATAGCTGGCGTAGAAAACTTCCATCGCAGTGCCGAGCGAAGCCTTGCAGTAGTTGACCAGTAGCAGATCGGCTTCACGCACGTCTTGCAAATCAAAATCCACAATCTCGTTGGCGGAATCGATCTCGCGATCGCGGAAATTACGCCGCAGAGGGTCGAGTAGGATAAAACGTCCAGCAAGACGTTCCTTGGCGCGTGTGCGCCAATCTTTGGCCGCCGATAACTCCGCGTCCATAATCGGCCCACATAGGTAGATTTTACGTACGTCCGAACTCATCGAGCGAGCGTAGCATAACCGCCAGCGTCGAATCCCGCAGCTTGAATCGCTTGTTTTGCAGAATTGTGAGCCGATTACAGGGGTCGTGCGTCTTGACGTAGTGCGCGATTTTTGTAGCGCAAACCCGGCTTCAATCCGGAAAAATCAGTGATTTCAGGTTGATGGGTTTCGCTACGCATGGCAAGCAGTTAAAAATAGTTGAGCGCCAACCTTGATTAGCTTAGATGGCAAGCAGCTTAAATGTGGGCTTTGACAGCCCGGAATCCGTGATTGAGACCGCACGGGGAAAGCCTTCGCTCCAAGGCGCAGGTCTGACCAAGCGTTATTCAGGCCGTGCGGTGGTCGATAATGTTGGCGTTCGTGTGGGACACGGCGAAGTCGTCGGCCTGCTCGGTCCGAACGGCGCTGGGAAAACAACTACCTTTTACATGCTGGTGGGCCTATTGAAGCCGGACGATGGGCGTATCACCCTCGGCAGCGACGATATTACCGGATTGCCGCTCTATCAACGGGCACGGCGCGGCATCAGTTATCTGCCACAGGAACCATCCGTCTTTCGCAAATTGACGGTCGAGCAAAACCTGCTCGCAGTGCTTGAAACCCTTCCTCTGACGGCCGAGGAGCGCCAGGCGCGACTGCAATCATTACTGGATGAACTGGATATCGCGCGGATCGCTAAATCCAAGGCTGGCGTACTCTCAGGCGGCGAACGTCGAAAAGTCGAAATCACGCGCGCGCTGGTACTGGATCCACATTTCCTATGTCTTGATGAGCCATTTGCGGGAATTGACCCAATTACCGTGATCGAGATCCAGCGAATCATCACCTATCTCAAGAAGCGCGGGATCGGCATTTTGATGTCTGATCATAATGTGCAGGAGACCCTTTCGATCATCGATCGCGCCTATGTCATCCACGCCGGCAAGATTCTGGTACAGGGCGGACCACGAGAGATCGTGGAAAACGAGCGCGTGCGCGAAGTATTTCTGGGCGAACGTTTTCGCCTGCACCAGTGAGATAATCGATGCGTATATACTTATATTGGCGAGTTAGAGGATAGGCTGCAGGAATCGTGCGAACCACTCCTGAGTTCGTTCGAATATCGGACGCTTGCGCCAATTGGGGCGACTGATCTCTTTCGAGTCCTTCAAATCGGTTTCGAACATCTGATTCATGCGTTGACCGAAGTCCGCGCTCAACATCACCGCGTTAATTTCGTTATCACGCATGATACTCCACCAGTCGAGGTTAGATGAACCGACGGTGGACCATACTCCGTCGATGGTCGCGGTCTTGGCGTGCAGCATTTCGCCCTGCCATTCAAAAATTTTCACGCCTGCTTTGAGCAATCCGGCATAATGCGCACGCGCAGCCGAAACGACCAATGCATGATCGCTTTGTTTCGGCAGAAGCAACTCAACGTCTACACCACGATGAGCCGCAGCTTTGAGTGCGGACTGCATTTGCCAATCTGGAGCGAAATAGGCGTCGGTTATGTAAATATTTTTTGCGGCGCTGTTGATCGCTGAAATGAGCGTTATAACTGAAATGAGCGTTATATAGATGATGCTGACTTCTTGGGCTTGGCTGCCCAACACGCGCACGATCACATTTCCGGCACGCACCGGCGTCGGAAAATAGTCCCGCGGATTGAGAGGTTTGCCTTGCTGCGCTTGCCACGTGCCGATGAAGAGCTGCTGCAATTCGGCGACTGCCGGACCCTCGATCATGACGTCGGTATCGCGCCAGTAGTCAAGATTTGCCGAACTAGGAGCGGGCTCTCCAATCGAGCTCGCGCCTGAGTAAACCGCGGCGATATTGGCCCCACCAGTGAAGGCAATCCTGCCGTCTATCGTTAGAATTTTGCGATGATCGCGATGACTGAATCCGCCGTGAAATCTCCGCTCGAATGGATTAATCGGATTGAACTCGAGTACGCGGATACCAGTAGCTCGCATCTGATTAATGAAGCTGTCAGGCGTATGAAACGAGCCAATGCTGTCATAGATTATGTTCACTTGCACACCTTGGCGCTGCTTTGCGATCAAGGTGTTGGCGAATTTCTTTCCAACCGGATCGTCTGAAAATATAAAAGTCTCAAGACAAATATTATTTTTTGCCCCCTCAATTGCCGCGAACATTGCCTTATAAGTCTCGGAGCCATTCTTCAAAAGAGTGACTTTGTTGCCGAGCACCAGCGGCCCGCCGCCGATGGTCTGTTCGACCGCCAGATGCTGTTCAAGAATAGTTGCGCTTCCGGTATGCGTCGCAAGCTGCTTAATGATCTCATAGCTTTGCGTGGTGGATAGCGGCCCGTGAACGCCGAGGAATTCCGGCGGATGACGGTACAACCAAGCAGTGCGCAGCTGGTCAGTTACATTGGGAATGCCGGCGCATCCTTGCACGACAGTCACAATCAATAGCCAACAGAGCACTGAAACGAACGCGGGCTGGAATACAGGGTGAAGACGAGATGCTTGGCGGAATCTGCATATCGTAGGCTTTAACCAGCTTACGGCATTTCGGAATGAGATATAGACGAAAAATTGGCGTCGCTTGACTGATGGCCGCAACATCTCTATATTTCTGGAAATATGGAGAAAGAAGCAGCGATCATGGCTTTGGGAGCGCTGGCGCAAGAGACGCGTCTTGAAATCTTCCGCCTGCTGGTCGGGCAGGGACCAGAGGGTTTGCCAGCGGGCGCAATCGGGGGTCGCCTGAATCTTCCGTCGCCAACGCTCTCGTTTCATCTGAATCAGCTCAGGTTTGCAGGCTTGGTAACCTCTCGCCGCAAGAGTCGCTCGATCATTTATGCGGCAAATTTCACTGTAATGAGGGAGTTGCTCGCCTATCTGACCGACAACTGCTGCGGAGGACGACCTGAGCTTTGCTTTTCCCGTCCAGTTGCCTCGCCCGAATGCGGAGCCGGTTGCGAAATCCCATCAAACGTTGAGCGTAAATCCAAACGGAGGATGCAATCATGAATCGATTTCACGTCCATGTCAGAGTCGCTGATCTTGAGCAGTCGATGCGTTTTTACTCGACGCTGTTCGGGGTTGAGCCAACCGTGATCAAACCCGATTACGCCAAGTGGATGCTCGAGGATCCACGAATAAACTTTGCGATCAGCCCGAGCGTTGTAGCGCCCGGACTCGACCACCTGGGCTTGCAGGTGGAGTCAACCGAAGACCTCTCAGAAATAGCTGGACGGCTCGAAGCTGCGGGCGAATCCGTCAGAAAGCAGAAAAATGCGCAATGTTGCTATGCGCGGGGCGATAAGGGATGGACCACCGATCCTAGCAGTATATCATGGGAGACATTTCATACCTTCGGCGAGAGCGTCGTCTATGGCAACGATCTCGCGCCCATGGATGAGCCGGAGTCCGCGTGTTGCCCAACTGATCTGCCCGGCAATACCTGCTGCGGAACAGCTCAGGCGCGCTAGTTATCCCGCTTCCGGATTTAAGGTCTTAGGCTGAAGCGCACGGAGAGTACAGTGGTGCGTGTTGGAATCAATGGGTTCGGACGAATCGGGCGGCTCGCCTTGCGGGCCGCCTCGTGCTGGTCTGACTTCTCTGTCGTTCATATCAACGAAGTTGCAGGCGACGCGGAGACTGCTGCTCATCTGCTCGAATTCGATAGCGTACATGGTCGATGGCCGGTTCCAATCAGCGCCGAATCTGGCGCGATTATTGTGCGCGACCAACGCATCGGCTTCAGTAATCGCGAAATCCCCGGTGAGGTTGATTGGGCTGCCGCCGCAGTTAACATTGTCATCGAATCCTCCGGAAAATTTCGCGATTTCGATTCATTAAAGCCGTATTTTGCAGGCAGAGTCCGCAAGGTCGTGGTCGCCGCGCCGATAAAAGACCGCGCACTCAATATCGTGATGGGCGTCAACGACCATCGCTATGATGCGCGAGAACATGACGTAGTGACCGCTGCCTCGTGCACCACCAACTGCCTCGCTCCAATCGTGAAAATTGTGCATGAGCGAATCGGCATTCGACACGGCGTAATCACTACAGTGCATGACGCAACGAATACGCAGACGATTGTTGATCGTGCGCACAAGGACTTACGTCGCGCTCGTTCCGCGTTGACCTCATTGATTCCGACTACCACCGGTTCGGCCAGCGCGATCGGCTTGATCTATCCGGAGCTTGTAGGTCGTCTTAATGGCATCGCAGTTCGGGTGCCATTACTTAATGCCTCACTCACCGATTGCGTATTCGAGGTCGCGCGCGCGACTACTGTCGAGGAAGTGAACAGCTTCCTGAATGACGCGGCCTCTGGGTCACTTAAGGGGATCTTGGGATTCGAGGCGCGGCCGCTCGTCTCAGTCGATTTCGTCAACGATCCGCGCTCGGCAATCGTCGATGGCCCCTCAACCATGGTTGTCGATGGCGCCCAGGTCAAAATTCTAGCGTGGTACGACAATGAATGGGGCTACGCCAACCGGCTGTTCGAATTGACAGCCAAAGTCGCGGCCAGCTTGCCTCAAAGACCTGCCGAAGCCGCAACGATATTGGCAAACCCATGAAAGCATCAGTTCGCAATTACGCATTGGTGACCTTAGCCTATTGGGGCTTCACCTTGACCGATGGCGCGCTTCGGATGCTGGTTTTATTGCATTTTGATCGACTAGGATACAGCGCGATCGCGATTGCATTTTTGTTCCTGTTTTACGAATTCTTCGGGATTGTTACGAATCTGCTCGGAGGATAGATTGCCGCCCGTTCCGGCCTGAAAGTCACGCTTTATGGCGGGTTGTTGCTCCAAATCGTGGCGCTCTTGATGCTTGCGCTGCTCCAGCGCGACTGGTCACGGTTGACTTCCGTCACGTACGTGATGCTCGCGCAGGGACTTTCAGGAATCGCTAAAAACCTTACCAAGATGAGCGCCAAGAGTGCGATCAAGATGGTCGTTCCCGCCGGAGAGGAGGGAACATTGTTCAAATGGGTGGCGCGACTGACGGGCTCGAAAAACGCTCTCAAGGGCGCAGGATTTTTCCTGGGTGGAGCTTTACTCGGCAGCTTGGGATATACCGGTTCCTTGCTCGCTATGGCGGGCGGACTCAGCTTCGTGCTGATCGGGACAGTACGAGCGCTGCCCGGTTCGATGGGAAAAGCTAAATCTAAGGTCAAATTCACCGCCTTATTTTCCAAAAGTCCAGCGATCAATTGGCTTTCGGCGGCGCGCCTGTTTTTATTCGGCGCGCGCGACGTTTGGTTCGTAGTCGCATTACCGGTTTTCCTGGCCTCGGAGTTACACTGGAGTTTCTGGCAGATCGGGGCCTTCGCCGCCGCATGGTTTGTGGGATATGGAATCGTGCAGGCAATCGTGCCTGAGATTCTGCGACGTTGTGGTGCAACCGAGGGGGTCACCGGAGACACGGCACGGCTGAGGGCCTTCGTGCTGTCGATCATCCCGGTCGGTTTGGCCCTGGCGCTCCGCCTTAACGCAAGCCCTTCCTTCGCGCTAATGATCGGATTGGCGCTGTTTCTAGTGGCCTTTGCGATCAATTCCGCGGTGCATTCGTACCTGATTCTCGCGTATTCGGAAGAAGACAATTGGCGGTTAATGTCGGTTTTTATTATATGGCTAATGCGGGCGGGCGATTGCTCGGTACTCTTTTATCAGGATTGATCTTCGAGCTTTACGGCTTCGGCGCGTGCCTGATCGCTTCAGGCGCGATGGTCTTTGCAGCGGCAGTCTTGTCTTTCCAGCTGCCAGAGACCGGCGCGATTTCCGTCACTACCAAAATCGAGGCAGCCGAATCTTAAACCCAAGGATTCTTATGAGTTCCGCGGTTCTTTCGATACCACACCCGCCTAAGCGCCTGTTGTCATTTTTAGATCGCTATCTCACGGTCTGGATCTTTTTGGCCATGGCGGCAGGGATTGCGCTCGGGAATCTCGCACCGGGGGTCAAGAATCTGTTCGACCGCCTGACTATCGGCACGGTTTCAGCGCCGATCGCGCTCGGATTGATTCTGATAATGTATCCGCCGCTGGCCAAGGTGAATTACGACGAAATCGGCGACGTAATGCGCGACTGGAAAGTGCTCGGTCTGTCACTCGTCCAAAACTGGATAATCGGTCCGCTCCTGATGTTCGCCTTGGCGATCATCTTCCTGCGCCACCATCCCGAATATATGGTCGGATTGATTATGATCGGGCTCGCCCGATGTATCGCGATGGTGATCGTGTGGAATGATCTGGCGCAGGGCGACGCGGATTATTGCGCCGGGCTGGTTGCCTTCAACTCAATTTTCCAGGTGCTTTTCTTTTCGATTTACGCCTATGTCTTTATCACCGTGCTCCCGCGATGGCTGGGGTTGGGCGGCGCGCTGGTGAATGTGACGATTCGCGATATCGCCGAAAGCGTCGGAATCTATTTGGGAGTTCCGTTCGTTGCCGGTTTCCTTACCTGGAAGATGCTCACCGGGATAAAGGGCAAGCGATGGTATCGCCAGCAATTTATCCCGAAAATCAGCCCGCTGATGCTGGTGTTTCTGCTGTTTACGATCGTTGTGATGTTTTCGATAAAAGGCGAGGCGATTCTGCATTTGCCGCTGGAAGTGATCCAAATTGCGATCCCGCTGTTGCTCTACTTCACCATAATGTTCGCGCTCTCATTCTTTATGAGCCAGCGGGTCGGCGCGAACTATCCACAAACGGCCACACTTTCCTTCACCGCCGCATCGAACAATTTCGAGCTTGCGATTGCGGTTGCGGTGGCCACCTTCGGGATCAACAGCGGGGCAGCGTTTGCGGCAGTAATCGGCCCGCTTATCGAGGTGCCGGTAATGATCGGTTTGGTCGATGTCGCGTTATGGGCGCAACGTAAATACTTTCCCGAATCGCGCGCGAAAGTTTCTTCCATCGAATGCTCGATTGGCTAGCTCGCTCGCGCGGAGTATCTTCACTCTTATGAGCATCCTTGTACCTTTCGTAGTCGAGCAGACTGGGCGTGGCGAACGTTCTTACGACATCTATTCGCGCCTGCTCAAGGATCGAATCGTTTTCGTCGGCGGCCAGATCACTGACGAAGTTTCGAATCTGGTCACGGCGCAGCTGCTGTTTCTTGAATCCGAAGATCCGGAAAAAGAGATCAACATGTATATCAATTCGCCGGGCGGTTCGGTTACGGCCGGTCTGGCGATGTACGACACGATGCAATTCGTAAAACCACCCGTTTCCACCTTATGTGTGGGGCAGGCCGCGAGCATGGGTGCGGTACTGCTGGCGGCGGGGGCCAAGGGACGGCGCTATTCGTTGCCTCATTCGCGGATCATGATCCATCAGCTGTCGGGCGGGTTCGAGGGGCAAGCGGCCGATATCGATATTCAGGCGCGCGAAGCTTTGCGCTTGCGCGAGCTGCTGAACCAGATTCTCGCGCAGCACACCGGACAACCTATAAAGAAAATCGAAAAGGACACTGATCGCGATAACTTCCTCAGTGCCGCTCAAGCAATGGAGTATGGACTGATCGACGAAGTGATCGCAGGCCGTAACATCCCGCCACGTGCGGCATAGCTCGATGACGCAGCGCCGGTCGCCTCGCTGGTAAGCTGCTAGCCAGTTTTTTATCGCGAGTGCGGCTCGACAGGCCGGATCGTGCTTTGTTCTTTCCTGCCTCTGCCGCTTATTTAATCTTCCGTTTGCGATCGTGTGTAGCTTCGTTTCGATTCTCAGGCGAGACTTAAGGCATCACGCAAGCCGGCACGATCACGATGAGGATACTGGTCTTCAACTGCGGAAGCTCGTCTCTGAAATTCGCGTTCTTTGAGTTGGGCGACGACCAATCCGAACGAGTTCTTTTACGCGGCGAGTTCGAGGAGATCGGCAATCCTGAATCTTCTTTGACGCTCGAAAGAGAGGGGAAAAAAACCAAAAAGCCGAGTGTCGGAACAGATTACGCGAGCGCCACAAAAGCAATTCTAGCCGAAGTTGCCAAGGCGATCGAGGGAGCGACGCCGGACGCGATCGCGCATCGCGTGGTCCATGGTGGGCCAAAAATTTCCGCTCCGTGCCTGCTCGATCAGTCCGTCTTGCGCGAGCTTACGGACGCCTCAATCTTTGCGCCGCTCCACAATCCGCCGGCTTTGGAGACGATTCGCGCGGTCGGCGAGCATTTGCCCGAAGTTCCCCAAATCGTGGCGACCGATACGGCCTTCCACCAGACGATGCCGCCCGCCGCGCGAACCTACGCGATTCCATGGGAGATGACCGAGCGAGACGGTATCCGGCGCTTCGGCTTCCACGGCATTGGCCACGCTTGGATGATGCAGAACTATGTCGAGCTTGCCAACAAGAGCCTCGACAGAGTCAATCTGATCACGCTGCAACTCGGTGCTGGATGTTCTGCCTGCGCGATTCGCGACGGACGTTCGGTTGATACCTCGATGGGACTGACGCCGCTCGAAGGTCTGATGATGGCGACCCGTTCAGGAGACCTCGATCCAGCGATTTTTCCCTATCTTGCCGAGCGAGAACATCTCGCGCCGCGCGACCTGGAAAAGCAATTGAATCGCCGCTCCGGACTGCTGGGCGTGTCTGGCATATCCGGCGACATGCGTGAAGTGATGCAGGCTGAGACCGGTAATGAACGGGCAGCCTTGGCGATCGAGATGTTTTGCGATCGGGTGCGCAAGTGTATCGGCGCATATCTCGCGGTTCCCGGCAAGGTCGAGGCGGTTATTTTCGGCGGCGGAATTGGCGAGCATTCCGCGGAGATTCGCGCGCGCATCTGCCGCGGCCTCGAGCACCTCGGAATCGTGTTAGATGAGAATTGTAATCGCGATCTGACCAGCAGAGGAGGGCGCTTCAGTACCTTCGATTCCACCATCGCATTATGGGTTATCCCGCTGCAAGAGGAACTTTATATCGCGCGCGCGACGACCCGCCTGCTACGCCCCATCAATTAACCGCATCGGAGAGAGTAATGGCAAAAGCCGAATCGGCCATCGTCCTGACCACCGAGGAACTGAACCAGATCAATGACTATTGGCGCGCGGCTAACTATCTTTGCGCCGGGATGCTTTATCTACGCGATAATCCGTTGCTCCGCGAACCGCTCAAACGCGAAGACATCAAATACCGTCTGCTTGGCCATTGGGGCACTGATCCCGGCCAGAATCTCGTTTGGGTTCATCTGAATCGAGTCATCAAAAAATACGATCTGAATGTCCTTTACGTTTCGGGGCCGGGTCATGGCGCGCCCGCGATGCTGGCGAATTCATACCTAGAGGGTGTCTATTCCGAAGTATATCCCGATCGCAGTCAGGACCTCGAAGGACTGCGGCAGTTCTTCAGACTCTTTTCTTTTCCGGGCGGGATTGGCAGTCATTGCACGCCTGAAACTCCCGGCTCAATTCACGAAGGCGGGGAGTTAGGCTATAGCATCTCGCACGCCTTCGCCGCCGCCTTCGATAATCCGAATCTGCTGGTAGTCCCCGTCGTTGGCGATGGCGAGGCTGAAACTGGTCCGCTGGCCGCTTCGTGGCATTCGAACAAGTTTCTCAATCCGATCCGTGACGGCGCGGTGCTACCCATTTTGCATCTCAATGGGTACAAAATCGCCAATCCTACGATCTTGGCGCGAATTCCGCCGGAAGAGCTGCACAGTCTATTTGTTGGCTATGGCTACGAGCCATTAGTGGTCGAAGGCGGCGATCCGATGCGCGTGCATCAGCAAATGGCCGAGGTCCTCGAGCGCTGCGTTCTTAAAATAAAGCAGATTCAGGCCGATGCTCGCAGTCAAAAAGAGGCAAGTCGGCCACGCTGGCCGATGATCATCATGCGAACCCCAAAGGGTTGGACCGCGCCCAAGGAAATCGATGGGCATAAGCTCGAAGGCTCCTGGCGGGCCCATCAGATGCCAATTGGAGACGTAACCTCCAATCCTGAGCGCTTCAAATTGCTCGACGAATGGTTGCATAGCTATCATCCGGAAGAACTGTTCACCGATGAGGGTCACTTTCGTCTCGACCTGCAAGCCCTCGCTCCGACCGGCGACTCCCGCATCAGTGCCAACCCGCATGCGAACGGCGGACGATTACGCAAGCCATTGCGGATGCCGGACTTTCGCGAGTATGCGCGCAAGGTCGATAAACCTACCTATAATTCCGAATCGAACACTCAGATTGCCGGGCAGTTTCTACGTGATGTGATGCGCGAGAATATGGATCAGTTTCGCGTGTTCGGACCCGACGAGACGGCTTCGAACAGACTGGAGGCGATCTATAAAGCCAGCGAGAAAACCTGGTTGGCCAAGTACCTGCCCGAGGATGCCGACGGCACTTTTCTGTCGATGGACGGGCGTGTCATGGAGATGCTCAGTGAGCATACGTTGGAAGGATGGCTGGAAGGCTATCTGCTCACCGGGCGGCACGGATTAATTAACAGCTACGAAGCGTTTGCTCACATCATCGACTCGATGGTCAATCAACATGCCAAATGGCTGGAGAAGTGTATTACCGAGGTTGAATGGCGCGCGCCTATCTCGTCCCTCAATATTCTGCTCAGTTCGACAGTCTGGCGTCAGGATCATAATGGCTTTACCCATCAGGACCCCGGCTTCATCGATGTCGTTACGAATAAAAGTCCGAGAGTTACTCGAATCTATTTGCCGCCCGATGCTAACTGCCTGCTGTCAGTAGTCGATCATTGTCTACGTAGCGTTAATTACGTGAACGTGATTGTGGCTGATAAGCAACCTCATCCGCAGTATCTCGACATGGAATCGGCGATAAATCATTGCACGAAAGGTGTAGGAATGTGGGAGTGGGCGTCGAATGATCAGGGAGTAGTACCCGATGTAGTGATGGCCTGCGCCGGCGATACGGCAACGATCGAGGCGCTTGCGGCGACCGCTATTCTGCGTGAAAAGCTTCCGGAGCTCAAAATCCGATTTGTAAATGTTGTTGATTTGTTTCGCCTTCAACCTGCCACAGAGCATCCGCATGGGATGTCCGAGAGAGACTTCGATAGCCTTTTCACCACCAGTCAGCCGGTCATTTTCAATTTTCACGGATATCCTGCGCTGATTCATAAGCTGACTAATCAGCGAGCCAATCATAAGAATTTCCATGTGCGCGGCTATCTTGAGTTCGGCAGCATCAACACGCCGCTACAACTCGCGATCAACAATCGGTCGGATCGTTTTCATCTGGCGATCGATATGATCGATCATGTGCCGGCGATTCGAGACTCGGCTGCTCACCTTAAGGATTCGCTTAAAGACCAACTTACTGAGCATCTGCGCTATGCGATGGAGTATGGCATCGACCAGCCGGAGATTATCAATTGGAAATGGCCTTTATAACCGATACCCAAGAAAGGCTTACGAGTAGCCGATGGATGCCCGGCGTGAATTACACATTGCCGATTGCTGCTGTGATATTCCCCGTTGTTGGCGCACATCGACAGCGCCTAATTGAAGTTTTAGATACATTTTCGAGCAATAATCCTGGCGTCGCGAAGGCCTAAATTTTGCGGTTATTATTAGGATGGATCATCGCTGAGGGCTAAATATGAAAGCTTTATGCTGGCATGGGACGGAAGATGTGCGCATCGATGTCGTTCCTGATCCGAGGATCCAGAATCCATCCGATGCAATTATAAAAATAACCTCCACCGCGATCTGCGGCTCGGATTTGCACCTTTATGATGGTCTTGTTCCTACGATGCGGGATGGGGACGTGCTCGGCCATGAGCCGATGGGCGAGGTGGTAGAAGTTGGCAGCGATGTTCATAAGTTGAAGAAGGGCGATCGGGTGGTTGTGCCCTTCACGATCTCATGCGGACAATGCTTCTTCTGTAAGAAAGGCATGTTCTCTCTATGTGATAATTCTAATCCGAATGCGGAAATCGCGCGCAAAGTGATGGGTCAGTCATCGGCTGGACTCTTTGGCTACTCTCATATGTTAGGCGGTTTTGCTGGAGGGCAGGCGGAGTATCTTAGAGTGCCGTTTGCCGACGTTGGTCCAATAAAAATTCCGGAAAGTCTCAGCGATGAGCAAGTGCTTTTTCTCTCGGATATTTTTCCGACTGGCTATATGGCGGCAGAGAACGCCGAGATTCAGCCTGGCGATACTGTAGCTATCTGGGGCGCTGGACCAGTTGGACAGTTCGCGATTAAAAGCGCCTGGATATTGGGCGCAGAGCGCGTCATCTCCATTGATCGCGTTCCAGAACGGTTGCAGATGGCTGCTCAGCAGGGTCGCGCCGAGATAATCAATTTCGAGGAGACCGGTGTTTATGATCGGCTGATGGAGATGACCGCGGGACGGGGACCGGATCGATGTATTGATGCGGTTGGCACCGAGGCTCATGCGAGGGGCAGTATCGACGCGTGGCTGGATAGCATCAAGTCGTCAGTCTATCTGGCGACCGATCGTGCTCATGTGTTGCGTGAGGCTATTATGTGCTGCCGCAAAGGCGGCACTGTTTCAGTCCCGGGCGTTTATGTAGGACTTCTGGATAAGGTACCCTTTGGGGCAGCGATGAACAAAGCGCTTACAATCAAATCGGGACAAACACATGTGCAACATTACACCGAGCCATTGCTCAAGAAAATTGAGGACGGCGAAATCGATCCATCCTTTGTCATTACGCACCGCCTGAGCCTAGATGAAGCGCCAGGTGCATATAAGACCTTTCGCGACAAGCAAGATGGCTGCATCAAGGTAGTACTCAAACCTGGCGGATAGAAGTGGATTTTCGGACGACTCCCATTTTAACGGGAGCACGTTGATCCGGTGGGGATCCGATAAGATTTATATCGATGTGCCTGAATGGATCCCCACCGGTGAAGAAGCGCGGGCCTATTTTGTCGCGGCCGCAATTGCTTTGCGGCTGATAGGAAGTAGAGCCTCCCGAACTTCATTCCTGAATTGTGGTGACAAGCGTTCGGCTAATCCGTTGGTAGCGGTAATTGCAACTACATCGGAGACAAATTCGAGCTGTTCCGGAGGCGGATCAGGAAGTGTTAAGAGGATTTTTATCCAGTCAGCCAAGACTGACCAAAGCGGTGAGTTCACTTCGATTGCCATCGTGTTCTCCTCTTAGGATAATAAAAACTGTGGTAGTAAAGATCCAATGCAATCGTCGTACCCGTCCTAAAATCACCTCTGATCTTCTAAAACGCTGCTAAAGTTAGATACGCAATACATTTGCGTTAGTTCCTCTTAGTGTCTGCCAATTGATCTTTGCACCTCGACTAATCCCATTGCGGAACACTTGCTCGAAAAGGCGCACACGGCGTAATGTTTGAATGTGCCGACTTTCAACAAAATTCTTTCGCCGACCGACTTCTCCGATGACTCCAAACACGCCCTTGGCTACACGATCGAGCTCGCCCAGAAATTCAGCGCCGAAGTGATCGTGATGCATGTCGATCAGCCTTTGGCGCCGGTGATGGTCGGTGATTTAAGTCCGGGTCTTGATATGGGCACTGTCAATCGAATCGCGGAAGAGCAGCGCTTGATGGCACTTAAGGAACTCGATCAGGTGATCGCCCGATTGCGTGAGGCGGGATTGAAGGCGCGGAGTCTGATGCGGGTTGGCGCGCCTTTTCTTGAAATCATCCACGCGGCTCAGGCCGAAGCCACTGACCTCATCGTGATGGGTACTCATGGACGGTCCGGCCTTGCTCATGTTCTGATGGGCAGTGTGGCCGAACGCGTCGTTAATAAAGCTCCCTGTCCGGTGCTGACGATCCGGCATCCGGATCGCAAGTTCAAGCATCCTCTCGACAAATAAGCGAGCAGGCTTCAAGCCTGCTGAAACCCTTACTTGCCGGTGAACTTCGGGGCGCGCTTCTCCATAAACGCCTTAATGCCTTCCTTGAAATCGTCGGATTTTAACAGTTCGCCCGCACTCTGATCGTCATCGAACAGCGCCGTCGAAAGATCAGTAAACAGATGGCTGTACACCAACCGTTTGACGTGAGAAATGCCTAGCGATGAGCACTGGCTCGCGATCTCGGCAGCTAACGCTCGCGTCGCGGACATTAGTTCAGCATCCGGTACAACCTTGGCCACGAGTCCCATCCGCAACGCCTCGTTTCCATCGATCAGACGGCCTGTCACCGCCAAATCCATCGCATTCGCGATACCGACGATGCGCGGCAGCATCCACGAGCTGCCGAATTCGATTCCGAGGCCGCGCCGCGTGAAGATCAATCCCATCCGCGCTTTGTCCGACGCTACCCGGATATCGCAATAGAGTGAATTGGCAAAGCCCATTCCTACCGCCGGACCGTTGATCGCGCCGATAACCGGCTTCTTGAGCGCCATCATCCATGAAAAGCGCCCGCGGAAATTCGGATTCAGCTCCTCGGTTCCCGGTAGCGGCCGGCCAGCTTCGCCCAACTGATCCGTTCCCTGCGCCAGATTATTGAGGCTTTGCATATCCGCGCCGGCGCAAAATGCGCGGCCCGCGCCGGTCAGGATAATCGCGCCGATATTCGGATCCTTGTCGGCATCGAGCATTGCTTGTCGCGCCTCTTCGCCCATCTTCATTGTCCAGGCGTTCATCCGCTCAGGACGGTTGTAACTGACGACGGCCACCCGCTCGGATTTTTCGTAAGTGATTTCCTTGAACTCCATCGGATTCCTCCGTCTCACGCACGCGTAGTCAACAGGTTTGCCCCCATCAAAGCACTGCGCAGGAAACGCTTCAACTTTGCGCGCCAGATTTGTTCCATGTCTATCGCTTTTCTCGGCGCGCTGGCGCTGTTAGGTAACTGCCCATGTTTTGTACTCAAAAACGCTATAAGGATGCTAAATCGAATTCTACAGCAGCACATAAGCGCGCAGCGCAATTTGCGATCCTGCTCGGCGCCGCTCTTATCCTCCTCCTTGCACGACCGATTGCGATTACTGCCGCGGATGCGCATCACGCGATGGTCGCGGCGGAAGGCGATCAGGCAGCGCAAGTCGGTCTCGACGTGCTCAAGCGCGGCGGCAATGCAGTCGATGCGGCCGTCGCAATCTCATTGGCGTTGGGCGTCACCAACTCAGGCTCGTGTGGGATCGGAGGCGGCGGCTTCATGCTGATCTACTGGGCACATGATCATAGGTTTTATGCGCTCGACTATCGCGAGGTTGCACCCTACGCGGCGAGTCCCTCGATGTATATTCGCGATGGCAAGCCGGTCGAGGAACTTGCACGCAGCGGACCGCTCGCCGTTGCCGTTCCAGGGGAAATTGCGGGACTCGATGCAGCGCTCAAACGATTTGGCACAATGAAGTTCTCTACTTTGGCGGCTCCCGCGATTCGCCTTGCCGAAAATGGCTTTTCCCTGAGTCCGCACATGGCGCACGACGTGACGTACTCTGCCGATCGAATCAAGCGCGATCCCGGTTTCACCGCTACCTTCTTTAAGCCCGACGGGGCCCCACTAAAGGCTGGCGACATGGTCCATGCAAAACCGCTAGCCAACCTGATGCGCTCGCTCGGCGACGATCCAGTTAATCGTTTCTATCGCGGCGCGATCGCGGATCAGATCGTTCGCTACATGCAGGCACATCAGGGCCTGATCACTGCGCAGGACCTCTCTGACTACCATCCAATCTGGCGCGATCCACTCCGCTTCGACTATCGCGGATATGATCTTTACACGATGCCGCCGCCGTCGTCCGGCGGAGTCGTCCTCGAGATGCTCGGGATGCTCGCGCCGGGCCATGTCGAAGGTCTCGGCTTCAACTCGCCAGCCTACTTGGCCCAGCTAATCCAGATCATGCATATGGGATTCGTTGATCGCGATTCGTACGCTGACCCAGCCTTCGTTAAGGTTCCGATTGCGCAATTACTTTCGCCGGGTCATCTCGCTCAAGCCCGCAAGATTGCACTCCACGGCCATACAATGCCGCCGCTCACGGCAGCACACGATCATGGAACCTCGAACTTCTGCGTCGTCGATAGGGACGGCAACATCGTCGATGTGACCACGACAGTCAACACGATTTTCGGCGCGAAGATCATGATCCCTGCTCTGGGACTAATCCTGAATAACGAGATGGACGATTTCGCGATCGCACCGGGCGTGCCCAATGCCTTTAAGTTGGTACAGGCCAAGGCCAACGAAATTGAGCCAGGCAAGCGGCCCCTATCAAGCATGTCGCCGCTGATCGCGATGCGTCACGGCGCTCCGGTGATGGTCGCAGGCGGCTCCGGCGGTCCGACCATCATAACCGGCGTTGCGCAGATCGCGCTCGACCGGCTCGATTTTAAGATGGAGGCGCAGCACGCTGTTGAAGCGCCCCGAATTCATCATCAGGCCGAGCCGGTCACGGTCTTTGCCGAAAAGGCTCTCGATCCGAAAACGATCGGAGCGCTAGCCCAAATGGGCTTCCAAATGAAAGTAGTGCCCGAACTTGGCGCAGTGACTGCGATCAAGATTTCGCCCGGCAATCTCGACGGTGGTTTTGATCCGCGCAAAGGCGGCGCTGCGCTCGGTTACTGATCCGCTCGCCTCCAATTCAATCGGAGCGGCTACTGCAGCGGCGCAGCCATGCCGGCTTGCTCGCAGGTGTTCGCGATATCTGAAACCGTCGCACGATGCAGGTCGCGAACCCAGCGCAGATCGTCATAGTCCTGCCCGCGATGCATCGTGCAGCGGTCGTCCCACATCACGAGGTCATGCTTGCGCCATCGATGGATATAGACGAAGCGCGACTGTGTCGCGTGCGCGATCAGTTTGTCCACGAGGGCGCGCGCCTGCTCGTCAGGCATTCCCGCGATCCGCCCGATATGCGAGGCGAGATACAACGTCTTCCGGTGATTCTCGGGGAGCGTGCGGACCATCGTCTGAGGCACCGGCCGCAGATTCGCGCGTTCTTCCTCGGTGAAGTTAGTGAAGCCGGTGCGTTCTCGCGAATACATCAAGGAGTGCTCTGCGATCAGCCCTTCGAGCTCCCGCTGCATCCCCTCTGGAAGCGCGTCGTAAGCCGCTCGGAGATCAGTAAATTCGGTGTGACCACCCACCGGCGGAATCTCGCGCGCATACAGTAGGGAGGCCCGCGCTGGTAAATATTTGAACGAACTGTCCGTATGCCATAGACGGTTGCCCGCCGCGATCATCCGCAAGCGGCCTTCATCGCGCCAGATCTCGCCACGATGATTCAAATTCGATACGTCGGCCAACTCCGGACGCAGCCGCAGCTTCACGTTCATCTTGAGAAAGACAACCTGTTCTAGTGGCCCGAACTGATTTGCGAAACTCAGATGCTGCTCCTCGGATAACTTCTGTCCCGGGAAGACCAGCACGGCGAAATCCCAGAACGCCTGCTTAATTGCCGCTAAATCCTGCTCGCTCAATTCCGACGCGAGATCGACATCGCCTATTTCCGCCGCAAAGCCCTCAGTCACTGGCCATATCGTGATACCCATGCTCGACTCCGTATCGCTTCGCTATGCTTCTGATCTATGCGAAGGCTGGCGAGATGCCAATCGTCGAAGATCATCATTCACGTCCGTCACAATGTTTCTCGAAACCCTTCGGGAATGCTAATGAAATTTGCCGCTGTGCGATTGTCGGGCCTGCTCTATGCTCGACGAAAGCAAAGGGGATAAAAAGATGATCCGGCTTACATTCGTATTGCGTCGCAAGCAAGGTTCCTCGCTGACGGAATTCCAGCGCTACTGGCGTGAAGTTCATGGGCCATTAGTCGCCCGTCATTCCGTCGATTTGAACATTCTTCGCTATGTGCAGCTTCACACACTCGAAGACCCGATCAACAATCAACTTGCTGCAGCCCGCGGCGGAATGGAACCTCCTTACGACGGCGTTGCCGAGCTATGGTGGACCAATCGCGAGGCGCTGGCGTCTAGCGTCGGCACTGCTGCCGGTCGGTCGGCCGCTAAGGAATTAGTCGAGGACGAAACGCGGTTCATCGATTTGCCTAACTCACCTCTCTGGCTTGCCTACGAATATCCGCAGGTCAACCCGACTCCCGAAGAGCTTGTCGCGCGCGAGCATAGTCCGTTAGTCAAGCTCTTCTTCTGCCTGCGCCATCCGTCCGGTCAGAGTATCGAGGAAGGACAACTCTACTGGCGCACCAATCACGGGCCAACGATTCGCGGCGTCGCCCGCGCGATGCGAATGCGGCGCTATCTTCAAGTGCATCGGTTCGATGATCCAATCGAATCCCAGTTACGTGCGGAGCGGAAAACCGTAGTCGAACCATATACCGGCCACGCCGAAGCCTGGTTCGATCGCGCCGACCTCGCCGCAGCTTCGAGCACTCCCGAGGGACAGCGCGCGATGGCGATTGCGGTCGAAGACGAACGCAAATTCATCGATTTCTCGCGCTCGTCGATGTGGATCGGCAAAGAGCGCGTTTTCATCGACCGCCGCTAGCAGTTCGATACTTCAGTTATGGCAAGTCCACCAAGGGCCTTTGTTCAAAACCGCCCAACAGCGGATAATAAGATTATCATCTGAGTTCTCCGTATAGATTGGAGCATCAGCCTTTGAACGCATCTGTAAGCCAAACTGAGACTCGGGAAATGTTCGCTACGCGTCGCCGCCGCTTTTGTAACGCGATTAATGGCGCAATTGCTATTTTGCCCGGCGCGCCGGTCGCACTCCGCTCCGGCGACGTAGAATTCACCTATCGACAGGATAATGATTTTTATTACCTGACTGGTTTTGCGGAACCCGAGTCGATCGCTTTGTTCGCGCCCGGCCAGAGCGACGAATTTATCGTGTTCGTCCGTCCTCGTGACAAGGAACGCGAGACCTGGACGGGGCGGCGCGCCGGTATTGAAGGCGCAATGGCCGATTTCGGCGCGAACCGCGCGTACACTATCGACGAATTCGACCGCATTCTCCCTCGCTTTTTGGAGCGCGCCGAGCGCGTCTATTTCCCTCTCGGCGTCAATCCGCGGATCGAAACGCGCCTGCTCGATATGTTGAAAGCATCGGCTGCAATGCGTCCGCGGCTCGGCACTGGTCCGAACGCACTGCTCGATCCTCGCGAAATCCTGCATGAGATGCGGCTTTTTAAGAGCCCTGAAGAACTCGCCACGATGCGCCGTGCGATCGCGATCTCCAAGCAAGCTCACGAAGCGGCGATGCGCGAAGCGCGCGGCGGGATGATGGAGTGGGAAATCGAGGCGCTGGTCAACTACACCTTCCGCAAACAGGGCGCCGAAGGTCCCAGTTATCCGTCGATTATCGCGTCGGGTCCGAATGCCGCGACCCTGCATTACATCAACAACGATCGTTCGATGCGTACCGGCGAGCTGCTATTGATCGATGCGGGCTGCGAGTACAATTTTTACGCCTCCGACATTACTCGCACTTTCCCGATTGGCGCGAACTTCACGCCGCTTCAGCGCGATCTTTACGAAATTGTCCTTGCGGCTCAGCTCAAGGCCATTGAGACCGTTCGGCCGGGTGTCCGTTTCGATAACCCGCACGAAGCCGCAGTCGGCATCCTGATTGATGGGATGCGCTCGGTTGGTCTTCTTAAGGAATCGACCGAGGAGGCGTTGCAGCAGGGCGCCTATCGACGGTTTTACATGCATCGCACGAGTCATTGGCTCGGGATGGATGTCCATGATGTCGGCCTCTATCGCGTCAATGGGGCTTCGCGCACCCTCGAACCCGGAATGATTCTGACCGCTGAGCCGGGTATTTATATCGCGCCCGATGATGATTCCGTCGCAGAGGAGTTTCGCGGCATCGGTATCCGAATCGAGGACGATGTACTAGTGACTCCCGATAGTCACGAAGTAATGACCGCCGCCGTCCCTAAATCGATCAGCGAAGTAGAAGCACTCACTACTTCGAGGTAACCGTCGGAAGATGGTATAGCAGTCACGCCTAATTGTGCCGAACCACCCGGAGATGAAGATTAGCATATGGGATTGTGCAGCCTTTGCCGAAAGATCCGGCCTTTGAAGAAGAGCCACTTTCTAAGTGCTGCTTTGTGGAAAGGCGCAAGAGACCCGCGACTCAAGAATCCCAATCCGGTGGCTATGACGCGAACGGCCTCCAAAACCAGTTCGAGGCAGATGACAGCTCTTCTGTTATGCGAGGAGTGCGAAGACCTTCTGAACAAAAATGGTGAACGTTACGTGCTCGATTGGCTGGCCCCCACGCAAGTTGTTAATGGGGGCTTTCCGCTTCTAGAGCGAATGGCTGTTGCCATCGCCCGCTCGGAGACTCCTCACCTGATTACTTACTCGGGCGCTGACATCGGTATTGATACCGAAAAATTTGCGTATTTCGCGTTGAGTATTTTGTGGCGTGCCTCAGTCCACAGATGGCAATTGCCCGATGGCAGCTTTGCAAGTCAGATTTCATTGAACGATTACGCGGAACCTGTCAGGAGGTATCTACTCACTGAGGTGCCGTTTCCACATGATATTGCAGTCGTTCTCACAGTTTGCTCAGACCCGGAGTCGCGTTCTTGCTTATTTAGTCCCTCTCGCCGCGGCGAAACGCCCGTTCGGACTTATAGCTTTCTAGCGCTGGGCGTTTTCTTTGACATTCTCATTCGACCTAATCTTCCAGATGATTCACGGGAGCTGCCGTGCTGCTTTAACTCCAAAGAAAAGTGGATATTTAGGCGAGACTGCAGCAACAGAACTTTCCGAGCCTTCGCCTTCCTAGCTGCCACGAGCAGGCCGGCGGCTAATCTATCGCGTCTCAAAGTCTTTAATCGGCGAGATTGATCTACAACTCGATTGCGCTGGCTGTTCCGACGATCGTCTTTGTCCCGTCGGCCTTCTCGCACCAGACCTCGACCTCGGCGCGAGTGCGTGATCCCTCTGGGTGCCGCTCGATAATCCGCCCTTTCGCGCCGGAGATTTCGTCGGCCCACAGCACATTGACCAGCCGCAGATCGAATCTGCCACCCACGATAAATCCTAAACCGAACCGCCGCGTCATCATCTCGGCAATTAGGCACACCGACCACATCCCCTGCACTACGATTTCGGGAAATCCCAATTTATGCGCCGCTTCGCGATCGGTGTGATAGTTGAGCGACGGACCGGAGAACGCCATGCACATCGGCTGGGTGATCTGACGTATCGGCGTTTCGATTGCCTCGCCCTCGCGCTTGCCCACTTTGAACGTGCGCGCCTTTGACTTCTCGCGTTCACGATCAACCGCAAAGCCACCACTATTCGCCTCAATCAAAAAGCTCTGATGAGTCCGGCTCCGTTGAACTACTTGTCCCTCGGCATTCAGTATTAGGCACTCATTCACTATGTATTCGCGATCGCGCTTGACATAGCGATCGACAATTACCGAGCGCGTATGCAGCCGTTCGCCTTCGCGTATTGGCGCGAAACCCTGCCATTCCTGGCGCACGTGCAGGTTCCCGAAAATATTCGGCAGATACCAGGCCTGCGTGCGGAATACGGCTGAGTGCATAATCAGCGCCGGGGCAATCACATATCCCAAGGGCGAATTGTCGTGGTACAAGGGATTATCGTCGCCCGTTGACGCAACATAATTCTCGATCGCGCCGCGATCGATTAATGCTTCAAAGCCGGAATAATCTCGCCCGACATACACTTCGTCCTGCCGATAAACTTCAGTAACCATTACTTACTCCGGTATTAGCTGACGACGGTGATTCTTATGTGTCCGCCGAGATGATCTCACTTGCTCTTGACCTTCGCCTCGAAGCGCTGATCGAATTTCGCCCGCTCCAGCACGGCCCGCGTATGCGTCCCTTCGCCGATCTGCTCCTTCTCATCGAAAGCGCGCACGACGTACTCGACTCGCCGCCCTTCACCGCCGGTAACTTCTGCTTCGGCCCGCACTTTCCATCCTTCGGGCGTCGCCGCCGTATGCGTTACGTTGACCATCGAGCCGACTGAGAACTCTCCTGGTTCTAGATAGGGCGTAAGGGCGTTGATCGCCGCCAGCTCCATCGCGAGGCTCATTTTCGCCGTCGCCAGTACCATCGGCAGCGTCGGCTCGACGGTACCGGCCAAATCCTCGTGCTTAACGATAAACTCATAGGCGCCTTTTGCGCCTTTCGATACCGCTTTCATCTCGATTTCCCTTTCACGAAGTTTACGGCTCGCGACGCAAGCCCATCGCGTCGAGCTTTTTGATTATCCATGGAATCCGATCGTTGCCCCAGAACGGCTCACCCGCGACCAAGAGCAGCGGTACGCCGAAGACTCCGTCGCGCTCACCCTCCGCTAAGGCATCAGCCAATGCTGCCTGACCTTCGGTCGGGGCGAACCGCCGGAATTCATCCGCATCCATACCCATTTCGGCGATCATTGCGGCGAGGGCATTGACATCTTCGATATTCAATTCACGCAGAAAGAAGCGCCGGAAAACCTCCGCCGCATACGTGCGAAATTTCCCTTGCCGCTCGGCAAATAAACCGCTGATCAACGCAGTCCGGCTATCGAACAGCTTCTGCAGCCCGCGGATTATGATCCCACGTTCGCGCGCGAATCGTCGTGCATCATGGTAAAGATAGCGGACCTTGTGCCAATCACGCTCCGCGCGCCGCTCCAACGCTCCGCCATATGCGACGAAATCAAAGACATGCGGCACGAACCGGATTTCCACGTGATGCGTTTTCTCCAGCTCGAGTGCCGGACCGAACGCCAGATAGGTAAACGGACTTTTGAAGTCGTAATAAAATTTGATGGTCTCGGCAGCGGACATTGTTCTATCGATAGCCGAAATTCGCCTGCCGCACAAAACTGGTTCGACAGACTTCTATTCACGCGCACGCCGATTCGGTAGCCTGCCGCGCATGTCTAAGTGTATTAACCTGCTGACCGCTTGTTCGTATCAATGAAGATTCGCGCGCTCGATCCATCCCGCGCGACGACCCGCAAGCTCGCGACGCTCTCGCGCAAGGTCGAGCGCAACCAGTTCGCAATTCCCCTTGCAGCCGGCGCATCGCTCGCCGATTTTTTCGCCGCATTGCCTGATGTCCTCGCGGCACGCGACCTTCGCGATCTCGCTCGCCGCGTCGCGACCGCTCATCGCGCCAAGCGGATGGTGCTGCTGCAAATGGGCGCGCATCCGATCAAAGTCGGCCTCGGTCCAATTATCTGCTCGATGATTCGCGATGGCATCATCACCGGTTTCGCCGCCAACGGCGCAGCTATGATCCATGACTTCGAGCTGGCCTATGCTGGCCGGACTTCGGAAGATGTCGGCGCCGGGCTGGTCGATGGCAGCTTTGGAATGGCTGAAGAAACCGGCGCTTTGCTGAATGAATTCGCAAAGTCCGCCCATCAGGAGGGGCGCGGTTATGGCGAGGTCGTCGGGCGAGAAATTCTAAAGCGCAACTTTAAGTTTTGCCGTACCAGCATTTTCGCCACGGCGTACGAAGTCGGCATCCCGGCGACAATTCACGTCGCGCTCGGCTCTGACATTATTCATATGCATCCCGCGGCTGACGGCGCGGCGATCGGTGCGGCGACAATGGCGGATTTTCATCGTCTTGCCGCGACCGTGAGCAAACTCTCTCGCGGCGTCGTGATCAATCTTGGCTCGGCGGTGCTCATGCCTGAGGTCTTTATGAAGGCCTTGAATCTCGCGCGTAATCTCGGTCGTAAAATCGATTCGTTCACCGCGGCCGACATGGATTTCATCCGTCAGTACCGCCCGCGCATGAACGTGGTCGAGCGCCCGACCATAGGCGGCGGCAAAGGTATCATGCTCACCGGTCATCACGAGCTGATGTTCCCGCTGCTCGCCGCCGCCATCAGGGAGGAAATGTCCCGCCCTCCCGCACGCCCGGGAAAATAACTTGGCGACGTTACTTTAGGATCTTTTGCTTCTGAATGGAGTGAGCATTTCGACCGATGAAGCTGCCGACCTATGATAAACTGCTTTGGCCAACCCTTCTGGTCCTTCGACAAACCGGCGGCTCAGCTTCGAATCAGGAGCTACTGACCCGCGTCGTCGAAATCATGAACTTGCCCGAAGAAGTCCAAAACACACTTCACAGCGACGGACCAATGACCGAGGTTAATTACCGCCTTCATTTGGCTCGAACTTATGTGCGAAAGGTGAACGCTATCGAGAGTAGTCAGCGAGCAGTGTGGAGTATTATTCCATACGGCCAAACATTGACCGAAGCCGATTGCTGCAAGATCCCTGTACGAGTGCGCCAGCTGGATCGGCAAACTCCCCCAGCGCAGAAGAAGAGAGCGATGGTGAAGGTGAGGAGACCTGGAGAGAGCGCCTGTTATCTGCGCTCCAAGCCATAACGCCCGGTGCGTTCGAGCGCCTCGCCCAACGGATTCTACGCGAGTCGGGGTTCGTGACCGTCGAGGTTGCGGGAAAATCAGGGGACGGCGGCATCGACGGAATCGGCGTACTTCGTGTCAATTTACTTTCGTTCCGCATGTTGTTTCAGTGTAAGCGTTATAGTGGACCCGTAAGCGCCGGAGCTATCCGCGATTTTCGCGGCGCAATGGTCGGACGTACGGACAAGGGTATCGTGATAACAACCTCGAGCTTCTCAGCCGACGCGAAGAAGGAAGCTACTCGCGACGGGGCACCGCCTATCGACCTGATCGACGGCGAACAACTCTACGATCTGCTCAAGGCTCTTAGACTCGGTGTACGCATAGAACAGGTCGAGCGTATAAGCGTAATGCCGGACTCGTTCAAGCAATTTGAGGACGCAAGGTGATCATTATGAAAAGATCGAGTTAGGCAACTACTATGTACTAACATGGATATTAGCTCACTGCTGCTAATCAGGGATTACTTACCGTTACCGAGATCGATGAAGACCCCATGATTGTGCCGGTGCCCTCCTGATGCGCCCGCACCGTCAACGTATGCGCTCCATTGCCGACCTTCGTCGAGTCCCATGTGATCTGCTGGTAATGGCCCGCGTCATTGAGGCCGGTAGATACCCCATCCACCTGCAGTTCATTCCACCAGTCATTAGTAACCGAGAGATTAGTCGATATCGTTACGCTCACTGAACCTGATATCGACCGCCATTAAGCGGTGCGATGATTTGATAAGTCGATACAGGTGTTCCTGTCGGCGTTGGAGTCGGTACACCATTGCTGATCGTCACTGAGATAGACGCTGAAGCTATAACAGCGCCGGTGCTCTCCTGATACGCACGTAAAGTCAACGTGTGAAGCCCATTACTCACTTTGGTCGAATCCCAGATGATTTGCTGATAATGTCCAGTATCTGTCAGTCCCGTTGATACGCCGTCCACCTGCAGATCGTTCCACCAATCATTAGTTAGTGATAAGGTGGTCGAAATCGTGATATTGACCGAACCGGATGTCGTTGCGCCATTGAGCGGCGCAGTAATCTGATACGTCGAATTCGGTGTACTCGTTGGTGTTGGAGTCGGAGTCGGGCCGCCATTGCTGACCGTTACTGAAATTGAAGTAGATGCCGTTATAGTTCCAGTGCTCTCTTGATGCGCCAGCACCGTCAAGGTGTGCTGGCCATTGGGTACCGTGGTCGAGTTCCAGATGATCTGTTGATAATGTCCGGCATCGTTTAGGCCGGTCGATACCCCATCTACCTGCAGTTCATTCCACCAGTCATTGCTTGTCGAAAGATTAGTTGAAATCGTAATCGTAGCGGAGCCTGAAATCGTTGCACCACTCACCGGCGAGGTGATCTGAAAGGTCGTACCCGTGCTGCTGGTAGATGTAGGCGTTGGCGTGGAACCATTGATGCTCGAAGTGGAGATTAGTTGATTGATTACGTTGCGGGTGATCTGCTGCGCAACGGCATTTACCAGCGAGGTTGATGAACCCCCTGGGCTGATATCGCTCAACCCCCACTCCCATTCGATGCTCCCGAAGTCAAAGACGGTTGAACCGCTTGCCGAGGAGTACACTGTCATGTCACCGTAATAGGTCGCGCCATTCAGGGTATATGGCGAGTGAGTCACTAGCTGTGTGTTCACCGGCGTGGTCGCATCCGCAACCATCTCGTCCACTTCGTAACCAAGAAGTCCGGCAAGCATGTTGCCGTTATTCAGCCCGGTGTTGGCAAATACCCAGCTCGGTGACAAGCCGCTAATCAGCACGTTTCCGTTTACCGGCTCGAATCCATTATACATCTCGCCCAACAGAGCGTCTTCAGGTAACGCGGGCGCGCTCATATATCCTTCGCGCCACATATTCGTCACCAGGTAATAAGTTGCCGGATTGGCCGTATTGGGATCACTCGACAAATTCTTATCCTTGTAACAGACCACCACTCGATCGGTAGCGCCGGTAGCCACGCTCGGCTCCAGACGAATTCTCCAGTAAACGTCGTTCGCGCCCATAAAGCCGAGGCTGACGCCGGAATCGCGTGCGCTCTGCACGTTTTGCCGCATCTGCCACGACCAATACTCGTCATGCCCAATCGTTAGAAATACCTTATGTAGCAATAGGCTCTGCGCGTTTTCGTGGGTATCGATGCTGGTTGAATAGGTTACGTCGTCGCCGTCCTCTTCCAGGAAAGCGATCCCGTCGAACTCGTAGCTTAGAAAATTCCCGGTACCCCATCCATTATCGTATGGGCGATTGAACGAAACTTTGACAGCTTCAGAATTGTTGCTGCTGTTGAAGTCATAAAGCGACTTGCTACCATAGGCATTATACGCTTCAGAAGTGATCGCTGGCTCCTGCATCAAGATGTTTGAGGCTCGGCTGTCTTCGAACGACAAAAATTATGTAGCTCTGCTTTCCGGAGTTCGTCCCAGTGAGCTTGGCTAGATAGATGCCGCTTAACCACTTCGATGAATCCGAAGGGTCCTGCGTAGTGACTGTATATGGATTAGTCCAGTTGCAATCGACTACCCCTGTGACTGGATCGGGCGCGGGCACTATCTGCTGAATTCCCGTTCGCGTTACCGCCGTGGTCATCCGCCGTCCACCTAATCCTCCATACCAGCCGTTCGAAAAATCTCGATCGTGTATGACGGATCAGTAGTGTTCACAAAGAAGCTGATCTGACTCCTGCGATTGACGCTGGTATGAGGCGTATCCTTCAATCTCATGATTGCTGGCCGGATTCGACAGCATCCAATCTGTGGTCCCGGGCAGCGCATTCTCGATCTGAATCAGATTGCTACTCTGCTGCCCGCCCGCCGCCAATGTCAGAAAGGTGAGAAGGATAAGTATTAGCGCGACAGCAAAACGACGAGACCCCGCATTCCACGTCATCCTCTCCACCTTCCTCCGCCACTACTCAAACGAGATCCGCCACTACTCAAACGAGAGCTGAACGGTTGCTAATCTATATACTCGATATTCCACAGAGTTTAAGTGATGGAGATAAGAATCGTAAAGAATTTAATGTTATTTGTAACGTTAAAATCAGCCCTAAGAATTTGTTTTAACGCGCGCCGCAAAAATCTAGTTCGCGTCTGTTCAGAAGAGACCGCAGCGGCGTGACCTACCCAAAAATGTATCGATGCCGGCAATCGACCCGCAAAATCGTATATAAGATTCTATCATCGCTATTCCGCCGCGATGTCGAGCCTGTCAGATTAGATTCTCGATGAGCTCGCAACGCCCTTCATGGGATCAATACTTTATGACGATCACGCAGCAGGTCGCGGAACGCTCGACCTGCACGCGCGCCAAAGTCGGCGCAGTGATCGTCCGTGACCGCAGCATTCTCGCGACCGGCTATAACGGCGCACCCGCCGGATTATCCCACTGCCTCGACGTTGGATGTTTAATTTATGAGTCGCGCACGCCGGATGGCGAAATTGAGCAGAATTGCTATCGCACAATTCATGCGGAGATCAACGCGATCACGCAGGCGGCGCGTAATGGTAGCGCGATCCGCGACGCCGACATCTATATCACCCATACCCCCTGCATTCATTGCCTTAAGGTCTTGATTAACACTAGTATCCGCAACGTTTATTACGAGAAGCCCTACAAGCTGCATACTATTTCCGATCTGCTTGCCCACGCGCGAATCAAATTGGTTGAGATCGAACCCGGACCCGGACTTTCAGATGTCTCCCGATAATCTCACCCCAAATTGCGGCATCTGCGCGCTGATCGAGCGCATCCGTGCCGGAGCATTTCCTGACTTCATCGCAGAACTTCCAAGAAGTTGGATGATCCTCGGTGACGCGCAATTCTATCGCGGATATTGTGTACTGTTTGCCAAGCGCCATGTCACCGAGCTTCACTTGATGCCTCGTGGCGAAACCTACGAATTACTTGACGAGATGTTGGCCACAGGTCGCGCGATCAGCGCCATTACTTCGCCGCTCAAACTAAATTACGAATGTCTCGGTAATCAAGAGCCGCACGTCCATTGGCACATTTTTCCGCGATATTCGGATGATCCCATGCGCCTGCAGCCGGTCTGGTTGCGACCTGAATCGGAACGCAAAGTAATACTTGAAGATTTTGCGCGTGACCAGTTGCGCGCGGTGCTCCGCACCGAATTGATGCGTATTCTCCCGACCGCTCGCTGGTAAGTTGCCGTCCGTCCCGTCTTACTCAAAGCCTTCGAAGCCAATATGGTGAAGAAGCTTTTTTGGATACTTATTACAGGATTAGGTGTGCTGCTCGGTTGCGCGAAATCGATGCCGGATCAAAGATCACCCGGAGCGCAACTGTACCTCACCCGCTGCGGTTCATGTCATCAACCCTATGCACCGCAGTCACTTACGGCGGCAATGTGGGAAATACAGATTGCAGCGATGCAGGATAAAATCATCGCCGCCGGACAGTCACCGCTCACTTCCACTGAAAAGGCGGGAATTTTGGAATATCTGAAGCGTAATGCCGGAACCCAGTGACCTGAATTTCATTATGCATCCGCCTTCATAGTAATCTGTGCTACGACTGAATAAGTCTTCGCCTCCAGAGGGATCACTATGAAGCTCGTCACCTTCACCCATCGAGACTCGACGCGTGTCGGCGTCGTCAAAGACGATTCCATTGCTGATATTTGCACCACCGATCCAAGTATCCCCCGCGACATGATCAATTTCCTGAGTGGCGGCAATTTGATGCTGGCGATGGCTCGCCGCGCTGCCGCAAGTGCCTCAACGGTTCCGCTCGCCAGCGTTAAGCTTGAAGCGCCCGTGCGCCGTCCCCTGAGTTTCTTGCCGTCGGACTAAATTACGCTGATCACATCGCTGAGACCGGGATGGCCAAGCCCACATTTCCGATCTTCTTTAACAAGCAATCCAGTTGCGTTAATCCCCCTTACGATCCCATCCAATTACCGCGCGCTTCCGAGGCGCTTGATTATGAAGGCGAACTCGGGTTTGTGATAGGCCGGCGATGCCGCCACGTGCCCAAAGATCGCGCGCATGAAGTGATCGCGGGCTATTTCATCGTCAATGACGTGAGTGTTCGGGACTGGCAGCGCCGTGCGCAAACCATGACATTGGGGAAATCTTTTGATACTCACGGGCCGACTGGACCGTGGATCGTAACGCCTGACGAAATTGACGATCCGCATGCGCTCGAGCTCAAGACCTTCGTCAATGGCGAACTGCGCCAGCATTCCAACACGCGCAATTTAATCTTCAGCTGTTTCGAGCAGGTCGAGATTCTCTCGACGGTTTTCACGCTGGAACCCGGTACCTTGATCTCAACCGGCACGCCAAGCGGCGTCGCGGCGGCTATGAAGCCGCCGAAATGGCTCAAAGCCGGCGACGTCGTCCGCATCGAAATCGAGAAGATCGGTCATTTGGAGCATCACGTCATTGCGGAGCCGGCCGACAGCGCGCGAATCTGACGCCGGTAGGTGGTTCTGCGTTGGCTCACAGCCTGAGCGCGGACTGACCGCCATCGTAAAAGAGTCGGCCATCGCGGACCGTCGCAAAATCCGGCAATTCGTGTGATGCTAGTTTGCCACCAGGTAAGATGTGTTCGACCTCCCATCCGGCGATTAGCAGATGGTCCGCGATGATCCGTCGATGGCATTGCCACCATAGGCCTTCCGAACACATTATCGCAGTGGGATGTCGGGCGGCGGTTCGGGTCAAGTTGGCAAGCCCGTCGGAGAATTCCGGTCCGTCGGCGTAATCGGCGTACGCACGGAAGGCCGCGACTTTCCACGCTGAATGCGGCGAATCGACGCGCTTCGACCGACGCCGCCCGCCCAGCAATTTTAACCATTGATACTCGATGTTGATACTGCCGAGAGCTTCCCGCAGTGCATCCTGGTTGAACTGCGGCCAGCGCCGCGATGATGGATAGGAGCGCGCGTCAGCGAGGACTTCGATCTGATGCTGCCTGAGCAGCTCGGTGAACTCTTCGATCGGATGAGTCGAATGGCCGATGGTATAGAGGATTTTGCGATTCGTTGAGCGTGGCATCTTGCCTCGCTCCATTCCTCAAATAAGCAGAGCAAGGCCACCGGCGAGCATCGCGATTCCACTTCCACGTGCGATCAGACGACCGGCCGGCAATGATTTCTCGAGGATGACGAAGATGCTCAGCACTGCAACCCATACTAGGTTCATCACGCCGAAGACAAACAGCAACAGCATCAGCATCCAACAGCATCCGACGCACATCACGCCATGACGCATTCCCATTACGAACGCGCCACGCGCTCCCTCCCGCCATTCCGTCATCAGAAATCCCAGCGGCGTGCGGCACCTCGTGAGGCATAGATTCTTTAAAGGTGTCAATTGATAGACACCCGCGACGATTAGCATCAGCGCACCGAGCGCAGGTGCTGCGATCAAGGCGCTGCTGATTGCGCCACTTCGCTGCAATATCAACTGGGCGGCAGTGGCTGCGACGCTGAAAGCTGTCCACGCAACCAAATATCCCGCACCGAATAATGTTACTCGAGAAGTTGACGATGATGGTTCACGCGAGCAAACAATTTGCGCGTAGGTATCGATCATCGGTGCGGCGCTCGGCAGCATCATCGCGACCATCATCACCGCCCACATTAGGAACATCAAAACAGCATCGCTCAGTCCCGGCGCCATGGTCGCGAAGATTCGCGAGCCGAACGTACCGAAATCGCTCGACGACATCGGCATCCAGGCAAGATATAGCCAGGCAATAGCGGTAATCCCCGCCAGCGCCGCCCAGATGATCGCGCGATCGCGCCAGCGGCTATAAATGGTGCGCGAGAGCGGTCGTGAGACTGCTTCGTTATTTGGCATTCGACCAGGTAATCGAGGAAAAGTGTCCATTGCGGCCCGAGTTATCGAAATTGAGCGTATGATCCTTGTAGTGACTGGTGCTTGCTTTCGCCGCCGCAAGCCGTCGCGAGAACGGATGGCCAACGTTCTCCAGCCAAATCACCCGGTTGTTTGCTCCGGTGACGCCTTCGACAGTCACGTCCGTGATTCCTTCGATTGAGAGTTTGAAAGTATTGTCTTTTGATTCGAAGCTAATCGGGACGGTTTTCGTCGGCAAACGATGCGCAATCATCCCGGCCATCAGCGAAGGCGGCCCGCCGGCATCGCCGGTAAAGATCAGCTCGAGCGCGCCGCGCTGCGCATCATTCGCCCGCGCATCAAGATAGACCGCAAGCGTCCCGTTGCCCTGGGACATCGGCCCCGGAGTGGTGAGCGCCTGAACCGCATTGAGACCCGAAAGGTCCACAGTGTCGTCCCAATGGCCGTCTGCGATATGGATTGCCAATACTACGTCGCAATGCGTATCAGTAGGGCTGGCCTGCGCGTGCGAGAGCAGGCAAGGGCACAGCAATTCGCAATTGCAGGATTCGAAATATTCGCCATCGATGTGCCAATTTTTGGAGTTCGCCATTTTGCGCCTCTCAAGACATAAGCCTTAATACAACGTACCGCCGCATTCTTCGAATTATCAAGTCGTTCCTCTGAGCGCCGCGAAACGCGACGCGCTGGATGTTCCGTTTTGCGACAGACGGACGCAAAAACGCGGACTTCGTTGATATAAGAACTACTTTCTATGGCACGCCATCTGCTCTGCTACTCATCGCATCGGTTGGAGCAGCCAAACTCGCAGAACTATCTATAACTTTTTGGAAATCGGCGAAGGCTTGGTAGGCGAGCCAACGAAACAGCAAAGGGAGGATTTTCAATGACCAGTTTTCTAACCATGGCGCGCGCGCGGCTGCGCAGCATAAAAAGAGGCCAGACTATGACTGAGTATGCACTGATACTCGCTGCAGTGGCGGTCGTAGTATTCGCAACCTACCATGTCATGGGACAGGATATCGTGAATCTGCTGACCAAGGTCAGCAGCTCTCTGACCGCCGCCAAGTAGTTAGCGCGAACGCGCCAATCGATTAAGTAACTAATTAAGTAACTAATGAAGCTGAATGATCGGTTGCTGCAACAGCACGGCCTCCCCGACGCCGAAGACCTGCCGTCTTCGATGATCGGGGGGACCCTGGCGCGCCGCCGCTTCTAGGCGATCGAGGGTACCCGCCGATTGCGCACACTGGTGCATAATCGCCTGCTCGAAACGCTCGATGTAGCCAAGCTCGACGCTCTCGAACCGGCAGCGATGGCGTCGAAAGTGACTGCCGCAATCAATGACGTGCTCGACCGCGAGGGTCGTCTGCTGACCGAAGCTGATCGTGCACGACTGGTTAGCGAGATTAAAAACGAGTTGCTTGGGCTGGGTCCGCTTGAGCCGCTGCTTCGCGACGACGCCGTGACGGATATTCTCGTTAACGGACACGATCAGGTTTTTGTCGAGAAATTCGGCAAGCTCCAGCCGACCGGCGTGACCTTTCAGGACGATCAGCACTTGATGCTGATTATTGGCCGCATCGTGGCGCAGGTCGGACGGCGCGTGGACGAGGCTTCGCCGATGGTTGATGCGCGGCTGCGCGATGGTTCGCGAATCAACGCAATTATCCCGCCGCTTGCGCTGAATGGACCCGCGCTCTCAATCCGGCGTTTCGGGCGCCATCGCTTCGATATCGAAGGCTTGATCACGAAGGGCACGCTGACACGCGAAGTGCTCACCTTACTCGAAGCGACCGTCAAGGCGCGGCTGAATATTCTGGTGTGCGGCGGGACTGGCTCAGGAAAAACCACGATGCTGAATTGCTTGTCAGCCTGCATTCCGGCGGACGAGCGGATAGTCACGATCGAGGATTCGGCGGAATTATCTTTGCAACAGCCGCACGTAGTCCGTCTGGAAACCCGTCCTACCAATCTGGAAGGCAAAGGCGAGATTACCGTTCGCGACCTCGTGAAAAACTCATTGCGAATGCGGCCTGATCGCATCATTGTCGGCGAAGTACGCGGCTCTGAGGTGCTCGATATGTTGCAGGCCATGTCAACGGGACATGACGGCTCGATCGCAACAATCCACGCGAATAGCCCGCGCGAATGTCCGGGACGACTCGAAATGATGATGCTGCTGGCGGGTTATGCGATCCCGCAGCGCGCGATGCGCCAGCAGATAGCCGCGTCGATAAATTTGATCATTCACGTTTCGCGTCTATCAGATGGCTCGCGCAAGGTGATGCGGATTACTGAGATCACGGGACTCGAAGGCGACGTCATCATGATGCAGGACCTGTTCGAGTTCGTGCGGACGGGCGTGAGTGCGGACGGCAAGGTAAATGGACAACTTCGCTCGGCCGGCGTTCGTTCGCTCTATGTCGAGCAACTCGAGTTGGCTGGGTTCAAATTCGAGGCGAAGACCGGTCGGATCACGCGCTCGCGCTGAATCGATGGACCCGATTGCCGTCAGCGGATTGATCGCTGTGATCCTGATCGGGTTTTGGGTCCTGATCGTCGATACCGGTGGCAGAATCGACCAAGCGACAATCGCTGAGCGCCTCGCCGAGATAGCGCCGGACCCAACAAGAAATGAACCCGATGAAGTGATCCGGGCTGGGATGCCCTTGCAGGTTAGTGTCGGTCGTCTAGTCGCGACATTGCGGGAGGTGCGCTTTCTCGCAAAGCTCGAACAAACTATGTGGCAGGCGGGCGTTCACCTATCGCTCCCTTCGATGCTCGAGATGATGCTCGGGTTGGTCGCCGTGGGTTATCTGGCAGGGCGATTCCTCGCGCATGATGTTACGCTTGCGATCGTAACCGGGGCAGCGCTCGGTCTCGTCCCATTGTTCTATGTACGCTGGTGCGCTGAAAGACGCCGGCAGGCGTTCGTGCGACAATTGCCGGCGGCGCTCGATTTCGTCAAGTCGGCGCTCGAAGCCGGACACCCGCCATTGCGTGCACTACAGGTGCTTGCGAATGAATTTGCTGATCCACTTGGCGGCGAATTTCGGATGGTGGTGGAACAGGCTCAACTTGGGATGCCGCTGCCGCGGGCCTTCGAATTATTGCGCCGAGTCGCCGAATCTGATCTGAGGCTTCTCGCAATAGCAATCCGTGTCCAAAGCGAGTCGGGCAGCAGTTTGGCTGAAGTAGTGGGCCGTCTCGCAGAAATCGTGCCCGCGCGTCAGCGGCTTCAGGTACAAATTCGCTTGATGACCGCGCAATCCCGCAGCAGCGCTATGATCGTCGCGTTATTACCGGTGGTAATGTTGGCAATATTCGCTGTGATCCAGCCTGCGTATGTTCATATTCTGTTTTACGATCCCACGGGCGTCAAAGTTCTCAAAGCGGCCGCCGTAATGGACGTGCTGGCGTTCATTACAATTCGCCGCATTCTCGCGGTGAATTACTGAATTCCTCTGATGAGCGCCGAGATTGCCTGCATTCTGATTTTTCTGTTGCTCGGAATCGCACTGTGCTCAATCTACGAGGCGCTATATGGAACTCGTCGCATGATCGACGAGCGCCTATCAGCGGTGCAGCTTCGTTTCGCGGCGACGCGTCCAGGATCAGTTCAGCCTGCTCAGTCGTCAGCCAACGAGTCTCTCTGGCAAAAAGTCGCGACGCGATTTTCAATCGCTAAGACCGGACCACGTGCAACGCGACAAGCCGAACTTTTAAGCCGCGCTGGTTTGGCCCATCTGAACGCCGCGTCTGCATTGCCACTGATCCGGGGAATTCTGGCGACGACTTTTGGAGTGCTCGGTTGTGCCGCGGGGCTCGCGTTCGGTTGCGCGATCATGAAGCTGATATTGCTCGCGACGCTTGCAGGAACCATGGGAGCTTACGCGCCTTCGTACTATATCGCTCGACGCGTGAGTCAGCGCCGGTTAAGTATCACGCAAGAGCTTTCCGACGTCCTTGATCTGATCGTGGTCTGCGTGGAGGCGGGTCTGTGATTGTTCGAATCGATAAAATTGGTCGGCGAGGAGACCGCGCGACACGGCCAGGCGATCGGCCAGGAGCTGGTGAAGGTGGTCGGCGAGCTGTCTGCCGGGCTTAGCTTGGGCGAGGGCCTGCGTAATTTTGGCGACCGCGTCCGCATCGAGGAAGTAAGCCTGCTCGCGGCAACCCTGATCCAGAGCGAGCAGCTCGGCGCGCAAATCGCACCCACACTCCGTTCGAGCTCCGAGATGATCCGGACCCAACGCCATCTGCGCGCCCAATCCGCCGCACAAAAAACTACGATTAAGATGTTCATACCGCTAGTCGTGTTCATCCTGCCGGCTATGATGATCGTGCTGCTCGCACCGGCACTCATTCAAGCCGCGCGAACCTTCAGTTTTTAATCTCACCTTAAACTGCTGTTCGGGTCAGATTCGCAAGTCTTGATCTTGATCGCACAAGAATCTCCGAATATCGGTGGTTTATGGCGGAAAGAGCGAAGGAGCAGGCACTTGAACTCTGGCAAGCCGGCTATTACCAGCAGATGCGTGGTGACTTGAAGCGCGCCATCGAACTTTACACAGAATCGATCGAACTCTGCCCGACCGCTGAAGCCTATACTTTCCGGGGTTGGGCTTTCCGCTTTATTGGCCGGATCGATGATGCGATTTCCGAGTGTCATCGCGCGATTGCGATCGATCCCGAATTCGGCAACCCATACAATGATATTGGGGCTTACTTGATGGAAAAGGGCGAGCTCGAAGATGCGCGCGAATGGCTTGAGAAAGCGAAGCTCGCCCTACGCTACGAACCACGTCATTTTCCATTTATGAACCTCGGACGACTGTTTGAAACCAAAGGAATGATCACGCAGGCAATTAAGGAGTTCGAAGGCGCTTTGGCGATCGAGCCGAACGAGCCATTCTGTGTACAAAGTGTTGCGCGACTTCGTGCGATGCTCAATTAAGACGTGTATCGCTGACTGGAAAGAATAGAATGAGAGAAGAGGAAATTCCGATGTCATTGCAACCTGGTGATAATGCACCCGATTTCAATCTTTTGACTCAAGAAGGCAATTCGCTCTCACTGAGTGATTTGCGCGGCCGCAAAGCTATCTTGTGGTTCTTTCCCGAGGCTGACACCCCGGGATGAACCACCGAGGGTCGCGGGTTCCGCGACCAAAAGGAACTATTCGATCAAAACCATATCGCGATTGTCGGCGCCAGTTTCAACAGCGTTGAGCAAAACGCGGCATTTGCCAAAAAGAATTCCTTCAACTTTCCCGTTCTCTGCGATACTGACCGGACGCTCGGGATGGCGTATGGGGCGTGTACTGATCCCAAAGCGCGGCATGCGAGCCGAATCAGTGTGCTGATCGATGAGGCCGGGAAAGTGATCCACGTTTATCCGAATGTAAATCCGCGCGATCATCAGGCACAGGTGCTCGCCGACGTGATCGATAGCGGAACGAAATAGACGCGCAAAGCGATCGAGCTAATTTCGCCGCGCCAATGATTCGTCAGATGCCAATAATCCGGCGCATCATGGAAATCCCGCTTGGCAATACTGAGTAATTTCGCGATCAAAATGGCCCCCGACTTGCTTTTTGCGCTAGTGATTCATCAAAGAATTTTACCGCCTTAGCATTTGGGGGAATATTTGGATATTCAACGACTTCCCGGTAACCGCGATAACGCGGGCGAGAATCAAGAAACCGAAATAGCGACTGAATCTTTCGCCAATCGTGCCGAAAAACTGCAACAGCCGGAATGGTTGGACATTGAGATGCTGGAGGCGGGGACGGAGAGCCTCGGTGGGATGGTCGTACGCTCGACGCCAATGCGTCAGGTCATGCAAACAGTCGCACGACTAGGTCCCTATAAAGCTACGGTTCTGGTTCACGGCGAGTCGGGCACGGCAAGGAATTAGTCGCGCGAGCGTTGCACACCTCAGGACCCGTGCCGAAGGGGCATTCGTCACATTCAACTGCTCGAATCTGCTCGATTCACTCGCCGAATCCCAGCTATTTGGACACGTGCGCGGGGCGTTTACCGATGCGCGCGACGATTCACTCGGGTACTTTCGTTCGGCGAATGGCGGAACACTATTTCTCGACGAGATCGGCGAATTGCCGCTGCGGCTCCAGCCGAAGTTGCTGCGCGCAGTCGAAACTCACGAAATCCAGCCGGTGGGCTCCGCACAAACTTACAAAGTAGATATCCGGCTGATTGCCGCGACTAATCGCGATCTGCGGGCGATGGTTAAGGAGGGCACATTTCGCGATGATCTATACTATCGCCTGAGCGCAACCGCGATTACGATCCCCCCATTACGCGAGCGGCGCGACGGGATTGAAGCACTCACGGCGCATTTCATCGCTCATTACAACCGCCTGTTCGGGAAACAGGTTCGTTTCATTGAGCGGCGCGCGCTTCAGACCTTGCAGCGCCACAATTGGCCGGGCAATGTCCGCGAGCTCTCTCATGCATTACAATCAGCCGTGATGCTGGCCGACAATGACCGGATTGATTTACGCCTCTTGCCGGAGTCGGTAGTCCGCAACGAAGAGCCGCAGGATGGAGTAATGCCGGCTGAAGCCCTGCAAGTGTCGCCGCAAGCTTTTGAGGCTCAACGCCCGATTAATGCAAGCGGCGCAATTGAAGCTCCTGCGGAGGCCAGTCCGTTGTTATTGGACGAAGTAATCAGGCGGACGTTGGTCCGTTCGCTCGAAGAAACTGACGGCAATCGAAGGCGTGCTGCCGATTTGCTCGGCATCTCACGCTCTACCTTATATCGTATGTTGGCACGTTATTCTTTAGCCGAGGAAGAAACCGGGCGCATTCACAACCGGGCCGCTGTTTCGGAGAACTCGCGCCGCAACTAAACTCGTCCGCGCCCTACTGGAAAGCACTCGCGGCTTTGCGTCACAATGGATCTGTAATGGCGGAATCGACGCAAATCTGGCCGGAGGCGGCGCAAACGCTTGAAAGACAACAGCCGTTTGCTCTCGCCACTGTGATTGACGTTCGCGGATCAACTCCGCGTGAGATCGGCGCGAAGATGATCGTCCGCGAAGATGGTCAATTCGGCACGATCGGCGGCGGATGCGGCGAAGCGGAAGTTTTCCGCAAAGCGCGGCTCCTACTAAATGAAGGCCACGGCGCTCGTCTTGCCGAAGTGGACCTGACTGGCGATCTCGATCAAGACCAGATCGGGAGCTGCGGCGGGATCATGGAGGTGTTCATCAACCTCTGGTCGCCTGAACGAGACTTGCCGATTGCTCGACAACTGGCCGATTCCGTCGCGCATAGCCGGCCCGCGGCGCTGCTCACGGTGCTCGAACCCGGGAACCAGCTTGAGCTTGCAGCTGGTACGAAATTATTCCTCGATTCATCTAGTGAATCCGCTCAACCGGCACTTAATGGCCTCGCCCCGGCGGTCCTTGCGCAGGTGAAGGGTTGTGCGCGCGAAGATTCAGCGGCGCTGCTCGAAGTTGATGCCAACGGCGCGACCACGGTCTTAAAACGGTACGATCCCTCCGACCAAACCAAGTTGTTTATTGATCCGGTGGTAGGTTCCCAGCGCCTGATTATCGTCGGTGCCGGTCATATTGCACAGCCACTCGCGACACTAGGTAAAATGTTAGGATTTCACGTCACGATTATCGACGATCGGGCATCTTTCGCAAATCGTGAGCGATTCCCAGATGCAGATGAAGTCATAGCCAAGCCATTCTCGGTGGCGATTAACTCGCTCAAGCTCGACCGGAATTGTTACGTCATCTCAGTTACGCGCGGTCACGCCTTCGACGAAGAGACGTTGCGCGCTGCGCTCAAACAACCCGGATGTTTTATCGGTATGATTGGCTCTCGCCGACGTGTCAGAGCGACGCTTGAACGGTTAGAATCGGATGGATTTGCTCCTGAACTGTTACACGAGATCCACGCCCCATTAGGACTCGATCTTGGCGCCGAAACCCCTGAGGAGATCGCAGTCGCAATCATCGCCGAGATCATCCGCGAGCGGCGGACGGGCAGGCGTGACGATCTCACACTCGGGACTAAGAGCGGTTGGCTTCGGCGGACTACTTGACCGGCTCAACTACTCAAATCGAAGGTGTCCTGCTGGCCGCCGGCGAGTCACGCCGGATGGGCTCACCTAAACCATTACTTGAGATAAATGGCGAGACCTACCTCACGCACCTCGCTACTGGGATGCTCACCGCCGTCACACGACTTGTAATCGTGGTGGGCGCGCAAGCAGAGCGGATCAAATCGGCCGTACCTGACGATCGTCGAATCACGATTGTAGAGAATCGCGATTTTCGGCGCGGGCAACTGTCATCGTTAAAGGTAGCTCTTACCGCCATCGCGCCTTCAGTCCAAGCAATTATGGTGCATTTAGTTGATCATCCACGAGTACGCGCCGACACTTTCGAGAAAGTCGCCGAGTTTTACGCTCAAACGCGGAAACTGATCGTCATTGCTCGCGCGAATGGACGTCGCGGCCATCCGGTAGTTTTCGATAGAGCCTTATTCGACGAACTTCGCGCCGCGCCCAACGAGTTGGGTGCACGAGTCGTCGTCAACGCTGATCCCTCGCGAGTCGCTTATCTTGACCTGGCAGATGATGGCATCCTCTTAGACCTCGATACCCCGCAGAACGTAGCGGCCGCCGGACTGCAACCGCCATCCGCAAAATGATGCATGGCGAAGCTAAGTTTCAATTTGCATCTCTGAGGTAATGAAACGTGATTGCGACCAGAGCGTATCAATCAGACGGATATGTTCGGCGGCCTTGCCATCACAAAGCGCGCTTGGAGCTTGATCGTCAGAACCGATGAGGAACTGATAACCGAGGTTCTTCGCGGAGATACCTCGGCGTTTAGTGAACTGAGCTCGCGACATCAAGATAAGGTGGAGCGCCTGTGTCATCGTTTTTTCGCCGATCGTGAAATTATTCGTGACATGGCGCAGGAAACCTTCATACGAGCTTTCGCCAAGCTTTCAACCTATCGCACTGACCTGCCGTTTCGCGCGTGGTTGCGCGCAATAACGGTAAACGTTTGCTACGACGAATTGCGCAAGCGCCAACGCCGGCCGGAGGAGTTGATACCTGATCTCGCTCAGGCAGAGCAGACTTGGGCCAGTCTGGTGAATGAAGCTACTCCAGAGACAATCGTACAGGCAGCGCAGGAGCGAGCTGAGGCCGAGATGCTTGCACGATATCTGCTAGGGACGCTTTCGGCGGACGATCAGATGGTTATGACCTTGAAAGAGACCGAAGAACTGAGCGTTTCAGAGATCGCCGAAATCATGGGCTGGAGCGAGGCCAAGGTGAAAATTCGCGCGTTTCGCGCCCGTCAGTCAATGCGCCGGCGGGCCGAGCAGATTATGGCTCGTAACCGAGGTTGACCTGACGATGAATTGCCTCGAAGCAAGAAAGGCTTTTGTTTCCTTTTGGCAAATGATGCTGGATTTGCCCCAGCGCGCGGATTTCCTTGATCATCTAGCTGGATGCTCGGCTTGCGACCATTCTTTCCGCGTCTTCGCGTTGACGGCGCCGGTGCTGCACAGCGAGTATGCTCCGCGCCCTCGACAACTGCTGGAACAAACGGGTAGTAAGGGCAATCGTCCGGCGCAATTTTTGAGTCGTTACGGTGTTAATCGCTGGTGGGCTGTGGGCCTGGCTGCGACGATGGGCGCCGCCGCGGCGCTCGCGCTCTATATCTCGCAACCACCGCGCGTCACGCTTGAAGATGCCTTCCAGGATGAGATGGTAGAGAGCAATCCGGATGTGCAACTAGCCACTTTTAATTCATCCGACAATCTGTTTGGACTTGACGATTCAGATTCGGGCATGGCTGCCGGATTTAATCAGACTCAACCATCTCAAGGATCTCAAGACGACTTTGGCGGCTAGATACAATTATCTTTTCCTCGCAATTGCACTGATCGCCGGCGCTATGATCGGCTTTGCCGCTAGTGCCGTTGCGTTCCGCCACCATCTGTTGAGGATAAGAGGCGAGCAACCCCTCGAGCGCATGACGCATGAGCTTAAGCTGACGTCTGCACAGCGCGCTCAACTCTACGATATCGTCGAAGGAACGCGAGCCAAGATCACCGATGCGCGCCGCGCTTGCGAGCGTCAAAGACGCAAGCTGATGGCGGACGCTTACACGCAATTTCGCGCGGTCCTGAAAGCTCCTCAACAAAAGTTGCTCGACCGCGATTTCGTTCCGCCGGAGCTCCGCGCTCAGATGGAAGGAAACCTGCAACCCGATTCGATCAGCTCTCCGCTGCCAAGTCTCTCACTTTCGCCCTCAGCAACGGCGACGCAATCGCTTAGTCCTACACCAGTATCAAAAGTATCAAAGGTTATGAACCGATCTGGCGTATAAGCCGATCAGCTTGTTGGGCAATCTCCGGATTCTTAGCACGATCGCCGCTCGCGAGGCGCAGATACCGCATCGCCTCGCTACGGTTATTCTCCTGCGCATAGATCTCGCCGAGTCGTAATGCGGCAAATGACGAGGTCGGATTCAACTCAAAAGCTTTGCGGTAATAGGGTAGGGCAGCATCAAAGCGCGGTGGCGAATAGGACATATATGCCTCACCGATATTCAGCCAGACGCTCGTCTCCTTGGGCGTGTATTTTACCAGCCGCTGATAAACCTGCACCACCCGATCAAACTGCGAACGCGAATTATAATAGAGCGCGAGATAGATGTAAGCTTCTTCAAAGGTCGGATCGACCTGTGTAGCCTGCCACAGCATGTTCACCGCGCGAGTGCTGTCCGTCAGATTGATCGCGGTGTTCACCAATTGCTGCGCTCGATCCCGATTACTGTTGGCTGCTGTCGCAGCATCCGTAGGAGGCGGCGGAACCACCGCGCTGCCACCTGTATCAGAGAGACCAGCACCTGAGACACGAAGCGGAAGAAGCGAAATCGCAGCAGCGAGCATCAATCCTGGTATGATTGCACTGAAGATCGGCATGAGTCGCAAAGCCGATCGTGACACGAAAGAACGCACTTGCAAAGCAGATCGGGTATCCGCACAGTTTGCCTAACGTACCCGAACCCTCTTGAATATCGGACAATGACTACGACTTGTCAGTTCAAGGCGTCCGGAGATCTGATTCTCAATTGTGTCGATTATGGCGGGGCGGCCCATCGACCATTACTTTTCGTCCATGGAGGATCGGCGCACGCTCGATGGTGGGATTTTGTCGCGCCCGCGCTGATCAACCGTTTCCACGTGCTGGCGCTCGATCAGCGCGGCCATGGCGATAGTCCCTGGACTGCAGAATGGTCGTATGGCACCCGCCAGTACGTCGCCGATCTCGAAGCTATCATCTCCGGCTGGGGGTTAGGTGCGCCAGTGCTGGTCGGCCATTCAATGGGCGGTCATACCGTCTTGAGCTATGCTGGCCAGCATAGTGATCAGCTTCATGCGATGGTTGTAATTGATGCCCCTGCCGGATACCCCGCCGCCGCGGTAGCAGCCTTGCGTGAACTCGCCGAACGCCCCTCGCGCCCGTTCCCATCCCTCGAAGAGGCGATTGCCAAATTCCGCACCAATCCGCCACAGAACAACGCGCCGCCTGAAATCCTGCAGTACGTCGCCCGCCATTCGTTTCGTGAGGACCCCGCAGGCGGATGGACCCACAAAATGGACCGCCGCACGCTCATCCGCGAACCAATTTCGGCCTGGAAAGGACTCGCGCAGATAACCTGTCCATCGCTCTATATACGCGCTGGATCGAGCGTTATCCCGCGCGAAATTGGCGAAAAAATTACCGCGGCGATTCCTAATTGCCATTTCGCTACCGTGCCTGATTCCTTCCATCACGTGATGATCGATAATCCGCAGGGTCTGATCGATGAACTTAACCTCTTCCTGAACACGCTACCGTGAAGAAGCCTGCGGGCGCGATGCTCGAGGGGTCGCCGCGATTGCATTATCTCGAATGGAATCAGCCGGGCTCGGATATCCTGATTCTGGTGCATGGCAACTCGGCCAACGCCTACTGGTGGCGCTGGGTCGTCGAGGCGTTCGATGTTACCAACCTGCGGATCATCGCACTCGACCTGCGCGGCCACGGCGACAGCGAATGGATTCGCCCACCCGCTTACTCGCCACAAAGCTACGCTGATGACATCGTCCGACTAATCGAAACGCTTGCACTGGCGCAACCGATCGTTGCTGGCCATAGCATGGGAGGTATCGCGGCGCTTGCCTTCGCGCGTCAGAAACCGCATCTGGCCCGCGCGATTATTGCAATCGATATTGCGGTCACTTCGACCGAACGCCGCAACCGCTATCTGCGCCATCTGAAGGCGCTCCCAACCGTGGTCTATCCTGATCTCGCGACGGCGAAGGCGAAATTCCGCCTGATGCCGAATGAGGGGACAATAGCGCCGCAGATTCTTGGCGAGACCGCTGAACACAGCCTCGCGCGCACTCCCGAAGGCGGCTACACGATGAAGTTCGACCGCGAGAGCTTCTTCGGCAGCGACGGCCTCGACGTTGCCTCAGCCATCCGCGAGATCACGCTTCCGATGCTACTGATTCGCGCGGGCGAGAGCCGCATCCTGACTGCCGAAGCAGCCGCCGCCGCAAAGAAATCGAATCCGCTCGTTCGGCTAGTTACTATTCCAGGCGCACACCACCATCTCCCGCTGGAAGCTCCTCAGGAATTGGCCGGCACAATCGCGAGCTTTATCGAGGAGCATCCACGTGCTTCAGGTTGACGGCTCGAACTCCGCTACGGGAAATTCAGCCTTATAACTTGGTCTTCCATCGTCCTTGCGCGCGCAATAGCAAAGCGAGCTGGCAAGTCTCCGAGCTGTAGTCAGATCGAGACAAGCGAGAGGTTCCGAATTCGGGATTGGTCGCGCAAATAAGCGCTTCTAAGTACTCTGCTCACCGCGTTTGCAAACAGCAGTGTGCGCGCGGAAAGGACTATCATATCTATCAGCCATCCGTCTAAACGCTTCACGAAAGATTAGCTCTTGCAGAGCTGCTCTAACAATGTTGTGGTACCGATAGACAGCTTATTTCGGCAAAGATTCGCCTTGGGAAAGAAAATATTGCATCAGCATGACTCAGATCACAATGACGCCGCATAGGAGAACGTTGCGATGAGAAGTTTCACCAAATCATTCATTGTCGAAATGGATCGGCACTTTCGAGATAGGGAATCGCCCTAATGCCGATTGCGCTCAGCGATCGTCGGGTGATGCTACTAGGCGCGGTGAGACCAAGTCAGGCCGCCTCATATAAGCAGATCTATTCGTTTAATGGTTCGGATGGCTTCGGCCCTTCAGGCGCGCTGCTGGCTGAAAAAAATGGCGTGCTTTACGGCACAACCGAGATTGGTGGGACGGCGGGCGAAGGCACCGTCTTCTCCTTGACTCCACCTACAAGCAGCGGAGGAAATTGGACCGAGTCGGTCTTATGGAACTTTCAGAGCACGAGTTCCGTTGACGGCGCGAAGCCGGTTGCCAGTTTGATTATGGATGCGAACGGCAATCTTTACGGCACAACCAGTAGTGGCGGGAGTTTTAGTGACCAGGGTTTCGGTGACGGGACGGTGCTCGAGCTCAGCCCTGCTGCGGGAAATTGGAATGAGTCGCTCCTGTGGAATTTCGACGGCTCCGATGGTGAGAATCCACAAGCCGGCTTGCTGATTGGCGCGAACGGATTACTGTTCGGTACCACCTTCGACGGAGGAAATTCTTTCGTCGGCGTAGTTTTCGCGCTGCCGGCAGGCGGGCCGATACACATTCTCCATTCCTTCGGCGCCAGCCCAACCGATGGGATTCAGCCAGCAGACCGACTTATACCCGCGGTGGCAGGCGGTAGAATTTTCGGAACAACTACAGGAGGCGGTGATTCCCAATGCGGCACTGTTTTCGAATTGTCTAATGCAGCGGGAAAGGCGACCCAAAATGTAATCTATTCGTTCTTCGGTGGTCAGGACGGGTGCTATCCATCAGGAAGCGTCGTCAGCGACAGGAAGGGAGTGCTTTATGGGACGACTTCCAGTGGCGGGGCTTACAATAATTCCTTTCTGTGTAACAACGCCGGTTGCGGCACGGTTTTTTCTCTAACACCTCCGGCCATCGCTGGTGGCGTCTGGACTGAAACGGTTCTGCACAGCTTTGCCGGTGATGACGGGGCTAGACCGCAGGGAGTCGTGATTGGGCCGGGCGGCGTATTGTATGGTACGACGTATCTCGGAGGAAGCTTCTCCCTCCTCAACGGTACAGTCTTCTCCCTCACGCCTCCTACGGATTCCGGCACCTCGTGGACCGAAACGGTCCTTCATTCCTTTGGCGGAGCTATGGACGGTATCAATCCGGTTACCGGCCTAACCCCCCACAATGGGATCCTATATGGCACTACCCAGGGCGGTGGAAACGGCGGCGGTTATGGGACTGTGTTCGGGATAATACCATAGGATCGCAGACCGATAGATTGGATTGAACCTTCATGCGGATGGCCTTTGCGCGATGATCGCAGATGCTATCCTCCTTTGCTTTCTGCAAAACGAAATCGCTTCGCTCAGAATGACAAACAAGAGGATGGTGCGAGTTGACGGCTCGAAGGCGGCTGTGGGAAACTCCGCTGAAGAGGCGCCCGACGAATTCTAGTTCGTCTTGGCCGCGCATTCCGGAGGAGACGATGCCCGAAGCACAATCACAGCCGTCTGAGAGCGGGCCGCGCCCGATCTTGCCGATTCTCAAACTGCAACCCAAGCCCCACCTTGTGGCAAGCAAATGCGGCAGTTGCGGCGCGTTATTTCTCGATCTTAAACGCCTTGCCTGTTCAAAATGCGGCGCCAGCGGCAACTTCCAGCAGGTGCCGCTCTCGGACACGGGCAAGGTCTGGGTCTTCTCCGTCATCCATCAGTCCTTCCCCGGTGTGAAAACGCCTTACATTACCGCTATCGTCGATCTGCCCGAAGGCATCAGCGTGAAATCCAACTTGATTGACGTCGATCCCGAGGAGCTCCAGAAAAACCCGCAAAAGGGCTTCGGCATGCCGGTTGAGCTAGTGGTTAATCCGGTCGCGAAGGATCGCCAAGGCAACGAGGTTATGGCGTTTCAGTTCCGTCCCAGCAAGAATTAAAGAAACAGAGACTCGGTTCGAGGACCAATCAGCTTTGGCCGTGAAGCCCCGTCTCAGGAGGATTCGATATGCGTAATGTTTATGTTCTCGGCACGGGAATGATCAAGTTTGGCCGTTATCCCGACAAAACTGTCCCCGAACTTGGCGGTGAGGCCGCGCTGATTGCACTCAAGGACGGTGGCATTACGATCAAAGATGTTGAGATGTTCGCCTGTGGCAATCTCTATCAGGCTAACGCGATGGTCGGGCAGCGCATCCTCCAACAGATCGGCCAGACCGGTATTCCGGTGATTAACGTTTCCAATGCCTGCGCTACCGGCTCGACCGCTTTTCGCGAGGCTTTCATCGCGGTCGCCTCTGGGATGTACGACGTAACGATGGCGGTCGGCGTCGAGCAGATGGGCAAGCAGGGACTCCTCGGTGGAGGCGGAGGTGGTTCCGATCCGGCTTACTCAACCGAGGGACGTATCGGCTCGGGTCTGATGCCCGCAGTATTCGGTCAAGCCGGCGTTGAGCATATGCGTCAATATGGCACCAAGCCGGAGCACTTTGCAAAAATCTCAGTCAAGTCGCATAAGCACGCGACCAAGAATCCATTTTCGCAGTATCGCAACGAAGTCTCACTCGAAGACGTGATGAACGCCCGGATGGTCGCCTTTCCGAACACGCTCTACATGTGTTGCCCCACCGGCGATGGCGCAGCCGCCGCGATTCTGGTCTCCGAGGACAAGCTGAAACAGCTTGCCGGCGCGCGCAAGCGTCCGCGTGTCGCAGCGTCGGTCCTTACGTCCGATCCGTACACCGATCGCGATTTGACGCTGCCCGACGTGAGCACGCTGACCCGCCGCGCTTCGCGCAAGGCGTTCGAGATGGCCGGAGTTGGCCCGCAGGACGTGTCCTTGACCGAGCTTCACGACTGCTTCGCGACCGCGGAGTTGGTGCATTACGAAAATCTGGAACTCTGTAAGATCGGCGAGGCCGGTAAATTTATCGACGAGGGCGGCGGCAAGCACCCTGACCTCGGCGGTAAATCTCCTGTGAACGTCTCCGGCGGACTTCTCTCGAAAGGTCATCCGCTCGGCGCAACCGGCGTCGCGAACATCTGCGAAGTCGTGTGGCATCTCACGCAGGACGACCGCGCGAAGGAGCGCCAGGTGCCGAACGCGAAAGTCGGAATGGCGCATGTGATCGGCCTCGGCTCCGCCTGCACCATCAACATTCTGACTGTCTGAGCCGCTGATTCTGTACGACGCGAGAGGCTGCCCATCGGGCAGCCTCTTTTTGCTGTTGCATCGTTACATTACGATAGTGTTCCGATGATGAATCTGCTCTGTACCCCGAAAGAACCTTCTACCCCCTTCCTCTTCAGGGAAGGGAGTCGGGGGGTTAAGTCACTCCTGTGCAGCTAACTCGTCTCAGAGGATTCCAGGACCTGATTGGCCCATCCGTCCGCGCGGTCACAACCATCGAGGACTGCGCGCGACGCCACGCCGAGCGCCACGCCATCCATGAAATCCGCCTCCCCATTATTGAGCGCGTAGAACTCTACCAGCGTTCCAGCGGCGAAACCTCCGATATTGTCGAGAAGCAGATGTACGCCTTCACCGACAAGGATGAAGCCGAGACCGTCATCGCGCTGCGCCCCGAGGGAACCCCGAGCGTGGTCCGCGCCTACATCGAATCCGGGATGGATCGTAGCGACCTGGAACAACGCTTCTACTACTCGGGCCCGATGTTCCGGCGGGAGCGCCCGCAAAAAGGCCGCTTTCGCCAGTTCCATCAGTTCGGGGTCGAAATCTTCGGACGCGCCGACCCCGCCTGCGACGCCGAATTACTCGTCCTCATCGACGAAATCCGCCGCGATCTGAAACTCGATCTGGAGTTCCAGATCAATTCTCTCGGTGATGAGCAATGCCGGCCCGCCTACCGCGCCGCCGTGCTCGACTATGGCCGCGCGCACTGGGCCGAACTCTGCAACGACTGCCATGAACGGCTCGAACGTAATCCGCTCCGCCTGATCGACTGCAAGATCGACGTGAAAATCGCCGAGAGCGCGCCCAAGAGCCTCGATTATCTATGCGATCCCTGCCGAACGCACTTTTCCACTGTTGAGCGGCTGCTTGAGGTCTCAAGAGTTCCCTTCATCATCAATCCGCGCCTCGTCCGTGGTCTCGATTACTACACGCGCACGGCTTTCGAGGTGGTCTCGAAATCCGTCGGCTCGCAGAGCGCGGTGGTTGCCGGCGGTCGTTATGACGGGTTGGTTGAGGCGCTTGGTGGCGCATCAGTTCCCGGAATCGGCTTCGCGATCGGTGTTGAGCGGCTGGCGCTGGCGATCGAGGCGAATGAATCACGTGCTGCTTCAACTCTCGACGTGGCGATCATCGCCCTGGGTACGCCGAGCGTCAGCGTTGCCATGCGCCTGGCTGCTGAATTACGCAGCCGCCAACTTTCGCTCGAATTACTGTCGCCCGAGCGCGGACTGAAAGCCCTGATGCGGCGTGCGAACAAGCTCGGCGCACGCTTCGCCTTGATCATCGGCGAAGACGAGCTTACGCGGGGTGTTGCTCAGCTCCGTGACCTGCGGGCCAGCACTCAGCGCGAAGTCGCTTTCGACGCCCTCGCGGACGAGCTTTCCGCGCCGTCCTCGTCGATCCAGTCCTAAGCTATTCCGTGCTTCCGACACGATAGGTATCCTTGCGGGACGCTGATGCCGAACCAAAGCTCATATTCGCCGCTTCCTCCTTGGCCACGCTCTGATTATTGCGGTGCGCTACGTGCTGCCGATGCGGGCCGCGAGGTCGCGCTTTGGGGATGGGTCGCCGCACGTCGCGACCACGGCAAATTGATCTTCATCGACTTGCGCGACCGCGACGGCATCATTCAACTCATCTTCAACCCGGAAAATGCCGCCGATGCGCATCGCGTCGCCGATGCCGCACGCTCGGAATTTTATCTCGCGATCAAGGGCAAAGTCGTCGCCCGTTCCGATTCGACCATCAATGCCGAGCTGCCGACCGGTGAGATCGAGATCGCTGTCTCTGACGCAGAAATCCTCAGCGTCTCAGCGCCGACCCCCTTTCAACTCGCGCCCGGTGCAGAACCCGCCGCGGAAGAAGTCCGCCTCAAATATCGGTATCTCGATCTCCGGCGACCCGAGATGCAGGATAACCTCCGCCGACGCCATCAAGCCCTGCGCGGCGCGCGTGCGTGGCTCGACGCCAATGGATTCATCGAGATCGAAACGCCCATTCTGTGGCGGGCAACTCCGGAAGGCGCCCGTGATTACCTCGTGCCAAGCCGGGTCAATCCCGGCAAATTTTATGCGCTCCCGCAGTCGCCGCAATTATTGAAACAACTCCTGATGGTCAGCGGCTTCGATCGCTATTATCAAATCGCCCGATGCTTTCGCGACGAGGACCTCCGCGCCAATCGCCAGCCCGAGTTCAGCCAAATCGATATCGAAATGACCGGGCCGCGCCTCGACGACATCATCGGCATTGCCGAAGGCATGATGGCCTCGATTTACGATTATGCCGCAGGATTAAAGCTCGCGCCGCCATTCCCGCGAATGGCCTACGCTGACGCGATGGAGCGTTTCGGTTCCGATAAACCCGATCTCCGTTTTGGCCTCGAAATCAACAATCTCAGCGCCGCGTTTGGCGGCACGTCTTCAAGATCTTTGCTGATATTCTCGCGCGCGGCGAATCGATCTATGGCATCGCCCTGCCTGCTCAGTATCAGCTCACTCGCCGTGAGCTGGACGAGATGATCGATGCGGCGCGCTCCCAGAAGGGCATGGGCCTCACCTGGATCAAAGCTGCTGATCCTGCTTGGCAAGGCCCGATCGCGCGCCATATCGACGACGCCCGCCGCGACGCGCTCACCCGCGCCACCACGCTCAATACTGGCGACACTTTGCTGCTGATCGCGGGAGATAGGGGCAAGGTCCTTCCGCTGCTCGGCGATCTTCGTTTGCAATTGGGCGATAAGTTCAACCTACGCGCTAGTGACGCCCTCGAATTCCTCTGGATCGTCGATTTTCCCCTCTTCGAGTACAGCGAGGAGGAGAGCCGGATGGTATCGGTCAACCATCCATTCACCGCGCCGCATCCCGATGACCTTCATCTGCTCGAGAGCGATCCCGCGAAGGTACGCGCGCTGGCTTACGACTTAGTGTTGAACGGGCAAGAGATGGGCGGCGGCTCGATTCGTATTCACGACCCTGAATTACAGCTCAAGGTCTTCAGCATCCTCGGACTTCAGTCGCGAAGAAGCCCTGAACAAATTCGGCTTCCTGATCGACGCGCTCGGTTATGGCGCGCCGCCTCACGGTGGAATCGCCTTCGGGGTCGATCGCATCGCGATGATGGTCTGCGGGACCGACTCGCTGCGCGACGTGATGGCCTTTCCGAAGACCCAAAAAGCGATCGATCCGATGAGCGGGGCGCCCTCCGAAGTCGATCCGCGTCAGCTCAAGGAGCTTTCGATTCGGGTGGTCGCGTGAGCCGTCGTTGGCTGGTTCGAACAGGTTTGACTTTGCTCGTGATGATGATACTTGCGGCCTGTGATTTGATCCGCAATTCTCCCGAATACGAGCAGCTCGGTAATGTCGTCGATAGTATGCCAATCCTGCAGCGGACGCCCGGCTTGGAGGTTCACGCCGTCCGCTCCAGCAAGACCGTTATCGTGCATCGAATCGCGGTGATGCCGCTGATTGGTCTTCCCGACAAAGTGACGGGTGATCTTGCACTGGGGGCGGCTGAGGCCGTTAGCGCCGAAGTCTATGCTCGCGCCACGATTGTCGGCGGATGGACCGTTATCCCGCAAACCGATGTGGAGGACGCGCTCCAACAATTCCCGCCGCTCACACCAGCCGATCTCGATCAGAATGCGCTGGCGCTCGGCCGCAAGCTCAATATTGACGGTGTGCTCTACGGTTCAGTCCATGAATATCGCGAACGGGTCGGATATGACTACGCAGCTCAGACCCCAGCGGCGGTCGCCTTTACCTTAAATTTTGTTGACGAGAAATCCGGGCAAATCGTCTGGACCGCCAATTTTGCCAAAGAGCAAAAGGCGCTCACCGAGAATGTGCTTCGATCTCCCGACCTTCATCTCGAATAGTGGCCGCTGGGTTAGAGCGCATGACCTCGCGGCGCAGGGCGCCCGCGAGGCGATCGGCGATCTCCAAGCAAAAATCACTGTTCAGCCGATCGTGCAGGGCCAGTACTAATCCCAAGGCGAATGCGCTTGCAGTTTCAGCGATTCCGCCACCGCTGGATGAGCAATCGCACCATCGAACGTATTCACTCCATGACGTAGTGAATGCAGCCGCTTACCCGCATCAATTAACCCGTAATTTGCAATTTCGAGCACGTACGAAAGCGTCGCATTGGTCAACGCGTAAGTGGACGTATGCGGCACTACTCCCGGCATATTGGTTACGCAGTAATGCACAACACCATCACGAATAAAGATGGGGCGCGCATGAGTAGTCGGACGTGAAGTCTCGGCCACTCCGCCCTGATCGATCGACAGGTCAACCAATGCCGCGCCCCGCTTCATCGTCGCGATCATCTCCGCGCTGATCAGTCGCGGCGCGCGCGCCCCGGCACCAATACCGCGCCGATGACGAGGTCGGCTTGACGAATCTCTTCGGCGAGCGTCGCTCGCGTGGACATCACCGTGATCGCCCGATTTCCGAGAACATCGTTCAAGTAACGCAAGCGGGAAGGATTGGCATCGAGGATCGTGACCTCTGCCCCGATTCCCTCCGCTACCCGGCAGGCGTTGAATCCTGCAATCCCCCCGCCGACTATCACCACTTTCCCCGGACGCACTCCGGGCGCGCCGCTCAGTAATACGCCCGCGCCGCCATTTTGCGCTTCGAGACACCATCCACCGACTTGCGTAGCGAGCCGCCCGGCAACTTCACTCATCGGCGCAAGCAGCGGCAGACTGCCATCTTCGAGTTGCACGGTTTCGTACCCCAGCGCATTAACGCAACTGCGCATTAGTTCACGCGCCAGTCGCGGGTCAGCAGCCAAATGGAGATAGGTGAATAGAATCAGCTCTGGACGGAAATACTTAAACTCCGACGGTTGCGGCTCCTTCACCTTGAGGATCATGCCTGCGCGTTTCCACACCGCCGCCGCACCGTCTCCGATCCTGGCGCCCGATTCCCGATAATCGCGATCATCAAATCCGCTGCCGAGACCCGCGCCGCGCTCGACGATTACCGCATGGCCTTGATGCGTCAGCGCAGCCGCCCCCGCCGGTGTCAGCGCCACCCTACGCTCATCCGGCTTGATCTCTTTCGGCACTCCGATAATCATCCGCGCACCTCTATCCCTAATCTGAACTCCGATCATCACGCAGTTTTTCTTTACTTGCTGCAAGTCATTACCCACTGAATTGCAACCATTGTGACTAGTCCTAGCGGTTCGCCCCGCAACCTGCTTGACAAGTGCGGCGGCGCTCCGTTTGATGAAATTCGGAGTCAGTAGCGCCGCGGATTCTTATCGCGCGCCGGTTAATGGGAGGAGAAAATGGAGGCTCCACCGGGATTAAAATACTCGAAAGAGCATGAGTGGGTTTTTACCGAGGAGAGCGTCGCGACCGTGGGGATTAGCGATCATGCTCAGGAAAAGCTCGGCGAGATCGTTTATGTAGAATTACCTGCCGTCGGCGATACCGTCAGCAAAGACGATCCCTTCGGGGTAGTGGAATCGGTCAAAGCAGTGTCGGATATTTATGCGCCCGTCAGCGGCACGGTCGTCGCCATCAACCAGGATTTGGCCGAAAGCCCGGAGATCGTCAACGAGGATCCGTATGGCGACGGCTGGTTAATCAAGGTAAAGATGAGTGATGCCGACGATCTTCAGGACCTCATGGATGGAGACGAATACGAGGAGATGCTCGCCGAGGAAGAAGACGCCTGAGCCGACGCAGGATTAAACGTCATCGGATTCGCTTCGCGCCGGAATCATTGCGCTGCCGTTGAACTCTGCGTTAACGCCGGCTGAGCTTCTGCGACCGCTAAGGCAAAATCGTGAGCGGCGCCGGAGGCATTGGGAAAAACGATTACGAAAGGGCAACTCGCCGAAGGTTCCAGAGCAAAGTTGTGCGGCGGACTGAGCTTCTGGAAAAATTCGATCTCGTGCAAAGTCATCTGGCTGACTGTTCGAGTCGCGAGATTGTTGCCGCAATAAACCTCACGCTGATCGAGATTTGTCGGCCCGAGTGACGCCGCAATCTTAATCGTGTGCAAGGTCGCTCCACTGACGTTGTCCGCGTCGCCCTGGATAATTAGGGCACTCCCGCCGTCACGGCTGCGTTGATAGGTTGCTCGAACGTTGCGTAGGGCAACCATCCGTGCTGGTGTAATCGGCGAGGGAAACCGCTCGCCCAATATCGGGATACGATTCAGCGCTTCAAGTGCCGCCGCCGGTGCATTGTGGATCGCCAGCGTCGCCGCTGCGAAGCACACTCCGACAATAAACAGCAGTCCAACAACGAAGCGAGCGGAATGCGTCACGCCACGGTTATAGACCGGCGCAGCGCTTTCATCGACGAAATCATCCTCGGAAATGACGTCATCAGAATCTGGATCGTCATCGACATTCCCAAACTCCGCCGCTCCGATCTTGAAGCGCGTCCGCGGCTTCACGGCTTCAATATTTTCGGGAATCTCGCCGACCTCCCATCCCGCAGCAACCGGACGGCGGGGCCGCGCGAGGGCCGCCGGCTGCTTAATAGTGGTCGAGACGCCATTGGGTGCGGCCGTTTCATCAAGGGGAGCAGGCTCCTCGCGAAAATCGAAGGTTGGATTTTCGCCTCCGGAAGATTCATCATGCCGGATTTTGATTGGTCGTGAGATAAGCTCCTGAGTCAGGCTCTTGGGAGCTGGGGGCGCTTCAGGGGATAGTTTTCCCGACGCGATAGCTGGTTGCGAGGCTTTATCAGCTTCCGCAGATTTGGCCTCCCCAACTGGTGGATCAATTGGATTTGCGATTGCGGCGCCGTTTTGCTGGATTGGAGGTGCGTCGCTTCGCGGGTTCGCCTTAACCTCCCCCGCATCAGCTTTGGGCGCCTCTCCGCGCGGTTCGAGACTAAAAACATGACCGCAACGTGAGCACTTGAAAGTGGGGGTACCTTCGGGCAATACCTGTTCATCAATCCGATAACGGGTATGACAACTCGAACACTGGACTTCTACCATCGCCGCTCCTTATGGCGTAAGCAGATTAGCATAGCGATTGAGGTGCTTCATCGTGCCCAGCGCGACAGGCGGAAGTCGCAAACCATCGTAGCGATCCGCGCGCATCCGGCTCAATAGTGCGCCGCATCGCGCTAATAGCCCGCAGATTCGACGCGAGTGGCGGCGGCACTGAGCGTAACCTGATCGTCACCGCGCGTAGTCTTGCGAAATCAGGCCATGACTTTCACATCTATCCACTGGAGTTGCGCGGTTCACCCCATGGCTTTGACGTTCGTCGCATCAAAGTCCCTGGAGTAGGGCGCAGCCTGAGGCTGCTCGCCTTCGCGAATCGCGCCGCCGCGATCGCCCGCCGGGAGGGCGCTGAAATCGTGTTGAGCTTCGGACGCATCCTCGATGCCGACATCCTGCGCTCTGGCGGCAGCGCCCATGCAAGCTTCCTTAAAGCTAGTCGCCAATGGCGCAGCCCGATCGCGGCGAGCGCGATCCCGCTCAGCCCTTATCATCAGGTGCAGATGCTCATCGAGCGCCGCGGCTATCGCTCACGTTTTCTCAAAAGAGCTGTCGCCGTCTCCGAGCTGGTGCGCAACGATCTCGTTACGTCGTTCGCCCTAGCTCCCGATAAGACAGTCACTCTTTACAACGGCGTCGATCTCGCTCGCTTTCGTCCCGAGTCCCGTCCTCTGATAAATGAACAGGTCCGGCGTGAACTCGGAATACCGTCGAATGCGCCGCTCGTCGCCTTTGTCGGTAATGGATTCGCCCGCAAGGGCCTGCGCTTCCTCCTCGAGGCTTGGCCGCAGATGCCCGCTGCGGCGCATCTCGTCGTCGCAGGAACTGATCGCGCTGCGGCCACCTATCGCCGGCTCGCGACTCGACTCGGCGTCGATTCCTGTATCCGCTTTCTCGGCCCATCCCTCCAAGTTGAACGACTCTTCGCGGCCGCCGACGTGCTCGCGCTCCCCTCACTGTTCGAGCCATTCGGCAATGTTGCGCTCGAAGCGATGGCTGCCGGAGTGCCTGCGCTGTGCAGCTCCGCTTGCGGCGTCGCCGAAACTTTACCAAGCGCGATGAGCGAGTATGTCGTCCGCGACCCCACCAATCTCGACGAACTCGCCTCGCGCCTCATGGCGTTGCTGGCTAATGCCGGTGGTCTCCGCGCGCTCGCGCGCGAAACCGCCGAGCGCTTCACTTGGGAGAATTATGCAATGAATCTGGAGAAGCTCATCGTGGAGCTTTGATCGCGCTCTCCGTGCGCACCCCGTCCAGAATTCCTTGCGCGACGGCGAGCCGCCGCTCCTCCCGCGCGATTCGCGCGACGGGGCGACGCAGGATCGTCGCGATCAGCAGACGCACTCGCGCGATCGCGATCGATTTTATTGCTTCTGCGCTTGAGTGCGGCTCATGCAGCGTGCGGCAGTAGCCACGCTCGCGCGCAATTCGGATGAACCGCTCACGCGACGCTCGCGCCGCATCCACCTCATGATAAACCATTGCGCCGGGCGCGTATCCAATCCGATAGCCCGCGCGCCGGATCCGCTGCGACATTTCGGTCTCTTCTTCATGACCCGCCGCTCCCGGACCGAGCCGCTCGTCGAACGGACCGACTTTACGCAATACCTCAGCGCGAAACGCCATGTTCGCGCCCATCACCCCACGCACTTCGATCACCTCGTCGCCATGCTCCACGATCGGCAGATCGAGATACGGCGCGAGCACGCCCGCTTTCGCCTCGGGATCCTCCGCGGCCACGATCCGCCCCTTCATCGCCGCGTATTGCGGATACGAATAGAAAAACTTCTCGACCTCGGCTATGAAGTCCGAACAGACCGTCAGGTCATCATCGAGGAATACGATTAGCTCGCCGGTCACGCTCGCGATCGCGCGATTCTGGATTGCGCACTTACCCGGCCGCTCCTGATGCAGGTGCATAATCGCGATCGGCGTCTCGACTCGCGAGGGCGTTGCCGTCCCGTTCTCCGCAATAACGACCTCGTGCCGCCCCGCCACAATCTGAGGTGCGAGACTCTCGAGCAACCGCGTCAACGACTCCGGTCGCCGATACGTCGCGATGACAATTGAAAGCTTCACGAGTCCTCTGGTCGATTCTGTTGAGGATCGCGCCGCCGCTCAAGCCACCAACGCACCAGCTTGAATTCGCGCCACCAGCCGGATAAATCCTTTCATCTACTCCTGACGCGAGAGTGGCGGAATGGCAGACGCGCAAGGCTCAGGACCTTGTGAAGGCAACTTCGTGGGGGTTCAAGTCCCCCCTCTCGCACCAATCTCCCGCCCGGTTGGTTATGTCCCCCGGGTTCAGTAAAATCTCGTTATTGCATGTCTCGCATCAATTTTTTGAAGCGGGTCTGTCATTCTGAGCGAAGGCTACCGAAGCGAAGAATCTAGCGGTCTCTTATGCTCGATCTCTCGCACTCGATCCGTTCTCTTGGCAGAGCAGTCGAGATTCTTTGATCCTCACGGCAGCGAATTAGGAAGGCGGCATTATCGTTGGAACTGAGCAAAACCTTCGATCCCAAATCAGCCGAACGCTGGTCCAAGGTTTGGATCGAGCACGGCTACTTCACCGCCGATCCCGCTAAACCGGGCGAAGCCTTCTCGATCGTCATCCCACCGCCCAACGTCACCGGCCAGCTCCATCTCGGCCACGCCCTCAACGTCACGCTCCATGACGTCATCGTGCGGATGCGTCGGATGCAGGGTTATAACACCCTCTGGTTGCCCGGCACCGACCACGCCGGTATCGCGACTCAAAACGTCGTCGAGCGCGAACTCGCGAAGGAGGGCAAAACCCGCCACGGCCTCGGTCGCGAGAAATTCGTCGAACGCGTGTGGCAATGGCGCGAGACCTACGGCGGCAAAATCCTCGATCAGCTACGCCGCCTCGGCGCTTCCTGCGATTGGAGCCGCGAGCGTTTCACCCTCGACGCGGGCCTCTCGCGCGCCGTCACCAAAGTCTTCGTGATGCTCTATCACGAGGGGTTGATCTATCGTGACTATCGGCTCATCAACTGGTGTCCGCGATGCGAAACGGCGCTCTCCGATCTCGAAGTTGATCATAAAGAAACTAATGGAAACCTCTGGTACATCCGCTATCCGCTCGCCGATGGTTCCGGCGCAATAGTCGTTGCCACGACCCGGCCCGAGACGATGCTCGGTGATACTGCCGTCGCCGTAAATCCCGACGATGACCGGTATCGCTCGCTTGTCGGCAAGCTGGTTCGATTGCCGCTGACGCATCGTGAGATTCCGATCATCGCGGACACCGCCGTCGATCAATCCTTCGGCACCGGCGCAGTGAAGATCACGCCCGCCCATGATTTCAACGATTTCGAGATGGGCCGCCGTCACAATCTGCCGCAAATCCAGGTCATCGATACGCATGGGATTATGTCGCCCGAGGCCGGAGCGTGTCAGGGACTCCCGCGCGAGGAGTGCCGCCGTCGCGTCATTGCCGATCTTGAATCACAGGGATTGCTCGAAAAGACCGACCAGCACAAACACGCGGTAGGCGTCTGTTCGCGCTGCGATACCGTAGTCGAGCCGATGCTCTCCTATCAATGGTTCCTCGCGGTCAACAAGCTTGGGGCTGATGCTAAATCGCTCGCGGGTCATGCTATCGAGGCGGTCGAGCGCGACGCGACCAAATTCTTTCCCAAACGATGGGAGAACACTTATTTCTCGTGGATGCGCAACCTTCAGGACTGGTGCATCTCGCGCCAGCTCTGGTGGGGCCATCGCATTCCCGCGTATTGGTGCGCGAACGAAAGCTGTAAGGACGAGCCGCCAATCGTCGCTGAAGAGCCGCCAACTACCTGCCCCAAATGCGGAAGCGGCAATCTCCGTCAGGACGACGACGTCCTTGATACCTGGTTCTCCTCGGGGCTCTGGCCCTTTTCGACCTTCGGATGGCCGGACGAGACCGCCGACCTCAAACGCTACTATCCGACCAGCCTCCTGATCACCGGCTTCGACATTATCTTCTTCTGGGTCGCGCGGATGATGATGTTCGGGCTCAAGGTCAATCCCAACCATGCCGAGGCGATGGCCGATCAGGTTCCCTTCCGCGATATCTACATCACCCCGCTCGTCCGCGATCAGTACGGCAAGAAGATGACCAAGTCGCGCGGCAACGTGGTCGATCCGCTCGACATCATGGAGAAGTACGGCACCGACGCGGTGCGCTTTACGCTCGCCCAACTGAGCGTGCAGGGCCGCGATCTGATTCTCTCCGACGATCGCCTCGCCGCGTCGCGCGCCTTCGCCAACAAAATCTGGAACGCCGCCCGCTTCGTCCTGATGAACCTCGAAGGCGCACCCCAGCCAATTCCAGCGGTGGAGATCGCGAAGCTCGAGCTGGCTGATCGATGGATTCTGAGCCGGCTCGACGCAGCAATCGAGAAGGTCACGCGCGAGATCGACGCCTATGAATTCAACAACGCAGCGCTGACAGTCTATCAGTTCATCTGGCACGAGTTCTGTGACTGGTACATCGAGCTGGCGAAGGCTCCGCTGAAAGGCGATGCAGAATCTCGGACCGCAGCTCAATACGTGCTGGTGACCTGTTTCGACCGGATGCTGCGGATCCTTCATCCATTCATGCCATTTGTCTCGGAAGAAATTTGGCAGACGATCCGACCGTACCTCGCCGCAACCGATCAAAGCAGTCATTTAGCGGTAGCGTCTTGGCTTAGCGCTTCGGAAGGTCCTCTGCTTTCGGGATCCGAGCCGGCAGAAATGGATCGTTTCGTTGAAGTGACTGAAGCGATTTATTCTCTTCGTTCGCTGGCGGGCTATCCTCCAGGACAAAAGGCGCCCGCGATCTTGCGATATTTCGATGGTGGCAAACTTGGCAACGAGTCGCCGATCTGGATAGAGTACGTCTACAGGCTGTGCAAGGTGACCTTTTCCGCTAGGCCGATCTCTCAACCGCGACCCCCATTAACTATTTTCTCGACGCTTACCTGGGCCGAAGTCGGGATTGAAGTGCCGGAGGATTTCGATTTCAGCAAGGCGCGCGGGGCAGTCCGTAAGAAACTAGACGAGGTAGAGGTTCATCTAGGCCGCAATCAGGGACGGCTCGATAATCCGGCATTTCGTGAGAAGGCCGACGCGGATACGATCGCAGAGACAGCAGACAACATCGAGCGGTTGAAATCGCAGCAGCAGGTGCTGCAAGGTCAACTGGCGCAACTGCAATAAGAACGAGGATTCTTCGCTGCGCTCAGAATGACCTGAGAGCCATGTTACAAGTACAGCAACACGATTACCTAACGAGAGAGACTTTATGTCATTCTGAGCGCAGCGAAGAATCCCGGATCCTTTCTCCCCATGGAACTACTACGCCAAACTGATCTCACCGACCTCGTCAAGCGCGCGCTCGCCGAGGACGTTGGGCAGGGCGACATCACTACCGCCGCGACTGTCCCGCAAGGCCATCGCGGACGCGCCCGCATCACCGTCAAGGAACCTGGCGGTATCATCTTCTGCGGCGGCCTGATGCTCGAACAGGTCTTCTCCCAATGCGGCGTAGAACCGGTGATCAATTCGCTTGCCGCCGAGGGCGCGCACCTCCATCAAGGCGCGACCGCCGCCAATTTTGACGGCAATCTCGTCGGCCTTCTGCGCGGCGAACGGACCGCATTGAACTTCGCTCAACTGATGTCCGGTATTGCGACGATCACCCGCCGCTATGTCGATGCGGTGAAAGGCACTCACGCCAAAATCGTCGATACCCGCAAGACCCATCCCGGCCTCCGCGCGATCGAGAAGTACGCCGTGCGATGCGGCGGCGGGACCAACCATCGCTTCGGCCTCGATAGCGGCGTCCTGATCAAGGACAACCATATCGCCGCCGCCGGCGGCGTCCGTGAGGCGCTCGAAAGCGCGCGCCGGATCGCACCGCATACTTTCCTCATTGAAATCGAATGCGAAACACTGACTCAGGTCGAAGAGGCGCTCCGCTTCGGCGCAGGTGCGATTCTCCTCGATAACATGACGCCTGACGACCTCCGCCGCGCACGCGAAATCGTCGGCGACACGGCGATCCTCGAAGCCTCCGGCGGCGTCACGCTCGAAACCGTCCGCGCGATTGCCGAAACCGGCGTCGATCTGATCTCGGTCGGCGCGTTGACCCACTCCGCCCGCGCAATCGACCTGAGCATGCGCATCGAACACTAGCGAAACTCTGCACACGTGAATTTTTGTAAAGTCGATTCGCGCAGCTCCTCTTTCTGTCATCCCGACCGAAGCGAATCTGCGAGCGCCACCAGCGGAGCGTGGTTGTCACGCGAAGCGAGCAGGCGAGTCCGCGAGCTGCGTTAAGAATCAGTCGGGGGACCTCGCGAAGCGAGTCGCTGTGTCTTACGCGACCATCGAAGCGCTTCGCGCTGGTCCTTCGACACGGCTCGCGCTACTCGCCGGCTCAGGATGACGGGTAAGAACGATCGGCTCGGCGCAATCCCCTTTCTTCGTAGCGTTAAAAAGGAGCTGAGGGGGTTAGGTCTCCAGTTCAAAATCTCTCTCCAATATGCAACAACGTAGATAACAGCCAAACGCTTCCTCTCAAGCGAGGTGCTTCGATGGACAAATCAACCTTCCATTCGGAAATCAACAAAATCGTCTCCGAACATCTGCTTGATCAGCATCCCTATGTTAAGCTGGTCAATGAAGGCAAGGCCAAGCGCGAGCAACTCAAGGGCTATCCGATTCAGCATTATGAGATGACCGTGCGGGATTCCGCGCCGCTGACCGCCAGCATCTATCTCCGCATGAACGAACTCGATCCGAAAGCTGCGCGCGGCGCCGCCGAGAGCTTCGGCGAAGAGGCGCTCGGCATCTATAGCCACTCCGCCGGCCATACCGAACTGCTGTTCGAGCTATGGGAAGGCGGCCTCGGATTGCAGCGCTAGCAGCTGATCGATTCAATCGGCTCACCCGATTCGATCGCCTTCAACGCCTGCATGTATCGACTGGTCCGGCTGAAGCCCAAGTTCATCGGCGCGATCGGCCTGATGGAAGAGATCGAGGTCGAAGCCTATCGCAAGCTCTGGGAAGGGATGGAGCGCCATTATGGAATTGCACTCGATCATTTGCGCTTCCTCACCGTCCATTATGAGGCCGATAAGGATCATGGCGAAGCCGGCCACAAAGTGATCGATCATTTCGTCACCGGCACTGGCCACGAGGAAGAATTCCTGACCGAGGCGCGCGCCTTGGCGCATTTCTTCTGGAAGGGCTTCGATTCGATGTTACACTAGCGGAGCGCGGTTGCCGCGCGAAGCGAGCAGGCGAGTCTGCGAGCTGCATCCAGAATCCTAGTCAGCGGATCATGATAGACGGGTACGCGAGTGGAGCACCGCAGGCGAGTCCGCGAGTTGCGTATCTATATAAGTAAACAATGCCATAAGTAAACAATGCCCCGCAATCTTTACGCGACGATCGAACGCGGCGCGCCCGGCACAATCGGCTGGCGCATCCACTACTTCGACGAGGTCGGCTCGACCCAGCGCGTTGCCGCCGAACTCGCCGAAGCGGATGCGGCGCAGGGCACCGTCGTCATCGCCGAGGCGCAGACTGCCGGACGCGGACGCCTGGGCCGCTCGTGGCATTCGCCATCAGGATTAAATCTCTACGCGACCATCATCTTGCGGCCTCAAGTTGCGATTGCAAATGTGCCGCTCTTAAGCCTGGTCGCCGGTGTCGCCGCAGCCGAAGCTCTTGAGACCGTCGCGCCGGGCCATGTCGCGCTCAAGTGGCCCAACGATATTTGGCTCGATGGACGCAAGACTGGCGGGATTATCGCCGAAGCCTTGACCGATCCCGCCCAGCGGCTCGCCTGCGTCCTGCTCGGCATCGGGATCAATGTGAATCTGGCACTGATAGATATTCCCGAGGAGTTGCGGGACAAAGCGACATCGGTGCGGATCGCGACCGGCCGCCGATGTGACCGGATTGAACTCGCTGCAACTCTTTTTCAATGCCTCGACTCGCGCTATATCGAAGCCGAGGCGAATCGATTTGACCTCGTGCTGTCTGCGTATGAAAAATATCTCGCGCTGGTCGGCAAACAAGTAACCGTGATCGAAGGAGCTGCGCGAATAATTGGGTTTATCACAGGAATCGATCCGCACGGCGCGTTGCTGCTCAAAACTGATTCCGGCATTCAGCGGATTCTGACCGGAGATGTGACAATCGAGGGCGCTTACGACTAGGATTTAGGATGAGGTTAGCAGGGCCGCCCGGCAACTGCGGGCGAAAGCCGTGCGCCTGGAAATACATTATGTAAACGTTTCAAAGAGGTGACGGATATGCCAGTCGAGGAAATCGGACGGCTTAGAACGATCGCAATTGTCGGCCAGGGCGGTTCAGGCAAGACCCAGTTGGCCGAATCGATGCTCTTCACTGCCGGCGCGACGACCCGCCTCGGTCGCCCGGACGACGGTACCGCCCTGATGGATATCGAACCCGAAGAGTTGGCCCGTCATATCTCAATCAGCTCCTCGTTTCATCATCTCAACTGGAAAAAAACCGAAGTCATTCTCGCCAACACGCCGGGCTATACAGCTTTCCTGCCCGATAGTTTCGCTACGATCCGCGCAGTTGATGGCGTCGTCTTTGTCGCCAGTCCCGGTAGTGATCTCAAAGTCGAATCAGAAAAAATCTTCGCACTGATCAATCAGCTCGGCTTGCCGCGAATCGCTTTCGTATCAAGGCTCGATCGCGAGCGCACTAGCTTCGACTCTGCGATGGCCGACCTCGAAAAAACGCTCGCTGCCAAGCCGGTCGCGCTGACGCTCCCACTCGGCGAAGAGTTAGCCTTCAACGGCGTTATCGACGTGCTTGCGATGAAGGCGCTCGTCTATAATGATTCCTCTGGCAGACCAAAAGAGGAGGACCTGACCGGCGATCTCAAAGCTCGCGCCGACGACGCGCGTACCAAACTTTGCGAAGCCGTCGCCGAGACCGACGACGCCCTGCTCGAAAAGTACCTAGATAAAGGCGAGCTCGACGCTGTCGAGCTCCGCTCGGCGCTGCACGCTGCGGTAATCGCCGGCAAGCTCACACCGGTACTCTGTGGATGTGGTTCGAAGGCGATTGGGATCGGACCGCTGCTCGATGCAGTCACGACACTCTTACCCGCCCCCAACGAGCGCCCTGCCTTTACGGGCCATGGATCGTCCAATGGCACACCGGTTAAACGCGCTGCCGATCCGTCAGCGCCGTTCTCGGCTCATGTCTTCAAAACTGTGATAGATCCATTCGCCGGTAAACTCTCAATTTTCCGTGTGATTTCGGGCACTGCCCACAGCGATGCTGCGGTGCTTAATTCAACCCGCTCGTCCAAAGAGCGCTTCGGTCAATTACTCCGGCTCGAAGGCAAGAAGCAGTCGCCACTGGCAACCGCGCTGCCCGGCGAGATCGTGGCGGTCGCCAAACTCAAAGAGACCACCACGGGCGACACGCTCTGCGATGAGAAAGCAGTGATCACCTATGCGGCCGCGGAGAAATCTTCGCCAGTCATCTCGTTCGCGATTCGCCCCAAAACCCGTGGTGACGAGGAAAAGGCCTCGCAGGCGCTGGCGCGACTGGTCGAAGAGGACCCGGCGCTCGAAACCCATCGCGATCCGCAAACCCATGACATTATCCTCTCCGGCACCGGCCAGATGCATATCGAGGTCACCGTTGAAAAGTTAAAGCGAAAGTTTAACGTTGATGTCGAGCTCAATGCCCCCAAGGTCCCCTATAAAGAAACCATCAAAGGCCGGGCGGAGGCGCAAGGCAAATACAAGCGCCAGTCCGGCGGACGCGGTCAGTACGGCGATTGTTGGTTGAAAGTCGAACCGCTCCAGCGCGGCGGCGGCTTCGAGTTCGTTGATCAGATCGTTGGCGGCTCGATCCCGCGCCAGTTCATCCCTTCGGTCGAGAAGGGCGTCCGCAATACTTTGGTCGAGGGCCATGTCGCTGGCTATCCAATCGTTGACGTAAAAGTCACCGTCTTCGACGGCAGCTATCACGACGTCGATTCCTCCGATATGGCCTTTCAGATCGCCGGCTCGATGGGCCTTAAGAACGCCTTCGAAAAAGCGAAGCCGATACTGCTCGAACCTACCATGGCGGTCGAGGTCAGTTGCCCCGACGAGTGCATGGGCGACGTTATCGGCGATCTGAACTCCCGTCGTGGCCGAGTCCTCGGGATGGATTCTAAGGGTGGCGGCCAAGTGATCAAGGCGCTCGTCCCGATGGCCGAAATCCTCAAGTACGCGCCCGATCTGCGCTCGATTACCTCCGGTCGCGGGTCCTTTGAAGTACGCTTCTCGCATTACGACGAGGCGCCGCCGCCGGTTGCCGAAAAGGTCATCAAGGAATCCCATGCTGCGAAGGAGGCCTCCGGTCAGCACGCCCACGCCGCCGGGCATTAAACCTTCGGCTGCCGGGCTGAATCGCGCGACTCAGCCCGGACTGCTAGGCTGATAACTCATGTTTGGCATGACAGCCGTGGGTAAATCGCTGATTCTGCTCGGAGTTGCAATAGCGGCAATCGGCCTGTTCCTCTGGCTCGGCTCGTCGCTTCCGTTGCTGGATCGGCTTGGGCGCCTCCCCGGCGATGTCTACGTTCGCCGCGGCAACTTCAGCTTCTACTTCCCCCTCGCCACCTCTATCCTGATTAGTATCATTGCCTCATTGATTTTGGCCTGGTTGAGGCGCTGACCGGCTTTGCCCGAAACCACAGAAACCGCAAGTCGGCTCGTCGATACCAAACGGCGCAGACGCGAGTTGATCGCCGTCGCGATCGCCTCAGTTATCCTGATCGCCTTTGTCCTCGCGCAGACTACGCTGCCGCCACTTACCTCGCATACTTCGCTGGTCTCGAATCTTGTCGTCATACTGCTCTTCGACCTCAGCTTCATCCTGCTCGGCCTGATGCTCATCCTGGTCGGGCGCAACCTCGCCAAAGCCGTCTTCGAGCGGCGCCGCGGACTCATCGGCTCGAAGCTGCAAGCCCGTCTCGTCTTCGGGTTCAGCGCCGTCGCTCTAGTGCCCAGCGTGTTTCTGCTCTACGTCTCAGGCACCTTCCTGCACTCCGATATCGAAAGCTGGTTCAACCCCGAGTACGAGAAGGTGCTCGACGACTCGCTCGAAATTGCCAAGGTCTATTACCTTAATTCCGCCAATGATGCGGCTCATTTCGCCCGCGTGCTCGCCGGCTTGATCGTGGAAAAGAAACTCCTCAGCACTGGCCGGCGCGACGCTTTACGCAAATTCATCGAGAAATTCCAGCAGGAAGACGATCTCGGTACGGTTGAGGTCTTCTCCAGCGACCGCAAGCTCCTGGTGCTCGCGCTGAGTCCGCATACGCCCACCGGAATCGGCGTCTCCCCCGACGCTGAAATCGTCACCGGAACGCTCAAAGGCCATCCGATGACTCGCACCGATCGCTTCGGCAAGTCCGACGTGATTCGCGGTAGCGCGCCCATCTATGCTTCGAAAGATTCCGACATCGTCGCGGGCGCAATCGTAATCGATTACTACCTGCCCCGCAGCCTTGCTGAGCCTGCCGCCGGCATCTCGCGCGGCGTGCAGGAGTACTTTCAATTACGCATCTTGCGCCAGCCCATCATGCACAGCTACGTCCTCGCGCTGATCCTGATTGGCTTAGCGGTGGTACTGTTGGCAAGCTGGTTTGGAATTTACATCGCGCGCGGCATCACCGGACCGATTCGCCTGCTCGCCGAAGGTACACAGGCTATCGCGAGCGGCAATCTCAACGTCAAGATTCCTGCGGTCGGCGACGATGAAATCGGTCATCTGGTCGATTCGTTCAACCAGATGACCGCCGATCTACGCGCTTCTCGCGCCGAAATCGAACGCCGCCGTCGCTACACCGAGACCCTTCTGCGCAACGTTTCGGCCGGGGTCATCGGACTCGATTCGGATCATCGTGTGATCGCGATGAATCGATACGCCGAGCGGATGCTCGGGCTCGCCGCATTGAAAGTCTTTGGCCTTTCGTACGATAGCTGCTTTCATCCTGACTTGGTTGCGGCGCTCAAGGACTATTTCGACGAAAATCAACCCCGCCGCGAGATGCATTTTCCGCTCAAAATCGAGATCGGCGGCGCAGAAACCGACTTGATCGTGACTGCGACGCCTTTCGCTGCTGAGGATGAAAACAGTGAAAAGGCCGATTTCGGTTCGGTCCTGTTCTTTGAAGATGTAAGCCAATTAGCCAAAATCGAACGAATGGAAGCCTGGCGCGAGGTCGCCCGCCGTATCGCGCACGAAATCAAAAATCCTCTCACCCCGATTCAGCTCTCTGCCGAGCGTTTGCGCCGCCAACTTACTACCGGCTCACAACAGGACGCTCGACTGCTTGATGACTGTACCCATACTATCATCGGCGAAGTCGAGGACCTCAAGCATCTGGTCAACGAATTCTCGGGCTTCGCGCGGATGCCGCAACTCAACCCGGTCCCCGGCGACCTGAATCTGCTGGTAGAGGAAGTCGTCAACAATTTCCGCGCTGCTTTTCCCGCTGCCGACTTCCTACTCACTCTGCATCCCGCCTTGCCGCCTATCGCAATTGATCGCGAAGCCTTGAAGCGCGCCCTGGTCAATCTGATGGACAATGCCATAGCCGCATCCCTCGAGCTCAATCACAACGGTCAAAGGCCGTGCGTCGTGCTTAAGACGAGACTCGAGACGGCTAGCGGAATCGTGGCCCTGGAAATCGCCGACAATGGACCCGGTATGGACCCGAAACTTCGCGGGCGCATTTTCGAGCCTTATTTCTCGACCAAAAAGGGCGGTACCGGACTCGGGTTGGCCATTGTTGCGAGCATTATTACCGACCATCACGGCTTCGTCCGGGTTCACGATTACCCCCCGCATGGCAGCAGGTTTGTGCTAGAGTTTCCGGTCATTGATCAGGCGTCGCGGATAGCGGCCTTGAGCTGATCAGTTTCGGTTTGAGATAGATGAGCGAATCCAATCGGATTGGAGGGTTTCAGCAGAGTGAATACGACCGTTTTGGTGGTGGACGATGAGGAGCGGATTCGGTCGTCACTGCGCGGCATCTTGACTGACGAGGGTTATCGAGTGCTCGATACGGGCGATCCGTGTAGCGCGATGCAACTCATTGCGGGTGAACATCCCGCGGTCGTTCTGCTTGACGTCTGGATGCCCGGTCTGGACGGCATCGAACTTCTGCGCCAAATTAAGCGAGCCAACCCAGCGACTCAAGTGATCATGATCTCGGGTCATGCGAATATTCAGAACGCGGTCGCCGCTACCCGCCTCGGTGCAGCCGACTTTATTGAGAAGCCATTTTCCGTAAATGGCTTGCTCGCCGCGCTCGAACGCGTGCTCGCCGGTGAGGCCGGCGAAACGCGCCTCTTAAGCTTGCACATTAACGGCAACTCACATAATCATCTCCGTAATGGCTTGGATCGTACCGCGCCGCGACCCCAACGGACCGTAGCGCAGTCGCTCGTGATGGCGGGGCAGGGGCTTCACTCCGGGCTGAAAAGTGGCGTCATCCTTCATCCAGCTCCCCCCGGAACCGGAATTATCTTCTCCTCGCTCGCCGACCAATCCGCGATCGTCGCACGTCTCGAAAACGTTACCGAGACCGGTTACAACACTACTCTCAGCAATGGCGAGCATTCGATCCGCACCGTCGAACACCTGATGTCCGCGTTGCATGGCTTGGGTGTCACCAATGTGCTCGTTAAGACCGACGACGAAGTTCCCGCTCTCGATGGTTCCGCCGTGGAATTTTGCAAGGAGCTACGCAAGGCCGGACTAAACGATCAAGCCGCCCCCATCGAGCCGGTCCGCGTTGCTCATCCGATTCAGGTGGGCGAGCATGACGAGTTTATCCGCATTGAACCCGCCGACACCCTGACGATCGACTATACCCTTAGCTATCCGCCGCCGATCGGCACACAAAGTGTTCATTTCGAGCTGGAGTCCGCCGCAGACTATGAACGCGAAATCGCGCCCGCTCGCACCTTCGGCTTCGTCAAGGAATTTCATAAGCTCACCTCGATGGGATTGGCGGGTGGCGGACGGCTCGACAATTTAATCCTCGTGGATGACGAAAAAGTTGTGAATACAACTTTGCGCTTCCCCGACGAGTTCGCACGCCATAAGATTCTCGATCTTATCGGCGATCTATATCTGCTTGGCCGCCCGCTAGTAGGCCATGTAACCGCGTCGAAAACGGGCCATTCTGATAATCTCGCTTTGCTGCGCGCCATCGCCGCTTCGTTATAGATTGCCATTATAACATCAAGGCGGAGGATGGATTATGGAACTCAAGGGGCGAGTCGCGCTCGTAACCGGCGCAGGTAAGCGGGTCGGGCGCGCGATCGCAATGGCTTTGGCCGAGCGCGGCGCTAGTCTCGCGATCCATTATCGCAGCTCGCAAATTGAAGCGAATGCGGGTGTCGCCGCAATTGAATCCCAGGGTGGGCGCGCTCGCACCTTTGCCGCAGACCTCGAAAGCGTCGCCACTATTGAGCAGATGGTCACCGACGTTATTTCCGTTTTCGGTCGCATCGACGTACTTGTCAATTCCGCCTCGGTCTTTTATCGCAAGCCGCTTGAAGAACTGACCGAAGCCGACTGGGATGCAAATCTCGACACCAACTTGAAAGCGCCATTTTTCCTCTCGAAATTTGCCGGGCTCGCGATGCGTCGTCAGGGGGCTGGCAAGATCGTCAATATCGGCGATTGGGCCGGCATTCGTCCCTACAACAACTATCTTCCTTACACCGTCTCGAAGAGCGGTCTGATCGGGCTTACCCGTGCGCTTGCCAAAGCGCTGGCACCCGAAGTCCAGATCAACTGTGTCGCACTCGGCCCGGTGATGCCGCCTGACGACTACGATGCCGCCGAAATCGAAAAACTCAAACGCGCCACTCTGACCAAAACCCTCGGCAGCCCCGAAGAGGTCGCTCGCGCCGTCATCTATCTCTGCGAAGGCACCGACTTCACCACCGGTTCAACCCTGATGCTCGACGGCGGCCGCCTCCTGAACTAGACCGCCCCTCGATGACTCACGCGGAGAACAAATCGGATTATTCCGAGTACCGGATTGTTCCTGTCCCCGAGCGTATCGCGGTGCTTGCCAGTGGCGGCCTCGATAGCTCGGTGATGCTCGGGACACTCGCTCAAGCGGGACGACAGGTATTCCCGATCTACATTCGCGCCGGTCTTAGCTGGGAGCGCAGTGAACTGGCGATCCTTAAACGATTCGTCCGCGCCCTCCGCCAATTGAATATCGGACCCATTACCGTGCTCAACTTGCCGATGAGTGATCTCACGCGCGACCATTGGACCGTTACCGGACGCGGCGTGCCAAACTACAATGCTTCGCTTGCCTCGAACTACATTCAGGGGCGCAACCTGATGCTGCTCGCGAAGGCCGCGATCTTTTGCGCCCAGCGCCAGATTGGCGAGATTGCGATGGCGCCGCTGGAGAGCAATCCGTTTCCCGACGCGCGCCCGGAATTCTTCCGGGCTTTCAGCCGCACCGTAGAGCTTGGCGTCGGTCTCAAGCTGCGCGTCCGCACGCCCTTCGCCGGATTGACCAAAGCCGAAGTCATCCAGCGCGGCGCCGGGATGCCGCTCGAACTGACTCTCTCCTGCGCCCATCCTAATCGCAATCTTCACTGCGGCGCTTGCACCAAATGCGCCGAGCGCATCGACGGCTTCCGCGATGCGGGGGTTGCCGATCCTACCTCTTATGCGCGCCGCCGATCAAAACGCCGCTAACTGAACGGTGCCGGCGCAGGCAGATTGCCCACCTTCTAACGAACAAGTCTGCGAGCTGCCTCAGAGGAGCGAAGCATGCTCTCGAGGAAGCAAAGGCCGACGAAATGAGGCCCGCAGGCCTCCTCAAACCTCGATCAAACTGAATCAGGACAATCGACTCTGCGACCAAGTTCGCCGGTATCTACTTGGTGCAAAGCCCGTAAGGTCTCGTCGGGCAATCGTTTCGATCTTTTGTATGAACCACGGTTTGCTTTTGATTTAGATTGGCTTTCAGCCAGTCGCTCGCTCCAACCGTTTGTGTGAGTACGGGTTGTGGGTTTATCTGCGTGACCTTGCTCGACTGCCACATCGCCGACGCAATTTTCTGAAAGTTTCCCATCGGCCCGATTATCACCAGCACCTTGTTTCCTTGCGGCTCGACCAGATGGCGATCGTTCGGGTCCTTGAGCTTATCGAGCACCGACCTGTAGGCTGCCGCGAAATCCCGCGCCGCCGGCTCATCTCGAAACACGATCATCCACAGCAGCATGATCGTGCCGTCTTTTTGCAGCGCGATCATGTGATCGCCGGTCCAGGCAGTCGGCAAAAGCAGGGCAGGGGAGTGCCGCGGCAGATTGCGCTCTAGGATGATCCTGATGAGCAGTTCGCCGAACGTATCATCATCAGCCTTTTGCCATCCCGGCAAGGCGTCCTGATATCCATCGATCGTGATTTGCAGCCGTGGCGCGCGATGGTCAAAGTAGAGTGATGGATCAATGATCTGCTGGGATGACCAGGGCGGATCACGATAGAGCGCATCCACCGCCGCCCACCCGCCGCGTTTCCAGGCCTCGCCGACAAAACGCGTGCCGTCCGAATACTGAAACATCATCGGACCGCTCAGCGCGAGCGGTGTGCCGCTCGATTCCGGCTCGAAGCTCTCCGGCAATGCTGCAAAATGATTGACGATCTGTTCTTCCGATTCGTCGCTCAACCCGCCATTGACATAGCCGAGCCCTGACAGGGTTGCGTCACCTTCCATTACAGAATGGATCGCGATTTCCTCGTCGTCGTTGTTTTTGACCGCGTTCAGCATCTGTTCAAGGCCGAAATGCTGGTCCTGTAATGCATGTGTCAACTCGTGCGCTTGCAGCAACTCGCCGGCAAACGCATCGCCTCCCGCGAGTCCACCCCCCAGCACACTTTTGCCGCGTACCTCCACCATCACTTTGTCATGAGGATCATAAAAACCGGCGACCTGTTCGCGCATCAACCGGAATTCTTCGTGCTTCAGATCGGTGCCGGGCGGGAACAGTCCGGTCATTGCGCCCGCCCGTCCGCCGACGCTTAATTCTCGATCGGTGTTATCGTGCGCTAGCTTGGTCAGCATCATTTGCTGGGCCTCGCCCGGCGATTTGACGACGAACGGGACGTCCTGAATAAAGTTGAGATGGCGAGTTTGCTGGATTCCGCTTTTGACGTTGCCTGCCGTAGCTAAGTCGAGCGCTCCGCTACATCCCGCAACTAGCAGAACCGGCACCATAAGTTTTGCTGATTGCAAAATTGCGCTGGCTCGTACGCTGACCACCAGCCGCTTCATCTCTGATGCGATTTGTCGGACAGTCGCGATGATTGTGCACCTGCCCTGCGGCTAACCTGATCCGCGTCGCACAATAACCCGATCTCAACATTCCAGCAAGGATCGGCTATTCAGTGATGATGATTGGATTATACCCAATTCTCGCCAACTTCGCGGCATCTAATTCTGCTTGCGCCCGGTTGAAACTCCCGATCCGCACTCGATAAAATCGCCCGCCGCCCGCTTGCGCTTCGGTCACGCTGACATTCGGATATACGGGCACGAGCCGCATACGGATCGCCTTTGCATTAACCACATCGGCGAATGAACCAACCTGTACGCAATATCGTTGTCCGAAGACCGGACCCCCCGCGGGACTCTGTATCACGTCCATTCGCACTCGTGCCGTCCCCGGCCCGAGTATCCCTAATGCGCGCGCTGCTTCGTGGGAAAGATCAATTCCGCGATTCTTTACGTAGGGTCCGTGATCATTGATTCTGACCTCCACCGCTCTTCCATTATCCAGATTGGTCACGAGCAGCTGCGTCCCCAAGGGAAACAACGTGGAGGCTGCCGTCAGCCGCTCCTGATCGTAAACTTCTCCGCTCGACGTCAGATGCCCGTTGAAGCCGGGCCCGTACCACGAGGCGACTCCAATGACTGAAGCTCTCGAAGATTGCGCTAACGACTGAGTCTCAGAAGGATATGATTGTCTGCTTGAACACGCGGTAATGATCACACCGATCGTCAAAATCAGCGCAGACCAGCACACCCGGGGAGTCTTCCGCCGCATCTCAACCGCTGCCACCGGACCGCAATTATATACAGCTCACGCTCGGATGTGCATAGAATCCCGACGCGGATTTCTGCCCACGCTAATAGACGTGATAGATTAAGCATCACTTTATGTTGCGGACCCGCGCCCATATCGAGGAGCTCGAAGACCAAACGCTCGCCCCCTATGCGATGCGTTCCCATAATAGCCGTGGCCGCCGCGTGGCCGAGCCGCCGCACGCGATGCGCACCTGTTTCCAGCGCGACCGCGACCGTATCATTCATTGCGCCGCCTTTCGCCGACTCGAATATAAGACGCAAGTATTCGTCAACCACGAAGGCGATTACTATCGAACCCGACTCACCCACACGCTCGAAGCGGCGCAGGTGACGCGCACGGTGGCGCAGGCGCTCGGTTTGAATCGCGACCTGGCCGAAGCCATCGCGTTGGCTCACGACCTCGGCCATCCGCCATTCGGCCACGCCGGTGAGCGGATGCTGAATGAGCTGATGCGCCCCTATGGCGGCTTCGATCATAACGCCCAGAGCCTCCGCACCGTCGATTGGCTGGAAGTTCGCTATCCCGGCTTTCGTGGTCTCAACCTCAGTTACGAAGCCCGCGAAGGCATCATCAAGCATTCGGCTTTCAAGGGCCGTTCCGCTGCAATGGAATTTAATGTAACACTTTATCCTTGTCTCGAAGCCCAGATTGTTGATCTAGCTGATGAAATCGCCTATCTCGCCCATGACGCGGACGATGGTGTTGAAGCTGCGATGCTGACGGTAGCGCAACTCGAATCCCTCGCGCTCTATCGCGCAGCCCGCGCCGCCTTGCCACAGACCCAGCCCGACGCTCGTATCGAGCGCTATCAGACCGTGATTAAGATGATCGATCTGATGGTTACTGATCTAGTGACTAACATTGATCGCGAAATTTCGAGCGCCGGGATCACCGACCTCGATGGGATTCGTCAGGCGGGTAGGGCGCTGGCGAGTTTCAGCCCTGCGCTCGACGATCAGGTCGCCGAGGTAAAACGCTTCATGCGCGACCAGTTGTATCGCCATCCACGAGTCACTGCGATGACCGACCGAGCGGCCCGCGTGATTACGCGCTTATTTGAGGCTTATCTCGCGGATCCTGCCCGGATGCCTCTGCATGTGACGGCGCGTATTGAACAGGAACGAGAGCCGACTCCACGAGTGGTCGCCGATTATATCGCCGGGATGACCGATCGCTTTGCGCTTGACGAATGCCGCCGTATTATCGGTACCGACTTGCCGGATTGAAAAAAGCGACAGCGCAAAAGTAGTAATCGATGAAGCGCCTTACCCAACAACGCAAAATCACCATCCTCCGCGATGACCACATCGGCGATCCTCTTGGCGCGATCTTCCTCGACCAAACCGTCGAAAGCGAAGACCGTATCATGGAACTATTGCGCGACTATCTTGGCCGGCGCGTGCGAATTTTGCGCGTCGATCTGACTCGCAATAAAATTGAAGTAATACTTGAAGTTCACGCGATGACCGACGAGGCGCAACGCCTCGCTGCAGCCGCGGAAAACCTCAAAATTAAAGGTGCTCCACGCAATGCGCTCGACCTCTTCAATGAGGCCATGGCGCTCGATCCTCTCAGTCAAGTTGCCGTTACTGGAATAGGCGTGCTGCTGGCCAGCCTCGGTCGTTACGACGAAGCTTTCACAATTCTCAAGCGGGCGCGTGAATACGGTCCCGAAAACGCGGATCTCCTATATGCTCTCGGTCAAGTCGCGCTCGTTCTCGACCGCACCGCCAGCGCCATCATCTATATGGAGCGCGCCTTCCAGCTCGCCCCGAGTCACTTCAAAGCGCGTCGCGCTTTAACCGATCTCGGCCGCAAACCGAAGCTGCCTGCCCGTACTCAACCGCTGGCCTCTCGCCCGAGTAAGTCCGCTCCGATTCCAAGCGCAGCTAACTCAAAATAGCTTTCTTGAAGCAGATTAATATATTAGAGAGAGAAGAATTATAGTCTCTCACGAGTGATCTAATGCGCTATTTTCTTAAGATTCAGAGATAGTAGTAGACTTATAAGGCTTTCTGATATTCTCACCACATCGGCCACATCGTAAAATCCATCTGCTCCTGCATCGCCGCGTCCTGATTCATCGCCGCCGCCTGCTGTTCTTCCTCCGCAGTGCGTTGCTGGATTCGGAGCATTTGATATCGCTGATAGTCCGCCTCATTGCCGACGTACAGGCAGTTGCACACCACCGGGTCAGCAAACCAGTAGTGCGGATGACCATCCTTGAGTGTGTAGCGCACCTTTAACTTGGTCCGGCTCTTAAGGTCGTCGGCTTGCTCGGGCGTAGTTGCCGGACGCATCCGAAAGCCCGCCGCCGCGAGCATCGGCTCGATTCGATTCGCCCGTTGCGTCGGCGTCTCGGCGCACGCTGTCAAGACGGCCGCCATCACCAGCGCAACCATCCATATTCCAACTCGTGTCATCACAATATTCCTCGCAGACTTCTTCGTCATCGCCGCTCGAAAACTTTCGACATTATTGCAGGAAGCAACCGGTAATAGTGGCGCAAGGGCGCGCGCATCTCTATGATCGCTCGCTTATGAAGGTCAAAAAATTTCCGATTCTTGTCACTTTCTTTGTGCTGCTGACGATCATTGCTCGCATCGCCTCAAGTTTACATAATATTTCTTATGCGAAGTTGGCCGCGAACGTCTTTAATGCTCCTGACGCGTTCGCCGGTTCAGCTCCTTCCGATGCCCAGCTTAAAACCGCACTGCAAAAACGTCTGCTGGTCCCTGACCCCGCCCTAATGACCGTCGGACCACCCTCACCCGGCCCAATAAACGGCATGACGCAACGTAATATCAACGTCAGCAACGGCCAAGGCCAGAACCTCGAGCTCAAATATTTCACAGCCGGCAACAGCGACAAAGGTATCCTCGCCCACGACTTCGTGATCTTCGACCCCGCCAATCCGTGGTCGCGCGCCGACGTCAAGCTGCTGCACCTGAACGATCGCGCGACGCTCGGCCCCGCTTCCGCCCCTGTCACCATCATTGAATTTGCCGATTTCGAGTGTCCTTATTGCGCCCGCGCCTTCACCGAAATCGAAACGTTGGTCACCACCACCTACAAGGACAAGGTGCGGTTGATTTGGAAGAATTTCCCGCTCGGCGTCCACGCCTGGGCGCAGCAAGCCGCGATCGCCGCCGAATGTGCTCGCGAGCAGAATCCAAGCGCCTTCTGGACCTTCGCCCGCAGCTTCTATCAGGACCAGAATGACATCACGCCGCAGAATCTCCGTGAGCATATCGACCAGTACGCCAGTTCAGCCGGACTCGACGGCAAAGCGCTCAATGCCTGCATTCTCAGCGACGCTCCCGAGAAAAAGGTCGATCAGGACAAGGCTGACGGCGATGCTATCCACGTCAACTCAACCCCGACCTTCCTCGTCAACGGCGTCGAAGTCGTCGGCCTCCCCACCAGCAACGTCTTTGATTTCGTGATCACGTCGCAACTTCAGCAAGCGCAAAGTACCGCGGAAAAATGATGACTCGGCGACGCCTAACAGGCTTCGTCGAGCAACTAGTTTACTTACACTACTATCTTGAGTTGTATCATTTTGAACGGTTGATGACCCGTTTCGGTACACTACCAATAGTCAAGTGAGTAATCCAAAGATATATCATTGCCATAAGTAGTATTGCGGAATTAAATCTTCTCACTGGAGATGCCAGATGAAGATTTTCTCGACTATCAGTTTGTTGACCATTGCGGGTATTGTACTGATCGGCGCAGTTAATAGACCGGCCAACGCCGCCATGTCCGAAGGATTCTATCTCATCCAAGTTTGCGATTTGCTCTGACCAGACTTACGCACTTTGCGCTCTGGCCAGTTGTTTCGTGATGAACGGTGTCGCTTACTGTCAATGCGATGTCATGTGGGTAATAGCATCAGCCTTTCCGATCAGTTCGGTGATGGCGAAAATGTCTGCTCGGTAAATGCACAAGGTGTGGGGAACGGCTATATCGTCAGTACTTACAGTTTGCCCGACGCGGTTCTCGCGCCCAATGGCAGTGAGGGCTCTATATACCTGTCCGGCGAGCACTTCGAATGGCGCCTATGCGCAGTGCGATGGTGGTTTGTGCTTCAGCAGCACCGAGGGTGCATCATTCCCGGGCTCCAGCACGCCGCTTACCAATAGCCAGATCATCTGCTCATGTCCGATAACTGTGGCCGATCCAGCTACGGCGCGCGTTGGGTACCAGATCGCCGGCCCCTATCCGTGTCAGAAATCCTTCTTCAAAAACTGTCAGCGTGCGACTGCTAACAAGAAAACCGGTGCGCAGATCTATGTCGGTGCGCCGACCGGCACTCCGCGGGTTCTGACCGGCCTGCTGAACGGCAGCGTCCCAACCTTCAATCAATGCTTACCTAGGGAAAATGCGGAGAACGGCTCCGGGCCGGTACGAACCTTAAGTTGCAATGACTACTATGGACTGGTTAATCCATCGGCATTCGAGTACCGATCAATCGCCATTCCACTTGAATACTACTTGGTAGCTACTCCCGCCCTCTTATCCGGCGTTGTCCCCGCGCCTAACTGCGCGAGCGCCTCGATCACTTCCGCGCGGTCCGGTGAATACGGATTCTCGCTTATAAAATTTCGATACGCCGCGATCGCCCCGGCCTTGTCTCCCGCCCGGACCATCACGCGCGCCACATTGCGCTCCGCCCTACCCTTCTCCGGCCCGTTCAGCGCCGCCGCCCGTTCGTAGCTTTTACGCGCCTCGGGATAATTTCCGAGATTCTCGTACACTACCCCGAGCTGCATCAGCGCCATCTCGCGAAACGCCGGGCTATCCTCTTCGGCTAAATACTGCTGAAGCGTATCACGGGCTTGGGTATCCTCTTTCTGGGCCAATAAACCATTGGCGAAATAGAACCGCGCAAGACGCCCGAGGCTGGTGTGTGGATGAGCCGCGGCGAGATCCGCGAATTGCTGGGTACCCGTCTTGTAGTCCCGATGATCGAAGCTGACGATCGCTTGATAGAACGACTCGGCCGCTGCTTGCTTTTGACTATCGAGATAGAAGCGTATTCCCACGAGCGCGCCGATCAACACCAGAAGCGCGATCACGCCGAAGATTACGCGGACGAGATTATGCGCAATCCACTCTCCGGCCTGATCGACGAAGCTGACGAATTCGTCGGGCTGGCGAAGTTCCTTGCGCGTGATGTGATACGGACGAGTCGCCATCCAACCTTTGGTCAGCCTGCGTGATTCGGGCGTCGCATTGTTACAGTCGCTAGCGCGACCGCGCGTCTGCTACTACATCTTGTACTTGAAATCTTCCGGCGACATCTTTTCGAGAATCTCGCCCCATTTGTCGCGCGAAACTCCCGCCAGATTCTGATCCGATATGCCCCCCTGCTCGCTCGCGTCATGCAGTTCGCTCGACGATTCGAGCACCTGCTTGGCGACGTAGATCGGCGACTTGGTGCGGAGCGCCAGCGAGATCGCATCGCTCGGCCGCGAATCGATCTGCAGCGCCTTGCCTTCGCGCGTCCGCAGTTCAATCCGCGCGAAATAGGTATTCTCCCGCAATTCCGTGATTTCGATCGACTCGACCGTCGCACCGAGGTCGCCTACCACATTGCACAGCAGATCATGCGTCATTGGACGCTGGGGCTTGATCCCCTCAATCTCGGTCGCCATCGAGGCCGCCTCCAGCGGGCCGATCCAGATGGGCAGGTTAAGCTTGTTGTCCGGGTCCTTCATCACCACGATCGGCATCTTGGTGTTGGGATCGAGCGTCAAGCCGCCGACCACCATCAGGATAAAATCTTCTTTTGCTTCAGCCATGTTTGAACTCTGCCGAGTCAGGTGTTTGAAGCCTAGACTCTGCCGAAGTGCGCGCCAACGTTTCGTCTTTATCTTGGACGAAACCCTCCCTACCGTCAATCTGACCTGCTGCGCAAAGCCTCGCGCCAGATGCTTTAACGCGGCACCAGCTGATCGATAACGCGATAGAGCTGGTTCAGATTGCGGCACTCCTCCACCAGGTCGCAGTGAACTGCGTACCGCTCCATTTCGCTGTCGCCAAATCCCCACGTGTTGCGACTTTCCGGATTAAGCCAAATGACCCGCCGCGCCCGCTGCTTCACTTCTTTTAGCGCCCAATCATGCGGCAAATTATAATTGTTGCGCGCATCGCCCAGCACAATTACGGTCGTGCGTTTGTTGATTGCCCCCATATGATCGGCGGCGAAGTTGCGGAACGCACGGCCAAAATCCGAATGGGCGTAGACATTGATAATATCGCCCTTCAGCGCCACGTCCAATGCTTGCTTCACATCATTGGTGCGAAAATGTTCGGTCACTTCCCCGATATCCGACACGAACACGAAGCTGCGCACTCGCGAATACAGGTCTTGGAGTGAATAGACGAATTGCAGCATGAAGCGCGACGCGTTACGCACCGAATCCGATACGTCGCACATAATCAATATCTGCGGCTTCTCGCGCTTGCGTCGCTCGAAGAACAGCTTGAATGGCACGCCGCCATTGACCAGATTCTTGCGCAAGGTCCGCTTGATATCGAAGCGCCCCTTCTTCATCCGCTTGCGCCGCACCGCGATTATGTTCTTGAGCCGCTGCGCCAGCCGCGTTACCGCCTCGCGCATCTTCTCCAGTTCTTCATCGCTGAGATAATAGAAGCTCTTGTCGGCGAGCTGATTCATCCGCGCTTCTTCGCGCGATTTCATGTCGCGCTTCTCGCGCTCTTGTCGGACGTACTTGCGGATAATGTCATCGAGCATCTTGAGTCGCCGATCGAGATACTCCTCCATTTTGGCCCGCAGCGCCGATCCCATATCGAGCTTCGCCAGCTCCTCGCGCAGTTGCTTGATTTCCTGCTCAAGCTTGTCGAAGCCCAGCGCGCGCGCCAACGCTCGCGCAAAGTAGTTTTCTTCGATCGTACGCTGGATGCCCTGCATGCGCACCGCGCGCGCGGCCTCGCGCATCATCCGCTCAAGCTGCCCATCGCGATTCTGCAGCAATTCCTTGGCAAGCTCGGAGAGCTCATCGCCATGCTGCTTGAGCATCTGCTCGACTTCGTCCAGGAATTCCTGAAAATCCTGATCCGACATCGAGAGCGCGTCCTGCACGCCCTTGCTCGCACCCTTGATAATTTCGCCGAGCCCCGTGAAATAGACGTCGAACAGTTCTTCAAAAACCGGAATCTCGTTGGCCCGCTTGATCATCGTCGAGCGCAGCGCCGCGCGAAACAGTTCACGTTCGTTGAGTCCGGTTACTTCCGACGCACTAATCGCGTCGAGCGTTTCCGCCAGCGAGACGCGCACCCCGTTCTGCCGCAGCAGATTCGCAAATTCGACCAGCTTGTCTTCCATCAGTTACACCGCCGGTTATGCCGCCCGTTTCCGGTGCGGCTGTGGCTAGTTCAGAAGGTCCTTGTCGCTCGCCGGTTTGCCCGAAGGCGCCGGAGTCTCGGTTCCGCCGCGACGCGTCCGTACACGCCGCATATACTCCTTGAGCTCTTCCTGCGCCTTACGCACGTCGCCTTCGTACTTGACGATCGTATCCAGCGTCTCATCGACTAGCGCACTATCGAGGCTCTGTACATTCAGCAGCGTCAGCGCCTTTACCCAATCGAGCGTCTCACTGATTCCGGGAGTCTTTTTCAAATCCAGCTTACGCAGCGATTGCACCAGTTGCACCACTTCGTCGGCGAGCTTCTCGGCTGCATCCGGGACTTTGATCTTGATGATCGCGAGTTCCTGCTCTTTGTTCGGAAAATCGATATACAGATGCAGGCAGCGTCGCTTAAGCGCATCGGACATCTCGCGCGCATTATTCGAGGTCAGCACGACCAGCGGAATCTGCTTGGCCTTCATCGTGCCGATTTCCGGAACCGTGATCTGGAAATCCGACAAGAGCTCCAGCAGGAAGGCTTCGAATTCCGCGTCGGCCTTATCGATCTCATCGATCAGCAGAACTACGCGCTGCTCCGAATTGATTGCCTTCATCAGCGGCCGCGCCAGCACGAAGCGCTCCGAGAAGAACACCTCGTCCTCCGCCGCAATCTTATCGACCGCCTGCCCCAGTCCCTGCGTGCCAACCAACACTTCGCTGATCTTGTCCTTGAGAATCTGCGTATAGAGCAGTTGCTTGGCGTACTCCCACTCGTAGAGCGCCTTACCTTCGTCCAGCCCTTCATAGCACTGGAGCCGAATCAGCTCGTGCCCGAGCGAAGTGGCCAGCACCTTGGCCAGATCGGTTTTACCGACTCCCGCCGGCCCTTCGACCAGTACCGGCTTCTGCATCGCACTGGCCAAGTAAATAACGGTCGCGATTCGCCGGCTGGCGATATAATTATTTTTGGCGAATCGCTCGATTACCTCATCAATCGACTGGAACATTCAGCCTCCTCGCTGGCTGCGGAGGGCAATGCCTTCCGCGCAATCCTTGATCCCTTATCACGATGCGCCCGCACGGGGAAAGGCGCTCAACTCGCCGGATTAATCGTCTGCAGTATTGACTACATGTCATTCCCGCGCGTCTACTCTATTCTATCTAGCACGCGAGAGCCTGCCTTGGGTCTGCCGAAGGGATCCCGGAATTCCGAACCGCTGAGTCTAATTTGCCGTCCCGCATCCCTTTTCCCTTTAGTCTTTACCTCTATCCTCCCGTCTGAACCTTCCTCAATTAAGCGGCCTTGTTGCGCGCACGATGTTTCACGGCTAACTTACAGTTAATTCCAAATCGCTATGGGGTGGGTTGCGATGACTGAGATAGACGAGCCGAACGGTCGAATCCATGATCTCATTGATGAAGGTCACGCGCTACTCGAACGTTTCAAGAATTTGGAGAGTCAAGCTTCTGACCTCGCTTGGGAATCGGTAGTTGAGTTGCAACAACTCGTTGATCGGATGCGCCACTTACGTCCGCCGAAGCCGTTTCCCTCAAAGTCGGCTAATCTGGCGGCACTCCGCTCAGGCGACTCCTGATCCACTCTCTCCTCCCGCGTCCTAGATGTGCAACTCCTCTGCTACAAGCTTGCCCGTCTCGAACCGTGACCGCTCGAGTCCCGATGCGTCGAACTCGTGATATGCGCCCGTCGCGATCAATTCTGCGAGCGCCTGCCCGGCCCCATAGGATTCCATCGCGCCGCGCCCGCTGAACGAATGCGCTTCGTACACACGCGGCTTAGCCTGCCCAATTATTGCACTGCGATCCGGACTCAGCTCATACAGTCCGGCCCATCCCGTGACGTGTCGTAGCCGCTCGCAGCAGCTCAGCCGCGCATACATCCGAGGCCAGATCTCCTCCTCAAAGAACTTCTCGCCTTCGTACTCAAAATGATGACCCGGCGGAGTCTCCGGCGGCGAATAGCCCGCCAGAATATGCGTACCCTCATGATGGAAATACAAGCCCGACGTATCCACGATCATGCCGTAATCCGCCAAATTCGTCGTGCGATTATCAACGATACAAATTTGCCGCCGCACCGCTTCACTGTAGTTTCTCAGTCCGAACAGGCGCTGTACATTGTCCGACCACGCCCCCGCCGTGATCACCACCGCGTCCGCGCGTAATTCAAGCGAATGCCCACACGTCGCCTCGCCTTCCGTGTCCTCGCTCAGCAACCGCGCTAATTCGCTGTCGCTTAGCGCCCGCTCCGCTTCCCAGCACTGCAATCGAACCTCATCCGCATCGACCGCCGCCCCATGCACGAATAAATAGTCGAAATACTCAGTTCCCAACTCGATTGAACGCCGCCGGTAATGTTCTTTCAGCAAATTCGGATTGATTAGTCCATCCTCCGGCGAGAAGGTTGCACCCGCAATCCCGTCGAGCCGATCGATCTCCGGCACGCGCTCATTTACTTGCGCAGCCGTCAACTTCTCGATCCGATGCCCCAGCGCTCGTTGTATCTCCAAGTGCGATTGCGCTTTCGGCCAGGTCTCCGCGTCGTACAACCATAGGTATCCTTTCTGCCGAAACCCTACTTCGTCGCGAATCGATTCGTAGTACCTAATCGATTTCCGACACAACTGGATATTCACCGGCTGCCACCACGTCGCGCGCACTCCGCCCGCATTCTTCTCGCTTGAGCTTAGCCGTCCACTCAAATCGGCGTCCGCCACCGCGACCCGCAGCCCGCGCTCGGCCAAGCCCATTGCCGCCGCGCTGCCGATTATCCCGCCGCCAATCAGAATCACGTCATAGCGCTGGCTTTTGCCCACATCGACGATCGTATCAAACCACCCCACCCTCGCCAGCACTGACTGAAGAGCTACTCACGACTTCGGTCTCGCTAAAATGTGAAAAGTGAGCGCCTCACGTCAGGAATAGAAGGAAAAGCCCCGAGCGCGGAGCGCCCAGCAAGAGTTCATGTGATAGCCCCTTGTGCTCCATCCCCGATCTTTGGCAAATTTCCCTGATGTGCACGCTGGCCATCTATTTCCAGCACTTCGCCGATTTCCCGGTGATCGTCGCCGCCAACCGCGACGAGTACCTCGCGCGCCCTGCCCTTCCACCGACCGTTCTCTCCGATCATCCCGCGATCGTCGGTGGCAAGGACCTCCGCGCCCAAGGCACCTGGCTCGGCCTCAATGAGCACGGCCTCCTCGCCGGCCTCCTCAATCGGCGCAATGGCGACGCCGAGAACAATCCTAACCTGCGCTCGCGCGGACTGCTCTGTCTCGACGTCCTTCGCCATAATACTGCCCGCGGTGCCGCGAATTTTGTCGCGCGTCAACGCGCCGACGAGTACAACCCCTTTAACCTCTTGATCGCTGCGCGCGACGCCGCCTTCGTCGCCTATAATCGCTTCGGCAAGCTCGAACTGATCGAGCTCCGTCCGGGTTTCCATCTGCTGACTAATATCGATATCGACGACTTCGAATGTCCTCGCATCAGCCGCTCGCACAATCGCTTCGCCGAGCTTGGCGCGCGCTCAGACTTCGCCGCCGATCCCATTCTCCATCGCGACAAACTCGGCCAGCTCCTCGCCGACCATTCTACCCAGCTTGATCCTCGCTCAGGACGCCCCAACTCGCTCTGTATGCATCTCGGCGACTACGGCACCCGTTCATCGAGCTTGATCTTCATGGGCCGTGACGCTACTCAAGTCGATCACTTCTTCGCCGCCGGCCCCCCCTGCCTCGCATCGTACGAACCCGCGATGGTCCCTGCGAGCTCAGCCCCAGCGCTCGCGCATCCGCCACTTTGACCGACACTACTGACTAAAAGTTGAAGGCTATGCCGACGCCCAGGGGAATAACCGATTGTGCGGCGTGAGGCCCTGCTGCGCTCGGCGCCGCCTCCGAAAAAACCTTGAAGCGGTTTGGATCGAGTTCATTGCGTCGATGCATCCACAACAGCAGTTCGGTCGTTCCTATACCCAGTAGCGCAGCGCCTACCACATCAGAAAACTAGTGCGCGTCATGTCCCATCCGGCCGAAGCCGTCCAGCAGCGCGAGCGAATAGACCGGAGTCGCAACATACCATTCGTTGTGGAAATACTCGCTGACCCCGGCCGCCAACGCGAACATCGGCGCTACGTCGCCCGACACAAACGATTGACCGCCATGAAAAAATCCGGTGTGGCTGCTGCTTTGTGACGGGCGTAAACGCCCAAACGCGTCCTTGATCCCAATATCCAGCAGCGTCGCGATACCGGCCCCCATGCCGGCTGTCAGTGCATCTTCACGCGCGCGTGAATCGTTCTCGTACAATCCATAGCCATAAAGCAATGCGGTCGCCCCGGCTACTGATCCATAGCTGACGTTCTGCAGCAGATCAGCGTCGCTTGATGACATGCTCCGCAGATGGCTTCGCATGGTCTGGTCCAGCGCGAACGATCCACCCCATAGCGCCCCTGCTCCGCCCAGTACCAGATAAAACTGCGGCGAGCGCAGCAGTTGCCCGCTTGCTCAATATGAAGTGGGGCAGTGACCACATCGATTGCGTCATCCGCAGTATTGTTGACCAGGTATTTGAAATCCGACGCGAACTCGCCGCAGTAGCTTGCACGGGTCTGTGTTTGAGCGGATGCTGCCCGCCTGCCTGTTAGAAGCAGAAATACAGTTAGCAGAAACACCCGGGACAAATCTTCGCGCCTGGACCTGGTCATAATAAAATCCCACAGCGGATGGATCCTGATTCCCGTACGTATTTTCGAATTACTTTGCTTTCAGAAGAAGCTACTCAATGTCGAATCGGAATGGGTAAGACTCGCCTCAAGCCATTGCTGATATTATTTCGAGGCCGCCGCCAGACTATGCATCCCATGCTATCATTTCGAGCTTTGGGTGAAAGTATTTTTATTTCCGCCGACAAGGAGAGATCATGCGATGATGGGCTGAAGCGTCTGCTCAGTAGTCCGTCTCCTCGTCAAAGATCAATTTTCAGGAGCGATCAATGGCGTACGTATTGGATGGTTTCTCGTTGGTGCCATTACTACTTTGATGGTGCTTTTCGTCGGTAGTTATCTGTTTTTGAAATCGGGGGGATCTCGATGGAGACTACGGCGAACCCGCTGCCCCTGGTAGCGACAGTCGCCCATATAGCGTTGCGCGCAAGTTTCGGAGCTGCCGCTAACCTGAAAAATCCCTTACCATTCACCGAGGTCAACCTCCTGGTGGGCGCACGCCAATTCAAAGCGCGCTCCGCCTTTTGTCATGGCCTTCCAGGGCAGAAGCCCACAGACGCAGCCCTCGGAATGTTCCCCAAACCGCCGCAGCTTTTCGAGTACAAAGATATGGTAACGGATGATCCTGAAGGCGTTACGTACTGGAAGATAACGCATGGAATCCGGCTTTCGGGTATGCCCGGATTTGAAGGCGCCTTATCCGCGACTGAGCGCTGGCAGATTACGATGTTAGTGTCGCACGCGGATAAACTTTCTCCTGCCGTGCTAACCGCGCTCAGCCATTGAGCGTTTACGGACTCATCCGCGCCGGAGCGCTCGGATGCTCTCATGAGCTAAGACTTCGCTTGAGCCCGCACCTGGTGCTTGATTGGAAATGCGTACGTCTGGCACAAGGAGGCCCGCCGCCACTCTCTCACTATATGCAGACGACTCAGCTCGTGCTCTGCTGCGCAGCAGACTACAGCTGGCCAAAATACAAATGATGGGCATCGCAGGATGGCGATAACGGCCCCAGTCTGAGGCTCCGCCCGGAAGGACCAAGTAGTAGCCCATGATGACCGATATGATCAAAATGGCAGGTTCCCATCTGGACTCCTTGAAAGCAGCAATCCCTGCACTGGAGAGGTATAAAAGCTGGAGTGCGAGTAGCGCTATGGTGCTCCATGCAAGCGATTGGTCGAGCAATAGAGCCTTCAAAGCCCCGCGAGGTCCATCATCGACTGCCGTCTCAAGCAGATCATTCTGCTTAGGATAAAGATCGTAGAATCTAACGAATTCAGTCGAACCTGGATCGAACACGCCGCGGATTACGCCTGCTAAATATATGCGGCTGAAAGTCAGCGGATTGCGGAAAAGTATGCGCAGAGCATCAGAGCGTTCATGCTCGAAAAGTTGAGCGACAGGCTGGTTCCTCTGCTCCGGATGGTGTCGAAGATAGACGCGCAGATCGTAACAGCCCATGCGGTCCTGCATTTCGCGATCGGGTAGATTCCGCTCGGCGGCTAGAACCGATGCGGCGGTATTGCAGTATATATCCTCACTAAAAACTGACGAGAAACCGGAAAAGCCCATTACCATCTTATTCCGAATGCGCCAAAGTCCGGTGAGCGTGAAGGAAACTACCAAGAAAGCGATCAGATGAGCCAGGAGCCTAAACTTGTTCTTTTGAGTCGAAACCAGTGCCCGGACTGCCAATCCGAGTGCGATCAAAAAAGGTAAAAAATAACCGACTGGTCGAACGTAAACCGAGGCTGCCAAAGCGCTGGCGGACAATAGCAGCTCAGTTAGTGATTGTCGCTTTAAGTATTTAACAAGATAGTACACTCCGATCATGAATACGGCCGTGAACAAAGTTTCGGTTGAGATAAGGCTCGAAAACAGGAGGGCTAACGGTTCTATCGCATAGAGTGCTGCGGCGCCCAGGGAGATCCGCTCATCTTCGAACAGGAGGTCCGCGATCCGATATACGAGATATATCGTAAGGCAACTAAGCAGTATTTGCAGTGCGATCGTCGCGAGAATGAAATGTCCTGTCAGCAGGCTCGCGGCGAGCATTAAAGGATACCCAGGAGTTCGGAGAATTTCCGGAGCCGGCGCAATCGGCCAGTTCCAGGCGCGAGCCCGCTCCGAACCGTCAGAGTAGAAGCGGTGATGCGTGACGAGCTCCCCCGCCGACACGATGTACTGCACACTATCGCCGCCATAAAAAATCGTCGAATCGTCAGTATAAACGTAGGCTGACGCGGGCAGCAGAACGCGCAGAAATAATCCCAGCGCCAAAATATACCAAATTTTCGACGACACGTTTGGATTACCTCACTGTCGAAGTCGACAATTCCCGGCAAGCGCCGAATCTGAATCTGAAGTTGCGTCGGCGGGCCGCGACGCAGGACGCTAGCAATCTTTCCTAGCTAGGTTTCTCAATCCTTCAGTCTATCAGCAAAATCAGCGGATGCTTCCTCTAATATGATCGACGATGCACGCCTCTGATTGCCAATTCCCGTAAAGCAGAAGGCCCAAATTAGGGCAATAACCTAGTTGACTCACCTGTAATTCCTTGCTAGATTAGACGCATGGAACAGGTTGCTTGGCCGACTAATCTGCTCGATGCGGTCCGTTATTTCTCCGATCCCGACCGGAGCCTGAAACTGCTTGCTGACTTGCGTTGGCCCGATGGCGTGGTCTGTCCGTATTGCGCCAGCAAAGAAGTAAGCTTTCTGAAAACCCGTCGCTTGTGGAAGTGCAAGAATAATCACGCCAAACGTCAGTTCTCGATCAAGGTCGGTTCGATCTTCGAGGATAGTCCGCTTTCGCTCGATAAGTGGCTCGTTGCTATGTGGCTAATCGCTAATTGCAAGAATGGCATCAGTTCCTATGAAGCCGCTCGCGATCTGGACGTGACTCAACAAACCGCATGGTTCATGCTCCATCGCATCCGTAAAGCCATGCAACGCTGCACCTTCGATAAAATGGGCGGAGCCGGTCCGGTTGAAGCCAATGAAACCTTTATCGGCGGACTCGCGCGCAACATGCACGCAGATAAGAAAGCCGAAAAGATCAAGGGCACTGGCGGCGCTGGCAAGGAATTGGTTGTCGGCTTGTTTGACCGTGAAAGCGGCAAAGTCCACGTTACTCATATCCGAAACCGCAAGAAAAGAACCTTGCAGGATCACGTCAAGGCGCATGTTACTGGCGGAGCGGAAGTGTTCACCGATGAACTGGCTTCCTATACCGGACTCAACAAGAACTACGTTCATCAATTCGTGAATCATGCCGAAAAGTATGTAGAAGGAAATGTACATACCAACGGTATCGAGAACTTCTGGAGTCTGCTCAACGTGGCATCAAAGGCACTTACGTCAGTGTCGAACCCTTCCATCTGTTCCGCTATCTGGATGAGCAAGCATTTCGCTACAATGAGCGTAAGGGAAGCGACGCCACTCGGTTTGCGGAAACCGCCAGCGCCGCGTTTGGCCGACGCCTGACCTATAATGAACTGACTGGCAAGAACGTCATCCCTACGACGTGACTCTAAACCACGGCAAGGTAGAGGCCAATGTCGAAAGCGAAAATGAAGTTCCCGCCCATTCAGGGCGATACGCCACGCGAGAAGTTTATCAATCTCGTGCGACACGTTATGGTGCTTCCTAAAGAACAAATTATCAGCCCTGACGAGCGAAGTATTCCATCCGCGATTGAGCGTAAACGCGCAAGTCATCGGCATCCCAAAACCCGACGATGAGGTCTTTGTCTTTCATCAAAGCTTCCATAGATTTACGCGTTGGACGCGAAGAGCCATAGAACCTATCCGCTGCATAACGTCGCACTTCGTACACGAAATAATCCGCAGCTTGAAGCGGCGTGAATACGTCCTTAGCGCGAAAGTTGACTTCACCGAGTCTGTTCGCGTGATCCGCGTTATTTGCTTTTAGACCATCGAACATTTCCTCTATGGTCCCTTGATATTTCCTCTTGCGGTAGAAAATAAAATCGATGCGTCCCGCAGGTAGGCTTGCCGCGAATTGCCGCAGCGTCCTCATCAGCAAGGCGAAACAAAAATAGTAAGGATGTTTCGCCTCCGCCTTTACAGGTTTCGGCAGCACGGAATCGTAGTCTTTAACCGAAATCACTCCGCCCAAACCAAAGAGCTTATGGTCGTCGATTACGGCGGTCAGCGCCAAAAGAAATGCGTCTCGCTTTGGTTTTGACCAATTCTTAAATTCACCGACGCCTTGAGCGTAATCGACCATATGAAAAACTCGAACGCCAAAATGCCGCAGCACTTTCCGCCATTCTCTTTGAAAACGCACCCACCCCTTATAGGTTGAGACATAACCGGCAATGGCAGCGACTTCAGACCCGCGTTGCCCGCCGGTTGGATCGTGCGTGCCACTTTCGTCCATGTAGGCAATCAGCACGGCAAAGGCCGAAATTTGGTCACAGCCGGGTAGCCACGATACAGCGTATAGTTCTTGAATCTCACGCTCCCTAGCTTGCCATCCGTTTACGGGTGAGCCAACTGTGTTATCACCCAAATTAGAAATTGCATTTTGCTGCTCTCGACCGCGGCATCGAGCCGATATCTTACTCCACGCATCATTCTGAGGAGCTTTGCGACGAAGAATCTCACCTGACTGTCTCTGAAATAATGCCAGGGTTAGGTCTTCCGCAGCACCGCCATCCATCTCCCATAACACCGCTCTATCGGTCGCTTCATCGATAGATCCGCATAGGCCGCGATCATCTTGAATATTCCCGACGCTCGCGCCGCCAGTTCCATCAATGGCGGCGTGATATACCGCACCGGGATAATGTCGCGCGTTATCACCTCATCTCCCGGAAAGTGGATCGTGCACTCCAGCTCATAAATCGAATGCAGCCCTTCATCCCACCTGATCGGCTGATAGAACTCCCGTATTTCCACTACGGTCCGCCCTACCCTGACATTACGCTCCCGCCACAGCTTCCGTCGCTCCATTAGCTCGACCCCGTCGTGACGATCGATATCGACGCAATAGACTCCACCGCGCCGCAGCGCCCGTCCCACAGACTTAAAGTGATACATTAGATTTCTATTGCTCTCGATTACTGGAAAAGTCTCCGACATGAAAATCGCTGCGTCGAACCGCCCCTCCGGAATTCGGAAGCGCTCGATCTCGCGTCGATAGAACCTCATTGCGCTTCCCTTCTCCCGCCCCGCTGCGATCATCGTCGGCGCGCGATCGATCCCCACTACCGTGCTCCCCTCCCTCGCCAGTATCTGTCCGTGCGGTGAGTCCCCGCACGCAATATCGAGCACTCGCCGCGCCGGCCGCTTTAAGTGCCGTTCCCAGACCTCCTTGAGAAAGCTTACCTCTTTCTCGATATCTCCCGGTCGCTCCAGATGGACCAGCCGAAAAATCTCCGGAAACTCATAGATACTCCGTGTCATCGCGCCCGCAGCATAATCTTACAACCTCACTAAAGCTTGCTGGATATTCTCCCGATGCTAAGCTCGCGATTATCGAGTACCCGATCATCCCAATAAGGCTGACTACCGCATGAGCAAACCCTTAGCAGGTGTCCGCATCATCGAAATCGCCCAGGAAATCCAAGGTCCCTTCGCCGGACTCTTTCTGAGCGATCTCGGCGCCGAAATCACTAAAGTCGAAAATCGTGAGACCGGCGATCTCAGCCGTTGGCTGCTCGCCCAATTGATCGGCGGACCCAAGGTCAAAAACGCGAAGCTCTCCCACTACTTCATCGCGATGAACCGTGGGAAGCGCAGCATCACCATCGATCTGAAAAAGCCCGCCGGTGTCGAAGTCGTCAAGCGGATGGCCCAATCCTATGATGTCATCCTGACCAACTACCGCCCGGGCGTGCTCGACCGCTTGGGACTCGGCTACGACGCGCTGCGCCGGCTCAATCCGAAAATCATCTTCGCGCAGGCCAGCTCATGGGGACCGATCGGACCGTGGGCGATGCGCCCCAGCCGCGATACTCTGGCGCAGGCCGCTAGCGGCTTGATGTCAAAAACCGGGATGCCCGAAGATAATCCCCTCCCGGCCGGCGCAACTATTGCCGATCAGGCGGGGGCGCTCTCACTTGCCGGCGGTGTACTCGCCGCCTTGTTCGCCCGCGAGCGCACCGGTCAGGGCCAGCATATCGACGCCTCGATCTACGGCACGATGATCGCCGCACAGGGCTTCGAACTGAACTACACTTCACTTACCGGCGAGGAGCCGGGCAAAGCCGGTCGCGGCCATCCTTTCCTGCACGGCATCGTCGGTGCGTTCCGCACCAAAGATGGCTACGTCTGCATGATCGGCGTGGACGACGCGCGATGGCCCCGCTTCTGCCAAATCATGGGCATCGAGCATCTCCAGAACGACCCCGAGTGCGACAATGTCAGCCGCCATTTTCACGGCGCGAAGATCGAAAAGGTCCTCGACGGCATCTTCCCGACCAAAACCACCGCCGAATGGCTCAAGCTGCTCAACGACGCCGATATCCTGATCACCGATGTCGCCGACTATCATCAAGTCCTCTCCAGCGAACAGGCTCGCATCAATGGCTACCTGCTCGATATGGATCATCCGGCGGCCGGCAAAATCACCGTCACCGGATGCCCCGTCACGCTCAACGGTGAAATCGCCCACGATGCTGCTCCGCCGCCCGAGCACGGCCAGCACACCGAGGAAATCCTGCTCGAACTCGGCTATTCCTGGGAGGAAATCGGCACGTTACGCGAGTCACAAGTACAATAGTCGCAGGTCAATCTGCGCGCCGCCTCTCTTCTGTCATCCTGAGCGGAGCGAGTCCTCGAGCACAGTCGAAGGACCTGCGCGTAGCGATGCTTTCCCGTTCCACCCACGCCCAGTCTGCGCGCTCCCTCTTTGCTGTCATCCTGAGTCGACGAGCTGGCGAGGGGTCCCGAGGAGCCATGGCGACGAAGGAACTCGCGAGCCGTGTCGAAGGACCTCGGACAGCTTCACGCCTCAGCGTGAAGCCGGTAACGGTTGCTTGACCGGGGCGCCAGCCCCATCATTCAGGCACGAATTCTTTCTGTCATTCAGCGCCGACACTCGCGCATAGTGGCGCGCCTCGAATCGAGCTATGATATCGTGACACCCCTGACCGCAGTGGAGGCGTGGAATCTCGCGGCTTCCTGATGCGGCGATCAAACCGCTCCACCACCGTTTCGATCTCCGCTGCGTACTCGCCTCGGCTCCCAGGATTCGCGCGACCAACTAGTCGATTCGCCCCGCGGCGCCGTCCCACGCAACGCGTCCCGAATCATCTTCTCCGCCTGCACGAAGTCACTCTCTCCGGCAATTCGACGTCTCCCTAATCGCTCGCGGCGGACGCCGCTTCATCCCCGTCCACGGGCTCTTGCCGGAGGCCTCTGCGAGGCTTCCCATGAATCCGCCAGCGCATCAGCATCGCGACGATCTCGGCGCGTTTCTTCTCCTCCGCAACCCGCTCCGATGCGATTGTCTCGAACTCATGTTCCGCCGCACTTAGCCGCGATTCCAATTCTTCCAGCACGAGCACGCAGTCGCTTTCGCCTTCAGCCGCATTGACTTCTCCCCGCATTCCGAGCTCCGCCATCCGCATCACGAGGTTGTCGATCTTCGTCGCATAGAGTCTCGTGACATGACCTTGGCATTTCTGATACCGTGCGCTTTGACTGAATGCCGGTATTTTATCAGACAAACGCGGACAAATCGTTCACGGCGATGCGCTGGAGCGGATTGGGAGCCTGCCAGCGAAATCGATCGATCTTATCGTTACCAATCCCCCATTCGGACTTGTTCGGAAGAAGGACTATGGAAACGTAGAGAGTCATAAATACGTCGAGTGGTTTAGGCCTTTCGGCAAAGAGTTCAAAAGAATTCTGAAACCGTCGGGTTCACTAGTCGTCGATATTGGCGGCTCCTGGATTCCAAGCCGACCGACGCGATCGTTGTTTTTCAAATATCTGGATATACCTATTCAAGGAATTTAAGGCATGATTTGCGAATGCCAGAGGAGAGGAGCGATTTGTCCGGGATAAGGGGAATTCTGGCAGGGCTGCAGGATAAATTGGGGTACCGCGTCATCGAGCGGTGCGATACTTGCGTGAGGTTCTGCTCCGATGAAGCGGCAGGGCTTGAATACGCGCGAATCAACGGTGGCGGCTGCCGATACGACAGGAAAAGGCGAGTAGTCTGGCACCCCACTTGATGCCAAAGGGTCATGAGGTGATGCTCCTTCGGAGTCCCTGGATCGAAAATCTAGGAGAGCTTCTCTCAGTCGTGCACGATGAGCTCCTGATAGCCTGTCCATTCGTCACCCGCTTCGCCACTGAGTACATAGCTCACAAATTGGATAAGCGGGGATTCTCGGCTCCGTACATCTCAGGCTTACTACCGATCTCAGACCAGAGAGTGTTTTATCAGGTTCTTTGGATCTCGACGCGATAGATGATCTCGTCCGAACTGTTCCCAAATTCGAGCTCACACACCTACCAAGTGTCCACGCAAAGGTTTACGTAGCCGATCGCAAAATGGCGATCTTAACGTCTGGCAATCTCACTAGACCGGGATTATCGGGAAATGTGGAATATGGCGTCGCACTCGCGGTGGAACGTACAGTTACTGAAGTCCGATCCGACCTGGAAAACTACAGTAAGCTGGGTGCAAAGATTCCGATAAACGAGATAGCGACAATCGCAGAGGAAATGCGAGATCTCACTGTATCTTACCGGGAGGCCCAAAACTCCGTTCGTAAGCAAGCGCAGCGCGCCTTCAAAGAACTATTAGAATCGACTCGAGTTCAGCTACTGCGGTATCGGGCTAAGGATAGGACGACGCAGGCTATTTTCTCTGAAACCATCAAGTTTCTTCTTGCAAAAGGCCCTCTGCGGACTCAGGAGCTTCACCCCTTAGTGCAGCTGTTACACCCCGATCTGTGCGACGATTCGATAGAACGCGTTATCGACGGAGTACGCTTTGGGAAAAGGTGGAAGCACTACGTGCGGAACGCAGAGCAGCACCTAAAACGTCAAGGTGAAATTCGGTTAGACGGTCAACTCTGGTATCTAGCTTCGAATTTTTGACAAATACGTATTAAATTCGGCTTCAACAGCAGGAAGGGGCGGAGCTCTCTGCGAAACGGCATCGCGCTTTCACCCACGTACCATCGGGCCTTCGACGCTGGCCTTATTTATCTCGACGACAATTCAATATGCATCTGAGCGACAGTCGTGTTCGCGCGCCCCGGCCGTTGAAACTTGCTGATGGCTTGGAAGCGTTTAAGGCTCCGCTCGGGCGTATCTTCCTTCCACCCGATCCGGCTCAACGACCATCCTCGGATTTCATACGGCGCGCTAACCGATTCCGCCGGATTGCAACGTAGTGAGCCGTGCCTGCTCAAGTGCAGGCATTCTTGCCTCCGCGTGATTTGAAACACGATGCTTTTGCCGAATTGTCTCCGGATCGGGTCAATAGTACGGCTCTAGCCATCGCTTGCGATAATAGGCTCGCACCAAAAACTCCCGCTCCCGCACGCCGGATCGAGCACCGTCCCGTCCGCCTCACGGATACAGAAGGAATTAATCAGATCCACTGCATCATCGCTGGTGAAATACTGTCCCCAGCGCTGCCGCTCCTCGGGGCCCGACTAGCCGCTGAAAAACCTTGCCCACCACATCCGACCCGAGGCTCCCAAAGTCGTACCGTTCGATTCCGTTCAGCGCTCGCTGCCACGCCTCAATCGCACCCTTCCCCTCGAATACTTGCTGCCCAGCCCAATCATTTTCGTCCGGGATAGAACAGCGGCTCATAGTCGCCGCTCTCCGCCACTGCCCGCCCAAATAAGCGTTGCAGATGCGCCCACGCGTCAGCCGCCTGTCACGCCCTTGAATTGCAAACGCGGTAATCTCTCAAATCGCACCCTCAGCGCCTGGTAGAAGATTCAGTCGATTCGCCAGCAAATGTACGAGCGTTTCCGCCGCGCGCCGCACATCGGCATTCCATTTTTCTCGTTCTTGCGCACCACCTCCCAGCCCTGCTCAACCATCCAGTCTTGTAGCCGTCGCTCGAAATCCTTCGTGGTGGCGGACTTGCTCGCCGGAAATGCGCGCGTCGTCTCGATCGGCCAGATCAGCGCGGCCTACAGTGATCGGATGAAAATGTCGGCCGGCGCCATCGCCCAATCCGGTTGCTGCCCTTGGTAAATCCTCCCAAGATCAAACAATAGCTTGGGCAGAAACTTCGTTCGGATGTAGTCCAGGTTCTCGGTGCGTCCGACTTCAGCGGAATTGCGCAGTTGGCGCCCGAGCGGCCATTCCCGCACCCGTCGCTCGAGCAACGGCGCGGTGTAGCGGCTGTGATCCCACAGCACGAAAGTATTTACATTCCAGGTGAAGAAATATCTGACCCCGGCGTTACTGGCTTTGCGCGAAGCGTCATCCGCCATCGGTCCGTAAGGGTCGTCCTCACGCGCTCCCGGCATCCGCACTTCACCGGTTAAGGCGAGCCCGCCGCTTATTCGATCCGACAGTCGCAAATCCTTGCGCGTACGGCGCATCGCGCCTGCGCCGTAGCCTTCGATATCGGCAAATGCGAACGGCGAGTCCGTGTCCGCCAGAAAGAGGTTGGTCCACTCCGCGACGCGCGCACAAAAGCTCGTCTCGTGAATCTGCGTCGAATCCCCACTCATCGTCGCTGCATTCCCCCCATCGCCGTCGGACTCTAGCATTCATCCCGCAATTCACAATTCTCGGTCCGTCAAGGGTGAAACGCTACACAACTATCCCGATTCTGCTCGCCGCTTTCGCCCCGCCCGCCCTTGCTCGTCCTATCCATCGATGTTTCACGTGAACATCGATTTTGACTGCGGCGCTCTCGCAAAGAATTCCCCTCCCTATCCTAAAGAAAATGGCCAGGTGAGGATTGTCTAAATCAATCGCCCGCATCAGAGCGATGTTTCACGTGAAACATACACTTTGTGCTAGATATTAATAACCACCTTTAACTAGGATTCCCTCATGTTTCTAAAAAATGCCTGGTATTACGCCGGATGGGATTACGAACTCAGTCAAAGCAAGGATTCCCTCCTCGCGCGCGCCTCGCCAACGAGCCTCTCGTTCTCTACCGCAAACCCGACGGCGCAGTGGTCGCGATGGAAGACCGCTGCGCGCATCGGCAAGCCGCCCTCCATCTCGGCCGCAAGGAAGGCGACTCGCTCCGATGTATGTATCACGGGATGAAATTCGGCCCCGACGGCAAATGTGTCGAAATCCCCGGTCAGCGCTCGATTCCCGCCACCGCGTGGGTCCGCACCTTTCCAGTAGTCGAAAAAGATAACTGGATTTGGGTCTGGATGGGCGACCCGGCCAAAGCTGACGCTAACCTCATCTGCTTCGCGGTCGGTCCCGGCGATCCCGATTGGCGCATCAGAACCTCGAAAATAACGGTCAAAGCCAATCATCGGCTGGAGATTGCTAACCTCATGGACTTGAGCCATCTCCAGTGGATTCATCCGCAAACCCTCGGCGGTACCGATGCCTGGATTTATCAAAAGGTCAAGCGCACGATGACCCCGCGCGGCGTCAATAATGTCGCGTGGTATCGCGGCGTGCCCGCCCCGGCTTTCGCGAAGCACCTGTTTCCCCCCGACATGCTATTCGATTTGGATATTGAAATAGACATGACTTTGCCCTGCAACTTCGTCATCCATTTCCAGACGTTCACATCCGGTACTAATATCGAGGGACCTTCCAATGGTCAGTTGATACTCGATAGCTATTCGTCTCAAGCAGTAACTCCGGTGGACGAGGATACTTGTGAGTATTACTATTCGTGGGGCAGCAGCAAGGCGACTGATCGGCCCGGCTTGAGCGATATGTTGTTTGAAGCAGTCGATACCGCCTTCCGTGAGGATCGCACTGTGCTCGAAGCGCAGCATCGCAATCTCAAGGAATGACCCAACGGCAACAAAGTGAATATCGTGCATGATGGCGGGCCTGAGATGCTGCTGAGGCTGCTCGATAAACTGACGCAGAAGAAACGGCTGAGACTGAGCGTGGAATGCGGTCCGTAAGGCTCGCTACAGCTTCGAGCTGATTCCGGTTGCATATTTGATCGGAATAGGTTTGAAGTTGTCTTATCACTGATACGCGGAGGAACACTGCCATGACAAAATACACATTTGTAGTTCTGACTAATCCAACACCGGGCAAGGATGCGGAGTTCAATCGATGGTACAACGAGCAGCATATTCCCGACGTACTGAACGCCTCAGGCTTCGTCTGCGCGCAGCGCTTTCGCCTCGCTGAGACCCAGGCCGGACCGAAAGCCGACAAGTCGTACCAGTACCTCGCTCTCTATGAAATCGAGACCGACGACCTCGCCGCATCACTGAAAGACCTGCAATCGCGCGGCGGCACGCCTGATATGGTCATGAGCGACGCCATCGATCTTAAAGGAGCGAACGCGCGCATCTTTGAACCGGTCGCCGAGAAGGTGCACGCGAAAGACGTTGCGCGTCCCCGTCGCGCCGCCTGATCTCTTTCGGGTTATCTTTAGGCCGGACGCCGTAGAAGCGTCCGGCCTAAAAGTTGACCTGCGCTCTATGCCTCCTCTCTGTTCCTGAACCGGGTACCGCTATAATTCGGCGCGATGAAGGTGCTGGTGATCGGAAAGGGTGCGCGCGAGCACGCGCTCTGCTGGCGTCTCAACCAGAGCCCTTCTGTAGTGGCAATCTTCTGTGCGGGCGGAAATCCGGGAATTAACCGGCTCGCCAAGCCGGTCCCGATTCTGCCGACCGATATTTCCTCTTTAGCTGGCTTTGTCGAGCGCGACAAGATTGATCTCACTATCGTCGGTCCCGAAGACCCGTTGGCGGCAGGCATAGTTGACGAGTTCCGTGCCCGCGGACTCGCGATCTTCGGACCGTCACGTGCTGCGGCTCAGCTCGAAACCAGCAAAGCCTTCGCGAAATCCGTGATGCGCGCATCGGGTGTCGCGACCGCCGATGGACAGTCCTTCAATGCTCGCGGACCGGCGCTCGATTATATCCAACAACATAGCGGCCCGCTGGTCGTCAAGGCCGACGGCCTCGCGCTCGGTAAAGGTGTCAGCGTTTGCGATGATGCTGCGCAGGCGCACGAAGCGGTGCTCGACGCGCTTGAACGAAAACGCTTCGGCGCGGCTGGCGCGACAGTTGTAATCGAAGAGCGGCTTCAAGGCGAGGAATTATCGTTCTTTGCCTTGTGTGACGGCCTCGATGCCATGCCCTTCGGCATGGTGCAGGATCATAAGGCCGTCTTCGACGGCGATCGCGGGCCCGAATACCGGCGGGATGGGCGCCTACTCCCCGGTGCCACGCTTCGATGCGGCCTTTGAAGAAAGAGTCATGCGCGAGGTGATCCGGCCTGTTTTGGCCCAGATGGCGACTCGCGGGACGCCATTCACGGGAGTTCTTTTCGCCGGCCTGATGGTCGAGGGCGATCGCATCGAGGGCGATCGCATCAATGTCCTCGAATTCAACGTCCGCTTCGGTGATCCGGAATGCGAGGCTCTGATGATGCGATTTGACGGCGACCTCGGCGCAACGCTGCTGGCCGCGGCGCAAGGCAAGCTGCGCGACGCCTCGGTCAGGCTCGCGAAGCGCAGCGCAATCTCAGTGGTGCTTACCTCCGGAGGCTACCCTGGCGATTATCGTAAAGGCCTTGCTATCGAGGGATTGGAAAAGATCGACGGCAGCGAACCCTCGGCGCTCAAAACTCACTGGGCGCTCGACAAGACGCGGATCAAAGTTTTCCACGCCGGAACTACTCTAGACGAGGCAGGCAGGCTAGTTACTGATGGCGGCCGCGTACTCGCCGTGACTGCCGCTTCAGCGACTCTGGAGCAAGCGCTCGCTGCAGCTTATCAGGCAGCCGACTTGATCCAATTCGAAAGCAAGCATCTACGTCGCGACATCGGACGCCGCGCGATCGAGCATCCTAATGGACGCTGAGAACCATCCGAAGCTTGATGCGGCGCTCGAGGCATTGCGCGCCGGAGACTTAGTGGTTTATCCGACTGAGACTTTCTATGGGATTGCCGCCGACATTGAATGCGCTGAAGCGCTGGAGCGACTCACCACTCTGAAGGAGCGCGACCCCGCGAGTCCCTTTGCTTTGATTGCTGCGGACGTAACTGCAGCCTTTGCTTTGGCGCGCGAAGTTTCGCCTCTCGCCCGCCATTTCGCGGAGGCGTTCTGGCCAGGGCCGCTCACGATGGTCTTGCCGGCGCGCGCCGGCCTACATGATTCGATTGTTGGTCCCGCAGGGGTGGGCGTGCGAATTTCGTCGCATCCGGTTGCGCGTGCGTTGGCCCGCGGACTCGGAAGACCGATTACCGCAACCAGCGCCAATCTAAAAGGGCATCCGCCGGTTCGCATGGCGCACGACCTGGACACCGTGCTTTTAAGACGCATTAAAGTGATACTTGAAGATTCGGAGAGCTTGAGCGGAAACCGCGCATCTACCGTAATTGAATTGATTGGTGAGACTTACCGCATCGTACGCGCGGGTGCGATTGACGCGTCGGCGCTGACGACCATCGCGACGCAGGTTCGATTATGAGCACGCTGACGTATCGCATTGAGCCTTTCTCGGCTCTTACTTATGATGATGCCAGAGTTGGCTCGCTCGACCAGATCGTTGCGCCGCCGTATGACCTGATCGACAAGAAGCTGCAAACCGAGCTTTACGCAAAAAGTCCGTATAATGTGATTCGGCTAGAGCTTAACCGCGATTCCGATCCATATGCTTCCGCCGCTGAGACACTCCGAACCTGGCGTGCGGATCATGTCCTGAAACACACCGAGCGACCAGCCCTGTATCATTACACTCAAATTTTTGAGCACAGCGGACAATCGCGGACACGGACTGGAATCGTCGCGCGTGTGCGGCTGGAGGAGTTCAGCAACGGACGCATCTTGCCGCATGAACGCACCTTCCCGAAGGCGAAAGAAGATCGGTTGCGGCTGCTCGAAGCGACCAGCGTCAATCTAAGCTCAATCTTCGGACTGTATCCGTCTGACGACCAGTCTCTTACGAATCTATTAGTCGAGACCGCCAAGCGAAACCCGTCGATGGCGGCGCTCGACAGTCTCGGAATCCAGAACGAAATCCGCATAATAGATCGTCCTCAGGACATCGCAACTGTCCAGCGCGCGCTGGAAGCGCCTCGCATCTTGATTGCCGACGGGCACCATCGCTATGAGACCGCTTTGGAAAATCGCCGCCGCTGCGCTCGCGGCTCATCTTCTACAACCACGCAGCCCTTTGACTATGTGATGATGACGCTGGTCGCGTTCGACGATCCGGGCCTTGTAATCCTGCCGACTCATCGCATTGCGCGGCGACTCTCGCCTGAAGCTTTTGCTTCTTTCGACCATAGTTGCCGCCGTAATTTCAAGATCGAGGAATTCGACGATCATAAGCGTTTTCTGTCCGAGCTTGCACGGCGCGGTCAGGGCGTGCTCGGCGTGAGTCTCGCGAACGACCCCAAATTCAGGCTGCTGACTCTCCGTGCGACGACCGATTTATCGGCCATGATGCCCGATTCACCCGCCGCGGTTCGCGAACTGGACGTGTCGGTGTTGCACTCTCTGATCTTCGATCGAATCTTCGGACTCAAGCCTGACGAGATTCGTGCGGGCGGCAATCTCGAATACACCATCGATGCATCCGGCGCGCTCGCGGAAGTCTTGTCCGGCTCAGCCGCCGGAGCGTTTCTGATGAATGCGCCGACCGTTCACGATATTGAGCGCGTCACCGCCGCCGGTGCGACCATGCCCGAGAAATCCACTTACTTCTTCCCGAAGCTGCTCACCGGTTTGGTCATGAACCCGGTGGAGTCTTAACTTTCGCCCGCAAACTTATCTCCAGCTACTTAGTCAGTGCGGAAATTCGACCAGCACCTTGGCGCGACTTCCTGGATGCCGCAGCGTCTGGAACATCTCCGGCACCTGCTCGACCGGGATTATATCCGTCACCATCGGCTGCGGTTTAATCGTGCCGCTGGCCAGCGCCTTAATCGTCTCGTCGAAATCGCTGGGATCATAGCCCAAAACGAAGTTGACGCTGACTTCTTTGAAAATGCATCGCACGGGCGTGATCTGATCCGGCTCCATGCAGACGCCCACCACCACAATCTGGCCGCGAGGTCCGATCATATTGATCGCGTTCTCGAGCGTACCTTTGATACCGATGCATTCGAAGATCAGGTCGGGGGTGCGTCCGGTCAGCTCCTGAACTTTTTCCGCCGGATTCTGAGCGTTGGGATTGAGCACAACATCAGCGCCGAGCTTGCGGGCGAGATCGGCACGGCCTTCGGCCAGCTCGGAGACTACCACGGTAGCGCCCTTCCCTTTCGCCCAAGTCAGAGTCGCGAGCCCGATCGGTCCGGCGCCCATGATTATAGCTGTATCACCAGGCTTGACGTTCGTACGTTTAATGGCATGCAGGCCAACTGAAAGCGGCTCAACCAGCGCGCCATCGCGCGAGGAGACATTGTCGGGGAGTTTGAACAGGCTGGTGGTCGCGCAGGCGACGAACTCGGCGTAAGCGCCCGGAAGTTGTCCCAGACCGAGCCCGCGCAGGTTGTGGCAATGGATTTCCATCCCGCGCTTGCATCGTTCGCACTCACCACACATTACGAACGGGAGTCCGGCGACGCGCTGCCCTAATTGGAAATCGCCTACGCCGCTGCCGAGCTCAACGATCTCGCCGCAGAATTCGTGGCCCATGATCGAGTCGGGGGGCATCCCGAAGCCGTACTGACAAGCGTGAAGATCAGAGCCGCAGATACCGCAGTTGTGGACTTTGAGCACCACCTCGCCCGCGCCGGCCTTGGGCGTCGGCGCATCGATAATGCCCATCTGGTTCTGTTGTTTGAAGGCAGCGGCTTTCATATCGGTTCGTCTCCCAACTTTGGCTTTTAATTTCGAGTCTCTCGTAAATTTAGTCCTACGACGACCTCTTCAAGTCATTCTGAGGGAGTCTGCGACCGAAGAATCTCGCGTGCAGAACTGATCGCTGGGTGCGGCTTCAATTAAAACTCAGCGCAGCACTATCCTTCTGCTGAACCAGCTCAATTTTGTAGCCATTAGGGTCTTCGACGAAGGCGATCTCGGGGCCGCCAAACTTCATCGGGCCAGGTTCGCGCACGACGTTGACCCCTCGATTCTTGAGGTCAGCGCATTTCTTATAGATGTCTTCGACACTAATCGCGAGATGACCGAACGCGGTGCCCTGATCATAGCCCTGCTTGCCCCAGTTGTAGGTGAGCTCGATTACAGCGCCATCCTTCTCCTCGTTGTAGCCGATAAACGCCAGCGTGAATTCGCCGTTAGGAAAATCCTTTTTGCGTAGGAGCTTCATTCCCAAGCCGTCGCAGTAGAACTTAAGCGTCTCGTCGAGATCGTTGACGCGGATCATGGTGTGCAGCAGTCGCATCGAGCATTAGCCTCCAGAGAAGTGCATCAAATCTCGCTTGATCGCGCGGCGGCTGTCAATCGTTGCCTGATTGTTAACTGATTCTGTTCCAATCAGACGCGAATCATTGTTAATTCAATCTCACCGCAAGAGATCGGCTAAGGGTAAGTTTATGGATTTCAACTACAGCGACGAGGATGAGGCGTTTAGGCGGGAGTTTCGGACGTGGCTGGAGCGCAATGCGCCGAGCGAGCCGCTGCAATCGCTGGCCGGAGCGTTTGAGCAGGACGAGGAAGACTGGCGGCGCAAGCTCGGATGGTTTCGCAAACTCGCCTCGGGCGGCTGGACTTGCGTCGATTGGCCCAAGGAATTCGGCGGTCGCGGCCTAAGTATCCTCAAGACGATTATCTATCACGAGGAGTTGCAACGAGCGGGCGCTCCCCTGCCCTTCATCGGATCAGGTCCCTCGCTGGTCGGGCCAACGCTAATGCAATGGGGCACCGAGGAGCAAAAGAAGCGATTTATTCCGAAGATTGTCAGTGGCGAGGAAATCTGGTGTCAGGGCTACTCGGAGCCGAACTCGGGGTCGGATCTCGCGTCGCTACAGACCAAAGCGGTCGAAGAAGGCGATTACTTCAGGATCAACGGACAGAAGATTTGGACGTCGCAGGCACAATACGCGGATTGGGCTTTTGTACTGTGCCGGACCGATCCGGAAGCGCCGAAGCATCGCGGAATCAGTTACATACTGGTCGATATGAAGACGTCTGGGATAACGGTGCGACCGCTCGTTCAGATGAGCGGGTCGGCGGGCTTCAACGAAGTCTTCTTTGATGATGTCCGGACGCCCAAGAAATTATTGGTCGGCGAAAAGAATCAGGGCTGGCAGGTGGCGATCACGACATTGATGTTCGAACGAGGCGTGGGCGGCGGCGGTCAGCCGTTGATTGCTGTAATCGAGGAGTTAGCAACGCTCGCGCGGCAGATCGGTCGTGATGGCGCAACGGCGTGGGACGACACCAGCGTCCGGCAACGAATCGCGCAGTTCAAATGTGAAGCCGAGGCGCTCCGCTATACGAATCTGCGGAACCTAACGAGGCGCTTGAAGGGGCTGCCGCCGGGAGCAGAGGGTTCGATCATGAAGCTGTGCGCGAGCGAGCTGAATCTTCAGATCGAGTTGTTCGCGATGGAGTTGCTGGGACCCTATAGCCAATTCGAGCATCTCGCGCCGAAAGCGATCGATGAGGGCCGATGGTCGTATCGGATGCTGAGTGCGCGCGGGGGGACGATCGCGGCTGGAACGAATCAGATTCAACACAACATCATCGGGGAGCGGGTGCTCGGATTACCGAAGGGGTAGGTATTAGGTGCGCACGGCAGAACCTCAGTTTGTCATCCCGAGCAGGCGAGTCCGCGAGCCGCGTCAGAAATCAATAAGGGTCTCCGCGAAGCAATTCACGAAACTTACTCGTGCACGCCGTCTAGCGCTTACCGCCTAGACGATTGATGTCGTTGGGATTGATCAAATCGGGGGCGAGCCAGCCGTCGAAGTCGTACTCGGCCATGAAGCTTTCGACGAAGCTTTTGATGTAAGCGGCGTCGCCGGTGGCGATCGCAGTCGGCAGATTTTCCAGCCGGATATTCTCGTAATTGCCCGCGTAGTTGCGCTCGTAAAGTTCATGGCGTCCGCCAAATTCGCTACCGATCGCATCCCAGAGAAGCTTGAGCAATTTGACTCGCTCAACTGCGTCGTAGCCGTTCGAGCCGCGCAGGTATTTGTCGAGATAGGGACGCAGCTCCGGAGTCTTGAAATCGATGACGTGGGAATTGAGATAGATTAGCCCGCTGGAGATGGTCTGTTCGGCGATTTCTTTGACTCGCGGATATGCGATTGTCGCGAGGAATCGATACGCCATCCCATAATTAGTATTGGGCTGAACTGCGCCGTTGACCCATGGGCCGGGCGACTTGACCATCGCGTCGGACAACCCCCAAAAGATATTGCGCCAAGCCAAAACTTCGCCGACCTGCACCTGCGCCGCGCGCCCGTCAATCGAGCCGATTGCTTCGGCAGCCTTGAGGATAAGACCCGCAAGAAAGTCAAGCTTCACGGCGAGTCGAGTACATCCGTGCAGCGTGAAACGCGGGATGAAGCCCGAACGCGGGAAGAAACCGTTGGCCTTCTCAAGATCGCGATAGACAAAGAGATTTTCCCAAGGCACCAAGACCTTATCGAGGATAAAAATCGCGTCGTTCTCGTCCACGCGTGAGGAGAGCGGATAATCGAAGGGGCTGCCGACAGTAGCAGCGTTCATCTCGTAAGAGGTGCGGCAGATGAGCTTGACGCCCGGGCTGTCCATCGGAATCATCGCGAAGAGCGCCATCTCGGGACGGCCCAGCGGGGTTGGTCCGTAGAATCCGATGAAATTATGGTGCGTGAGGGCAGAGCCGGTCGCGACGACTTTCGCGCCGCTGACAATTACACCCGCGTCGGTTTCGCGCTCAACTCGCACATAGACGTCGGTCACATCGCCGGCCGGGCGGCTCTTATCAACCGGCGGATTGATAATCGCATGATTGAGGAAAAGACAGCGTTCCTGGGCTTTGCGATACCAGTTCAAGGCATTTGCTTCGTAGGGATGATAAAAATCTGTGTTCGCGCCAAGTGTGCCAGTCAGACTGGCTTTGTAGTCCGGCGAGCGCCCCATCCATCCATAGGAGATGCGCGCCCATTCGACGATCGCGTCGCGGCTGGCGACGAGTTCCTCGGTGCTCATCGGAACCTTGTAAAATTTATGAGTGAAGCCGCCATTACCGGTGTCGGTAGGAGCAATCAGCCGCGGCTGCCGAGCGGGGTCGTGGAGTGCGTCGTACATGCGGGCAAGCATCCGCGCGGAATTGCGAAAAGCGGGATGGGTGGTGACATCCTTGACGCGCTCGCCATAAATCCAGATCTCGCGGGAGTCGTGGAGGCTGTCGAGAAATTCGGCGCCCCTGAAAGGGCGGATCGCGTTCATTTGGCCCTGATAAGAATTAGTTTGCTGACTCATGCGGCACCTCCCACACCAGCTTCGATGGCCATGCAGACCTTCGCGCTGAGCACTGGTTGTAATTACAATAAGGGTTGAAGGCCGCCAATGGGTTTGCTCAGCCTATCGGCGCGAATAGAGAATAGATGGATTTCACTTACAGCGAAAAGGCCGAGGCGTTCCGGCGCGAATTCAGAGCGTGGCTCGATAAGAATCGACCCGAGCAGAGCGCAACCGACGATCAAATCGGCGAGTTCATGGATGCGGGTAGCGACGGCTGGCAGCGCCATCTCAAGTGGCACCGAAAGATGCATTCCGGCGGGTGGGTCGGAATCACTTGGCCGAAAGAATATGGCGGGCGCGGTGCGACCCTCGAACAAAGTATCGTATTCGGCGAAGAACTGGCGCGAATTAAAGCTCCGACTTTGGTGAATGGATTAGGAATTGCGCTAGTTGGACCGACCCTGATGCACTGGGCGACCGAAGAACAAAAGAAACGCTATATCCCCAAAATCCTGTCGGCGGAAGAAATCTGGTGCCAGGGCTATTCGGAGCCGAACGCCGGCTCGGATGTCGCGTCGTTGCAAACTCGGGCGGTCGAAGACGGTGACGACTTCATCGTAAATGGGCAGAAGGTGTGGACCTCCGGGGCACATCACGCAGATATGTGTATCCTGCTCGTACGCACAGACCCTACTGCGCCGAAGCACAAGGGGATCTCGTATTTGCTGGTCGATATGCACAGTCCCGGCGTGACGGTTAAACCACTAGTGCAGATGACCGGAGATCGCGGATTCAATGAGGTATTCTTCGAGGATGTTCGTGTACCGAAGAAGAACTTGGTAGGCGAAAAGAATCAGGGCTGGCAGGTCGCCGTCACGACCTTGATGTTCGAGCGGAGCAGTATCGGATCGGGGTCAGCACGCGACACGATGGCGGCGGTTAAGGAACTCGCGGCACTGGCTAAACGGTTGCCACGCGAGAGTGGAACCGCCTGGGACGATACCAGCGTTCGGCAACAAATCGCGCAGTTTGCCTGCGATGCGGCAGCGCTGCGTTTCACGAATTTGCGACAACTGACCCGCCGGTTAAAGGGATTACCACCCGGTCCGGAAGGCTCCGGGGCCAAGCTCGCGGTCAGCGACTTGATCCTACGTAGCGCGAAGTTCGCGATGGAGTTACTGGGCCCCTACAGCCAGTTTGAGCAGGGTGCGGCGTTTGCGCTTGATAGTGGAAAATGGAGCTATCGGATGCTCGGTTCGCGCACGATGACGATTGCCGGGGGAACAAGTGAAATCCAGCGCAATATTATCGGGGAGCGGGTATTGGGTTTGCCGAAGGGATGAATAAATCGCGGGTGCGCGGCGTCGAATTTAATGAGAACGGTAGCTTCCCCTACGTTCTCCGGTTGCTTGCTCCTCCCTGCAACCGTATGGCCGCTTGCGCCAGACAAGCGGTCGCTAAAGCGGGCGTTGATTGAGAATCCCCCCTCTCTCAATTGCCCGCTTTTTTAATGGATTTAACCATAGACTCCCGTTTCCTAAAGGAAGGAAGATCGACAATTAGAGATGGTGCTTGACACCGCGTGCGCGCGTCGGCATCGTTCAATGCTCGATGGTCTGGATGCGCAGATGTGTGGTGTTGGGGCCGGTGGTGTCCTTTGTAGCGGCGGCGCTATTGCTGAGCTGTGGCGGAGGCAGCAGTACCACTACTACCAGTAATGGATTACCAATTTCGTTGATGAGCATCGTGATTTGCGCGGGACCGCCGGCAACATTGACTCCAACACCGTCGCCGACGCACACCAAGTTTCCGACGAAAACCCCGACACCAACTGCGACGCCGAGTTGCTCACCGATTCTGGCCACTTCCGTCGCCACTCCGCCCGGTGCGAATAGTTTGCTGTTCAATGTTCAAGGACAGTTTTCGCAGACTACCAAGAGCAAAAAGTTCTTCAATGATGTGACTGGGAGCTGCTCCTTGATCTGGAACGTGCAACCCCCGGGACCGCTGACGAGTAACACTCAATGCGGCAATCCCGTGACCGTCGATTCCGGCGAATTCCTCGGAACCAGCGTGGGATGCGCGTGCGTGACGGCGCAGATCGGGCAGCTCATCACGAATACGGTCACGGTAGCGGTCGGTCAAGATAATTCGGCATGTACGAATTTCTGTCCAACGCCAACTGCGACGCCGACCAACACACCCTAAAGGGTGAACTCGTTTAGGAATTTTGGCCTGCTTAACCCCTGTCGATAATCGGTTAAGATATGGTTACGACAATTTGACATCATCCGAGTTGCCCACATAACCTCGCTCCCAAAGGTCCTTCAGCTACAGATGGAAAAAGAAGCCAGGCGCGAACAGGTGCTGCGCCATGCCAAGCGGATTTTCGCCCGCAAAGGCTACCATCAGACCAATATTTCGGACATCATCGCGCGTGCGCGAATTGCCCGCGGGACCTTCTATCTCTATTTCGAGAACAAGCGTGAGCTTTTCGAGGAACTGTTGGCCCAAGTGCTGGGCGAGTTGCGAATGCGAATTCAACGGTTGCGCCTGGGGCCAGGAGAGCCGAACCCGGTGGAGCAGCTGCGGGCCAATTTACGGCGTGTGTTGGCATTAGTGCTATCCGAGCGCGATTTGACTGACATCCTGCTGAATCACTCGATGGGCTTCGATCGCGAGCTAGACGCGCGGATTATCGATTTCTATGAGCGCGTGGTTGATCAGATTCAGCGCTCACTGGATTTAGGGATCGAGATGGGACTGGTACGCCGCTGTGATACTCGCGTCGCGGCATGCTGCATCCTCGGCGGAATCAAGGAAGTTGTCGCGCAGGCCTCGCGCGCGCGGCGGCGCGATATCGCGCGGCTCGCCGAAGAGATTCTGGACTTCGGTTTGCGCGGGGTCGCGCGCCCCGAATTGATTGCGGAAATCTTGAATGAATCATCCATGAAAGGCGTTTTTTTGCCGCGTGAACTAGACTGACATGTCAGTACATCGAACCGCAAAATCCCGCACTGGGCGGGCCGTGTCAAAAGGCGCGGCGTTTTACGACCTCGACGGAACTTTAGTTGGGCTGAACCTGTTGCATACGACGCTTTATCTGTTCGCCAATCTCGGCGAATGGAGCGGCCGTATCAGCTATCTGCTTAATTTCGCAACGCGGCTGCCCTCGTTGTACCTTGCCGAGCGGCGCGATCGCTACCTGCTCAATCTGGTCTTGTTCGAGTTGTTCAAGGGAGTGTCTCGTGATCGGCTCGAAGAAGTGGGCGACGAGTATTGCGAACGCGTACTGTTCCGAAATCTCTATCCGCAAGCGCAAGATATGATTGAAGCAAATCGCGCTGCCGGACTTGAGCCGGTGCTGGTTACCGGATCGCCGGACTTCGTGGCTGCGCCACTCGCGCGGCGGCTTGAAATCGACGTGTATGCGGCGAATCGGCTGGCCTATAACCGCAATCGCGCGACAGGACGACTGCAACCTCCCGTGATGGCCGGCGATGAAAAGGCGCGATGGTGCGCAGAATACGCCGCGGCGCATCAGCTCGACCTGAAGAAATGCTGGGGTTACGCGGATTCACATTACGATCTGCCATTCCTGGCCTGCCTCGGTCATCCGGTGGCGGTCAATCCTGATCGCCGGCTGAGCGCCACCGCGCAGAGCCGTCAATGGCCGATTATCCATTTCACCGATAAGGGCAAGCGTGCCGCGATAACCCGCGAGATGCGTGCGCAGGCCGAAAGCTGGATTCGGAGGCGACTCGATGGCGCGGCCTGAAGCCAAACTCAAAGAGTTGAAAACGTCCGAGCTGAAGCACGACGTGGAGTCGCGCCGCGATCTGGTCGTGACGCTCAATCGCCGTTCGGAGCCGCGACTGATTGCATATGGCGACGACTTCATGTTCGAGAAGCTGCCGGCCGGCACGCGCGTAGTCTATCCGCCACCGCCGCTCGATCCACTACCCGATCCGGATACAGCAATTCGTTACGCCCTGCTCCATCCGCTGAACGCCGATCCATTGTTCGCGCAGCTCAATCCGAATATGCGCGTCACAATCGCGATCGACGATATCAGCTTGCCGCTGCCACAGATGCGGCGGCCTGATATTCGTGAGCGGCTCCTGAACTCCGTGCTGCAAACGCTGGCTGACTATGGTGTGGACGATGTTCATCTGATCGTCGCCACGTCACTACATCGCCGGATGACCGAAGCCGAGATTCGCCGGATGGTCGGCGAACGGGCCTTCAAACAATATTGGCCCGACCGGCTCTACAACTTCGACGCAGAAAATCGCCCGGAGATCGTGATGCTTGGCAAGACTGAGCATCAGGAAGAGGTCTGGCTGTCGCGGCGCGCGGCGGAATCGGACCTGCTGCTCTATTTGAATATCAATCTCGTGCCGATGGACGGCGGTCATAAGTCAGTCGCAGTCGGACTCGCGCCTTATCAGAGCCTGCGGCACCATCATAATCCCGCGACGCTGCGCGATTGCCACTCCTACATGGACCCGACCCGCTCGGCACTGCATAACTCGGCGAATCGGATGGGCAAGCTGGTCAATCAGCAGCTGAATGTCTTTTCGATCGAGACCGCGATCAACACGCAGATGTACGGCGGGATGCTCGATTTCATGCAGAAGAACGAGGACCGCTTTAACGACTGGGATCGATTGCGGCTCAAGGGCTTTCGCTGGACGCTCGGCTCTCTATCAAATGATCTGCGGCGCCAGATGCTGTACCAGTACGCCGCGCCTTACGGCATGACTGGAGTGTGGGCGGGCGAAACCGAATCGGTGCACAATCAGGCGCTCGCACGGGTTTTTCAGCAATACGCGGTGCCGGTGAAAGGGCAATCCGACGTGTTGATCGTCGGCGTGCCGTATGTTTGCCCATATAACGTCAACTCGATCATGAATCCGCTGCTCGTGCAGTGCACTGGGCTTGGCTATCTGTTCAACATGTTTCGCAACAAACCGCTGGTGAAACCTGGCGGCACGATGATCATCTGTCATCCGCTGCGCGACGAGTTTCATCCGGAGCATCATCCGAGCTACATCGAATTTTTCCATCGATGCCTTAGCGAAACGACTGATGCGGTTGAACTGGAGAAGCAATTCGAGCACGAGTTCGCACACAACCCGACCTATCGGCATATGTATCGCTACGGACATGCCTACCACGGGGTGCATCCGTTCTACATGTGGTATTGGGGCGAACCGGCGCGGCAGCATTGTGGTCGCGTAATTGCTGCCGGTTGTGAGGAGCCGGAAGTCGCCGCCCGCCTCGGATGGGAAGCGGCGGATACGCTTGACGAAGCAATCGCGATGGCCACTGCGGACCAGGGACGCAGCACCACTATTACTTACTTGCATCTGCCACCACTGGTCATTGCCGATGTCGAATAACAATGGCGAGCACAGAAGAATAAATAACGTTCATAACGACTCGATGCCGCCGCTCGCGACGGTGCTGCGCGGCAAGCGCATCTTAATCACTGGCGCGACCGGATTTCTCGGCAAGGTCTTGATCCATTTGCTCTTGCGTCATTACCCAGAAATTGGACGACTATTTCTGTTGATTCGTGGTGATCGCAAATCGAGCTTAAATCGATTACGCCGCGAGATTCTCGATTCACCGGCGCTCGGGCCGCTGCGAGATTATTTAGTTGATCGATTTGATCGCTATGTTGAGGAGCGGATCACGGTACTCGCCGGCGATATCACCGAACCGGATCTGATTACCGACGGCGCGGAAGTGCTGAATGATGAGAGCCTCGACGCGGTGATTCATTGCGCGGGGCTGGTGAATTTCGAGGCATCGTTGGAGAAGGCGCTCGCGATCAACGTCACCGGAGTCAATCACGTAATCGAGTTCTGCCGAAAGCATCGCGCAGCCTTGCTCCATGTCTCGACGTGCTATGCCGCGGGTGTCGCGGACGGTCATCGCTATGAAGATGACATCCCGCAGGATTGGGCTCCGCGCAACGGCGAAAAGTTCAGTCTCAAGCGCGAGATTCGTGATGCTCTGACCGCGTGCGAGCGGGTCGAAGCCGAATCACGCGATCAGGCGCATCAGGCCGAGTTCCGTTCCGAGGATTCTGCGGCGGCAAGTGACGAAAATGACGGCGATAATCGGGTTGGCGAGTCGCGTCGCAAACAATGGGTCGAGGAACGATTAAAACAAGCTGGCCGTGAACGCGCGCTGGGATGGGGCTGGCCGAATACTTACAGCTACACGAAAAGTCTCGGTGAGCAGTTGGTATTGGCGGCGGGCGACTCTCTCGATGTGACGATCGTACGTCCATCGGTGATCGAAAGCGCGCTGAATGATCCCATCCCGGGATGGAATCAAGGGGTTAATACCAGCGCCCCGCTGACCTATCTTGTCGGGACGCGGCTATCGTTTCTATCCAGCCAAGGCGGAGTTGGTTCTCGATATTATTCCGGTCGATCTCGCGGCTCACGCGATGATTCCGATCTTAGGCGCCCTGCTTCTGAAGCGACAGCAATCGATTTACCAGCTCTGCACCTCGGATGTTAATCCGCTGCCGATGCGCCGTTTGGTCGAGCTCACCGGATTGAGCAATCGGGTCGAGAATCGGCGAGGCGGCGGCGGCCCGATGGGCAAACTTGCGCCTCATCTTGAGGCCGTAGTGGTCTCACAGAGCACGTATGATCTTGCGAGCAAGACCGCGCCTGCGTTGATGAAGCAGGCAGCATCGTTGGCCAAGACCTTGATGGGCGCCGAGTCGGCGGCGGCGCGCGGCCTTGAGAGTCGGGTCAATCGAGTCGCAGAGAATGCCGAGCTGGCGCGCGAGCTGGTCGAGGTTTATCGCCCCTATATTCAGGAACTAGTTTACACCTTCCACGGACGTAATATCCGCGATCTCTATAAGGCGATGCAGGCTGACGACGTGGAGCGCCATCCGTTCCATCCCGAGCAGCTCGACTGGAAAAACTACTGGATTAACATCCATTTGCCGGGTCTGCGTCAGCATATCTTTCCGCAGCTCGATCTGCATACGCGCACGCGGCCGCGCAAACTGCTTCGTCATCGAACTTTGATCGATATGCTGGAGCGGGCGGCGGAGCATCATGGAGCGCAGGTGGCGCTGGAATCGCGCGCGCTTTCAGGCCAGAACACGGTGCTCAGTTATCGCGAATTCCGCGACGCCGCGTCGCGGGCGGGCTTGCTGCTGCGCACGCGCGGGATCAAGCCGGAAGATCGCGTACTACTGATTAGCGAGAACTCGCCTGACTGGGTGATCGCATACTTCGCGATTCTTTATGCAGGGGCGGTCGCTGTGCCGCTGGATCAGCTGATTTCGGCGGATGAGCTCGCGCCGATTTGCCGCATCGCTGAACCCCGAGGCGCACTGGTTTCTGCCGGGTGTGCGGAGCGTCTCGGGAAGACTTTAGAAGGGCTTGCTCCCGGCCTCTGCGAAATCGAGCTGAGTGAGTTGCGACGGCCTTTCGTGCTCCGCGGCAAATCGCTTCCGCCCATCACCACAGAACGCAAAACCCTCGCCTCGATCGTTTTTACTTCCGGCACCACTGGCTCGCCGAAGGGCGTAATGCTTTCGCACGGGAATTTTACTTCCGAAGTGATGATGCTCGGGCGGGTGTTCGCACTCGACGGCAGCGATGTGGTGCTTTCGCTACTGCCATTACATCATACCTTTGAATTCACCTGCGGGATGCTGCTGCCCCTCGCGAGCGGCGCGCGCATCGTGTATCCGCTCGGGGTCGATGCGGCAAGTCTATCACGGACGCTGGCCGATGTTCGTCCGACTGCGCTAATTGCAGTGCCGGCGCTGTGGGAGGCGGTCCATCGGCGAATAACGGACGAGGTGGAAGAGCGCGGACCGTTTTTCGCTGCCGGATTTGCCCGCTTGCGCGATCTGAATCGCGGCCTCGACAGCGGCTACCATCTGAATCTCGGCAACATTATCTTCCGTCAGGCGCATACGGCGCTGGGCGGCCGTCTCAAGCTAGCGGTAAGCGGCGGCGCAGCTCTGCCGCAGCGGGTCGCGCAATTTTTCAGTGATCTCGGAATCAAGCTGCTCGAAGGTTATGGCTTGACCGAGTCTGCGCCGGTACTCAGCGTGGCGCATCCCGACGAGCCGCTGACCCTGGGATCGGTGGGCAAGCCGCTCGGCCAAGTCGAGGTCCGGCTCGACGGAGCAGATGAAAGCGGCGTGGGCGAGATCGTCGCACGCGGCCCTAACGTGATGAGTGGATATTACCGGAATCCCACGGCAACCGCCGAAGTACTACGCGACGGATGGCTGCACACCGGCGACCTCGGGCGTCTCGATGCGAATGGGCGGCTATACGTCGTGGGTCGCGCCAAGGATGTTATCGTCGATTCCGGCGGGAACAATATATATATCGACGAGCTCGAAGAGCTCTATGGCCACTCGCCGCTGATCAAGGAGCTCGCAGTGGTGGGCTTGAAGGTCGCACAAGGCGAGCAGGTTGCGGCTCTAATTGTGCCGGCCTATGCACGCGGAGAAAGCCGCCGCACGGTCGAGGATCGTTTACGCGATCACTTCGACAAAGTTAGCGCGGGGCTAAGTCCGCATAAGCGCATCAGGATTCTGCGTTTCACCGACCACGAACTTCCGCGCACGCGGACGCGCAAGATCAAGCGCGCCGAAGTCGTCGAAATGCTGCAAACGATGTTGCGCCGACACACCGGCGAGCCGGTCGCAATGACGGAGGAGCTCGCTCCATGGCTCGCGGAAGCATTAAGGCAAGTTGCAAGCGGAGCAGACGAAATCACCCCGGCGACGCGCCTGATCGAGGACCTGGGACTCGATTCGCTGGCGTTGGCTGAACTCGCCGAGCATATCGCACTCAAAGGCGGCTCGGGATTGAGTGCCGAGCAGCTCTCCGAGATTAGTACAGTTGACGACCTCCAAAAAGTGCTGCTCGAAGGTCAGAGCCGGCCCCGGCTGCCCTCGTACGCGCGGTACGCACGACCCTACACATTTCAACTGCCCGCCCGGCTGAAGCGGCTGAGTGAAGCGGTTTTTCAGCGCTCTTTGGATATGGCTTTTGATAGATGGCTCAAGCCGCGCATCATGGGTCGCGGCAATATCCCGGCAAATCGCAACGTGCTGGTAGTCGCCAATCATTCGAGTCACGTGGACTTTGGTCTGGTGAGCTATGCGATGGGCACACATGGGCGCGATCTCGTGGTGCTTGCCGCCAAGGATTATTTTTTTAACAACAGTATCCGCCGTTTTATCGCGACTAACTTTACTCGGTTGATTCCCTTCGATCGCGAACGTGCACAGCTCGAATCACTCGAAGAAGCGCTCGAACAACTTCATGGCGGACGCAGCGTGCTAATGTTCCCAGAGGGCACTCGCTCACCTGATGGCGCGGTTCACGATTTCAAAAGCGGTGCGGGATATCTGGCGCTGCGCAGCGGATGCGATGTGCTGCCAATTCGTATTAGCGGCACTTTTGACGTGTTAGGTAAGGGCAGTTTGATTCCACATTATGCGCCGGTCGAGGTACGGATCGGGGCTGTGATCGAGAGCACGTACCTGTGCTCTATCGCCGCCAACGCCGAAGGCGCAGGCGCGTATCGCAATGCCGCCAATCTGATGCGTGAAGTCGTGACGGAACTCGGGACGAGTCATGCACGGCGTACCCCGATTATCAATGCAAGCTCGCGGCACAAGAAGCCGGTCAGCGATTTGAGCGCGGAGCACGTCATGGCGAGTCGCCCGGCGCGGAAGCGAGCCAAGGGTTGACGCGATATCCACTCCAGAGCTTCTCGACGATTCGGAAGCTCGTCTTCATGATCGCTGTGGTGGTGCTCGTGCGGGCAACGCCGGCGTCATGCTGGGACGCGAAAACCCATCAGCTGATCACGCGACTTGCGATTTTCGCCCTACCGAAGGGGCCACTCAAAACGCAGTTTGAAGCAGAGGGGATTCAGCTGGAAGAATTTTCGGTTGAACCGGATACGGTCCTGCGCCCAATGTACGGACAAGCGGAAGGCTGTCGTCATTATATCGATCTAGAAAACTTCGGATCTGACCCGTTCGCGCGACTCTCACCGGATTTCACCACGATGGAGCGGGCTTACGGCTCGCGTCTGCTCGATCGCTCCGGAACGCTGCCGTGGGCGATCGAAGACGAGGCGCAAAAGATGCGCTCATCGTGGCAGGCTAGTGATTGCGCCGAGATGCTGCGACACGCGGGCTATTTGGCGCACTACGTTGGTGACGCGAGCCAGCCGCTTCATACGACCAGATTTTACGACGGCGTCACGCGCGAGGACCGGGGCGAGCACGCGCGGCTCGAATCGACGGCGGACTCTCGCGTCTATGAGCTGGAGGACCTAGCGCGGAATCAAGCGCACGCGCAGCAAATCGACTCGGTTTGGGCTGCCGTCGTACCAGAGATCAAACAATCAAATGCCTGGGTAAGCGCGATCGCCAGTAATGATCGCACCGCACGGCTCGCTTCCGGCGACGAGCGCAGTGCCTACCAGGCGGCTTTGATGCGGAGCGAAGAATCGATGATCGTCCATCAAGTGGTCGATGGAGCTACGACGCTTTCGTCGGTTTGGCTGTTCGAATGGCAACAGACTGGTGAGACCAATTCGTGTCTCGGAACGCGAACTTCACCTCCGCGCGCTGACTGACTTCGTAAGCGCTGCTTTGCAAGGTAGTATTTATCGATGGATTGGTGGACCCAACGACCAGATCACGAATCACGCGCGACCCGGGGCCGCTTCATGCGGCCCTCAGTGAGTGAGATAACCGACCACCTGCTGGTGGGTGAATACCCGAGGCTGTCCGATCTCGAATGGCTTAAGAATGAATATCGAGTCACGGCGGTTCACAATCTGCAGGATGACGTAGATCTGCAGATCAATGGCCTCGACGCTGCCGAGTTGCGGGACGAATGCGAACGTCTCGGACTTAAATTCGTTCGCTCGCCGATTCATGACGGCAGCGCCGATGACATGGCGAAGCGTCTCGCTCCTGCACTTCACGCATTGACCGCGCTGATGGACTCGAGGGAGCGCGTTTTTCTTCACTGTAATGGCGGACTGAATCGTGCGCCAACCGTCGCGATCGCGTGGTTGCATCTTGATCGCCGGATTTCACTGGACGAAGCGATGATACTCTTCAAGCAACGCCGGCCAAGCGGTCCGTTCATGACCGTGCTCGAAGAGCACTTTGGGCCGCGCCATCTGAAGCCCGTTCCCTGAACGCACGGTCCCAATGGCGACGTCCAGGGAAGCATTGCTTAAATTTTGCGCCTGGCTGATTCATTTATACACTGCTTCTGGGGCAGTGGTGGCGCTGTTCGCGTTCGATATGATCGCGCGCGACGATTTCCGAGGCGCATTCTTCCTAATGGCCACAGCGATCGTCATCGACTCGACTGATGGGCCATTGGCGCGCGCATTAAGCGTCCGCGAACGGGTTCCGATTTTCGATGGCGCGACACTCGATAATATCGTCGATTATCTTAACTATGTCGCCGTGCCGATGTTCCTGATGGGACGCGCGGATCTGCTGGTCGCAGGTCATTGGGGTTTAATCGTCGCCGCCTTCGTACTGATCGCTAGCGCCTACGGCTTTTGCCGTTTTGATGCAAAGACTGATGACGGGTACTTTCGCGGTTTTCCTTCTTACTGGAATCTAGTGGCCTTGTATCTGTATTGCCTGCACTGGCCGCGCGACCTCAACACCTTGGTAGTTTTCATTCTAGCGGTGATGGTTTTTTTGCCGACCAAGTACATCTATCCGAATCGCACGATGCCAATGCGATCGCTTACGCTGTGCCTCGCTACAATGTGGGGTCTGATTACAATTGTGATGCTCTTCCAGTTGCCCAAGCCTAATCCGATTTGGCTTTATATCTCGCTAGCTTTCATCGTGTACTATTTCATTATGTCGTTTGCGCTTCAGGCCGCCCCTTTGCTGGCTAAAGTTAAGTCGGGAATTGGAAGCTCGCGATGGGTGCTCAGGCGGCCTTAATCACCGAGCGCGATTGGCTTGAAGTCGTGCGCGGCTCGAGTCAGGTCCTGCTGATCGCTCCGCACGGAGGGAAAGCTAGCGCGGCAGCCGAGGCAATCACCCATCCCAAGATAAACGATCTCCAGACCGCGGAGATAAGTCGGGAGCTTGCACGGCGGCTTGACGCGACTGCTTTGATTAACTCCGGGATGGATCGTAACGAACTCGATTGCAATCGCCTTGGACAGCTGATCTTACGCGCTCCATGGCTGCTGGAAGCGATCGCAGACGAGGTTACGAATATTGTCACACGCTGCGGGCGCGCGGTGGTGTTGCTGATTCATGGATGGAATATTATCGAGCCGCGGGTCGATCTAGGTTTTGGCCTGAAGGCCACCGCCGATGGTTTGCGACCGACGCCGGGGGCTTACATTTCCGCCAGTGATGACTTTATCCAGGGTCCGGTGAGCGACTTGGCCGCGCGACTACGCACCGCCGGGATACTTCCGACTTTCGGCCTGCGTTATCCGGGCGGCGCCGCACAGAACCTGCTTCAAGCTTTCACGCCCCGCCATCTAAAGAATGAGAATCCGGCCGTTCATCGGCTCGCGACGCTCGCCAGCGAAGGGCAGATCAATGCGGCGCAGCTCGAGCTTTCGGTGACGCTGAGGTTGCCCGGGCCTGCTCGCGACCTGGCGCTCGACGCGATTGCACATACGTTCAACGGCTCAGGCAGCAAATCGATAATTGCTGCTCCGCTCAAGATCATGCGTCAATACCGCCTTGCGCCGCGAAAGAAAACCGCTGGAATCGTGACACACATCCCGCCCTTACGTATCGGGATGGAGTTTTATGATCCGGCGGCACGATTAGGTGGAATGGCGAGCTTCGATTTTGGTCCAAACGCTGCAGGCGGCCGGATCATGATGCTGTTCGAGCGCAGGCGCGTCGCGCTGTTCACCGGAGAAGGTGGCGCAGTGCGTGACGGAAGCCGAATCTCATTGGGGCCGCTCAGTTTCGATGGCGGTCCGCATAACAGTGCACTCCGCTTCAAAGGACCGGCAGTGGTAGTTGATGATGGAACAGCCTACCTGAGTGTCGAGGGTGCATTGGCTGAAGGCAGGGTCGATCCACAGATGGAGGTTGACGCGGCGCTGGAACTCGATCGAGCAACACCTGATTTTGGTGAATTGCTGGCGGTTCTTGAGGACATCGTCAAGCGCAACAGCGAGCACAATTCCTCGTGGAAGGACCTGGAGCGCGCGATTCCGCCGCATCCGACGTTTGGACGTTTGCAGGGTGTCGTGAAGTTCGATGGTATCGCGCGCGAACTGGACGCAGTGGCGCGGGTCGGTGTTTCGTTCACCGCGTTAGGACCGCAGAAATTCCTCACTCGCCGGATGCTCTGGGCCTGCATCTACGGTTCGAAAGGCCATGATGCGATTGAGCTGCGCCAATTGGAATTAGAAGCGAAAACTCATCGGCGCATAGCACATTTATTGCGCGCGGGAGCTTGGCGCGAAGTCAGATTGAACAAGTTGAATCTGGAGGCGTCGCCGTATGATCCGCCTCAAGACATCGCGGTCAAGCTAATAGCCGGCACAGAACAGATCAACTTCACAGGCCTGCCTGATACTTTTATGACATTATCGCGTCCCGGGCCGGACAATACTCGCATCCACACGTCGCTGGGGTTCGCGAATTATGTGATCGAGGGAATGAAAGCCTGCGGGATGTATGAGTATTCGCGCGTCGCCGCTGCTCAGCCAGTGGGCGCCACGCTGGATGATAACGGTTGAACATCCGATCCGGCGCTGGCAGCCTGAGCTGCCGCAATCGCGCTGAGCGACCGTTTTATGGTCTGCGCAATCGCGACGAATTGCTTGGCCAAAGGAATATCCGGATACTCGCGCACAAAAATCGCACCGAGATCGGTGGTCTCCGCAAATCGTGGGTCAAAGGGAAGGCGCTCAATGATGGGAACGCGCGCGGCGCGGGCGACGGCGGCAAGCCCGCCCTGATGCATCAACGGACGCACTGAATGGCACCGGTCGCAATGGAAGCCGAGCATGTTCTCGATTATCCCGTAAGCCGAGACATCACGGCTGGCGGCAAATTCTAGCATTCCTGTGGTGGCGCGTGCGCATTGTTCCGACGGATGTGCTACTACGATCAATCCTGCGCGTGGCGCCAGTTGATTGAATCGAGCAAATGACTCAAGACCGCATGCCAGATCGACCAGTAGGAGATCGAGGCTTCCGAATTGCGTTCGGTACAATAAACTTGCGAGAGCTGCGGAATAACTGATCTCGACTGGGGGATGACCATTATTCTCCGGTCCCACCACCCCTTCAACCTCCAGGAAATTAGGGGGAACGGATCGACGATCAGGTACTAGATCGCTCCCCACAACGCGTAGCCCTAAAGGACCAGCGGCAGGCTCAATCCATTCCGAAAAGGGTGGCCGACGCACCGGTTTCATCCCCAGCATCGGGAGAATGCTCGAGGAGTTAATATCGGCATCGAGGAGCCCCACCTTAACGCCCAATTGGGTAAGCGAAACCGCAATATTAACCGCAATCGAGCTTTTCCCGGTACCGCCCCGAGCGCTTGCAATCGCAAGGATGCATTTAATTCCAGCGAGACCTTGCGCGGCGGAAACCTGATTAGTATCCGCCGCATTTATGTCAGGTAATTGGCTTTCTCCGTCTTTAAAGACTCTCATTTAGATGTGACGTGCTGGAGAGCATCCAGCACGACTCTTTGATTATTTTTCGATTGATCCGTTTGCTAACGGCTCAACTTCAGTATGAACGGGAAATTGCGTACGTCAACTCAAGCGCTCTCCTCGTCCGCATCGGTCGAACCGAGCTTCCGATAAGAGTTCCGCCCATCATCATATTTCCGCTGCGAACGAGCTTCCCTTTCCTGGTCCTGCTGACAATCCCGGCATAAGCGCGTAAATGGCAATATCCGTAATCGTTCATCGGCGATTTCGAGCCCACACGATTCGCAAACGCCATAACTGCTGTCGGCAATCCGAGCGAGCGCGTCGTCAATCTGCTGGCTTTTGGCCCGATCGCGATCGGACAGAATGAAATTGATCTCGCGAGCACGCTCTTCCGAGGCGAGATCATAGGTATCCATGCCCTCGTCCTTGTTGGCCTCGCGCTCGGCTCTTGCTTCGGATTCGCTTTCGGCAATCAGCTTGTTTTTCATTTCCAGCAAAGCGGTTTGCTGGTCGGCCAGGAATTTCTTTCGGTTTGCCGCCGCAGTTTTCTTCGCCATCGCTAGCTCCACCTCTCTTAGGCGCTCGCGCCTGTAATCTCGCCCATGAGATCATAGGTGCGCGCCTGATCGATCCGCGCACGAACCATTTCTCCCGGGATCGCATCGCCCTGCAGAATCACCATCCCGTCAATCTCCGGAGCCTGAGCCGAAGTTCGCCCGCGCAGGCGCGTGGCGCGTCCGGCTAGTTGGCCCTCGATCATTACCTCCATGCTTCTTCCGATCAGTGCCTGATTCTTGCGCAATGAGATCTCGGCCTGAATTTCCATCAAGCGCCGCCGACGCTCACGCTTTACACGCGAAGGAATCTGCCCAGGCATCGCTCTCGCAGCAGTATTCTCTTCCTGCGAGTAGGTGAAAACGCCGACCCGATCGAATTGCTCGCGCTGCACAAAATCCGTGAGACGAGCGAAGGCCTGCTCGCTTTCCCCGGGAAAACCGACAATGAACGAACTACGCAGCGCGACCTCAGGTACTCGATGTCGAACGCGCTCGAGAATTCGGCTCAAGCCCGCTCCGGAACGTTCGCGCTTCATCGTGCGCAAGATTCCGTCGTCAGCATGCTGCAATGGCATATCAATATATTTAACCACTTTCGGCAAAGAGGCCACCGCTTCCAGTAACTCATCAGTCACGAAGTTCGGATAACAATACAAAAGCCGAATCCAGTGGATTCCCTCGATGTCATTCAGATGAACTAACAATTGAGCGAGTGATGCCGGAGGACTAAGGTCTCGTCCATAAGCGGTAAGGTCCTGAGCGATCAGATTAATCTCACGAACCCCACTCGCGGCTAACATACGCGCTTCGGCTATTACCTCCGATAGCGAACGGCTCTCATGCAGCCCGCGAATTTTCGGGATAATACAGAAGGCGCATTTGTGATTGCATCCCTCTGAGACCTTCAAGTAAGCCGAGAAGAAATCGCTCAGCTTAACGCGCGGCGCACTTGCCTCAGGCAGGAGATGCGCCGCACCCGTGTATGAAACCGCACGATTTTCAAAAGTTTCGGTCCGCTTGAGCAGCTCAGGAAGCTCTAAGAAATTTCCGGTACCGACGAAAATATCTACTTCCGGCAACTCAGCGCTAAGCTCGGCCCCATAGCGCTGTGCGAGACAGCCGCTGACCACCAGCCGTCGTCCCGATTTTCGCTGCTTGCTTTCGGTCGCGCGCAAGATCGCATCGAGTGATTCCTTTTTGGCCGAGTCGATGAATGCGCAGGTATTCACGACCAGGACATCCGCAGTCTCCGGATCAGTGGTCAGCTCGAAGCCTGCTTGCACCAGCGTGCCGAGCATCAATTCACTATCTGTGAGATTCTTCGGACAACCTAAGCTAACTAAATGGACACGTTCCATAATTTGCCCGCTAAACCTAAGGGTGTATATCTCTACTCGCTGTCAAGAGGAGGCGCAATCCCACTCGCTCCGCACGGCGCCGCACTCCGCTAGGTTTAGTGATGAGGCGGTGAGACCACTATATCCGCATCAGACGGCGGATTGAACTTGAAAAGTACAGAATCTAGCAAAACGTTACGTTTGATATCTGATAAGTAGATTAAATTCGTATTACCAAGCGCATCCGCGATGCGAACAGTCATAATGTTCAAGCTTTGTTTATCCACGCCAAGCTCTATTTGGTCACCTCCTTCTTTAGGTTCTACCGCTATCTCCTTTTGATCGTTGGATCCGCTTGATTTCAGCGGTTGCACGTTGAAATCGCGTTGTAAATCACCGATTCCTAGTATGAAAGCCGCCGCACTATGACCTTTGAACGCATCCGCCAAGGGCATCTCCGTAACCTGATTGAGGCCGGGATCGAAGTCATAAAGAGTCTTCCCATCTGAGACGATCGTTTCGCTTTGCGGCGGATCAAATTGCCATCGAATTTTTCCAGGCTTCTGATAATAGATTTTGCCGGCGCGCTGTCGTGATTGTCCGCCAGCGTTACTCAAGATTTGCTTGAAGTTTGCCGTGAAGGAAGTTGTCGATTCATAATGTTGCTGCAGTTGATGAATGAACCGGTCAAAATCTGAGGTTGTTCCGGCGGCAAGCGAGCCCAGAACAACGAATAGTCCAAAGATGGTTAGCATCAACACATGAGGAAAATGCATCCAGTGTCGCCGCGATGAGATCATTTCTATTGGACGGGTGGCGTCCCGCTAACTCGCCCGAATCCGGAGTTCGCGTGGTCGTGCGCCATCGGCTGGCAACACCAAGCCGTCCCGTTCCATCTCCTCGACCATCCGGGCCGCCCGATTATAGCCAATTCTGAGCCGACGCTGGATCATTGAGATCGAAGCCTGTCCGCTGTCCGTCACGATCCTGACCGCATCATCATAAAGCGGGTCTCTTTCGCCGCCGGTTTCAGCGTCGCCCTCGCCGGGGATTGCGGTCTCGAGAATTTCCATCTGATAGTCCGGCGCTCCTTGCGCACGAATGAAGTCGCACAACTTGCGGATTTCATTCTCCGAAACGAACGGGCCATGCAGCCGCCGCAGTTTGGCGGTCCCGGGCGGCATAAAGAGCATGTCGCCGGCCCCCAGCAAGCGCTCCGCCCCGATCGAGTCCAGGATCGTGCGAGAATCCACTCGCGAAGTGACCTGTAACGATATACGCGCCGGCAAATTTGCCTTGATCAATCCGGTTATGACGTCCACCGACGGGCGCTGCGTAGCTAGGATTAAGTGAATCCCCGAGGCGCGCGCTTTCTGCGCAAGCCGGGTGATATCCCGTTCGACGGTTTTGCCTTCGCTCAGCAGCAAGTCCGCCAACTCGTCGATCACAATGACGATTTTGGGCAAGCGCCGATGATATACCGGCGCATCCCCATCCTCGCCTCCCGCAGACGCATTAACCTGACCGGGCAAGCGCAGCTGGATCAATTCACCGCTATCGCCGATCGCCCGATTATAGCTGTCGATGTTGCGAACGCCGAGGTCGCGCATCATGCGGTATCGCGATTCCATCTCGCGCGTCGCCCATAACAGAGCCGCCGCCGCCTTGTCGGGATCAACCACCACCGGCACCAGCAGATGAGGAATTGCGTCGTAGCTAGACAGTTCGAGCATCTTCGGATCGATCAGAATAAAACGCACATCCTCATCGGTCGCGTTGAACAGAATCGACGAGATCATCGTATGAATCGAAACTGATTTGCCGGTGCCGGTTGCTCCCGCGATTAGCAGATGAGGCATCGAGGCGAGGTCGGCAGCGACCGGGTGGCCGGCAATGTCCTTGCCCAATGCGATCGTGAGATGGCTCTGCGCCGCCGAAAACTCTTGAGCTTCGAGAATCTCGCGCAAATAAACTTTTTCCCGCTGGCGGTTAGGCACTTCGATTCCGACCACGGCCTCGCCGGGCACCGGCGCCTGAATTCGCACCGTCGCAGCGCGCAACGCCATCGAGAGATCATCGGCTAGATTAACTATTTGACTGACTTTGATACCCGAACCCGGCTCGTACTTGTACATGGTCACGACCGGCCCGGGTTGAACCTCAACCACCCTACCCTGCACGCCAAAATCGCCCAGCTTCTCCTCGAGCATCCGCGCGCTCTGCTCTAAGGCGGCCTCATCGATTTTGGCGTGCTCCAGCGGAGGCATATCAAGCAGCGTCACTGGGGGCAGCTGATATAGTCCGCTGATGCGGCGCTTCGGAGACGCGCTCTCACGACAAGCATCGGAGGGAACTTCGCGCTTCTGCACGATCATTCGCTTGGCAGATTGAGTGAGAGTAGGCTCCGGCGCAGTAAGCTCGGCTGAGGCCATGATCTGAATCTCTGGAGCCGCGAAATTCTGACCGCTGTTCGTAGCCGTTGAAGCTATATTCCGCGACGGCCAGATCAATCGTTTAACTGATGCAATCAGATCAGTCGGTGCGCGACCGCCCAGCAAGGCTATTCCGCTGAGGATCGACAGCATCACGACCAGGCTACTGCCGCCGAGATTCAGATATGCGCGTAAGTGCCTCGCCGCTGTGGCGCCCAACAATCCGCCGCTCTGCGCGTTGACATCAATTAACCCCATCGCGGCGCAAAGTGCGGCGACCAGCAGCACCCCGCCGACAACCTCGCGCGCCAAGGACCAACGCGAAGCCGCCGCGGATAGATCTTCATAGAACCAGCATCGCCACCCGATCCAGACGAGCAGAAGGACGATTGCGTAAGCCTGTAGGCCCAGCAAATAGTCGAATTGACGAGCCAATTCATAACCAACCGGACCGCCGAGATTCGGACAGCGCTGAAAGTCAAAGCACAACAGGCTGATCACGACGAATGCAGCCAGTGCCCATAGCGCGATCGCGGTCAGTTCAGGGGCGATCCGGCCCGCTGGCTCGCTCTCGCCGGTCGCAGGCATCAACACGATCGATGGAGATTTATTTGCGCGCGCGATGACGCTCAGACCTCCATCACATAAGGCACGATCAGTGGACGCTTACCAATAGCATCGCTGAAATAACGCCGGAGTGCCCGCGTCATTTCGTCGCGCAGCCGCGTCTGATCCGCGCCGGCAAACCCAATGAGTCCTTGCAAGCGGGTATTCACTTCTGCACGAGCCTGCACCATGTAGGCTGAGTTACCATCGCCATCGACGACACCACGGGAGATCAAATCAGGTCCTGCGACAATTTTCCCGCTGCGCGTCGAAATCGCCAAAATCACTACAACTGTTCCGTCATGCGCCAGCGCTCGCCGTTCGCGAATTAATCCCTGCCCGTGGAATTCCTCGCCTTCCATTGCGATACGTCCGGCGCGGACCGAACGGCCGCGCGTCGCACCCTCTTTCGAAAGCAGCAGCGTGTCGCCGTTTTCCAGAAGAAAGCAATCACGTTCCGCGATTCCGGCCTCGATCGCCACTCGAATGTGCAGCGCGAGATGACGATATTCGCCGTGGACAGGTACAAAGCGTCGTGGCCGAACGAGGCGAATTAGCTCGGAAAGCTCGTCGCGATAAGCATGGCCGGAAACGTGTACGGGCGCGACGCTGTCATACAATACTTCCGCGCCGCGTTTGAAAAGATGATTGATAATCGAATGAATCGCGCGCTCGTTTCCGGGAATAAAACGCGACGACAGCACGATCAAATCCTTCTCGCTCAAACGTACTGTCGGATGAGCATCGGTGGCCAGCTTGGCCAGCGCCGATAGTGGTTCACCCTGGCTGCCGGTAGCTACGAACGCGAGACGACGCGGCTCGATAAAATCCGCCTTAGCCGGTTCGATAAAGGTTCCAACCGGCAAATTGAGTTGCCCGGTCTCGACTCCCATTCGCACGCTCTCGGCCATCCGCCGTCCGAGCGGAACAACGTAGCGTCCTGCATCGTGAGCCACTTCGGCAAGTTGGCGGATCCGATGAAGGTGCGAAGAAAACGACGATAAGAAGAATCTGCCGCGGGTCCGTGTCATCAGTTCGCGCAATAGCGGTTTAAGCGAGCTTTCCGAACCGCTGCGCCCGATACGCTCGACATTGGTCGAATCTGAAAGCAGGAGCTCAACACCTTCTGCGCCGAGTTGCGCAAATCGCTCAGTATCGAATAGGACGCCATCGACCGGCGCCGGATCGATCTTGAAGTCGCCGCTGTGCACAATAATCCCGGCGGGACTGCGAATCGCCAGCGCCATCGAGTCAGGCGTCGAATGGGTGACCCGTACCGGCTCAACTGTGAAGGGACCCGCCTGAATTTCCTTGCCCGCCGACATAATCCGCAAGTCCGCGCCCTCAGGACCATTCTCGGCCAAGCTCCGGCGGGCAAAAGCGAGCGTGACGGCAGAGCCATAGACCGGCGCCGGAAACTTGTGCAGCACGTAAGAAAGCGCGCCAAGATGATCCTCGTGCGCGTGCGTGAGGAAAATCGCTTCGATTGTCAGCCGCCGCGCATCGAGGTAATGCAGGTCCGGAAGCAGCAATCCGACGCCTAATGCGCGGTCTTCGGAGAACATTACTCCCGCGTCGATGATAATTACGCTGCGCGCATACTCGATGATCATCAGGTTGAGCCCGATTTCACCGAGTCCGCCTAATGGTACAATTTTGACCGGATCTATTCCCGCGATCGCCATCAGCCTCCTGCCCGCCCCGCTTAAATGTTCTCCGGAATTATATAAACCCATCCGCTGGTACGAAAGCCGCTCCGTGCATGGCAGATTCTCTTGCCGACGCGAGCAATAGGCGCCGCTCGCCTATGCTATGATGCTGGCGTTTTATGCATATTTTCGACGGATGGCATCCTGCGACCAAGGCCTGGTTTAAGAAGCGCTTTGCCCAGCCCTCACGAGCACAGCAGCTCGGATGGCCGGCGATTGCCGAGGCGCAGGGACCTTCCGGTCATGACGTATTGCTCTGTGCTCCAACCGGCAGCGGTAAGACGCTGGCCGCTTTCATGTGGGCGATCAATCGGCTGGTGCTCGACGCCCAAAACGGCGCGCTCACCGACGAAGTCTCGGTGCTCTATATTTCACCGCTCAAGGCGCTCGCCAATGACATCCGTCTGAATCTCGAGGAGCCACTGGCCGGTATCAGCAACGCAGCGCGCGAATTAGGATTGGAGCTTCCGCAAATCCGCGCGGGACTGCGCACCGGCGATACTCCGTCGAGCGATCGTGCCGCGATGCTGCGCCGACCGCCGCACATCCTCGTCACAACTCCGGAATCGCTTTTCATCCTGCTGACTTCGCCTCGATTTCGCCAAAAACTTACCGCGGTTCGCTATGTCGTGGTTGATGAGCTGCATGCGCTCGCCGGTAATAAGCGCGGTGCCCATCTGATGATCACGCTGGAGCGGCTGGAACGCTTGGTCCGTGCAAGTCAATCGCTACGACCCGCGCGAATCGGCTTATCCGCAACGCTGAATCCGATTGAGACACTCGCCCAATTTCTGGCAGGCAGCCAATGCGATGTTGACGGCGTCCATACGCCGCGACCTGTCCGGATCATCCGGGCCGACGACACGGCGCGCGAATTGGACCTGCGGATTATCGCGCCGGGGCCTGAGCTAGGCTCACTCGCCACGCATCAGCATTGGGAGGCAATGTACGACACGCTCGCGGCACTCATTCGCGAGCATCGCACGACGTTGGTTTTTACGCTGAGTCGCCGATGGGCCGAGCGGATCGCATTGGCGCTGCAAAAGAAGCTCGGCGCGGATTCGGTGATGGCCCATCATGGGAGTCTCGCTCGCGCGGAACGGCTTGCTGCTGAGCAGAAGCTCAAACGTGGCGAACTCAAGGCGATCGTCGCGACTGCTTCGCTCGAACTCGGGATCGATGTTGGCGCGGTGGATTTGGTCTGCCAGATCGATACGCCCAGGTCGATCTCCGCAGCAATCCAGCGGATTGGCCGCTCGGGTCATACGCTCGGCGGAACTCCGAAGGGGCGCTTCTTCGCGCTTACCACCGACGACCTCCTCGAATGCGCGGCGGCGGTGCGCGCAATTCGTAATGGTCATTTAGATGCGGTCGAGATCCCGACGGGCTGCCTCGACGTCGCCGCGCAGCAGATCGTTGCGGTCGCGGTGGATGAAGAGGAAATCAGCGAAGGCGACCTGCTGCGAATTTTGCGCGCCAGCGGGAATTTCGCCGCCCTTGAGCGAGAGACTCTCCGCGCTCTACTGACTCAAATGGCGACAACGCTTCACGATCGCATCCAGGGGGCAAGCCCGAAGATTTTTTACGATCCAATTGCGGGCAAGGTGCATCCACGACGCGGCGCGCGATTGGCCGCGATCACTTCAGGCGGGACGATCCCGGAAGCCGGTAACTACGACGTGGTGATCGCCTCGGAGGGCCGCCGGATCGGCGATGTCGAGGAAGATTTCGCACAAGAATCGATGCGCGGCGACATTTTCTCGCTCGGCTCGATGCCGTGGCGAATCTTGGGTACTTCCAAAAATCGCTTGCTTGTCGAGCCGGCGCCCGGCATGGCGCCGAGTCTGCCGTTCTGGCAGACCGAAGCCGGCGGCCGCTCGCCGGCGTTGTCGAGCGAAGTTTCAGAGTTGCGCGACGCGATCGCAAAGCGACTGCAGGATTCTCACGACCATCGCCCATCGACGCCAATTACCACCGCTCGCGACGCTAACCCGACCGCGACGGAACGTGAGATTGCCGATTGGCTCAGCGAAGAGTGCCGGCTTGAGCCTGCCACCGCGTTGCAGCTCGTCGCTTATGTGCGACGCGGTTTGGCCGCGCTCGGGGCGGTTCCCGACGAGCGTACGCTAATAATCGAGCGCTTCTTCGATGGCCTCGGCGGTACTCAGATCGTGATCCATGCGCCATTCGGCATCCGTCTCAATCGCGCGCTCGGTCTCGCGCTCCGCAAGCGCCTCTGTCAAAGCTTCGACTTCGAAATTCAGGCCTCTGCGATCGACGATGCGGTCTTGCTGGCCCTTAATTCGCGCCACAGTTTCTCGCTGGACCATCTGCTTTCGATGATCAACTCGCGCAATGCCCGCGCGACGCTTACGCAAGCGTTGCTCGACGCGCCGATGTTCGAGGTGCGCTTCCGCCACGTTGCGACTCGTGCGCTTTCGATTATGCGTTCGTCGCAGGGCCGCAAAATTCCCGCCTGGATTCAACGACTCCGCACACAGGAGTTGATTACCGCGGTTTTCCCTCAGCGCAACGCCTGCTTCGAGAATCGCCCTCCCGCGATCGAGCTGCCGGACAATTACGTCGTCAACGAGGCGATTCATGAATGCCTGACTGAGACGGCTGATATTGAACGACTTGAGCAACTGCTTCGCAGTATCGAGGATGGTTCGGTTCGCACGGTGTTGGTGGACAGCACCGCGCCGTCGGTGTTCGCCCATCGAATCCTGCTGGCGTGGGACTACTCCTTTCTCGACGACGGTGAGCGCGCTAATCGTCGCAGTCGCACGGTCACAATGAATCGTTCGATGGCGGAAGACGTGTTTCGCACTGAAGACTTGGCGGAGATGCTCTCCGCAGAGGCGGTCGCGACCGTCCTCGCGGAAATTGACGGATGCGCGCCAAATTTCCGCGCTCGCAACAATGATGAGCTTCATGAGTTAATCCGAACGCATGGATTCCTGTCACTCGACAATTTGAGCCAGCGCACGAGTATTGATTCTGCGCGGCTGCTAGCCGAACTCGAGGGGAGCGCGCGAGTTGTCCGGATTCGGCGGAGGGTCGATTCACCTGAGGTTCTGGTTGCGGCGGAAGACCACTCGATCTTTGCCGCGATCTATCCAGATAGCGATCTTGATCGGCAGTACGTGACGATCGAAGACCACACTGACGAGAGTGCGGCGCGAATCGAACTGATGAGGCGCGTGCTCGCGACCTCGGGTCCGTGTACCGTCGCGGAGCTGGAGCAGCATCTATTGCTCGCACCTCAGCAAATCGAATCCGCGCTCATTGCGCTTGAAGTGCAGGGCGCGGTTTTTCGCGGGCATTTCACCAAGCTCGCAGACGGTTCTGAGCAGTGGTGCGATCGCTACGTGCTGGAGCGAATCCATCGGCGGACCCTGAGCCGGCTGCGAGATGAGGTCGAACCATGCGCTGACCACGAATTCGCGGCCTTTCGCGTCAACTGGCAGCATCTTGGCGGAAACGAACTTGAGTCGGGTGCGAACGGAGTGCGCACCGTCCTCGAGCAACTTGAAGGACTCGCCCTTCCGACCGATTTCTGGGAAAAATCGATCCTGCCCGCGCGGATCATTGATTATCGCCCTGAGCATCTCGATCTCCTATGTCTAAGCGGCGAGTTTGGATGGCGCGCAGCGCCGCCCGACAGCAATCCCGAGACGCAACCTTTTCCCTCACGGATTTCCTTCATCGCTCGGCGTGGTCAGTCATACCCGTTAACGAAAGCGGCTCAAGTTGACGACTGCGATCAGGTAATCCTGGATGCGCTGGAGGCGCGCGGCGCACAATATCTCGATCAGTTGGCCGAGCACGCCAACCGCTCCGAGCGTGACATGCTCGCAGGCCTGTGGCGTTTAGCCGCGGCGGGACTGGTCTCGAACGACAGTTTTGCCCCCCTTCGCTTGTTGACCGCCGAACCGGAAGCTGCGCGTGCTGCCGTCGGTAACAATGGTCTTCGGACAGTCACGCGGCAGGATGCTGCCGTTCGTGCGCGACTCAAATTGAGTCTCAGCGGACGCTGGTCAGCGACGACAAGCTCTCATCGTAGCGGCGATGGTTCCTCGCTCTCGAATGAAGCTGGTAATCGTGACCGCGCGCGCGAAATTGCGACCACATTACTCGCGCGTCATGGAATTCTTTCACGCGAGATGCTTGCACTCGAATCTATCGATATCAGTTGGCGTGATCTTGCGTTTGCGCTCCGCCGGATGGAGTACGCTGGGTTGATCCGGCGTGGATGGTTCGTGCGGGCGCTCTCGGGCGAGCAGTACGCAACCTCAGAAGCATTGGAGATGCTGCGTGCGGTTCGGTTCAGCAGTCGCGATCAGAAGCTGATCGCATTTAGTGCCGTCGATCCGGCGAATCCTTATGGTGTGCTCCTCCCCGGTTGCGGAATCGCGCGCGACCCGGATAACCTAATCGTTCTGCACGGTGGGCGCGTGATACTAGGACTATGCGGCCGCACGGCCCATATTCCGGCGCCGCTCGATAGTGACTCGATGCACGCAGCAATAGCCGCTCTGATGCGGCTGCGGCCAATTTTACGGGTCGAAACCATTGGAGAAATCCCCGCCCTGGAATCCGATTATGTTGGACTATTCGCCGCGATGCGCTTCCATTCGGATGGTCGTGCCCTCGTCTATGACGGTCTGCCCGGTCCTCTTCCCGCGCGTGCACTGAGCCCAGTCGCTCGCGCCTGATGATAACTTTGTCCGGAATTCATCCGTGTGCGATAGAATCGATGAAGCGATCCTTGACCAAGGAATCGCTCTTTTCAATCAGCAACGCTTTTTCGAAGCGCACGAAATTTGGGAAGTCGCCTGGAAGAAGGCGCAAGGCGAAGAGAAAGTCCTTTTTCAGTGCCTGATTCAAATTGCTGCCGCCCTGCTTCACGCCGAGCGTAGTAATCTGCGTGGAGCTGAGGCGCTCGCCAACAAAGCGCGTGGCAAACTGGGCAGACTGCCTCCATACGTTACGGGGATTCAGATAGAGAATTTGCGGACAATGCTCGACGAGTGTCTTGCGCATGCGATTGAAGGTGAGCGATTCGCTACCGCGATTCTGCGACGAAGACCCGCAACCTAGAACGGAATATCCTCATCGTCCATCGGAGGTGGCGGCATGTCGGCTCCAGCCCCCATCCCGCCTGCATCATCCATCGCACCACCGCGACCGCCAAGAAACTGAATCGTCTGCGCCACAATCTCAGTCGAGGTGCGCTTGCCGCTGCCATCCTTGGCGTCGTACTGACGCGTAGTGATACGGCCCTCCACGTACACCTGGCGGCCTTTCTTTAGATATTGGGCGCACACTTCGGCCAGCTTGCCCCACGCAACAATCCGATGCCACTCGGTGCGCTCCTGCTTCGCGCCGTTGCGATCGTTGAAAGATTCGGTAGTGGCGATCGAGAAATTCGCTACACTCTGCCCAGAAGGCAGATATCGAACTTCCGGATCACGACCGAGATTCCCGACCAGAATCGCCTTATTGACCGACATGATTGAAGTGCCTCAACTTAAGGCTAGGCAGGCACGCAAGCTAAGGCAAGCACGCTCGTTCAGGCTTTGGACAGCCTGTGAAAACTGTCTTGTAAACGGTATCTTCTATCGAGCAGCGTAGCGCATCGCTCATCGGAGCAGGTCGCCCAGCCGCGACGTAAATTCGCTGCGCGAGAGCGTCAGGTCGAAGCCAGCCTCGCGCGCCGACGCTAACGATTTAAGATCGACGTGCGAAGCAAATCCCACCAGCCGCGCCGTACCGTTCCGCTTGATTGCCGACGCGACGACATCGGCCGGGAAGTTGGCGTCCGAGAGATCGGCAAACACAATTGCCGGATGCAATTCGGCGCATCGCATCTGAGCCTGTTCGACGCTCGACGCGTATGCCACTTCGACCCCGAGAACCTGCGCTGCTGCGTCGATCCGCGAGCGAAACAGGATATCGCGCACGAGTCCCAGCGCCTTGATCTTGCTCACTGCGGTGAACCTCGCCGGAGCGAACGGTGCAAGGTCAATCGCCGGGGCGCGCGCGTGGATTAGATCAGCGATGATCTCGCCCGTCAGTGCGGATAATAGAATCCCACTGCGAAAATGACCGGTTGCATAGAAAAAGTTTGTAATTGAGGGCGACGGACCCAGCACCGGCAGAAAATCCTTAGTAGCAGGGCGCAAGCCGGCCCACGCCTCGCGAAATCCTATCGATTTTAGCGATGGCATCATCTTGCACGCGCTGCGCGAAATCTGGGCAATTCCCTCGAGCGTCACGCGCTTGTCATAGCCCGCTTCTTCCATCGTCGATCCAGCGATTAATCGACCGTCACGCCGCGGCACGAGATAACCGTGGAGCGAGAAGACCGACGGCCCGGCCAGCGGACGCACACCCTCAAAGCAGAGCATCTGCCCACGCACCGGATACGTTTTGACTTGATCGGCCTCGACACCGCGCAAATCGCCCGCCCACGCACCCGCCGCATTGATTACGATGTCAGCCGCGATCTCACTGCCGTCGTGCAGCCGGACTCCAGAGCATTTGCCGTTACTCGCGAGGATCATATCGACGCGCGTGCCCTCACGAAAAATCGCGCCTTTCGCGATCGCCGCAGCGATATAGGCCCGTGTCAGCGCGCGATTATCGGTCCTGCGATCGCGCGGCATGTAAAGCGCGCAGGTCACTTCCGGCGCAATGCCCGGCTCCAGCTTGCGCGCCTCCGCCGGCGACAGCTCCTCGACTGTGCCGCCCGAACTCGCCTGCCATTTGGCGCGTTCACGCAGCTCGGCAGCCTCGGCCTCATCGAAAGCGAGATAGAGGATTCCAGGCTCATCGTATTCCGGATCAATTCCCGATTCGGCATGCAACGTGCCGACGTTTGCCGCGAAACTCTCCCGCGCCCGCAGGCACAAGTTGAAGAACGGTCCCGAGGCTTGTGCCTCGGCTTGAGGCGCGACCATCCCGGCTGCGGCCCACGATGCTTCACGTCCGAGCTGTTCACGTTCGAGCACCGTGACCTGATCGCCTTCACGCGCCAGTCGCCAAGCGATACAGCTACCGATAATGCCGCCGCCGATGATGATTATGTGCATTTACAAGATCCAAACCAGACAAAGAGAGCGCGTGAGATCGAGTATAAGAGGCTACCAGATTCTTCGCTACGCTCAGAATGACAAATCTTGCTTCGAGAAGAATTACCTGCGGCGAGCAACACTAGATCACTACGCCCGGAGTCGGGAACGCGCGACAGAATTCGCGGACCTCAGCGCCGATTCGTGCGATCTCAGCCTCATCGTCAATATGTTGGATTACTTCGTCGATCCACAACGCGATTCGCGTCAGCTCCGGCTCTTTCATTCCGCGTGAGGTCACGGCCGGCGTCCCCAACCGAATCCCACTCGGGCTGAAAGGTTTGCGCGGATCGTATGGCACGGTGTTGTAGTTACCGATAATTCCAGCCCGATCGAGCGCCTGCGCGCCCTTTTTTCCGATTACTTTCTTGTTGGTCAAATCAATCAGAACGAGATGATTATCCGTACCGCCCGACACAAGATTGAAGCCTCGTTCGAGCAGTCCCGCAGCCAGGGCCTTAGCGTTGCGCACGATTTGATGTCCGTATTCTTTGAATTCAGGAGTTGCCGCCTCTTTGAGCGCCACCCCAATCGCGGCCGTCGTATGGTTATGCGGACCGCCCTGAAGACCCGGAAAGACGGCTTTATCGATCTGGGCAGCGAGCTCTTTGCGGCACATGATCATCGCCCCGCGCGGCCCCCGCAAAGTCTTGTGCGTCGTTGTCATGATGACGTCAGCATATGGCGCAGGATCAGGATGGACACCAGCGACGATCAGTCCGGCAATATGCGAGATGTCGGCCAGCAGGTAGGCACCGACTTCTTTGGCTATCTCACTGAAGATTTTGAAATCGAACTGCCGCGGATACGCGGTCGCACCCGTGACGATTATCTGCGGGCGTTCCTTGCGGGCCAGTTCGCGCACAGCGTCATAATCGATCCGATGCGATTCCCGATCTACCGTGTAATGAATCGGGCGCCAGAAACTTCCCGTGATACTGACATTCCATCCGTGCGTCAGATGGCCGCCGTGCGGCAACGCCAGACCCATCAGGCCGTCACCGGGTTTCAGCAAGGCAAAATAGACCGCCAGATTCGCCGGCGAACCCGAGTAAGGCTGAACATTAGCGTGTTCGACGCCGAATAGCGCCTTGGCTCGTTCAACTACGATATTTTCGATCTGATCGATGTAGCGCTGGCCTTCGTAATAGCGGCGCCCGGCATAGCCTTCCGAATATTTGTTGGTCAGTATCGAACCGGTTGCTTCGAGCACTGCGGCAGAAACGTAATTTTCCGACGGGATTAGCCGCACCGATTCAGCTTGATAAAGCTCTTCCTGCTTGATCAGTCGGAAAATCTCCGGGTCAGTTCGTTCCAGCGCTTTCAAGGCTCACCTCTTCACTGCAAATCAGGCGGCGTAATCTTATCAATCCAGGCAGGATAATCGCCCTCATACCCTACCCTACTTTGATACTCGCGCACGCGCTTCAGAATTCGTGCGACCGCCTCAGGCGGCAGCTTCGGACGACCCTCGATGCTCGCGGCGATTTCTTCACCGGCCTGATGCGCCGCTTCCCGAGCTATATCGGCCAGCGCCGGACGTTCGTCCTGACTCAATCCAAGATAGCGCTCCGCTACGTGGACGCCAATTTCAGTGCCGCTGTCTAATGAATCCTTGATATTGCCCTTGCCGGTCAGCACATTGCCCGCCGCATACACTCGGGTGGGACCGTCCCATAACAGGCCGCTGGCGAAATCCTGGTAATCATAAACTTCGCCCTTTTGCGGGATTCCGGCGATCGGCTCCGGGATGCTGCCGATTGAGCTCACAACAAAAGGCGCGCTGATCGGTTCCGCGGTGCCCGCCAACGTGCGTGCCTTACCGTCGATGACTTCGGTATGACTCATTTCCAGTCCGACTAGCCGATCACCTTCGATCAACAGACCAGTCGGGACGCGCTTGTCCTCGAACTCGAAAAGATATTTGCGCTGGGCCTTCTCCAGAATTTTGATTCGCGCCATCCGCAACGACTCAGCGCGCTTGGGCGGCGCATCGGGGGGAACATCCGAGAGCGGCATGTCAATTACGCGTCGTCGATAAAAGAGCTTGCATGCCGCGACTCCCAGATCGCTCCACTTAAGATTATGGCCCTGCAGCACCGGATCGATTCCCTCGCGTTCGAGTCGCATCATCGGCTCTTCGATTCCGTGAGCGCGCAGCGCAGCCAGCGTAGTTTCGATCTGCAACACCTTTACGACGTCAATCGAGGCCAGTCCGCCGCCAATCACGATCCCCCCGGGCTTAGCTCATATTGAGGGCCGTTATAGCCGCGTTCCTCGTGATGATTGAACCAGTAAATCAACGGATTCTGATAGATCAATCCGCGATTCTCGTACTGATCGGCGCCTGCCACTGGAAAAGGCCGGTCGCGCCATGCGCCGTTGGCCAGCACGATCGCACTAAGTCCCCATCCGGTGCGCAATTCCTCGAAACTGAACCTGGCATCGAGCCTGGTTAACGGCACAAATTCAACGTTTGGGTGATGCAGACGGCGATTGATCTCAGCATATTCGTCCTTGCGTTGCTTCGCATGCCAACGCGGCAGGCCGTCCTCGATTTTCCCATACGGTCGGGCATTCTGCTCAAACACAATCACCAGAGCGCCGCGGCGCGCGAGTATATGTGCGATCTCCGAACCAGCCGTCGCGCCGCCAATTACGGCAATTACGTGTCGCGGTCCCGTATTCAAGATTTTACTCATGGTATCCTAACGCAATCGGAACACTCGATATTCTTCCGCCGCGATTCTTTTTAGCATAAGCCCGCGGCCAGCTTGAGAGCGCAGCGATGTCGCAATGTCTTGCGCATCGGTTTCTCACGTGTTTTCCTGATGCGCGATCATGTCGCCTATCCGAAAAAAGCATCTTCTCTCCTGGACTTTCGCCGGCGGCATCTGGATTCTGGCAGCACTCGCCGGATGCTATGTGAGCTGGTGGAGCGGCACCGAGCATTACAATGCAATCGATACTGAGTTGGGCGAAGAGCATGAGATTGCTTTCCCGGCGCCGGATGCGTTGCAGCTCACCGAAAATGCGCTCCGTGGCGACGGTATCCTCTTCGAGGTTCAGCCTGATAATTCGATAATCACGCTGTGGCGCAATGCCGACCTGAACACGCCTATTGGCTGGTTCCCGGCCCTGATGGGTAAACATCCGCGTTATCGTTACGAAATTGAGGTAGTTCCTGAGAGCAGCCGACGCAGCAAAATTATTGTGAACGTTAGGACTGAAGGTATAGCCGACGAACAATTGGCAAGCTACAAGGCAAGTAATCGTTTTGCCCTTTTCAAAGAAATCGACGAGCTTGCGCTAAAATATCCGCCCGCTTCGCATCTGCCGACTAGTGGGGGAGTCAATTTCACGCTTTTGCCCAATGAAGATCTGAAGACGCTCGCCAAACGCGTTACCGGCAGCGAAGCGAACTGGTCACAAATCGCGAAGGATAATGGCCTTACTTCGCCTTCTGATGTAACTGCTTATCAAAACGTCTGGGTCAGGAACAGCCTGCTAAAAGCCGATCGTTAGCTTTTATCCGCACTTAATTTTCGTAACTGCCCGCATTGATATCGTATTCGGGGCTAAGCCCAGATGGACTGAGCGCGGCGACTACCGCGAGAAACTGTTCGAAGGTCATCTGGAGATTCAGAAACCCGCCTTGGCAAAAAACCCAGCCGTAATAGTCGAGGATTTCGTCGGGAATCATCACCGGCAAGCGCGGCGGCGTCGAGACCATAGGAAAGCGCCGCGGCTCACCGCTTCTGCGTGATTCGCTTGCTGATCCTCCAGCTCTGCGCGGGTCTCGCTTATCGCGTTGCTTTCACGCAAGCTGACAACCTCCGGCTTCGAACTTTGCGCCATCGACGACCGTCCTCCTGTGTCCTCAACGCTCTTCAATCTTATTTGTCCTTGTGATGTGTGCCAAGCAGCTAATGAGCGCCAGTGCTCGCCAGCATCGACCATTCCACGTAACATGCCTATCGACTGACTCTACTCCGCAATTCAGGCGAAATTGTACCCAGAATGATTCAACAGCTTCATGCCTTTGTCCTCGGCATCGTGCAAGGACTTACCGAGTTCCTCCCGGTTTCCAGCTCAGCCCACTTGATCATCGTACCGTGGTTGCTGGGATGGCAAGATCCGGGTTTGGCCTTCGACGTTGCTTTGCATCTCGGCACTTTGCTCGCGTTGCTCATCTATTATTGGCGGCAGTGGCTCGCGATGGCGGCCTCGATCTTCAATGGAGATCGCGCCAACCGGCGACTCCTATTCCTTCTGATCGTGGCGTCGGTTCCCGGCGCCATCATAGGCGTGCTGTTCGAGAAACAGGCGGAATCGACCTTCCGTTCGCCGCTGTTGATCGCGATCACGCTGGCGCTGATGGGCTTGGCGCTGTGGCTGTTTGACTACCTCCGTCCGCAGCGTCGCGGGATCACCGAAATCGGCTTTATCGACGCCTTATTGATTGGGCTGAGTCAGGCGTTCGCGATTATTCCCGGCGTTTCGCGTTCCGGCGCTACCATCACGACCGCTCGGCTAGTCTCGATGAATCGCGAGGATGCGGCCAATTTTTCCTTTTTGATGGCGACCCCGATCATCGCTGGTGCCGGATTACTTGAAGCACGCCATCTGTTTCACTCCGGCGCAGGCTCGGCAGTGGCCCTGGGATTCGTAGCGGCGGCGGTTTTCGGCTTGCTGGCGATCGGGGGGCTAATTCGCTTCGTTCGCACCCGAACCTACGGACCGTTCGCCTGGTACCGACTCGCGCTGACGATATTCATCGTAATTGTCGCGCTCGTACGGGGCTAGATTCTCCCGAGTGACGGCTTCGAAGCCGTCACTCGACATTGATCATTTAGGGGCCAGCGTGCGCTGATCATCATCATAGATATAAAGCTGACCCGCCTCGTCGCGCGTCTTCTTGTGGCTGCCGTCACAGAACGGTTTGTTCTTCGACAGCCCGCAGCCGCAAATCCACACCGGTAATTCGCTACCCTCCGGAACTTCGTAAGGCCCGTTTTCTTCGTGCCTGACCATTCGCGCCATTTTCAACCCTCCACTCTCATCTCCGCGCCGGGAATATCACCGAAACGCGGTAGAGTTTAGCCAATAAAGATCAGCCTCGATGGGCTGTCAAATGCTCCCAAGCCTCTTGCCATGATCAGCTCAATGGCTGATGCGCTGTTTCGATCGCAATCGTGCGGCTCGCGCCCTTAGCGGTAACCAATCCCGCTACCCCAGCAATCGCGATCACGATCCCAGTTAATTCGCGAATACTCGGATGCTCGTTCAGCAGAATGGTGGCGAAGCCAAACGACAGAATCGGTACTCCCGGAATCACCAGTGCAGTGGTCCAGGCGAGCGACAAGCGGCTAATCGCTCCGTACCAGGTCAGCGATCCCAGAAAGTAGATGAGCGCTCCCGTCAGACATCCCGAAAATACCACTTCTGGATGGCCTAGTTGCGACAAGACACCATGATCGAGCAGGATCGCGCAGGGCAGCAGCACTCCTGCAGTATAAATATAACGCGCGCCAGTTATAGTTAGCGGCTTGAGCGGCGGCATCAACCCGAGTGAGATAACGTGCGAGATTTGCCAAAAGAGCGGCGTAAGAAAGATTAAGGCAGCTGCATAGAGCGGACTGAACGCCCGCCCTGCCCCGAGCACTGAACCGATTCCGATCAGGATCGTTCCTGTCGCGATTAGTTGCCGTCGCGACGGACGCTCGCGCAGAAATATCGCGGCCAAGATAAGTGAATAGACGGGTTCACTCTCGAGGAGGATGACCCCCGCTACTGCGTCGATCTTCTGTAGACCATAGATTAGCAAGAGTGTGGTCGCCAGCGTGCCGGCGATCGAGAGCAGAAATAGCCGCAGTGCATACTTCCGCTCGAAAACCTGATCCAACTCACCGCGAAGGCCCAAGACCAGCGCCGCGCAGCTCGCTGCCGATCCGACCGCGAGGGCGCTGAAGAGCAATGGATCCATGGCGGTCGCACCATAGCGCATCGCCACCGGCTGGAGCGCCGCGATTGCCGTGGTCGCAGTCGCCATCAGCAGGCCTATCCCGAACTGATTGTTCAATCTGATCGACGATCTATGGCAAGTCGGATTGGCTGTTTACACCGAGGTGCTGCATCTGGAGGGTGGCGCCGCTATCGTAGTCGCCGACGCATGGATTGCCAATCACCATATCGAAGCATCGTATCTAAATATCAATGACGCGTAACCTTCAGGCCAAGATTTTAGATTGTCATACCGCGACTTCCGTCGCCGATCCCAGGACGAACGATGCACCGCGCAATAGCTGGGTCTCGCTTGCTGAGATTGCCAACTCACCGCGCCGGGCGCAGGCCCTGATCAGCATATTTGGCGCGCTGCTTTTTTTGCTGAATCTCGGCGGCTACCCGCTCTATACTAAGGGCGAGCCGCGCGAAGCGGTCACGATCGTCGACATCGTCAATGGCGGCGGATGGATTCTGCCGATGCGTGCCGGCGTCGAGATTCCCTCCAAACCACTCCTGATGCATTGGATGGCGGCGGCGCTCGCGACTGTCGCCGGCATCAACGAATGGACTGTGCGACTGCCCTCGGCGCTCTGCGCAATCGGCGGCATGCTCATATGCTTCCGCTACATCAGCAAGCTCTTCGACTCCCAAAGTGGATTGCTCGCAGCGCTAATACTCGGAACTACTTTTCAATATCTACAGGCCGGAACTGGCGCGCGCGTCGATATGACGCTCACCTTCTTTATGGAAGTGGCGTTCTTCGAGCTCATCACGATCGCCGAAGGATTTCGCGAACGGGTCTGGCTCTTTTATCTCGCGATGGCTTTGGCGGTGCTGACCAAAGGTCCAATCGGCGCGGCGCTTCCGCTCCTGGTTGCCGCGATTTGGCTCGCTCTATATCGTCGATGGCCGCTGCTTACCCATCTAAAGCTTTTTCGCGGCGCGTTGCTCGTCGCGGTGCTGGGCGGCGGATGGTATATCGCGGCGATCGCAACCGGCGGCAGCGCCTTTGTTCATAAACAGCTCCTGGGCGAGAATCTCTATCGCCTGATCCCGCACGCCGCTGCGCATGAAGGTCACGCACATCCATTTTATTATGAAGAGGGCGCTCTGCTCGCCGGATTCCTGCCGTGGACGCTACTAGCTGCTCTCGCGATCCTTCAGTTCTGGCGCGACAGGCGGCGGGTCGATGCGCGTCTCGGCTATCTGCTCGTATGGGTCGCGACGGTTCTGCTGTTCTACAACTTTCCGCAGAGCAAGCGCGGTGTCTATCTGCTCGCTTTCTATCCCGCCTTGAGCGCGATAATTGCCATCCTTCTCCGCGACGCGATCCTGATACCCAAAGCTACCGCGCGATGGACCGCGGCGTTCTCTCGCGTTGCCGTAGCAGTTTTTCTTTTCACTGGGCTTGGTCTCGCGATAGCTCTTGTTGTGCTCTATGCGTCGCCCGCAACGATCCTCTCAATACTGCACCACTTCGATGTGGGGGTACCCGAACTCGTCGATAATCTGCGGCTGGAAGCTAATCGATGGATTATCCTCATTCTCGCAATTCCCGCGGTGCTCCTTGCTCTTGCAACGTGGTTGGTTCGGACGCGCCCGTCGATAGAAAATCTCTTCACTGGAGTTTTCGCGGCAACTGTCTGCGCCGCCCTCGCGATTAACCTTGTCATCGAGCCGGCTATCGCCGAAACATTGACGCTCAAGCGCTTCACTGCTAACGCGCGACGTACGGCGGGCTCGATCATGGTCGGCTACTTCGGCAATCTCGACTACGACTTCGCCTTCTATAACGGTCGCGATTTGATCTTGACTACGCCGCTCGACCCGAACGGACCAGCGATGCTCGTCAGTCCCGAAGACGATTGGAAGCTGGTTCCGCCGCGATTAAGTATTAAGTACCGAGTGCTGTTGCGCAGCAACCCGACTGACCTCGATGGCTCGGGCCGGATGCTGCTGCTGGAGCGAATTTCCTAATTAAGGGATGACGATTTAGGAGCTTACGACAGTTTCCCTCGGCGCAATTCCGATACCGCCGCGGCGAGCCGCGGCAACACCTCACCGGTGGGACCGCGCAGGCTAAAATCACAGATCGGCGTGATTTCGGATTCGTACAAGTTGGCCTCGATCAGCGTCCCGCCCCGCTGCTTAACCTCTAATGCAAATCCTGCCGCCGGATAGACCGTTGCTGAGGTCCCGGCCACGATTACCAAATCGGCGCGTCCCGAATGCTCGACGCAGTCCGCCAACACGTCGCGCGGAATCGGCTCGCCGAATGCGACCGTATCACCTTTGAGCAATCCTTCACATTTCGGACAAGCCGGCGGTAATTCTTCGAGACTAATCTCCTCAGACGCGAACCGCGCATTGCATTCGATGCAGCGAATCAATTTCCAATTCCCGTGAATCTCAGCCAATGCCCTATGACCTGCTTGCCGATGCAGGTCATCGACATTCTGTGTAATTAGAAAGCGTAGCACCCCCATCTCTTCGAGATCGGCCAGCGCCTGATGGCCGGCATTCGCCTTGGCGGCCTTGAGCGGACGCCACAACTCGTCGTCCTGCCGCCGGATCCGATCCTCCCAACCCTTTTTCGGATCATTGAGAAAAATCTGATAACCATTCATCGGCGGCTCGCCATACTTGGTCCACAGACCGCCGGGACCGCGAAATGGCGGAATGCCGCTCTCGACCGACATGCCCGCGCCGGTTAGCGCAATTGGATAGTGCGCCTCAATTATGACTCGCGCCGCTTGAATAAAGTCTGCGTCAGTTGCTTTCGCTGAGACTTGAGGCATTACATTAAATCCATCGCTTCAGATTCGGTCAGTTACCGGACAAGAGATAAACGTAAACGCGAACGAATTCACTCCGGCGTCATGAAAAATCAGCTTCAAACCACCTGACATCACTGACTCATTGCTGATCAAGTTGTACATTCGCGGCCTTTCAACCGTAATAAACATCCGCCCATGTTCAACTACCACATCACTCCCAAGGTGCTGGCCTTCACTCAGGCTTAGTTCAATTCGTGCTGATCCATTCGCGGGCGGCGCTATCACGAGATTTACCTCCATCGCGGTGTACCGCAGTAAGATCGCTGCTCCAATGCTTTCTGCTCGGGCGCTCTCACTGCCCACCATCCAATTTCCAGCTAAATAAGCGAGTCCTTCCATGTGGCGGCCTGGATCATCATAGACATGCGCCCGGTCCTGCTTGATTCCCATCGGATTTCCGAACTGTCCTCGTGCATATCCGAGATATAGCTCCGGCGTTACTCGGTAGCATACCGTACCCGGCCGGTCACTCTCCCGGATCGGTGTTATCGGCAGCGGAAATTCAAGCGATGCGTCAAGTTCATGCAGGAGCCGCTGGATTACCAGTTCCGTCTCGCGATATTGGCCCTCCCCGAAATGGTAATAACGGAGACGGCCCTCCTTATCGATCAGATACTTGGCCGGCCAGCTTCGATTCGAATACGCCCGCCAGATCTCGTATCCATTATCCAGCACGATAGGATATTCGAGCTGGAATTCCCGGATTGCCGCGGTCACATGACTCAGACTCCGAGCGAAGGTGAACTCCGGCGCGTGCACGCCAACGACAATCAAGCCCTTGTCTGCGTATCGGCGATGCCACTCTGCGACGTACGGCAATGTCCGAATGCAATTCACGCACGTGTAGTCCCAGAAATCGATCAACACGACGTTATGGTCGTGTAACTCTGCCAGCTTGATCGGGCCGCCCTGAATCCACTCTCCGCCCTGAAGCTCCGGCGCCAGAATTGCCTCTTTGATCTGCGGCATCGCTTGTCTCGTTCGAGCGTACCACAGGCCTCGCGCGATCGATCAACGCGCGGCAATTGCCGATTTGATCTCGGCTCTCCGGCGCGCTACTCACGCTTTATGGAGCACGTGCCTAGGATTAGAATTATCGAAGTAACCGACGCGGCTGAGATGGAGCAAGCGTGGAAACTTCGCCGGCTAGTATTCATCGAGGAACAAGGCGTGCCGGAAGAAATCGAGATGGATGCCGACGATGCGCTCGCATTTCACGTACTCGCTCTCGACGGCGAAACGCCCGTCGGATGCGGCCGGATGGTCCCGTATGGCGACGCCGTCAAAATTGGCCGGATGGCGGTTTTACGCGAGCATCGCGACGAAGGTATCGGACGAGAAATCTTAGCGTTTCTGATGGATGCGGCGCGTGATCAAGGCTTCCGCAAAGCCATCCTGCATGCCCAACTCCACGCCGAAGGTTTTTATCTCAAATGCGGCTATCTACCAGTCGGTCAAGTCTTCGAGGAAGCCGGCATCCCTCATCGCCTGATGGAGCATTCATGCTAAGCTGAACGACGCCTTCAATTATGTCCGCTACGGACATAGCGTGATGGGCGAAGATTTGCGTCAGCATTCGCCTTTATCGAAACCGAGGGGAGTCGAACCGATGGATCGTGAAACTCAGACGCGCAAGGCTGAGCAGTTCCGCAATATGCATACTCGCGGACGCATCCTCGTATTGCCTAATGCCTGGGATGCTGCCAGCGCCAAAATCTTCGAGGCGGCAGGTTTCGAGGCGGTCGCGACCACCAGCGCGGGCGTCTCATACACCGCAGGCTATCCCGACGGCGAACTGATCCCGCGCGCCGACATGCTTACGATCACGCGCTGGATCGCGCGCGCGGTGAACGTACCGGTCACTGCCGATATCGAGTCCGGCTTCGCGAGCGACACGAAGGGAATTCACGCGACCATCGAGGAGCTGATCGATGCGGGCGCGGTCGGAATCAATCTCGAAGATTCGATTCATACCACTGACCGCAAACTCTATGACCTGCCGGCCGCAATCGAGCGTGTGCGTGCTGCGCGCGAAGCCGCCGAGCGCGTCGGCATTCCGCTAGTGATCAACGCACGAACTGATGTTTTCTTGCTAGGAATCGGTGAAAAGGCCGCCCGCTTCGATCATGCGGTCGAGCGCCTGAATGCGTATCGCAAGGCTGGCGCTGACTGCCTTTATCCGATCGGCTATTTCGATTCCGACACGATCGCGCGCCTCGTTAAAGCGATCAATGGACCGATCAATATAATGGGACTACCGGGCGCGCCTATCGTCACGGAATTGGAACATCTCGGCGTAGCGCGCGTCAGCACTGCGTCCGGTCCTTCGCGAGTCGCGATGACGGCGACGAAAAAGTTCGCCGAAGCTCTCAAACGCGACGGTTCATTCGAGATCTTGGGCCGTGACACGATGAGTCATCAGGAAGCCAACGCGTTGATGGCGAAACGCGCCTAGAGAATTCATGCAAAAGCCTTGATCTGTCATCCCGAGCCGGCGAGCAACGCGAGCCGTGTCGAGGGATCCGCGAAGCGACTGGATGGCTCAGGTTACGACTCGCAACCAGATGGAAATCACCTTCGACCGCGCGATCGACTTCGCCGCATCATTGGAGATCTTCCGACGTTCGGGCGATGACCTGCTCGATCGCTGGGATGGCGAATGGCTGACCCGCACCGTACGTATCGACGGCGAGCCGGTCGCCTATGCCGCTCGCATGTCGCAAAACCGCCGCGATTCGACTCTCTCTGTGATCGTCGAAAATCCCGCGCACGCCGATGTGATCGTAGCGCAGGTCGCCAAAAGCTTCGCACTGCTAACCTCAGCCTTTGAGCAACTTTGTCGCGACGACCCAATAATCGATCGGCTGGCGAAGCTGCATCACGGCTTTCGCCCGATCCTGCATCCCGATCTGCTGGTCGCGCTTATTCGATGTATCAGTGCGCAGCAGGTCAATCTGCGATGGGCCGCGACAACCCGTCGTCGCCTCGCCGAGAAGTATGGCAGGCCACACAAAGTCGGCGATCAACTGGTTTATAGCCTCGACCCGGAGCGGCTTGCGAAGCTTGACCCTGCCGACATCCGCGTATTGCAATTCACCACGCACAAGGCCGAATACATCATCAAGGTGGCTCGTGCGATCGCCGATGGCACTCTCGACCTGGAGCACTTGAGAATCCTCTCCGATGAAGAGGTGATCGCCCGCATCGTCGTCGTACGCGGCCTCGGCGTGTGGAGCGCCGAATGGATTCTCGCGCGCACACTCAGGCGTCCGCGCGTCTCCGCAAGCGATCTCGGCGTGCGCAAGGCGGTCGGCAAAGCCTACTTCAATGGCCGGATGCCCTCGCCGGACGAGGTACGCGCAGCGACTGCGCATTGGGGCGCAGCCGCCGCTCTCGCACAGGAATTACTGCTTCACGCGCAACATCTAAAAACGCTCGCAGCGGCGACAGAGTGCGTGCCGCCGCTCCGCCCGCTAGCGTAACTTGTACGCAGTTCGCAAACTCGCCTGCTCGTTCGCGCGAGGACGCGCTCCCTAGCGTTCCGGCTCCTTGATGAAATTCGGCTTGCGCTTTTCGACGAACGCCTTGACTGCCTCCTCATGATGCCAGGTCTTGAAGGTCATCATCTCGTAGGCGAGCCCTGTATCCATGATCAGATTGGCCTGCTCCTTGAGCCATTTGTTTACGGCCAGCTTGCTCCATCGGATCGCGTAGGTCGGCCCGTCGGCAAGCTCCTGCGCCAGCTCTTTTGATTTCGCCATCACCTGTTCAGGCGCAACCGCATAGTTGACCATCCCGATGCGCTCAGCTTCGGTCCCATTAATGAAATTACCGCGCATCAGGAATTCCTTCGCGCGATGCGGTCCGATGAGCAGCGGCCAAATCACCGCGCCGCCATCGCCAGCGACCACGCCGACTTTAACGTGCGTATCGGCGAAGCGCGCCTTCTCCGAAACCACCGTGATATCGCATAACAGTGCGAGTGTCGCGCCAAGTCCGACCGCGTCGCCATTGATCGCGCCGATAATTGGCTGCTCGACGTCGAGCATGTTTTCGACCAGTCGCCGGCCATTGGCAGCCTGAATCGCCCCGCGGCCTCGACCTTTGCCCTTCTTTGCGCCTTCGGACCCGGCGAAGCCGCCCTCCGCCATCCCCTTAACGTCGCCGCCCGCGCAGAATGCGCGCCCCGCGCCCGTAAAGATGATCGCATTGACGTCGCTGTCGGCGCCGAGATCAATCCAGATCTGTTCGAGCTCGTGATGGAGCGGGCCGTTGACCGCATTGAGGCGATCGGGCCGGTTGATCGTTAACGTCGCGACCCGGTCCGCCACTTCAACCTTGAGAAATTCGTAGTCGCTGTAATCGATAGCCATCGCAGAATAAACCTCCTGTTTGATGGACCTATACAACGCACCGGCGGCGAATAGCTAACGCTGGCCGGATGAATCCGCTATGTTGTGCGATCAATGGAGGAGCGAGAATGCCGGCGGGAATGACACGTTTGGCGGGAAAAGTCGCGATCGTCACCGGCGCAGCGCAGGGAATTGGCCGTGCTATCGCGATGCGCCTCGCCGAAGAAGGCGCAAAAGTCGCAATTGCAGATATTCAGGAGGAAGTCGCTGGCGAAACCGCCCGGCAACTCACGACAGTCGGACACGAAGCAATTGCGGTGAAGCTCGACGTCACCAGCCTCGAAAGCGCGACCACTGCGGTTCAGGAAGTCGAGCAAGCTCTAGGCGGAATCAATATCCTCGTCAACAATGCTGGATGGGATGAGCTCGAACCTTTCATCGAGAGCACGCCCGAGACGTGGGATAAAGTTATCGCGATCAACTTCCGCGGCGTGCTCCACTGCTGTAAGGCGGTAATTCCGAAAATGCAGATGCAGGGCGGCGGTAAGATTGTCTCGATCTCGTCCGATGCGGACCGGGTCGGCTCGATGGGCGAAGCAGTCTATTCGGGGTGCAAGGGCGCAATTATCGCATTCTCTAAAACCCTCGCGCGCGAGCTTGCCCGCAACAAGATCAATGTCAACGTAGTCTGCCCGGGTCCAACCGAGACCGCGCTGCTGCACGGCGTGATGGACAATCAACCCAAGGTGCTTGAAGCGATGAAACGCGGCATCCCGATGCGCCGTCTTGGACAGCCCGAAGACCTCGCAGGTGCGGTCGCGTTCCTCGCATCACCTGACGCGGACTACGTGACCGGTCAGGTGCTCAGCGTCAGCGGCGGTTTAACCATGGTAGGCTAGCCGAACCCGAATGACCGCACTTATCACTGCATAACTTGAGGGAGTTGAATGATGCCGTCGAAATCGAATCTCGATTTGGAAAAGGCCAAGCACGTCGCGCAGACCGTGATCGGCGATGTCGCGACAGTCGTGCATGGCGCGCTCTGCTATATCGGTGATCGGATGGGCCTTTTCAAGGCAATGATGAACGCCGGACCGTTGACAGCCCCGCAGCTCGCCGCGAAAGCTGGTCTGAGCGAGCGCTATGTCCGTGAATGGCTCGGTGCGATGGCAGCGGCGCACTATGTCGAGTACGACGCCAACGCCGATACTTATCTCCTAACTCCCGAATATGCTGCCGCGCTCGCCGATGAGGATTCACCGTTCTTCATCGGAAGCTACTTCCAGATGGCGCAGGCGGCCGTGACGGTCGCACCTAAGGTCGCCGATGCTTTCAAAAACGGCAAAGGCGTCACACAGTCCGAGTACCCGCAATCATTCTTCGAGGCCGCTGAACGCAACTCACGCACCCGCTATCAGCATAAGCTGCTGCGCAAATGGATTCCGGCGATGCCGCAAGTCGTCGAGAGTCTCAAAGCGGGCGGTATCGGTGCGGATGTCGGATGTGGCGGCGGTCGCGCTGCCATCATGATCGCGCAGGCGTTCCCCCAAGCGCGACTCGTCGGCTATGACGTTCACGGCGAATCAATCGAGCGCGCCCGGCGTAATGCGCAGGCCGCCGGCGTCGCCGATCGCGTAACTTTCGAGGTCGCCAATGGTTCGCAGCTCCCAGAACGCACTTTCGATTTCATCTCGACCTTCGACGTCGTGCATGACTCAGTCGATCCGCTCGGCCTGATGACCGGAATCCGTCGTGCCCTCAAGAACGACGGTACTTATTTGGTGCAGGAAGTGAACGTCTCGAACAAAGTCGGTGAGAATCTCCGTCCGATGGGCAAGATGGTCTATTCGGTCAGCACGCTCTACTGTATGACAACCTCATTGGCGCATGGCGGGGCGGGTATTGGCGTAGCGATGGGCGAGCCCAAGGCCCGCGAGTTGGCCTCCGGCGCAGGCTTCTCGCGCTTCACCCGACTACCAATACCGGATGACTTCGCAGTGCTCTACGAACTGCGCCCCTAGTAGACTGCTTGTCTCGGTCCACTTCACGCGTCAGGCTGCTAGTCAGGAAAGGCCAGAGACGATGATGAGTACGATTACTTCCACTTGCACCCGTTCCGCCGAGATTCGCAAGCGCGTTGGGCATCCGATTATCGATTCCGACGGGCACGTCGTGGAGTTCGAGCCGGCCCTGCTCGACTACATCCGTGAAGTCGGCGGCGAGCAGATCCTTAATCGCTATAAGACTGCTTTTGATACCGCTTTCTACTTCCGATGGAATCACCTGACACCGGAGCAGCGCCGCGACATGCGCGCGCCGCGACCAGTCTTCTGGCCCTATCCCGCGAAGAACACGCTAGATCGCGCGACCGCCGCCCTGCCCAAGCTGATGTATCAGCGGCTCGACGAAATGGGTCTCGACTTCACGATTCTGAATCCTAGTCAGGGGCTCTTTGCACCGCATATAGAAGACGAAGAGCTGCGCCGCGCGGTCTGCCGCGCCTTCAACAACTATCACGCTGATATTTTTCGCGAGTACGCCGATCGGATCACGCCCGCGGCGTGCGTTCCGATGCATACGCCCGCAGAGGCAATCGAAGAACTCGAACATATCGCGAAGCTCGGACTTAAAGTCGCGATGATGGCGGCGTTCGTCAAGCGGCCAATTCCCGCGCTCGCACGACAGGCGCCCGAGATGGCGCGCCATCTTACCTGGATGGATAATCTCTGCCTCGATAGCGAGTACGACTACGATCCGGTCTGGCGCAAGTGTATCGAACTTAAGATCACTCCGTCATTCCACTCCTTCGGACTCAATTGGGGGATGCGCACCTCGATCTCAAGCTTCATGTACAATCAGATCGGCCACTTTGCTGCAGCCGCCGAGGGAATTTGCAAGGCGCTGTTTCTCGGCGGCGTGACGCGCCGATTCCCGACATTGAAGTTTGCTTTTAAGGAAGGCGGCGTCGGCTGGGCCGTCAGTCTCTATTGCTCGCTTTACGAGCGCTGGCACAAGCGGAATCTCAAAACCCTCGACAACGTCAATCCCAAAAACATCGATCTTGAGCTCTATCGCAGTCTGTGCCGCGAGTATGGCGATAAATTCACTAAAGAACAGCTTGATGGACCACTGATGCTCTCAGAGCTGGAGGGCGGCGGCGGCGGTGATCCTTCCGAGTGGGACGAATGGCGTCACTGCGGGATCGAGACCGCGTGCGACGTCTATGAGCGCTTCGTTCCGCATTTCTTCTTCGGCTGCGAGGGTGATGATCGAGTGACTTCATGGGCCTTCGACGCGAAACGTAATCCCGTTGGCGCGCGTCTCAATGCGATCTATGGCTCCGACCTGGGACACTATGATCTGCTGGATATGCGCGACGCCGCGGTTGAGGCCTACGAAAGCGTTGAGCATAGCATTATGAGTGAAGAGGATTTTCGTGATTTCGTTTTCACCAATCCATTGAAGCTGCATTGCGGAATGAATCCCGATTTTTTCGAAGGCACTATCGTGCAGGATGCCGCGCGGAAGTTACTCAAGGAGACCGGTGCAGGAAGTCACTCATCGCCACATGAGAGTTCTTCGCCGCAGCCGTGATGGTCGCAATCGTGACTTGTCTAGCGATCGGGTTACCTGTGACACGAAGGCTGCCAGCAATTAATCCGATGATTTTGACAGTTCCCGTACGGTCAACTTCGTCTTGCCAGAAAGCTCGTTCATCTGACCTCGCAATTTAATCTTTGCAGATAGTAAGTTGCCCCGGATGAGCGACAACTTAACATCGTATAATAGACGTGCGCCGTTGGGTCGGATTATCGCATGAGATATCTGTTTTTAGCGCTGCTGCTGGGCCTCCTGCTGTTCCAGCCGGAAGCAGCTCTCGCACACGGCGTGGTGGGCGACTACATCTTTCTCGAGCCGATTGTCACGCAGGACCCTACTCCCGCCAATGAACTGGATATTTTGCAACCGTCATGGGTGAGAAGCAGTGATGCGAGCGCCTACTCGATTGCGTCATCCATTGAAAAGATCTTGTGGCTTGACAGCAATGATATACCCCGTTTCAGTGTCGGCGGCGGTAGCTCCTGGAATTACGTTTCGTCCTATCACGGACGCAACCTCAATGGGTTTGACGATTTGACCCTCTTTGCCAAGTACGCGTTCTACTACTCCCTTGAGCACGAATTCCTTATGTCGATCGCGTTACAACTGCAAGTGCCAATTGGCGATAGGGATATCGAAGAAGAAAATCATACCAGCATGGGTCCAGTTTTCTTATGGGAGAAGAGCCTCGGTGATCTGCCTAATCGATCAATACTTAAGTACTTGAGGCCGCTCGGCGTCCAAAGTGATCTCGGTTATCTACCTGCTCTGAGCGGCCATACTAATCATCACATGTTCTCCGACGCGGTAATCGAGTATTCGCTCCCGTACCTAAGTAACAATGTCAAGGATGTCGGGTTACCTCGCCCTTTTCGCAATATGTTTTTGTTCAATGAGATTAATTACCAGCAACTGATTACTGGCCCCTCAGGACAAACTTTCCCCACGCTGCTCGCAACCCCCGGCTTCGCCTATGTCGGCTATCACTTTGAGCTCGCGGTGGCGACTCAGTTTGCGCTGAACAATGCTAGTCGGCCGGGTAATCACGCGGCAGTGCTCGGGCTGCTCGATATTTTTTACGATTCACTTCTGCCGAAACTGGGCAACTGGACACTCAATCGGGGGTTCGGCGGATGAGAACAATTCAGAAAATAGTCACTATGATTTCATTGATATTCTTGAACGTAGGGCTAGCATCGGCGCATTCCTTTCCGCAAAAAGAGAGCCCGGCAGCCGGTGAGGCGCTACCGACCAGCCCTTCGCAGGTCTCGATCAAATTCGATGCACCGATCGAGCCGCTTTTCGCGCAGCTTCAGGTAATCGCCCCGGACGGCAAGAACGAAGCGCTTTCGACTCCGCAAGTCGGCGCAGACGGATCAACACTCTCTGTTAAGGTGCTATCTTTGGCGCCCGGAGATTACATGGTCAAATGGTCAGTAGTCTGCATTGATACGCATCACACCAGCGGAGCGTATGAGTTCACGGTCAATCGAGGCGCTAGTTGAACTGGCTACGCATCTTATTCGCGTGGCCGGTGCTTGCGATACAACTGATAATTTTCGGTACTGCGGCTTTCGCGCTGAGTCTCGGCTCTGACGCGGCGGCGCAACGTGCTCGATTGATCGTGAGGCTGCGAGCAATCTGGCGCGTTCTCGGATTAATAACGCTGGCGCTCTCCCCATTCTTGTTTGTTGAGATCGTTGCGGGAATGGCCGGAACTACCTGGTCTCAGGCTCTACCCTATTCCTCTGAGGTTTTACGGGAAACTCATGCTGGTCACGTCTGGGAATGGAGATTCCCGCTCGTAATTTTGCTGGCGACCGGCGGATGGCTACCGCTTACTCGAATCGCTTCCGCAATTCTGTTCGTTGCGATTTCTACCGGTCTGCTGCTTTGCGAAGGTCTCGCCAGTCATGCGATCGATCATGGCGCGACGGCCGTAGCGTTCTTTGTTGTTCACGAACTTTCCGGCGGTCTCTGGATCGGTGCGGTATTCAGCCTTTGGTTCGGCGCAAGTCGCGTACAGCTCGGCGCTGATTGGGTCGATCACACAGCCCCGTGGGTCTCGCGACTGGCCGGATGGACGGTCGTCGTGCTGCTCCTCAGTGGAGTATACACGGCTTATCAGGCCCTAATGGGCGATGCATCGTTGCTGCTATATTCAACATATGGTCGCAATTTGTTGATCAAAATTGGCGCGGCTTCGATCGTACTTTTGATAGGCGCTTACAATCGCTTTATAATTATGCCTGAGCTTGCGGGCTCGTCCGCGCGCGAGGCATTGCTCAAAAACGTTCTACTAGAGTCGATTTTGTTGGTAGGTGTTATTGGACTTGCCGCTTTACTCGCCAATACCCCGCCGGCGCATCATTCGAATCATCTGATTTCAGCTCGAAACCACGAAACGATATGAATCCTCCATATAGTCAAGTACGGGCCCGAGTCGTTCTGCCAATTTTTCTCGCTGCGATGATGTTATTCGGCATCTTCGGCTGTAACAGCAACGTTAGCGATTTGGGCGGTTCGTCCGGCGCGAGTGTTGACGCGCTCTCGGGCATCACGCTCCTCGATCAGAACGGGCATCCGCTTCAACTCGCGTCATTGAAGGGTAAGCCCGTGCTGTTCGACTTTATCTATACGACCTGTCCGGGTCCCTGTCTCGTCCTCACCGCCCGCATGAAGGCGATCGCGAACCAGTTGGGCTCCGATCTCGGTTCGAAGGCGTCGTTAGTGTCGGTTACTGTTGACCCCGAACACGACCATCCCAACGTGCTGCGGGCGTATGCGAAGCAGCAGGGGGCGAACCGTTCGGGGTGGTTCTTCCTGACCGGCTCACCCGCCGAAATAGATTCGCTGATGGCGCGATTCAAGTTGCAACGCCAGCGCGAGGCTGACGGTACAGTCGATCATGTGCTGGAATTCTTCCTGGTCGGTCCCGACGGCCATCCGGTGATGCAGTATCTTGCCTCGGACGTGATGCCGGCCAAGATCGCGGGAGACATGCAGGAAGTAATTGCCGGTAAGCAGCTCGCTTTGCTGTAGCGATTCTCGATTCTTGGTGTGAAATTTGCCAGGCCGATATCAAAGTCTCCTGTCAGCGCGTTTACTCTTCGCTCCCCAACAAGTACACTGATGCCAGCGCGGCCGAACAGCCTCCCTTGGCTCCGGGCGCGCTTTAATTTATACCAATGCGCCGTAATGACATTCGGAATCTGGCGATCGTCGCCCACGTCGATCATGGTAAAACCACGTTGGTTGATGCGCTCCTGCGCCAATCGGGGGTTTTTCGCGCCAATGAGCAAGTCGCGGATCGCGTGATGGATTCCTTCGCGCTCGAGCGCGAACGTGGCATCACGATCATGGCGAAGAACACCTCGGTCGTGTGGAACGGTACGCGAATCAATATCGTTGATACCCCCGGGCATTCCGATTTCGGCGGCGAAGTCGAGCGTACACTCTCGATGGTGGACGGCATCCTGCTGCTCGTGGACGCGTGTGAAGGTCCTCTGCCGCAAACCCGTTTCGTGTTGCGTAAGGCGCTCGAAGCCGGACTCGCTGCTGTCCTCTGCGTCAACAAGATCGACCGCGCTGACGCGCGTCCGGCAGAAGTCCTCGACGAAGTTTACGATCTTTTCATCGATCTGAATGCTCACGAGGATCAGCTCGATTTCCCGGTCCTCTATACTAATGCGCGCGCCGGTACAGCAACCGCCAAGCTCGGAACCGACTCCGCCGATCTTCGACCCCTCTTCGAAGCGATCGTGGCGCATCTGCCGGGGCCTGAAGTCGATCCCGACGCGACACTGCAATTCCAGATTAATAATCTTGATTATGATGATTATGTCGGACGGCTCGCGATCGGCAGGTTGATCGCCGGAAGTATGGTTGCGGGCGATTCCTACTCGATCATGACCGGCGATTCGCGCAAGGGCTCGGGCAAGCTCACTCGGCTCTACGGATGGCAAGGTCTCAAGCGCATCGAGATCACTGAAGCGCGCGCCGGCGATATCGTGATGGTCGCCGGACTCGACGAGATTGAGATTGGTGATACGATTGCTGATCTCGAAAATCCTCGCCCGCTGCCGCCGATCAAAGTTGACGAGCCTACGGTTGCGATGACCTTCTCGGTCAACAATTCCCCCTGGGCCGGCCGCGAGGGCGCTTACGTAACATCGCGCAAGCTTGGCGAACGGATCGATTTCGAGGCCCGACGCAACGTCAGCGTCAGGATCGAGCAACTCAGTCCCGAGTCGTGGCGCGTGATGGGACGCGGCGAATTGCAGCTCGCCGTGATTCTCGAAACGATGCGGCGCGAAGGATTCGAATTGCAGGTCTCTAAACCTACCGTCCTCACCCGCGAAGACAGTGGCGCGCTGCTCGAACCCATGGAGTTTCTGGTAATCGACATCCCAGAAGAATCGATCGGCACCGTCACGCAACTGCTCGCGGCGAGCAAAGGCCGCTTGCGCTCAATGGAAACCCACGCCAGCGGCCGCGTCCGCCTCGAATACGATGCGCCTGCCCGCGGCCTGATTGGTTTCCGCGGTCGCTTCCTGACCGAGACCCGCGGCAACGGCGTGCTCCATTCTATTTTTAATGGTTATGGACCGTGGTGCGGTACAATCAAGACGCGGCAGAATGGCGCGATGATCTCCGACCGCGATGGCGCCGCCACCGGATATGCCATTTTCCACCTTCAGGAGCGTGGTCGATTCTTTATTGGAGCGGGCGAGCCGGTCTATGAAGGGATGATCGTCGGTGAGTACTCGCGTGAGACCAACCTGCCGGTCAACGTCTGCCGTGAAAAAAAACTCACCAATATCCGCGCTGCCGGACACGATGAGGCGATCCGGTTATCGCCTCCGCGAATTATGGGACTCGACGCCGCCCTTGAATGGATTGACGAAGAAGAGCTCGTCGAACTCACGCCGAAAAGCGTCCGCATTCGCAACCGGATTCTCAAAACCGGACTGCGAAGTAAACATCGCGCCGCCTGGAGTGATAACGCGGGTACCCTCGCACTCGCCAGCAACTAAAGCTCCCAACGATTTCCGCTTTACTCGAGCTCGCGCCGACCTGCCTCGACGGGCGTCCTGATGCGAATTCTGCGGTTCTACGCCTACGCACTCCTGCTGATTCTTGTCGTGTTGGTCACTGCCTTTTTTGTGGTGATTCGTAATGAGAATCGAATCGCCGGATTTGCTCTGGCGCGAATTTATAATCGCACTGGTCTGAAAATCACGATAGCCGGCACCAAGCTCGGCTTCGGTACTCATTTTGCCGTCATTCTTGAGCACCCCCAAGTATCGATGAATGGCAGTCCGGTCGGAACCCTCCGAGCGATACGCGCGAGTTTAAGCTATTCCACAATGATTCGCCTTAGCGGTCTGCCACTCGCCCGCCTGGAACTCGATAATCCACGCGTACAGCTTCCCGCGCGCGCAGCAGAGGTAACGACTGGTGGCGTTCCACGCCTCGATGTCGAGACGGTGAAGATCTTGAAGTGGGGACTCAACGCACTCTCGGATACTGCCCAGCGCGTCGATGTAGTCGATGGAGCACTCAGCGATCGTGACGGTTTAGGGCTGCTCGAGCATTTCAGTTTGCGGGCGCGCCGTCAGCACTATCGGCGAGTTGGCGATTGGCCGTGGATATTGGATTTCAATGGCGCTCTTGAACAATCACCCGTCCATAACCTCAAGCTTACCGGTCATCTAGTGCTCGGCGCTCAGCCGAGCCATCCCGAAGCGATTTTGGCGGGTCGGCTCTGGTTTTGGAACCTAGACCTTCGAAGTCTCAAAATCGGACCGGCAGTGATCTCGACCGCTCTCGATGGCGATTTGCACCTGATGATGGACCCCGCCGGTTCTGTGTCCGGTGACTCGCACGTTCACCTTCGCGCGACGACGGTTTCATTCGAGACCAGCGGGCAGGTTTTGCCGTCGAGCGATTATCAGATTTTTTCGTCCTACAGAATTTCTGCTGATCAGCTCGATTTTCCAAAACTGACTTTGCAAAAGGGAACAACTCAGCTTTTAACCGGCACGGCCGCTCTGACGAGCCCTTACAGTCCTGACCGCGAGATAACTTTCAGTTTGAACAGCGCAAAATTAGAATTATCGCGGCTGTGCAACTTGCTCGCATTGATTCCAGGAATTCCTCCCTTGCTGGCGCGACAGATTGATCGAGTTTCAAGCGGCAATTTGATTCTTGGCGGAATCTCGATTGAAACGGGAATTCCGCTTCGCGACTGGACCTTCGCAACTCTGCGTGACCATCTTCGCCTTGACGCCACGATCAATAATGCTGCCTACCAGTTTCCGCCAGAGCTACAGCTGCTGCCTCTGCAAAAATTCGACATGCAACTCTATTACGCCGCCGGCTCGCTCAAGTTAATGCAGGGAAGCTTCAAGGTTGGAGCATCGCATATGAGCAATTTGAGCGCAGCCGTTGATTTACCTAACGCTCCGACCCATATCAGCTATCGACTGAGTGGAAACGGTGATCTCGACCTAGCGCAACTCGATCCTGTTATTAAAACGGCTTTGCACACAGCGCGCTCTACCCTCACTGACCATCTGATTAGCGTCGGTGGTCATCTTCCGTTTTCCATGTCGGCCAATGACACCATTCAGGAACTACATTGGAAGTTACCTCGAAGGTACGTGGTCGATACGCGCTCGAATCAGCTTTCGATAAAAATCAAGGACGCCCCCCAAGCTATTCTGTTAACCGAGGGCAAGCTGACCCTTAGGCCGGAAGCCGTGACGGTTGATCGCATCCGAGTGCTTCCCGACGGAACTAAGGGCGGAGAGGTGCTTCTGGACGGTGTCCTGCAACCGCATCACGGTTCCGTACGTTTCAAAAGCTTTTCTGCTGAACTGCATCGGATCGAAATCGAACGATGGCTTCCACTGCTTGCTAGTCCTGATTCGATCGCGGCTGACGGGCGCCTCGGCGGATTGCTGACCGCCAATGGGGATTTAACCCGGCGTAATGCTCCGATGATGAATGGCAAGCTCACTCTCGGCGCGGGACATCTCGCTCTCGGCTTTTTGCGTGCGCCGATAAAACTTCGCGCTGCGACTCTGACCCTCGATGGAAAAGGCCTCGCGCTCAAAATGCCGGGCAGCTCGATCGAGAACCAACCGCTGGATTTTCGTATGGCAGTCGCCGATTTGGCTCATCCTGCAGTGCGCATCGATGCGCACGCGGCCAAACTCGATTTGTTTGTAATGCGATTCATCCGTGTGCCCTGGATGCCGGCGAGTGCGCCGCATTTTTTCGCGGTACCTGTGTCTGGTCATCTCGAAGCCGATCAGGCGACGTTCGATAAGTTGCTTATGTCGAAAGTCGCGACCGATTTCAGTAGCGATCAGGTGAATTGGCGCGTCTATAATTTCACTGGCCATGCCTTCGAGGGCGCGATCAAACTCAATATCGACGGACGCACCGGACCGAATAACTGGATTCGTATGGCCGGAGCCATCAGCAACATGGATGCAGCGGCGCTGCTGAAGGTTTCCGATCCGACCGGACGGCCGCCGATTATCGGGAAATTGTTTGTGACTTATGATTTGTGGGCCAACACTGATACTAATTTTTTCGATACGCTCGCTGGAACCTTCTCACTGCAAATCAAAGATGGGGTGCTGCAACGCTTCGCCCTTTTATCAAAGATCCTGAGCTTTATTGATCTCAAGAATTGGATTACCGCGCAATTTCCAGATCCGCGGATTTCCGGCATACCTTTCAAAATCATCAAAGCCGATTTTAAGGGTGTTAAGGGTGACTTCTATACCAATAACCTGCTTCTCACCGGGCCGGTGATGGATATTTCGGCGCGCGGTGATATTCAGTTCGGCCAAGGTCGAGTCAACCTGGACGTCGGCATGGTCCCGTTCAGCACCGTCAATTGGGTCGTCAGTTACATTCCGATTGTCGGCGAGAACCTTGCCGGAGGCAGCAGAGGCCTGCTCGGCGCCTATTTCCACGTGCATGGTCCCTATAAAAATCCCACAGTAATGCCCAATCCGATTACTTCGATTACCGAATTTGTTAAAAGAACCCTCGGCTTGCCGATCAATATCATCGTGCCGAACACCATTAAGTGAAGCGGCGACAGAATCAGCTCGCCGGCAATCCCTCGATTGTCGTCTTTGCACGCGAACCGATCCCTGGAACTACCAAAACCCGCCTCATTCCCCGGCTCGGTACCCGCAATGCTGCCGCGCTCGCTCATGCGTTCACGCTCGACGCTCTTACGAAGGCCAGTCAAACCGGTTCGCGATTGATAATCGCCGCGAGCGCTTCCGGCGACGTGACTAAAAATGTTTATTTCCGTTCGCTCGCGCGCCGCTTCGACGCGAGCCTTGTCGATCAAGGGAGCGGCTCGCTGGGGATACGGATGCGCCGTGCGAGCGAACCATTTTGCGCCGACGGAGCTCTCCTGCTCGGGACTGATACGCCGTCCCTCCCCTTGCAGCTCCTGATGAACAGCCTCGAACTACTACGCCGCAATCGCCTCGTATTCGGACCGAGTCTCGACGGCGGTTACTATGCACTCGGAATTCGCGGCGAACTGCCCGACATCTTCCGCGGCATCCGATGGGGTGGCGCGCGAGTGCTCACGGATTCGATCTCGCGCCTGCAAAACTCGCGAACGCGCTTTGCGCTCGCCCCAAGTTGGTATGATATCGATCGATGGTCCGATCTGCTGCTCCTTGCGGAGCATCTGCGGATCACGCGGCCCGCAGCGCCCAATCCGTGTCCGGCGACAACGCGGCTTCTGCAACAGCTTGGACTCCTATGAGGTCGCAGTTAAAGTGTCTCCATGAGCACCATCGCGCGTAACGTCCGTATCGTTTTCGTGATGGCCGGTGATGCGCTCGAGGCCGAAAAAATCGCGCGCTCGATCGTCGAGGAAAAGTTGGCGGCCTGCGCAAACATCATTGGACCGGTCCGCTCCATCTATCGCTGGCAAGGCAAAATCGAGGACACTCCCGAATATCTCATCATGCTCAAAACCCGAACTAGCTCGTATGCTCGCCTGCAACGCCGAGTGAGAGAACTACATAGTTATCAAGTACCCGAAATAATCGCGCTGGCCCTCGCGACCGGCTCCGCGCCGTACCTCGATTGGGTCTTCGACTCCACCAAACCGGTTGCTACGCATCGCCCGGCGCGCCCCCTGTGATGCCGTCCAAAGTAAGTCCATCCTCTTCGAGATCTGCTGCTCGGATGTTCCGGCCGGCAATTGCGAAGATGGCGCCCTATGTGCCCGGCGAACAGCCACGCCCCGGCGAGCAGCTGATCAAGCTCAATACCAACGAAAATCCCTATCCGCCCTCGCCGTTGGTCGCCAAAGCGATTCGCAAGGAAACCAGCGCTGCCCTGCGACTTTATCCCGCGCCTCGCGCCGATGAATTTATCTGCACCGCCTCGCAAGCCTACAAGTTTCCCGAAACGATGATCATTGCGGGTAATGGCTCCGATGAGTTGCTCTCGATGCTTTTTCGGGCGGCGCTCGGGCGCGACGATAAAGTCGCGTATCCCCAGCCGACCTACTCTCTCTACGACACGCTGGCGGATATTCAGGAGGCGCAGATCATTCGCGTCCCGCTCGGCCCTAATTTTACTCTGCCCTTGAAAACGCTCGGCCAAAAGCGCGCCCGCCTGACGATCGTGTGCAATCCCAACTCTCCGTGTGGCACGCTGGCGGATTACAACGAACTTGACGCATTGGCCCGCTTTCTCGGAAATCGCTTGCTCGTAATCGACGAGGCCTACATCGATTTCGCCGCATCAAATGCCCTTGATCTCGCCCGCCGCCACCCGAACGTGATGGTGCTCCGCACTCTGTCGAAATCCTTCTCGCTGGCCGGGATGCGGTTGGGACTCGGCTTCGCTCATCCCGCGATTATTGATCAGCTACAGAAAGTAAAAGATTCATACAATCTGAATCGACTCGCGATCGTCGCCGGCGCTGCAGCCCTGCGCGATCTCGACTGGATGCGTCGCAATGTCGAGCGCGTCAAGCACACCCGCTCGCTCACTGAAGAACGGCTGCGCGCGCTCGGCTTTGAAGTTCCGCGCTCGCATGCCAACTTCGTGTTCGCGCGGCTCGCCGGACACGATATGGCGCCCATCGCCACTGCCCTGCGTCGCCGTAGTATCCTCGTGCGTCATTTCCCACATTCAGTTTTTCGCGACGCGCTGCGGATTTCGATCGGAAAACCGACCGAAATGCGCCCTCTTTTCGATGCGCTGGAACCATTAGTCAAGCCGCTGGTCAGCGCTAGCACCAATGGTCATTGGCCTTCGCGCTAACGATGAGTAAGTCGTGGCTGCCCGGCTGACCCGCCTCTTCGATAGGTTCCGCCCTGCGCCGACAGCCTCCACTGACCAAAGCGCCGAGCTGCCGAAGAACCGATGGGTGATTGCGGGCTTAGGCAATCCCGGCGAGCAGTACCGCCGTTCGCGTCATAACACCGGCTTTATGGCCGCGACCCGACTAGCCGAGCTTCATCATCTGGAGCTCAATCGGCGGAAGTTCAACGGCCTTTATTCTGAGGGCTCGATCGCCGGTACGCCTGCGATCGTAGTAATACCGCAAACGTTCTATAATCGTAGCGGCGATTGCCTCGCGTCTTTGCTCGGCTACTTCAAGGTTCCAGTCGAACAGTTAATCGTTATTCACGATGAGATGGATTTGCCGCTCAGCCAGATTCGCATCAAGCGCGGCGGAGGTGACGCGGGCAACCGCGGAGTTCGTTCCGTCGCCGAGTCACTCGCCAGCCCCGACTTCATTCGCGTGCGCATCGGCGTTAGTCATCCGGGGAGCCCGGATGAGGCGATTGAGCATGTACTCAGGCCGTTCAGCGAAAGCGAAATGCGAGCGATGCGCGCAGTATTCGACCGCGTTGCTGACGCGGTCGCGGCGATCATTAGCGATGGACTCGAACGCGCAATGAATACCTACAACCAACGCGCCTAACGATCAGCTATTGCGCAGTTGCTTTCGGCGGTGCCGTGGGACCGCGATGCCCCCAGATGCTTCCCGCTTCGTGTCGCTGCACTTTCCACGTCGCGTCATCCACCATACGGGCGCCATAGCCGTACTCAACTTCGAAACCCGAGGGTGATCGCATATAGAACGACATCATGTGATCATTTGTATGCCGCCCAATCGAACCTGTGATCGGTACGCCCTGATCTTGCGCCAGATACATCGTGGAGCAGACGTCATCGACCGTTGTTACCTGCAGCATGAAATGCAGCAGCCGCTTGCGCACCGGAATCTCACCGAAAGCCACCGTATGATGACGCGGGTTGCAATGCATGAAGGTCAACGAGAGATTGCCTTCCATCCCGCGCCGCATCTTCATATCGATAAAGTCGCTGATTCGCATCCCGAGCACGTCGCGATAGAATTTCAGGCTTTCTGTCGAGTCATCCACACGGATAACGATATGACCTAGACCCATCGTTCCCGTTTCAAAACCATTGATTCGACGCAGCGGCTGGAACGGTTGCTGAAAATTCATCAGTGGGCCGAAATAAGCTTCACACGCGATGCCACTCGGATCTTTGAAGCTGATCAGCTCCACTACGCCGCGTGACTGGGCCAACTCCCGGGATCCCTCCGTCACTTCGACGCCCGCAGCTTCCAACTGCGATTTCAATTCGCGCAACGCTGCGAAATCCGTTACTTCCCATCCGGCGAACGCGAGGTCGTCGTCATCATCGCGCTGTAGGATGAAGCGATGATGGTTCTCGTCCATCCGTAGTAGCAGCGCGCCATCCGCCGTATGCCCCGCCGCCTGCAACCCGAGAATCTCTGTGGCGAAGCGCTCCCATTCTTCGAGGTTCTTAACGTTCAGTCCGAGATACCCAAGCTGTTTCACGCTCGCCATGATTGATTGCTCCTCTAACTCTCACCCAGCCTAACGCCATCGCTAGACGATGAACGTTAAATTGTCGATCACCTCGTCATTGTTTACAAGAACGGCCTTTTTCGCCGCGATCTTCCATCCGCCGTTTTCGTAGCACATTCGATGCTCATAGCGGCCTGCAAAGATGCGCTCGCGTCCGCGCCGCAACTCATACATTAGGAACACCGATGAAATTGTCGCCCTATTCTCTTCGGTTTCGACGATCTGAACGTTCGATATGAGACGACGCGTTTTTGAGGGTGGACTTTGCGCGTGCGCCATTCCCGTGCCAAGCCGCGCGACGCGATCCCGCAGCCGCGCTATATTGTCATAGACAATCGAGATCTCGCGCGCTGGATCGCCGCCTTCGCCGTTTTGTGGAATCCAGTAGCTCGCGTCGGCGGTAAGCATCGTGAGCCATTCCGCATATCGTCTTTCATCGAGCAGGCGCGCTTCCGTATAGAGCAAATCCTCGGCGTTGAGACGCGACAGTTGTGGCATCTGTCCTACCGGTAGTTACGAACCTGAAGCTACTAGCGCGAGCTTAACCGGCGCCGGCTGGACGCCTCCGCACATCAGTTCGCGCCAGCGCCGATAAAACGCGCGTTGCGGCGTCTCATCCGTGAGATGCGCCGCGAGTATGCCGTCATCCGACTCCGTCTCTCGCTCTAGACCGCGCGATAGTTCGAGCCATTCCGCACCTTTCACGCGTAGGCCCTCGGTGCATCGGTTGAACATCTCGACGTCGTCCGGCGCGCCACCGCCCGCCGGTCCATAGAACGATTCATGCGCCCGCAGCCGCGCCGCGTTGATTTCCTCCGGTACGCCCCGCAGTGTCGTCGGCATCGCATAGATCTCGGTACGATTGACACTTACCGGATTCACTTGCCGCAGTTGGACGCCAATAATCAGCAAATTAGGGAAGATCGCGAGATTAACGTTAGACGCCCCCAAAATCTCGCTCGTACGCGCCTCGCCAAAACGGCTGATCAGACTTGCGAGATAGCGCTCGTTCACCTCCCGTGAAACCAAGCCACGAAAAAGATTAGCTACCGGCCCGCCGACTTGCCGCTTCGGCGCCGTATCGAGAATCGAATGCCCGTGGCCGAGGTCCTTAGCCTGCATTGGCGAGTTCTCGGCAAACAGCCGCATCAGCTTTGCGCCCAGCCGCTTACCCTGCACCTCGAAGAACGATTGATGGACAAAATTGGCGTGATACCCGTCCACCCCATTCTCCATCTGGAATTTCCAATTGCCGTCGTAGCCGTATTTATGCGTTCCGGCGCGCGCATCGAGCGCACCCTCCGGCGACAAGTCCATAAACAAATCGAGGTAGTATTTCGCATTGCCGAGATATTCCGGCAACTCTTCGACTTCCGGCGTGAGGCTCGCGAAAATCAACCCGCGATAATTCGCAACTTTGGCTGCTTTGATCAGCGCAAACTTGCCGCGATCAAAGCGCTTGCCGAAACCTAGCGGGTACGGCACACCGATCAGTTCCCCGCGATTATTGTAGGTCCAGCCGTGATACCAGCAGCGCAAGTAGCTCGCATTGCCACGCTCCTGCTGACAGATAGTTGCGCCGCGATGCATACAGCGATTCATCACTACATGGATTCCGCCGTCTTCATCGCGCGTCATAATTGCCGGCTGCGTACCGAATCGCACTGCTTTATAGTCGCCCGGCTCCGCCACCTCGCTTTGATGCCCGAGATAAACCCAGGCCCGCTCGAAAATTCTTTCCATCTCGAGCTCAAAAACTTGCGGCTCGAGATAAATCTTGCGGTGGACGCGATGCGCTTGCGCGAGCTCTGCTAAATCCAACTGCTCCGGCATGATTCCACCTCCGTAATCGGACGGCTTTTCCGGCATTTGCCCATTAAGCTGCCTTTGCTAATGCATTAGCTCACTTGATTCCAGAATTACAAACCAATGCAAAGTGTACGGACGTGCGAAATAAATCGGGGGCCTTACGACCCCCGACAGCTGAGCATTGGTAGTTTTTGCGCTAGCGCAGAACGTTGTGCGCTGAGGTCAAAGTTGATTGCAGCGCGGGATTGGTAATATCGCCCTCATATAATTCAACGTAATCTGCGCCCAAATTGATTGCATTATTGATTGCATTAATGAGCGCCGTCGAGAGACTTGAGCCTAACGCCGCGAGCGTCTGATAACCAGTCTCAATTTGAGACGCAAACCCCGCCTGATACGACCAATCCCAGGTGCTGGTCAATGCATCATTCTGAAACGCGTACTGCGTTCCGAAGGTACTCACTGCGTAATTAACGATGCTCTGTGAAGCGATCGTGTCAGCGCCATTGAAACCGGTGATCAGATTGCCATTATTGTCAATCGGCGGGAATCCACCGGGCTGCATCGAATCCATCATCAGCATTCCGGGAAATGCCTGCTGAAACATCTGGGCAATCTGCTCCCATGCATTTACTGCACGGGTCCGCGTATAGTCGATCGCCTGCCAATTGGCGACATCATTGTTGCTGGTACATCCAGTTTGTCCGTTGGTCAGCGGTTTATTCACATATAATGGAAGATTACTCTCTTCGCTTTCAGTGCTGACACCGGTGATCTTCACCGCCACTACCGCTGGATTATCGCTATAATGCGCGTCGAATGCCGCGACTAAGGCGCTCCATTTTGCGAGAAAGACCGGGTCCCATGGTACTGGGATGCTCACATTCGAGCAAAAACTCGGTCCCCAGCCGCTCTGATCCCAAATGAAATTAAAGGGCTGCGCTCCTGCCGCATAGACCCACGCCGGCGTGCTATAGCCCGGCATTATCCGGAGGGACACCACCTTGCCCGCGTTCGCCACCTGCGTGATCAGACTGTCCAGCGTGCTCCAGACAAACACACCCTCGCTCGGTTCGACATCGCTCCAAAACATCCGGATGCTGATTCCATCGACTAGTGGATTCGCCAGCATCGATGAATCCACTTGTATGAAGAAACCCCATGATAGGTCTGCAAGTGCACTGCATTAATCGCAAAAATTCCGTGCACCGGTGCACTAGCGCCGTTACCCGCGCGAGCTTCCCTGATGACCAGGCTGCTGATCAGCAGAAAACAAAGTATAAATGCAAGCCGACGAAACATTGCTCCAGCCCTCCATATCCCTCTAGGTTTTCACTGGAGTAATGAGCAAGGTGTATACCTTTTACTAGCTAATGTGCTTACATATAGTTCATTACTTGCTTTAGAACATGTGTACCACCATTGGACGCCTTCACATCGTATTCACTGTTTCTAATCGCTACAGAGTAGTGGCGATATCGGTCAGTATTCGACTTTCGACTGAGATTACAAAAAAACAGCTTTAATGTATTATTCGATTCATATGCGCCCCTACATCGCTCGGGACTGCGCGCCCGCATTCTTTTCACGTCACCGATCACGCCGTCTGAATCTGGATTTGATCTTTTCGCTCTGCGCTCTATTTATCAGCGCTATCGCGGCCGCGGCATCCATCTACCAGTTACACATGGCTTCTTCCTCGATCGCCGCGCAGACCTGGCCCTATGTCACAATCGGATGGAGCTACGCGAATGATCAAAGCGGAATAATGATCGATAACGACGGCGTCGGCCTGGCCTTAATCCGCGACGTCGTGCTCAAAGTGGATGGAAACCCGCAACATGACGCGCTCAAAGCTATTTCCAAGCTCATCGATATCTCGCATGGACCAAAAGGCACAATAGAAATGGACGCCTTGATCCCCGGAGTCGTGATTCGCGTAGGAAAGTCGCTCAGATTTTTCAGCGTCGGTGGTGCAAAATGGGACAGTCAGCTGCGTAATGCCCAATCCAGAGTCGAACTTGAAGTATGTTACTGCTCGGTGCTCGACCGATGTTGGATGAGCTCAATGCGAAATTCAGCCCAGAGTATCGATCAATGCCCCAAGCACGACCCTTCGAGTCTCCGTCTCCCGGAACAAAAAAACGTACTCACTTCGGCTCCTTAAGCGCTCTTCACTTGATCGAATCGTGATTAAAGACTCGCCTCTTTTATCGAGACCAGCACGAAGCGTCGGAAATTTGTGGAGAATGCCACGACGCACTGGAAATCTTTCGTCGTCATGAAAGACCCCATTTCCAACCTTCAAGCGCTATTTGACCACATTAGATCATGAAGAAGGTTTGTCTTACGACTTGGCACGAAAAAGGCAGTTCCCCAAGCAATTCGATCTTAATGATTGAAGATCATTTTTGTAGGAGCAAAAGAAATGGCTGCAACGATAGCAGAGAATACTTCGCCGGCGATCGCGCCAGCCGCGCTGAGACGAATCTCATGGGGTGCCGTATTCGCTGGAGCGATTGTCGCAATCGCAATCGAACTGATGCTCAGCGTCTTGGGTGTAGGTATTGGCGCAAGCACGATCGACGTCCGCAATAATGCCTCACCTATGACCGACTTGGGATTAGGAGCCGCAATATGGTTCGTAGTCAGCGCCCTTATCTCGATTTATATTGGCGGATGGGTTGCCGGCAAACTTGCCGGTGTACCGACCCGCACGGATGGGGCGCTGCATGGCTTCATTACTTGGGCTCTCGCTACTTTGGCTCTTTTCTATCTCCTCACCACTGCAGTAGGAGCCGTGCTCGGAGGAACAGCTTCATTCTTGAACCAAGCCGCGGGAACCATCAGTAAAACCGCGAGCTCGGCTGCGCCGACTATGATGAAGGCGGTCAGCGATATGACCGGTACAACCCCTCAAGACTTGCAGAATCAGGCTGGCGCTTTGGCAAACGACCCGCAATTCAAGAACTTCGTAAGTAGCGTCGTCCATAATGGGCAGGTGTCACCGGCCGATCGTCAGAATCTCGTTAATCTGGTCGCCCAGCGTCAGAATATCTCGCAGGGACAAGCCGACGCTGAGGTGACACATTGGCAGCAGGAGCTCCAGCAGACTTCGCAGGAAGTGAAGGCTAAGGCAACTTCAGCAGCTGATACTGCCGCGAGTGGTACGGCCAAGGCTGGCATTTGGACTTTCGTGATGCTCATCCTAGCGCTTGTCGTCGGATGCATCGGTGGAGCAGTGGGAGCGCCTGAAGACTCATTCCTAATCCCGGTGATAAATCGTCCCTTGATGAATCGTCCTGTCCGGAGATAAATGATTTATCGTTGCACTTGCAGCAAATAAGCAGCAGAACCATGCAAGAAAAAATTGAGGTAGGATTCCAGGCCTTTCTCTCAGATGGTGGCGAAGAGTTCGGCGCGGTCCGTCAGATATCTCCCGGCGGCCGCCCCGAACTGGTGATCTATGTCGAGAATACTGGTGATGTAGTAGTAAACTTCGACGCGGTCCAGGCGGTCCACTCGGAGAAAGTCATTCTAGATCCCTTGAAGCTTGATTCTGATCTGCGCCAGGCAATTGCGAAGGCGCATAAGAACGAAGTGCCGGGACTCTAGTCTGTTCGGATCATTAACTGCAACTGCCGAGACGGTGCGAGAGCCAATCGTGCCATCTCGATTCCTCTTACCGAACCGTATTATTGCTTTTGGCAAACGGCGCGTTACAGCTCCCAACTAATGCTTTAAGCTTGTCCGCGAGCCATTCACCAGCTACTTGATGCCCCAGTTCATTCCAATGACCAGTTCCTAATTTAGTATTCGGAAATCCATGAAGATACGCATGATGCGCGTCGGCATAGGCCTGCATTGGAGGCGCTAAATTAAGTACCGGAAATTCGTACTTCTCACCCCATGCAGCAATCTGTTGCTCAGGATAAAATAAACTTGTTCCACCAATCGCTTTGAGATAGCGCTCGCGCACCTCCGGATCGGGAGATACCTGGATACCCGTACTGAGAGTAGTTACCAGCAGTACGGCATGATGCTTCATCACATCCTGATGAATCATCTCAATTTCCGCCTCCGTGACTTCCCACGCATCACGCCAGATCTGATTGACCGGCGGACGATAGATTAGATCATTGACGCCGGCTTCGTGCCAAGCTGGGCGTTTAACGTGCGCAGTTATAGGAACTCCGCGCATCTGCTCTTTCCACTCCCAACGGCGGATGTGCCCGCGAATTCGGCTCCGGGCACTGCCTAAAAGATTCAGCAGTTGAGAATGTCGTGATTCAAAACGTGCATAGCATTGAAAACGAAACCAATCCGAATCGTCAAATGGACCATCGAGTGCCATATGATTATTCCTATAGACGAAAAAAGGTTGACACTGGTCACCCTCCAGCACCACTGAGTTATTGCGAAAGTCATTACCGGCAAAAAACGCCAGCACTACAACGTCGGGCGAGAATTTCCATACATCGTGCTGCAAAGCTAAAAGCTCCTGCGCAGTGCCATAGCCGTCAACTCCGAAATTCAATATCTCGAATTTATGGTTCGCTCGCTTGCCCGATAAATCGCACTCGCTTGCCAACTCGCGTCCAGCTACCGAGGAGAAAGTATGTTCTTCAGCCACTTGCTGCGCTTCGGTAAAAGAGTCGCCAATCACGGCAATACGTACTACTCCGCCAGCTTTGTGCAGCGGCCAGTCGGGTCCGCGATATCCCCATCGATTGATTCGGACGTATGCACGGCCTTCATCAACCTGCATCCCTGAGGCGCCTGCTCGCAGCTTCCATCCACGATCAGCGTCATAGGCGATGAACTGAGGTTTTACGAGCGGCGACAAGCGAAGGCCAATTTCAGCTATGATGCATGCAACAAGAAAGCTGATGAAGATTAATAACTTTTCTCTGCTCAACATAGATCATCTCGAGCTACTGGATATCTATGTAAGCATCTGGGCTTCATGGCCAATCCTTCATCTTGATCTAAGTCTTGAAAAGATCGTTATGAATACTATTCGTCTTCGCTCTTATCAGATATAGGGTTTGGGATTGTCGAAGGAGGATCGCTCGTTGGGAAACTATCGGCAATCGTTTTGTCCAGCGCGCGTTCTCGCGCCTCGCGTTCAGTCGTTTTCTTTTGCTCTTCCTGCTTTTTCATTGATTGTTTAGACATCTTTTATCTCTACGCAGTAAATCTTGCCATCTCTCGGACGGCATATCCTCTCTTTATTATAGTTGATCAGCGGAAGGGGTGCCTCATTAATTAAATGTGAAACACTCTCACAAAGAGGTATTTACAAAGCTTTTCCTTGATTCTTGCCTTCAGAGTAAGGATAATCTTGAAGTGGCTTGAGGAATGGCTGCGATGGCGATTCCCGTTACTGCTTAGCGATACCTACTTAACTTCGTCTTCATCCGGATCGTCAAGAGGCGCGACTAACCTCCAGCAAACGCACAGTAAGAGTTCGTTGCGACACTGAAGTCAGTCCAATACTGGAATATTCTCTGGTATTGCGTTGCAACCATATCCACTGCCACTAACACTGATGAGCTAAAAGGAGGGAGAGGACCCGAATGGAGTTGGAGAAACACGACAAGTTGGAAAAACCGGAGAAACGTCAGATCGGAACTACCGGTCCGGCCCGATCCAATCAACTAGAAACTGGAGTAAACAAAATGGCTGATGCCGGCAAAGATTTTGCACAAGGCCTTTCTGAATCAACCGAACGCGTACAGTCCGCCGGAAAGAAGATGACCGACAAGACCGTCGGTATATTTGATCAATGGTCGGATATGTACGGAAGCTTTTTCAGGTTCGACGGATCGCGGCGGCTTGCCGAAGTATATATCGAGACTAGCGAGAAAATCGCTCATGAGGCGCTCGATTATAGCCGCAAGTTCATCGAGCTGTCTGCAGGCGGAGCGCGCAAATTCTGGCAGGTTGCCGACGAGCAACTGCGCGAAAATGGTCAGAATCGATAATTGAAATTGCCTTTACCGCGTCGCCTGCCTTCCGCAGGCGACGCGGCTAATCTCTGAATGCACTGATCTCGCCACTTACGCGAGTATATATCCCATTAAAGTAGATTATCGAGATTTATCTGCTGAATAGCTGCGGCTGGTGCTATTTGATAATTCAAGAATTTTGATCATTATGCCTCGGAATCAATTCCTAACTCATATAAACGCATATGCAAGTCAGCCGGATCGCGATAAATCCTATAAGCTCCCGCTTCAGTAAGCTGCCGTTCATCGATTCCCCCACTCATCATACCAACGCTCAACATACCCGCTCGCGTAGCGGCTAGCATGTCCCATACGGCGTCTCCGATTGCAAAGCAGCTTTCGACGGGAATACCCAGACATTCACTGGATGCGACGAACAAGTCAGGTTCCGGCTTGGCCTGCTTCACGTCATCGGAACATACAATAGTCGTGCTATCGGAAATTTCGAGCCTCTGCAGCGGCTTCTGCATATCCGCGCGCTTGCTGGAAGTCGCGATCCCATGAACAATTTTCCGATCCCTCAAGTCTCTAAGTAGGTCAACCGCGCCGGGCAGGGGCTCAGTACGTGGTAGCAATTCTCTCATAATTTCGCTGTGCCGCTGATCCAGTTCAGCCGCTTTTTGAGCGTTGATTCTCCTGCCGGACTCGCGGCCGATGGCGAGCGCCAGTAGTCTGCCGCTCAAGCCAATCTTCTCGTGAAGGCGCGCAGCAGGTACAGTTAAATTCTCCATATGAGCGAATGCTCTTTGCCATGCCAGCACATGCGCGTAAACCGTATCAATTAAAGTCCCGTCCAAATCAAAAATCAGTGCTTTCGAAGTTTCTTTACTCACTGAATTAATCATTACTCCTGAAACTAAAATATCTCATTCAAATAGCGCTCGATAATCGGTGGATATTGAGAGAACGGCGCTTTCACCTCCGGCTCGTTCGATACATCTCAGATTCTTTATTTGATTGATCTCTGCCGGTATAGGCGATTCGCCACACTGTTCCATGCGCGTCCTCGGTGACAATCAACGCCCCGTCATGGGCCACCGCAACTCCGACCGGTCGCCCCCATACATTGCCTTGTGGCGTCACAAACCCGGTCAGAAAATCGTCGTATTCGCCAGTAGGCTTTCCGTTATGCATAATAATCTGGATAATCTTATAACCCGTCCTGCGTTTCCGGTTCCAAGATCCATGTTCGGCGGCGAAAGCATCGCCCCAATATTTCTTCGGAAATTGTTGACCTGTGTAAAAGGTCATTTCGAGCGACGCGGAGTGAGCTTGCAATAACACCGCTGGCATGGTCACTTTGCTCTTTAGATCAGGCCGTTCGCCTTTATGATATGGATCTTCATTGTCTCCAATATAGTACCAAGGCCAGCCGAAAAAGTTTCCCGTATGGACCGGCGTAATATAGTCCGGCGGCAGATTATCCCCTAAACCATCACGCTCGTTGGTGGAACACCACAAGTCGCCGGTGATTTGGTTTATTGCCATACCAACACAGTTTCTTAAGCCAGTGGCGAATATTCCGAAGCTCTTGCCCTCAGGATCAAATTGCAAGACATCCGCACGCCTCGCTTCAGAACCCTCTAATACACCTATGACCTGCTTCGACGAAGATTGGTGTGCAGACATAAGCGAGATATCATTCATTGCATCATTGCTCAAAGAACCAACTGAGACGAACATCCGCGAGCCGTCTTTAGAAAAAGCAAGATCACGCGTCCAGTGACCACCGCCAAAAAGATGGCCGCCGGACGGCAGATTCGGAACAATGATCTGAGGTTTATTACGGGCCCTCAAATCACCCTCTACATATGGTACTCGAACTACTGAGTTAGTTGTCGCGACGTAGATGAAATTCGGCTTCGGACCGGGAGGCCAAAATGCGATACCAAAAGGAAGCTCCAGGCCCGATATAAAGATTTGATTGGTTGTGGCTCTCGACATTCCTGCTGATGCGCACAGCACACGTATTCGTCCAGCCTCGCTTTCAGCTATAAAAATATCTCCATTCGGCGCCACGCGGAGCAAACGCGGACCATTGAGACCACTGGCAAACTCCGTCACCTTAAACCCGGCCGGAACTTTGAGCGTCGCGCCCTTTGGTCGCGCAACTATGGAGGGCGGATTATGAGCCGACTCGGTCGCAAAGGGCGTGGGGAGATCGGCTGGTCTGATTTCACGCCGGACACCTGGATTATCGGTGCGCCAGTCGCCAAATGCCGCTGCGCTGACGCGCAGAGCTTCCAGCTTCGGCGTTGGCTCGGCCGCCGAAATTCCGCTTCCGAGCAGTAGCATCATTATTAAACCGAGGATTTTTCTCATTAGCTCATCTGGCTGTTCGTTGCTTATTCTATTTCACTGAAATTCGTCATCAATCGGACAAATTACATTATTCATCCTTCCTAACTGGATGTTCACTCTCATCGGCCCGCTAAAGTTACCGATGAATATAATCCTGATCGTATCGAGGTGCTGAAGGTTCTGAATACGGTTTTAGCAACCGAGCTGATGTGCGTGCTGTTTTAAACTCCACTATTTTGTGGCCGCTGGACTGAATGCGAGAGCTGGCAGAAAGGAGTTCTCGGGCATGCTCAGAAAACGCAGTAGCATGCTTACCATGTCGCCGAACGGATCGTTGAATTGAATGGACAGCCGGATTTTAATCCGGATGCTTTAGCCCAGCGTAGTCTCTCCGATACACGAATGCGTAAATTATTTATGAGATGATCAAGGAAGACCCAGTCGCCGAGCACATTGCCATCGAATCATACCCTGAGTATCCAGATGGTTGGGAGATAAAGATGTTACCACTTCCAAGCTGAGAGCTGACTCGCCGAAGTTCAGCAAGGCGGCGATCCCGCTCTAATCAAACGGGAAAATCGAGATGCTGATACCTTCGCCGCGCTAGCCGATCGCTACTTGATCGAACATGCGCGCGCTAAGAAGCGCGCTTCTCGGTCCGTGAGGATGAAAAGCAGTTACGGCGCGATTTATTGCCCGCATGGGTTCACGCAAAGCACTCGATGTTACTCGCCGCGATGTAATCGCGCTGGTGGACGGGATCGCGACGCGGGGCACCGGAGTGGGCGCGAATCGGGCACTCTCGCTCGCGTCGAAGATTTTCAGTTTCGCGGTATCCAAGGAAGTAGTCGGTCGGGATTAATCCAGCGTATCGCGTCCCCAAACCCGCCAAGGAGACGGCGCCCGCGCGAACTAACTGACGATGAGATTCGTGCCGTTTGGGAGACAGTCGAAGAAGAACCGCGCGATATCGCCGCACTATTCAGGCTTTTGCTGCTAACCGGCCAATGGCGCGGTGAGATGGTCGGTATGAGATGGCTTGAGATCGATCTCCAATCTGGCTGGTGGGAATTGCCGGCGAGTCGGACCAAAAATGGCCGCCTGCATCGGGTACCGATCGTGGGACGCGCACTTGAAATAGTGCGATTATTGGATCAGGACCGCCGTGACGCAGAATTAGTATTCCCCGGATTGCGCGCTGGTCGACCGCTGGTGAATCTGGTGAAGCCGCTTGCACGGGTGATCAAGCAGGCCAGGCTAGCGCAGTTCACGCTTCACGATTTGCGGCGGACAACGGCGTCACGACTCGGACGCGCACGAGTCGCCCCTCATGTAATCGCGAAATTGCTTAATCACATAACTGGCACAGGGGTCAGCCGGATCACGCAGATATACAACCGCTATGAATACAACGCGGAGAAGCGCGCCGCACTGATCAAGTGGAACCGCGACTTGACCGTAATTCTGGCCGGCGCGAAGCCGGCATCGAATGTAGTCGAATTGCGGGCGTAGGACATGCGGGGAGCGGTGTCGGTGCGTCCGGCAAAAGTCCTGAGCACCACTCTGCGCGAGGCCACCCTAACCGCAGTCTCGGTGAATCAGCCGTACTGGCGTGGCTGGGTCAAAGGCCGTAAGGCCGAGGGCGCCATTTCGAGAGTTTCAAGAGGCTGTGGCGCGCGCGATCGGCGATGCGCGTTGAGGATTTCCTTCGCAATGTCGGCTGATCGCTCAAGCGTGGCCTTCGCGCGGTGCAGAACTTTATGAGCACTGACGCGCTGCCTCAGTTCGGGTGCCGCAAGATCACTATCGGTCAGCCCGATAGCCCCTGAGTCGTGCGACGGGACGAAGTCCACAGTCCTCAGCCATTCGGGCATGAAGGTGGCGCTCATCCAGAGAGTCGACGCGGGACCCAGGCTGCCGAACCGCTCGCGAAATGCTTGAAGCTGCGCGGTCGACGCCAAACCACTGCCTATCAACTGCACTTCATCCACTACCCAGCGGCAGTCGTTGTTCATTAGGCTAAAGTGCATGGGCCAGCGGTAGCGGCTCATGCCATAGCCGCGATTGAGAGCCCGCGAAAGCAACATGTCCTGCGTGCCTATTAGCACGGTCTCGCGCTCCGGAAAAAGGTCCTAACGATCCGCCTCTTCACCGCCCATGAGCACGGTGACAGCGATTTCTCCGGCAAATCCGAGACGCTGAAGCCAGTGGTCTATCGTTTTGCGTGTCTGCTCGATCAGCACGCGCATTGGCAGGCAATAGACCAGGCGTCGTGGAGTTCTAATTCGGATCAATTCGTCGGCAAAGCGTTTCTGCCATAGCCAGGCAAAGAATGCTGCGGCAGTTTTGCCGGCGCCTGTCGGAACGCTCAGGTAAATTCGCGAGACGGTCGCGGCCGCAAGCCTTTCCTGGAATGGATAGGGCAAGTGGTCCGTCCCCTTGCTGAATAGGTCCGGTAAAGTCCAGCACAATGATTGTGCAATATAGTATTAAAGGTTTTGAACTGTTGCTTTATATACGTAGAAAGACGCTCAGTGTCTATGATGCAGTTAATTGCTCGATTAAGGACGCTCACTGACATACTCCCGAGCCAGATAAATTGTCCCAAGGCCATGCATATTCAGATTTGCGCAAAAGGTTTGTTCATGCCGCTGGGCAACGGCGCGGCCCTTGCCGTGAAGCCAGAAAACGCCGATCGATTCAGCACCGCGGTTCGGGCTTCCGACTGTCTCAAAGGGGGTGTTGTATTCCGAGCATTCGTTGGCGTCGCCCGCGACACATGACTGAACACAGGCCGGCTCACTCCCACTTGCGCACGAGCTCGTTCAAACGCCTGATGACTCGATGAGCTGCAACCCAGATTGATTCCGAGCATTGATGAAGATCGACAGTATGGCGGCTAATGGGAGCAAGTCATTTGCCCTATCGACCGCAAGTCATTCCAGTGATTACTGCGCCGATCCCGGTCCCGCTACCCGCCATCTGATGATAGCAAGGGAATCTGCCTGATTCATCGAATCGTATGCCGCCTGCGTTCAGAGAGACCGGTACGCTGCGCGCCGCCGCGCTCACCGTCGGAGTCGGTGAATCGACCCCTGATGACGTGGCTGGCAAAAGACCGCAAGGTCAAAAGCGCCCATATCGATAGTTTCAAGAGATTGTTACGCGTACGATCGGCGACAACTTGGTATCACTCGAACGCAGCCATCACTGGTTGGCGCCGCTAGGGAAGGTCATCCGCAATCGAAGGGCCGATCTCATCGATACGATAAGTCTCCTTGATGACCTAGTACTGCTTACAAGTTCTTCTTAAGCCCGATTAGTCGGGCGTTGGGAAGGCGATGGTAACTGCAGTAGCGATCTCATCCAGCTCCGGATCAGGGCCGCCGCCCAAGGCTATGAATTCGCGTTCTATCCCTTGGAGTATAGCGAGGATGACGCTGGCGTCGGCCTGAGCGTCCGCGTCCAGCAGCGGGCATGCGGCGTATCGCTTTGCGATGGCACGCGCGGCCGGCAGGGTGAAGGTCTTGAGCCGCGCGAACAGGGCTAAAGCTTCGCCAGCAGCCGCTTGCGCATCGGCAGCGCGCAGATAAGCTACCAGGACGGTTTTCGTCGCCCGGACGCGCTCGATAAGGTCGGGGGTCAAGCGGTGTTTGGGAAGGTGCAAAGTCCCGTTGGGGCGGGGTTTTATCACCCGCACCCCGGCGGCGCGCAGCTCGTCGATCAGAGCAACAACGCTCATAGGTCGATCCCCTGGTCGCCTTCCTCACCGGGCGCAATTTCTTGGTTCTCCAATATATTCATCCTAGTGCGAGGATCGTCGGTTCGGCTGATGCTAGGCGGGTCTAAAGAGTCAGCGACATCCGGGTGGCTTTTTGCGACCGCGACAGTTGCGACAGAAGAATCGCAGCGTCTATCATGCGTCGCAAAAATCGCAACTGTCGCAGTCGCAACGTCGATAGGTGGACAATCCCGAAGCAGCCGGATTGACAAAATTTCGATCCGGCGACCTTTTTCCATCACTCGAACACGTTCGTTCTCGGTAAGTTCGCGCAATGCTTCGTCAATTTGCGCCCTTTCCCGAAGGTCATTAGGGCCGCACCTCTGGAGCTCTCTTCGGGAAACAGCCTCTGTATGTTCTCGCCGACAATATTCCAACAACCAGGTATCCAATCGTGCCGCATTCGTCAGATTAATCGGCAGTGCAAATTCGCCAAAAAAACGCCGCGATTCGTTCAGGTGGCATTCGACAATTTTGCTGGCGCTCTCGAATATTGCTTGGTCGATCGGACCATTCCGGCCATGCTCAAAATCTGGAACAATGCCGCCAACCGCGCCGCATTATCAGCCGACTTGCTCGCAACATCCCGGACGTCATAAAGCTCGCCGCCAGGTAGTGGGCGGTTTTGCCCTCTGCTCAATTACTCCAAGTCTTTTTTGTCATTCTGAGAAGGCTGCCGCAGCGAAGATCCCTGATCTTTTCTAAAACCGCCCACTACCCGCCAGAGGACAATTGACTTTCGATTAGGTCGTGGAATTCGATCCCGAGATCTTTGCTCCGGGTGAAAGTGGTAACGCACCTCTGTCGTCCATTTGCGTCGAAGTTTGTAGAATTGCAGCGATGCGACGATTGAAGACCGCCAATGCAGGACAGTTTGGTGGAGGTTCGGTAAACGGGCGCTTACCTTGCGTTGATTCCGGCCATGCGATCAAAAATCTAGCTAAAAGCCGGTGCCGCGCGCCAGCTAGCCGGACCGTTCGAAGAAGCTTCGCAACGTAGCCTCTTGCACCTGCAATCCAACGGTCAGGCGCACTCCCTGGACCGTGAACGATTCCGACGTCCGCCGCCCGATGTGGAGCGCGCCGCCGTCCTACAGGATGTTCAACAGGGCGAGATTCCGCATGATGGAATCCTTGCCCATGCCGTGGGCGCCAAGGACAATCCCTGCCTCACTGGACACCACCCCGGCCGACGGCCATTCCTTGAACAGGCTCCAAGCGAGATGTTCAGGGGTTTCGTCACCGAGGATTAGCTGAGGTATTCTAGGCGGTTGTGGTTTATCGCGCTCGAGGTTGCGGAGCTTACGCTGCATCTCCTCTGTATCTCTGCCTTTTCTCGCTGCGCTTCTAATCGCGTCAAGAATCGCTGCCCGGATGGCTCCCCAACTCTCGAGGTCGGCGCGATACGTGGCTTCGCGATCTGCGCCTGCCCTTGCTCGAACCTACGGATAGCGTCTGTGAAAAATTCGTCGCAAGTGGACTTCCGCTCACCTGAATCGGCGATTACCAGTGTGGACAGCGTTATCGGTCCAGTCAGCTTGTCCGCGCGTTTGACATCGGCTTGCGCTTGGACGGCGAGCGATACAGCCGCAAGTGCTGACGACGCGACAAGTGAAATGGGCGCCTTGCTGAAGCTCTGTACCTCCTCTACCGTCACCCGGATAGTTGGCGGTAGCCTGCAGCGGATAAGGCTTCGATTCGATCTTTGCAATGAGTGGCAACGGCTCCGGCCACTCGGGCTCGACCGCGCGGGTGATCAGGCATCGAACCGCTTCGCCGCCACATCTATTCAACATGTCATTGAAGTCGGTGTCATCGTCCGCTCGCTCGCTGCCGAATTTCGGGATTGTCAGCCTACCGTCGACAGCTAACGCTGCTGCCCGCGCCTCAGTCAGCCCCGGATTGCCGTCCGTACGGTGATCGTCATCGGCGCAAAGACTAGAATTCGGTCAGGAAATTCGGCGCGAAGTGCCGCGCTACTGGCTCAAGATTGCCGGCATTGAAGGCCACTGAACAGGGCGGCCGCTTGCTTCATGGACCGTGGCACCAATCGCATAGCCCTCAGCAATGTATAACATCCGATCGTCGGCGTTCGTCGAGCCGATAAGACAGTAACAACCGGCTATCCGTCCACCGTCAAGGAAGAGTTTGTCCCCGTCAGCGGCAATAAATTGCAGCGAGTGGAGTTCATCGCCACTTCGGACAGGGCCGACCAAAGCTCCCTCGTGCACCCGCAAACCATGAGCCTTGACCTGCTTTCGAAGTAAATAAGGATGATCATTGTGGGCAGGCTGACCGGCATCCCATATCGTTTTCGCTCTCGTTGCGGCTTCAGCGTGACGTCGAATCTCCTCTAGCTCGCGTTCCCGCTTAGCAGCTGCAACTTTCTCCCGATGAGCCGCGTCTTCATCACGAGTAAGTGTCCGACCGATGTCCGCGCGCCATGACTGCCAAGTTCCGATTCGCCAGTCGCCAAAGGCACCGGCTGGGATCCCGTCATTGTATAAGACATACCAGCCGGCATCGTCGCCGTGCTTTCCGTTACTAGGAAAGCGTCTTAATCTGCCGTCCATTTCGATGGTCTCCGGAGGAACTAGCCCAGCATCTTTGATCGCAGCGCGGAATTGCTCGATAGCGTCACGCATAGATTTATTTCGACTTAACTGTTCTTTGACATCAAGGGGTTATCGTAGAGAAAATTGCCGGCCCCAGTGCCAGGTGAGCTGATAAAGAAACAATACTTTCGGCCCGCTCATGCCGGTGCGCGATGGTCGGGCGCGCGAAAAAGACTGCTGCAAATTCATCGATTGTTCCCCTCGCTGCGCTCATCCATTAGACTGGGCTGCTCTTCAGGGATACGTTTGAGTAGGACGCATATCATAGGTCGTCGCGCCAAAGTGATTGCTTCGGTCGGAGTTTAAGACCTACGAGAATGATGCGAACCGGACTAATTTCATCGAGACAACCAGCTAAAGTGATTCTTCAGACTGACTGAAGCACGCATTCACGCGCGCGCCTTCCGAAAGGTTCTATTAACGGCTGTAGGTTCTGCGCGCTGGTAAGCCACTGGCGCAATCCGCGAAGTCATCCAAGCAGCGACCTCGGAAGCGCGCCATGCAACGCGTCGTGGCCCGAGGGCGATAGGCGGCGGAAAACAATCGGGCCGACACCACCTCCAAATCGTTGAACGCGCAACACGGTGAACCGCAGTACCCGACTGATGCTCAAGAGAACTTCATCGTTTAATTGTTCATTCATGGTTTCGCAGCACCACAATGTATTATTGCAAAGCAGTTCCGCGTAGCCTATAACGCTAACAACGGTGTCAACGACGAAGAAAAAGAAGCCGTTACGGAGGCATTGGCTTTTCGAACAGGATCTTTTCCGTATCGTTCAGAAAGTCGGAATGACGCCAGTGCAGCGTCTGCGCTGGTTAGTCGAGGATTTTGCCGCACGATTGAATTATTCCAGTCTCCCATCGGGCGAGACGCCCGCCGATATCACTCGCGAGGTAAGCGTTTTCCTCTTGTACCAGCTTGGTGCCGGGACTTTCGACATGACGGAAATTCCAGATCTTCCGGCTGAGATCATATCGAAAATGGCCAAAGACACCGATGAAGGGTTGGATCGGTTCATCCAAGGCGAAGCGTGGACCCTCCGGATCCACATTCCTGTCGACCGGACGATCCAGCGTGAGACGGGTCAAAAACCCAAATGGCGAGCCTTGACCGGCGAAGTGGAAGAGACGGTTCCGCTAATGTTCGGCCTCGCGGTGATGGACCTGCTTCAAACTGAAAGCTGGCGGCCAGCCCGGTGTATCCGTGCGGATTGCGGCGGGCGATTCGCTCGCGATGATCGACGGCAGATATTTTGCAGCCCGCGCTGTTCACAAACTATGCGCGCTCGCCGCCTGCGAAAGAAGAGCCATGGTCGAGCAGGGAGGAAAAGAGTGCCATCGAGGAGCAAATGAAGCATGTAGCTATCTACTAAACAGAGCATAAGCTACTACAGTCTGTCATTGCACCCGCCAAGCAGAAAAGCTTACTGATCGTAAACGTAATATGATGATCGGCAATAGGCGCAAGTAAGTGTCAAGCATCGGCTGAGAGCATCGATCGACGTGAAGCTGATTGGCGGCGGCCGCACCGAAGCTGGTTCTCAAGGTTTTGCACTGAAAAATCGTAAAGTCCACTCATGGTGATGCAATTTTCGCGGAGCTCGCTTAAAGATGGGTAATAACTTGCAGCATATGCTTGCCGGCTACAAGGTCCTCGACTTCACACACTTCGTCGCCGGTCCGACTGCCACCCGCCTGATGGCAGGAATGGGCGCCGAAATCATCAAAGTTGAGATCGCCCCGCATGGGGACAGAGCGCGTGAGTTTGACTATATCCGCGATCACCGCAGCGCTTTCTTTGTCCAGCAAAATCGCGGCAAGAAAAGCCTTTGCGTCGATCTGCGCAAGCTGGAAGGCGTCAACCTGATCAAACAGCTGGTTCCCAAAGTTGATGTCGTGGTCGAAAATTTCGCGCCGAGAGTAATCACCCGGATGGGTCTGGGCTATGACATGCTTAAGACCATCAATCCGAACATCGTGATGTGCTCGATCTCCGCATTAGGCCAAACCGGTCCGCTGGCGAACGATGCCGGGTTCGACTTTATCGGCCAGGCCTACGCCGGAATCACCTCTCTTATCGGCGAAGAGGAGGGACCACCCTATATGCCAATGGTAGCGATCGGCGATGTCAGCGCGGGAGCTCATGCAATGGGCGCGATCGCCTGTGCACTACTCCACCGCGAAAAAACCCGCGAAGGCCAGTACATCGACGTCTCGCTGCTTGATACCTATTTTCATTGTCAGACCATTGGTGTGCAGCTTTACAGCGCCAGCAAAGGCGAGCGTGAGATGAAAGCCTCCGGGCTTCATCACTCGCTCGCCTGCCCGGCCGGCGTCTTCAAAGGTCAGCAGCGATGGATCATCATTCTCGCCATGACTGATAAACAGTGGAGCGGCGTTTGCGAAGCTGTTGGACAACCGGAGTTGGCCACCGATCCGCGCTTTGCACGGGCACGCGACCGCGTGCAATATCGTGCCGAAATCATCCGCATAGTCGAAGATTGGCTGGCGGTGATGCCTAGTGACGAAGCTTCGCTGGAGACCTTGCGGAGCCATCGCGTTCCGGTTGCACCCGTTCTTTCCGTGCGCGAGGCGATGGAGCATCCTCATCTGGTCGCGCGGGGAACCGTACGGACCATCAACGATCCAATCCTCGGCGAGTTCAAGATTCCCGGGTTTCCGTTGCGCTTTTCAGGGTTTCCGGAAGAACTTGAATTCGATGCGCCCCGGCTGGGCGAGCACAATGCCGCGGTGCTCGAAGAATACCTGGGCTATTCTCCGGCCCGTATTGCCGAACTCGAAAACTCCGACGTGCTTCATCACGCTCCATATTGAAACGTAGCTGACCACGCGGATCGAAGCCTGCCTCGCATAAACTTTCATCGGATAGGTCATCGCTGGCGAGGGTCGTTCGGGATTGTGCGCTCAGTAAACTCGATCACCATTCCGAACGCATCCTCGCGATCGATCGCGAGCGAATCCGCATCTTCAGCTACTCGTTGCCCCTTGGATCGTAGATGCTCTGCTGCGCGCTTTAAGTCCCTTGTCTTGAACGTCACCGAGTATATCCCCTCACCTGCCCGCTCCAGATCAATGGCTTCCGGACTCGTCGGCGACAGCGGTTGCACGGCTTCGATAATCGTGTCCGCGCCGACCGCATAGAACACGCTCCGTTTTTGCCCCGGCGTCTCCTCCTCGTGAATCGACGTGCCCCCCAGCGCCTGCTCGTAAACCTTGCGTGCGTCATCCAGATCCCGAAAGAGCATCGTCAGATGTGACGCGCGCTCGATCCCGAGTGGATGCTCGTCGCGCGCGAAAGCCGCAGACCATCCGGGCTGCAGCCGCGGGTCGATGAAGAATTTCGGCATCGCTGCGAACTCAAATGCGGCATGGCTATCCTGAGGATGCGTCCACACCGCGCCGTCCCTTGGCGATGGTGCGGTGATCGCATTTCTCACCATGTCAAACAGCCTGATCTGCCGCTCGCTGAGTCTTGGGCAGGTTTCCGCCAGATCATCCACGTACCAGGCGATCGAATGAAAATGCTGCCCATAGCGCGAGTAGAACTTGCCCAAGGCTGACTTCTCCCAGCCGGGCGTGCGGCGAATTTGGTTGCGCTGGCTCCATCACGAAATCACCGATCAGAACTAGCGACGCCTTGCGCATCGCGGCTTTCATCGTATTGCGGACGAACCGTCGTACCGCGAAGACCTCGTCGTACCAGCCGTCAGCCGCATCCAGATCGCTGACTACGTGCAGCAGATGAAATTCCTTGCCAACCTTGAGCATCGCTCTCCTCCTTCGGCTGGCGGAACGGAACGCTTCGCGGCGTAGCGCGCGCCGTGTGAGCTCAATGATTTAAGGCGACACGAATGCGTCGCACCACAACATGATTCTAAGTCAGCGGCTTGTTGGTGAACGCAAAGTGAGCATCCATCCGCGCGCGAACCTCGTTAAGATGGTTGCAGTACTGAAAGAAACCGCCGTTGTAGTTGCCGTCCTGACGGCGCTGGGATTCCCCTTCGAAGTTGTAATAGCCGGGCGTACACTCCTGATTAAAGCTGGTCTTGCCGCGATGCTCGATGACTTCCTGCACCCACCATTCCTCGGCCTTCGGGGTCGCGTCCAGCGACTGATAGCCGTGGCGACGTACATAGTCGATGCATGCGGCAATGTATTCGCCCTGTGCTTCGGCGATATCCGTAAAGTTGAACTGAAATGAGGCTTGTAAGCCACCCATGACGAACAGATTGGGGTAACCTTGCGAGTGGATTCCGAGGAGGGTGCGGACGCCTTCCCGGTACTTATCATTGATATCGAGGCGGCTTGCGTCCCTAATTTGATTGTAGGTGCCGGTCTTTTGTACCTCAAAGCCGGTGGCGTAAATGAGGACATCGACTTCGTACTGCTTGCCCTCGAACACGGGCCCCTTTTCGGTGATCTCCGTGATGCCCTTACCGTGAGTATCAACCAGATGTACGTTGGGCCGGTTGAACGTCGGCAGATAGTCATTGTGAAAGCACGGACGCTTGCACATGAGCATGTACCAGGGCTTGAGCGCCTCGGCGGTGGCCTTGTCCTTGACGATCGCGTCGATGCGCTCATGGATCTTCATCATCGCTTCCATGTTCGCGTTTTCCTGTCGTCGGATCCTCTCCTCGGGCGACAGGGCGGCCTGCTTCGCCTTCTGCTCCGCCGTCATCTGTGGCTGCATCCGGGCACGTTCGCGTCGCCGCGCCTGCCATTCGGAACCTAGTTTGCGTGCCCAGTTCGGATCGGTCGGCCAGTCGTCGCGGATGTCAATTGAAGAAGGCGTGCGCTGAAACACATAGAGTTCCTTGGCCGCCGCCCCTAGCGCGGGAACGGCCTGCACCGCCGTCGCCCCGGTGCCGATGATGCCGACAACTTTGTCTTGCAATCCTGATAGGTCAGGCTTGGTGTAGGCGTAGTCCCAGCGTGAGGTGTGAAAGGAATGCCCCTTGAAGGTTTCGAGACCCTTGATTTTGGTCAGCTTAGGCTTCGTGAGAATACCGTTGGGGCAGATCACGAAGCGCGCCTTCATGTGATCGCCGCGGTCAGTGGTGATCTGCCACATCTGCTCGGCCTCGTTCCAGACGGTGGAGGTAACGGTGGTTTGGAACGTCGCCAGCTCGTACAGGTTGTATTTCCTGGCGATTGCCTGGCAGTGCGCGAAAATTTCCGGGCCCCCTGCGTAATGGTCCTTGGGCACGTAGTCCAGTTCGTCGAGAAGGGGAAGGTAATCATAGGAAACGACGTCGCAGGCCACTCCGGGATACCGGTTCCAATACCAGGTGCCGCCAACGTCCGCACCCCGCTCCACGATGCGAATACTCTCAACGCCAACTTCGCGCAGGCGCGCGGAGGTCAGGAGCGCTGAGAAGCCACCGCCGATGAAGAGGCATTCGACCGTATCGTTGAGCGGCTCACGCGGCGTGACTGCTTCCGCATATGTATCGACTTCGTACTTCGCCAGCGCGCCAGTCAATTCATAGGTGTACTGCGCGAGACCTCGCGGCCGGTAGTTCAACCTCAGGTCGCGTTCCTCCGCGAACTTGCGCTTGACGCTATCGTAGAACTCCTGTGATCGCGTGGGCTTTGCGGTGAGTCCAATGGGCTTATCCAGTTTTTCCGCCATAAAATTGCTCCCCGTGCATAGTGGTCATTGCGTCGCTTCGATCCAGCATCGGTCAATGCCAACGAACCGCGTCAGACCGGCAGCTTGCTACTAAATCGGTAAAATGGAAATCCGCGTCCTAACCAGCGGGACCGGCAGTGAGTCGTCGTCCGTTCTGGAGCGACGTCTTTTGGAACGTGACCAAACCCCGACCGCATGCTACACAGCTCACCCTTGAAACTCGGACGGGGAGCGGATCCGATCATCTTATGGCATCATCGTGCAGCGCGCGCTTGAGGGCAGAATCGCGGTCGGCCTTGAATTGCTTCGATACCTTCGCATGCGGCGCGAAGAGATCAAACCCGTGAAACGCTCCAGGATAGACGTGGAGCTCGGTCGGCACGCCCGCCTGGATGAGACGTTGTGCGTACTCGATATTCTCGTCAATAAACAGATCGAGCGCACCAACTGGAATGTATGCTGGCGGCAGCTTGCTCAGATCGGTAGCCCGCGCCGCCGCGGCATAGGGCGATACGTCGGCCCCCCCGCCATCGCGCCCTAGATAGGCTTTCCAGCCTAAGCGGTTGGCCTCACGGTTCCACATGCGTGGGTCAGTAATCGCATAACTCGCAGGGGTAACGTTGCGATCATCGATCATCGGATAGATGAGCAGCTGGAAAGCCACCTGTACTTCTCCCCGATCACGGGCTAGCAAGGCCAAACTCGCCGCCAGGCCGCCCCCACCGCTGGCGCCGCCAATAGCGATCCGGGATGGCTCAACCCCAAGTTCGCCAGCATGGATAAACAGCCACTTTAGTCCGGCATAACAATCCTCGACCGGCGCGGGAAACGGATGTTCCGGCGCCAAATGGTAGTCGACGGATACCGCCACGCAATCGATCCGCTTGACCAGTTGCTTCATCAGCCGGTCGTCCTGCTCGATGTCTCCCATCACGTATCCGCCACCATGAATCCAGAGCAGCGCTGGAAGCTTGCCCGACCGGTCGTTTGGCCGATAGACGCGGACGCGCACAGCAGGATCGCCTTGCGGACCAGGCACAAATTGATCTTGGCTGGTTACACCCTCGACCGCGGGCAAGCCCGCCAGCATCGCGGTCACCATTTTGTTCATCTTGACCCGGGCGGCAGGAATCTTATCGAGATCCAGTGGACGGTCAGTCGGCAACTTCTCCACCACAACTCTCAGCTCAGGATCTAATTGCTCCAGGAAGTTCATCGTCAGTCTCCCTCGGCGGTATTTCACTGATGTTGCAAGGGTTATGTCACGATTCAGATCGGATATAAATCGCGATGACAGGGTGAAGTGCGTATCGGCGCCTCGAGCTTTTTACATTGATGCGCTTGAACGGTAGTGTCGTCTGCGGAAGCGAAGCTGATCCGGATGGTGGGTCCTGACGCGCTGGCCTATCGCGGCAGCAAATGGCCACGTCCGGTCGCGAGTCAGATTCATCATCGCTTTTTGGGAGTGAGCAAATGGCCGGAGCGTGCGAAGGACTGCTTGTCCTAGACTTTAGCTGGGGCATGGCTGGCGGACTTACCACTGCCGTGCTCGCTGATTTCGGCGCCGAAGTAATTAAGATCGAGCCGCCTGCCGGCGACCCCTTTCGCAATCATCCTGCGTGGATCGTATGGAATCGCGGCAAAAAAAGCGCCGTTCTGGACTTGAAAGCCAGTGAAGACCGAGACAAAGCGTATCATCTGGTCGAACAGGCCGATGTGGTGCTCGAGGCGTTCCGCCCCGGTGTCGCGAGTCGGCTTGGGATCGACTATCCGACCTTGTCCGCAATTAATCCGCGCCTAATATACGCATCGATCAGCGGCTGGGGTCAGCATGGTCCGCTGAGCCAGATTGCAGGTTATGAAGGTGTGATCGCGGCCAAATCGGGCCGGATGGCGACTTTCGAAGGCCAGATGAATCGGCCCGGACCGGCTTATGCTGCTGTGCAGGTTGCGACTTGGGCCGCGAGCCAAGCCGCTGTCCGAGGAATACTCGCCACGCTGCTCGCCCGCGACAGCTCGGGACGTGGTCAATGGGTCCAAACCAGTCTGCTTCAGGGCATGCTTCCGTATGACCTTGCGGGGCTGATGCTGCGCCAGTTCTCACGGCAAGATCCGAAAAGGTACCCGCCCGACACGCTGGGCGCGATGCTGCGCCTGCCGATGCTGCAATATATCCCGGCCCGAACCAAAGACGGAAAGTGGTTGCAGCACGCCAACCTGATGGACCGCCTGTTTCGTTCCTATTTGAAAGCGGTCGGCCTTGGATGGGTTCTTGAGGAAGAACTGTTCAAGAATGCTCCTGTAATGAATGCTGAGGGTCGCGAAGCGCTGCGCGACCTGATCCTTACCAAGATGCAGGAGCGGACGCTTGATGAGTGGATGGAGCTCTACGTCGCCGACGGCAATATCGCCGCAGAGCCATTTGGCTATGCGACCGACGGGATGAAGCATGCGCAGTTCGTACACAATAGTCATACAATCGAAATTGCCGATCCACGTGTCGGTCGACTAAAGACGGTGGGTCTGCTCGCCCGCCTCAACGATACGCTGGGTGAGGTAGGGGGACCCGCTCCCGAACTCGGACAGCATACAAAGGAGGTCCTTGAACGTATCCGCCGCGTGAGACCGGAGGCGGCGGTCAGGTCAGAGACTATAACCACTTGGCCGTCCAATAAGCCATTACTCGATGGTCTGATGCTGCTGGACTTCTCCATGGTAATCGCGGGGCCGTACGCGGCGGCGATGCTGGCCGATATGGGCATGCGCGTGATCAAGGTCGACGCCACGCCGGACCGCGAGCAGACCATCAGCACCGGTGGTATGGCCCTGATCAATCTAAAAAATTACGCCGGCAAAGAAGCAATTCAGATCAATCTGCAGAGCCCGGAGGGCCAAGCGATCATTCATCAGTTGATTGCACGAGCCGACGTCCTGCTGCATAACTTCCGTCCAGGCGTTCCACAGCGACTGGCGATCGACTGGAATACTAGTCAGCGGATCAACCCGCGCCTGATTCACGTTTATGTCGGAGCGTATGGTGCCAACGGGCCGCATCATCGGCGGCCGGGCGCCCATCCGATTCCTGGCGCACTGCTGGGCGGGGCGCTGCGGCAGGCGGGCCGTGCGAATCCACCTGCACCTGATCAGCCAATGGATCTGGATGAGATCAAGGAAGCTTCACGGCTGCTGATGAGGGCGAACGAGGCGAATCCGGATCCCAATACCTCCCAGGCAGTTGCCACCAGCATCATGCTGGCGCTTTTGGCGCGCAGCCGCACGGGTCGGGGACAATCGGTCGAAGTGACGATGCTTCAGGCTAATGCTTGGGCCAACGCCGACGAGGCTTTTGACTACGAGGGTCGCGCTCCCTGCATGTTACCTGACGAGCAATGCTTTGGGCTCAACGCACTCTACCGATTGTACTGGGCTAATGAAGGTTGGGTCTTTCTCGCCTGTCCCTTTGATCATGAATGGAAAGCGTTCTGCACCGCGGCGAAGCGTGAGGATCTATACGCGGACTCTCGCTTTGCGAGCGCGTCCGGCCGTAACGCGCATGATGCAGAACTGGTCCAGGAAATCAGCAAGATCTTTTCGACGCAATCGGCCGACGCGTGGGAGCAACTCATGACAGCCGCAGGTGTTGCCTGTGTACGCGCCGACCAGGATCTCGGCAGCTTCCTCGAAGAACATCCGCAGGCGGCGGTCAACCGGATGGCGGTGGAGGTGGACAGTCCGCGGTTCGGAAAGCACCTGCGCCACGGCTCGATCGTCGATTTTTCAGAAGCGCCGGCGCGCCTGACGCATGGCGCTTTCGCAGGTGAGCATACTCTTCGGGTGCTGCGCGAGTTAAACTACACGGAAGCACAGATTCGCGACCTGCACTCGCGCCGCATCACCCATTGGGAAGAAGTTGACCGCCTCCCTTCGGCGCGCTGAGCGAGCGCTGTGCGTCAAAGCGGATTGCCTAAGCTCGCTTTGGAAAAAATATTTCGGGTCGTTAGCTAAGGAAAGTATCTTTTGTGCGATAGTGACTATTTCCATCCGAAGAAATGTCATCGACCGGTGAACCGGGCTGGGCGCTTCTCGCGAAACGCCTCAATTCCCTCCTTGAAGTCTTCGGTATGCGCCGAGTTGATCATCGCCTGCCCTTGATGCCGATAGGCAACAGATGGGATCGTGCCCCACCCATTGATGATAGCTGCCTTCGTATAGCCATAGACTGTAGTCGGACCTTCGGCAAGTTCGTGCGCAACTTCCAACGTTTTCTGTTCGAGCTCTTCGGATGCGGTTACCCAATTGATCAAGCCCCATCGCGCGGCCTCGCGCGCTGAGAGCGCTTTGGCGAACAAGGCCCACTCCATTGCCTTCCCGATCCCGACGAACTGTTGTAGCAAATTGGTGCCGGTCCCAATCCCGCGCTGTGCGAAGGGAATCGCCAATGTTGCGGTCTCGGCGGCAATCCGCAGGTCACAACCCAACGCTAAATTAAAGCCGGCACCATGAGCATAACCATTGATCATGGCGATCACGGGTTTAGCCATCGAACGCATCCGAGCGATGATCAGCGGCCACCGCCCTTCTCCTTCAACGTATTGCTTGAGCGGATCGCGATAGCGGCGATCGGCCTCGCCCGACGCGCTCATCCCGTGCAAATCGTCGCCAGCGCAGAACGCACGCCCAGCTCCGGTGAGGATCACCACTCGCACCTCCTCGTCGCGATCGAGTTGGTCGAGCGCGTCAAGCAGTTCCACACCGATGCGGAAATTCAACGCGTTTAGGCGTTCCGGACGGTTGAGAATGATACGCGATGTCGCGCCGCGATCAATCAATAAATGCCGCCATTCCATAGATGCCCCGCTGAGACTCCTTTTTCCCGTTGGAGGCGCTTGTCCCGAGTCCTCCGCATCTCACCCGGCCGACTGTACCACGATGCTTGGAAAATTCCGTACTGAATTTCGATTCGATGGCGATCAGCGGACGATCGTGCGCGCAAATCTACCTGCCTTCAGAAGCTCAACCGTGGCTTCCTTGATGACGCCGGGGGAAGCGAGCTACAAATGCCTACCGCTGACCAGATAATCTAACGAACACGCGCTTGGCGGCGCTGAGAGGAGTAACCTTTGTTCAACCGCGTATTGATTGCGAACCGGGGTGAAATTGCGATCCGCATCGCGCGAGCGGCAGCCGCGCTCGGAATTGATTCGGTCGGTGTGTACGCTTCGGCGGACGCGCTTGCGCTACATACGCGCATTACGACGGAGTCACGACTGCTGGATGGTCGGCAGTCATCAAGCGATCCGGTGCGCGCCTATCTCGATGCTGAGGCGTTAATAACGATCGCCAAGGCCAGCCGCTGCGACTGCGTCCATCCGGGTTATGGTTTCCTTTCCGAAAATTCCAGCTTCGCCCAACGATGTGCAGAAAAGGGAATTACGTTCATCGGACCACAGCCGGCGACTCTCGCCTTGTTCGGCGATAAAACTGAGGCCCGGGTGCTGGCGCGTTCGCTTGGTATCGAAGTCGTGCCCGGCAGCGCGGGCCCACTGGCGAGTCCCGATGAGGCTGCTTCTGTCGCTGAAGCGATCGGTTATCCCGTAATGGTGAAAGCGGTGGCAGGCGGTGGCGGTCGTGGCATGCGCGTCGTCACGAATCCGGACGAGATGGCGGCTGCATTCGCCCGCTGTGAAAGCGAGGCCAGAGCGGCTTTCGACAACGGCTCGCTTTTTGTCGAAAAATTACTCGCGCGTCCACGCCATATTGAAGTCCAGATTCTGGCCGACACTCACGGCAGCATCGTCCATCTGTACGAGCGCGATTGCTCGGTGCAGCTGCGCAACCAGAAGGTTATCGAGATCGCGCCTGCCTCCGCACTCGATCCCGCGCTGCGGCAACGGCTCCTCGACGACGCTGTCCGCCTTGCGCGCGCAGCTAACTATGTAAACGCAGGAACGATCGAGTTCCTCGTCGTTCCGGAAACCGGCAAACATTTCTTTATCGAATGCAATCCGCGGATTCAGGTCGAGCACACAATCACCGAGCAGGTGATGCGTATCGACCTGGTCGAAGCGCAATTTCGCATCGCGGCCAAGGAAACCTTGGGAGCGCTCGGCCTGCCCGATCAGAGAATGATCGAACCGCCGCACGGCTATGTTGTCCAGGCGCGTATTGTCGCGAGTGGCGCGGGCATGTTGACTGCTTATAAGGAACCCGGCGGGCCGGGCGTACGGGTCGATTCCTGCGGCTACCTGGGCTATGCGCCGCCGCCGCAATTCGATCCGATGTTCGCCAAGCTGATCTGCGAGTCCAACTCGACGCGCTCGTTCGGCTCGGCCATTGATCGCACGCTGCGCGCGCTCGACGAGTTTCACATCGCTGGGCTCCCGACCAATACTCCGCAATTGCGCGCCATTTTATCGCATCCGATACTGCACTCGGGCGATGCGCGAACAACTTTCCTTGCCGAGCATCCGGACCTCGCCACACCCTCGCATACTGTCTCGTCCACTTCGGCCTCGCTGGCGCTGCTCGAACAGCAGACGGCGATCCTCCGCAACGGCAAAAGTATGCAGGCATTATCCAATGTACAACTCGGAGTGGCGAATCTTCCCATACCCGAGGGTGAGGAAGGAATACCAAGCCCGATGGCCGGGTCGGTCATCGAGGTGGCAGTTGAAGCCGGGGCCACGGTCGAAGCCGGCGCGACGTTGATGGTGATCAGCGCGATGAAGATGGAGAGCGCGATCACCGCCCCATGCGCCGGCGCGGTGACGGCGATTGAACCGGCTGAAATTAACGCCCTCGTGGCCGCCGGGCAGATCGTCGCCACGATCGCCCCGGCACAGCGTCTTCAGGATGTTGGCGCAACACGTCATTATGGCGAAGACACGTGGGCGCCGATGCTCGCCGAGGCGCACGCGCTCCATGCGATAGCGCACAAGCGTCTGGCGCCTGATTCGACCGAGCCGGGGGTCGTCCGTCAACGCCACCGTGGCAAGCTGACCTGCCGCGAGCGGATCGATCTGCTGCTCGATCCCGGCAGCTTTCGTGAAATCGGCAGTCTGGCGGGCTTTACCGACTACGACAGCAATGGGCGCGTGTGCGGATTCACGCCCGCCAACCATGTGGGCGGCTGGGGCAAAATCGCGAACCGGCTCGCCGCGGTGTGTGCCGACGATTTTACTTCACGCGGCGGCCATGCCGACGGTGCGATCGCTGCCAAGAGTTTCTACCTCGACCAGCTTTCGATCGACCTGTGCTGCCCGTCGATCCGTTTGCTCGACGGGTCCTCAGGTGGCGGCAGTATCGCTGCGATGGTGCCGAAGCAGCAAAAACCCGGCGAGAGCAGCGCTCAGGAAAGTTCCGGCACGATCGTCGCGGGAAGACCACGCGTTTCGAGCGAGGGCGGTTCCTTCCTGGTGCCTCATCTCGGCAGCACGACCTATGCCGCGCAACTGGCACAGGTGCCGGTGGTGAATCTCTTACTGGGGAGCGTAGTTGGAATCGGCGCGGCCAAGGCGGTGCTCGGCCACTTCGCGGTGATGGTCCGCGGTATTGCACAGCTTTTCGTCGCGGGCCCGCCAGTCGTGAGCCACGCGATGGGCTACGACATCACCAAAGAAGCGCTCGGCGGATGGCAAGTACATTGCCGTAACGGCTCGGTCGATAATCTCGCCGAGTCTGAAGAAGAAGCCCTCGCGATGACGAGGCAGTTTCTTTCCTACCTGCCTTCGAGCGTCTATGAAGCCCCTCCGATTTTGCCGCCTGATCCGTCGGACCCGCCCGACCGTAGCGACGAGGAGCTGTTCACGATCATCCCGCGCAAACGCACGACCACCTTCGACATGCGCCGCGCGATCCGTTTGATGGCCGATCGGGGGTCGTTCTTCGAAATCGGATCGCTATGGGGCGCTGATCAGATTGTCGGTTTCCTCCGCTTCAATGGTTATCCGTTGGGCGTCGTGGCGTCGGATTCTCGACACGTCAATGGCGGAGCAATGACCGCTGATGGTTGCGGCAAGCTCAAACGCCATCTCGACTTGTGCGACCTGTTCCACCTGCCCATCCTGAATCTCGTTGACAGCCCAGGCTTTGCGGTTGGACTCGAGCACGAGATCGCCGGCACGATTCGCAAAGGTGCTGAATGGATGATCGCGTATGCGCAAGCCTCCGTACCGATCTTCACGGTGATCATGCGTCGCGGCTTCGGTGTTGCGGGAAATAATTTCGCCACCCCGCGCAGTGGCGCTAGTGCGCGTGTAGTCTGGCCCGCGGCTGATGTGGGTGGTATTCCACCCGAGGAAGGTATCGAGGCAGCGTACAAGCGTCAACTGGCAGAGGCGCCCGATCCAGCCGCGCTGCGTGCCGAGATCAATGCGCGCATCGAAAGTGCACGCGGACCCATCGGACCGCTCAACAAGTTTCAGATCGAAGAGTTGATCGATCCGCGAGCTACGCGCCAATGGATCTGCGAGTGGGTCGCCAACGCCTATCGAATCGTGTCGCAGCCGGCTTTCCTGGTGCCCCGCGCAATCCAGTTCCGGCCGTAAATTGAAATCAATCAGCCATGAGGTCGTCATGTCTACTGCTGTGCTTTTGATGCTTGGGCTCGGCCCGGGCACAAGAGAAGTACAGGATCGATCGGAAAAGAGCCTGATGTAAGCCTGTGCTGTTAGCAAATCCAAAGCCCCGGGGTCCCCGCAATCAAGAAAAGACGGTAAGTTCGCCGCCGAAAACCCGCGCGTTCTCGCGGCTTCATACCCTGGCGAGGGCTCTGAAGTTGGCTGGTACAAAATCCAGCTCCGCACGCAGCTCTGGGACCGACGCACCGGTCTTTTACGGCTGGGTCGTGGTCGCGAGTTGCTTCACCGTGATGTTTGTTGCCTATGGCATCCAGTTCAGCTTCGGCGTCTTCATGCACTACATCTCGGCCGATACTGGATGGGATCGCGGGAGCCTGTCATTGCCGTACTCGTTGTACGTCTTTCTGTACAGCATCTTGGGGTTTGTAACTGGCCGGATGACCGATCGCTATGGTCCCCGCTTGGTAATCACCGTTGGCGGGTGCCTGCTCGGTATCGGCGTGACGCTCATCGGGCGTGCGTTCGCTCTGTGGGAACTCTACCTGGCGCTTGGCCTGATCGCGGCCTGCGGGATGAGTGCGGCATACGTACCATGCAACGCCACCGTCGTGCGATGGTTCACGATTCGTCGCGGCCTCGCGCTCAGTATCACTTCAAGCGGCGCGGGCTTCGGGATGTTTATCTTTCCACCGTTGGTGACCGCGCTGATAACTTCTTGTGGATGGCGAGGCGCCTACATGATCCTTGGGCTAATCGGGGCTCTAGCGATTACCGCATGCGCCAGCTTGATCGTCCGTGACCCCGAGCAGATTGGGCTACAACCCGACGGCTCTCCACCCCCTGAGCCCGCCGAACATAGCGTAGCCATAGCTGCGTCCATGGATGACTGGACCCTCAGCTCTGCACAACGCACCATTGCGTTCTGGCTCCTGACGATAATCTTCATGCTGACCTGGCTGGTCGTGTTCATGCCGCTGGTGCACATCGTGCCGTTCGCGATCGATCTCGGTATCCCTCAGTTTCGCGCCGCCATGACCATCAGCATGATCGGTCTGGCGGGCTTCACCGGGCGACTCACGATCGGGCCGATCTCGGATCGCATTGGGCGCCTTAGATCACTCGGGATATGCCTGCTTCTTCAGGCGCTTGCCTTCGTCGGCTTTATGGCCAGTAGAGAGTGGACGCTGTTGTACCTGTCAGCGGCGTTCTTCGGTTTTTCCTATGGCGGAATCACTGCCCTGTTTCCTGCACTGGTTGGCGACTTGTTCGGCCGGATCGCGGTCGGCGCGATTGTCGGCTTTATTTTTGCCGTGGCGGGCTCACCTGCAGCTTTTGGCCCGCTGATCGCGGGCTATCTCTACGATTTGACGGGCAGCTATCGCACTGCGTTCGAGCTCAGCGCGATCCTCAATCTAATCGCATTGACGTTGGTCTTCTTCCTGCGTAAGCCAAGTCGCTTGGCTCTGGAGACACCCGTCGGACTCGAATCGAAGACCTGCTGATTACCCAATCGATTCCGGCGCTAAAATGTCGAGACTGTTTCCGTCGGCGCAAATCAGGACAGTTTGAAGCGATTAGCGATGGATCGCTCCACGCGGGATCATCACATTTCAAAAAGAGGACCGACGCGCCGGTGGGCCGGTCCTCTTAACCCGCTTAGCTATTGGTCCGATCACGGCGTTGGAAAGAGGGCCCCGAGAAACCACTGCCGAAGTTAATCCGCGTATTACCGGTATTCATCCCGCCGTCCACCACCATCGCTGTGCCGGTGATCCATTCGGCGTCGTCACTGGCGAGGAACAGCGCCATCGCAGCAATATCCTCGGGACGCCCGGCGCGTGGAATCGGTTGCGCTTTCGCCATATTGCTGCGGGCCTCCTCCTCGCCGCCGCGCATCCCGCGGTAAACGAGCGGAGTAACAATCCCGCCCGGACAGATACAGTTTACGCGAATACGGTCACGGCCGAGTTCGATAGCGGCGCTTTCGGTCAGACTTACCACCGCAGCCTTGGCGGCGCTGTAGGCATGCAGTCCAGCAACTCCGCGCAGTCCCGCAACCGATGAAGTCGAGATAATCGAACCACCGCCTACCTGACGCATTGGCGCGATCGAATACTTGATCCCAAGAAAGACGGCGCGGGTCAGAATCACGAAGCTTTGGTCCCAGTCCGGCGCGGTGGTTTCTTCGAGACGGCCGGTTGCCCCACCGATACCAGCGTTGTTGTAGGTGATATCGAGACGGCCGAACTCATGAACCGCGCGATCAATCAGCGCTTTAATGCCCGCATCACTGGCCACATCAGTATGTTGAAAGACCGCACGTCCGCCGCTTGCCGCGATTTCCGAGACTGTTGCTTCACCTGCCTGCGAATTAAGATCGGCAACAATTATCGCAGCCCCTTCCTGCGCGAAACGCAGCGCCGTTGCGCGTCCCATGCCACTGGCGGCGCCGGTTATGACAGCGACTTTGCCCTCGAGCTTGCCCATCATGTCACCTCATCAGGGAAGAAGATTCGTGATCAAGGAATTTATTCGACTCGCGCGATAATGGACAACCGGAAGGTGGGACTCTCGAATCGTTTCGGCGCCACTCGGTGGCGGCAGGGGAGCAACGCATGAATGTAGGGAACCATTGCCCGCCAATGGTTTGGATGACCTTCAGAGTCACTGAACGATACCAGCCAAAAGGGCCGTTCAATGACTGTCAGCCAGTTTGTGACGCCTGAACGCTTCTTAAATTATCCAATTTACTTATGATTTGCTGATTAATGGTTGTTCCTAGCTTTTCTCTGTGCCTAGGACCTTGTCTTTCACGTCAAATCGATCAGATGCCATCTTTCTGGCATTTCTGATACCTCAGCCATAAGTAACTCTAGGCACGTAAACGACCCGATTTCTCGATTATAGATGGTTCAAAATTCTGAGCGCATCTTTCAGTCCGACCGGAAAGTGCAGAACAAAATGTGGGGAGATTTGCGGGAGTGATTCCCAAGAAAGTGCTGATCAACTTCGCTGGTCCCGCAGCCATTGACTCAGCTCCGCGTACCTCGAGTTGCCGCATTCTCACTTTCGGACTCGTCACGCATCGTTTCCTCCGGCGGTTCCAGATACTAGGGCACGCTCACGATCAACAGCCGGGGTCCGCCATAGCGTACCAGCGCGGCTTTCAAGCGCCGCAGCCGATGATTGTGCAGCAGATGTTCCCACCAATGGGACTTAGCCGAGAGACTGCCCGGCGTATCCACCGCGAATCCGGATTGCTATCTGTGATGAGCCGATCGGGCGTTCGCTCAATCAATTCCGCTCCGCAAGGCACGCCGTCCGGTTGGTAAGCCCTGGGCGTGGCGCTCTCCCAAGAATTTCTCGCTCACATGAGCCATGGACGGCCCTCCAAACTCTCGCCCGAAACCGCTGACTCGTTCGTCAAAGCCTTCAAGGAAACCGGTACCCTGCGCGCCGGCGCGCTGACGGTCGGCATCGGCGAATCCACCGTGATGGCATGGCTGGCCAAAGGCCGTAAGGCCAGAAGCGGCCCTTTTCGGGAATTTCAAGAAGCAGTCTTTCGCGCTATGGGCGATCATATCGCTGGACTGGAACGCAGCCATCATCGGCTGGCGCTGCTCGGGTAGGTCATCCGCAAAGCCAAGCGGCGCGAAATCATGGACGACAAGGGCCGCGTGACCTTCACCAGCGAGATTCTGCGGCGTTGTCAGAACTGCGGCAGCACCGAGCTCGAGGGCTGCGGCGATCACAAGCTCGAAATCGAATGGGAAGAGCATTGGGAGGAGGTCTCGCCCGAGACCAAGCTGCGCGCGCAGGAATGGAGCTGCGCTTCCGCAACCGCGAGACCTATGCCGACGAGAGTGCGGTGCAGCTCAAGGGCGACGTCACCATCAATCCGGCCGAGCTCGAGCACAGCCTGGACCTGATCGGGCAGGCTTTCAAGCTGATGCTGTCGCTGGGCATGCCAATGCCGCAGCTGACGGCGCGCAAGACGGTTAAGACGACCGCGGCGCCGGTCGACGCCGATTGAGCAGATCAAGCTCAATGCAGGAAGGCTGAACCAGCAAAGTGTTACCTATGCGTTATCTAAAATGGCGCTCCCATGTCGAGCGGTAAGTATCTGGACCAAAAAAGACCAAATATTCTGGTGGGCAGGGGCAGAATCGAACTGCCGACACGAAGATTTTCAGTCTTCTGCTCTACCGACTGAGCTACCTGCCCACCCGAGCGAATCCATCACCCTAGCGAGCCGAATCGCTACGTACAAGTATCACGACACGAATCAGAGGTGGCGGCGGATCGTTCCGTCGCTACTATTTCTCGCGATCGCTTACATTCTCAGTTTAAGCCATAGACCTTGGCCGCCGTCTCACGCACGATTTTGTTACGTTGTTCCTCCGGCAGGGCCCCGAAACGCTTCGCAACGATCTCCCGCGAGCGCGGGAAAGTCGCCGCCGTATGCGGATAATCTGAAGACCACATGATATTGTCCGGGCCGTAGCGATGCAGTGAATCAATAAACACCGGATCCGAAATAAAGGTCGCGAAGACCTGCCGCTTGATATACTCGCTGGCTCGCATCGACAGTTTGAGGCCGCCCAATGCCCCTAACCGATTCTGAATTGTATCGAGCCGATACATGAAGTAGGCCATCCAGCCCACGTCATTCTCCGCCGAGACGATTCGCAAATTCGGAAATTTCTCGAGCACGCCGCCAAACACCAGCACCGATATCGAGCGCTCGATCTGATGATGCAGATTGGCGAGCGATAGCAGGAAATTCCGCCCCGCCGTCGGATTCGCGCCAGTGCCGCCGCGCGCCGTAAGGATGTGCAATGAAAGCGGCAGGTTGAGGTCTGCCGCTGCCGCCCAGAACGGCTCGTAATCCGGATGGCTGTATGGACGATCACTCGGCGGCTCCGCCCAAATCATCGCGCCGCGCATCCCTTTCTTCGCGATCCGGTTCAGTTCCGCAACCGCGCCGGGAACGTCTTCGAGCGTGATCAATCCGAGCGGAATCAGCCGCTTTAGATCATAATTGCAATACTCACATGCCCAATCATTGAACGCCCGAAACAGCGCCGCGCGAAATTCCGCATCGTCGAGCCCGAACAGCGGCATCCCCATCGAGGTGTAAATCACTTCCGCCGCCACCCCGTCGCGATCCTGATCGGCGATTCGATAAGCCGCGTCCCATACGCTCTTGGGAGCTTCTTCAAAGGTTTTCTTATTGTGCGAGGGCAAGTCCTGCGAAGGCACGCCGGCGCCGAAAAACCCGGCGACCGACATCGGCGTGATATTCTCACATACGAACCATTCGCCCTCGCGTCCGTTCAATCCTTTGACCGTATGCGGCGCGCGATCGCGGAATTTCTTATCCACCCGCTCGATCCACATCGAGGGCGGCTCGACAAAATGGGAATCTGCAGAGATCAGCCGTTCGTCTGGCATGGCGCTTGGCCTCCTTGGTTCATGCCGGTTTTCAAGTCCGGTCATGACATTGGGTGCGGCGTTCGTTCGACGCCGTCCAATCCGCTATTAGCGCTGCACGAGAAAATCCGCAACCGTAAACGTTAAGGCTAAGGAATGCACCCGCCGGGAGATGGCGGTTGGGTGTAAAAAATCTGCTGCTCACCGAACCAATCGTTGTTCGCGCAATTCGCGTTTTCATCGACCAGGTCACCTTTAGTCTCAAATGGAGTTCCACTGTTCATGTTGGTGACCCGATTGAAGTCGTTGCCCAAATCGATCACGACGCCGTATGGCTGCGAATCCAGCGTGACCGCATTGACGGCTCCATTGAATATCGAATTGTATTTACTCGGTACTTTACATTTGGAACCGCTCGGTCCGCTGACCGAACAGCCGATATAAACTCCCGCTGTAGAATTGTCTCTCACGTCAAATCCGCCGACATTGTTGTGACTCGTGCTCGACAGCCACACGCCGTAGCGGCCGTTCCACCAAGCATCAATCCCGCCTGCGACGGTGTTGTATGATCCCTTGTAGATTCGCACTCCATCGGTAGCGTTGGAATCCGCGGTGAAATTCGACAGCTTGGCCTGCTTCGCGTTATTCAACAGCACGCCCGCGTCAGTATTGTTTAATGTCGTGAAATTCTCTGCGAGATCCTTCGATCCGTCGATCTCGATCCCTTCAGCAAACCCACTGATTACGGCATCACGGCCCTCGACGAAAGCATCCGACGCCGATTCGACCACGTGCACGCCAGCGCCCGTTCCACCCCCTATTATCGGAGAACCATTCAAATAAAGGATTACGTTCGAAGCGGAGATCACAATACAATCGCCGCCGGACGAGTTCAGTCCCGACGTCGCATCAATCTCATAAAGTCCAGCCTTACTGATTTTGGTGCAGGTATTTAGGGAGATTGATGGTTGCGCATAGCTGGCTACAGCTGCGATTGCGATCGCAGCGGCTGTCATCAGCGGATATGCGCGTATGAAACGATGCGCCACTTACCCCTCTTTATGGCGCTCAGATTGGGAGCTTTCACCGCGTCCTGTACGTGACGTAATTCTGGCCATCTTCTCTTGATTACCAAACATCTTAAAGCAATTCCATACCACTTTTTTGTGATTTAATCTATCTTTAGGCTCGAATCAGATATTTAGCTGCGAATTTACGCCACCATTCGAAATCGAGTAATTTCTACCAGTCTCATAAGAGAGCAACGTTACAACTGATTAGCCACTCCGCGCATATCAAACTCGCAAACCGCGAATATCTGCTCATCGATAATGGCATTGCGATTGCTCACGCGGTTACATGCTGTCCAAAATCTTTATTCCCTCATGAATAGCCTTGAGATCTCGACTGAACGCTCTACTTACGGCGAACCCCAGTCACAGGAAGCGATTGCGGCTGCAAAAGCCGCCAAACTCCGCTATGTCAGCGACGATCGACCCGGCATCACCCGCGAGCGCATCCGCGATGGCTTCATTTATCGCGACTCGCACGGCGACGAGATTACCGATGAGAAGGAACTCGCACGAATTCGCTCACTGGCGATTCCGCCGGCGTGGAGCAGCGTCTGGATCTGCCCGATTACGAATGGCCATCTGCAGGCGACTGGGCGCGACGCGCGCGGCCGTAAGCAATATCGTTATCATCCGCGATGGCGTGCCGTGCGCGACGAGGCCAAATTCGAACGGATGCTCGAATTTGCCGAGGTCTTACCCGCAATCCGACGGCAAGTCGAGAAGGATCTCGCGCTCCCCGGTCTCCCGCGCGAGAAGGTCTTGGCCGCCATCGTGCGCCTGATGGAACGGACGTTAGCCCGCGTCGGCAATCCTGAGTATGCGCGCGAGAATCACAGCTTCGGCCTTACCACGCTGAAAAATCGCCATGTCCGCATCACCCGTAATACCATCGAGCTCGATTTCAACGCCAAGAGCAACATCCGTCATCACAGCACGGTGAGTGATCGCAAACTTGCTCGTATCCTTAAGAACTGTCGCGATCTTCCCGGTTCTGAGCTATTCCAGTATCTGGACGAAACGGGCATGCGTCACGTTATTGATTCGAACGACGTGAACGAATATTTGCGAGCTATCTCGGGATGCGATATTTCCGCTAAGGATTTTCGCACTTGGGCCGGGACTAATCTCGCTCTGGTGGCCTTCTGCGCCATCGAGGAAGATACTCCTAGCAAAAAGATCGAGGTGCAGGTGATTAAAGAAGTCGCCCGGCAACTCGGCAATACTCCCGCCGTCTGTCGCAAGGGCTACATTCATCCCGCTGTTATCAACGGCTATCACTCACGCGCGCTGCGTGATGATCTTGCCTCCGAACTACCCAACAACATCCCCGAGGTCTGGCTCGCCGAGCGCAAGATGATCCGCTTTCTGAAGGCCGCGATGCGTCCGCACGCTTGAACGCCATTCGATGGATTCTCGCTCTGCATCGCCGCGCGACTGGGGTGTCCCTCCATGGCGACAATGGATCCCAAAGCCTCAGGCCGCGATTCCCGCCTCGCCTGATGTTGCCATTATCGGCGGTGGACTCACCGGCGTCTCGACGGCGTATCATCTGGCGCGGCGTGGCTTTCGTCCCGCACTGTTCGAGGCTGCTCGCATCGGCTCCGGCGCGAGTGGACGTACCGGCGGCATCGTGCTCGAAGGCATTCCATCTGGTCCCCGCGACAGCGCGCGCGATTGTGTGCCGCACCTCAAACAGTTGGTCGAGGAAGTCCATATTGATTGCGACCTCACCCTCCCCGGATGCTGGGAGATCGTCCATCGTTCCCGCGACCGCTCGACGCGGCTCCCATTGCGCGACAACGATTCACCGATCGAGATCCTGCGCACCGTACCCGGCGGTGCAGTCGAACCTGGTGCGTTAACCGCCGGAATCGCTGACGCAGCATCGAGCCTCGGCGCGACGCTCTATGAGAATTGCCGGACCGATCATTTGACCCTGCAACCTTTGACGCTCGAAGCTGCTGGCCGGAAAATATCACCCCAATTTGTCGTCGTCGCAGGCAATGCCTGGCTACCCGAAATCTTCCCCGCGCTCGATCAGGTCCACAGCGCACTTACCTACGCCTGCATTACCGAGCCTGTCGATGAGACCACGCTGTGTGCTATCGGGATGGCCGATCGCATTCCCTTCTATACCGCTGACATGCCGTACCTATGGGCGCGCGTATGCGCCGACGGCAGCATGGTGTTCGGTGCCGGTTTATCGTTCGGCACGCCAGCTGAACTCGAAAACATCACCATGGCAGACAATGAGCCGGCCGAAGTGCTCGCGCGACTCGTACGACGGGTCAACTCGCTTCATCCGGCGCTCGCTAACGTCCACATCACCTCGCGATGGGCCGGGCCGATCGCCTTTCGCGAGGGTGCCGTCCCGCTCTTGACGCGCCATCCCGAGAACGAAAAAGTGCTCCTCGCCGGTGCTTATGCCGGTCATGGCGTCGCTTTCAGTGTGCACGCCGGCGCACTGATGGCCGCCGCGATCGCCGACAACACTCCGCTTCCCTCCTGGGGTGCAGCGAAGCCTTCCTCTCAATTCGAATCGAAACGTTCCCGCAATTAGTACCCCAGCCGTACACTTCACCAGCGCGCGACTTTGCGTCATGCTGACGATGCGCAGTTTCTGATCACTGATTTTTCTGCGTGATGAAGACGGATAATGGCCAAAATTGTCGTCCTTCAGCATCATCCAGCCGAAACTCTCGGCACGGTCGCCGACGCGCTCGAAGCCGCCGCTCTCGCCTGGCAATACATCCGAGTCCACGACGGCAATTCGGTACCGCAAGAGATCAAAGGAGCCGGTGGACTGATCGTGATGGGTGGTCCGCAGACCGTCTATCAACTTGATCGCTATCCGTATTTGCGCGACGAAATTCGCCTTATCGAAAATGCGCTCAAGGAAAACAAGCCCATTCTCGGCGTATGCCTCGGCAGCCAGCTTCTTGCCGCCGCTTTGGGTGCAAAAGTCTATCGAGGTGTCGGACGCGAAATCGGATGGTATCCGGTGCGCCTCGCCGACTCTGCTAAAGACGACCGCCTGATGCGCGGATTACCTGCTGAGTTTACCGCTGCACATTGGCATAGCGACGTCTTCGATCTGCCCTCGGGCGCAGTCGCTTTGGCATCGTCTGAAAAGACCCCTCTCCAGGGTTATCGCTACGGCGATCGGGCTTATGGCCTTCTCTTCCACGCTGAAATGACCGAAGAAATCCTCGGAGCGCTGGTCGCTGAGTTCGGCGACGGCCTCAAGCGCGTCGGTCTCGACGGTGACGCGCTCCTCGCCGCCGCACCCCATTATCTGCCACAACTAAACGTGATTGGCCAAACGATCTTCGATCGCTGGGCCCGCCCCATCCAGGGCACATAAACAATTTTGGAATTTATCAGCGAGGCTGTTCCTAATGGCAACACGCGTACATATTCATATTAAAGCTCAGAATTTGAATGAGAGTCGCGACTTCTACGAGAGATTTCTCGGCGAGCTACCGGTCAAAGTGAAGTCCGACCAGATAAAATTCCTGCCGTCATTCGCTCCGCTCAACCTCGCCTTGTCGCTCGCGCGGCGTAACGAAACTCCCGGCAATTCCGTCAATCATCTCGGCATCGAACTCGAATCCGCGGACGCCGTGCTGCAACATCTCGACCGGGTGAAAGCCCACGGTATCGCAACCCGCGAGCAGCTCAAGGTCAATTGCTGCTATGCTAATCAGACCAAATTCTGGGTGATCGATCCCAATGGCGTCGAATGGGAGCTGTATCACGTCAACCACGATTTGATAGAAAAGCACGGTGGCGGTGTCGAGAGCTTGGCTGCGACAGCGCAGTAACGAACCTCGGTAAATATCGCCACTAACGCTTTTCGTGATTGCCTCGCCCAATTCGATCGCTTATAAACAGCCCAATCAGGATGCCTGAGCTAGCGATCAGTAGTAACGATTCTAATTCTTCCCTGCGCGAGATAATCGCGCGGGCGCTGGACGGGGTTCGTCTCGACGAGCGTGACGCAATCGCTTTGATCGAATGCTCCGCCGCGGCGCTGTCCGAAGTGATAGCCGCCGCGGCGGCGTTGCGCGATCGCGGCAAAGGCCGTGAAGTCACATATTCGCGCAAGGTCTTCCTACCGATCACCAATCTTTGCCGCGATCGATGCACCTACTGCACTTTCCGCCGCGATCCCGGCGATCCCGGCGCGTGGACCATGACGCTGAACGAAATCGCCGCGTGGTCACGGCGCGGCGCTGAGCTCGGATGCAAAGAGGCGCTCCTGTGCCTCGGCGACAAGCCCGAGATCGCCTTCAAAGAGTATCGCGCGACGCTCGCAAATCTCGGCGCTCACAGCACGGTCGATTACGTCGCGCGCGCCTGTGAAACGTCACTCGAACAAGGTCTCCTGCCGCATACTAACGCGGGCATCATGACGCGCGACGAGATGCAGATGCTGCGGCCGCTCAACGCCAGCATGGGCCTGATGCTCGAAAGTATTTCGCCGCGACTCCGGCAGCGCGGCGGCGTCCACCAATGGGCGCCGGATAAAGACCCTGCCGTGCGGATGCGCATGATTGACGAAGCGGGAGCTCTAAAAATCCCCTTCACCACTGGCATCCTGCTCGGCATTGGTGAGACTCCTGCGGAGCGCGCACAAAGCCTGATCGCGATTCGCGACTCGCATGAGCGCTTCGGCCATATTCAAGAGGTCATCATCCAGAACTTCCGCGTCAAACCCGAGATTCCGATGGCCGACGCGCCCGAACCCGATCGATTCGAGATGGCCCGGGCGATTGCCACTGCGCGGCTGGTGCTGGGCCCTACGATGAACGTCCAGGCGCCGCCGAATCTCTCGCCGCACGAAATCGAGCTCTTCCTCGACGCTGGAATCAACGACTGGGGCGGTATCTCGCCGCTCTCCAAAGACTACGTCAACCCCGAGGCGCCTTGGCCGCATCTCGAGGAGTTGGCGAAACGATGTGCGCGCGCCGGCTTTCACCTAATTCAGCGGCTCGCGATTTACCCCGAATTCATCAACGACGAGTGGGTTGCTCCAGCTATGATGCAGCCGATCAATCAACTCGCCGCCCGGCTTTCCCCGGAGGTCTAAGTATGAACCTCGATGAAATGCGCGACTTCGTTAACGAAGTCGAAGCTACGCCATTGACTCATCTGCTCGACCGCGCCTCGACTGAGGTTCGCGCCGCGCTGAAGCGCAGTCTTGCTCACGAGGAGCTGACGCCCGACGAAGGCTTGCTCCTCTACACCGCCGGTGGCGACGACCTGCGCGCGCTCGTTAAGTGCGCCGATCTCGCTCGCGCCGAAGATGTGGGCAACGAAGTCACCTACGTCGTCAACCGCAATCTCAACTTCACCAATATCTGTTTCGTCGGATGCCAGTTCTGCGGTTTCAAGCGCCAGAAATGGGAATCCGACGCCTACGATCATTCCGACGAGACTATCCTCGCCAAGATTGCCGACGCGATCGCGCGCGGCGCAACCGAAGTCTGTATTCAGGGCGGGATCAATCCCGAGATGCCGGCCTTCAAATATCGCGACATCCTCGACACGATTAAGGCGCGCTTCCCCGAGATTCACATCCATGCCTTCTCCCCGATGGAGATTATGTACGGTTCACGCCGTACCAACATGGACTACCCTGAGTATATCGGGATGCTGCGGGATCACGGCCTCGGTTCGATTCCCGGCACTGCCGCAGAGATTCTCGATGACGATATCCGCGAGATTCTAAGCCACAAGAAAGTCGATGTGGCGCGTGGGTCGATATCATTACCACCGCGCATTCACTCGGCGTTCCGACTACTTCAACGATCATGTATGGCCATCTGGAGAAGCCGCGCCACGTCATCAACCATCTGAACCTATTGCGCAATATCCAGAAGCAAACTCACGGCTTTACCGAGTTCGTCCCGCTGCGCTTTATCCATGAGAATACTGTTCTGTTCCGCAAGGGACTCGTGTCGCCGCCTCCACTCGGCACGCTCGATCTCCAGATGTACGCCTTTTCGCGCCTCTTCCTGCGCGGCCAGATCAACAACCTGCAGACCTCGTGGGTCAAGCTCGGAGTGGATCATGCCGCCGTCACGCTGAAAGCCGGATGCAACGATTTCTCCGGCACGCTGATGGAGGAAAGCATCACCGCTGAGGCCGGCGGCACTTCGGGCGAGTTTGTCTCGGTCGATCTGATCGAAGAGAAGGCGCGCGAGATGGGACGCGTTGCGATCGAGCGCAGTACCACCTACAAAAAACTCTACGGTAAAAGGGCACCCAATGGCGCGCGGCCAGTGCTCCCCAAGTTTCTCGATTCTCGATTACGACGCTTGCGGGGGGAGTGGGGGCCGCTAAGTTCCTCGCGCGGCCTCGCCCGCGAAGTCGCTCCGGCGCCGCCTCAATGTCGTAGTTAACACCGGCGATGACGAGCAGTTCTACGGACTGCACGTCTCGCCGGATATCGATACCGTCACCTACACATTAGCTGAAGTGGTAAATCCTGCTACTGGCTGGGGTCTCGCCGGCGAAAGTTTCCATGTTCTTGATGCCCTCGGACGTTTTTACGGCAAGCCCTGGTTCAACCTCGGCGATCGCGATCTCGCAACGCATCTCTATCGCACCGAACGCCTTCGCTCCGGCGCGATCTTACTCAGATCACCGCCGAAATCGCGCGCGTTTCGGGCTGAAATCGCGCATCCTGCCGATGAGCGACGACCGCGTTCGCACCCACGTCAAGCTCGAGGGCACCCCGCACTCCCCTTTCAAGAATACTTCGTACGCCGACGCGCACGCGGCGCGGTCGAGCAAATTGACCTGCGCGGCATCGAAGATGCCCGGCCAACCATCGCTGTCCTCGACGCGATCACAACCTCACGCGCCGTCATCCTTGCCCCTTCGAATCCATTCGTCTCGCTCGGACCGATCTTCGAGCTCGCCGGCGTCCGCGACGCTCGTGCGCCAACCGTAAGCGCGGTCGCCGCGATAAGCCCGATTATCGGCGGCAAGACCGTCAAAGGGCCCGCCGACAAAATGATGCGCGGTCTGGGCCATGAAGTCTCGCCTCTCGGCATCGCCCGCCTGTATAAAGATTGCGCGGGCCTCTTCATCCTTGATCACATCGATGACCGCTACATCGAACCGATTCGCGATCTCGGCATGAGAGCCGTCGTCGCCGATACCATCATGACCACTCCCGCCAAAGCCGCGAGACTTGCTAACGTGGTACTCGACGCGCTCGCGTTATAGGCTAGTCAATACGAAGTAGGGATGGCTTCCCTGACCCTTACCGCGATTGAGGGAATTCCGATGGTTCAACCCGGCGACTACCTCGCCGGCCTCATCGTCCGCGCCCTCGACACGACGCGCTTGAAGCTCGAACACGGCGACATTCTCTCCGTCTGCCAGAAGATCATCTCCAAAGCCGAGGGACGCCTGGTCAGTCTCGACGGGATCGAACCCTCCGCGCTGGCGATAAAGTTCGCCGCGCGATGGGACAAAGACCCGCGCGCCGTCGAACTCGTCTTGCGCCAGACCAGCCGCATCGTACGGATGGATAATGCTGTCCTGATCGTCGAGACCGGCCCCGGATGGGTTTGCGCTAATGCCGGTATCGACGAATCCAACAGCCTCGCCGACAATCGCGCGATCCTTTTGCCCGAAGATGCCGACGCTTCCGCCGCCCGCCTTCGCGCTGCTCTCAAGAATAACCGGCGCAGAAATCGCCGTGCTGATCACCGATACTTTCGGGCGTCCGTGGCGCGATGGCTTGACCGAAGTCTGCCTCGGAATCTCGGTCTCGATCCGATGCTCGATCTGCGCGGCACGACCGACCTCGGTGGCCGCGAGTTACATCACACCGTAATCGCGATTGCCGACGAACTCGCCGCCGCTGCCGGTCTCCTGATGCCTAAAGCGGGCGCGATCCCGCCGTGCTGATCCGCGGCTACACCTACAAACCGCTCGAAGGCGCCAGCGCCAAAGCCTTAATTCGTCCAGCCGCCTCCGACCTCTTTCGCTAGAATCCGGATCAACCTGTGAAGCTCGCCAACGCAGACGCAGCTCGATTCCGTCCGACTCGCCGAGTCATCCAATCCGGCGCCTCCAGGTCCAGCGCCGACCTGCTCGCGCCGAGACAAAGCTCGCCCAGCTGCTCGACTCCAAGGAGGTCGCTGATCGGCGAGATCTGCCACTACCTGGTCGATGGCGCAGGCAAGCGCCTGCGTCCGACTGTTCATCCTGCTGGTGTATCGCGCCTGCGGCGGCAGCCGACGCACAAGGTCGAAGATGCGATCGATGCCGCGATCGCGCTCGAACTGATCCACTCCGCCACGCTCCTGCACGACGACATCATCGACAGCGGGATGCTGCGGCGCGGCAAGCCGTCGGCCTCGCGCGTTACGGTGCAGGCGGCCTCCCTGGTCGCCGGTGACTATCTTTTCTGCCGCGCGTTCGAACTGTGCGGCCGCTTCGAGGAACGGCTCGTGCGCACTGCCGCGCAGGCGTGTATCCAGTTGACCGAGGGCGAAGTGATGGAGGGCCGGATGCGCCATCGCGCCGCCGCTACCTCAAGGACTATATCGCCGTAATCACCCGAAAGACCGCCTCGTTGTTTTCCGCCGGCGGCCGGGTCGCCGCCGATCTCGCCGGCGCTCGCAAGCGACCATCGACCGATGGACATCTCGGCCCCGCGGTCGGGCTGCGCGTTCCAGATGGTCGATGACATCCTCGACATCTCGGTCCCGAAGAGAGATCGGCAAGCCCGTGGGTTCGGATTTTCGCGCCGGAATTCCTTCGCTGCCGGTCGTAATCGCGTTGTATGAGACCGCTGAACTGAAACGTCTCTTTAGCAACGGCGCAAAGCCCACCGATGGCCTCTACGATCGCGCTCTCTCGCTGATTAGCGCACCATCTATCATCCGCCGTGCCCACACGATGGTCGCCGACCAGATCGCCTCCGCCCGCAAGCTCCTCCATGAATTACCATCCTCTGAGTTCCGCGCCAGCCTCTCGATTCTGCTCGACGATCAACTCGCCCGCGAAGCCTAGCTAGGATCGTGCTTCGACCACCTCGCCCGCGAAGCCTAGCTAATCGTCGCCTTCGACCACCTCGCCCGCCCGATTAAGGCGCGAAAACCCTCGTCGTCTCTGCGCTCTAAATTATTTATGTTTTTGACTCGCCTTGCTTTTCTGAATCACCTATGGAACTAACGTTTTCCAAACCGCTCAGAACTCTCGCGCTTCGAGGTTCGCCGATGGACAACCGGCAAACATCTAACCTTCACAAGCTTCAGCCTCTGCCATCTATCACTTTGCTCCTGAGCCTGCTGGGATTCCTCGTCCTCTCAATGCGATGCAATCCTGCCGGTGCCGCTCGCTCCGGCGCAGGCAGTACCTCTATCATCAAAATCCAGAACGGCTCGTTGCAGGGACAGACGGTCGACAACGAGAATCAGTACCTCGGGATACCTTTCGCATGCCGCCGGTCGGTCAGTTTCGATGCGTCCAACGCAGCCGTTCAGCCATTGGCACGGCGTGCTCCAAGCCATGACCTTCGGCAACGAGTGCCCACAGCTCAACGCTCTCGGCAGCTTTACCGGCGACGAGAATTGCCTCTTTCTCAATGTTTACACACCCGTCTCGGCGGTCGTCGCGCATCGCAATAAGGGATTGCCCGTGATGGTCTGGATTCATGGTGGCGGGCTCACTGGTGGCGACGCCTCGACTTACGATCCAACTCCGCTCGTCAATCAGGGCGTGATCGTCGTCACGTTTAATTACCGCCTCGGCCTCCTCGGATTCTTCGCCCAAACCTCACTCGACGCCAATACCCGTCTCAAAGCCAATTATGGCTTTATGGATCAGCAGTTCGCCCTCAAATGGGTGAAACCCAATATCGCGGCTTTCGGCGGCAACCCCAATCTGGTGACGATTTTCGGCGAGTCCGCCGGCGGCCAGAGTGTCTATGCCAACCTAGCTTCGCCGCTCGCCAAACGACTCTTCCAGCACGCGATCGCCGAGAGTGGCTCCTACGGTGATTACGCTGACTATCAGGAAGCTATTATCCCGCTCGCGCTGGCTGAAACGACCGGCAGTCCCTTCGAGCAATCCGGCGCGGCTTTTGCCACCGCACTCGGATGCCCTGATCAGAGTGCGAAGTGCCTTCGCGCCATTTCACCCGCAACTTTGGTCTGCGCAGCCTTTCCCGATGTACCCGGTGGTGGACGGCGTCCTGCTGCCGCAAACTCCCTCAGCCGCTTTCGCCGGCGGTAAATTCAATCATGTGCCGGTGATTTCGGGTACCAATCACGACGAATATCGGCTGTTCGTCGCCCTCGATTACGACTATCTCGGCAATCCATTGACCAATGCCAACTATGCAAGTGCGGTCGATCTGCTCTTCGGACCAACTCTCGGACCAGTCGTTCTTGCCGTTTACCCGCTGCCGTCGAATCCCCCGCCGACGCCGCCTCGCTCGCCCTGGGTGCATCGGGCACCTACGGCTTCTTCAGTTGTCCCATACGCACCGCCGATCAGTTGCTCGCACAATTTGTCACGACCTACACTTATGAGTTCAACGACGAGAGTGCCCCCCTAAGTCTCGGCCTGATACCAGCCAGCTTCCCACTCGGCGCGTATCATGGCGCGGAACTCCAGTACCTATTTATCCTCGACGGCGTTCCCGCGCCTTTTACGTCCGACCAGCAGCAGCTCTCGACAACGATGATCGGCTACTGGACCCAGTTCGCAAAAACCGGCAATCCCAACTATTCCGGCGCGCCGACCTGGGCTCCCTACAGCGTCTCAACCGACCAGTTCCAGTCCCTCATCCCACCCGCCCCGATGGCCGAAACGAACTTCAATTCCGACCATCTCTGCTCAGCCTTCTGGACAACGTTCTAAGCAGATGGGAGCGCCGCCGCATTGGCATTGGAATGGCCGCTCTCACCAAAGTGCGTGAGAGGGGTCACTGGATATTGTAATACAACCTCGTGGGTGCGCCGTTGCGCGTCACATTCACCGTAATCGACGACTGGCTCTGAAGCGTTTGCATCAACGCCATCGCCTTCGCCGGATCACCCACTGTCTGACCGTTCACCGCCGTCAGCAAATCGCCGTCTTGCAGACCGATCTGCTGAAAAATTGATCCCGGCTGAATTTCCGATAGCAGAAACCCATTGGAGTGCCCGTTCTGCAAATTCGGAATCGCCCGGATTTGTGTAAACAATGGCTCCATATTCTTGAGATTGCTATCGACCGTCGAACGCTCCAGCAGATATCGATTAGGCGTGATTCGCCGCACTCCTCTGTGTTGCGTTTCCAGTGCCAGACCCGAACGTCCCATTCGGCCGCGCTGAAACCGTTGGATCATCCCTGGACGCGGCGCGATAGGAGCGTCCTGTATCGGTTCATCGTGCGGGATCTCGACCGCGACTCGATGGCCATTGTGCAAAATCACTGCACGATCTTTGGTCACTTCCAGCAGCTTTCCTGCATTAGGGATCACATCGCCCAGCCGATAGAGCAACTGATTGCCATTGGCGTCTTCGATAATCGCGTAGGGCTTGCCCGCGCTCTGCTCCGAAGTTCCGATCAGCCGGATATTTAGATTCTCATTCTCTACCGGCGCCGCGACTTGTGGCGCGGGCGCCAGATTGAAAATGTCGCGACGCGCGATCACGTCATAATAGGCGCGCGACCGCTGCGCGTTGCTCCCGGCTATCGGCGTGGTTCGGGCGTATTCGGAACTGCTCGGCAGAACATTGCCCGCATAATGCAGCTTGATCGCGTCGCTAACTCCCAGTGCCAGAAAATATGGAATCAGCACCACCCCGATAAGCAGATTAATAATCAGTATGTAACGCTCGGATAAGTTGAACCCTGCCACCCCTAATCAACTCCATCTTAATATTGTCCCAAAATAACTTTTCGAAGCAGAATCCATCATTTTGAGTGACGCCAGCGGAGCGTGTCATTGCTTAGAACGAGACGAATGAATCGAGTCGCTCCTTTTGTCATTCTGAGACGACTCTGCGAGGCGAAGAATCTAATGGCATCTTATGCTCGATTCGACGCACTGGCTTTCTTCGGTTTTGTGAGATAGTCGGAATTCCCTTCGTCGGCTCTCGCCTCCGAGGGCATACGTCAATCGTGGACTCCCTCAGAATGACAAGACGCCGCTCTGAGTTTATCGATCGACTGTCATACTAGATTATCGCCTCAGCTTCATACGAGCAGCCTTCGACCAGCCGATTGACGTCGTAGTTCCAGCGCCCCTTCCATCGTTCGATCGTCAGGCCCGCCTGCGTATAGCCCATCCGCACCTGATCCAGCATCCGCAACAGGTAAATACTCTCGTCTTCGCCGCGATCATTCAGCCCCTGCTGCCGCACCAATCCGATCAGCGCGATATTCAGCAGCTCCAGCGCGAGTTCCTGAAATCTGATCCGCCCCGCACGTGCGTCGAGTCCGATCTTCTGCGCCGCATCGGTCAGCGTCATGCGTTCCGCGAAGCTCCAGTTCTTGACCAAATCCCACCCCCCACTCAGACAATCACTGTCGTACAAAATACCTTTGCAGATCGCCGGCAGCGCCAGCATCAGCGACGGCGGTTGGCTGTCCGCGGTCCGCACTTCGACATATTTTTTCAGCCGCACCTCAGTGAAGATCGTCGTCAGATGGTTACTCCAGTCCTCGATCGTCGCCCGCTCCTTGCCCCAACCGCGCTCCATGAACTGCCGGAACGTGATCCCCGGCGGCGGCGTCAAATTCAGGTAATTGTGATCGCGTTCGAGAAAATACATCGGCACATCGAGCGCGTACTCGGCATAATCCTGAAAGCCCGCGTCGTCGCGAAAAACGAAGCCCAGCGTTCCCGACCGCTCACGATCGGTGTCCTGCCAGATATGCCCGCGATAGCTCTGATATCCGTTCAGTCCGCCATCACACAACGGCGAATTTGCGAAAATCGCATAGAGTAGCGGCACGATTCCCATGCTGACCCGCAGCTTGCGCATCGCATCGGCCTCGTCGCTGTAATCGAGGTTCGCCTGCACCCCCGCGGTCTGCTTCATCATCCGCTGCCCGAGCCGCCCCTTGCGCGCCATGTACGGATACATGATCCGATAGCGCTCCTTCGGCAGCAGCTCAATCTCGTCAATCCGACTGACCGGCTGCATCCCGAGCCCCAGAATCGTCGCGTCAAGTTGGTGCCCAATCTCGATTAATTGCTCGATGTGACGCGTGAACTCGGCATTGGCGCAGTGGATTGTCTCGCACTGCTCGCCCGATAGCTCGATCTGCCCGCCCGGTTCGATCGTGATTGGCGCGCGCTCCCCTTTGAGTGCGATTATCCGCCCATGCTCATCTTCCGGCTCATAGCCATAGCGCTCGACCAGCCGCCGCAGAATCTCCTCAACACCGCGCGAGCCCGAGAATGGCAGCGCCCGCCCATCCTTCACTGAAACGGCAACCTTCTCGTATTCGGTGCCGATTCGCCATTTCTCGCGTGGCTTCGCCCCGCTCTCGAAGTATTGTATCAGCTGCTCTTTGAACTCGAGTGGCTCACTCATATGGTTCCGGCGTCACTTTTCTGGGCTGCCAAGATTACGCTTTCTGGGCCTCATAATGGTCTTGCGAATTGCAACTGGCAAGGCAGACGTTCGCCTTGTCATCGATTGAAATACGCGTCTTTAGACTCCTCTGGACACCTAGCCCGTGGCTTCGCGCCCTCATCTTTCATCTAGCATAAAGAACGTGATAATCCGGCAACAATTCGACGGAGCCACTTACCGGTTCCCGGCACTCGCTCATCGAATTCAAGCCGGATGTCGCGGGTCTTCGGATTAACCGCGCGGAAAATCTCCGAAGCCGCCATACGCTTTTTTCGCGCGTACCCGCGCCACATGCCCGGAGCAAGGGAATGTCGCCCCCGGCCATCCAAATCGGAGGAAGACAGCGAGTTAAGCATCCGAGGCCGCTGGATTCCCTTCGGCTCTCGCCTCCTCGAGGGACTCAGGGCAGGCCACTTGTTCGCTTCGCGCGGCATCTGCGCTCCGCTAGCTTCGCTCAGAATGCCGGAGCTCCTTTGAAAGATTATTCGCGGGACATTACCACTAATGGATTGTGGCGGCGCTTAGAGAGTTGAGTAAACCTCATCGAGAGCAGAGCGAAGGTTGGTCACTATGTATTCGATTTCGGGGAGCCCAATAATGAAGGGCGGCGTGATCATCACAGCGTCGCCGCCGAGCGCGGGACCGGCCATCCCGAGGGAGGGATAGACGAACAGGTCACGACTCATCGCAGCGGCGTGAACGCGACTAGTCACTTTGAGGTCCGACGAATAGGGCGTCCGAGTCGATTTGTCGCGCACCAGCTCGATGCCCCAGAAGAGACCCGCGCCGCGGATATCACCAACCATCGAATGGCCCGACAGCTCCTCTTTGAGTTGCGCGCCGAGCCGCGCGCCAAGCTCGGCGGAGCGCTCGACCAGATGCTCCCGCTCCATGATTTCGAGCACCTTGTCGGCGATCGCACAGGCGAGCGGATGGGCGCTGTAGGTGAAGAACATGAAATCGGCGCGCAGATTTTCGCATTGCTCGACCAGCTTCTCATCGACCGCAATCATACCCATCGGCATGTAGCCGCCGGTTAATCCCTTGGCAGCGATGATGATATCGGGCGTGAGATTCCAATGATCGACGGCGAAGCGCTTGCCGGTCCGACCGAGTCCGGTCATCACCTCGTCGCAGATCAGAAGAATGTTATGGCGGCGGCAGATGTCGGCGATCATCGGCCAGTATTCTTTGACCGGCGGAACTGCGCCGCCCGTTGCTCCCATCATCGGCTCGGCGATGAACGCGGCGATCGAGTCCGCGCCGTGCTTCTCGATTTCTTTTTCTAAGGCGGTGGCGCAGTCGATGCCGCATCCAGGGTAGGTCTTGTTCCAAGGGCATCGATAACAGAAGGGCGGATCGATGTGCGGCCAGTCGAACAGGACGTGCTCGTAATCGGCGCGGCGGGTGCGATTGCCGCCGACTGAAAGCGCGCCGAGCGTGTTGCCATGATAGGAAAGCCATCGCGAGATGATTTTCTTTTTGCTCGGGCGACCGTAGACTTTGTGGTACATCAGGGCGAACTTGACCGCCATCTCGACCGCCTCGGAACCGCCGCTGCAAAAGAAGAAGCGATTGAGACCCGGCGGAGTCCATCGGGAGAGCCGCGCGGTAAGGCGCTCGCGCGCCGGATGGGACCAGACCGGCAGGACGTAATTAACCTTCGCGACTTCCTCAGCAGCGACGCGCGCGACTTCCTCACGGCCCTGACCGATATTGACCACGACTGCGCCCGCGCCGGCGTCGAGGATTTTGCGGCTCTCGCGAGTGTAGAGCCAGGGACCTTCGGCGCGCTCGATAACGAGCGGCTCGAAAGGGGATTTCATGAACATCGTGGGATTGGTCATAATGTCGTGAGCGTTTATAGTTTGTGTCGCAACTCGATTATATCTTAAAGCGTTTGCCCATCAAGCCGACCAGATAATACATAGCGCCGCGATGAAATCTATCACACGTATCGCTCTTTGGCGTGCTTACGAAAAGCGATGTTTCTATTGCAGCAAGCCGCTGGAGTTTCGGGAGCTTGAAATCGATCACGTATTAGCGAGAGCAGAACGAGCGAACAATGCTTCGCTGAGCGAACTGCTGATTCAACTTGGTCTGCCCCTCGATTTTGATCTCGACAGTTTTTGGAATCTCGTTCCGGCGGACTATGTCTGCAATAGAAGAAAATCTGATGATCGGTTTTCGGAGGCGACACTTCGTTACTACCTCGAACAAATCCGGACAAGGCTACCGAAAGTGAAGGCGTGGATTGAGAAATTGCAAAAGGTAGAGCGGAGCTCAAATGCCTTGGCTAAAATTTCCATATGGTATGAGGAGGGGATCATCTTAAGAAGCGACGTTTATGATCTCCTAACGGAGCGGGCCGTCCAGCCTGGGTTAACGATCTCAGAACCTTTCGTAATTTGCCTCGGCGTAAATATACTAGACCTTCAAAGCAGCCCCGAATTCCCTAAAGAGGCTCCATACCATTATCCCCATCTGTGCGACTGGTTGGAAGCCGACCTTTTCAAAACTTTGAATGCTCATTGTTCAGAGCGGGTAGTGCGCTGTGAAGATTCTCGCAATGGGGAAGTGTTTTCCATACGCTTTGTCTCCTGGACCATTGACCTGGACTTCTTGCCACAAGTTCTGCCGTCGTGGTGGGAGATTCTGGAGGTTTGTTCTTTTTCGGAACTCTACGAATCTTCGACCGATCTGTTCCTGGAGGCTCTAAGTAAATCCGCAAACTCTCGACTCACTTGATTGCGCCGTCGGTGCGCCACTTAGCAATGTCCTCCGGGGTGTAGCCAAGATCGGCAAGGATCGCGTCGGTATGCTGACCCATCTGCGGGGCGACCGAGCGGATCGAGCCGGGCGTCTCCGAGAACTTCATCGCGATACCGACCTGTTTGACCTTGCCGCCATCAGGCGTCTCGATCTCGACGATCATGTCGCGCGCCTGGATTTGCGGGTCGTGCTCGAGCTCGTCAAGCGTGAGCATTTTGCCGACGCAAATATCGGCCTTGGTCAGATGATCGAACCATTCGTCGCGCGTGCGGGTCTTGAAAATTTCGGTGAAGCGGGCGGTCATCTCCGGCCATTTTTCCTTATTGTTCTGATCGCTCATGAACTCTTCGGTGCCGAGCGCGCGACAGAGATTGACGTAAAACCATGGCTCCATCGAGGCGATCGTGATAATCTTGCCGTCCTTCGTTTCATAGCGGCTGTAATGCGGCGCGACGCCGTCCATCGGGGTGCTGCCGCGAGTGGGGACGCGACCGCTGGTAAAGTGAGCCGAGAGCGCCTGCGCAAGGAGGAGCATCACACCGTCGAGCATCGCGATATCGACGTACTGGCCGCGACCGGTCTGAGAGCGGGCGACCAACGCGGCGAGCACGCCGATCGCTGCATGCATCCCGCCACCCGCGTAATCGGCGAGCCAGTTCCAGGGAATCGCGGGGAGACCGTCCTGCGGACCCATCAGGGAGAGCGCGCCGGCAGTCGCGATATAGTTGAGGTCGTGGCCGACGAGATTCTTATGCGGGCCGGTCTGACCGAAGCCGGTGACGGCGCAGTAGATCAAGCGCGGGTTGCGGACGTGGAGAATATCCCAATCGATGCCGAGGCGCTTGGCGACGCCCGGGCGAAACTCCTCGACGACCACGTCGGCGCGCTGGGCGAGTCGCAGATAGATTTCCTTGCCGGGGCCGCTCTTGAGATTGAGCGCGATTGATTGCTTGTTGCGGGCGAGCGCATTGGCGGGCGAGGCGCTGGGACGCGGCGCGCGGACGTTCCCGCCGCCGGCCTGCGCGGCCCGGCGACCGGTCGGCTCGCCGGGTTCGTCCACGCGGATGATGTCTGCGCCGAGATCGCCAAGGATCATCGTGCAATGAGGTCCGGGGGCGAGCTTGGTGAGATCGAGAATCTTAATTCCTGCAAGTGGGGCAGCGGCGGCCATCTTCAATACTCCTTGGTTGCGATCGCGCAGATGATCGTTGTTTAGATGGTTTGATCGCGGTGAGCAAATGATCGTTGACCTCGGTCGAGAGCGATGGAATCGGCGCTATCGCGACGCAACCATCCTAATCATTGAGAGATGCGAGCTCGTATGTAAATAGTAAGATGACAGAATGTAATCTGTTATGCTACACTAGCGGCCCACAGTGATCAGGAGCTTCGCGCATAAGGGCCTCAAGGAACTATTCGAAACGGGGAAGACTAGGCGGATCACCATGGAGCTCCAGCGACGATGCTTGCGGCGTCTGACTGTGATTGACAGCCCGGCGACACTCCAGAATATCAACTTGCCAGGTTTTAATTTTCACCCGCTGCACAGCAGGCCGCAGCGCTATCCGATTCACGTCAATGGCCCCTGGTGCATAACTTTCGAGTGGGACACGGGTGATGCGGTACGTGTGAATTTTGAGCAGTATCACTAAGGAAAGTATTCGATGCGTGGACTAAGAGTGGACCGGAAGAAGATAGTGAGGCCGCCGATCCATCCAGGAGAGATTCTGGGTAAAGATGTGCTGCCGGCGCTTAATATCACGATCAGCGATGCAGCGGAGCGGCTAGGTGTAAGCCGCCAAACGCTGCATCGGATCATCGCGGGTAGGGCGGGAATTTCGGCTGAAATGGCGGTGCGGCTAGGAAAGTTTTGCGGCAATGGTCCGGAAGTATGGCTGCGGATGCAGGAAAATTACGATCTCTGGCACGCCCGCCGAAGGCTGGAAAAAGAAATTAATCGAATTCCAACTATGCAGGCATAATCGACCATCGAGGTGACGCTTAGCGCGAAGCGCGCGAAATCAGTTGATTCGAGGGTAATGATGGATCGAGCATCTTGCGGGCGGTCTCGATGCCGCTAATCGGCAGGTGAGCAGGATCGAGCAGCCCAACTTGGACGAGCACGGAGGCCTGATCCCAGTAGATATGCTCGTGCGCGAGTTTGCCATCGCGGAAGTTGATGATCACGACCGTCGGGATTTCGACGCGTTTACCAGTTGGTGGGATGCCGGGGAGCATCCAGTCCATCGCGACGGTATGAGTGAACTGGAAGATGAACTCATCAACGATGCGGTCCTCGCCGACCGTCCGTGACAGCGGGACGAGCTTGGTATCGGGAGGCATCTGCGGGATGAAATGGCGCGAATAGAACTCGCGCAATTGATCTTTGCCGAGGCCGCCAGTCAGCACCGGAACGTGATTGACGTAAGCGTCATCGACCATCGTGGCGAGCGTCGCGTCGGTGTCACGGGTAGAGAATTCGTGCTTGAGGTGCTCTTCCCAAAGTGCGGCGAGCGAAGCGGGTGTAGTTGGCATAGCGCGATCTAACGAGAAAGTATCGCGTGAGGCAATCATGATCGCGAGAGTGCGCTATAGAGTCTGGACTGTTCAGACGGTAGCAGCGCGGACGCGGGCGAGCAGCGCGGCGAGCGATTTGAGACCAGTCACCATGTGCGCGCCGTACCAATGGAGATCGCGGCCATTAATCAAGACCACACGACGGCTGAGCGCGGGGGGCAAAGCAGGCTTTAATTCTTCGATATCTTTGACAGTGAACTCGTAAGGCTCGTCAGGCAGCATCACGAAGTCGGGGCGGAGCTCGAGGGCTTCGGCCAGGGTGGTGCGCGGATAGCGCTCGCCCGCCGCAGCGAAGACGTTGTTGAACCCGAGCATCCGGAGCACGTCGTGCGCGTAGGTATCGGCGTTGAAGGCCATCCACGGGTTTTTCCAGATCGGGCAGAAGGCGCGGAAGCGGAGCTTGGCCCAGACGCCGACGCTGGTCTCGATTTCGCTGACCGTGGTGACGATCTCACGGGCCATTGCATTGGCTGAAGTTGCACATCCGAGAGCCGCGCCGAGCTTGATAATCGATTCGACCGCGGCGCTGATTTTGCGCGGATAAGTGGTGAAGACGGCGAGACCGGCGGCGCGGAGTTCCTCGATATCCTCGCGGCGGTTTTCTTCAGCGTTGGCGATGATCAGGTCGGGATTGAGTTCGATAATCGCGCGGAGATTGGGATTTTTGGTGCCGCCGATTTTAGGAATCGCGGCGGTCTCCTTGGGTGCAACACAATAGCGGGTTACGCCGACGAGCTGAGCGCCGAGACCGAAGGCAAAAATAGTCTCGCTCCAGCTCGGCACTAATGAGACCAGGCGCTGCGGAGCTTGAGCGAGTTCGAGCTTGAAGTTCAGGTCATCAGCGATTTGCAGCCAAGCCATCTGGGAATGATAGCGCTATCGCGAGAAGTACGCATCGGACAGTGCTCGTCAGGAAATGGGTGGTTTTGAACCGAGCTATATGACTTGGACCTTTTTGTCATTCCCGTGCGTCTGCTCTGTCTGCGCATGAGAGCCTGCCCTGAGCGTAGCCGAAGGGAATCTCTAATTCTGCTGTCCTGAAAACCGCGCGCTACTGATCGTCAGGAAAGCTTGTCAAAACTTGCGCTCGCGGCCTAAGCTCCGCGCCAGAAGCCTGGATTTCGCACAAACGCTGAAGCTCGTGGAGAGCGCCATCATGGAAGCTGAGACGATCAAGCTGAAAGTGCAGCCATTAACGGTCGAAGCATTCAAGCCCTATGGCCGGATGCTCGAGAATAAGCAACCGATTCTGCCGGAGGTTGAGCCCGGCGAGGGGCGCGTCGCGATCGAGCTGTTGAAGTTCAAACGGCCGGTAAATGCACGGCGGATCAGCATGATAGCGACGCATTTTTCATACAATCAGACGTTTATTCCGCTTCGAGGGACGATCGCGCTGGTAGTCGCGCCGCCGCCGCATAATCGCGCGGCTGGTCACGCGCAGTATGAGATCGATTACGAGCGGCTGGCGGCATTTTTCGTCGAGCCCGGACAAGCGGCGCTGATCGATAAAGGTACCTGGCATTATGCGGTCGCGCTCGGCGCGGAATGTGATCTGGTCAACGTCACGCGCAAAGACCCGGGCGAAGGAACCAGCGATATCGATGCGGAGATGCGGATGGATAAGATTCCCTCGATGCGTCCGTACGTCGAGGTGCTGGATTTTGCGCGGCGTGACAAGCGGGTGCTTGAACTCGAAGTATGAGTCGGCGAGATGGACGCGCTAAGAATTATTGATGCGGACGCGCATATGTTCGAGCCGTCGACGTTATGGGTCGAGCGGCTGGCGCGGCGCTTTCGCGATCGCGCGCCGCGAGCCGTCAAGGAGCCGGGCGGGCGCAAGGGGTCATTCTTCGTATGCGAAGAGCTGCCGCCGCTGCGGATTTCAGGAGCGTTCGCCGCGGGCAAGACGTTCGATCAGTCGTTTCTCGAAGCCGGGCTGGAAAGTGCACCGGAAGGCGGATGGGACCCGGCGGCACGGCTCAAAGATATGGAACTCAACGGAATCGACGCGGCGGTCTTGTACACCACGATGGGCTTTGTGCTGTTCTGGATCGAAGAGGCGGAATTTCAGCGGGCTTGCTTTCGCGTATATAACGATTTGCTGGCGGAATTCAGCTCGTACGCGCCCGAGCGATTAGCGGGGCTTGCGATGATCTCGCTGTTCGAAATCGAGGAGGCCTGCCGCGAGCTTGAACGATGCGCGAAGCTGGGTCTCAAGGGCGCACTCATCTGGGCTGCGCCGCCGGAAGATTGTCCATACAGCGGCAAAGAATACTATCGCTTTTGGGCGGCGGCGCAGGAACTCAAGATGCCGCTGTCGTTGCATACGCTAACCGGTAGGACCAAAGCGGCGCAGCAGGACGAATCGAATATCGGCGAGCTCTATGCGCGGATGGTGATCCGAACGCATGAAACGCAGCATTCGTTTATGTGCTTTTCAGCAGTAGTATTTATCCGAGGTAGTCTCACTCGGAGTATGTGCGGAAGAACCGCGAAAAGCGTTGCGATCACTCGTCGACATAATATGCGCTTCAACAATAAACGAATTGTTGGTTTCGCGAGTCAAGCAGTCGCAAGTTGCGCTTCTAGCGGCTGAGCAATTGCGCTCAATTAAGTTGGCAATGCGGTCTGCCTTAGCACAAAGCGATTTCGCTCGACATCCCATGCAATTTGTTGAATTTTCATTTTAGCACCTTGCTCGATACGACCTCTTCTAACTGGCATCCGATTTTTTCGATGACTAATTCCCAAGCATTTGACGACCCTTGACGAAAGAGACGCATTGATGGGTACCACGGCGAATCTTCCCGATCCGACATCCAGCGCCAATCAGCAGCAAATGGCAACATTACCCACACAGGTAGCGCCAAAGCACCGGCTAAATGCGCCGCGAAGGTATCTACTGAAATGATGAGATCCATGCAAAGCATTGCTGCTGCTGTATCGAGAACACCATGACAAAGTAACGCCGTGTCGTTGATTTGATACTGCGACTGTAGGTGCGTCAGTTCTTCGTGACCTAGGCCGTGTTGAAAAGAGTGTAACTCAAACCACCTCGTTGCGATCACGGATACAAGCATCTCCAAGCTTACGTCGCGTGATGGATCGTACTCGCTTGACCTCCAGACGATACCGATCCGTAGTTTGTCTGTTGAGCCAAGTTTGTCGTGAAAGGCGTCAATGCGGGCCTCATCAATCGGTATATAGGGTGTTACGCACGGTATCGAATCGGGCGTTGTATGGAAAGCGCGCGGTAATTCCATAACTTCAATTTGCTGATCCCAATCGCGTTCGCTATTTGGAAGATCGGGCCAGGTAATTACATCATCAATGCCATCGACAATGCGCAGAAGTTCGACCAGATCGGGATGCGCTTGCACAATCAAGCGTGTTGCTTGAGTGCGTAACATCCGCGCATACCTTATAAACTGGACTGCATCGCCAAAACCATGCAAGCAGCGAATCAATACTCTTTTACCATAGAAAGAATTTTTGTCCCATAGCTGAGTGTTGTCTTTTACTCCTAAATTATCGATCATATCGCTTTCGCGCCAAGCCTGCTCAAACTCCCCTGATAACATCCAGCATATCCAACGTCCCGCAGCGCAAATGGCTGGGTTGTTACCCTGTGACGCCGCCAAATCGTATGCTTTCCGAGCATCACTGAGACAGCGCTTGCTAAGTAGATCATTCGCAACTTGCAGCAAATTAGCATTACAATCAGAGGCGTTAATTTGTAACCCTTCTGATTTGTTAGTAATAATTTGATGTTCAGTGCATTGAGTTTTTGCACCAATATGATTTTGCAAGTGTTCTTTCTCAAAGGAGCTGCTAGAATATTGTCATGGTGAAAAATCGCATTATGAAAATTTAATGACAACTTTTCTTCTTATTCGACACGCAATGACGGATGCCTCCTCTAATCTTCTTACAGGCCGGATGCCAAATGTTCATCTGAGTGCTCAGGGACGGTTATCCGCTCGCAGTTTGGCACGACAGTTTGCGAAGTGTGCTTTGGCGGCCATTTGGAGTAGTCCGCTCGAGCGCGCCATTGAAACAGCAGTTCCTCTCGTAAATGCGACTGAAGCACCGCTGCATGTTTCCGACAAACTGAATGAGGTAGATTATGGCGACTGGACCGGGATGACCTTTGATGCACTTTCAGCGGATCCACGTTGGCACAATTTCAACATTTATCGCGAAATCACCCGTATTCCCTCTGGGGAGATAATTAGCGAGGTACGAGCACGCGTGCTCTCATTGCTCCGCGTTCTCAATACTGCATATCCACTCTCCACTGTTGCAATTGTAACTCATGCGGAAATAATCAGAGTTGTTTTAAGTTACTACCTCGGCATACACAGTAATTCTTATGCAGCACTTGATATTATTCCATCATCAATAAGCATCATCCGAGTCGGCGAACAGCCAATTGTGTTAGGAATTAATTGCAAAGGTACTTGGCTGTCGAAGCGATTTAGCTATATCGCCGAATCATAGATGCGCAAAAATCGGCAAATTTCTCCGGCTCACGGGGTGGACTGGCATGATGCGGTTCAACACCCAGTGCTTCCGGCGTAAAGCAAAATGTTACAGTTACTGCGAACTCATCCAGCGCGCGCATCTGTCGATCGAACCATACCAATGCGTGAGGCCTGAAGCTATCTGCCCAACTGATTCCCGTTCTCACATACTCAACTCCCAAGTCGCGCATTCGTCGTACGGCATCGTCTAACCTTGGATCGTCGAAATGGAACCATTGGCAAATGCCAAACTGCGGAGTGTAGTCAGTGAAGCGCCGCGCCGCGAGTTTCGGCTTTCCCTGCTCTGTGAATAGCCCCATATAAAAATGCCTATAATAGGCCGAGCCTTCAGCTTCTTGATGACGAGTGGTGGCTGGCCATGCTCGTGGTAAGTCGAACAGGCTATACCAATGAATACGCTCAGTCTGGTCAGTCAAAAGGTCTGCGCTTCGATCTAGACCAAACACCTGTACTTCTTCCGCACCGAAACTTGACACCCCGACTTCACTCACCCATACGGGCAACGAGGTGACCTCTTTAATGTCTTTGATTTTGGCAGGCCATTCTGAGATTTGCCAGTGATTCCAGTCCAGAGGAAATCCATGCACCGCAACAACGGTCATCTGATCGAGAACTCCCTGATACGACATGTTTGAAATAAAAGACGCATCAATAGGTGAAATGCCACCCAGCACTCGATGAACTCGCCCATTTTCGGCTGATACTGCTGTCGCCGCCAGCTTTGTCATAATCGAATAGGTACGCCACTCAGGATCAAGCGAAAACATCCAGTGTGATTTATTGTTTGGCTCGTTCCAAAACATCACCGCCTCAATCATGGCTGTGTATCACCTAGCTATGCTGCCGCGTCGCTGGCATAAGTAAACTTCGTCCTCAGGATGCTGAAGAATCTCAAACCCTGAGCTTCTCAGCATAGCTTCGACGCAAGCGCGATTCGGAATCCACCAATTCGTGTAATCCTGGGCAAAACTATGTTCAACAAATGTAAGATGAGGCATTGAAGGATTTTTGAACACTTCACATTCCTCAAAAGGATAATCCTCAGCAATTATGAGCGGTTCATCACTGCCGCGAATCATCGACTGAAATACTAGTGAATGGTTGGTGACATGCTCATATATAAGATCAAGTGCGAGCAGTGGATATCTCAGATGATAGAGCACACCCATAAACATAACAATATCGAACCGTTCATTGAGATCCGCAATGTCATAAACCGACAGTTCTCGGAACTCGATATCAAGCGCAGACACCTTAGCTGCGAAACGAGCTTGGGCGAGGTAGTCAGGGTCATTATCGATGCCGACTACGCGGTCCGCGCCACGCTTCTTCATCTCGAGTGAATAAAACCCGCCATTACAACCAATATCGAGAACAGATCTGCCACGTAGATCTGTGGGAATCACATGGGCGAAGCGATTCCATTTTACAGATGGAAAATCTCCTAGAAAATGATTTGGCGCAGTCTGTACTCCATTGAGATCTATATTGTGAAACCATTTGCCAAGTCCAACCATCTCATGTTCGATTTCTTCGCGGCTAAGATAAGCCTGCTTCGACCGCGGTGCTGATGTGCCCTTCATTACAGATCAATCACCTCCCGGTCGGTTGTGCCTCGGAAATGTACTGTTCAAGCTGGCGCGCGCGCGCTATGCCGCTATGTTCGTCTAAAATACGTTCACGCGCACGCTGACCCAAAGTAGTCCGCTCGTGTTCCGATAATTCCTTGATATAGCGCAATACGTCATCTGTACTATGAGCAATTAGAATTTCTTCGTTAGGGCAAAAAAATTCGTCTAATCCCTTCCAGTAATCACTGATTGTTGGACACCCACATGCAGCTGCTTCGAAGAGCCGGACGCTGGGAGAATATCCAGCGCGCTTCATGGCATCACGTGTTAGGTTGAGAGTGAAGCGCAGCGATCCATAAAAGGCTCGATGCTCGTTAGGCCCTGAATGCTCTATTTTAGTAATGTTAGAAGGCCAACGCTCCTCGGACGGATACATCGGCCCTGCGACAATCATCTTGCTATCAGACCAGCGTCGCGCCGGCATCAGCAGCAAAGAATCAAACGAGGAAGCCCGATCCTGACTGTAGGTTCCCATATACCCTAGATCCCACTTAAGAATTCGCTCTTCTGGATAGTAGCAATCTGGATCCGCTGAACAGTAGAATGGCCGTGCTTGACGTGCTCCGTATTGTTGCAATAACTCGAGGATTGCTCCGCCGGTGAATGACAGGTATGTCGAATATGCCGGTATCAGTTTTTTTGAAATATATTCTTCTTGCCCATTACGAAGCTTTGCTAACGTTACTGGCGTGTCAATGTCGTAGAACATAGTAACGCCTGAGGCTACCGACGTTATCCAATCTCCGATTATTGCACCTTCGGGAATATATGAACCAACTATAACAGCATCTGCCTCGCGCACCTTTTGCCCAAAGCAGCATCGCAGGTTCTCAACTGATGAATAGACATGTAAATTTCCTTGTTGTAAGGTTATTAAATCGCTATTCGCTGCATACCACGGCGTATCTCTTTCGAGAAAGCAAACGTGGTGCCCGCGTTCCGCCAAGCCGCGAATCAACGAGCGGTAAGTGGTGGCATGGCCATTACCCCACGATGACCTGACCGAGAGACCCAGGATTACGATATTTAGATTACTGAGTCCTATTGCTCTGTCCTTCTTTCATCCAAATATTAATCCAGATTATCCAATATAGCTTCAAGTTGTTGAGCGCGATGTTGGTAAGTGTGTTCGCTCAGAATACGACGCCGTGCAGCTTCGCCGATCATCTGTGCTTCGAGCTATCGTCAGACCCTTAAGATGTTCAAGTACTTCCCTTCCATTCTGCGCGATCAAGATCTCGCGTCCGGGCTCGAGGAATATGTCAATTCCTTGCCACGCGTCCGTAATGATGCAGGCTGAAGCGCCAGCCGCCTCGAAAACGCGAGTTGGCGGCGAGTAGCCATAAGCCATCATACTTTCTCGATTGATGTTTAGTATTGCGCGGGCGCTCGAATTAATAGTGTTATGATCCTTTGTATAAATGTGGCCGCAGTATCTAACGTTGGCTGGTAAAAAATGATCGTCCCAGCCATTGCCTCCAAGAACGAAAGTATTTGAAGAGCACATTTTAGCAGGGTTCAAGAAGAACTCCTGGATCGAGCTTCTCGATCCGGCAGCCGATTGCCGATAAAAGTTAGGTCTGCAACGAATCGCGGATCAGCCATGACCGGATAGTGAGTGGACGGGTCTAAAGCATTGTAGATTGGGACGCAGCGGCGCGCCCCCAATGTACAATAGTCATCGACGACTCTATCACCGCCACCATAAGTAAGTATCAGGTCGAAAGCAGGGATTAATGGGCGGAACAAGTCATTTTCGTTTAAATGAACCCGCTCAAGCGTAGCAGGAGCATCGACATCCCAAAAAGCTACATAACGACTTTCACTACTAAGTCTTGATATTTCATACTCGAGCAGGTCATCAAACACACCAACGCCGCTACATTTGATTATCAGATCAGAATGCTGAGCGCGATCCAAAGCCCGGAATAAATCGTTTTCTCCATTGCTAGAATAAACGATAACATCAGCCCAGATAGGATTTGTGATGTCCTTATGGTGCTGTCTTCCATAGGCATCCGGTTCGTAAAAGGTAAGCTGATGACCTTTGGCATGAAGCGCCTTCAGCATTCCGCGATAATAAGTGGCAGCGCCGTTCCAGAAGGCAGAGACGACGCTCGAACCAAACAGTGAGATATTCCACTTACGTTTCATTCGGCTTGCAATGCAAAGAATCTACGCAAGAAGTAAGCTGTCGATAGATCGTCATCAATTCAGAAACCCGATGCTCACAAGTATGCCTTTCGAGTATAGTTCGGCGGCCATTAGAAGCCATTGTTTTCGCGTCCCGAGAGTTGCTCAAGAGACGTCGAATCTTACGTTTCATATCAGCGCCATCGAGGGCTAGTAAGAAATCATTCGCCCGAAATAACCGTTCGGAATCTGTCCAAGGCGCGCAAATAAGGGGTATTCCGCAGGACAAAGCCTCGAACACCCTGATTGTTGGAATTCCAGGCAATCGATGTACATATGGCCCGCGAGGTACATGAAGAGTCAGATGAAACCTGCTAAATACATCCGGGATTTCGCAGTTTGGGAGCCAGCCATGATAATCAATTCCGGCGCTCTTCATTGCTTTCAGCGCCTGTTCTGGATACCGAACTCCATAGGCGGCCGCTCTCAGTCCTAATGCTCTAACCGGCTCAATAAAATATTCAAACAATTCATTTGTGCGTTCTTCGTCACCCCAATTGCCAATCCAAACTATTTCGCCGGCCTTAGACGTTCTTGCGCTAGGCTGAAATATTCGTGCATCCGCGGCCTCGTGCCATACAAAGACCTGCTCAGCTAATTCTCTTTCGCGGTAAAGCTCAGCCAAGCTCTCTCCAAAGGCGAGCACGCCATCATAGGATCTCAGCTCCAGCTTTTGTATCTCCTCTGGCATTGTCGCGAGGCGATGATGAGTGTCATGAAATAGCGCCACAAAGGTGTTCATCTTACAACGCAAGCTCGCAATTGTATTAACTAGCCGCGCATCATTCCATTCATGTACAATAACCAACTGGACGTCGCGAAGAGCTCGCTCGAAATCGAAAACATCGAGATCGTAGATTTGACTCTTTAGATGTGGATACACGCGTCGAAAGCGTTCGTGAAAACTGCTGCCTTGCTGGGTTTCGAGATTCCTTACGCTCCATCCGTCGCTCGGCTCGTAAATATCTATGTCATGATGCTGGGCGATTAATTCGCTAGCAATGCCACGCAGAAAGTGAGCATTGCCGTGATTCCAATCGGAGATCAGCGAATGGCAAAATAGTGCTATCCGCATTAGATATGCAATCCTCGCCGCGAATCAGCAAATAATCGTCGATAAGTTCGCAGATAGTTGATCGCAAAACGCTCGGCACTAAATGTGAGAGCGCGCTGACGAGCCTTGCGTGCGAGCTCCCATCGCAAGTCGAAATCTTCAATAAGAAGATTAAGCGTGGTGACCAGCTGGTAAGTATCAGACACATCGACCAGCATCGCTGCGCTTTCCCAATTTTCACGCAGACTCGAAATGTTGCTCAGTACCAAGGCGCAACCGGCGAGTGCTGCTTCCAGAATCGACAAGCCGAACGGCTCGTAAAGGGCGGGCGATACGAATATCGCGGCTGATTCTAAATATTGTCTAACTAGATCGGAACTCAGGTGTCCTAGTCGTCGTACGCGGCTCTCATCAGATACCTTCTTTGTTTTCTCCTGTGGTGCATCGCCTATCGCAACAATAGGCCAAGCGACCTTTCCAGAAATCCGGTCAAGTATATCAAGGTTTTTTGCGCGATCCCAAAAACGCCCTATCGAGATCACTAAATCTGATCTTCGCTCCATCATATATGAACGTGGCGAGACTCCATTCACAATTACTTGGGTTTCAGTGCTAAACCTGTAATGCCTATGTAAAGCAGCTAACATCGCGTATGTGGGCGCAATCACCATCGAAGCGCCTTTGAGACCTTCCTCAACACTCCTGGCATAGCGACGCCAAGTTTCGGGTGCATCTTCGCCATGAACGGCTTGCCACCAAGATAATACGCAAGAATGGGCTACTACGAGCTTTGGAGCAACGAATGGTAATGCTGCATACGTATAGCTATTTAGATGTATTATGTCGGGTGTCCATTCTTGTTCGAGATTACTTAGCCAGTCGCCGGCGCACCTTAGATCGTCCCAGCAGTCGTCCATCCATTCGAGCTTGAATGGCTGCTCGACCATCGAAATATTGGCGATTGAGGTTACCTCTGCGCGTTGCGAACTCGACGGCGATGGCCCCATCACGGCTAAAAGCACCTCGACTTGATACGGCTGCAGCGCCCGGCTTAACTCGAGGGCGTAGTTCCAAATCCCGCCGACTGCATCGGCTGTCATCAGAACACGCATCGCGTTACCGTCCCGGTAGTTTTCACGCGCTGCTCCTTGGCACCCCAGCGGACTCATAGATGAGATCAAGAACCTCTGCTACAGACACAATTTCGAGTGCGCGGCAACTGAAGCTCTTGTCATGTGCGATTATGTGAGCCCATTCAATGAGCGCTCTAGGTTCCCAATCGTCTGGCGGTGCGGCAAGTTCTCGACGTTCACCATTTTGAAACATGTTGGCGCGAAAATCGTAAAAGGAGCCATCAACATTCTCGAAGATCGCCAGCCCTTGTGAACCGTGAAAAACAGCTCGGATAGTCGCATCACTACCCAAACATTGCCGCCAAGAACAATTGAGTGCTACATGCGTACCATTTAATAAATCTACTGAGGCTATTGCATGGTCCTCAAGCTTTGAAGGTGTGTCGAGCGCTCTGCCCTGAGCGTACAATCTGCTTGAGCAATTTTTTACCTCAGCACAGGCTGCGATCCACAATGCGAGATCCACGAGATGGATTCCCAGGTCAAGCAAACATCCTCCGCCCGCGTTCTCAACTTTATAGTACCATTCTTTGTCGGGCCCATAAGAATTGTGAAAAGTAAGATCAACAAAGTACAAGTTCCCAAGTGCACCTGCTCTGACCAACTTGCAAATCTGCTCGATACCTTTGGTGGTTCGATAGCAGAAATCTGTCGTTATCAAGCGGTTCATCTTTTGAGCTGTCGATATTACCCTACGAGTCTGAGTCGCTGATTGCCCGATTGGCTTCTGACAAAAGACCGGAATTCCGCGAAGAAGTGCACGCTCTGCCTGCTCCGGATGAAGGTTATTTGGCGTCGATATGACAACCCCGTCGAGTTGTGTCTTTAACAGATCTTCATAAGAATCATAAATTTGGGCTTTCGGTGTTATGTTCGACGCCGCAGCTCTTGCGGCCGCATCCGGCTCTACCAAAGCTGTGATTTCTACAATAGGGTTTTTAGCTAAGGCTGCGAGCCGTTTTCGCCCAATCCAGCCACAGCCCACGAATCCCAACCGAGATAACACGCTTTATCCGAATGCCCGCTTAGCTATCATCAACATTCGACTATTGCTTTGACGAAGCCATCTGGTCGTTGGGAGATATTCCAGAACGCCGCGTCCAAATTGCCAAAGTCGACGCGCTGGGTAATCAGCATCGAGAGGTCAAGTTCTCTCGACACTACAGCTTCGACCGCGGATTTCATCCCAGACATATACACCAGAGGATTACGCTCGTGCGCATTGACAACGTCAATGCCAAGCCAATTCCAATGCTGCATATTGACTTGACGCGAGCCGTCCTGATGATAACCGGCAATAACTAACTTACCGCGCTCCGATACTAAGTTACTTGCGAGATCGAGCGTTTGTTGCACGCCACCTGCTTCAATTACACGCTCGCATCCAATATTATCCGTAATTTGTTGAATTGCCGCCACTGAATCCCCTTCAAGCGGAAACGTGTACTGTGCACCGCAGCGCTGCGCCAAATCCAAAGCGAACCTGCGTCTTGAGAGCGCTATTACAGTAGCGCCGGCGCGGACGCACAGCTGCGTCAATAAACTTCCCAGGAAGCCGATCCCAATTATAGCCACATGCTGCCCGGCGCTGATATCGGCACGTTTGTAGATATTCATCGCGCAGGCTAACGCTTCTCCTGGGAAAGGCGCTCGCCAAATGTCATCAGGTAACTCTATGGTCTCATTTGCCAAGGCCACGTCAAATTCGGCAAAAGAATTATATGTAAGTGCCGCGACTCGCATTCCTACGCACGGATACAGCACATCAGCGCCCACGGCATCTACGATTCCCCATGCTTCATGTCCTGGGGCGCCTGCCTCCACCGGATAGCCGAACCACGATCGGCCTTGCCATAGAGGTAAGCTAGAAGCGCAGACTCCGCATCCTTTAACCCGTATTCTCACTTCATTCGAGGCTGGCACCGGACGTTCGACATCTACAAGCTCGAACGATTGAGGAGTCGTAAGTCTGGCAGCGAGCATGTGATCCATCAAACCGGAACATAGGCCGAACGGTCAGGCGACGAATGCGTCAACCATTGATATAACCGCCAAATTCCTTGCCTCACGCCAATCTGCGCCCGCCATCCGGTGTTCTGCCTGAATAAGCTAGTGTCCGACACATAATATTGTTGGTCGCCGGTACGCCAATCCGCAAATTGCAATTGCGGCGCGCCTATTCCCAACTCGCGGACATGATCGAAAAGCTCCAGTAGACTTGTGGTATTGGCCGGACCCCCGCCAATGTTGAATGCGTGGCCGGAAAGCTTCCTGATATGTTGATGGGCGAGAAACAATGCATCGACAAGATCGTCTATATAGAGTAAGTCTCGCACCTGTTTGCCATCACCATAGATGGTTATTGGCAAATGCTGGCGACAGTGAGAAAGAAAATGCGCCACCCATCCCTGATCCTCAGTTCCGTGTTGGTGCGCTCCGTAAATGCAGCTCATACGAAAGACAATCGTCCGCAAGCCGAAACTATTGGCGAAATCTTGAACATACTGATCAGCTGCTCCTTTCGAACAGCCGTATGGACTGCGAAAATTAATCGGACAGCTTTCGCTGAGTCCGCGGCGCCGGATTTCGGGATCGCGGGGAACATACCGACTACCATTGTCCTCTAATGCCATCCAATCAAGCGCACCATAAACTTTGTTGGTCGAAGTGAAAATCAGCGGTGGTGGATTGCGCATCGATTTCAGAGTTTCAAGCAGATTCAACGTACCACAGGCATTCACCTCGAAGTCTTCACGAGGTGATTGAAGACTTACAGTCACCGCCACTTGCGCCGCAAAGTGAAAAATAACCGACACGCCCGGTAAGAGCTCGGACACTAGTCGGCTATTTCGGATATCAGCATTAATCGAGTCTACCAGCGTGCCGAAGCGGCGCTTCAGATTTTCCAGATTTTTTCGGACTCCATTCCGCGAGAAGTTATCAAGAATGAGTATTGGCTGTCCGGCAAGTAGTAAACGACGGGCCAGATTAGTTCCAATAAATCCAGCGCCTCCAGTGATCAGCACGCGATCACTAGTGGATGACCAAGTAGGCGTTACGAAACCGCGATTCATCGAATTCTCGACTGATTACGCAATTGACAGTTTCTACTCATAAAGCTAGTCCTCTGCTAATTAACTCAGCGTTCGCATTCGCTACTCGTTCTCGCGGAACTTGCCCTTCCAACCATGACGCCAGCTCGATTAGCCCTTGCTCAAGCGACACCTGCGACTCATAGCCGAGCAGGCTTTTGGCCCTTGTAATATCAGCATAACAGTGCCGAATATCACCCACTCTATATTCCTCCGTGATTTCGGGCGCGAGGTGATGCTGACCCAGCACAGATGCTATGCGTACCGCCAAATCACTTATGGTCGATGGCTGGCCACTGCCCACATTAATAACCTGACCCGTGGCTGCAGTAGCCTTTATCGCTAGCCGACATGCGGAAACGAGATCGTGTACGCTGACAAAATCTCTCTGTTGTCGCCCGTCTTCGTAGACTAAGGGAGCCTGACGATTAAGCAGGCGCGCCGCGAAGATGGCCATAACACCTGTGTACGGGTTAGAAAGCGCCTGTCGCGAGCCGAATGCGTTGAAAAATCGTAGTGCTACGGTCGGGATGTTGTAGGCTTCACCAGTGCAGAGGCAAACGCATTCCTGATGGTACTTTAGACTGGCATAGATTGACTTAGGATCCGGACGTTTCGACTCATGAGTAGCGATCGGTTGTAGGACGCGACCTTCATTATCTGTTATTTCCCATTCATGACGTGTCAGTCGCACGATATCTCGACATGCCGCAGGCGCGACTGAACCGTCTGGATTTCGGTACGCGCCTTCACCATAGATGCTCATACTCGACGCGACGATCAATCGTTGAACTGGATTACGTATTATAGCTTCAAGCAGAACTGCCGTACCGAGAGCATTGACGGAGGTATAGCGAGCGATCTCGTACATGCTCTGCCCTACGCCGATTGCAGCGGCTAAGTGAAAGACGATATCTATTCGGTTCAGCGCGGCTTCGACGTCGCGAGCGTTCCGGACATCGCCAACCAGCAATTCGGCCTCGGAATTGAGATATTCCGGGCGAATGCAATCATTGCCATGAACTTGCGGGTCGAGATTGTCCAGAACACGGACTTGGTATCCCTCTTTTAGCAAAGCATCGGTAAGATGCGAGCCAATAAATCCAGCTCCTCCAACGATCAGTACCTTCTTCGCCATTAGATCTCCGTCGGGTGCTTCAAGCCAGAATTTACTTTGTTCGGATAATCCAAGTGATTTTTGGCCGCTAAAAGACCTTGAGCGAGGTGCACACTGCAACGCTCGTGCCGGGAGTAAGGGCGTGCAAGTACAAAGGTTCTTTGTACCTTTCCTCAAGGATCGATGGGATAAGCGGGAAGAGCGGCAAATTTTTCAGGGCATGAATGCCCAATACCGGATTAATCAAAGTGCAGATTGCCACGCGAGCGCCGATAGAAGCAGTGAGCTTAAATATCTTCCTCTCGTCAGATCCTCTTACCAATCGGTCTAGCGATTGCTTGCGCGTCCTCTGGACTTAATCTATCGGGAATAATCTTCTACTGAGCGTCAGGTATGCAGATTGCTGTTTTTGGCTTGTCTATAAGCTCTTCATGGGGGAATGGGCACGCAACGATCTGGCGGGGTCTCTGTTCAGCCTTGGCACGGCGCAAGCATCACGTCGTCTTTTTTGAACGTGAGACGCCCTACTACGCCGCTCATCGCGATTTAGCCGCGGTTCCGGACGGCAGTCTCATTCTCTATGAGAACTGGAAGTCTGTAATTACTGAAGCACACAGGATACTTCGAGAAGCGGATGTCGGAATAGTGACGTCATACTGTCCGGACGCAATCGAGGCATGCAACTTAGTCCTCGATTGCCCGGGTGTTGTGCGCGCCTACTACGATTTGGATACTCCGATAACTCTTCAATCCAAGCGCTCCGGCGAGTACCCAGCATACGTGCCTCGCTACGGTCTTGGAGATTTTGATTTAATTCTGAGCTACGCTGGTGGCCCGGCGCTCGATGCGCTGCGATCTGAATTCAACGCTAAACAGGTCATTCCGTTATATGGATGCGTCGATTCGAGAGCGTATCAGCCAGTTCCATCAATTGCCGAATTTCGAAACGCACTTTCGTATATCGGCACCTACGCGCCCGATCGTGAGCCTAAGTTGCATGAACTGTTCGTAGATACCGCTAAGCAGTTTCCGAGCGAGCGCTTCTTTTTGGCGGGCGCTCTTTACCCGGCTTCATTTCCTTGGCGCACCAATATTTTCTATCGTAGTCATGTCTCGCCACGTGATCATCCCGTCTTTTATTCTTCATCGCGAATTACACTGAACATCACCAGACAAGCTATGACCGATTTTGGCTTTTGCCCTTCGAGTCGCCTGTTCGAAGCAGCTGCTTGCGGAACGCCCATCATAAGTGATTGGTGGGCCGGAATTGATCGATTTTTCAAGCCCGATGCAGAGCTTCTTCTCGCACAATCGAGCGAGGATGTCGTCGCAGCGCTTCAAAAGAGCGATGAAGAGTTACATAGGATTGCGCGCAGCGCACAATGTCGCACGCTTGACGAACATACAAGTGATATTAGGGCAGCGGAAATGGAACGCGCTTTTCTTACCGTGAGCTGATTAGCGAGGAGTTGAATCAAAATATATGTGGGGAATCGTTCCGGCTGCGGGCGCTGGCAGCAGAATCCAGCCATTGGCTTTTTCCAAAGAGCTACTTCCGGTAGGTAGCCGGTTCGATGGTGAAATAGAGAAGCCGCGTGCAGTAAGCGAGTATCTGATTGAGCGAATGCTTCTGGCGAAAGTCAATAAATTATGTATCGTGATTTCACCTGGTAAAACTGACATCATCCAATACTACGGTGGTGCCTTTGATTCACTTCACGTAAGTTACACTGTGCAGCCGCGTCCTCTTGGCCTTTGTGACGCCATTTTTCGAGCCTTACCATTGATACAGCCTAAGGAAATGGTGATTGTCGGTTTACCGGATACGATTTGGTTCCCCAGCACCGCATTAAGCTGCCTCGGTAATGACGGTCTATATTTTTTGCTGTTTCCCGTGAAGCGACCCGAATTATTCGATGCTGTTGAGACGGACGAAATTGGACGGGTATGCTCGATACGGGTAAAACAAACGCCCATCAATTGTAACTGGATTTGGGGTGCTTTCAAAGCTCCCGTAGCAACGTTGATGGAACTGCGCGCCCTATGGCGCTTACGCGGTTGTAGAGATCAATATGTCGGAGAGTTAGTCAACGCTTATCTGGCTGAGGGTGGTGCGGCCTTCGGCGTAAGGGCTGGAACTTCCTACGTCGATGTTGGCACGCTGCATGGCTATCGTGAGGCTATGAAGCTACTCGCTGCTCCGGAGGACGTTCCGCAGGATGGACTCATGTGGGAGCCGATGAAGGGTCTAGTGAGCAGTTAAGGAGATACCGAATGTCGAGTGCATTGGAAACACGCAACCATAAAAAATTCGAGAATGGGCAGAACAGCGCGATGGTAAACCAGCTCAGGTTAAAGGTACTGGAGGTTTACTTAGGATAGATTTCGGAGAACCCGAGCCTTCCCTCGAACCAATCAGCTGGGAGGATTTTTCAGCAAGTTCGACGAAAGCAATTTGAAATTTTTGTACGATCCGGACCGAAAGAGCCGATTCAATAAATTGTAAGAGATTAGCATTTTAACGCGTGAATTGAGGCGAAGATCTGACTTTCGAATTCTCATGATTTTGGTGCTGGATCTGGATCGAACCCTGAATTGCCTCAGGCCTGCGGGGGCGCGTTCGATTCGTGAGCTCGCACCCGCACCATTGGTGAAAGCCGGAGGTGAGCAATTATGGCGTTGGCTTACAGATCACCTGTCTCGGGTAGAGTACCCGGTGAATCGGGACGCACTTTTAATTCTAGAAGAATTGCGTAAACTCGCACCGACAATCGTCGTAAATACCGGTCGTCCTGAAGGATCCCGTGAGGCGACCGAACACTGGCTTGATCGCTACGTCAAGATCGATCATCTACTGATGCGAGCTGCTTATGACTTCCGTCCGACTGTTGAGGTGAAGCGCGACAATTTGACTCGGCGAATTATGCCATCTTATCGAACGGAGGAAATTCTTGCGTTCGAGGATAACGTCACTTCGGTGCAGATGTATCAGCAAGCTGGAATTCGCACTTTTAACGCTCCTGAATGCTGGGTTAAGCTTCGCGATTCACTTCGAGGCGGGATGGATATCATTGGAGCTCTTTCCATTGCTCCGGATTAGAAACAATACGCATAAATTGTATTCTGGATTTCAAGTAAACTTAAATAGAGTCGCATAGCTGATTATCAAGCAATCCGGCATGGTGCTTGCTCGTCAGCGTGATAGTTCATCAAATCGAATTAAACCCACGTATAAATTATGAGTAAAAATCAACGTAATGAAGAGCTGCGTCAGATCCTCACGCAACTTCGACAAGGTCTATTAGAACGAGTGAAGGGGCTGCGGCAAGATCAGGAGGGCGACGCATTAACTGATCCCGGCGATACAGCAGATGTCGCTAATTCGCTTCAGGAACTCGAGACTCACGCCAATCTGATTCAGCATGCAGAAGACCAGCTAGTTCAAATTGATAGTGCCTTCGCAAGATTAGATGAAGGGCAGTACGGAGTTTGCGCCAATTGCGGCGACGAGATTCCAACTGCTCGGCTACGGGTCCTACCCTTTGCGATTTACTGCGTTGATTGCAAGTCCGAAGTCGTGCAGGCAAATGAAACGGGCCTCTCTCGAACCGAAAGACAATCCTTCAAGCGCTGGACTCCTCCTCCCGAAGCGGATGAAGGCGAAGTTTTAGCAGATGAGGGAGGAAACTCCGCCGATGAACTAAGTGTAAGAAATACGACAACGGAGGAAGTTGAAGCTCCTGAGGAGATTATTGGGCGTGACGATTCAGACTCTGACTGAGCGCGATCAATAGATCAACCTCTCTTTAGACAGGCATCTTTAGATAGTAACCTTGCTAATGGCTGACCGCGAATTGACTCAGGTCAGCCTTAAGCAGGATGTTTCTAGTACGATCCCCATCATTTTTATGAGATTGTAATGCCACAATAACCGATGCTATATCTCCGAAAAATGGCGTTGGATTCACGAAAGTAATAGCTTTACCGCGATTATCGAAACTGAGTTGGCAGGCGGCGATTGGGTCTCCCTGCCGAGGTATCCACCATAATTCGGCAACTTGGCCCGCCATTCTCATACCACTGAGCTCGACTGCTGCCACTTCGAGTCGCTGATTAAGAATTATGATCCCTGACAAAGCGGACGTCCCCTTATCAAAGTGGATCAGACGGGTATCGGGAGTGAGTAAGATTTCGTTGAACTTTTCTTGCACGGCTAATGCGCCATCCTCGACTGCGATTGCGTGGTTGGCTAACGCGACAGCCTGCTGTAGTTGAACCACTTTCGATTGCTCCAAGGTGAGCCGTTGATGCAGGCGCGTAGCGCGGGTTTGTGATTGCGCATGTAACTCCATCGCGACCATCGCGACTCCAAGCGCCAACGCCATTATCATCCCGCCGATTGCACGCCATAAGCGGCCTTGACGCGCTCGCGCCGCGGCGCGCTGACTGCCAGCGGAGGGCATCCGATCGGCTGTACTCGCCTGAACGGGAGCAGGTGATATACCGTCAGTCATGCGGGATGATTTTAGCAGAGGACGAAGACGTTTTGTGAGACCGCCTTATTCAGCTAAAAATAGTATCGCCATCATGAAGCGCAGAATTCAGGATATTCACGTTCAAGCGACTGAGCCTCTGGTCGCACCCAAGGTTCTGAAAGCCGAATTGCCAATCGACGAGTCGATGGTGGATACGGTCGTTACCGCCCGGGACACTATTTGCCAAATCCTTCGAGGCGCCGACCAGCGCCTGCTCTGCATTGTCGGACCGTGCTCGATCCATGATCCGGAAGCGGCTCTAGAGTATGCCGAGCGATTGGCTGAGCTGCGACGTCGCCTCGAAGCCCAGCTGTTTATCGTGATGCGAGTGTATTTCGAGAAGCCGCGCACGACCATAGGATGGAAGGGCCTAATCAATGATCCGCACATGGACGATAGCTGCGATGTTGAGTCCGGATTGCGTATCGCGCGTCAACTGTTGCTGGAAATCAATCGGATGGGACTAGCGGCCGGCACTGAACTACTCGATCCGATCACGCCTCAATACACCGCAGATTTGATCGCCTGGGCGGCAATTGGCGCACGCACTACTGAATCACAGACGCATCGCGAAATGGCGAGTGGCCTGTCGATGCCGGTAGGTTTCAAAAATACTACCGATGGCAATTTGCAGATTGCGGTCAACGCGATTGAGTCTGCCCGCCGGCCACACTCATTTCTCGGCATCAATCAGGACGGCGCGACCGCAATTGTGCGTACTACCGGGAATCCTGATACTCATGTCGTGCTCCGCGGCGGCAAAACGCCCAACTTTGATTCTGCAAGCATTGAGGAGTGCGGGAGATTGCTGACGAAGGCATCCCTCGAGCCGCGTCTGATGGTCGATTGTTCCCACGCTCAAACCTCCAAAGATTACACTCGACAGCCACTCGTACTCGAAGCCTTGGTTGAACAGGTACGCGCCGGAAGCCGCGCAGTCATGGGTGTGATGCTTGAAAGTAATCTGAGCGCGGGCAACCAATCCTTGAAAGACGGCCGCTCGGCCTTGAAATATGGCGTTTCGATTACCGATCCCTGTATTGATTGGGCGACTACCGAGGCCTGTCTCAGGAAAGCCGCCGATCTGCTGAAAACCAGCCGCGAATTCCCTTCGGGTGCGCGAAACTAGTCCTGACGCTTGGCCGATCGTATCCGCTCCTCGACTAAGAGCGCATTTAATGCGGTAGTGTACTTGACCGAATAGCCCTGCGGCTTCTCAAGATCCTTATAGCGCGTTTCGAGCAGCGTCAATGAGCGCAAGAAACGTTCGCGTGACTCGTCGAGTGATATCTGCGGGCCGACACGCTCACCAGCGCTCAGCTGCTTTTCCAACAATGCAGTGGCTTCCAATGGAGTAGGCTTGAATTCGCGCATCACCATGGGAGAAGTTTCGTCGGCGAGTCCGATCAGGTCCGCGTAAATTCCGTCGTTCGCGTTAATCGCGCGAAATATCTGTTTGCGACCGGGCAAACTGACCTTATCGGTCGAGGTTTTCATTCGCGCGGTACCCGCATATTCAGTCAATTTGTATGTGATATCGAGCGCAGGTGCATCGTTGCTTACAGTAACTGCTGTACCTACACCGAAGGCATCGAGCGGCGCGCCGGCCTTGATCAACTGATCAATGCGATATTCATCCAGATTGCCGCTCGCGAAAATCGCGACCTCTCTCAGACCTTGCTGGTCCAGAAAACGACGCGCCTTAATGCTCAATTCGGCAAGGTCACCGCTATCTAAGCGAATCGCCTGAAGCTTGTAGCCATGGTTCTTAAGATCGAGGGCGATGCGCGAGGCATTCTCGACTCCGCGCATCGTATCATAGGTATCAACTAATAACGTGCTCAATTGAGGGAAGCGCTGTGAATAGTGCGCGAACGCTTCACGCTCGTTTTCATGCGCCATCACATAGCTATGAGCCATCGTGCCATACAATGGGATGCCGTAACGTTGACCGGCTAGTACATTCGAGGTTCCGATAAAGCCGGCGAGATAACTTGAGCGTGATGCAATCAAGCCTGCATCGAGGCCATGACTGCGACGCAGGCCAAAATCGATCAGCCGCCGTCCGCGTGCCGCAATTACCGAGCGCGCCGCTTTGCTCGCAATAAGCGAAGCCAAGCCGACCTGATTAATGATCAAGGATTCAAGCAATTGGGCTTCGATCAGTGGCGCGGTCACCTCAACGATCGGCTCCTCGGCAAAGAACAGCGTCCCCTCACGGAGTGCGCGAATATCGCCGCTAAAGTGGAGGCCGCCGAGAAAGGTGATGAACTCCGCATCGAAAATCTGCAAGGAATCCAGATAATCGAGAGCTGTCTGTCCGAAACGAAACTCAGGGATTGCTTCGAGCAGCCGGTCGATGCCCGCGGCGACGAGGAACCCCCGACGCGACGGCATCCGTCGCACACTCAAAGTAAAGGTCGCGGGCTGATGCATCCCAAGCCGAAAATAGCTGGCCGCCATGGTCAGCTCGTAGAGATCAATCAGCAATGGCAGGTCGCTCGGAGCGAACTGCAAATCAATCGCCATCAGCAATCATAAGCGCAAGAGCGGCTCGAGCGCACGACCTCAGGAAGCGAGTTTAACCTGGTGGTTCAGGTGGGCCTGGCGGAGCAGGCTCTGGTGCAGGCGGCGGAGAGGTCTCGTGAATCACGCGAGTTTCCGGCGGGCGATCGCGCAATTTCTCGCTCATTTCCTGGAGTTTTTTCGCGACGCGGTAAAAGACCGTGCCTGCTTCGTCAATCGAGCCCGCGCGGACACCCGTCAGCAGTTCGATTCCTTGATCAATCGTATCGACCGGGAAAATATGAAATTCGCCACGCTCGACGGCATGCACTACGTCGAAATCGAGCATCAGATTGCGCTCATTTGCCCGCGGGATCAGAACGCCCTGATTGCCGGTTAAGCCAATTGCTTTACAGACCTGAAAAAAGCCCTGAATTTTCTCATTAGCTCCCCCAATCGCTTGCACCGTGCCGTACTGATCGACCGAGCCGGTAACCGCCAAGTCCTGCCGGATGGACAAACCGCTTAGTGCGGACAAGAGCGCGTATAGCTCCGTCGAACTCGCACTATCCCCATCGATTCCCGAATAGGACTGCTCGAAGCAGATGCTCGCGCTCAGAGCCAACGGCCGTTCCTGACCGAAGCGGCTACGCAAGAAGCCGCCGAGAATCATCACGCCTTTATCGTGAGTTGAACCTGACAATCTCGCCTCACGCTCGATATTGATCAGTCCCGCCTGCCCCATTGCAACTGTTGCCGTAACCCGCGAAGGGCGGCCAAAGCTGTAGCCGCCAACGTCGAGCACGGCAAGTCCGTTGATCTGACCGACAGCTTTGCCCTCGACATGAACGATCAGAGTTCCCTCGGCAATTAGTCGGCGAATCTCTTCCTCGATAAAGTTTCGGCGCAGAATTCGTTCGCGCAATGCACGATCGACTTGCACCGCCGTGACCACGCTGGCGTTCTCTAGTCGAGCGTAATACACGGCTTCTCGCGCGAGGTCGTCGATTGGCTCGAGCGCGCTGGCGACACGCGAACGATCGCCTGCCAATCTCATTCCGTACTCGACCATCCGAGCTAGCGCACTACCATCAAAGGGCAACAGATTTTCGCGCCGCACCACCGCGCCAACGCGTCCCGCATAATGTCGGGCAGCGTCGGCACTGGCGTCGATCACCGGCCGAAATTCAGCTTTGACCTTGAAGAGCTCAGCAAACTCCGGGTCATAAAAGTATAGTAGATTGTAAAGTCGGCCGCTGCCAAGCACGACCACTTTGTTACGAATGTCGATCGGTTCCGGCTTAAGTCCGCTGCTGGAAAAGAACGGGATCGGCTCGAACGTCTCAAGCGTCATGCGACCGGTCTTGAGTGCGCGTTTGAGAGTTTTCCAGACGCCCGGCTCAGCAATTGCGTCTTCAAGATCGAACAGCAGAAATCCACCGTGTGCCGCAAGAAAGGAACCAGTGATTATACGCGTGAAGTCGGTGCCTGTCCGGCCAAAGGGATCGGCCCATCGCTCAATTGTGCCAAACAGGTTGCGGTAATTCGGCGCATCCTCGCTGATTACCGGAGCGCCGGTGCGCCCCGAATTATCGACGAGCACGTTGACCTGATATTCGGTGAAGCGCTGCGCTTCGTTGCGGCGCATCGCGGCCATTGGATTTTCGTTGTCGCCACCGTCTCCGGGGGCCTCGCGAAAGCGGTCGAGATGAGCAAGCATGTGCTCGGCCACTTGATCAAGATAAGTCGAGACCACGTCACTATTAAAGAATTGCTTCAAAGCCGTAACCGCGGGCGTGATCAGCCGTCCGGCGAAGGTACGCTCGACCGTGCGGATATCCTCAATCAGCTCCTGCGTCACTTCCTGCTGGCGAACTGCTAAAGTCGCAAGTTCGCCCTGCAGCTCGGTTTGCGCTTTCATCAGTTGTTCGCGCTCAGTCTCGCTCATCGCTTGCAACTCGCGCTGCAGCTCTTCGGGAGATTCGGGCGGCTTTCCTTTAATCAGCGGGATCAAGATGATCTGCCCGCCTTGAGCGCCCCGCAGTGCAAAACCACGTTCGCGCGCGCGATTCTCGAAGCCTCCGAAAAGCTCCTGAGCTCGTTTGTTATATTTGTCACGCAGCGCGGTTCTTTCCTGGTCAAAGTCTTCGCGCCGAAACGCCTTAGGCAACTGGTCAATCACGTACCGGACCAACTCGCGCATCCGCCTATGGAGCTCGGCGCCCTGTCCAGCTTTCAGATAGATCGCGATTGGCGCTTCCGGACTGCGGAAATTGTTGACGTAAACCCAGTCGCCCGGCGTCGGCATCGTCACGGCCTTTTCTTGCAATAGCCGCAAGATCGGTTGCCGCTCCTCCCGCGATCGTAGTCCACTCACATAGACGTTATAGCCCGCCGCCGACACGCCCAGCGCCAGCCGAATACTATCGAAAGCGCGCTCCTGACCCAGTAGTTCCTCCCCATTCCCGCCGGCTGCAGCCCGAGTGAGTTCGTCGAAAGAAAGCGGACAACTTCCGCGCAAATCGTTCGGCGCCAGTTCAGGATGTGCGGATGCAATCTTCAGATCGGGATCGGGCTGCTGGGCGGGATGATCGCTCTGATCAGTCATTGAGGTAATCCGATGAAGGAATAGTTAGGTATGGTAGTAATTAGCCGACTTCTATCTTGCGGCCACGTTTTTTCGGCAGCACGATTTTGAGTACACCGTCAACGATTTTCGCCGTAACCGCCTCGGCGTCGATCGGATGCCGAAAATCTATGACGCGCTCGCTTCGCGCGTCATTACCAATAGTACGAACTGTCAGCCGTCGCTCGCTCGCCTCCATATCGACTTGTTTGGGATCGGAGATCAGCCGTTCTAATTTGACCTCGTAGTGATCGCCTAAGTCGCTTACAACTGTCCCGGCGCCGCTGCGGACGCCGCGCCATCGAGAAATCAGTAGCTCATCGAAGAGCGAGTCGAAAACGCGCTCAAATTCGCGGATTGAATCAAGATAGCCGGCTCGCGATGATCGATCTGCCACGCCCTGATTCTAGTCCAAGCTGGCAGTGCGGATCGAGGGAAAACCGTCATGAAACGGTTATTGCGCCCCTTCAATACCGTTTGTATATTCATGCCTAACCTTTCGGACAGGCCAGGGAGTACCGCTGCATGGACGTGATGAAAACTCTTTTTCTCAATCCGCCATCCTATGATGACTTCGATGGCGGAGCGGGATCACGCTATCAGGCAACGCGGGAAGTTTGGTCATTTTGGTATCCCACTTGGTTAGCTTATCCAGCGGGGTTGATTCCAGGAGCGCGGCTACTCGATGCGCCGCCGCACGATTATACTCCCGAGATGACGGTGGCCGAGGCCAAGAACTACGATTTTGTCGTGCTGCACACCTCGACGCCGTCGCTCAAGATGGACGTGCGGACGGCGGAATCGATCAAGGCCGCAAATCCCAACTGCACGATTGCATTTGTCGGCGGCCATCCGACTGCGCGTCCCGAAGAAACTCTGAAACTCTCGGAAGTGATCGATATTGCCGCGCGCAAGGAATTTGATCTTTCGATGGTGGAAGTGGCGCGCGAGATGGATTGGGCGAAAATCGGCGGCATCAGTTATCGTTGTAACGGAGTAATTCATCACAATCCGGACCGCCCGATCATGACCAACGAAGAGCTCGATCGGCTGCCGTTCGTAACCGAGGTTTATGATCAGAATCTGGACTATTTGAAATACAATAGTCCGTACTGTCATTACCCATACGTCTCGATGTACACTGGCCGCGGATGCCCAGCGCGCTGTACTTTCTGTCTGTGGCCGCAGGTGACGCAAGGGCATAAATATCGCGTGCGTAGTCCCGAAAACGTCTATGAAGAAGTGGCCGCGATGAAAGCGAAGTTCCCCAAGATGAAGGAACTTTTCTTCGATGACGATACGTTCACGGCTGACGCGATGCGCGCGCGCAAAATTGCTCAATTGCTGAAACCGCTCGGGATCACGTGGTCCACCAACTCACGCGCTAACGTCGATTACGAAACTCTGAAAATAATGAAGGATGGCGGATTGCGCTTATTCGTCGTCGGATATGAGAGCGGCAATTCCGAGATTCTGAAAAATATCAAAAAGGGCGTGCGAATCGATCGTGCTCGGCGCTTCACTCGCGACTGTCATGAACTGGGGATTCTCATCCACGGGACCTTTATCCTGGGATTGCCCGGCGAAAGCCGTGAAACAATCGCTGAGTCAATCCAATTTGCGCGCGAGATGGACTGTGAGACTATCCAGGTTTCGCTCGCCTCACCGTATCCCGGAACAGAACTATTCGAGTATGTGAGCTCGAATGGCTATTTGGCGGTCGATCCTCTGCTTGACGAATCTGGTTATCAAAAATGCACCGTGCAGTATCCGAATCTCAGCGCTGACGAGATTTACCAGTCGGTTGAGCGCTTTTATCGCAATTTTTATTTTCGACCGCGCTATATTTTTAAATCGCTGCGCAAAATGTTGACCTCGGCGGAAGAATGCAAGCGGCTGATGAAGGAAGGACGTCAATTCTTGTCCACTATGCGCCAACGCCGGATGCAAGTCCGCAGCGCGCCGCAAAGCGCGCAGGCCTGATTCGCCTTAGTTTTGCCGGCTCGACCGCAACTGGGCGACGCTCCGCACAAGTTCAGAGCTATGATGTGATTGCGGTCGTTTTGCGCTCAGAACAAGTATCTCTGTCGCACCATCAGCATTGCAGTCTGGCTTCAAGGGCCTGCGAAGAAGCATCGGAACGCGATGATCATTCTTGAGATTCTCGCCGGCTTCGGTATCGTTGGCTCCTTGACTTATTATGTCGCAGCGATCATTGCTGCTGCGCGTTTCCTCGACAGAGCACGGCAGCCTGCGCCGCTGCGACCCAAAATTCTTCCGCGCGTAGCGATACTCAAACCTCTGCGTGGTCGTGGTGAACGGCTGCTCTCCAATTTGACGAGTTATCTTGAGTTAGATTATCCGCGCGCCGAGTACTTTTTCGCAGTCTCGGGTTACGACGATCGCGCCGCAGAAGTTCCATGCATCCTGCGTGCGCAGTACAAATTCCGACCGATGACAATGGTGATCGGCTCGTCGCCGGGATGCACAAATAAAAAAGTCGGTAAGCTCATCCGAATGGCGGAGCGGGCCGGGAAAGCGCAAATTTTCGTCCTGAGCGACGCGGATATCAGCGTCGAGCGCGATCATCTGCAGCGGCTCGTCAGCGAGCTTTGCGCCGACGACAAAATCGGCATCGTAACTTGCGTGTATCGGGCGAATCACGCCGATACGCTTGCGTCACGTCTCGAAGCGCTATTCGTTAATACCGATTTTGCGCCGCAAGTGATGCTCTCAGCGGCCATCGAGCCCATGCGCTATGCGTTTGGCGCTACTGTCGCGATTAAGCGCGAAGCACTCGACGCCATTGGTGGCTTCGACCGGCTGAGGGATTTACTCGCCGACGATTATTATCTGGGCAAGCTCGTTGCTGAGGCGGGGTATGAAGTTCGACTATCAACCTCGATAGTCACGACGGCCAGCGAGGAACGTTACTTTCGCGGTTTCTGGTGTCGCCAGCTACGGTGGGCGCGAACCTTCCGTACCACGCGTCCATTCAGCTTGACCACAATTTTCGTACACGGACCTTTTTGGGCACTCCTGTTCCTGATCGCGTCCGGCTTCAGCATCCTTTCGCTCGTCGCGTTTGTGCTGGTAATTGGCGCGCGAATCGGAATGTCGCGCTTCATACTCCAAAAGGTGCTCGGCCTGCCCGAATTGGCGAACGAAGCTTGGCTGGTCCCGCTCAAGGACTTTGTGATGACTGCCATCTGGTTCGCCAGTCTCGCTGGAAACGAAGTGGAATGGGGTGGACGGCGACTCAGGATTCTCTCCGGCGGCGTGATGCGCGAAGTGAATGGCTGAACATCTCGGTTGGTATCTGACACTCGGACTCGGGGCCAGTATCCTGCTGGCGCTCGGGTTATTGCTAATGAAGAGCCGAGGCGCCGATCTGCCGGCAGCCAGCGGTTCGAACTTCCTGAACGCGATTGGTGGCTGGTTGCGTGATCCGATCTGGCTAGCTGGGATGGCAATTCAGACCCTTGGTTATGCGATTTATTTAATCGCTTTATCCGCAGTCCCAGTATCAATGTTGGCAGTAATGATGCAAGGCGGAATTGCCGTTTTCGTGGTCTTCGCCGCGATTTTCTTGCACGAACGCGCCAGCGCCCGTGAGTGGACGGGGATCGTCGGCGTGCTAGTCGCGATGCTTTTGCTGGTCGCCTCAATAGACGGAGGATTAGCGAGCAGCGAATCCAATCCCTGGGCGCTTCACGCAATTTCGGTCGGGGCGGTGGTTGCTGCCAGCCTTCCCTTCGTGAGTGCGCGCCTGCGGTTGCAGGGATTAGCGACTGCGATAGGCTCCGGTATCGCGTTCGGCTTGGGAAGTCTCTACGCTAAGATCGTCACTGACCTGCTTGCTGGCCCGCGGGCTTCTCTCCCCATCATCTTGTTCGCCAGTCCGTGGCTTTATCTCACGATTATCGCCAATCTGGCTGGCCTGGTGCTGCTACAGAATTCTTTTCATCGAGCCCGTGGTATTATCGCAATGCCAATTTCCTCGGCTTGCTCAAACCTCGTACCGATAATTGGCGGGGTGATCGCCTTGGGCGAGACGCTGCCGGTTGAGAGAGTCTTTGCGATAATGCGGATCACAGCGTACGTCTTGACGATTATTTCGAGCGGCTTACTCGCCACTACAGGTTAACTGATAAAATCCCGCTCTTCCTCCGGTCCTTGCCAAACCGACCGTCACTGCATTAGCTTCTCTGGTAGGTTGAGCAAGGAAATCTTTAATTGTTTCCGCCGATTTAGGCGTGGGTGTGGAATGCATCAAGGCGCCATCCGCAACCCAATCGGAGTGTATTCCTAACTCCGGAGCTTTTCCCAGGCGCTGCCGTGTCGGGAGGAAATCCGTATGTCTTACGACTTGTTGATCAAGAATGGCACCATTGTCGATGGAACCGGCGCTAAGGCGCGCCGCGCTGATCTCGCAATTGCCGACGGCAAGGTGGCCGAAATCGGCAAAATCGCCGATTCTGCGAAAAAAACCATCGACGCATCCGATCTGATCGTCGCACCGGGCTTCGTCGATCCGCACACGCATTACGATGCGCAGATCTGCTGGGATCCCTATATAACGTCGTCCTCGTGGCATGGCGTCACGTCTGTAATCATGGGCAACTGCGGCGTCGGGATCGCGCCCTGCAAACCTGCCTCACGCGAGATCGCAGCGTGGGACTTGGTCAATGTCGAAGCGATTCCGTTCGAGGTGCTCGGCAAAGGCGTCACCTGGGATTGGGAAACCTTCCCTGAATATATGAACGCTGCCGAACGACGCGGCAGCGGCATCAATCTGGGCTTTATCGCGGCGCTTACACCGTTTCGCCATTACGTGATGGGCGAGGAATCGATGGAGCGTGCAGCCAATCCCAACGAAATTGCTCGGATCAAAGCATTGATCAAGGAAGCGGTCGCGGCGGGAGCGATGGGATTCAGCACCACAGCGATTCCGCAGCATATCGGCTACAAGGGCCGTCCGATCGCGTGCCGCAACGCCAGTCGCGATGAATTCAAGGCGTATGCAAATGCTCTCAAAGAACTCGGTAAAGGTTCAATGGAGCTCGCGCTGACCAAATCAGTCGGCGAAGTCTCGGAGGATGAATACGAGTTTCTCGATTTTCTGCTGACTGAAAGCGGACGTCCGATAACCTGGCTGGCGCTGCTGAATCGCGACGATATGCCGGAGGCGTGTCAGAACACCCTGCAAAAAGTCGAGCCGTTGATTCGGCGCGGCGGCATTCCGCAGGTGACCTGTCGGCCGCTGATCATTCAGATCAATTTGCACGCGCCATTTATCTTCGCGAACCTGGATTGTTGGAATCCGGTGTTCAATCAGCCGCAGGCAGCGCAGGAGAAGGTTTATCGCGATCCGAAATTCCGCGACGCCTTCCGCGAGGCGCTCAAGCATCCCGCGGTCTTCAATGGCAAGTGGGAACGGCTGGAAATCAAGGAAGTCAAGAACCCGGCATTTAAGCCGCTGCTCGGCAAAACGGTCGCCGAAGTCGCGCGTGAGCGCGGCTGTGACGGCGTCGATGCGTTCCTCGATCTCGCATTGGAAGACGATCTCGGCATGGAGTTCACGATGGAACTCTTCAATGCGACCGAAGACCGTATCCCGGAACTGATTACAGATTCGCGCGTCATGGTCGGCCTGAGTGACGGCGGTGCGCACGTCGATATGCTGTGCGACGCCGGTTACTGCACCTACATGCTCGGACGCTGGGTCCGCGAGAAACAGGTGATGACGCTCGAACACGCGGTCAAACGACTCACTTCAGAGCCGGCTGACTTTTTCGGGCTGAAGACCCGTGGCCGACTGCTGCCCGGGATGGCCGCGGATGTCGCGATTTTCGATTACAATACCGTCGGCTCAAATAAGCGCGGCGAGATGCGTCAGGACTTGCCCGGTAGCGGGCGGCGGTTGGTGATGCCGGCGCGCGGTGTCGAGCATGTGATCGTAAATGGTCAGGAGCTTTATCACGAAGGAAAGCCGAGCGGCGCAATGCCGGGACAAGTGCTGCGCTCCGGTCGGGATTAAACGATTGAGTTGAGAACCAAAGCGGCGAGCTGAACGGCTCGCCGCTTTGGTTTCGAGGGTTGTCAATCTGAAGTACTGGGCGGACTTAGATTCGTTACAAAATTAGCATCCTTTCATTCTCGCGAGTGATTGGCGCGCGAAGAATCCCTTGCGCCAAAATGACGCATAATCGACCCGAGCCTGAGTTGCCATCCTCGTCGCGCTCGCGATAAAGGTTTTAGATCAATCAGATCGGCTATGAGGTATTAGAGTAGTGGATAAACAGACGCCATCGCCATTCGCGGCGATCAGGGTAGTCGAGTGTGGTGAGGGAATCTCGGCCGCTTTCGGAGCCAAGATGCTCGCCGATATCGGGACGGAAGTCGTTAAGGTCGAGCCGCCGAGCGGTGATTTGACCCGTCGTCGCGGACCGTTTCCTGATGATCAGCCCGATCCGGAGAAGAGCGGCATCTTTATCTATCTCAACGCGAATAAGCGTGGCGTAATCGCTAACTTGAAAACTCCTCAGGGTCGTGAGCGACTGAGCCGTCTGCTCGAAAACGCCGATATCTTGATCCACAATGTTTCGCCCGCCGAACGTGCCGTTCAGGGACTCGATAGCGCCGCTCTGTGTGCGAAGTATCCACGGTTGATTGTCACTTCGATCTCGATGTTCGGCGATAGTGGTCCATATTCGAATTATAAGGGCTATGAACTCACGGCGAGCAACGCCGGAGGATGGGCGAATCTAAGCCCGGGGGCATCGCCCTACCCTGACCTTCCGCCTCTCAAATGTTTCGGAAGCCAATGCGACTTTCAAGGCGGTGCGCATGCCGCCTTCACTAGCCTGGCGGCGTGGCTCCACCGGCTGAAATCAGGCAAGGGACAGGCAATCGATATATCTGAGCAGGAAGCAATTACGGCGATGCTCGAGATGAACCTCGTCCACTATACCTATGCCGGGCGTGAGGCGTCGCGACTGGGACAACGTCTGTTGGGACCGTGGTTCATCGCCGATTGCTTGGACGGCAAAATTTTTGTGCTGGCAGTCGAGGAAGACCAGTGGAAACGGCTGGTCGAGCTAATGGGTAATCCCGAATGGGCCAATGACGAACTCTTTAAGGACCGGCTTAGCCGCGGCGTCAATATGGATGCACTCAAAGCCTTGATGGCCGACTGGATCAGCGGATGGAAAGTGCAGGAGCTTTATCAGGCGGCACAGAAGAATCGAATCCCATTCGCGCCCATCAACACTATGAAGGACCTGTACGAAAGCCCACATCTGCGCGAGCGCGACTTTTTCGTCGAACTCGATCAACCCGGCGTCGGCAAGTTGACCGTACCAGGAATGCCGTCGCGCTATGGTGTGACGAAATGGTCACTGCACAGACCCGCTCCGCGCCTCGGGCAACATACTGAAGAGATTTTTACAGGCGAGCCGGGCGTTTCCACAGAGCCACTCAACACGTCGCGCTAATCCGGAGCCGATCCATAACTGAGGATATTTCGATGGCTGAGCAACCACTTTCCGGCATTCGCATCCTGGATTTCACTTGGGCGTGGGCCGGTCCGTTCTGCAATCTGCAACTGGCCTATCTCGGAGCTGAGGTAATTCGAGTGGAAAGCACGCTCCGCCCCTGCGTCACGCGCTTCATCCCGCCCTTCGCGGATAATATTCCCGGCCCGAATCGCGCTGGTTACTTCAATCAATACAATCAGGGCAAGAAAAGCATCCTGATGAATCTCGCCAACCCCGACGCGATCGCGCTGGTGGGCGAGTTAGTTAAACAATGCGACGTAGTGACCGACAACTTCGCTGCGGGGGTGATGGAGAAGCTCGGTCTAGGTTATGACAAGCTGCGCAAATTCAAATCCGACATCATCATGATCTCGATGTCCGGCTATGGACAGACGGGTCCTTTCAAGGGTTTCGTCGGTTATGGTCCCCCCGCTTCGGCAGCCTCCGGGATGTTCTTTGGAACGGGCTATCGTGATGGTGACCCGGCAGAGATCGGCATATCGTATGCCGATCCCAACGCCGGTGTGTTCGGCGCCTTCGCGATTATCACTGCGCTGGCGCAACGCGCGCTGACCGGTGAAGGTCAATATATCGATCAGTCGCAGTTCGAGACTGCGCTGGCGTTGATGCCGGAAGGATTGCTCCTGCGCGAGATGGCGGGACGCGAGCCGGTGCGCGACGGCAATCACGACCCCATAATGTCACCGCACGAATGTTATCGCGCGGCAGGCGACGACAAGTGGGTCTCGATTGCGGTCGGTTCTGAAGAAGAGTGGCGAGCGCTTTGCTCCGCGATGGGCAAGCCCGAGTTGGCTAGCGACTCGCGCTTCAAGACGGCCGCATTACGCAAGCAGAATGAGATCGCGCTTGACGAGCTTATTACCACGTGGACCAGTACGCAGGATCGATGGGAGGTGGCGCGCAAGCTGCAAGCCATTGGCGTCGCGGCGTTTCCTTCACTCAACGCCAAGGATATTGCCGAGGACCCGCATCTGCGCGAGCGCGGATATCTAGTCGAGTTGGAGCATCCGGAAGTGGGGACACGCAAACATGCGGGTGTTCCGTGGAAGATGTCCGAGACGCCCTGCTCCGTTAAGTCGGCGGCTCCAATACGCGGCGCGGATACTGAGCAGGTTTTGAAATCGCTGCTCGGCTATACAAGTGACCGGGTGGAGCAACTACGTAAAACCGGCGTGTTGGTCTGACGCCGAAAACGCGAGTGAGGAACAGTTGCAATGAGCACGCTCCCGCTCGATGACATTCGCGTTCTCGACCTGACGCACTATTACAACGGCCCCTATGCCACGATGCTGCTCGGGTATCTCGGCGCGGAGGTCATCAAAATCGAGGAACCCGCTTTCGGCGATGGGATGCGCGGGCTCTATCGTACGGCCGAGCAGCCGTTCGGAATTCCCTTCGCGCTGATGAATTCGAACAAGCGCGCGATTACGCTGAATCTTAAGAGCGACGATGGGAAAGCCATCTTCAAGCGCCTTATCACCCGGGCCGATATTGTCGTGGAAAATTTTGCCGCAGGCACGATGGATCAGATGGGCCTCGGCTGGGCGGTGTTGCACGAGCTTAATCCGCGACTCATTTACGCTTTCAGTACCGGTTATGGCAGCACGGGTCCGAATCGGAGTTTGCCGGCTTTCGATCCGGTGGTGCAGGCCAACACCGGAATTATGGCGCTGACTGGCGAGATCGAGGGACCACCTTATAAAGCGGGTCCGGCGGTGGTCGATATTCTCGGCGCAACGCATCTGTTCGCCGGGATTCTGGCGGCGGTACGGCAGCGCGACCGTACCGGAGTGGGCCTGATAGTTGAACTGTCATTGCAGGAATCGACGCTGCCTTCGCTCGCGACACACATTGGCGCACGCTTCGGACTCGGTATCAACCAGCTTCGCGACGGAAATCGCTCGTCGGGCGGTTTCGTCGTGCCTTACAATGCGTATCCCGCGCTCGATGGTTGGGTGATGATCCTGGCGGGCGACAATCGCCGATGGGGAAAGCTGTGCGCCCTAATGGATCATCCGGAGTTCGCCGACGATCCGCGCTTCACCAAGCTTGCCGCTCGCCGCGAGCATCAGGAAGAAGTTGATCAGATCATCGCTGAATGGACTCGAACACGAACTCGCACGCAAATCATGGACGGACTAGCGGCAAATGATCTATTCGGCGGAATCGTCAAAGACCTCGATGAGGTGATGACCGATCCGCACCTGCATCAGCGCGGCACGTTGTGCGAAATCGATCATCCGGTACTGGGCCGCATGACGATTTTCACGTCGCCATTGCGCTTCAATGGCGAGCCGAACGTGCCACGTTCTCTTGCTCCAATGCTCGGCGAGAATACTGATCAGTTCTTCACCGAGGAGTTATCGATGAGCGGCGCCGAGCTCGCGGCGCTGCGCGCCCGCAAGGTGATCTGAGAACGGGTGATTCCTTCAAATCGCATCGTTTGGTCGAACATTCAGAAAGTTCGACCGGAGCTTTTCGATTCATTTTCACGCAATTGCTGGACGAGGATGCCCATCTCCGTTAATTCGGCAATTTTCTCCCGAGAATAACCGAGATACTTCTCAAGCACTTGCTCGTTGTGCTCGCCGAGAAATGGCGCGCGATCAAGGATCATCACCGGCGTCTCGGACATCCGAAACGGTGACTTCGGCAACGCGATCGCGCCGATCCCGGGATGTTCAATTTTTTGCATCGCGCCCCGCTCGGTAATCACCGGATGCGTTGCGATTTGGGCGATATCCAACACGGGCGCACTGAGGATGCGGGCTTTTTCGAGGAGCGCCAGCGGCTCGTCGCGAGTTGAATACGATTGCAACCATTCCTCGACCAGTTTGGCCAACTCCATCCGATTCTTCGCGCGATCGTTGCGATCGGCGAAACGCGGGTCCTTCGCCCATTTACGCCGTCCGACCACTTCACAAAACGTGTCCCACTGATGATCCAGCACAGTGATTGCGACATAGCCGTCACGCGCCTTGAAAATGCCGCACGGCGCCAGCAGGTAGCGATGCGAACCGAAGCGATTCGGATTCAGCTTGCCCTCACTCATCACGTAATATTGCAGCGCGGTATCGTGCAGATGGAACATGCATTCCAGTAGCGACAGATCGATGTATTGCCCAACGCCGGTTTTCTCACGATGGTAGAGTGCGGCGCACACTGCAGCTAGACCATGCACGCCGGCGTTCTCGTCCGCGATGAACAATCCTACATAGACCGGCGGCCCCTCGGGATCTCCGGTCAGATGCATCAGGCCACTCATCGCGAGCGCCACAGTATCGTTGCCGACGCGATGCTTGAGCGGACCGTCCTGGCCGAAACCGGAAATCGAACACATGATCACGTGCGAGTTCACCTTGCGAAAATCCTCATAGCCAGGCCCATATTTCGTAAGAATTCCGGGACTATAGTTTTCGGTGATCACATCGCAGTGCCGCGCCAGTTCGCGAACAATCGTAGCGCCCTGCGGGGATTTCAGATCGACGCAAATACTCTGCTTGCCGCGATTGTGCTGGATGAAACTGCCGCTGTAACCGTCGCGCAGATATGGCACGAAGCGGGTCAAATCGCCGTGTGGCGCAGCCTCCACCTTGATTACCTCAGCGCCTAAATCGGACATCATCCGCGTCAGGATCGGAATTGCGATATAGTGCCCGAGATCTAGCACACGAACTCCGGCCAGCGGCCCGGGTTTGCTTGAGTTCTCCATCGTTACGCTCCTGTTATTGGAACATAGCGCATCATCCGGCGATCGGGTTATAGATGCTGGACGATTTTGCGTCACGTTGAGGAATAGCGATGGCGACAATGGTAGGAATCCTCGGCAGTGTGACGCCGCCCGGGCGTTCGCTGCGGGCACTTGAATATGCGCTGGAAGCTGCGCGGGCAAAGGACCCCGCATTAATTTGCACCGGCCTCAATCTCGCGGATTACAGAATTTCATTTGCAGACGGTCGTTCACCTGAGGCCTTCACGGATGATACTGGCAAGATCGTCGCGACGATCAGCGCCGCTGACATGGTACTCTTGTTCAGCCCGGTTTATCGGGGATCATTTTCAGGCTCGCTGAAGAACCTGCTCGATCATCTGCCGGTCGAGGCACTGCGGGGGAAGCCATGCGGAATCGTGGCGGTCGGCGCGACCCCGCATCATTATCTCGGCGTTGATTGGCATCTCCGCGACGTGCTGAGCTGGTTCGGCGCGCTGGTCGCACCTACTAGCGTTTATCTGTCCTCCGCGGACTTCATCGAGGGCGCGCCGTCCGCGGCGGCTCAGAGCGAGCTCGCCCAATTGTGCGACACTCTTATGCAGTTGCGGAGCATCAGCGGGATACTCAGTCCCGCCCCGCTCGCTACACGGCGATCCTGATCCAAATGATGGGGTAGAGAATGCTCACCGAGATATCAAGTAATAATCGATTGTCGAGACCAGCCGAACCTTCTTGTCAATCGAAGCCTGGTCGCCATTATCGGCCCCGCTGTCACTGCTCGCATCACGTCCGGTAATCTCGAATACACCTTGACTGGCGCGGCGGATCGGACCGAGCCGACTATGCGAATCTTCAGCAAACTGCTCGGCCACCGAACGTGCGCTGCGGGTCGCGTCGGCCAACATATCGGGCCGGATGCTATTGAGTTTCGTATAGAAATACTGCGGCGCCTGCGGATAATTTTCGCCGAGTACAACGCCCTGCTTCACCAAGTCTCCAGTGGCCTGACTCGCCTGACTAATCTGATCGACCTTGGTTGAACGGATCTTGATCCCGCCCTTAATCAGGTAGCGCTGCGCGGGATTCGGTGCGCGATTATCGAATTGATTGGCAAGCGTATCAGTGACGGTAGTCGGCTGCACCTCGATTTCACCGGCGAGAAAGCCGTGAGATTGAGCAAATGCCGTGACAATCGTCTGGTCTTGCTGATTCGCGGTATTCGCATCAGCGAGTTGCGCCGCGGCCGCGGTGTAACTGATGGTCCAGACTCCGAGATCCGCTTTCACGTTGCGTTCGACCAGCCCTTTGACCGTCACGTACCGCTCATTTGCGCGCGCATTGGCAAAGCCCCGTCCGACAAAATAGCCGCCGAGGGCTATCCCTGCGCCGATCAACAATCCGAGTATCACGGCGTCAAACGTGACCGATCGATCGTTCATCAAAGCCCCCTTTGCGAACGCGCGAGCTACTAATTCGGCGCAGCGCCGTTTTCAGCGGCGATAATCTGATGAATCGTAATTAGCTTGCATACCAGGTACGAACGTTTGCCGCGTGGTGTTTGCACTTCGATATCATCGTCAGGGCCTTTGCCGATTAACGCGCGGCCCAGCGGCGACGACAGCGAGATCCGGTTTTGTGCGCCGTCCACCTCTTCGGGCACGACAATTTCGTATTCAGAGCGTGTCCCTTCGTCGAGGTTTTCGAGCTCGACTTTGCTGCCCAGTCCCACGGTGTTGCGTGGAATCGAGTCCAGATTGATCATCGCGAGCTCCGCCACCCGCGCTTCCATATTGTTCAGTCGCGCCCGCAAAAACTCCTGTCGCTGTTTCGCCATCGCCCATTCGGCGTTTTCCGAAAGATCACCGTGCGCCCGCGCACGCTCCAATTCCTTGGGCAAATCAACCGTCAATTCGCGCTTGAGGGTTTCCATTTCCTTGCGCAAACGCCTGACTACTGGCAACTCAGCCATTGACTATGGCCTTCCTTATAGATTTCATTCCGACTCCGGTTGCGCAAACCGGATCATAACCGTATCAGTCCGCAACAATAGAAGTGAGACTACGGTTCACGCCGACCACGCTTTGGATTTTCTGCACGATCAGCTCGCCGAGCGACGATACGTCTGCCGCCTCGACTAAGGCGATAATATCGTGCGGACCTGTCACGGCGTGCGCCGCCGAGACCCCCGCGACGGCCCTTAATTTCTGCGCAACGTCTTTCGCTTTTCCGGGTGAGGTATCGATCAGGATAAAAGCTTGAACCGGCATAGCGCATTCTCCTTGGCGGACGCTTGAACTATTTCGCCTAACGGCCCGGCACTACCGGAGGCGTAGGATTGCCTTGAGCATCGTAAATATAAAAGCCCCGCGCCGCCTTACGTCCGAGATATCCAGCATCGACGTACTTCTTCAGCAGAGGGCATGGGCGGTACTTATCGTCTCCGAATACCCGATGCATCACTTCCATAATCGCCAGACAAGTATCGAGGCCAATCAGATCTGCAAGCTCCAGCGGGCCCATCGGCTGATTGGTCCCTAACTTCATCGCCGTATCGATATCGGTAACACCGCCAACTCCCTCATAAAGGGTATAGATCGCCTCATTGATCATCGGCAGCAGAATCCGATTGACGATAAACCCCGGAAAGTCTTCGGCGGTCATCGTATTTTTGCCTAGCCGTTCGGCGAGGGTGCGCGTCGCTTCGTAGGTGTCCTGCGAAGTCGCCAACCCGCGAATAATCTCGACCAGTTTCATCGCCGGCACCGGATTCATGAAGTGCATTCCGATAAACCGATCGGCGCGACTCGTACGCGCACCCATCCGGGTAATCGAGATCGAAGAAGTATTCGAGGCAAAAATAACGTGCGGCGGACAAATCTGATCGAGTTTTTGAAAAAGTCCGATTTTCGCCTCTTCCTGCTCGACCACCGCTTCAAGGACGAAATCAGCCTCACGCAAGTCCTCCAAGTTGGCGGAGGTATCAATCCTGCGAATGATTCGATCCCGCTCTTCGGGCTTGAAGCGGCCGCGCTGGATCATGCGGTCCAAATTGCGTTCCAGACCCTGCAAACCACTCAGAGAAAGCTTTTCACTGACATCGTTGAGGATGACCTTGACGCCGGCTTGCGCCGCCACTTGCGCGACCCCCGCACCCATCTGCCCTGCCCCAATTACACCGATTGTACTAATACCCATCCGCTACCTTTCGAATGCTTTGCCAGGATCATTGACGCTATCCACGTTCGCCGTGCTCTCGTCTTCATGTTGGATATTTTCATTATCCAGCGGAGCTGCCGTCTGCTTTTGATCGCGTGTTATATTGTCCTCGCCACTCCACGTACCTTCTCCGCTTTCGTTACCAGCTCGCCGCACCCGTTGAACATCAATAGCTGACTGGCGTCCAGGCATCCCTAGGTTGCGCATCAGGACATTTGCCATTTCCGCAGTCATCTGATCCCGCAGAGTCGGCTGGCTGCCAATCTCAGCATCGAGAACACAATCGACTTGCTCTCGATCAAGCCCAGCATTGGCGAATTGATCGACGAGTTCCGTCCAGCCGACCCGTCCCGCGGCTTGCTTAAAAACGGTTACGACTCGCGCACAAGTCGGGCAAACCTTACGAACTATTCCGGCTCTCCTTCGACAATAGATGCAGCGCACGAGCTTACTCCACGTGAGCTCCAGTTCACTGGCCTTAAACGTTCTATAGCCGAGAATCATTACTGCATCCGGCACCCATAAAAGCAATGAAGCGGGCACGGATGCGGCCTCGCTTCTCCCCGAAGCTACACCGGACCGCTTAGGTCGGCAAGCCCAATCGCGCGACAGAGAGTCGCCCCATTGTCAGTCCATCAAACATAATGCCGGGATCCCTATAATTACCAAAAGTCTGGGCGGCAATGGAGTTGAAGAGAGTTATTCGGGCCCAAGAAAATCGATAAGACACGTAAATGGTCATCGAAATTATTAAAAACCCTGCCCGGAGCGCATTATTTGGCATTGGCACGAGCTTTTCGCAAATCCAGATTTCTCGAAAAATAATTACGCTCAACGAAACTGCGGGATCACTTTGGTGGCGAAGCGCTCCATCGAGCGCAGTAGTTCGCGCTGCGGCAAGCCTCCAAGATCCATGTAAACCCAAAAATTAGAGACACCGAATTCCTCCTGCAGCAGAGCTACTCGATCAACACATTGGCTGGTATCGCCACACAGCACCTGATCAGGGTACATCTGCTCAAACTTGACCTGCTGCAGGGCTCGTACGGATTGACGCCATGATTCATACTGATAGCTGGTGTATTCTTCCGGATTGACCAAGCCTCCGACGAAATGCAGGTAGCGCATATAATGGTCTTCCCACTTACTTCGGGCGAGTTCCGGAGTCTCATCGACGAAACTGTGATAACCAGCCACAATCTCGACACTGTCGGGCGCAAAACCCGCCTTGATCAGCGTATCCCGGTAAAGCTGAACATTTGCTTTGAGAGTTTTCCGCGACTGAAAAAATGGCGCGAGCATCAGTGAATGGCCACGCTCGCCCGCCGCGACAAACGATTCCGGCGAAAGCGCCGCTGCCATAAAAATCGGTGGCGTGGGCTGCTGAAGGGGTCGCGGCAGGATCGTGATGTTATTGGCGCGATAGAACTTGCCGGAATAGGAGAAGCCAGTTTGACGTCATGATCCCTCGATGATCTTAAGAGCATTCATTGAAACGATCGCGGCTCTCGCCCATATCCTGATTGAAGCCATCGTAAGATGCTTTGATAAAGCCGCGACCGACGCCGAAGTCGAACCGGCCGCCGCTTAGCAGATCGACAAGGGCATAATCTTCGGCCAGTCGAATCGGATCGTGATGAGGTAATAAGGCGATTGCGGTGCCAATCCGCATCTTTTTCGTGCGCTGAGCGATTGCGCCCGCGATGATTTGCGGCGCAGGACAGATATAGCGGCAGAAATGATGCTCGCCGAGCCAGATCGAATCGAAGCCGAGCTCCTCGGCATGATCAACTTCGTCGAAGAAATTCTTGTAGTACTGTTCCTCTGAACAATCTTCGGCGTAATGGTCAAATAGGGTCAGTAGTCCGAATTTCATAACCCGACCTCCCCACCAGTTGAGAAATTGCGCGATTTTTGTCGTCTAGCAAAGTGGCGGGAATGCCGCAAATTCTTCTGAGGCTGTAGTCCGATTGCCGGGCGAAGTTCTTCAGCACCGAACTTGTTGAACGTCGACAGCATCGGCCCGAGTTGCCTTTTCCACTTTAATCGCTGCCAAGGCGCGATACGATTTAGATAGGGGCGGATGGTCGATCAAAATACTTCAGGAGAGTTTTCTATGGCGTTCTTCTCTTCCCTCGCAGCCTTTCTTACCTATGCGTCAGAAGCGCTTCGCTTTCACATAATTCAGCTCGCGCAAGCTGGAACTCCCGGAACTCCGGCTGGAAATGGCTACGCCGGCGGAAATACCTATGCTGGCGGATGGGGCGGAGCGTGGTGGGGATGGTGGTGGTGGTTGTGGATAATCATCCTGTTCATTATTTTCGCGGGAGCCTTCGGCGGTGGTGGCAGATATTATCGCAGCCGCCGCTTGCGAAACACCCGTCTTGATGGAACTCCGGGCGCGGTCGGAGACGGCTACGGCTATGGTTCCGGATGGGGATGGGGTTCGACGTGGGTCTGGATAATCATCATTTTCATTATTCTCGTGATCTTCTTTGGCGGCGGCCACTGGCGCTACGGTAATGGCTATCAATGAGCGCACAATGACCGTCGGGGTGGTAATCGGGAGCTGACTCTCCAGCGGCTTAGGTGTCACAGCAGTTCTGCCGCGCGCGCCCACCGATACTTCGCTCCCAGCACAGCGACCGGCTTCTCGGTCGTGTACGGATAAGCCGGAATGCCGTAGATCGAACAGATACTCGCTTGCCTGTTCGACTTCGACATCGCCGACCAGTGACGCCACTATCGGCTTCTCGATGCCCTTGCGGCGGTACTCTTCAACGACCTCAGCCGCGAGCCTCGCGAACACCATCGGTGGCGTAATGATCGTGTGCCAGTAGCCGAGAATCAGGGAATGAATGCGTGAATCCTCAAGCCCCAGCGCGATTGTATTGCGGTAAGTGGTCGGCGGCTCGCCGCCAGTAATATCCACCGGGTTTCCTGCCGCGCCAAACGGCGGAATAAACTTGCGGAAAGCGGCATCAAGATCCGCGGGCATTGTCATCAATTTCAGTCCATTGTCCACGCAAGCATCGGAGAGCAGCACGCCGGAGCCGCCCGCGCCGGTGATAATCAACACGTTTTCGCCTTTGGGCGTGGGCAGAATCGGTAGGCATCGCGCAAATTCGAGCATGTCATTCAGCGCCATTGCGCGAACCACTCCACTCTGTCGCAAGACATCGTCATAAATACGATCATTGCCGGCGAGCGCGGCAGTATGCGACTGCGCGGCACGTGCGCCCATGGCGGTCCGTCCCGCCTTCAGCACGATCACCGGCTTTTGCTTCGATACACGGCGCGCGACTTCGGCAAACGATCGGCCGTCCTTGAGGTCCTCGACATGCATCGCAACGACCTGTGTATTCGGGTCCTGCTCGAAGAATGTGAGCAGATCGTCCTCGTCGATATCGGATTTGTTACCCAAGCCGACAATCGCTGAAACTCCCATCTTCGCTGATCGGCTGAAACCGATAATCGCCATCCCTACTCCACCACTTTGCGACGAGAGCGCCGCCTTTCCCTTGATGTCGTAGGGTGTACAGAACGTCGCGCATAGATTCTTGTGCGTATAGTAGAAGCCGTAAATATTCGGTCCCATCAGGCGAACGTTGTACTCGCGCGCAATCCTGACGATCTCCTCCTGACCGGCGATATTGCCGGTCTCGGCGAAGCCCGAAGGAATCAACACAGCTCCGGGAATCTGCTTCTCACCACACTCTTTCAATGCACCGGCGACCAGCGGAGCCGGGAATTGCAAACACCGCCACATCGATCTTGCCCGGGATTTCCTTGACGCTCTTGAATGCTTTGCGCCCGAGCACCTCCGGCACCTTCGGATGAATCGGATAAATCGCGCCTTCGTAGCCACCATTGATCAGATTCTTCATCACCGAATTGCCGATCTTGCCATCCTCTGGCGATGCCCCGATCACGGCGACTGCATCAGGACGCATAATTCGGTTCATCGAACGGAGGATTTCGTCCTGCGATGGGCGATAACGTTCCGTTCGCGGCGCAAAGTCGAGCAGCACGCGCACATCAGCCGCGACCGCCCCGCGTCTTGCTCGCAAAGACCGGATTCAGGTCCAGCTCTCGGATTTCAGGGAAAGTCGGCGAGGAGTTGTGCGACCGCGACGATGATCCGGGCCAGGGCGTTACGATCGATCTCTTCGCCACCACGCACACCGCGCAAAATCTCCGCCGCTGCGATTCCATCGAGCATTGAAAGCGCTTCGGCCTCAGTGCACGGTGCGAGCCGAAAGGTCACGTCCTTGAGCACTTCGACCAGCACACCGCCGAGTCCAAATGCGACCACTTTGCCGAAACTCGGATCAGTCAGGCCGCCGACAATAACTTCATGCCCGTCGGTGATCATCTGCTGCAAGCAGCACGCCCTCGACTACCGCGTCGGCCTTGTACGCTTTTGCGCTCGCGACGATTTTATCGAACGCCTGCTCGGTTTCCGCCGCCGTCTTGATTCCGACGATCACTCCGTTCGCTTCTGTCTTGTGGAGGATATCGGGCGAGACGATCTTCATGACGAGCGGAAAGCCAAGCGCCGGAGCGATCTGGCGGGCCTCACGCGCCGAAGTCGCGAGCCGCTCGGCGGGGACTGAAATTCCGTAAGCTTCGCACAATTTGCGGCCCTCAGCCGGATTCAGTGCTTGACGACCGGCGGCCTTGGCATTATCCAAAAGCTCCCTGACGGATGTCCTATCGTAATTCATGCATTCTCCAACCGATGTTGCGCGAGTTCCCGCGGCGCGTCGCGACCTAGTCTCTACGCTCCTTGTATCGCTACTCGCGATATGCGCAAATGGCGTTTTGAGCACAAACTAACGCCCCGCATGCAAATAGGTCAAATTGCGGAGCGTTCTTCTTAGTCGAGGAGCGGTCTGATATGGTTGAGAAAATCATAGACTTAATCGGCGTCTCGTCAAATTCAATTGAGGACGCGGTGCAAATCGCCTTGGCGCGGGCCGGAGTCACGATCAAGGGTATTCACAGCGTCCATATCGAAGATATTGCCGCTACTGTAGATAGTAATCAGATTTTGCAATGGAGGGTGGCGATCAAGGCATCGTTTGTCGTTCGGGATCAATTGCACGAATAACTGCTTCTGCTCGCCGGAGCGCCGTTAATTGCGCTGTCCGGGTTACACAGCCGAAGCCCAAACTGACCAGCGCCAAGCCGACGCGTCGCGCGGCTATGGAAGTCTGGTCGGGAAAGCCAAAGATATGACAGCAAAAATAGCCGAGGTTCATCCGGGAATTTACGAGATTTTTTTGCCGCTTCCGATGAGACCTACCATCATTAACGTCTACCTTGTAGATTGCCATGGCGCGTGGACGCTGATCGATACCGGGATGAACACCCCCGATAGCCTCGCGACGCTCGAAGATGCATTCGGACAGGTCGGGATTAAACTCGAAAACCTCACAACCCTGATCGGCACACACCATCATGTCGATCATTTCGGAAGCTCCGCGACTATCAAAGAGCGCAGCCACGCAACAACCCTTCTGCATGAACGCGAAGTTGAACGGGTCACGCGGATGCTCACCTTCGGACCGCCGTCATCGCGGCCCGACGCGGTTGAATTCTTCAAGACCCACGGCTTCCCGGTCGAACAGCATCCGCCCGAAGGCATGCGCCCGGCTTGGTTCGGAACCAACATGTACAATCCGTTGCCGAAACCCGACAAATACCTGAACGACGGCGATGTGATTCCGGTCGGCGATCGCAAATTCGAGGTAATCTGGACGCCTGGCCACGCGCCGGGTCACTGTGTAATCTACTTGCGTCAAGAGAAAGTCCTGATCGTCGGTGATCACCTGTTGCCCAAGATCACGCCGCACGTCGGACTCTACCCTTCCCTCCCTGATGGCAATCCGCTAGGTGATTTCATCGAGTCACAACGTAAGGTGCAGCGCTTCGACGTGGAACTCGTACTGCCGGCGCATGGCGGGATTTATCAAGACCATCGGCATCGCGCGAACCAGCTAATTGAGCATCATCGCTATCGTGAAGCGGAAATGCTCGATCTGATCCGGCGCAAGCCAAAATGCGCCTTCGAGGTTGCATCGCAGGTTTTTGGTGACGAAGACCGCCCAATCATGCATGTGATGGCTGCAACCTTCGAGACGTTGGCCCATCTGGAACTTTCGCGCATCGAGGGCCGTGCCAAGCGAATCGATCGAGATGGGGTCGCGCTGTACCAAGCTGTCTGAAACTGAGAAACCGGGCTCCAGCAGTTCGCTAATTGATTATTGGTCAGGTGTTAGCAAAGAAAGTCGAGCGATCCGCGTTGATAAGGCGGATCGCTCGCAGATCGTGCTAGCTGGTTAGCTGGCCTGGATCACTTGCTGGTTGCGACGACGCGTCGAGGCGCTGATTTTGCCACTGCGTACAACTGGCGATCGGCGCGCGAGGCGCCGCTGTGAGTTCCCCGCCAGTTGCTGCTCCCGCCAAGCACGTAATCCCGAGCGCAAGAATTGCGGCTGAATTCCGAGGGTCTCGCAAACCGTCTCAAACGAAAACGGCCCATCACCCATGTCGCCGCACAGCCATTGCTCGGCTTCAGCAAAGAGGCGTTGACGCAGCCCGCTCCGAGCATCGGCATTATTCTGAAAGCAGCGCAGCGCATCTTCCAATACCGCCATCATCAGGCGTTTAACCGGCGCGATACTGCTGTCATCACGGCGCATATCATAGAACTGTTCCGGTGTGATGATATCGGGGACGAAGATCGAACCTAGAATCCCATTTTCCAATTCCATTAGCTTGGCCACCCCTCCTCCGGCAGACACATGATTGTTATCTGTGCGGGTTGCTTGCAAAATTTTCTTGTACGCTTTGGTACTGGACAAAGCAAAAGAGATGCCATAATCAAGCATTCGATTGATTTCTGCAACCTTACAGAAATTGAAAGAATACTTGCGCCAAATCCGGCTAATGAATACAGCTATATTACATTTATGCTAAATCATTTGCGTTTTGCGAAGCATGCGCACAAACAGTACACCAGATATCTGATGTTTTGCGCGTCATCATGCTAAATCATCGTGCATTGGCGATCTCCAAAATCGTAGGATGTCGCAGCTCCGCCACATGCGCTGCATTATCGCTCTCCTCGGAGGCGCGAATACATAGGACCTATTAAATGGCGACTACTGTAGAGGACCCGAGCCGCTCCCACCCTGGTCTCGGCCAAGCTTGCGTTCTTCCAGTTTGAAAGTGAGCACATCGATCAAGCAGCTGGCGCGCGACTCGCCAGCTTCGAGCAAGGTTTGCTTGTCTATCGGATAAACGTCGAGATGGAAGCAGATGAAGTTAATCAAATCTGCTCCGCGAAGGCCGCGCTGCTCTACCAGCGACTGCCATAAATCGTCCGCCGAACTGCCCAAATATCGAATCAATACGTGGCGTAGATCTTCCATTGCTGATGGATCGAGATGAAGGCTCGCTTCCGGAGTTGGACGCCATTGAATTTCGGCCGTGCGATAAGCATGCTCGCGAATTTCACGAGTGATCTGAAATTCGCTGATTCCCTCGAGCAGCAGGTTATAACGACCATCGGGAAGTTGCGCTAATGCGCTGACGCGTCCGGCGCAGCCAATCGCATAGAAGTCCGGATAAACGTGGTAATCTCTTTCCCAATCACCTTTGAGCATAGTCATTCCGATGATGCCGTCGCTCTTGTCAACCTCCGCGATCATCCGGCGATAGCGCGGCTCGAAGATATGCAGCGGCGCTTTGACACCGGGAAAAAAGACAAAATTGGGCAGCGGAAAAATAGGGATAATCCTCGGCAAATCCACGGTTTTTCCTCTGTCGCAACATTAGGATTGAACGTAAGAACGGTCAAGCAAAGCTAATCGAACACAGTGATTTTTCGCGTTGCCCATACTCAAAGAGCACCCAGATAATACCTGAGACTACACAAGCTTCGCGCGTTGCCGGTAAACTGCAAATCCCAACACCTTTAGGCCATCGAGGAAAATAGTCTTCAATGAGAATCCCTTGGGAGAGCTTTGAGCGCCAGACGCTTAATCATTTGCGCGCGCTCATCCGGCTCGACACGACTAATCCGCCCGGCAATGAGCGCATCGCCGCGGATTATCTGGCTAACATCATGGCTGGGGCGGGAATCGCCACTACTATCGTCGAACCTGCTCCGATGCGAGCGAATCTGATCGCGCGCATCGCTGGCGCTAGTCAATCACAAGCGCCGCTGATGCTTTCATCGCATACCGACGTCGTGCCGGTCGAAGCGGCCCGCTGGACGCGTCCGCCGTTCGGAGCCGAAATCGCTGATGGATGCGTGTGGGGTCGCGGCGCGATCGACATGAAAGCGAAATGCGCGATGGATCTAGGACTGCTGACCGCGATCTCGCGAGTGGGCGCACTCCCTTCGCGGGATTTAATCCTCGCCGCCGTCGCCGACGAAGAAGCAGGATCGGAGCTCGGTGCTCGGTTTCTGGTCGAGAATCATCCGGAATTAGTCCGCGCTGGTTTCGTGTTGAATGAAACCGGCGGCTTCACGCTCTTCATAGGCGAGCGGCGCTTTTATCCGATTCAGGTCGCGGAAAAGGGTTTCGTCACAGTTCGGATGACCGTGACGGCTGCTCCCGGCCACGGCTCGATGCCGCGAACTGATACTGCAATTGCGCTCATCGCCGAGCTCATCACGCGAATCACCCAGACTTCGATGCGGCGGCGGGTCACTCCCTTGATGCGCGCGACCTTGGCCGAATTGGGTATCCCGCCGGAGAAAGCGCCTCCGTTGTTTCGTCCAATGCTGGCGAATACGGTCACACCTACGATGGTCCGCGCAGGTTACAAAGATAATGTGATTCCGGGCGAAGCCTCCGTCATCTTGGACGGACGCACTCTGCCCGGTGAGGATCAGCAAAGCTTTCTAAAAGAGCTGCGGGAGATCGTCGGACCTCAAGCGGCGCTCGAAGTAATCAAAGCTGCGCCACCCGCCGAGTCAAGTCACGATACGCCGCTGTTTCGTCTGATTAAAGAAAAGGTAGAGAAAGCCGATCGCGGTGCGCGGGCAATTCCATGGATGCTCCCTGGGGCGACTGACAGCAAGTTCTACGCGCAGCTTGGCGCAACCTGCTATGGCTTTGCGCCGGTCCGGCTCGATCCAAAAATGCCTTTCGGCGCGCTCTATCATGGTAATGACGAGCGGATGCCGATCGAAGGTCTAATGTGGGGACTCCGACTCTACGTCGACGTGGTGCTGACTTTTCTCGATCTGCGCTTCGATCAGGTCTTTAGCTAAGAACCTAAAATGCGGAATTGTTTGAATGGTCTGCTGCGGAGCCAATCGCCTGATCAGGGTTTGGCGCGCCACCTATCAGGTGTGAACGTAATCAGCAGACGATCGGGTTTTGATAGTGGTACGACTGCAAAGCGCGATACCGGGCTGGTATTGACCGTAATTCGGGTACCACCATCATCGGAGGCTATATCGCAATCGCGGAAGATCGACTTGTCGAAAGTTAGATGACGCGCCATGCTGGCGTCAGCAGTAACGCTCTTGAGATAAAGGGTAAGCGACGAAGAACCCTGGTTGTGATCGAGATTATCGCTGTAAGTAACCGGGCCAGTCAGATCAAGAATTACTGACATCGGCGGATCAGAAGATGATAGCCGGATAGCGCGCAAGGTCGCCGGTCCGGGTTTCACGGGATGCTCCTGTGGGTCGGACTTGGCGGGACTAGCATCAGCTTGCGGCTGAAGAATTGGCAGACCGTCCGGACCATACGCCGCGTCGCCGGCTGAGGCGAGATTTTGCAGGCTTTCATGCACCGCTACATGATTCGCGTTTAAGTCATCCTTGCCGAAGCCGCTTTCAGTGAGTACTAACTGCAGCGGATCTTCCTCTGTATCGACCGGTTGATTTAGTTTGGCGAGCTCCTTGTCGGCTTCCGCCGCATATTTGGTCTTGGGAAATTTCTCTTTGAGCGCAGTAAAGGCCTGCGCTGCTGAATACTTTTTCCCTTGCTTCTCAAGCGTGCGCCCGAGATGGTAAAGCGCGTCCGGCGCAATCGGCGTATCAGGATAAAGCGCCATCAGTTCCGCCATGCGCGATTCCGCCGCCTTGTAATTCGAGCGGCTGTAATAGAAATCACCAATTACATATTCGTGTCGCGCGAGCACCTCGCGGCAGATCGCGACCTGTTCGTGTGCGAGTTGCGCGAAGTCGCTCTCTGGGAAACGCCGTTCGAGCGTCTCGAATTGTTGTAGGGCGAGCTCGGTGTGCGTCTGATCCTGATCCGGACGCCCAATCTGATCGTAATGCGCCATTGCGAGATAGTAGGTAGCCTCTTCGACATGTTTGCTCGTCGGATGCATCCGCAGGAAATCGTTCAGCGAGCCGATCGACTCCGCATAATTGTGCATTTTATAATACGCCAAACTGATGTTGAGCTCGGCTTCTTCGGCATACGGGCTGAACGGGTATTCATCGATCAGCTTTTGATAATCGGCGATTGCCGGCTGATAAAAATGCGACGAATATTCCTGCGTCGCTTTGACGTAGTAATCCTCACCACTCGGCGGCTTGCGCGCGGCACATCCACCGAGCATAAGCGCACTGAGAGCCGTCGCTATCCATCCGCGCCGCGTCATCATGAATAGCGAAAGCCTAGACATTGAAGCAGGGCAAGGCAAGTGCATGCCGCGCAGCAAGACTCAGAGCGGTGCGTTGAAAGTCGCTGCATAAATCTCCCGTCCTTCGGCGAGGAATTTGCGGGCGAAGCCCGTCAATGATGCGCCGGGTACTGGCGTCTCAGTGATACGAGCGAAGTTCGCGTCTTCGAGGATCGCAAAGATTATCCGCGCATAACCCTCTACGTCCGTTGCGACATAGAGTGGGGCGCCCGGCGCGAGCACTCGCTGCAGACCTTGCGCCAAATCACGAGTGAACAGGCGATGCTTGCTCTGGCGTTCCTTTGGCCACGGATCGGGAAAATAGATATGACAGACGTTTATACTGTGCGGTTGGAGCATCAGATAGATCAATGGTCGTGCATCCATCCGCAGCACACGCAAATTCGTCAGATTCCGGCGAGCGGCCCGCAGGGCCATAAATTGCGCAAACGTCGCCGCGAGCTCGACAGCGAGGAAGTCGCGCTCCGGCATCGCCGCGGCGCGCTCGATAATGAAATCGCCGCGCCCTGAGCCGAGTTCGAGTTCGAGCGGCGCCTCGCGACCAAATAGTTCGCACGGCTCGACCGCAAAGTAATCCGCCCGCTCTGGGGAAATTATTATTTGCATGGCGGCCGCGCGCGCCTCGTCATTGCGCCATAGCCGTGCCGCCTTTCTCATCCGCGCCATCAGAAGATTGAAGAGGAGCGATGATGTTCGCGCAAGCGCGCATAAAAAAGGAAGCAGCGCGTTGCGCTGCTTCCCGAGTTCTTTCGGCTGGCACGGTGTGCCTGCCCTTTTGCCGACAGATTAGCGCATTATTTCAGTCAGGCCGCCGGGTGTCGCATACCTCGCGTAATCCTGGAATTCCTTCGGCGCGTCACTATTCACAAAATAGCCCTCGCCCTTTTCGTTGAGGCCCGTGATCAACGTGAGATGATCGTTCTGAACGTCCCACAACGTGAAGAACCCATCGAGTCCGGGGGCGCGCCCACCCGGTACTCCAGGGACTTTCGCCGAATCGGGAACTGCCAGAAGCGCTACTTTCCACAGCTTCATATTGGCATCATAAAGATCTTGCCAATGACCGGTGTGGTAGTAGGTATCGATATACATGACCCGTTTGCCATAGCAGTAGCCGGGGGCATCGGACGGAATGCGCCGGATATCAAGTACATCGACATCACGAACCTGCCAATTTCCTACCGCAGGCGGTGGAAACATCAGCGGCTGGTAAAAGTTCTTCGGAAAGTCATGGCCAACTTCATAGTAATTATAAGCGCCGGTCAGTGCGATTATTTTTTTCCGTTCCAGATATTTTGCGTTGAAAAGCGATATTCCTCCATTAAATCCTGAGACCTGAGCGTCATCTTGAGTTAAGTCGCTGCCGAACAACGGCGAGCATCGTGCGCTCGACGACAAACGGAGAGTCCGTCGCAGATTCGGCACAAAAACATATTCGTCCTGAAAAGTTTGGTTATCTTTGTAGAATAACGTCAGTTGAGCAGTATATTTGGCTTCTTCCGGCGACTCAACCATTAGCCACTCGGTGTACCATACCTTATCCGATTCACTGACCGGCACCCCGGGATCAGTATTGTAACCCTCTTGGCGATAGACAATATCAATTGTTTCACAAGTAGTATTCGAAAAGCGGTCAACAATGCAGTCTCTGACCGGATATGCGACGTTCGCAACATTCAAGTGTGGCCGATAGGAATACCACGTATTCACCAGAACCTTGTAACCTTTGTCGGGTTCTTGTGGATTCGGGAAAGGCACACCGCCTTGATAGTTACGCACATCTAGATGGCCGTCCGGCATGTGAACCACTTGCACTTGGCCACTGTACTTTTCAGTCGCTGCGACATAGGTCGGCGGCTCAGGGATATTGACTGTTGGGCCTATATCGATTTCGATATTCGCGGGCAGCTTCCACGAAAATTGGCCGGCAAACATTGCGGCCAAGCCGTCGGGCATAAATTGCTTGTACTGCTGCCAGTTCTGCATCGTGATCTTGGTGCCAGGCGCAGGTGGAATCGCACTCTGTGCCGACGCGTTACCGTTCGTCAGCATCAAGGTCAAGCCGACCGCGGCGCTGATCGTCAGGATAATTAATTTCGACGTTCGAGATTTCCATCTCGGACGCCACTTCTCCAATAATGGCTTAGACATCAAGTCCATTCCTCATTCCGTAAACGTTCGTCTCTGATCAATCGATCGGTGGATAGACCTTTGCGGTCTTCGATGGAGGACGGATTCTCTTGGCGCGCGATCCCTCGCGTCGCTTGAAGTAGAACAGTCCGCCCAACTACCCCGTTTTGCTCTCTTCGATAACTATTTCCTCCCGAAAAATTTTTGGAATTCCCCTATTCCACAAAACTCGTTCACCCGTCAACTGGAATACATTTCTGCCACTTTGTAGCAAACGACATCAACTGAAAGCGTCTTTTGACATACGTGGGACCGGCACAAGCAGAATTCTGACCGACAGCTGATCGAAAAGGCCTTTGACAATCCTGATGAGTCGCGAAGCTTGGAATGCAGGCTAGTAAGTAGCTGCAAAAAAGAAAAGGGGCGGCGCGACGCGCCGCCCCTTGATTACTCAGACTGCTTTCTGACGCTTAGGCTTTGCCGTGCCGCAGGAGCTTGCCCGGCGTCGCGCCCGTGCACTTCCCGTCTGCGAAGGTCTCTTCGCCATTCACGATAATCGAGCGATAGCCCTTCGAGCGCTGTACCCGCCGCCATTCGCCGCCGGGCAGATCGTGCGCAACTTCGCCGATCCAGTCCGGCTCGATATCGAGTCCATCGAGGTCGTAGACCACCACATCCGCCGCCGCGCCTTCGCGCAGCACGCCGCGATCGCGGAAGCCCGCCGCATGCGCCGGCAAAGCGGACAGTCGATAATGCGCCTCTTCGAGCGTGATCTTCTGCTCGTCGCGCACCAACCATCGGAGAAAGTCAGTCGTGAACGCGCCGCCGGTGAAGAACTTGGTGTGCGCCCCGCCGTCCGACACGCCCGGGAAGGTGAACATCGAGTTATTCACGATTTCCGCGTTGTAGTCAGCGTTGAAAACTCGCTCGGGCTGGAGAAATTCGGCCTTGAGATCAGTCGCCAGCGATAGATCGATCATCACATCGACCGGATGCTTGCCCTCCTCCTGTGCAATCTGGCCGAGCGATTTGCCGACGTATTTTTCGAGCTCGGGCTTGTTCTCAACCCACTGCACAATCAGCTTGGGCAGTTTGCCGCCAATCCCGGGAGCGTTCTTGTCGAGCGCGTACATCGCGCGCTCGCTCTTGGCCGCTTCGCGCATCGCCGGATTGCGCATCTTGGCTGCGCGTTCATCCTTGTTGCCGGTCAGCATATCGCGCCATGCCGCCGACACATCGTAGAGATTCCAATGCTCGAGCGTGAACGCAAAGCCGCTACGGACGGTGCCGCCCTGTCCAAAGATCGGCAGCCCCTTCGCGCGCATCCTCTCTATCCACGTAAGGCTCTTCCGATGGATATCCGGATTCGTGATGCTGGCGGTGATCGCCTGAAAGAGAATCGGGCGCTGCGCCTCGCCTGCTAGTTTTTCGACGAACGCGAGGTCTTCCTTGATATGACCGGTCGCCTGCGTGATTTCGATAAAGCCTTCGTCGCGCTCGTGCAGCACGCGCGCGAGATTCAGGATATCCTCATCGACCATCGTATCGGTGACCATCGGCGAGCCATCAAAGTCGGCCTGTCCCGAATGACGTCCAAGCCGCTGGATAGAAAACCCACAGAGTCCAGCATCGAGTCCTTCCGCGAGCAACCGGCGCATCTCGGTGCGCTCTTGCTCAGTCGCCGGTCGAGTCTTCGCTGCTTCGAGACCCATGACGTAAGTCATCAACGAGGCGGTCGGCATGTACTGGATACAGTTGATGCCCTTCGGGGCGCGATCCAGCGAATCCATGTACTCGGGAATCGTCTCCCAATCCCAGGTCATCCCGGTCTTCATAGAGGAATACGGGATCGCCTCGGTGCGAGTCATCGTCAGCATTGAGCGATCGCGAAAATCCGGTTTGACAGGGGCAAAGCCGAAGCCGCAGTTGCCGAGCACCAACGAGGTAACGCCATGCCATCCGGAGATCGTACAGTAAGGATCCCATCGAATCTGGGCATCATAATGCGTATGTAGATCGACAAAGCCCGGCGCCACGATCAGGCCGTCGGCGTCGATCATTTTCTTGGCGAAGCCGGGAGCGCGCCCACCGATCTGTGCGATTTTGCCGTCTTTGATCCAGACATCGCCGCGAAAACGCGGCACCCGGGTGCCATCGACGACCGTGCCGCCTTTGATTTGAAGATCGAATTCTGCCATTAGGTTCCCTCCTGAGTTGGTAAGGACTGCCATTTATTTGCTCATAGACAAAAGCTGAGCTTAAATTAGGATTCTTCTTTGCTTATACGAGAATCAGACGCAATTTACCAGTAAAAAGCGAAAACCGTCCGGCAACAACGCCGAACCGGCGCTCCTTAAGTTGTTTGACCGTGAACCCGTGGCGCTTCATTGCCTTTGCGTTTGAGGTTAAATCGCACTATCACAGTTTGTACAACGACACTCTTCGAGGCTGACCAAGGAGACGCGAATGAAAGTAGGAATGACGCTCCAACTGACCAGTTTCGGCAACAAGCCGGACCGCGAAACTTATCAAGACGAACTCAACCTGATGGAAATGAGCGAAGGACTGGGCTTCGACTCGGTCTGGGCGCTCGACCATCATTTCACCGGCTACGTGATGTCGCCCGACCCGACCCAGCTCTTGTCCTACGTGGCAGGCCGCACGAAAAAGGTGCAACTCGGCACTGCGGTCATCGTGTTGCCGTGGCATGATCCGGTGAAAATCGCAGAAAAAATTGCCTTGCTCGATGTGCTGTCGGGTGGTCGCACCATCTTTGGTTTTGGACGCGGCGCGGCGACTGTCGAATATAACGGCTATCGCATCCCGATGGACGAGGCCCGTGACCGCTTTGTGGAAGCAGCCATTATCGTGCGCAAGGGACTGACCCAGCCGAGCTTCTCGTTTGACGGCAAGTACTACAAGATTCCGGAGATTCAGATTCGGCCGCGCCCGATTTCTCACCCGGAGGACCGTTTTTATGCTTCGAGCGTTAGTCCCGAGTCAGCCGAGATCATGGCGAAACTCGGTCTTGGTGTACTAATCATCGCGCAGCGCAGTTGGGAAGACACGGCAGCCGATTACAAGCGCTATCGCGAAACCGCACTCGCCAACAATATCAAGCCGCGCGCGCCGATCGGTCTGCTCAACATCTTGTGCTCGGACGATCCGCGTGAAGCGCATGACCTTGGCAACAAGTACCTTGAAGCGATGTGGGATTCGATCGACAACCACTATCACTTTTCCGACGGCCATCTGCGCGGCGTCAAAGGTTATGAGTTTTACGCCAAGCTGGAGAAGACCTACAGCAAGCTTCAGGCTGATGCCGACGCGAAGCAGAAGGCGATCGAGTTCTTCACGAGCCTCCACGCCGCCGGTACTCCTGAGCAAGTGCTCGAAAAATTACGGTACATCCACCAGACCGTGCCACTCGAACATGTGATCGGCACCTTCGCTTTCGGTGGATTGCCCTATCCGAAGCTGGAGAAGAGCTTCAAGCTGTTTGCGGAAAAGGTGCTGCCGGTGCTCAAGAACGACCCGGCTTTCGAGTATCCAACCGAACGCCTCGGTAGCCGCGCCGAGATGAGCGCGAACAAGTAGTCAGACGCACGAGCTGCGCGACCACCACCAGTGCGTCGCGCAGCTCAGTAGTAGTCGTCATTCGCGCGCGTCTGGGTTGCCCTGACGCGCGCGGAAATCCGTGAATATGTGATCCCTCGCACAGACTAAATTTTGCGCAGTTGCAGCGACGCGTCCTCGAGGTCGGCGGCGGTCACGTCGGGCAGAATATCCCATCGATCAAAGACTTCATTGGGATCTCGCTTGATCCATGCCGCACGGAGCCCCGCCGCTTTCGCTCCGATCACGTCGAACGCATTGCTCGAAATCAACCAGGTCTCGTTCGGCGCGCGGCCCAGACGCTGCTGCAATAATTGATAAACCCGCGGGTCCGGCTTGAAGCTTTTGACCTCGTCGGTGCTGATGATTCCATCAAAGTAGGAAATCAGTCCGGCTGAGGTAAGCACTTTACGCGCGTTTTGCTCGAGACCATTTGAAAAAGCACAAAGCGTATGTCCGGCGGCTTTCAAATCCCGTAATCCCGGAATCACGTCAGGTAATGCGCTGAGCTGCTGGTATTTTTCGAGCAAGTCGTTCTGCTCCGAAGTGGGAAGCTGCACGTTCTGACTATCTAGTGCATACGCCAACGCCTGACGCGTGCAAACGCTAAAATCTTCGTACAACTTCATCGCAGTGCGCCGAAACGAATACTCTAATTGCTTGGTTCGCCAAATCTCGGCAACCTTGTCGGCGAGACTACCGACCAGCGGTTGCAGATGAATACTCATCTCTTGGGGATCAACCAACGTGCCATAGATATCAATACCAATTGCGGCTGTCATCCACTTGCCTCTGCTGCTGCCGCCACCGCTGCTCGATAGCAGTGCACGGCTGAATTTAGCGCATAATCATACTCAGGCCGCCCGGAGTGGTGTACCGCGCTACATCCATGAAGTCAGCCGGCGCCTGCTGATTCACATAAAACGGCGCATTCTCTCCTGCCTCCGCAAAGATCGTTGCATGATCGTATTTTACGTCCCAAAACCCGTAAACCATAGAATTGGAATTATCGACCGGTCCGATCCCGGGAACGTCAAGCGTGCGTAGGAAGAAGCCGACGAACCGCCACGGCTTGAGTTGCTCGTCATACAAATCCTGCCAGAGCGAAGCATCGTTCGCTTTATCTATGTATAGGACTCGCTTTCCAACACAATGATGGGAACCCACTCCCGGCAGCTTGGAGGCATCAACCACATAAACGTCGCGGAGCTGCCATTTACCCCATGAAGGCTGCGGCCATCCCAGCGACATATCATAGTTTGCGGGAAATCGCCCGGACGGCATCTTGAAATCGAGCAGACTCAGAATTTTTCGCTCACCCAGCAACTCGGCTTTAACTTGCGTCAGATTGGTATTGAATCCATATCGCCGGTCGTCAGGAGTTTCATCAGTGCCGAGATCGGCGCTACATCTCGCCATCGGCGACATTGGTTGATAGCGCCGCAGAGCGGGAATGAATACATATACATCTTCCGGACGTGTGAGATCGGCGTAAGAGATAGTCAGAACAGTAGTGTAACGCTCCTGCTCAGGCTCCTTGACCATTTCGTATTGCGTAAAGTATTTACCGGCGGCTCCCGGAACCTCAGCCGGGATACCTGGGTCGGTATTATAGGATAGCTGCCGATATACCTTCATGCCGGCTTTGCAGCTCGTACTATGTCCGCTATCGATCGTGCAGACCACGCCATTAGTGTCCACGCTAAGATGCGGTTGATAGCGAAACCATAGATTAGCGAGAATCTTCCATGCCTTGTGCGGCTCAGTCGGATTCGGAAACGGCGTGCCACCGTGATAACCGGATAGATTCAACCGGCCATCAGGAAGCTCGGTCACGGTGACCTGTGAGCTGTATTGCTCGGTCGCCTCGCGATAGTTCTTCGGCAGCGGATTGATGAGGGTTGGGCCGATCTCCATCGCAACATCATCAGGCATCTTCCAGAAGTATTTACCCTCGAAAAGCATCACCATCCCATCAGGCATATTCTGGCGATAACTCTGCCAATTTTGCATCGTGACGGTGGAACCGATCAGTGCTCCTTCACTAGCGCCATCAGACTTGGTTGAAGTAAGAACAGGTCCACCGACTTGTGAGAAAGCCGATATCGCGCTCGATACTATCGCCAATATGACAAATGTCGCGATAGTTTCTCTGACGTACCTACGTGCCGGTAAACCCATTTTTCTCCTTCTAGTCGGTTGCTTTTGCCGGAGGGACGCCGCTGAGGATGGTCAACGGCAGCTCGAACTTGATCGCTTGCGGCGGCTCGCAAAGATCTTCCTTGCAAGCCTGGAAGCTCAGTGCGCCGCTGATTTTGTGCGATCCCGGCTCGATCGTCTCGCCGAGCGCGAGGAGGAACTTCGCCGGCATCGGTGGGCTCCACTTGATCCCTAGCTTGCCAAACGCCTTCATCTGTCCGGTGTAAATCGGCAGCGTCTCACCGAGTGCGGGAAATGAGGTCGGTGTCGCCGGCGGCAGCTCGATTGACTGTTCATCAACTAACGGTCCATCAAACTCTAGCTCAATCGCCTGATAATTAGCCGGAAGCGGCTTCCCGTACACGTGCCAACCATTCTTCAGGTCCAGCTTTATTGCGAAGGCCAGTTCATGGCCGGGAAAGCATCGATCGGTTGACAAGGTGATGATCGCGTCAAAAAAGTCAGTCTTGATTTGTGCCGCGTTGGATCCGGCAGTTGATTCGGAATCGCGGAGCACTATCTGCGACGCAGAGGCGCGATGCTCATAGCTAGGCAGAAAATGCTTCTCGCGCACTGTTCCATCGCAACTCAATAAGTAGTCACCTGGAAAAGGTATCCCATAGAGCATCTGATGGTCTTGCGGGATATTCGTGTTCAGAATGCCGAATGCCCCAATCACTTTGCTGCCCACATCGGATAGCATCGGATATTCAATCCGGTTGGCGTCGCTGAACGCTTTGAGCGTTTCGCGCGAATCATAAGTTATCGAAGCGGCGTTAATACCGTGCGCCTTAAGTTTCGAAAGAGAGAGTTGCAGCTCGACGAGCTGGTTACGGCAATAGGGTCACCATCCGGCACTCCGACTGAAAACCAGCAGCAGTCCATTGTTGCCCATCAGGCTGTCGAGCGAGCGCATCGCGCCATTCTGATCGGCAAGTGTGAAGGAAGGAACTTTCTCGCCGACTTCCGGACCGGTCTGATAAGCGTCATTCTGCGCTTTTACGAAATCGACCCACTCCGGTGTGGTGATTTCCGCGCCACCGCCGCCCATCCGGCGCACGACATCGTGCAGAATCGATGCTTTGACGTTAGCGTCCATTGCTTTCTCCTCTGAAAGAGTTTCAATCGCACCCTAATCCATGTTGGAACGTTCAGTCAAGCGAACCGCTTAGATCTCGCGTTTTCCATCATTAGGTGTAAAAATGGTCATTCCAACGAACTGACGATGGATTAATAGATCATCAGATGGCAGGCGTTAAGCAATTCGATCAGAATGCGGTGCTCGATCGTGCGATGATGCTGTTCTGGCGTCGTGGCTACGAAGCCACTTCAATCAGTGATCTGATCAATGCCATCGGCATCAATCGCGGCAGTCTATATGCGAGTTTCGGCGACAAACAACGCTTTTTCCTCGCGGCGCTTGACCGTTATCTCGATCTCATCGCAAAGCCTCTTTTTGCTGAACTGTCCGATCCTGATCCGCGCCGGGCGATTGAGCGGATGTTCGCCTCGATCATTCGCCGGACCAGCGATTCGCAATTTCCACGCGGATGCCTGTTAACAAACACTGCGCTTGAATGCATCTCCGACGCCGATTCAATTGGTCGAAAGATCGCCGAGATGCTGGTGGCGCAGGAATCAGCAATCTATCAGGTACTGCGTCGCGCGCAGGCCGAAGGTTCGCTCGATTCGCGTCAGGACCCGCGAGCGCTCGCCCGTTTCTTCATGGGCGTCGCGCACGGCATGAATGTCGTCAATAAAGCTGGCGCGGATCCGACGGTTTTGCGTGATATGGCAGAGGTGGCGATGACGGCCTGGAAGCCATCAAGGGCTGCATCAAGCCGCAAATTCTCACGGCGCAATTAGCGGATCAGACAAACACAACTTTGATTAATAGATGGATTGTCAACGCCAACATCGCGAGCGCACCGACCGTGAAGGAGATCGTTCGCCATGGCTGCACAGCCGCAAGATAGGTAATCGTGTGAATGATCCGGGCGATCATGAACACGCTGCAGTAAATCTCAAACGCGCCGAGCGACAGAACGGCAGCAACATAAATCCACGCCAGGATCAGGAAAATTGGAATGTTCTCGAGATCGTTGCGCCAGGCTGCCGAAGCACGCTCGACCGCGGGCGCTTCATGCGCCTCGAGCTTGCCGCCAAAGGTTCGAGCATCTTCCGGATTCGTGAAGACGCCGGTGCTCACTCGCGCACGTCCCTGCACAATCGAGATTGCGACCATCTTCAAGGTCAGCACGATTGCGGTGATGGCGTACATCCTGAGTAAAGTCATGCGTACACCTCGCTACGACTGCTTCAATACCGTTTGATGGACATTTTGTCGATGATATGAATGACATCAATCACAAAGTTCGACGCGAACAGCCGCTGGTCCTGCGCATCACGCATTGGTGCAATGCTCTTTTCTTACTGCTGATGGCCGGGAGCGGCCTGCAAATCCTGACCGCCTATCCTGCATTCGGACCGCAAGGCGCGCAGTACACGTGGTATCCGTTTCAGGGCACGCCGCCGCCATCGTGGCTAACTATCGGCGGATGGCTCGCGGGTGGCCGTCACTGGCATTTCGCGATCGCCTGGTTTTTCGTGCAGAACGGCATCTTTTACGTCACTTACTATTTCCTTAGCGGCGAATGGCGCAGACGCCTGTTCCTCCCACGTCGCGATACGATCAATGCCGTTAGGCAGTTTGCCTACTACACGCGTATCCGCAAGAATCCGCCGCCGCCGGATTTTTACAACGGTCTGCAACGGCTCGCGTATAGTTCGGTGATTGTCTTCGGAATCGTGATGGTGTTGTCAGGACTCGCGATTTACAAGCCGGTACAACTTCACTTTCTGACGCTTCTGTTCGGCGGTAACGATGGGGCCCGCGAAGTCCATCTTGCGGGACTCTGCCTGCTAGTTCTCTTCGTCATAACGCATCTAATTCTCGTTGCTTCGCATCCGCGCGAGATCGTCAAGATGATTTCCGGAGGCACCCGTGAGCAGGTTGATTAACCGACGCAACTTTATTGGTGGCGCAGCCGCGATGTCGTTGCTTGCGGGATGCGAAAGCCGTCCGGCTAAAGTGTTCCTCAATGTAATGGGCCGATGGAATCGCAGTTTCGAAGAGTTACTCTTTTCACCGCATAAGCTCGCCCCTGAACTGCCCGAATCCGCTCAAACTCCCGAGGAGGCCTTTCCCAGCTACTTCATCTCCGACGTCACGCCGACCGCGCCGGCTAACTGGTCGCTCAAGGTTGGCGGGATGGTGCGGCAGCCGCTCACCCTCACTCTCGCTCAATTGCAAAACCTGCCTTTAACCTCGATGCGCGTGCAGCATCATTGTGTCGAAGGCTGGTCGGCGGTTGCTTCCTGGCAAGGCGTGCGCGTCAGTGAAATCGCCAAGCTCGCCGGACTTAATCCGGCCGTCAAGTTCGTCGAGTTCCGCTCGTTCGACTCGAACTACTGGTCGGGATGGGATCTTGCCAGCGCAATGCATCCACAGACATTGCTCGCCTACGGCATGAATGGGCGCCAACTGATGGCTTCGCATGGCGCGCCGCTGCGGCTCTACTCGGCAATCAAGCTCGGCTACAAGAACGTGAAGTATCTGACCGAGATAAACTTCCTGCCGAATCGGGTCGGCGGCTACTGGGAAGATCAGGGCTACGAATGGTTCGCTGGAGTCTAACTATCATCTGGAGTGTATCTGGCTCGATTTCGCGGAATCACAGGAACTGTGATCCGCGTGACACTGGCGCTCAACTGAGGTGCAAGCAGCGATTTGATATGACGGATTCACCTGAAGAACTCCAGCAGGCGCTCCGCGAGCTCTTCGGAGCGCTCCTCCGGGATGAAATGACCGCAATCCAATGGCTCGCCATTTACCTCGGTCGCCCAACTCTTCCACACCTCGAGTAGGCCGAGACTCCGATTCGGACGTCCCCGCCCACCCCATAGTGCGAGCAACGGAGCCGCGATCTTGCGACCCGCCTTGCGATCGACCTCGTCGAACTCGCAGTCGGCAGCGATCCCCGCGCGATAATCTTCAGGTCGCATGAATCACCGCAGGATCGCGGAACGCCGCCCGATATTCCGCCATTGCCTCGGGCGTGAATGCTCCGGGCGTGCCGCACCACGATTCAAGCGTGTGATTTAAAAAATAATCCGAATCATGGCCGATAAGAGTCTCGGGGAATGGTGCGGGCTGCGCGAGGAAATACCAGTGATAAGCCTGACGCGCGCTCAACCGGTTCAACCGCTCGAACTGCTCGAGCGTCGGGATGATGTCCAAAACCGCCATTCGCCGCACCCGCTCCGGATGATCCAGCGCGAGCCGATAGGCTACCGCCCGCCGCGATCGTGCCCCGCCATATCGAAGCGCTCGAAGCCCAGCGCTGTCATCGTTTCGACGATGTCCAAGGCCATCGCGCGCTTGGAATACGGCATGTGCTCAGTGTCGGTAGCGGGCTTGCTGCTCGCCCCGTACCCGCGCAAGTCGGGGATGATCAATCGGAAATGCTCGGCTAACCTCGGCGCGACCTTATGCCATATAACATGAGTCTGCGGATAGCCATGCAGCAGGACCAGCGATCGCCTTCGCAACTACC